>NZ_WTUX01000018.1 GCF_009882975.1 Maritimibacter harenae
GGAGCCATGCCCGGCGCAAGTTCTTCGAACTGGCCGACATCAAGGAAAACGCCCGCAAACGGAAGCCGGCCCACGACATCTCCCCCGTGGCGCTGGAGGCAGTCACCCGGATCGACGCGATCTTCGATGTCGAGCGCGGCATCAACGGTCTGGACGCCGCGGCGCGGCTCGAAGCCCGGCAGCGCCTGGTCCCGCCACTGGTCGACGAGCTTCACGACTGGATGCGCACCGAACGGGACACGATGTCGAGGCACAATCCCGTCGCCAAGGCGATCGCCTACATGTTCAAGGCCGAACGCTGGGAGACCTTCATCCGCTTCCTCGAGGACGGCCGGATCTGCCTGACGAACAATGCCGCCGAGCGGGCGCTGCGCGGCGTGGCCCTTGGCCNGTGGAACTGGCAACCCCTGGAACTCCGACAAGCCGCCTAACCGCGGCCCACGCCGGATGCTTACAGAATGTCTGAATGCCCACTGGTTCCTGACGCTTGCGGATGCGGCTGAAGAGTTGGAGACTTGGCGTAGATACTACAACGAGGAACGGCCACACAGCGCGATCGGCAACAAGGGGCCGATCACGCTGACGAAATCGGGGGAAATAACCAGCCTGTCACCCTGATCGTAGTCCGAAAACTCTTGCCAAGGGCGGTAGAAGGTTCGGGGTCGGACCAACACCATCCGGGCTCGGGTCGCGCCTCGATAATCGTTCAGTGGCAGGTCAGTGATCGAGATGCTTAAAAAGGCGCGATTGAACATCGCTTCGACGAAGTTTCCATATCGCACTATCGGTGTAATAGTGATGGATATTCACCAGGACTCCGAAGATCGTCCCGATGGTCGGATTGCCGACAGGAGAGACAAACCAAAGCTCCGGCAGGTAGAAGACCAGCAACCCGCCCAACACGCAGGCGGCATAGAGGAACCCCAATCGCGTGATGACACCTTTCCGGGGATGTGTATTGAGCTCCACTCGCGCCGGGAAGATCATGTATTGGAGCGCGTGCGACAACTGCACCAGGAGGAACGCAGCAGGCGCGATCCATAGCAGAAGATACCAGAGGTAAATTGCGAGCCATGCGCCGGCAATCCGAAGGTCGAGGTTGCCACTCCTTCGGGCGATCTGAAGCAAAGTAAGGGCCCCGACCAGAAACGCGCAGATCCCGAGTATGTTGACGATCGACATCGCGATGTCGGTTTGGAAGGGTGTGAGAACCGAATAGGATGGCAGGGTCTGTATCCCCCAGACCACGTGCCAAAGGATCAGGACGCGGAACCCGCCTCGAAGCATCAGTCGTTCCCGCGAGTTGATTTGCAGGTCGGAGAGATGCGCGAAGGTCATCATTACGCCCCAAGCTTGGCCGGTGTAGTGCCAGGCGAGGTAGAGGGCCGCGAAGACCCACAGAGCATACGAGATTTCCAGGTTCATTGCCGTGGGACCGGCGCCGCCGAACGCGGGGAGCATGGCGGCCCCAACCACCGCAAGGAGGACAAGAGGCACAATAATGGTCGCGAGCGGATAGGCGCGGACGTTTTCTCGCCGTCCATAAAGAAGTTTGTAGGACACGAGAAAGTGGGGCCAATTCAGCAAGACTTGCATGACAAGCAGCTTGGGAAGGATGTCGCTTTCATCCCCGACGGTCCGACCCGTGCTTAGAAAGATCAAGATCGCAGTTCCAACCACAAAGATGGAAATGCCCGATGTGAGCAGCAAGTCGGTCATCGGCGAAAATATTGCGCGCCGACGCAATGTAAGGGTCGGTATCGGGAAGTAGTGTCGTGTGTCGGTCATGGTGTCTTTTCGGAAAGCAAATGATCGCTGGCGCGCAGGGCGAGAGCTTGGATTGTCAGTCCCGGGGATTCACCACCGCCGCTTGACGGAAACACGCTACCGTCTGTGATGAAGAGGTTACGCCACCGGTGACTGCGGCAGAACTCATCCACGACGCTTTCGTCTGCGTTGCGTCCCATGCGACACGTGCCGAAAACATGTGTTGAGGAAAACGCGTCTGCCGAGCTGAATTCCTCGAAAGGCTTGTCGCAGTTCGCGGCCGCAAGGATGTCACGGCAGACTTGGGCCATGAACCGAATTCGGGCAAATGCATCTGCTTTCAGCTCGGAGTGAATCCGTGGAACAGGCAGACCGCTCGCGTCCTTGCGCTCGGACAGGGTGATGAAGCTGCCGACATTAGGCAGGCACGCTCCGATACCGGTCACGGAGAGCGCACGGCCGAACGTCTGGCGCATTCTACGCTTGTGGTCAGCACCCCAGCCATCAACGACACGCGTTGCATAGGCGACGGGCCCCACAAGATCGCTCTCGGCCATTGATGGTCCGAAACGGGCGCCTCCGACCAATCCAGGAATGGAATCCGGCGACGAATAGTCCCAGGAAACCCAGTCGACCGGCAGCCCTCGATGGCTTCCAAGGTCTTCGGGATGGAGCGCGGAGCTGGTGAACAGAAGCGTCTCCATGAAGTTCCTGCCCACTTCGCCGCTCTCGTTCGCCAATCCGTCCGGGCTGTGTGACGCTGCGGAGTTCAGCAGGAGCCGTGGCGTCTGAACCGCACCGCACGCCAGAAAAATCACCTTGGCCTGAAAGACTTGCAAGCCGTCCTGGGTTTTGCAGAGCACACCCGTCGCACGATTTCCCTCGGCCTCGATCTGCAGTGCTTCGACCCCCGGCAGCACTTCACAGCGACCGGTGTTCACGGCATGGCGAAGGTAGGTCACGTCAATCGTACCCTTGTCCAGGCGCTGACACCCCCGCAGGCACCCGCCGCAGAAGTTGCATTCGGGACGATCGTCGTAAGGCGTGGAAAGAGCGGCCAACGAATTCGGTTGAATGGACATACCGATATCACGGGCAGCTTCTGCAAGTCTCGCGCTGGCAAAGCTGAATGGATGCGCGGGCATTGGGTAGGGTTTGCGTCGCGGAGCACGCAAATCGTCGGCGGGCCCGGCAATGCCGACCGTTTGTTCCGCGAGTTGCCAATATGGTGCAAGAGCGTCGTAGTCCATCGGCCAATCTGCGGCGACGCCAAAGTCGCTTCGCATTTTCATTGCCGCGGGCGTCAATCTGTGCGCTTCACCGGTAAAGTGGAGGGAACTGCCGCCAACCCCGCGCACGTGATGGTAGCCGAACGATGCGCGGCGCTCGCCTGGGACATATGGACCGCTTAGCGAATTCCAGGAGCGGATGTTTTTGGCTTCGTCGCCGAGATTTTGTAGGTCGGCAACATCGTATGGTGCCCTGCTGCCCGGAAGCACAGGAAACGGTGTCTCCCAATCTTCACGGTCTTGCGCATAGTCCTTTCGAGGTTCGAAAGCCGGGCCTGCTTCGAGCACCCGGACGCGAAGTCCTTTGGTAGCAAGCCGCCAAGCCGCAGCGCCTCCGCCCGGGCCGGACCCGACGATCAATACATCCACGTCTTCCATTTCAAACAGGCTTCTCGTCGTGGTCCGGATATCCGTCGGGTTGAATGGGGCTGGCAATTCCGAGTCCCGGCCACGCACGCCGGTCCCGATAATAAAGGGTTAGCGTGTCGTTTCGTATGCGGGTTGCAAAGACTTGGGGCAAGGATTGCGGTGGCTGCGAGAAGGCCGCCTCCAGAACACGGTTTCGGTCCGGAAGCGCCAAATTCGCAAAGCTTCCGTTCGCTGCGCGATCCAGCCAGGCCGTTCCTTCTGCGATCATTAGCTCATAGTTCTGGATATCGAGTGCCATCGCTTGGATCTGTTGGTGGATCCCGATGTCAGCTGCTGAGGGAGTTTCGTCAGCGGGCACGATGGTCTCCACCATAGCGCGCAATGTGTCGTTCGTCCTCGCGTCCGCAGTCGAAGGGCGAGAGGTGACGCCAATCCAGATTGGTGCGAGAAGCATGCCGATGTTCACAGCACGACGAGATGGACGAAGGTTTTCCGACGTTGTTCGCAAGCCATCCAGCTTGACCGTGTCGCCATATTTCACTCGCATGACACACTACTCCCGCCCCAACCGGTTTGCGGCATTCAAGTCACGGCTCACCCCTGGATAGATCCGCACCCATTTTTTGATCACAGATGACTTGTGGTCAACCTGTTGCATGCGCTAAGACTTTTGTCCAGAGGGGGCAAAAAAGCATTGTGGCAAGCGCAGAACGCCTTTGCAAAATACAGGTCGAGGTTGTCCCAATAATGCCCAAATTAGCGCACAAAGCGCACCGCAAAAAGCAAATGTGTTACAAGTGAACGAAGGGACTATTGGGGAATGAAGAATTACAGCCAGTCGCCGCTTTCGGCGACCGCTTTAGTATGTCTTGGCGCCATCTCTCTGGTGCCCGTTGGTAAAGCCAATGCCGGCCACCTCTTTACTCAGGCGTCTTCGAATACGCCGACATGGATCCAGCAAGGCAATGGGATTGCAGTGAAGCAGTATGGCAGCGAAGGCGCATACAGCTTTGGCGCAGGAAATATCTCAATAAATTTCCAGCAGCCTTCGGGCGGCACTCCAGCGGAGGCAACGCAATCTGGCGACGCCTGGTGGCAATGGAGTGCCGGCGATGTAATGAAGATCAATCTGCCGCTGGCCGACGCGACCTACACCTACTCGATCGCCTATGATGCTGCCCCGAGCTGTTCGTATGATTATTGCGGCATTACGGGGAGTTCGTCACTTTACATCTCCAACACGAGCCTTGGCGATGCGGGCGTCACCTTGCCGGACCATTCTGGCGAGAAATACGGCGGCGGCTACACCTCGTCTGATACATACTTCAGCTGGTCGGTAGTATCCGTTGCCGGGGAGTTTGCGCTGGGTGGTTATCGTCTTTACACTGCTGACGGCACGATCGACGGCACTGGCGCTGGTCCATTGACGCAAGACAGCGTGGTCAGCGAGGACGAGGTCGATGATACCGTCGGCGGCGGAGGGCCTCGTCCGATCAATGCGGACGATGACACCGATGCTGGGCTCGGAACGACCACTACCTACGTTTTTGATGGCGGCACGCTCAACACCACGTCGGATCTATCGAACGATTTCACGATTACTGGAAACGGAGGGACCGTCAGCGTCGCGAGCGGCAACTCAGCGGCCATGTCAGGCGTCTTGGCCGATGACGGCGCGACAGGAGGATCGTTCACCAAGTCTGGTGACGGCACGCTGATCCTGTCGGGGAGCAACACCTATTCGGGTGGCACAACCGTCACGGGCGGCACCCTGTCGGTGTCCTCGGATGGCAACCTCGGCGCGGCCTCGGGTGGTGTGACGCTGGACGGCGGCACGCTCGCGACCACGGCGGACATGTCCACGGGCCGGACGTTCACCTTCGGGGCCGGCAACGGGACGATCGATG
>NZ_WTUX01000019.1:0-68626 GCF_009882975.1 Maritimibacter harenae
GCCTCGCAGGTGCCGGACCTACTACCCTGGAACTGGCAACCCCTGGAACTCCGACAAGCCGCCTAACCGCGGCCCACGCCGGATGCTTACCTGAAACCGGACATTCTCTGCGACGCTTTCGATTGACCGCAAAGGGCGGGAAGCGGTCATTCTCTGAAACTGCGAGCCATCAAAACCGAAGCCGTGGAAGCCGACATTCAAGCAACCCCTAAATTGGGCTTCACTCTGCAGCGTCGCATGATCTCTTACCAGCCCAAGTGACCGATACCGGATCTTTGATGAATGGCCACTTTGGCGTCTAGATTAATCGGGCACCGACGTTCACCAATTGGTCGGTTGGACGCCCTACACATCCACGCAGAACCACCTTTTCAGGCCAAGATTGGGTCGCCCTCATGGTCCCAATGACGCGATTGCCGCTTTCACCAAGTCGTAGATCGCGCTGACGCCAACTCCGCTCACGACGACTGCTGCAATGCTCCGGTGGATGAACGCCCCCAATCGGCTTCGTTTGTAATATTCCATCGGTGGAAACAGCCACCGGGCATACTGAAATAGGAACCTTGCGAATAGCAACGACAACAGCAACCCGTAGATGCCAAGGATGACATTAAGGAAGATTGTCTGCTGTTCAAGCCAACCGCTGACAGGGGCCGCATACTTGTAGAATAGCCAAATCACCGCAGGCAGGAACGCGAGATAGATGATGTAGTCATAGGCTCCCGAACCGTGGATGATTGGGCGGGTCGCCTTCCGTTTTCTGAAGAAGTCGTCGATCTTCTGGGCGGTTGAGATTACCCAATCCTCGTCTCGCCCGGCGACATTTATCACACTGCGGTTCTCGGTCGGATTGGATGGCAACGTCTGCAAGTCGATCTTCAATGAAGGCTTCTCGAAGCAGAGGAATACTTCGACGGTATTCAAGGGCTGGAGGTTGATTGCTCGCTCGACATATGCGGCGTTTGATGCGAACAGCGACTGCAAGTCGTCCGGGAAAGCTCTTTCGTCAGTCTTCGGAATGCCAAGCCCCTGCATTGAGTCGCCATTGCCGGCGACATAGTTGTACTCGATGGGTATGAGTTCATTCACGCGCGCCTTTGCCTGCTCCGGGCTATCAAAGGTGCTGAGGTCAAGTTTACTATACTCGATCTCCTTGGCTTTTTCGTTCGCCTCGACGAGGAGTTCGCAGAACTCTTTCAAATCCTCCGCCGACAGTACGAGGTTGGTTGGATTGAGGTCGCGTCGATACAGCGGCACACGGATCGGCTGGTCTGCAGGCAACGATGCCTGCTGTGGCACCTGCTCATCAACGACCTCAGGCAGTGTCTCTTCGCTATCGTTCATCTGTCAGTCAGCCGCCTCGTCGAAGTAACCCTCGTCAATCTGCTTAATATGCAGAACGTCCTTGTCCCGGCACCCGATATTGTACTTGATCATCAGCTTAGCGAGTTGTGGGCCGTCGATAAGCACGATCCGAGATCCCAAATCCTTGGCTGTCTGTTCAGCTGAGCCCGTGAAGTGCGAAGTGGTCACGAAGATACCCTTCGTTGCCTTCTTGATGCTCAAAGCGCCGTAGAAGTCGCGAATATCGCCTGGCCCAACGCTGTTCGCGGGACCGTAACGCTTCGCTTGAAGATAGATTTGGTCAACGCCAAGTGGGTCTTGGTCAATGACCCCGTCCACGCCGTTGTCGCCCGATTGGCCGAGCGCACGCCCTGCGTCCTCCGACGTGCCTCCGTATCCCATCGCGATAAGTAGGTCCACAATCAAGTTCTCGAAGAAAAGAGGAGACGCCGACCGCACATAGTCGAGCAGGTTGGCGGCAAGGGCCGCCTCCAATTTCTTATGCGCCGCCTGCAAATTTTCGTCGGGTGTATTGGCGGGGATTTCGCTTTCTACCTGCGCGGCTGTTCCTTCGTCACTCTCTTTGCCGCGTGATTTGAATTCCTGAAATTCGTCGAATTTCTCCAGATATTTGGAGTCTAGAGAAATAGTCGGGTCGTCCAATACCGACATCCCGCGGTCTGTTAACTCATACCACCCGCGCCGGATGTTTCGCACCAAGCCCGCTTGCTTCATATACGAGCGTGCCCAATGAACACGGTTTGCAATTGTCGTCTGCCTTCCGCTCGGTAGCATTTTTTGGCGCTCTTCTTCGCTCAATTCGAGGCGATCTGAAATCTCTTCGACCACGTCGGAAATTTTCCGTGGCTCATTTCGAGCGCACTCTAATACTGGGCGCATAAGCGACTGGTAGTCAGGGATCATAAGGGCTCACCTACAAATTCTTTGTGCGCATCTTAGGGCGGCAAGCGCCGCGCATAAACCTCCGATGTGCGGAGCGGCACGTAAAACAACCCGATCTGCACCTGCTTTCCGGTTTCAATCCGTGAGCTTGACCGATTATTGCTATTGCCAACGCATTCTCCGGAGGCCTCAGTCTAGACGCTGGCCATACCCTCGAATCGAAGGGCGGCTTCGACCGGCCGCAACGCTGCATCCAGGGCATCGATCGAAAGACCGGTTTGGGCCGGGAGCCGTTTTAATCGCTTTGGGCGAAAGATCCGACGTTCGTTGCGGCGACCACGAACGGCAGCGAGGCGCGGAAATCCTACATCTGAGCGTTAGATTCCAACCAGCGGAGCATGCAAACACTCTCTACAGGCTCGAGTAGTCTATCTTACACTTTGTTTTAGCGTGTATAGAAATCAACAGAACAAGCTCCATTTGAGGTCAATTCGCTGGCTGTGCTTCCGCTCCGCTCGTTGGGAGGAGTGGAGCCCGATACATGAGGACCGCTAGTATTCTAGCATCCAAAATACGGTAAGCAATGAAACCTATCGGCGATGGGCCACACGGCTCGAATGCTGGAAAGAAAAAATTTCATAAATTTGGTTGTGGTGCGATTGCGCAGGCTGGAAAAGTTGTCTCCTACTGGCCGCACCAGTGCTAGCCTCGGTGCCGCTTTCACTGGAAGCAAAGCTTGACATGGACGGTGGCTTCCGAAGAAGCTCTTATCATTTCGTACTTTTTGCCTTGGAGATCTTATGCGCGCCGTTTTCCTAGGGGTTCTGGCAGTGGGCGCTTCATTGCCGGGCCTCGCGCCAGCCCAGCCCACCGAACTTGTTCAAGACCTCACGACCAAGTTTTTTGAAGCCTGTAATGATGCTGTTGCTGCCCCCAAGACCTATCTGGCCGAGGCGCGCGCTGCTTTAGGGTCGGGCACGGTCGAAGTTACCGAAGATCCGAGCGGCACTGTCGTGTTCGTGCGAAAGACCGATCCGCCCGGTGAAATCGGAATCCGCTTCGGCCAGATTGCAGCAGACAGGATGCGCATCTTTTGCCAGGTCGCGCATTTCAATGATGCGGCACTGCTCGATGCTGCGGCTACCGAGGATGCCTTCAACAAGGTCATCGAAGCGGATGATCGGTTGAAGGCCGTGGGGGGCGCATCCGGCATGAAGAGCTTGCTCGCTGGAGGCGCCAGCCAGACCGGGATGATGGTGAAACAAATCGCTCAGTTATATAACCATGTGGTCGTCGGATGGTCGCAGAGCGACTTGCTAGCGCAGGTCGCAATTCAGACAAATATGTATGAAATCTATGCCGAAACAACCGTAGACGAAAATCTATCGCAGGTAGAGTGACATTGCATCTGTTTCGAAAATGGGAGATTTTTTAAATGACGTCCCCGCGCCCACTCCTAAGACTACTCGGCTCCGCATGTTTTCTAGTCTCCGGCACGGTTGGTGCAAACGCCCAAGGGCAAGACGCGATTTCGAGCCTGATAGAACAATTTGAAAGCAACTGCGGTGTAGTCTTGTCCGCTCCGGAAAAATACTTGGACGACCGCATTTCTGCCGGGGACATGAGTCCGACCGCCGTGGGGGTGAGCGACGATAAGTCCGTCTATACCGTCGTATCGATGGAAATGACTCAGATGTTCGCCATAAATGTCGCTGCGATCGAAGACCGAACCTACGTCTACTGTTACTTTGGGACCTTTGCGGAGGGTCCGACAACCGATATTGAGGCCCTCAACCGAGCTACTGTTGCGGCTCTGGAAAACGAGATTGGGCCAATCGCTGTAGGTGGCCAGCTCACGGTGTCGGGTTTGTTCTTGAATAGCGGCGGCACGGATAAGACCATCTTCGAATACCATCTGCCGGATTGGCCCATACCCGGTGAAATCGTCACCGTCGAAGTCGCACCGGTGGGAGTTCGCATGGACGTTAGCAGGGTATTGCCCAGGCCCCTTACTCCAAGCGACTAGTGGCAAACGTTCATCGCTCATGTGCGCGAAATGCGCATGGCAGGCGTTGGATCATAGGAAAATGCTACGTGACGCCACGAAGGGCCGGTTCGGGGAAGCTGCGCCACATAGATGGCGTGCCGCGCGAAGGTCCGGAATGGGCCGGAAACGGACGAAACGAGCCGCTGGACGATTGCAGCCTCAGCAATACGGGGCCTGCGTGATGTATCTCCGTGCCTCTTGCGTCTCGAGTGACCGATAGCGCCCGCCCGAGTACCGCGCGCAGTCCAGGGCATTCCCACTTGCGATGACAAATGCGGCGACGTCTACCGAACCAACAAAGCAACTTCCGATGTATCGATCGTAACTCTTCTCACCGTTGAGACGGCGCGTCACCACCTGTCCCCTAGTGACATCTCGTAGGGCGCGCGTGGCGGCAGCAAATCGCGGCTGTCCCCGCTCCGGGGCATCGATCCCATTGAGGCGTACCTTGATACGTCCGAGCCACAATGTGTCGCCGTCAACCACTTGGACCCGTCCTTTGATCTCCCGGGGCTGTGCGTCGACCGGGGATACTGTCGTGATACCGAATAGGGCGACGACGGAAAGTAAAGATGCTATGTGCCACCGTCGGCTTTGAGGTCGCGTCTTCATTACCCAGCAGCCTTCATTGAACCTGAAGCTGGCCAGGCGAGCTCAGTATGATCTGAGGTTTGCCGTTGTAGAGAGATATTTCCCCGGTAATTGCGACGTTTCGCCCCTGGAGGTCCAAAACACCGGGAAAGGCACTGGGTCCGGTTTCTGAAGATGACGGCGTAGAAGACATGGTTTGGAAACCGTCCGCCGAAGTTAATGAAGGTCGTGCCACCATTGCTCCGCGACACTTGGCTCACCACCCCAGCCACCGTGACGTAGTCTCCAACATATCGCGAGGCGTCCCGGGGCGTAATCGTCTCTGCCTGGGCGCTCACCGCAAGCGTTAGAGCAAACCCGATCGCGGTTAACCATTTCACTATGAACTGCACTCTTGGTCCTTTCAAAGAAGCCTGTCGTGTCGAACCAATACGTCCACACGGACCGGAGGGCACGCCCAGCGTAGGGCCGCCCTTCGCACAAGACTAGGTGGGTTGGCTGAGACTTAGCTCGCCGGCGGCTGCTCATTTTTTTTGATTTCGATATCCTCAAGCGTGCCGCCTGCCTCGAGATGCGCCTCAACCCACTTCGGCTTGCGGCCCCGTCCCGTCCAGGTTTGTTCAGGCGCATTCGGGTTGGCGAATTTTGGTGCGACCTTCGTGCGCGCGTCCTTTTTCTTGGGCGCGCGTTTGGCCGGTTTCACGTCAGACAGGTCCTCGAGCGAATACCCCATAGCCTTTGCCGCTTTCTCAGCAGCGAGCCTTGCGGCCTTCTTTTCTTCCTCTTCAACACGCGAAAGCGCCTTGTCGATATCTACCTTGAGCTTCTCCAGCTCCTTACGATTCATTTTCTTGAGGTTTGGCTTCATATCACGATCCCTAAATGTTCGAGGTGAGACTAGCGAAAACAGAAGTCATAACAAGACCTTCGGAGAAATAGGTGGGAAGGTCCTGCCACGTCCGCGGGTTTTGGTTTCTATTAGCGGTGTGTCAGACGTTGTCTGGGCCGGCATCTATTGCCATTCATGGTCGAGCAATTACCCTCTGGCCCATATTTGTTCGTCTAAGGATTTCCAGCATGGCGCGTTATTGGTGGGTCAACCAAAACCAAACCTACAAAGCAGAAGTTGGTGGCGGCTATATGTGGTCGCCGAAGACAAACAAGGACGGCGGCTTTAGCCAGTTCTATCACAACATGACGCAGACCCGTCCTGGGGATTTCGTGTTCTCGTTTGCGGATACGCTCATTAAGGCGGTGGGTGTGGTGGAAGCACCGGCGCAGTCCGCGGAGAAGCCGCAAGAGTTCGGAAAGGCTGGCGAGGCGTGGGACGCGGACGGTTGGCTGGTACAGGTAGAGTACGAGGAGCTCGTAAGCCCAATTCGGCCCAAGGACCACATGGGTCTATTGGCGCCGCTCCTTCCCGAGAAATACTCTCCCATCCGCGCCGACGGTGACGGCAACCAGGTCTACTTGGCCGAGATCTCTGAAGGCATGGGCCAAGCTCTGTTGTCGCTCATCGGCCGCCAGCTGGAGATGACGATCGGGGACGGCCAAGAGCGGGAAATCCGAAATCGGACCGATATCGGTACGACGGAGAAGTACCAGCTGGCAAAGTCACGTGTGGGGCAGGGGCAGTACCGCAAGAACCTCGAGCGCCATGAGGCGGGGTGCCGCATCACCGGGATCACGGACGGGCGGTTTCTCACGGCGAGCCACATCAAGCCTTGGGCGCAGAGCAGCGACTACGAGAAACTCGACGGCAACAATGGTCTCTTGCTCTCCCCGCACGTCGATCGGTTGTTCGACCGAGGGTACATCTCTTTTGAGGACGGCGGCACCCTGTTGCTGAGCCCTTCGCTCCCCAAGGAGGTGGCCGATGCATGGGGGTTGGCGGCTGGCATAGAGCCAAAGCCGCTCACCCAGCGCCAAGCGGTCTATATGGCATATCATCGGACCGAGATCTTCCAGCAAAGCTGACAGCGGTTCGCACTGCGCCAGGAGGTGGCCATGCAGGCTCAGGTCCGCTTGTCGGCTCGCAGTGTTGCCCGCCGCCAGCGCCATTTCGTTTTGCCCAGGTAGGTGGCGCAGTGCGAACGTCCGCGGGAGGATAGCCGTCGCATCTCATCAGGATCGCACTTCCTCGAAGTCTCCCATCTTCTGTGCCACCCCGCCAGCGAAGCGCGCCTTGAGCAGGCACTCTTCGTATTCCGCGCGCGCTTCGGAATCGTAGACGATGCCGCCACCAACATTGAGCACTGCTTCGCCGCCTTCGTGCAGGGTGATGGTGCGGATGGCCACGTTGAAGCGCATCCGGCCTGAGGGGGCGAGATAGCCGATCGCGCCGCAATGGGCGTCGCGTGGGCTCTCCTAAAGCCGCGAAGGATCTGCATGGCCCGTATCTTCGGAGCGCCGGTGATCGAGCCTCAAGGAAAGAGAGGCTTGATGATCTCGGCGAACCCCACGCCACGCACCAGATTGGCCCGGATGCGGCTGACCAGCTGATGCACCGTCGGGTAGCTTTCCAGTCGAAAGAGCTCGGGCACCTGCAGCGTGCCCAGCTCGCAGATGCGGGAGATATCGTTGCGCAGGAGATCGACGATCATCAGGTTCTTCGCCTGGCACTTGGTATCCTGGCGCAGCGCCTCGGCGAGCCGAGCATCCTCTAGCGGCGTGCCGCCGCGGCGGATGGTGCCCTTCATTGGCTGCGTCTCGATCCGGCCGGTATCGTCGACATCGAAGAAGAGCTCCGGTGAGCGCGACAGGATGACGGGGCCACCCAGGTCGACGAGCGCCGCGTAGCGGACGGGGTGCCGAGCGGTCATGGCATCGAAGAGCGCCGCGGGTGACCCCTGCCACCGGGCGGTGATCGGAAAGGTCAGGTTCGCCTGGTAGCAATCCCCGGCGCAGAGGTGCCGGTGTACCTGTTAGGAGCGCGGCGTATGAGCCTCGTAGGACCAAACGGGGTCAAAAGCCGTGAGCGCCGCGTCGGACGTCTGAGCTGTCGTGACCGGGCGCTCCCGCGGCGCGTCGAAGCGAGAGCCCGTTATCTGCAAGACTTGAATTTGGCTGGTTATTTCTTCGTTTGCCTCTCAGCCAACTCGTCCAGCATGTCCGCATACGTCTGCATCATTTTGGTTCGCCCTGCGATGTGTTCCGACTTGTCGTAAGCAGCGCGCACAGCGTTTGTCTCGGCGTGGGCCAACTGTCGCTCGATCCAGTCCTTGTTGAAGCCAGCTTCGTTCAAGAGCGTCGAGGCCGTCTTGCGGAACCCATGCGCAACCATTTCCTCTTTCGAGTATCCCAGACGTCGCAGGGCGGCGTTCAATGTGTTGTTGCTTAGGGGCCGGTGGGTCGCATGCAGGCTTGATAGAACGTGCTTATTGCGGCCGGAGATGGGCAGCACCTCGCGCAGAAAGCTTTCCACCTGGACGCTCATCGGTACGACATGGGGGCGCGGGAGTTTCATACGTTCCCCTGGAATGTTGATTTGCCGGCTTTCCCAGTCGATATCCGCCCAGCGCAATCCGGTCACCTCTCCGGGCCGCAAAAAGGTATAGGCGCAGAGCTTGAGGCCGACCCGCGTGGTGGGGTCGCCCGGGTAGTCTCGAATGGCACGGATCAGGCCGCCGACCTCTTCAGGGGCCACGATGGCCGGATAGCCTTTCGACTGAACGCCGACCAACGCTCCGATCAGTGCGGCAGACGGATCGACCTCCGCGCGGTCGGTGGCAACGGCATACCGGAAAACGCGGCTGCAGGCTGATCGTGTACCGGCGGCCGTCACATGCTTTCCTTCTGCTTCAATTCCTCTCAACATGGCCAGAACGTCAGATGCTTTGATGTCTCGAACGGGTTTGGACCCGAAAGCTTTGTCCGCTCGTGAAAGCTGCGACTCCAGCTTGGCGATTGTCTTCGGAGCTCGGTCGCGGTCCCTCTGAAGCTGAACATACTCACTGGCGACATCCCGCCAAGTTGCACCTTGCGGTGCTTCCGCGGTTCTGCGTTCCGCCATCGGGTCAAGGCCACTTGCGAGGGTCGCCCGGGCGACGCCTTTCGCGAGGCGCGCCGCTTTCAACGAGACGTCCGGATACTTTCCGAGAGCGAGGGTCTTCTGTTTTCCCTGAAAACGGTAGGCGAGGCGCCAAAGCTTCGATCCGGTCGGTTGGATGTGAAGTTGCAGGCCTTCCCCATCACTCAATTTTCTGAGTTTGGGACCGGGCTGAGCGGCTTTCACGGCGGCGTCGGTGAGAGGCATGTGTTGGTATCGCAGATTCGTCTGTTGGTACTCAGGAGGAGCATACCAACAAAAAGCTTGTGGTGCTAACCCTTACCAGAAAGAGCGCCGGAAGTGCGGGAGTCAACCAGCCTTGAAAATAGAGCGCTATTTCACACTGCTGCATCCCGTTGCATGTTGGAGTGGAGCGGGTAGCGGGAATCGAACCCGCACCAAGAGCTTGGAAGGCTCGTGTGATACCATTTCACCATACCCGCCCGATGAAGGTTGCCTATGACAAGGTCGCGGCGCGGTCAAGGTCCATGCGCGGCCGCGCGGGACGGCGAGGTGAAAGGGTGGCGCGCGCCACTGGACAGGTACCTCCAACACCGCTATAGAGCGCCAGTCCGCGACCCCGGGATTCGTTCCGGGGTCTTTGACATATTGAATTCGGGCACCTCCGGGGGCCTACATCCCGGCCTGAGGACCAAGGTCCGATCGGCCGATAACAGACAGGCGGGGGAACCCGCCGCAAAGCAACGGAAGACAGAAAGCATGGCACTCAAGTCGTACAAGCCGACGACGCCGGGCCAGCGTGGGCTGGTTCTGATCGACCGTTCGGAGCTTTGGAAAGGACGTCCCGTCAAGTCCCTCACCGAGGGTCTGACGAAGTCGGGCGGCCGGAACAACACCGGACGGATCACCTCTCGCCGCCGCGGTGGTGGCGCGAAGCGTCTCTACCGTATCGTCGATTTCAAGCGCAGCAAGGTCGACGTCCAGGCTGTTGTGGAACGGATCGAATACGACCCGAACCGGACCGCCTTCATCGCCCTGATCGCCTACGAAGACGGCGAAAAGGCCTACATCCTCGCGCCGCAGCGTCTCGCCGTCGGCGACAAGATCGTTTCGGGCACCAAGGTCGACATCAAGCCGGGCAACGCGATGCCGTTCGCCGGCATGCCGATCGGCACGATCGTCCACAACATCGAGCTCAAGCCGGGCAAGGGCGGCCAGATCGCGCGCGCCGCGGGCACCTACGCCCAGTTCGTCGGTCGTGACGGTGGCTACGCGCAGATCCGCCTGTCGTCGGGCGAGCTTCGCATGGTGCGCCAGGAATGCATGGCGACGGTTGGCGCGGTGTCGAACCCCGACAACTCGAACCAGAATCTCGGCAAGGCCGGCCGCATGCGCCACAAGGGCAAGCGCCCTGCCGTCCGCGGTGTCGCGATGAACCCGATCGATCACCCGCACGGTGGTGGTGAGGGCCGCACCTCCGGTGGCCGCACCCCGGTTACGCCGTGGGGCAAGGACACCAAGGGCAAGCGCACCCGCAACAAGAACAAGGCGTCGCAGAAGCTGATCATCCGCTCGCGTCACGCCAAGAAGAAAGGCCGCTAAGATATGGCACGTTCTGTCTGGAAAGGGCCTTTTGTCGACTCTTACGTCCTCAAGAAGGCTGAAAAGGCTCGCGAGTCGGGCCGCAACGAAGTCATCAAGATCTGGTCGCGCCGCTCGACGATCCTGCCCCAGTTCGTGGGCCTGACGTTCGGCGTCTACAACGGCCACAAGCACATCCCCGTGCTGGTTACCGAGGAAATGATCGGCCAGAAGTTCGGTGAATACTCGCCGACGCGGACCTACTACGGTCATGCTGCCGACAAAAAAGCGAAGCGGAAGTAAGTCATGGGCAAGGAAAAGAACCCCCGCCGCGTGGCCGAGAACGAAGCGATGGCGAAAACCCGCATGCTTCGCACCAGCCCGCAGAAACTGAACCTCGTGGCCGCGATGATCCGTGGCAAGAAGGTGGACAAGGCTCTGTCCGATCTCACCTTCTCGAAGAAGCGGATCGCGCTCGACGTGAAGAAATGCCTTCAGTCGGCCATCGCGAACGCCGAGAACAACCACAACCTCGACGTCGACGAGCTCGTCGTCGCCGAAGCGTTCGTGGGCAAGAACCTTGTGATGAAGCGCGGTCGTCCGCGTGCCCGTGGCCGCTTTGGCCGCATCAACAAGCCGTTCTCGGAACTCACCATCAAGGTGCGTCAAGTTGAGGAGCAAGCCTAATGGGTCAGAAAGTCAATCCGATCGGCATGCGCCTCCAGGTCAACCGCACCTGGGATAGCCGCTGGTACGCCGACACCGCGGATTACGGTGATCTTCTTCTGGAAGACGTCGCCATCCGTGATTTCATCAAGAAAGAGTGCAAGCAGGCCGGCGTCAGCCGTGTGATCATCGAGCGTCCGCACAAGAAGTGCCGCGTCACGATCCACACCGCGCGTCCGGGCGTCATCATCGGCAAGAAAGGCGCGGACATCGAAGTGCTCCGCAAGAAGCTCGCCAAGATGACCGACAGCGAACTGCACCTCAACATCGTCGAAGTGCGCAAGCCCGAGCTCGACGCCCAGCTGGTCGCTGAATCCATCGCCCAGCAGCTCGAGCGTCGTGTGTCGTTCCGCCGTGCCATGAAGCGCGCGGCCCAGAACGCCATGCGCATGGGCGCCCAGGGCATCCGCATCAACTGCGCGGGTCGTCTGGGCGGTGCTGAAATCGCGCGGACCGAATGGCTGCGCGAGGGCCGCGTGCCCCTGCACACCCTGCGGGCCGATATCGATTACGCGCTGGCCGAAGCCGAAACGCCCTATGGCATCATCGGCATCAAGGTCTGGATCTTCAAAGGCGAGATCATGGAGCATGATCCCGCTGCGCGTGATCGCAAGCAACAAGAGCTCCAGGACGGTCCGGCCCCGCGTGGCGCCGGTGGCCGCCGCTAAGGAGGAACTGATATGCTGCAACCGAAGCGCACGAAATTCCGCAAGATGCACAAGGGCCGGATCAAGGGCCAGGCCAAGGGTGGCTCTGACCTGAACTTCGGCACCTACGGCCTCAAGGCGCTCGAACCGGAACGCGTCACCGCGCGCCAGATCGAAGCCGCCCGTCGTGCCATGACGCGCCACATGAAGCGTCAGGGCCGCGTCTGGATCCGCATCTTCCCGGACGTCCCCGTGTCGGCCAAGCCGATCGAGGTTCGGATGGGTAAAGGTAAGGGTTCGGTCGACCGCTGGGCCGCCAAGGTCAAGCCGGGCCGCGTCATGTTCGAGATCGACGGTGTGTCGGAAGACATCGCCCGCGAGGCCCTGCGCCTGGCCGCGATGAAGCTGCCGATCAAGACCCGCACCGTGGTCCGCGAGGACTGGTGAGGGTGGTGGGTTAACACCCACCCTACGAAATCGGAGAGCCCCCGGCGTGAAGACGTCGGGGGTTTTTCTATGCCGGTTCGCTGCGAAGGATTATCCTGAATGGTGGAGAATATGGCATGACGACACCGGAAGACCACCTGACGGCGCTGGGGATCACCCTGCCGCCGCCCGGCATTAAGCCGCCCGGCGTGGAGCTGCCATTCACCTTCGTAAACGTCCGAGGCAGACGCGCGTTCTTCTCGGGACACCCGCGCAACGACATGAACGGGCGCGTCGACGGGCCGTTTGGCCGTTTGGGCGATGGCATCACAATCGAGGAGGGCTACGCCGCCGCGCGGGGCGTGGCTCTGTCCGTGTTCGCGAACCTGAAGGCCGAATTCGGCGACTTGTCCCGTATTGAAGGATGGGGCCGCGTGTTCGGGATGGTCACATCCACGCCGGACTTCACGGACCAGCACCTTGTCGTTAACGGGTTCAGCGACCTCGTCATATCCGTCTTCGGCCCGGAGGTCGGCCGACATGCCCGCTCGGTTGTCGGTGTCGTCGCCCTGCCAATGGGGTTCGCGATGGAGATCGAGGGCGAGGTGATCCTGAAATCCTAGGATCACCAACGCCGGGGGGGGGCGGCCAGTGGGGCCTTAACCCTCCCACTTGTAGTTGAAGCTCACCGAGATCCGTTCGTCCTCGGCCTGGTTCATCGGGACCTCGTGGCGCAACCAGCTTTCCCACAGGAGCACGTCGCCCACCTGCGGGGCCACGTAGACGAAGGTGCGCAGGTCTTCGCGTGCGGACTTGCGGCGCGGGGGCGCGGCCATCAGGCGGGCTGACCGGGGATCCTCCAGTTTCAGGGCCGAAGCGCCGTCGGGCATCGACACGTAGGTCGTCCCGGAAATCACCGAATGCGGGTGAAGGTGCGAGCTGTGGGTGCCGCCCTCCGGCAGGATGTTGATCCAGATGTCCTCGAGCACCAGCTTGCCCTCGCCCAGGTCGAATTCAAGATCCTCGGCGAAGGCCGCCACGTGCTTGTCGAGCGCTGCGACCACGTCGGCGAAGATCGGGAACCGCCAGGGCAGGTCGGTGAGGGAGGCATACGAGGTGTAGCCGGGATACCCTTCCGTCTCGCACCAGCGCTGCCCCGCTTCGTCGTCCTCGTAGATCGCCCAGCAGGACGCTTCGAGTTCGTCGGTCGAGATGTCGTCGCCCAGCTCGTTCAGCCGGGCGCGGTAGAGGCGGGTCACGAAGAGGGAGGATATATCGGCCATGTGGCCTCGATACGTCAAACCCGATCGCTTGGCGAGAGCGGGAGGCGGCTTTCCTTTGAAACCCCGGCAGCCATGCCCTAGCCTCGGTGAGATACCTGACCGAGTACCGTTTTGACCGACCTTTTCGATGCCGGGTTCCTGACCCACGGCTTTTTTGGCCACCTGAGTTACGTCCTGATGATCGTGTCGATGATGATGCGGCG
The DNA here is from genome assembly GCF_009882975.1 of Maritimibacter harenae. Classification (GTDB taxonomy): domain Bacteria; phylum Pseudomonadota; class Alphaproteobacteria; order Rhodobacterales; family Rhodobacteraceae; genus Maritimibacter; species Maritimibacter harenae. The sequence continues at coordinate 13,761 of NZ_WTUX01000019.1, forward strand.
CATGCTCTGGCTGCGCCTCCTTGTCATCGTATCTGCGGTCTCCGGCATCATCTACGACTGGGTGATGATCGGGAACGTAGTGGGCGCGTTCTGGCAGGTCCTCCTGATCGCGGTGAACGTGGTCCAGATCATCCTGCTCTGGACCCGCGACCGGCTTCTGGACCAGGGGCGATGGGAGAGCGTGCCCGAGGGCACGCGGCTGACGGAGGAGGGAGAGCGCCCCGGCTTCCTCACCTACCTGTCCGAGGGCACGGCCAGGATCGACACCGGCAACACGGAAGTCGCGCGCATGGAGCCCGGCCATTTCGTCGGGGAGATGTCGTTGATGGGCGACGGGCTGGCCAGCGCCGACGTCACGGTGGCCGAACCCGCGCGGGTCTGGCGCATCGACCGCGACCGGCTCGAGCGCATGCGCACCCAGCAGCCGAAGCTCTTCGCGCTGATCGAGGCGGGCATCGCGCTCGACCTGCGTGCGAAGGTCATCGCGACCAACACGCGCGCCGCGGCCGCCCCGGCCTGAGCCCCTTTTCGCGGGTGTTTCCCGCCAAGGGGTTGCTTTGTATTCCGCAAGGGCTTATTGGAGCCGCTCATCACGAACTCCACCAGATTCGCGGTGACCCCGAAACGTGCCTGAACGCCGGATAGGGGGCCGACTGGTGATGTTGGAAAGGAAGATAGGCGATGAACGCCAGCGAATTGCGTGACAAAAGCGCCGACCAGCTGAACGAACAGCTGTCGGATCTCAAGAAAGAGGCCTTCAACCTGCGCTTTCAGCAGGCCACCGGCCAGCTCGAAAACACCGCGCGGATGCGCCAGGTCAAGCGTGACGTGGCCCGTGTGAAGACCATCATCAACGAAAAAGCCGCTGCCGCGGCCGGCAACTGAGGGAGGCCTGACAGATGCCCAAACGTATCCTGCAAGGCACCGTGACCTCGGACGCCAACGCACAGACCGTCACCGTGAGCGTCGAACGCCGCTTCACGCACCCGGTTCTGAAGAAGACCATCCGTAAGTCCAAGAAGTACCGGGCTCACGATGAGAACAACCAGTTCAAGGTTGGTGACCTCGTCCGCATCCAGGAATGCGCGCCGAAGTCGAAGACGAAACGTTGGGAGGTCATCAACGCCTGATGGCGGGGTGACAACCTAGCTCGATCGAAACCATGGGGTCGTAACCCCAAAGGTCAGGAGAAACCCTATGATCCAGATGCAGACCAATCTGGATGTTGCTGACAACTCCGGCGCGCGCCGGGTGCAGTGCATCAAGGTCCTGGGTGGGTCCAAGCGTAAATACGCCTCCGTCGGCGACATCATTGTCGTCTCGGTGAAGGAAGCCATCCCGCGCGGCCGCGTGAAGAAAGGTGACGTCCGCAAGGCCGTCGTCGTGCGCACCGCCAAAGAAGTCCGTCGCGAAGACGGCACCGCCATCCGCTTCGACCGGAACGCCGCGGTGATCCTCAACAACAACAACGAGCCGGTCGGCACCCGTATCTTCGGGCCGGTGGTTCGCGAGCTGCGCGCGAAGAACTTCATGAAGATCATCTCGCTCGCTCCGGAGGTGCTCTGATGGCTGCGAAACTCAAGAAGGGCGACAAGGTCGTCGTGCTCGCCGGCAAGGACAAGGGCAAGCAGGGTGAAATCACCTCGGTGTCCCCGAAGACCGGCAAAGCGGTCGTCGACGGCGTGAACATGGCGATCCGTCACACCCGCCAGAGCCAGCAGAGCCAGGGCGGCCGCCTGCCGAAGGCGATGCCGATCGACCTCTCGAACCTCGCGCTGCTCGACAAGAACGGCAAGGCGACCCGCGTCGGCTTCAAGATGGAAGGCGACAAGAAGGTTCGTTACGCCAAGACCACCGGGGAGGTGATCTGATGCTCGACGCACAAAACTACACCCCGCGCCTGCGCACCCACTTCCGCGAGACCGTGAAGGCGGCCCTCAAGGAAGAGTTCGGCTACACGAACGACATGCAGATCCCGCGTCTGGACAAGATCGTCCTGAACATCGGCTGCGGCGCCGAGGCCGTTAAGGACTCGAAGAAAGCCAAGGCCGCCCAGGAAGACCTGACCAAGATCTCGGGCCAGAAGGCTGTTGTCACCAAGGCGAAGAAATCCATCGCCGGTTTCCGTGTTCGCGAGGACATGCCGCTCGGTGCGAAAGTCACCCTGCGCGGCGACCGGATGTATGAATTCCTCGACCGCCTGATCACGATCGCCATGCCGCGCATCCGCGACTTCCGCGGCGTGCCGGGCACCTCTTTCGATGGCCGCGGCAACTACGCCATGGGCATGAAAGAGCACATCGTGTTCCCGGAAATCGACTTCGACAAGGTCGATGAAGTCTGGGGCCTCGACATCGTGATCGCCACCACCGCGAAAACCGACGCGGAAGCCAAGAGCCTGTTGAAGCACTTCAACATGCCCTTCAACAGCTGATCCTTGGAGACCGAGTAATGGCTAAGAAATCCATGATCGCGCGTGAAGCCAAGCGTCAGAAGCTGGTGGAAAAATACGCTGAAAAGCGTGCCGCGCTGAAAGAAATCATCAACGACGAGTCCAAGCCGATGGAAGAGCGTTTCCGCGCCTCCCTGAAGCTGGCGAAGCTGCCCCGCAACTCCTCGCCGACCCGTCTTCACAACCGTTGCCAGCTGACTGGCCGTCCGCATGCGTACTACCGCAAGCTGAAGGTCAGCCGGATCGCGCTGCGGGATCTTGGCTCCAATGGCCAGGTCCCCGGCCTGGTGAAATCGAGCTGGTAAGGGAGAGACGACGATGAACGATCCTATCGGCGATATGCTCACCCGTATCCGCAACGCGCAACTGCGCGGCAAGTCGACCGTGTCCACGCCGGCCTCCAAGCTGCGCGCCTGGGTGCTCGACGTGCTCGCGGACGAAGGCTACATCCGCGGCTACGAAGCCGGGACCGATGTCAACGGTCACCCGACCCTTGAGATCAGCCTCAAGTACTTCGATGGCACCCCCGTCATTCGCGAACTGCAGCGGGTTTCGACCCCCGGCCGCCGCGTCTACATGGGCGCCAAGGAGATCCCGCAGGTCCGCCAGGGCCTCGGTGTCTCGATTGTCTCCACGCCGAAAGGCGTCATGTCCGATGCAAACGCTCGCAGCCAGAATGTTGGCGGCGAAGTGCTTTGCACGGTATTCTAAGGAGGTCTGGTAATGTCTCGTATTGGCAAACGTCCGGTCGAGCTCCCCTCTGGCGTCACGGCGACGCTGTCGGGCCAGACCGTTGAGGTGAAGGGGCCGAAGGGCACCCGCACGTTCACCGCCACCGACGATGTCACGATCTCGATCGATGACACGCTCGTGTCGGTCGAGCCGCGCGGCAAGTCCAAGCGCGCCCGCCAGCAGTGGGGCATGTCGCGCACCATGGTGGCCAACATGGTCCAGGGTGTGACGGACGGCTTCAAGAAAGAGCTGGAAATCTCGGGCGTCGGTTACCGCGCCCAGATGCAGGGCAACACGCTCAAGCTCAACCTCGGCTACTCGCACGAGGTCGACTTCGAGGTTCCGGAAGGGGTGACCATCACGGCGCCGAAGCCGACCGAAGTCGTCGTCGAGGGCGCCGATCAGCAGCTCGTCGGCCAGGTCGCGGCCAACATCCGCGAATGGCGTGCTCCCGAGCCCTACAAGGGCAAGGGCATCAAGTACAAAGACGAGTACATCTTCCGCAAGGAAGGCAAGAAGAAGTAAGGACGCGAACAATGGCAAACAGCAAACGAGACCTGTTTCTGAAGCGCCGTCTGCGCGTTCGGAACAAGCAGCGGAAAGTGAACCCCGGCAAGCTTCGCCTGTCGGTTCACCGCTCCAACAAGAACATCAGCGTCCAGCTGATCGACGACGTGAACGGCCGCACGCTGGCCTCCGCGTCCTCGCTCGACAAGGACCTGGGCCTGTCCGGCAAGAACAACGTGGAGGCCGCCGCGAAGGTGGGCGCCGCGATTGCCGAGCGCGCCAAGAAGGCCGGTGTGGAAGAGTGCTACTTCGACCGTGGCGGCTTCCTGTTCCACGGCAAGGTGAAAGCCCTTGCCGAGGCGGCCCGCGAAGGCGGCCTGAAGTTCTGATGACCTTTGAGAGGGGCGCTCCGGCGCCCCTCCGATGATCCGGGGGGCATCGCCCCACCGAGGATCGAGTTGAACCGGTGCCCGAGCGCACCACCCAAGTGAAGGAATGCCTGATGGCAGAACGTGACAACCGCCGGAATCGCCGCGATCGCGACGAGACCCCGGAATTCGCCGATCGCCTTGTCGCGATCAACCGTGTGTCCAAGACCGTGAAGGGTGGTAAGCGCTTCGGCTTCGCCGCTCTCGTCGTCGTGGGCGACCAGAAGGGCCGTGTCGGCTTCGGCAAGGGCAAGGCCAAGGAAGTGCCCGAGGCGATCCGCAAGGCCACCGAGGCCGCCAAGCGCAACATGATCCGCGTGCCGCTGCGCGAGGGCCGGACCCTGCACCACGACATCGACGGGCGCCACGGCGCCGGCCGCGTCGTCCTGCGCACCGCCCCGCAAGGTACCGGGATCATCGCCGGTGGCCCGATGCGTGCCGTGTTCGAGATGCTCGGCGTCCAGGACGTGGTCGCCAAATCGGTCGGCTCGCAGAACCCCTACAACATGATCCGCGCCACGCTGAACGGTCTGACCAAGCAGCAGAGCCCGCGCTCGGTTGCCCAGCGTCGCGGCAAGAAAACCGCCGACATCCTGCCGAACCGCGACGAAGCGCCGGCCGAGTCGAGCCAGGTTGCTGAGGAGGCCTGAGGAAAATGGCAAAAACCATCGTCGTGAAACAGATCGGTAGCCCGATCCGTCGCCCGGGCATCCAGCGTCAGACGCTGATCGGCCTTGGCCTCAACAAGATGAACAAGACCCGCGAGCTCGAGGACACCCCCTCGATCCGCGGCATGGTCGCCAAGATCCCGCACCTCGTGGAGATCGTGGAAGAGCGCGGCTGAGACCCACGTGCCGGGCTGAAGCCCGGCCCACGTTGGGTGGGTGAAACCCACCACGGTTGACAGAATTGGCACCCCGGTCAGAAATGGCCGGGGTGTTTTACGTGTGCCGGCTTGTCGCCTGCGACCCCGCTCGCGCGTTGAAAGCTGCGCCCTCGGCCCCGGCGCGCGCCTCCCGTCCGGGCGGACCCTCACCCCATCGTGATCTCTCTGGCCCCTTGTGACTGAACCTTGCGTCAACTCGCGCGTAGTCTTCCTGATTATGCGAAACAGGGAGAGACATCATGAAAACGACACGCCGCACGTTCCTCGCCACCGCCGCCGCGAGCGCAGGCGCGGTCACGATCCTGCCCTATGCCGGCATGGCCGCAGCGCACAGCTCCAACATGTTCCAGACGGATGCGGGCGACATCATCGTGCACCCCGTCTCTCACGCCTCCTTCGTGATGGAGACGCCCAAGGGTGTGATCTACGTCGACCCGGTCGGCGCCGCCGAAGACTATTCCGATTTCCCGGCCCCCGACCTGATCCTCATCACGCACGAGCACGGCGACCACTACAACGCCGAGGTGCTCACCGCGCTCATCGGTGGGGAGACGTCGCTCGTCACCAACCCGGCCGTGAACGGCATGCTGCCCGCCGAGATATCGGACGGCGCGGTGTCGATGGCCAATGGCGACAGCATGGATTGGAACGGCCTCACGATCGACGCGATCCCGGCCTACAACACGACCGAGGGTCGGCAGAATTTCCACCCCGAGGGCCGCGACAACGGTTACGTGCTGAGCTTCGACGGCTTCCGGGTCTACATCTCGGGCGACACCGAGGACATCCCGGAGATGCGGGCGCTCGAGAACATCGACCTTGCCTTCATCTGCATGAACCTGCCCTTCACGATGGACGCGAGCGCGGCCGCGAGCGCGGTCGAGGAGTTCGGGCCCGCCTACGTCTACCCGTACCACTACCGCGGGCGCGACGGCGGCACCCAGGACCCCGCCGAGTTCGCCGAAATGGTCGGCGACGCCACCGAAGTGAAAATGGGCGGCTGGTACGGCGAAGGCGAGCTGGGCTGACGCCCACCCCCTCCCGGGTGCACAGCGCACCGCCTGAGCGTCGCGTATCCCGCTGACCATCGGGGCGCGCGACACGATGCCGCTCCAAGCCCCGGCTCCCGGCCGGGGCTTGTTTCATGTTGAGGGACCGTCTATACGCGCCCGGTGGCCCGCGATGGGTCACGACTCACATCAAGACACGCCGTGGTTGGCCCGATTTCGCTTCGGGGGTCACATCCGGCACAGGAGAAGCGATATGAAACTCAATGAACTCCGGGACAATCCCGGTGCCGCCAAGAAACGTATGCGCGTGGGCCGTGGCCCCGGTTCCGGCAAGGGCAAGACCGCCGGCCGTGGTATCAAAGGCCAGAAGTCGCGTTCCGGTGTGGCCATCGCCGGCTACGAAGGCGGCCAGATGCCCCTCTACCAGCGTCTTCCCAAGCGTGGCTTCAACAAGCCGAACCGCAAGAAGTACGCTGTCGTGAACCTGGGCATCATCCAGAAATTCATCGATGCCAAGAAGCTGTCCGGTGACATCACCGAGGACGCGCTGGTCGAAGCCGGCGTCGTGCGCCGCAAGCTCGACGGTGTCCGCGTTCTCGCCAAGGGCGACTTCTCGGCCAAGGCGAACATCACCGTGACCGGCGCCTCCAAGTCGGCCATCGAAGCGGTCGAAAAGGCCGGCGGCAAGCTGACCACGGCGGCCGCGGCGGAGTAACGCTTGTTCGGCGCAGCCTTGCGCCTTAGATAAGCGTCGGACCTTAGCGCCGCCGAAGCCGGGGAACGGTTCGGCGGCGTTTCTCTGAACAGGGGGCCTTATGGCATCTGCAGCGGAACAAATGGCGGCCAACCTTTCGTGGGGCACGCTGGGAAAGGCGACCGAACTTCGCCAACGGATTTTCTACACGATCGGCCTTCTGATCATCTACCGGATCGGGACCTACATCCCGGTGCCGGGGATCGATGCGGGCGCGCTTCGCGATTTCATGGAGCAGGCGGCCAGCGGCATCGGCGGCATCCTGTCGATGTTCACCGGCGGCGCGCTGGGGCGGATGGGCGTGTTCGCCCTGGGCATCATGCCCTACATCTCGGCCTCGATCATCGTGCAGCTCCTGGCCTCCATGTGGGAGCCGCTCAAGCAGCTCAAGAAAGAGGGCGAGCAGGGACGCAAGAAGATCAACCAGTACACGCGCTACGGCACCGTGGCGCTTGCGACCGGGCAGGCCTTCGCGCTCGCCAACAGCCTCCAGGCGGGCGACCTCGTGTCGACACCGGGCCCCTACTTCGTGGCCTCGGCCGTCGTAACGCTGGTCGGCGGCACCATGTTCCTGATGTGGCTCGGTGAACAGATCACCGCGCGCGGCATCGGCAACGGTATCTCGCTCATCATCTTCGTGGGCATCGTGGCCGAGCTTCCGGCCGCCTTCGCCCAGTTCTTCAGCCAGGGCCGCTCGGGCGCCGTCAGCCCGGTCGTGATCATCGGCGTGATCGTCATGTTCGTCGCCGTGATCGGCTTCGTGGTGTTCATGGAACGCGCGCTGCGCAAGATCCACATCCAGTATCCGCGCCGCCAGGTCGGGATGAAGATGTACGACGGCGGCACCAGCCACCTGCCGATCAAGGTCAACCCGGCCGGCGTCATCCCGGCGATCTTCGCCTCGGCGCTGCTGCTGCTGCCCACGACGCTCCAGACGTTCAGCACGAACGGTTCGACCGGGCCGGTCATGTCGACGATCCTTGCCTACTTCGGTCCGGGTCAGCCGCTCTACCTGCTGTTCTTCGCGGTCATGATCATCTTCTTCACCTTCTTCTACACCAAGGAAGTGGCGTTCAAGACGGACGACGTGGCCGACAACCTGAAGAACCAGAACGGCTTCGTGCCGGGCATCCGCCCGGGCAAGCGGACCGCCGAATACCTCGACTACGTGGTGACGCGCATCCTGGTGCTCGGCTCGCTCTACCTAGCGGCCGTCGCCCTCCTGCCCGAGATTCTGCGCGCCCAACTCGCGGTGCCGTTCTACTTCGGCGGTACGTCGATCCTCATCATCGTGTCCGTGACAATGGACACGATCCAGCAGGTCCAGAGCCACCTGCTTGCACACCAATACGAAGGCCTGATCGAGAAATCGCAGCTGCGCGGCAAGCGCGGTGGGAGCGCTGCGAAAAAGGGACGGAAGGGACCAGCCAGACGATGAATATCATTCTTCTTGGACCGCCTGGAGCCGGCAAGGGCACCCAGGCGCGAAAACTCGTGGAAGAACGCAACATGATCCAGCTGTCGACGGGCGACATGCTGCGCGAGGCGCGTTCCTCGGGGACCGAGATGGGCAACAAGGTTGCCGCGATCATGGACGCCGGCGAGCTCGTGACCGACGAGATCGTCATCGGCCTGATCGAGGAGAAGCTCGAGGGCGACAATGCCGGCGGGTTCATCTTCGACGGCTTTCCGCGCACGCTGGGCCAGGCCGACGCGCTGGGTGACCTGCTCAAGAAGCACGGCGCGCAACTGGATGCCGTGATCGAGATGAAGGTCGACGACGACGCGCTGGTGGAGCGCATCACCGCGCGCTCGACCTGCGCCAACTGCGGTGAGGTCTACAACGACATCACCAAGCCGATCCCCGAAGACGGCAAGTGCACCAACTGTGGCGGGACCGAGTTCAAGCGCCGGGCCGACGACAACGAGGAAAGCCTGCGCACCCGCCTGATGGAATACTACAAGAAGACCTCGCCGCTCATCGGCTACTATTACGCCAAGGGCGACCTCAGCACCGTGGACGGGCTGGGCGAGATCGACGCGGTCGCGAAAGAAATCAACGCCGTTCTGGGCTGACCTGACCGGCACGGATTTGTAGGGCCCGGCGCATCCCTTTGCGCCGGGCCCTGTCTTTTCGACAGCGGGGCAGGGCGGCCCTCTCCGGCGGTGCAATTCTCCAATGAACCCGCATGCTTGCCCCGGCCCTTGACGTGGCGGAGAATCCCTCGTAAAGCACCGCATCCCGATACGGGAATCGGTAGCACGGGGTCGCACCTCGACAGCCACCAGACCAGAGATTCAGCTGCGGCCCGCAGGGATGACCCCGGCGGGCTTACGTTGTGAAAAAAGGACCTGGCGCTACGGGTCCGCAACGAAAGGATATAGACCTTGGCACGTATTGCCGGCGTGAACATCCCGACGCACAAACGCGTCCCGATCGCCCTCACCTACATCACCGGAATTGGCCATTCGTCGGCCAAGGACATCTGCGAGGCGACGAACATCGACCAGACCCGCCGGGTCAACGAACTGTCCGACGCCGAAGTGCTCGCCATCCGCGAACACATCGACGCGAACTTCACGGTCGAAGGCGACCTGCGCCGCGAAGTGCAGATGAACGTCAAGCGCCTGATGGACCTGGGCTGCTACCGCGGCCTGCGCCATCGTCGCAACCTCCCCGTGCGCGGTCAGCGCACGCACACCAATGCGCGCACGCGCAAAGGCCCGGCGAAACCCATCGCTGGCAAGAAGAAATAAGGGAGGTCTGACCAATGGCACGTGATACCCGTCGCGGAGGCAAGAAGAAGGTCTCCAAGAACATCGCCGCTGGCGTGGCGCATGTGAACAGCTCGTTCAACAACACCAAGATCCTGATCTCGGACGTGCAGGGCAACGCGATCTCCTGGTCGTCCGCCGGCACCATGGGCTTCAAGGGCTCGCGCAAGTCGACCCCCTACGCCGCCCAGATGGCCGCGGAAGACGCCGGCAAGAAGGCGCAGGAGCACGGTGTTCGCACGCTGGAAGTCGAAGTGCAGGGCCCCGGTTCGGGCCGTGAATCCGCGCTGCGCGCGCTGGCTGCCGTCGGCTTCAACATCACGTCGATCCGTGACGTGACGCCGATCGCGCACAACGGCTGCCGTCCGCCGAAGCGCCGCCGCGTCTGATACAGCACGTTATTCGCTCGGGCCGGGGAATACCCTGGCCCGAGTACGTCATTTTTGAACCTCGGGCGTTCTGCCTTTTGGACATGGAGGCAGAACAGGAATGGAGGGACGCATGATCCACAAAAATTGGGCCGAATTGATCAAGCCGACGCAGCTTGACGTGAAGCCGGGCAATGACCCGTCGCGCCAGGCCACCGTCGTGGCCGAGCCGCTTGAGCGTGGCTTCGGCCTGACGCTGGGCAACGCGCTGCGCCGCGTTCTGCTGTCGTCGCTGCAAGGCGCGGCCATCACCAGCGTCCAGATCGACAACGTGCTGCACGAATTCTCGTCGGTGGCCGGTGTGCGTGAAGACGTGACCGACATCGTCCTGAACCTCAAGGGCGTCGCGATCCGCATGGAAGTCGAAGGGCCCAAGCGCCTGTCGATCTCCGCCAAGGGTCCGATGGTCGTGACCGCCGGCGACATCTCGGAAAGCGCGGGCATCGAGATCCTGAACAAGGATCACGTGATCTGCCACCTCGACGACGGCGCCGACCTGTTCATGGAACTGACCGTCAACACCGGCAAGGGCTATGTCTCTGCCGACAAGAACAAGCCGGAAGATGCGCCGATCGGCCTGATCCCGGTCGACGCGATCTATTCGCCGGTCAAGAAGGTGTCCTACGACGTGCAGCCGACCCGTGAGGGCCAGGTGCTCGACTACGACAAGCTGACGCTGAAGGTGGAAACCGACGGCTCCATCACCCCGGACGATGCCGTGGCCTTCGCCGCGCGGATCATCCAGGACCAGCTGTCGATCTTCGTGAACTTCGAAGAGCCGGAATCGGCGGGCCGCCAGGACGAGGACGACGGGCTGGAATTCAACCCGCTGCTTCTCAAGAAGGTCGACGAGCTCGAGCTTTCGGTGCGTTCGGCCAACTGCCTGAAGAACGACAACATCGTCTACATCGGCGACCTGATCCAGAAGACCGAAGCCGAGATGCTGCGCACCCCGAACTTCGGCCGCAAGTCGCTGAACGAGATCAAGGAAGTGCTCTCGGGCATGGGTCTGCACCTCGGCATGGATGTCGAGGAATGGCCGCCGGAGAACATCGAGGATCTCGCCAAGAAGTTCGAAGACCAGTTCTGAGATCGGGGTGGGTGAGAGCCCACCCCCTCGCAAATGCCCGGAATGCCGGGGAACAGCAGGGCGATGATGCCCCAAGGAGAGCGGCCGAAACGCATGGTCGCCGGACAAAGCAAAACCTGAGATAGGAGACACAAAATGCGTCACGCACGTGGTTACCGCCGCCTGAACCGGACCCACGAACACCGCAAGGCGATGTTCGCGAACATGGCAGGCTCGCTCATCGAGCACGAACAGATCAAGACGACCCTGCCCAAGGCCAAGGAACTGCGCCGGGTGATCGAGAAGCTCGTCACCCTCGCCAAGCGCGGTGACCTGCACGCCCGCCGCCAGGCCGCGAGCCAGCTCAAGCAGGACGCCTATGTCGCGAAGCTCTTCGACGTGCTCGGCCCCCGCTATGCGGAGCGCAAGGGCGGCTACGTCCGCGTTCTGAAGGCTGGCTTCCGCACCGGCGACATGGCCCCGATGGCGATCATCGAGTTCGTCGACCGCGACGTCGACGCCAAGGGCGCGGCCGACAAGGCCCGCGTGGCGGCCGAGGAAGAGGCGGCCTTCGCCGAGGAATAAGCGATAGAGGTACCCAAGGGTGCCCATCGACACGAAGCCCCGCCCGGCGATGCGCCCGGCGGGGCTTTTTCATTCGAAACCAGCGCGAGACCGGGTCAGTTCACGCGCGGCGGGTTCCCGACAGGGTCGGATTTCAACATGGCCAAGGCGGCTTCGATCAGGTTCGTCCGCGTCTCGTCGTCGCCGGACTCATCCTGTGTCATGTCGAGATGGCGCGCGAGCGTGCGGCGCTGTTGATCATCCAGCGCGTTCAGCCAGGCAACCAGGTCGTCGTCTTTCTTCAATGCAGCGTTCCCCGTTGTCTGCCGTTTTGTCCATATTGGCAATACAATCTAGGGTTGTCAAAAAGTCACCGGTATACATGGCGAAATTGTTATTGCCGGGGCGGTTGGCCAGGTCGGCCCTGCGTCCGGCACCGGGGGTGCTGGCGGAGCCCGCGCGCGGACCCTAAATTGGGGGCATGACCGATTTGTTCGACAGCGTGACGCCTGAGGCGAAGGGCGGCGGGCCGCGCCCCCTGGCCGACCGGCTGCGCCCGGCCACCCTGTCCGACGTGATCGGTCAGGAGGCCGTCCTGGGCCCCGACGGGCCGCTCGGCACGATGCTGGCCTCCGGTTCGCTGGGCTCCCTCATCCTCTGGGGTCCGCCCGGGGTGGGCAAGACCACCATCGCGCGCCTGCTGGCGGACGAGACGGACCTTCATTTCGTGCAGATCAGCGCGATCTTCACCGGCGTGCCGGAGCTGCGCAAGGTCTTCGAGGCGGCCAAGATGCGCCGGCAGAACGGCAAGGGCACCCTGCTTTTCGTCGACGAGATTCACCGTTTCAACAAGGCCCAGCAGGATGGGTTCCTGCCCCACATGGAGGACGGGACGATCCTGCTCGTGGGGGCCACGACCGAGAACCCGTCCTTCGAGCTGAACGCGGCTGTCCTGAGCCGGGCGCAGGTCATCACCCTGAAACGGCTCGACGCGACCGACCTGGAGCGGCTGGCGCAACGGGCCGAGCGAGAGCTCGACCGACCCCTGCCGCTCACCGGAGATGCGCGCGACGCCCTGATCGAGATGGCCGATGGCGATGGCCGCGCGCTTCTCAACCTGATCGAACAGGTGATGGCATGGCAGGTCGACGGCAAACTCGACCGCGATGCGCTTTCCACCCGGCTCATGCGCCGCGCCGCGCAGTACGACAAGTCGGGCGATGGTCACTACAACCTGATCTCGGCGCTCCACAAATCCGTCCGCGGCTCCGATCCGGATGCCGCGCTCTACTGGTTCGCGCGGATGCTTGAAGGGGGCGAGGATCCCCGGTTCCTCGCGCGCCGGCTCACCCGCATGGCGGTGGAGGACATCGGGCTGGCCGATCCGCAGGCCAACGCGATCTGCGTCGATGCCTGGGAGACCTACGAACGCCTGGGCTCGCCGGAAGGAGAGCTCGCGCTCTCCCAGGCCGTGATCTATCTCGCGCTCGCGCCGAAATCGAACGCGGGCTACGTGGCCTACAAGGCCGCGCGCGCGCAGGCGCGCGAAACGGGCTCCGCGCCGCCGCCCAAGCACATTCTGAACGCGCCGACCCGGCTCATGAAAGACGAGGGGTATGGCGCGGGCTACCAGTACGACCACGACGCCGAGGACGGGTTCTCCGGTCAGGACTACTTCCCCGACGACCTGAAGCGGCCTGTCTACTACGTCCCCGTCGAGCGCGGGTTCGAACGCGAGCTGAAGAAGCGCGCGGACTTCTTCGCCGGGTTGCGCGCGAAGCGGCAAGGTTGACTCTGGCGCCGGTCAGGGAGAGAGCAGGGGCATGTTTGGGACAATACTCTCGGTCGCCGCAGGCGGCGCTCTCGGCGCCTCGGGGCGCTATCTCGTCAACGTCGGGGCGACGCGTGCGTTCGGCCACGGATTTCCCGCGGGCACGGTGATCGTGAACGTCCTGGGATCGCTTCTCATGGGCGTGCTCTTCGTGGTGCTGGCCAGGAAAGGCGGCAACGCCTATGCGCCCTTCCTGATGACCGGCGTGCTGGGCGGGTTCACGACCTTCTCGGCCTTCTCGCTCGATACGCTCGTCCTGTTCGAGCGCGGGCAGGCAGGGACCGCGGGTCTCTACGTCGTCGCGTCGGTCGCGCTGTCGCTGATCGCGCTGGTGGTGGGTGCCATGCTCACCCGGGCGGTGCTGTCATGAGCCGGGTTCAGACCGTCACGGTTGCCGAGGGCGACGGCGACCAGCGCCTCGACCGCTGGTTCAAGCGTCTCTTCCCGCACGTGCCCCAGGGCCGGATCGAGAAGATGTGCCGCAAGGGCGAGATCCGCGTCGACGGCGGGCGGGTGAAGGCCTCGACCCGCGTCGAGGCCGGGCAGGAAGTGCGCATCCCGCCGCTGCCGGACCCGGGCGACGCGCCGCCTGCGCCGAAACCCTCGGTGAGTGAACGCGACGCGCAGATGATCCGCGACTGCGTGATCTACCGCGACGACCACATCATCGCTCTGAACAAGCCGCCGGGGCTGCCCACGCAGGGCGGGTCGAAACAGACCCGCCATGTCGACGGGTTGGCCGAGGCGCTGAAATTCGGGCTCGAGGAAAAGCCGCGGCTGGTGCACCGGCTGGACAAGGACACTTCCGGTGTCCTGCTGCTTGCGCGGACACGCGCGGTGGCAAAGTCCTTGTCGGACGCGTTCCGTCATCGTGACACGCGCAAGATATACTGGGCCGTCGTCGCAGGCGTGCCGACACCGCGCATGGGTGTGGTGAAATGGGGACTCGTGAAGGCCCCCGGCGGCGGGCGTGGCGAGGGCGAGAAGATGCTCTGTGTCCACCCCGACGAAGTGCGCGCGACCGAGGGCGCGAAGCGCGCCGAAACCGACTACGTCGTGATCGAGGCGCTGGCGCAGCGTGCGGCCTGGGTCGGGCTGGTGCCCGTCACGGGGCGCACCCACCAGCTGCGCGCCCACATGGCCGCGCTCGGCCACCCTATCGTGGGTGACGGCAAGTATGGCGGCTCGGGGCAGGAGAACCTGGGCGACGGCTGGGGCGCGATGCTGGGCGGCGAGATTTCCAAGAAGCTGCACCTTCACGCCCGCTCGATCGAGATCGAGCATCCGGTGACCGGGCAGACGATCTTCATCGAAGCCGAGCTGCCCGAGCACATGAAACGCACGTGGGAGCAGCTCGGCTTCAACGCGAACGAGGCGCCGGACGATCCGTTCGAGGAGGACGAATGGGCCCCCTGAAGCTCGTTCTGTTCGACGTCGACGGCACCCTGATCGACAGCCAGCACGCGATCGTGGCGGCGATGGAGGCCGCGGCGGACGAGGCCGACCTGCCGCTGCCCACCCGTGCCGACACGCTGAGCGTCGTCGGCCTGTCGCTGGTGGAGGCGGTCCGCAGGCTCTTCGCCGATCACCCCGAAGAGGTTCAGGCGCGCGCAGTCGAGAGTTACCGGCGCGCTTACATGACCGGCCGCGACCGCGAGGGCGCGCCGCCGTTCTACGACGGCATCCTCGACGTGGTCCGAAAACTGGCCGAGCGCGACGAGGTGCTCCTTGGCACCGCCACCGGCATGTCGCGCCGGGGAATGCGGCGGATCATCGATACCTACGGGCTCGAGCGCCTCTTCGCCACGACGCAGACCGCGGACGACCATCCGTCGAAGCCCGATCCCGCGATGGTGCTGGCCGCGCTGCGCGAGACGGGCGTCGCGCCGCGCCACGCGGTCTTCGTGGGCGACACCGCGTACGACATCCAGGCGGGGCGGGCCGCCGGGGTCTTCACCATCGGGGTCACTTGGGGCTATCACGCCGCCGACGACCTCGAACGGGCCGGGGCGGACGCGGTGATCGACACCGTCGACGCGCTCGTTCCGACCATCGACAGGCTGTGGAGCGAGACATGAGCGACTGGGCACCGAAACGGTTCTGGAAAGAGACGCGCGCGGAGGCGTGCGATGACGGGTTCACCGTCTACCTCGACACCCGCACCGTGCGCACACCCGCCAAGGCCCGCTTCGTCCTGCCGACGCGCGCGCTGGCCGAAGCCTGCGCCGCGGAATGGGACGCCCAGGGCGAACAGATCGACCCGTCGGCGATGCCGATGACGCGCACCGCCAATTCCGCCATCGACAAGGTCCGCGTCCAGCACGGCGAGGTGGCCGAGCTCCTGGCGGCCTACGGCGACAGCGACCTGACGTGCTACCGCGCCGATACCCCGGCCGAGCTTGTCGCGCGCCAGTCGGAGGCGTGGGATCCGCTGCTCGACTGGCTGGAAGAGACCCATGGCGCGCGCATCGCACCGCGTACGGGGATCATGCACGCCCCGCAGGATGCCGTGGCACTCGCCCGGCTGCGCGAAGCCGTCCACACGCTCGACCCGTTCCGGCTGGCCGCGTTCCACGACCTCGTCTCACTCTCCGGATCGCTGGTCATCGCGCTCGCCGTTCAGCACGGACGGTTGTCGCCCGAGGACGCCTGGGCCCTGTCGCGGATCGATGAAACCTGGCAGATCGAGCAATGGGGCGAGGACGAGGAAGCGGCCGAACACGCGGCGCTGAAAAGGCAGGCATTTCTCGATGCGGCGCTGTTTTTTCGACTCGCCGATCACGATTCCTGACCCCGGAATCGGCCGGATTGACCAAATCCCAAGGTGTTACGTGGGGTTAGCGATCAGCCCCTAACCGCGTCAGGCTTGACGGGCTTGCGTCATATTGCCCAGAATATCCTCACGGGTGGGGTGTATCCCCCTGTCCTGAACCATCGACCGGCAAAGAACGTCCGGCAAAAAGCGCCTGTCTTCGTGTGGGCGCACAACAGGAAGAGGTAAATATGAAAAAATCCGTATTCGTTGGCGCCCTTGCTACGGCTGGCGTCATCGCAGGTGCCGCGTTCGCGCAAATGGACGATTCCGACTCGACGCTCGCGGCCGTGCAGGACGCGGGTGTTCTGAAATGCGGCGTCAACTCGGGGCTGACCGGCTTCGCCGCCCCCGATGCGAACGGTCGTTGGGAAGGCTTCGATGTCGCCGTCTGCCGTGCCGTTGCGGCGGCCGTGCTGAGCGACCCTGAGGCCGTGGAATTCGTGCCGACCACCCCGAAGACGCGCTTCACCGCGCTGGCCTCGGGCGAAGTCGACCTGCTCGTGCGCAACACGACGTGGACGCTGACGCGCGACGTGGACCTCAAGTTCACCTTCCTCGGCGTGAACTACTATGACGGCCAGGGCTTCATCGTGCCCAAGGCGCTGGGCGTGAGCTCGGCCAAGGAGCTGGACGGCGCGACCGTCTGCATCCAGACCGGCACCACCACCGAGCTGAACCTCGCGGACTTCTTCCGCGTCAACAACATCAGCTACGAGCCGGTGCCGATCGAAACCAACGCCGAAGCCCAGCAGCAGTACCTTGCCGGCGCCTGCGACACCTACACGACGGACGCCTCCGGCCTTGCCGCGACCCGCGCTTCGTTCGAGAATCCGGGCGATCACGCGATCCTGCCCGAGATCATCTCGAAAGAGCCGCTCGGGCCGCTCGTGCGCCACGGCGACGACGAATGGGCCGATATCGTGCGCTGGACGCTCAACGCGCTGATCGCGGCCGAAGAGTTCGGCATCACTTCGACCAACATCGAGGAACTGGCCAACGGCACCGACAACCCGGAGATCAACCGTATCCTGGGCACCGAGGGCACCATGGGCGAAATGCTCGGCCTCGATGCCGAATGGGCGATGCGGGCGATCATGGCCGAAGGCAACTACGGCGAGATCTTCGAGAAGAACATCGGGGAATCGACGCCGATCGGGCTCGCGCGCGGTCTGAACGCACAGTGGACCGACGGCGGCCTGCTCTACGCACCGCCGTTCCGGTAAGACACCAAGTCGGGCGCGGGTTGATCCCCGCGCCCGTTTCTTTGGGACACACGGCATGCCCGAAGCCACAGAGGCGGACCAACCGCCCGGGGTGACGGCCGGAGCCAACAGGGAAAATTCATGACGACGGTGACGCAACCGGAAGGCCGATCCTTCCGACTGTCCATGCTCATCTACGACAGCCGCTACCGCTCGGCCACGATCCAGATCGTGGCGCTGATCGGGTTCCTGCTGCTCATCGGATGGCTGGTTTCCAACACGGCGCAGAACCTCGCGACGCTGGGCAAATCCGTGGGCTTCGGCTTCCTGGGTGAACCGGCGGGCTACGACATCAACCAGCGGCTTCTGGATTACGATTCGCGCGACACGCATGCGCGTGCGGGCCTCATCGGTCTGCTCAACACGCTGCTCGTGGCCGTCGCGGGTTGCGTGCTCGCCACGATCGTCGGCGTCATCGTGGGCGTCCTGCGCCTGTCCAACAACTGGCTCGTCGCGCGGCTGATGACGGTCTACGTCGAGATGTTCCGCAACGTGCCTGTCCTGCTCTGGATCGTCTTCTCGATGGCGATCCTGATCGAAACATTGCCACCCCCCAGCGCCTTCCGCGGCGACGAGCCGTCGGCCAGTATGCTCGTGGGCGACAGCGTAGCGCTTACCAACCGGGGCATCTACGTACCCGAGCCGCTCTTCGGCCGCGTGGACGAAGAAGGCAACGCGCTGTCCTGGCGGCAGGGGCTGGGCGACGTGCACCTGTTCGGTGACAGCTGGATCCGCTTCGACGTGAGCCTGGAACTGATCGTCATCCTTGCCACGCTGATCGCGGGGATCATGGTGTCGGGCCTGATCAAGACGCGGGCCGACCGGATACAGAACGCGACCGGTCTCAGGCCGACCACGTGGTATTGGCGCGCCGGCGTCATCATCGTGCCCACCGCGATCGTGCTGTGGCTGATGGGGTTCTACCTGGGCAAGCCCGAACTCAGGGGTTTCAACTTCGGCGGCGGCACGCACCTGCGCAATTCCTTCATCGCATTGTGGCTGGCGCTCTCGCTCTACACGGCCGCCTTCATCGCCGAGATCGTGCGCGGCGGCATCCTTGCCATTTCCAAGGGACAGACCGAGGCCGCGGCGGCATTGGGCATCCGGCCCCGCCGGATCATGTCGCTGGTGATCCTGCCGCAGGCGCTCCGGGTGATCATCCCGCCGCTCATCTCGCAGTACCTGAACCTGACCAAGAATTCCTCGCTCGCGATCGCCGTGGGCTACATGGACCTGACCGGCACGCTGATGGGGATCACCCTCAACCAGACCGGGCGCGAGCTCGAGGCGGTGATGATGACCATGCTCATCTACCTCGGAATCTCGCTCCTGATCTCGGCCGGGATGAACGTCTACAACAACAGCGTGAAGCTGAAGGAGCGCTGACATGGCCGACTATTCCTATGTCCGCAAGGAAATGCTCCCCGAACGCGAGCCTCCGGCCAGCGAGGTGGGGGTGATCGGCTGGCTGCGCGAGAACCTGTTTTCCGGCTGGTTCAACTCGATCCTCACGGTCGTTTCGGTCGTCCTGATCTACCTGATCCTCGCGGCGATCGTGCCCTGGCTCTGGTCGCCCACCTGGGGGGCCGGGTCGCTCAGCGAATGTCGCGACATCGTGGCAGAGCTGGGCAAGGAACACGGGGGCGCGTGCTACGGTGTCATCACGGAGCGCTGGCAGCAGCTGCTCTTCGGTTTCTACCCCGAGGAACTCCGTTGGAGGCCGATCCTGACCTTCGTCGGGCTTTTCGTGGCGCTGGCGCCGGTCCTGTTCACCGACGCCTTCCCGCGCAAGATGCTGTGGTTCACCGGGGCCTACCTGTTCCTCGCCCCGTGGCTCATGTGGGGCGGGCCGATCTGGACGCCGCTCCTGGTGGCCGCGGGCCCCGCGCTGGGGTTCGTCGCGTTTCGCTTCGTTGCCCGCGCCGCGGGCACCCTTGCGGGCGTGATCGCCGCGGGGCTGGTCCCGATCCTGTGGTGGCTTCTGGCCGTGGGGCCGGTTGCGGGCGCGATCCAGTCCGTCGTCCCGCTCGGGATCGAGCTGGTCGAGAGCCGCCTGTTCGGGGGCTTCATGCTGTCGGTGTGGATTGGCGTGGTGGCGATCGCCATCTCGCTCGTCCTTGGTGTCGTGCTGGCGCTGGGGCGTCAGTCCGACCTGATGATCGTGAAGTACCTGTCCGTCGGCTTCATCGAGTTCATCCGGGGCGTGCCGCTGATCACGCTTCTCTTCGTGGCCTCGACGCTTCTCAACATCTTCATGCCGCCGGGCACCAACTTCGACATCATCCTGCGCGTGATGATCATGGCGACGCTCTTCGCCTCGGCCTACATCGCCGAGGTGGTGCGGGGCGGGCTCGCCGCCCTGCCGCGCGGGCAGTACGAGGCGGCGGATGCGCTGGGGCTGGATTACTGGAAGGCGCAGCGGCTGGTGATCCTGCCGCAGGCGCTCAAGATCTCGATCCCCGGCATCGTGTCGACCTTCATCGGCCTCTTCAAGGACACCACGCTGGTGTCGATCATCGGGCTTCTCGATCCGATCGGGCTGACCGGATCGATCCGGGCCGACGCCAACTGGAACGGCATCGTGTGGGAGCTCTACGGCTTCATCGCGCTCCTGTTCTTCCTCTCGTGTTTCTCCATGTCGCGCTACTCGATGTGGCTGGAGAAGAAATTGCGCACCGAACACCGATAAGGATGCACGGACATGTCCACGCTTGAAATCGAACCGACCGTCGACACGTCGAAGATGCAGATCTCCGACGAGGTGGCGATCCAGATCGCCGACATGAACAAGTGGTTCGGCACGTTCCACGTGCTGCGCGACATCGACCTGACCGTGTACCGCGGGGAACGGATCGTCATCTGTGGGCCCTCGGGATCGGGCAAGTCGACGCTGATCCGCTGCATCAACCGCCTGGAGGAACACCAGGCGGGGCAGATCGTGGTGGACGGGACCGAGCTGAACTCGGACCTCAAGAACGTCGACAAGGTGCGCTCCGAGGTCGGCATGGTGTTCCAGCACTTCAACCTGTTCCCGCATCTCACGGTGCTGGAAAACTGCACGCTCGCCCCGATCTGGGTACGCAAGGTGCCGCGCAAGGAAGCGGTCGAACGGGCGATGCATTTCCTGGAGAAGGTGAAGATCCCCGAGCAGGCGGACAAGTATCCCGGGCAGCTGTCAGGCGGTCAGCAGCAGCGCGTCGCCATCGCGCGATCGCTGTGCATGATGCCGCGGATCATGCTCTTCGACGAGCCGACCTCGGCGCTCGACCCCGAGATGATCAAGGAGGTGCTCGACACGATGATCGAGCTCGCCGAAGAGGGGATGACGATGATCTGCGTGACCCACGAGATGGGCTTCGCGCAGGCGGTGGCGAACCGGGTGATCTTCATGGCCGACGGTCAGATCGTCGAGCAGAACGAGCCCAAGGAATTCTTCAACAACCCGAAGTCGGAGCGCACCAAGCAGTTCCTGAGCCAGATCATCGGGCACTGAGCGCCGGCCCCGAAAACAAGAAGGCCCCCGCGCTGCGGGGGCCTTCCGTTGTCCGGAGAGTTGATCCCCGGATCAAGCCGACAGGGGGCGCGGTTCCTTTGCCATCGCATCCTCGGCGGCAAGCAGGTCGCGCGGCACGACGAAGTCGTGCAGGCGGCCCATTCGCCACGTGAGGTCCTCCCAGTCATCGATGTCGAAGTCGATCACCGCGCTCGCGCCTGTCGGATACCGGTCGAACAGGTGTGTCGCCGGCGGGTTGTCCAGAAGCCCGTGGGCCATGAAGGATGTGCCCGGGTTGTGCCCGATCATCATCACGGTGCGCCCCGTCGCGCCCTTGAGCGCGTTCAGCATCACGTCCGGCTCGGCCAGGTAGAGCGACGGCGCGATGTCCGCCTCCACCGGCGCGCAGCCTTCGCGCGAGATGAGGTCCCAGGTTTCGCGGGTGCGCTCCGCGGACGAGACCATGACCTCGTCAGGACACAAAGCCGTCGCCGAGAGCCAACGCCCGAGCGCCGAGGCCGAGTCCCGACCCCGCTTGGACAGCGGGCGATCGTGATCGGACATATGGGGATCGTCCCAGCTCGACTTGGCGTGACGGGTCAGAATGAGGCGCAGTGTCATGAAATGCGGGCAGCTCTCTTTTTCAGGGTGCCCGGCCTTTCTACCCGACGGGGGGGCAGGCGGGCAAGCCGCGCTGCAGCATACGACTTTGGTCTAACCCTGCCGGATGATCGAACCGGGCCCCTGTTCGGTGTAAAGCTCAAGCAGGCAAGCGTTTTCGACCCGTCCGTCGAGGATGACCACGGCGCGCACGCCGCCCTCGATCGCTGAAAGCGCGGTCTCGGTCTTGGGAATCATGCCGCCCGAGATGATTCCCTCGCGGGTCATGTCGCGGATCTGCATGGCGGTGAGTTCGGTGACGAATTGTCCGTCGGCGTTTTTCACGCCGGCCACGTCGGTGAGCAGCAGCAGGCGATCGGCCTTCAGCGCCGCGGCGATCGCGCCGGCGGCGGTGTCGCCGTTGACGTTGAACGTCTCGCCATCGCGGCCCACGCCGATCGGGGCGATGACCGGGATCGTCTCGGCCTCGGCCAGACGTTTGAGCACGAAGGGGTCGACCTCGACCGGGGTGCCCACGAAGCCAAGCCGGGGATCGGTGGGTTCGCAGACCATGAGGTTCGCGTCCTTGCCCGACAGCCCGACGGCGCGCCCGCCCTCGGCGTTGATTGCCTGCACGATACGTTTGTTCACGCGGCCGGCGAGCACCATTTCGACGACTTCGACGGTGGCCGCGTCCGTGACGCGCTTGCCGCCGACCCAGTCGCTTTCGACGCCGAGCTTTGCCAGCATCTCGTTGATCATCGGGCCGCCGCCGTGGACCACGACCGGGTTCACGCCGACGTGGCGCATGAGGACGATGTCGCGCGCGAAGCTTTCCATCGCCGCGTCGTCGCCCATGGCGTTGCCGCCGAACTTGATGACGACGGTCGCCCCTTCGTAGCGCTGCAGGTAGGGCAGGGCTTCGTTCAGGGTCCGGGCGGTGGCGATCCAGTCGCGGTTCATCGTCTGCTTTCTCATGTCGTGTCCCTCGGGGCGCTCGGCAAACGTGTTACGCGGAAGGGGCAAGGGCGGCAAGGGTGACGCTCATCCGCGCGACCTCGCTCAGTCGAGGCTGGCGATGATGGCGCGCAGCG
The DNA here is from genome assembly GCF_009882975.1 of Maritimibacter harenae. Classification (GTDB taxonomy): domain Bacteria; phylum Pseudomonadota; class Alphaproteobacteria; order Rhodobacterales; family Rhodobacteraceae; genus Maritimibacter; species Maritimibacter harenae. The sequence continues at coordinate 36,461 of NZ_WTUX01000019.1, forward strand.
TGGCGATCCCATCGCCCTTTTCCGAAGAGGTAAGGACCAGTTCCGGGTAGGCGGCCGGATGCTTGGAGAGCTTTTCGCGCACCTGCTTCAGCACACGGTCGCGATCCTTGGCCTTCACCTTGTCGGTCTTGGTCAGGACCGCCTGGAAGGTCACCGCCGAGCGGTCGAGCAGCGTCATGATCTCTTCGTCCACGTCCTTCACGCCGTGGCGCGCGTCGATCAGCACGAAGGCGCGGCGCAGCGTGGCGCGGCCCGACAGGTAGGACTTGAGCAGCTTCTGCCATTTCTCGACCACCGGGAGCGGCGCATTGGCATAGCCGTAGCCCGGCAGGTCGACGAGGTAGGGGCCGTCGGTCGTCGTGAAGTAGTTGATCTCCTGCGTGCGTCCCGGCGTGTTCGACGCGCGTGCCAGCCCTTTGCGGCCCGTCAGGGCGTTGATCAGGCTGGACTTGCCCACGTTCGAGCGGCCCGCGAAGCAGACCTCGAGCCGGTCGTCGGGCGGCAGGCCGGACATGGCGACGACGCCCTTGAGGAAGTCGGTCTGACCCGCAAAGAGCTTGCGGCCCGCCTCGCGGGCCGCATCGTCGGGCGCGTCCGCCTCGGGGAAGGGAAGGGGCGTGCTCACCCCTTCTTTTCTTCCTTGGGCTTCTTCTTGAAGCTCGATTTGATGTTGCCGAAGATGTCCGGCTTTGCCCCGTGGCTGCGCATGATCGTGTATTGCTGGATGAAGGTCAGCGTGTTGTTCGCGATCCAGTAGATCACGAGCCCGGACGCGAACCGGCCCAGCATGAACATGAAGACCCAGGGCATCCAGTTCATGATCGTCGCCTGCGTTGCGTCGGTCGGGGCCGGGTTCAGCTTTTGCTGCAGCCACATCGAGACGCCCAGCAGGATCGGCAGGATGCCGAGCGAGAAGAAGTAGATCCAGCTGGTCGGGTCAGGTGCGTCATAGGGCAGGGCGCCGAACAGGTTCAGGATCGAGGACGGGTCCGGGGCCGAGAGGTCGCGGATCCAGCCGAACCAGGGTTCGTGGCGCAGTTCGAGCGTGACGAAGATCACCTTGTAGAGCGAGAACCAGATCGGAATCTGGAGCAGGATCGGCAGACAGCCCGAGGCGGGGTTCACCTTCTCGCGCTTGTACAGCTCCATCATGCCCTGCTGCATCTTCATGCGGTCATCGCCCGCCTGTTCGCGCAGTTTCTCCATCTCGGGCTGGAGTTCCTTCATCTTCGCCATCGACACGTACGAGCGGTAGGCGAGTGGGAAGAGCACCATCTTGATGATAAACGTCAGGCCGATGATGGCCCAGCCCATATTGCCGATGATCGAGTGCAGCCAGTGCAGCACCGCGAAGATCGGTTTGGTCAGGAAGAAGAACATCCCCCAGTCGATCGAGTCGAGGAAGCGGTAGATGCCGTCTTCGTTCTGATAGTCGCGGATCGTGTCCCATTCCTTGGCGCCCGCGAAGAGGCGGGTCGTGACCTCGGTGGTTTCACCGGCGGCGAGTTCGACGGTGGGGAGCCGGATTTCGGTCTGGTAGATATCCGCGTTGGGCACATATTTCACCACCGAGGTGAAGGCCTGCCCCGATTGCGGGATCAGGATCGTCTCCCAGTAATGATCGGTGAAGCCGACCCAGCCGTTCTGCGTGATTGCCGTGGCCTCGGCCGGGGCGTTTTCGCGCGGGTCGAGCTCGAGGTCGGTCACGTCGTCATAGTCGATTTCCGCCAGTTCCTCGTCGGTCTGGCGGATGACGCCCTCATGCAGGATGAAGAACCCTTTGAGATCCTGCGGCTCGCCGTGGCGCGCGACGATCCCGTAGGGCGCCATGCGCTGGGTCTCGCCCGACCGGTTTTCGACCGATTGGGTCACGGAGAACATGTAATCCTCGTCCACCGAAATCGTCCGGCGGAAGGTCATGCCGGCCTCGTTCGTCCAGGCCAGCGTGACCGGGGTCTCCGGCGTGAGCGTGCTGCCCTTTTCGAGCGTCCAGGTGGTGAGCGCGCCGGGCACGTCGTCGCCGCCGAGATTGCCGCCGGGGGCCCAGCCGTAAAGCGTGTAATAGGCGGCTTCGTTTCCGGCCGGCCGCAGCAGCGTCACGGTTTCGGCGCCTTGGTCGAGGCTTACCTGATAGTCGGTCAGGTGCAGGTCGTCGATCCGGCCCCCGACGAGCGAGATGGATCCCGAAAGCTTGGGGGTCTCGATGTCGATGCGGGCGCTTTCGGCAAACGCCTCGGACACGGCCGGGGCCCCGGGCGCGTCGCCCGGGGTGTCACCGGTCGCGTCGGCCGCCGAGGGCGGCGTTGCGGTCTCTTCATCGGCGCCGGGGGCCAGGGTTTCCGCAACCTCCTCGGGCTGGACCGCCTCGGGCTCGGCCGGGGGGAACAGAAACATCCACGCGGTGATGACGACAAAGCTCAACACCGTCGCGATGAGGAGGTTCTTGTTCTGGTTTTCCATGAAGGCCCACCACTGATGTCTCTTTCGGGTCAGGTGGGTTCAAACGCCCGGAGGGCCAAAGGTCAAGCAGTTTTCCCGCGTGGGGCGGCGTGTCGCGGCCCCTTGACGCTTGGTGTTTCGCCCGCTCGAAGGACGGATGCGCGGCTTTTCACTCACCCGGTAGAGCGCCCTTGGCCACCGGCCCCGTGCGTGAGGCGCGGCAGGGTGGAAAGTCGCGCTTCGTGGGCGCGGATCCAGGCCGGGGTGTCCTCGAACGGCATCGGGCGAGCGATGGAGTATCCCTGCACGTGGCCGCAGCCCAATTGGGCGAGCATCGCATGCTCGCCATGCGTTTCCACCCCTTCGCCAAGCGTGTCGAGGTTCAACCGTTCCGCCATCGTCAGGATCGCGGACACCATGTTCTGCTGGTCGCGGTCCGTATCCACCCGGCTTATGAAAGAGCGGTCGATCTTGATGCGGGTCACGTCGAAGCGCCGGATGTTGGCGATCGAGGCATGGCCCGTGCCGAAATCGTCCAGGTCGATGCCGCAGCCCAGCCGCGACAGCGCCGCGATGTTGCGGCTGGTGGTGTCGTCCTCGGATTGTGCGACCACGTTTTCCAGGACCTCGACGACCAGCCGGGCGGGATCCAGGTCGAACCGGTCGAGTTCCCACTGGAGCTTGTCGACGAGGCGTGGGTTGGCGAGTTCGGATGGAGAAAAATTCACGGCGACGTTGGGGGCATGGAGCCCCGCGCGGTCCCAGGCCTTGAGCGCGGTAAGCGTGTGGTAGAGAACCACCTCCCCCAGCCGCTCCAGAAGCCCGGCCTCGGCGATCGCGGGCAGGAAGGCAGCCGGGGCAATGTGGCCCTTCTGGGGATGTTCCCAACGCGACAGCGCCTCGAACCCGCTGAGTTCGCCGGTATCGGTCGACACCTGCGGTTGGAACCAGGGCCGGATCTCACCGTCCTCCAGCGCGCGGGCCACGTCGCGGGCGAGGTTGCCGGGCACGGGCGCGCGTGGGCGCATGCCGCGCGAATAGGCGCGGATCGACCCGGGCCCGGCCCGGACCGCCGCGTCCAGCGCGCTTTCGGCGGCGTCGAGCAGGCTTTCCCCCACCTGGTCCGGCACGCGTGACGGCATCGCGAAGCCGACACAGGTGGTCAGGTGCACGCGCGTGGCGCCCAGCATCACCGGACGGTTCACGGCATACTGCAACCGGCCGGCCAGCTGGATCACGGCCTCCAGGTCCGTGTGGGGCGTGCGCGGGACGGCAATGCCGAAACGGCCCGGGGCGAGCGTGAACGGCAGGTCGTCGTCCCGCAGCACATCGCGCAGCCGCTCGGCGCAGTCGTGCAGGATACTGTCGGTGCCGATCGCGCCGAATTGCGCTTCGAGCGTGCCCGCATCGCAGATCGACAGCACGACGCAGACCGGCGGGTCGCCCTGCGCGTTCGTCCCCCGCGAAAGCCCGCGCGACAGGTGGGCGAGGAAACCCTGCCGGCCGCGTGCGCCGGTTGCCCGGTGCGCGCGCTGCCAGGGGCGCACCGGCAGGAGACCGGTCACCACCAGGAGCCCGGGCAGGGTGAGCGCGATCACCAGGAGCAACCCTTCGCCCCCGAACCAGAATGCGCCGAGCATGACGGCGGGCAGGAAGGCAAGCATCTGGGGGGCCATCAGGCCCGCAAGCCACCTGCGCAATGCAGTGCGCCATTCCGGTGATATGAAGCCCATGTGGTCGCCCCCGGATCACGGGGCCGATTGCCCCCAACGGGGTCGGACCATAGCGGCCACGAGTCAATCGGGCGTTAACGCGGGCGGGTCAGTCCTCGGCCGGGTTCGGACGCACGAGTCCCGCGAAATCGAAGAGCTCCGGGTCGAGCAGGTGCGAGGGGCGGGCGTTCATCAGCGCACGGAACATGACCTGCCGGCGTCCGGGGCTGTTGGCCTCCCAGCCGTCGAGAATCTGTTTTACCTGCTGGCGCTGAAGGCCGTCCTGCGAACCGCAGAGATCGCAGGGAATGATCGGGTAGCCCATGTCGCGGGCGAATTTCTCGCAATCCGCCTCGGCCACGTGGGCCAGCGGGCGGAAGACGAAGAGGTCACCCTCCTCGTTCACCAGCTTCGGCGGCATGGTGGCCAGCCGCCCGCCGTGGAAGAGGTTCATGAAGAACGTCTCGAGGATGTCGTCGCGGTGGTGGCCCAGCACGACCGCGTTGCACCCTTCCTCGCGCGCGATGCGATAGAGATTGCCGCGGCGCAGCCGCGAACACAGGGCGCAGAAGGTGCGCCCCTGCGGCACCTTGTCGACGACGATGGAATAGGTGTCCTCGTACTCGATCCGGTGCGGCACCTTCCGGTCCTCGAGGAATTCGGGAAGCACGGTGGCCGGAAAGCCCGGCTGCCCCTGGTCGAGGTTGCAGGCCAGCAGCTCCACCGGCAGAAGCCCGCGCCACTTCAGTTCGTAGAGCGCGGCGAGCATGGTGTAGCTGTCCTTGCCGCCCGAGAGGCAGACGAGCCATTTCTGCCCGGGTCTGGGTGCCCCCGCCTCGTCACGTTCGACCATGCCGTACTGGTCCACCGCCTCACGCGCCTGGCGCAGGATGCGTTTGCGGAGCTTCTTGAACTCCGTGGTCGAGGGGGCGCCGCGGAACAGCGGGTGGATATCGTCGGACTCGTCGAGCATGGGCGCGGTTTAGGCGGCGCGACCGCGTCTGGCAAGAGAGGGGTGGCACGGCGGGGTTCGATGGAGAATGCATCGGCCCGCCGTGCCGTTTGGGAATGGGCCGCACCGCGCAGCTGTCATGCACGATGCGGCTTTGAAATTGGCGCCGCGCGCTCACGGATGCACGACGCCCATGACCCCGGTTCAATCGGTGCTGCCTGCATGATTTTCCCGCAAATTCGGGTCCGGAGCCACGCCCCGAAACCTACAGTCATTTCAGGGGCTTGTGTGGCGTGTGGAGCGACCGACGCGGAATATGGAGCGAATGACGCGGTTCGTTTCGCCAATTGACCCGGTGTTACGTTTCACGAAGCGACAGGAGCCGGCGGACCGCGTCGACGCGCTTGCGGCTGACCGGAATACGGGCGCCGTCGATGGTCGTGAGTTTCGGATTTCCGCGTTCGAACTGGAACCCGGCCACGCGGTCGCGGGCCACCCAGTGGGAGCGGTGGACGCGCAGCCCCGCGTCCTCGGGGACGAGCGCGGCGGCCTCCGACAGTGTCATCCGGATCAGCTCTTCCCCGGCCTCGGTGATCACGCGCACGTACTGGTTCTCGGCCAGGATGTGCAGCACCCGGCCGCGCACCTCGGGCGACAGGTGCTCCTGCAGCCTGCAGCCCTGGTCGCGGCGGAAGGACCAGATCTGGTCGGGCGTCACGTCGATGCCGGTGTAGGGCAGGAAGACCACCCAGAAGAGGAACAGCCCGATCACGGCCGAGAGCACCACCCACGAGACGATGATGCACGTGTCCCAGAGGAACTCGATCCCGCTCAAAGCCTGTGTTTCGACCAGCGCGAAGGCGGCAGCGAGGATCAGGGCCAGCGGCAGGTAGACCGCGACATGCACACCCAGCACCGGCCATCCTCGGTCGAGCGCCAGGCGAAACGCGCGGGGCAGGACCACGTAGCTGTGGCCCAGGAAGATCACGGTGTCGAACAGGTGGATCGCCGCGCGCTGCCACAGTGGCACGTCCATCAGGAGCCCGCCGGGCACGAAGAACGTGACGAACAACGCGAGTGCCAGCGCCGTCCCGATGCAATAGGGCGAGCGGATATAGCGGCGCAGGACCGTCTCGATTTCCTGACCGCGGGTCGCGCGGTGTGCTGCCTTGCCTGGCATGGTCTGGAATGTGCCCCCTCCGCGCGCGCGGACGCGCGCCAGATGCAGACAATTATCCACGGTAGGGTTTCCCTGTCCATGTTCAATTGCGCGGGGGCGTGTTCAGCGGCGCGCCCGACCGTCGGAGAGCCGCCGGCCACTGTCGAAAAACCGGCGCGCCATCGTCTCGGATTGCAGCGGCGTACCCTTTGCGAGCCGCCTGCAGAAGTCCTTCATCTTGTCGTCGAACATGGTCTGCTTCGTGGCGTTCTGGCGCGGCGGCATGCGCACGTCGTCCGGGTCAATCTCTTCGCCCAGCGCGCGCAGGAGACGTGCGGCCCCCTCTGGCCTGGTTATCTCGGACAGGTCGACGCGGTGGATGTGGACGTTGGGCATGTCGGCGGTGAGGAGCGCATAGTATTCGGCCCGCGCGAAAACCTCGTGCACGTACCACAGCGCGTTTCCGGCCACGCCGTGTTTCATGAACGGGTCCGACCGCACCACCGTGTTGGGATAGCGCGGGTCGAGCGCGAAGAGCCACGTGTAGCCGAAATTGGCGAACTCGAAGCGGTTCACGTAGCTCCACTGGATCTTGAACGTATCGCGGGTGAGGATCACCAGGTGGACCTCGCCCGCCTCGGCCAGCGGCGCGATGTTCTCGACCAGCCCCGCCTTGAACAGGAAATGCGACACTTCGGCATAGCGCGCGGCGGGGCTTTCCAGGACGCGGGCGAGCTTGCGGCGCCAGAAGTCCTGCACGTGCTCCACGTTGCCGACCGAGTTGAAGAAGGTGAAATGGGACGCGTCCGGCGTGTCGACGCCAAGCGCTGTGTAGCCCAGCCGTTCATGGTGGACCTCGGCCCCGGACCAGTTGAGGCGCAGAAGCTCGGTGAGGAACACGGTGCCGGAGCGCCCCGTGGTCAGGGGGAAGAGGAATTGTCGGGGCATCGCGCCCTCCGGTTACCGCTCTTCGCCCTTTCTACCGGGGTCGGGAACCGGGTCAAACCCCGAGCCGCCGAACGGGTGGCAGCGCCCGATCCGGCGCGCGGCCAGCCAGCTGCCCTTGAGCGCGCCGTGCTTTTCTAGCGCCTCGAGCGCATAGGCCGAGCAGGTCGGCTGGTACCGGCACGAATGTCCGACCCAGGGCGACAGGATCATGCGGTAGGCCCGGACGGGCAGGGCGATGATATGGGCGAGCGGCGACATGGGCTGAATATAGGGTGGCCGGGCGGCCAGCGTCAGTCCCTGCGCGATTTGGGCGCATGGAGACGGCCGAGTCCCTGCGCGAGCTCGTCGCGCATCGCCGCGAAATCGCGCGACACGGTGGCCCCGGGGCGGGCGACGAGCACGTAATCCCATCCGGCACGCCCGTGGGTCGCGATCACTTCGCGCGCCAAGGCCCGCATCCGCCGCTTGGCGCGGTTGCGTGTCACGGCGTTGCCGATCTTCTTGGACGCGGTGAAACCGACGCGGGTCACGTCGCCGTCGTCGCGGCGGTCGCGGCCCTGGAGCAGGAAACCCGGCATCGGTGCCTTGCGCGCGCGCGCGCAAGCCAGGAAGTCCGGCCTGTTCTTCAGGGTTTCCAGACGAACGGAAACCGCCGGAGGCGTATCCGCGGATCCGGCCTCATGGCCGTTCGCGGGCGCCTCCGGCGGTGTCATTCCTTGATCCGTAATGTCGAGACCGCTTACGCGCTCAGCGACTTGCGGCCCTTCGAACGGCGCGCGTTCAGGATCTTGCGGCCGGCCTTGGTCGCCATGCGCGCCCGGAAGCCGTGGCGGCGCTTGCGAACCAGGTTCGACGGTTGGTAGGTGCGTTTCATCGCCCATCTCCGTTGGTTCAGGCCGCGAGCGGCCGGTGTTCATCTCAAGCCCCGTAATCCCGCTGGAATCGGGGCGAAATCCTTTGAAGCCCGGTCTATAAGGAGCGTTCCGGCGCAAGTCAAACGCGCAATCGCTGTTTTGAAACATTTCCCTGCGGGGAATCAATGCACCGTGAGGGGGCTGGCGGCCGATCGGCGCGGCGGTCATGTTGCATTGGACCTTTGACGGGAGCACCCATGTCCGCAGATCGCCTCAAACGCCTGCTGCCGCTGGCAGTGATCGCCGTGGTGGCGGTGGCGGGCTACGTGATGTTCGGGGACCGGCTGACCTTCGCGGCGCTTTCCGAGAATCGCGAGGCGCTGATCGCGTTCCGGGACGAGAACTACGCCCTGTCCGTCCTGGCCTTCATTGCCGCCTACACCGCCATCGTCGGCTTTTCCCTGCCCGGCGCGACCATCGCGACGCTGACGGGCGGCTTCCTCTTCGGCCTCTTTCCCGGTGTGTTCTATAACGTGGCGGCCGCCAGCATGGGCGCGCTCATCATCTTCTCGGCGGCCCGGCTGGGGCTGGGCGAACGCCTGGCCGCGCGCATGGAGGCAAGCCCGGGGCGCATCGCGCGGCTCAAGGCGGCGATCGACAAGAACGTCTGGTCGGTGCTCTTTCTCATCCGCCTCACGCCGGTGGTGCCGTTCTTCGTCGCGAACGTGGTCCCCGCGCTCGTCAACGTTCGGACCGGGGTGTTCATCGTCACGACCGTGTTCGGCATCATCCCGGGCGCCCTGGTCTATACCTCGGTGGGCGCGGGACTGGGCGAAGTGTTCGAACGCGGCGGCACGCCTGATCTGGATGTGATCTTCAAACCGTACATTCTGGGACCCATCATCGGCCTCTGCGCGCTCGCCGTTCTGCCGATCTTCATTCGACTCGCCCGCAAGGAGCCCATCGCATGACCCGTACCGACACCGACATCTGCGTGATCGGCGCGGGCTCCGGCGGCCTTTCCGTCGCCTCCGGCGCGGCGCAGATGGGGGCGAAGGTCGTATTGATCGAGAAGGGCGAGATGGGGGGCGATTGCCTCAACACCGGTTGCGTGCCTTCGAAGGCGCTGTTGGCGGCCGGCGCGCAGGGGACGGACTGGGACGCGGCCCATGCCCACGTGCGCCGCGCGATCGACACCATCGCCCCGCACGACAGCCAGGAGCGGTTCGAGGGTCTTGGTTGCACCGTTCTGCGTGCCCATGCCCGCTTTACCGGCCCGCGCACCCTCGAAGCCGGCGGCACCACGGTGCGCGCCAGGCGCTTCGTCATCGCCACCGGTTCGCGCCCCTTCGTGCCGGACATCCCGGGGCTTGCGGACGTGCCTTACCTGACGAACGAGACGATCTTCGATCTGGCCGAAAAGCCCGAGCACCTCGTCATCATCGGGGGCGGGCCGATCGGGATCGAAATGGCGCTCGCCCACCGCCGGTTGGGCTGTTCGGTCACCGTGATCGAGGGCGCGAAGGCGCTGGGCAAGGACGACCGCGAGGCGGCCGAGTTGGTGCTGGCGCGCCTGCGGGACCAGGGCATCGCGATCCTCGAGGACGCCCCTGTCACCGGCGTGTCGGGCAAAGCGGGCCGGATCGACGTCGCGACCGAGGGCGGGCACACGGTCACCGGCACCCATCTTCTGATCGCCGTGGGGCGCAAGGCCAATGTCGAGGACCTGGGGCTCGAGGCCGCCGGTGTCGCCTACACCGACAAGGGGCTCGAGACCGATGCCCGCCTGCGCACCACAAACCGCCGCATCTTCGGCGTGGGTGACATCAATGGCGGCGCCCAGTTCACCCATGTCGCGGGCTACCAGGGCGGGGTCGCGATCCGGCCCGCCGTGCTGCGCCTGCCGGCCCGTGCGCGCACCGACCACATTCCCTGGTGCACCTACACGGACCCTGAGCTTGCGCATGTCGGTCTCACCGAACCGGAGGCGCGCGCGGTCTACGGCGGCCGGCTGGAAACCGTGCGGGCCGAGTTTTCCGGCAACGACCGTGCGATCGCGACCGGAGACACCGAGGGTTTCATCAAGGTCCATGTCGCGGGGTCGAAGCCCGTGGGAGTCACCATCGTCGGCAGGAACGCCGGCGAATTGATCGCGCCGTGGTCGCTCGCACTGTCGCAGGGGCTCAAATTGTCGGCGATTTCCGGGATGGTTCTGCCCTATCCGACGATGTCGGAAATATCCAAGCGCGCCTCTGGGAACTTCTACTCGCCAAGACTATTTGAAAATGAAACACTGAAGCGTGTGGTCCGTATTCTCCAGAGGATCGTGCCATAGGCCGATAGGGACGAGATGCATTTGAACTCGCTTTCGGGTCGGTTCCTCATACTGACCGTCGCATTCGTGATGCTGGCGGAAGTGTTGATCTTTGTCCCGTCGATCGCGCGCTTCCGGGACGACTACCTGCAGAACCGGCTGGAACGCGCGCAGATCGCGTCGCTCGTCCTGCTTGCCGACGACATGATCGACGCGGAGCTCGAACAGGAGCTTCTGCAGAACGCCGAGGTGTTCAACGTCGTCCTGCGCCGCGACGAGGCGCGCGAACTCATGCTGTCCTCGCCGGTGCCCGGCCCCGTTGCGATGAGCATCGACCTGCGCGACGAGAGCGCGGTGATGATGATGCGCGATGCGCTCGCCCGCCTGATCAACCCGGACAACGAGGTGATCCGCGTGATCGGCGACCCGGTGCGCGAGGGCGGGCTCGTGATCGAGGTCACGATGGAGACCGCGCCGCTGCGCGCGGCAATGCTGGAGTACGGCCAGCGGATCCTTCTGCTGTCGGCCCTGATCTCGGTCGCGACGGCGCTCCTCCTGTTCCTCGCCGTGCGTCGGCTCATGGTGCGGCCGATCAAGAAGGTCGTGCACAACATGATGGGCTTCGCCCGCGCGCCGGAGGATGCCCGCCAGATCATCGCGCCGTCGTCGAACGTGCGCGAGCTGCGCGAGGCGGAGGAGGCGCTTCACGACCTGCAGGAGCAGCTCTCCGGCGCCCTCAAACAACGCGAACGGCTGGCCGCGCTGGGCGGTGCCGTGGCACGCATCAGCCATGACCTGCGCAACATCCTCACGACCGCACAGCTCTTCGCCGACCGGGTGGAGATGAGCGAAGACCCGGGCGTGCAGAAGGCGGTGCCAAAGCTCATGGGCTCGATCAACCGCGCCGTGAACCTGTGCGAATCGACCCTCGCCTTCGGCCGCGCCGAGGAGCCCGCGCCGCGGCTCGACCGATTCCCCTTGGCCAACGTCGTCGCAGACGTGATGGACAGCGAACGGCTGGCCTCCGGCGAGGACGACCTGTCCTATTCCGAGGACGTGCCGGCCAACCTCTCCGTGCGCGCCGATCCCGAGCAACTCTACCGCATCCTGCGCAACCTCGTGCGCAACGCCCGCCAGGCGATCCAGGGCACGGGAAAGGGGGGCGAGATCATGGTTTCGGCCTTCGAGGCGCCCGACGAATGGACGATCCGCGTCGAGGACACCGGCCCGGGCCTGCCGCCCAAGGCACAGGAGCTCTTGTTCCAGCCTTTCGCGGCCGGCGGGCGCAAGGGCGGCTCGGGCCTGGGCCTTGCCATCGCGGCCGAACTGGTGCGCGGCCACGGCGGCCGGCTGGAGCTCGAACGTACCGGGCCGGAGGGCACGACCTTCGCGATCCACCTGCCCCGTGGGCTGGAAACCCTGGCCGACCCGACGGCAACCGCGGAAGCGGCACAATAATTCCCCGAATGCCTCTTGCATCGCCCCGACACAGACGGTAGATCGCGTCCTACCGCGCTCTGGTAGCTCAGCTGGATAGAGCACTTGACTACGAATCAAGGGGTCGGGGGTTCGAATCCTCCCCAGAGCGCCACATCTCCTCCAGAAACTCTTGCTATGCAGGGTATCGGCCGATTTCCTGTCTAAGAAATCGGGGTGTTAGACAATTCCGGTCCGCGCGGAATTTTTCCCGTGACCGCGATGCCTGCCGATTCCGCCGGAAAAATCTGCTTGGGGGTTGCGCATGCGCAACGGCCCCACGCGTGCGCGCGGGGCCGTTGGCCTTTCTTTCCGGTGCCGTGACCTCAGTAGAAGTTGCCGGTGTCCAGGACGGACAGGATCTTCTTCTGGTCGGCTTTGCGCGTGTAGCGCTCGACCTCCTTCAGGCTCTCATGTCCGCTCCAAGCTGCGATCTGGTGCACGGTCGCGCCGTTCTCGGCATGCAGGATCATGCGGCTCTTTCGCAGACCATGCGATGTCAGCCCGGGGGGCAGCCCGGCTGCCCGCGCGGCCTCCGAGAACCAGCCCGGGGCGGCCTTTGCAGACCGTTGCTCGCCGAGTTCCGTTTCGAGAAAAGTCTCACCGGGCTGGTTCATCGCATTGATCGCGCGTCTGAAGTGCTCGAGGTCGCTCGCCACGGCAAACCGCGGCAGCGCGCGGTTGACCGGGACAGCGACCTGCCCCTTGGTCTTCTGCTGCACGTATTCGAGCCAGCCATCGTCGCTGATGTCTTTCCTGCCGAGATGCACCGCATCCGAAATCCGGCAGCCAAGCCAGAAGCACAGCTCGAACGCGAGCCGCTGCTTCGTGCCGATCGCCCAGTGGTTTCGGAACTGTTGGATCTGCGCGGTGGTCCACGGCGTGTGTCCGTCCGTTTTCGGTGCCTTCACCTTTTTCACATCGACACTCGGGTTCGACTGGATCAGTTCGAGGTCGTCGACGGCGAAAGCGCCGAGCGCGCGCCACGTCTTCAGCCGTTCATTTGCAGGATTCGGCGCCATCGCCCGCATCTGCGCCTTGATGTGGATGCTTCGAACTTTGCGAAAGGGGGCTCGTGCGATCGCACCATCTTTGTCCCGGAGGAGCCGCAGGATGTCGTTGCGGCGGACCCCCTGATAGCTCTTTGAGAGCCCAAGGAACGTGTGCGAGTTCAGGTATTGCCGGGCCACATCCTCCACCGAATTCTTTGCAACGATTGTCTTCGGCTGCATGTTCGCGAGGCCGTGTTGGGCGGCGAAGTATGCATCGAGGAAATCCGGATGATCTTCCGGCAAATGGCCGGGCAGGGGTGTGTTCGTCGCGCGGTGGTAGACGTAGTATTTGCCGCCGACGCGATAGCGCTTGAGCCCCTTTAACTTCTTCACTCCGCCGCGATCCCGAAGGCCCTGTCCACTTCGCTTGTGTCTTCCCATCCCTCGTCTCCTTCATAATCGAGCGCATCCGCCCAGGCGTCCAGATCGCGAATGTCGAAGAGAAAGTTTCCGCCGGAAATCTTCCGCGGAATCCCGAGCGTGCGCAGTTTGCTCGGGGAAACCCCGATGTAATACGCCGCAGCGGTTTCCTGCATCATCCGAGGTGCGAAAGCGAAATTCTTCGACATGTGCGTCCGGGGTTCGTGTTGCTGTTCTCCGGGAACGTGTTGCGATCCGCGTCGCGAAAGAAACGCTGGTGCGGAAATACAACACAAATTTTTCAAGGCACTGATTTCATGTGAATTTTTTAGCCCCCACCTCTGTAGAGGCGGGGGCGCCCAGTCTTCCCGCTCGCACAGCCCCAGCGCGGGAACTACCTTGGACGGACCTCAGCCCCGGAGCCGAAGATCCCGGAGCCGCGCCGCATACCACCGCAGCGCCTGGTCGAATTCCTGCGGGCGAATGTTGTCCGGCGCCCTGAGCGGCATCCCGACGAAATCGAGGAGCAACCCGGTCGCCTCCTCCAGGGCAGTGACCAGCGAAGCGTCGCGCGCCTGCGGTGGTGCTGATCCAAAGCGCGACAGCTCTCGGAACGCGGCCGCACCGAGCGGGCCGTAAATGTGCTCGAGCAGGCGCGCGAGGCCCGCGCCATGCTGATCCAGGAAGGCCGAAAGCGGATTTTCGGTCTGCGTGCGCACGGGAGAAAACTGGTTCATGAGTGACCTCATGAGCACGGGCTGCGGCGTTTGCCGCGAATTGTTCGACCCGGCTCGTCAAGACCGCCGCCGAGCGGCGGCGGGGAATGTCATGCGGCGACGTCGAGCTCGAAATCCGGTTCGAGGTCGGCGTAGGCGCGCAACGCGTCGAGAAGGCCGTCGCTGACGAGACAGATTTCCGCCACGACCGGGTCATCGGGCTCGACCATCGCGAAGCGAGCGGCCTGATCCGATGTGGGATCCTCCGTGCCTTGCAGCGTAAGCAAACGATGGAGTGCGAGGAGATTTCGGAGCGTGCGCCGGCTGAGCGTTCCCGATCGCGCGAGAGCCTCGGCGATATCCTCAACGAGTCGATCGCCGCGTGGCCCGGCCAGGAGGGTCGCTGCGTTTCGAAGTGCATCCGCCTGGTTCGCGCAGAACGCGTGGAGCGGCGTCGCAGATGTCGGAACGTTCATCATCATGTTCATGGCACATGTCCTTGGGTCTGGGGTCCGGGTCGATGCCCGGGTCAAGCTTCTTGCCGCGTTCCCGGTCTTCGGGCCGGGCCGGGTCTCGCTCAGAGGACCCGGCCCCGGCGTGAAGACCCCGCGGTTTTCTTTTTTGGGAGAGGTCGAGGAGAGGGCGTCCCTTTCCTCGCCGCGAGGATCGCGAGCAGGTGGGGGAGCTGTCGGCGGGGAGGAGTGCGGAACGACCGCCCCGAGAGACGCCGGGGGTAGTCCAGGAGGGGGCGGCGAGCGCCCCCTTGGCCGGGGAGGTTCAGGAGCGGCGGAGCGCCCTCCTGATCCCGCGGAAGGCGCGGGGTCCCGGGGCAGCGCCCCGGGCGAACGAAGAGCCGCCCGCAAGGAGGCAACGCCGGTGCGGGCGGCTCTATAGTGAGTGAACACCCTCCCGCATCCCTGGATTCGGGAGTTTGGGCGGCTCCTTCCGCCCGGGTTGGCTCAGCCTTTTCTGGGGTGGATCAGCGGGGACTACGTCCACGCTATGGACGGCTCTCGCTATATCGTGCTGCGCTTCGAGCGGACTTCCGATTACGGAATCGGTGGCATCGCGGCGCATGGCAAGCGGAAGGGCAAAGTGCCCAACGTTGACCGCGAGCGCACCGATGAGAACCGGTTTCTCATCGGTCACCCAGATCTGCGCGCGCTGTGCGACGAAAGGATCGTCGAGCTTCAGAAAAAGATCGTCAGGCGACGCATCGAGTCGCTCAGAAAATCTCGGCATACGAAAAAGCGGAAGGATCTCGAAGCGGCTCTCGACGCCGCCGGTGGCGACAAGCACGCGCTCGCGGAACTCGTCGGCCTGCCGTGGGACGCGAAGAACGTCAAACCATGGACGCAAGGCGTTCTCTCGGCCTCCCACGAGTTCTTCCAGAACGCGGGCGGGGGCGTCGACCCGGCAAAGACCGAGGAGTTCCTGTCGTTCGCGAAAGCATATCTCGAGACCGAGTTCGGCAGCGAAGTGCTCTACGCGCGGGCGGATCTCGACGAGAAGACCCCTCATGTCCATTTCGTCGTCGCCCCGGAGCACGAAGAGCGGCGAACCGGCAACCCGATGCTGAGCCACCATCAACATCGCCTTTTCGGCCAGATCGAGACGATCGAAGGCAAAGACGAGGCCGAGAACGAAAACCTCTGGCGGAAGCGGAGCTACGAGCTGTTTCAGGATCGTGTCGCGAACTTTGCGGAGGCGTTCGACATTGACCTGCGCCGGGGTGAAAACCGCGTCGCCGGAGAGCGCGAACAGATCGCGCGCGGCGAGGCGGTTTCGAAGCGCAGGAACACGCGGCCATCGCGGGGCCGCGATCTCGCGGCGATGCTTGTCGCTGACGCGACGGATGAGAGCGCGAAGCTCTTGTTCGAGGCGGAGGAGTTGGAAGCGGCCGCCAAGGCGAAGGATCGAAAAGCCGAGGACAAGGTCGCCGAGGCCCAGCGGAAAGAGCGAGAGGCGAACGCGCTGATGTTGGGCATGACCCGCGGCCTGGAGGCCCTCGAGCAAGAGGAGATCGCCTACAAGCCCGCGTCCAAGTCACGCCGTGATGGGCTCACATATGGCCCGAAGGCGCCGAAAGAAGAGCGGGCTCGGAAGGCTCTGCGTGAGACGATCCGACCGGCCTACGAACGGCTCGTCGGGTTCGCTCGGAAATTGTTCGAGCGCATGTCAGCCGTCGAGATGCAAGAAGCCGAGAACCGCCGGGTGGCCGCGGAGCTGGCGGCCGAGGATCGTCGGGTTCGCGGACAGCACTCGAACGTGCTCGAACGGATCACGAAAGGCTTGCGGCCGGACCAGTATACGGGCGACGACTTCCCTGACGCGTTCCGCGTGCCGCTCAATATGACGGATCAAGCCCTGAGAAAGACGTTGGCCAACATGTCCAACCGGGAGCTCAAGCGGCGGCACGGCGCCTCCTTCGACGCGGCAAGACTCACTGAGGACGATCCCGACCTCGCACTCGAATACCGGCGCGGAGCGCAGGCCATCGGGCTTGTCGCCGGTATGCGCGGGTTCGACCTCGAGACCGGGCGGCATGATCCCGACAAGGCGACAGACCCGGCCCTGGCTCACCAGCACACGGATGGCGACCCCGAGCCGATCAAAGAGCGCGTCAAGACGCGGTCCCGGCAGCGCGTGCGCTGAGAGATCATTTGAGCGGCAGTTCCGGATCGTCGTTGGCTTTGTTCGACTGCCGCTTGCGGGCCGGCTTTTCCTGGTCGCCGTCACCGTCGCCCATGAAATCCTTCAGCATGTGCATGAGGTTTTCGCGCTCCGCGAGGCGCGCGTCAGCGTCGTTCAGGCGCCCGGTCACGTCCTCGAGCTCGGCACGAAGCGCCTCGATGGTCTTCGCATCGTCGGACGCCTTTGCCCTGGCCTCCTCGAGGCTGTCTTCGAGACCCGCGATGATCGCCTCGAGGTCCTGGGTCGTCGTCCGATGCTCTTCCTGTCGCGCTTGCATCAGGCGCTTCAAATCCACGATCTCGTCATTCTGAAGCTCGCGGGTTTTCGCCCACATGGCTTTCAGCGCTTCTTCATTCGCGAGGCGCAGTTCCTCGGGAATCTCGGGCATCTGGGCGAGGCGGGTATCGACCGCCAGAAGGCGCTCGGCGACCCTCCGCCGCACGGGACAGAGCTTGCGGAATGATGTCCGAACGAGCTCATTGAGCTGTGCATTCGTCGGCATCTTGCCGTCGTTCTCAGCGCGCAGCGTCAGGATCGCGGACTCGACCCGGGCTTCGAAATCGGCGTCGGACTCCTTCGCCGGGGTGATTTGGGTATCGTGCTTCGTCATGTGGAATTCCTTGGGTCGGTGGTGGTAATGGCGGTAACGGGATTACCGGGTAATACCGGGCGTTTTTGGGGCCGGCTCGAAGCACATAGGTCCGAGTGCCCTGCGCGCAAAAACGCCCGGAAAAGGGATCGGTTTTATCCGGATGGGTCGTTGAAAGACGGCGTCTTTTCAGCCGATACTCGCCCCCGAAAACAACGATAACGCCGCATTTCGGCGACCGGGAGGATGGGATGACGATCGAGAACACGCTCTTCGCAGCGGCTGACAAGATGCGCGGGTCCATGGACCCGGGCGAATACAAGCACGTCGCCCTTGGCCTGATCTTCCTGCGCTACGTCTCGACCGCGTTTCAGCGCCACCACGACGAGCTTCTCGACAAGTATGGCGAAGAAGCCGCCGAGGATTACGACGAGTATCTGAGCGAGGGCATCTTCTGGGTGCCGGACGCTGCGCGCTGGAAGCACCTGTCAGCCAACTCGAAGGACCCGAAGATCGGCGTCATGGTCGACGATGCCATGCGTGCCATTGAGTCCGAGAACGACTCGCTCAAGGGTGCCCTGCCCAAGGTGTTCGGGCGTGCTGGCGTCGATCCCGGCGTCGTTTCCGGGCTCATCGACCTCTTCTCGAACATCAAGCTCGAAGGCACGCCCAAGGACTTCGACCTGATTGGGCGCATCTACGAATATTTCATCTCAGAGTTCGCCTCGAACGAGGGGAAGCGGGGTGGTGATTTCCACACACCGAAGTCCGTGGTCGAGGTGATCGTGGACATGATTGAGCCCGTGAAAGGCCGTCTGTATGAGCCCTGCCACGGCTCCGGTTCCTTCATGGTGCATTCCGAGAAATTCCTGGACGCGCACAAATACCGGCGCGAGGACCTCGCCATCTACGGGCAGGAGCGCAACCACACCACCTACGGCCTCGCCAGGATGAACCTTGCCATCCGGGGCATAATGGCGCGGCTCGAGTGGAATCCGGAAGGCACACTCCTACGCGATGCCTTCCCGGATGAGAAGTTCGACTACGTGATGGCCAATCCGCCCTTCAACATCTCGGATTGGTCCGGGGACATCCTGGCCGAAGACCGGCGTTGGAAGTTCGGCACGCCCCCGGCCGGGAATGCCAACTTCGCCTGGATGCAGCACATCTACGACAAGCTGGGCAGCACCGGCATCGCTGGCGTGGTCATGGCCAACGGCTCCATGTCGTCCATGTCCTCGGGCGAGGGCGACATCCGTCGCGCCATGGTCGAGGCCGAGGCGGTCGACGCCATGATCGCCCTGCCGGGGCAGCTCTTCTACGGCACCCAGATCCCGGCCTGCATCTGGATCCTGGCGAAGGACAAGTCGAATGGCGTGGCCAAGGACGCCAAGCTGCGCGACCGTCGCGGCGAGATGCTGTTCATCGACGCTCGCAAGATGGGCGCGCTGGTGCCGGGTTCCCGCAAGCAAAAGGAGTTATCACGCGAGGAGATCGCGCGCATCGCCGCCGCCTACCACGCCTGGCGTGGAGAGCCAGACGCAGGCGCCTATGCCGACGAGCCGGGCTTCTGCAAGGCAGCTTCCATGGAGGAGATCGCGAAGCATAACTACGTCCTGACCCCGGGCCGGTATGTCGGGGCTGGCGCGACCGAGGACGACGACGAGCCCTTCGGAGAGAAGTTCGACCGGCTCACAGCGGAGCTCCGGGCGCAGTTCGCCGAGGGGCGGCGGCTGGAACAAAAGATTTCGACCCAGCTCGAGAAGCTGCAATGACCCGCGAAGTCCTGCTCGAAGCTGTCGCACGAGAGGTAACCGTCGGCCATGTTGGCCCCATGGCCGACGAATACCTTGAGGATGGCATCCCATTCCTGCGATCCTTGAATATTCGGCCTCACCGGATCTCCCGGGAAGAAATCCGGCACATTTCGCCCGAGTTTCATGGGCGTCTCAAGAAGTCAGCTCTGAAACCCGGTGACGTTGTGATTGTGCGCACAGGGAAACCCGGCACCTGTGCCGTAATTCCCGATGACCTACCGGTCGCCAATTGTTCTGACTTGGTTATCGTCCGATGCGGGCCAGAGATCCGACCTCGTTTCCTGGCCTACTGGGTCAACGCGATCGCCTCGGAGCATGTCGCCTCGCATCTCGTCGGCGCTGTTCAACAGCACTTCAATGTCGGCGCCGCCAAGAAGATGCCAATTGTCCTCCCTGATATCACGGAGCAGGACAAGGTTCTCTCGATCCTCGGCGCCCTCGACGACAAGATCGAGTTGAACCGCCGGATGAGCGCGACGCTGGAGAAGATGGCGCGGGCGCTCTATCGGTCCTGGTTCGTGGATTTCGATCCCGTCCAAGCCCGCACCCTCGGCCAGCCCCCTGCCCACATGGACGCCACCACCGCCGCCCTCTTCCCTGACAGCTTCGGCCCCGACGGCCTGCCGAAAGGGTGGGAGCGCCGGCCATTCTCCGATCAGGTGACAATCATCAGCGGTGGCACACCCAAGACAAGTGTGCCGGAATACTGGGGAGGCGAAATTCCTTGGTATTCAGTCGTCGATGCGCCCGAAGCCGGAGCAGTCTTCGTTCTTGATACGGAAAAGAAGATCACTGATGCTGGCTTTGATGGTTGCTCAGCGAAAATGATCTCCAGAGGCACAACCATTATCAGCGCAAGGGGCACCGTCGGTAAGCTCGCGATGGCGGCTGGCGACATGGTTTTCAACCAGTCTTGCTATGGCATGGAGGGAACCCGGAAGCACACGGATGAATTTGTTTACTTCTCCGCTGTTCGCGCGGTGAACATCCTGCAATCAATGTCTCATGGATCGGTCTTTTCCACAATCACACGAAAGACCTTCGATGGGCTCGAAGTTGTATATGCGCCAGATCCCGTTGTCGAAGCGTTCGCCGCGCAAGCCGGTGCAATGCTGGAGCGAATTCTTGGCGCTCAACGAGAGATCCAAACGCTCGCCGCCCTCCGCGACACCCTTCTACCCCGCCTGATGTCCGGCAAGCTCCGCATACGCGGGGCCGAGAAACAGGTGGAGGAAGCTGTCTGATGTCTCTGCGCCGGCGATTGATCCAGAGATACCTCCGGGATCTTGCCGGGTGGGTTTGGGCTGAGCAGGACGATGCCTTCCACTACGGTTTGAAGCTTCAGGAGGAGACCATCACCGAAAACCTCTTATTGCGGATGGCCCGGGAGACCGTTGGATCGCCACTCAAAATCAAAATGTTCAACAAGACAAAGGAAGGCGGAAGCGCGCGGCACGGAATAGTGGGTAACGGAGCGGACTGGGAATGGTATTTCAATACGCCGTATTGCCAGGTCGGCTTTAGGATCCAGGCCAAGGTGCTGTCCTATGAACTCACCCCTTTGAGAAAGGCCCTTTCGAGAGGAATCTACAAAGGACTGAAAAATGACGGAGAGCAGGCGGAAGATCTGATCAAGGCGGCAAGGGCAGATGGCTGCAATCCGGTTTATGTTTTTTTTAATCACCCATGGGTGGCGAACCGCTACCTATTCTCTTCGACCCACAGCCCATTTCCAGGCGCCCGCAAGGACTGGGGATGCTCGGTGGCGTCCGCAACCGCGGTCCGTGATCTCGCTGACAATCGACTTTCGGCGCTTTTCCCGCACATGATGCCTTGGGATCGTTTCTTCCGTCTGGAGCCGGGCTGTGGTGTCCAGAACGCGTTCGGCGCGCTGGGTAGTCGGCAGGAGTTCGTTCCCTCGACACCAACGCCCGAATGGCTACCCATTCTTTTGCATCCAGAGGAGGCGTCTCCCTCCGATGATGAGCCGGCGATTGAAGGCTACCTCGCCAGAAAAGGCCTCAGGGGCGTCGCATACTTTGAATTGTCCAACGAGTAAGAGGTTTCATGTTCCAGATCGACCGTTCCGCCAACCGCTTGCGCAAGCTCGAGCGCACCTGTTTCTCCGAGGTCGGGTTCCGGGAACGGGAGCACCTCCAGGAATGGCTGGCCACCATGCCGGACGCGCTTTGTGAGGCGATGAGCGAGGGCGAGGATGGCCTTCTGATCATCCAGAAGGAGTTCGACGGGTTCGACGGCACCCGGGAGCGCCTCGATCTGCTGGCGTTGGATCGGGCCGGGCAGCTTGTCATCATCGAGAACAAGTTGGACGATTCCGGCCGGGATGTCGTCTGGCAGGCCCTCAAATATGCCGCCTACTGCTCCAGCCTGAAGAAGGCTGAGATCGTGGGCATCTTCCAGAAGTATCTCGACAGCCAGGGCGGCGGCGACGCGGCCGGGCTCATCTGCGAGTTCCTGGGAGAAGACACACTGGACGAGGTCGTGCTGAACGATGGCACAAACCAGCGCGTCGTGTTCATCGCGGCGAATTTCCGGCGGGAGGTCACGGCCACGGTGCTCTGGCTGCGCGAGCACCAGATAGATGCGCGCTGCGTCAAGGTCGTGCCCTACCAGTTCGGCGCAGAGATCTTCGTTGACCTCCAGCAAGTGATCCCCACACCCGAGGCAGCCGATTACATGATCCGCATGGCCGAGAAGGACAGCGAGGAGAAGTCGGCCAAAGGGGCACAGAGGTGGACCCACCAGATGCGGCTCGAGTTCTGGGAGAAGGCGCTGGAGGCGCTTCGTGGTGCCGGGCTGGAGCGATGGCAAAACATCACACCATCGCGCGACCATTGGCTCAACTCCAGCGTGGGAGTGTCTGGTGTCACACTCACATTGATCTTCCTTCGCTATGAGGTGCGAGTCGAATTCCAACTGAACCGATCTGACCCGGCCGAAAACAAATGGCTCTTCGACCAGTTGGCCCGGGACAAAGAAGCCTTCGAGTCCATGGTGGGCGAAGAGCTTGAGTGGCGCAGGATCGACGACAAGAAGGTGAGCATGGTCGTCTGCAAGACGTCCGTCCAAGGATACTCAAAGGAGAACTGGGACGAGATGATCACATGGCTCATCGACCACTATCGCAAGATGGATAATGCGTTCTCAGAGCCCGTTCGTGCTCTGGCCGGGGGAATGAAACCCGGTGGAGGAGCGTGATGGCCTGGAGTTCCGAAGCCGATCTCGAAAACTGGATGCTGGAAAAGCTCGCCGAGTTGGGCTTCCGGGTCAGGTCGGGCGCCGACATATCGCCCGAGGCACGCGACCCGGAACGTCGCAGCTTCCATGATTCGATCCTGAAAAAGACCTTCCGCGAGGCGGTTGCCAGGTTGAACCCGGAGTTGTCAGAAGGAGCGGTCGCCGAGGTCGTCTCAAAGGTCAACGACGACGCATTGGGCGGAGATCTCGTCGCAGAAAACCGCCGGATGCATGACCTCATGATCCGGGGTGTCCCGATCGAATACTTCCACAACGGCGAAGAGCGGAGCGGGCGCGCCCGCCTGATTGATTGGACCGACGAGAATAACGTCTGGGAAGCGATCAACCAGGTCGACATGGTCGGGCGCGTCGCCCGCATTCCTGACGTGGTGCTTTACCTCAACGGTCTCCCGTTGGTGGTCGTCGAATTGAAGGGCACAGAGGGCGCGGACATCGATGCTGCGTTCACCCAGATCGAGAACTATAAAGCCGATATCCCGAACTTATTTCGAAGCACCGTCTTTTCCGTCGTCTCCGATGGCATCAACGCGCGGTATGGCACGCTCTCGGCAAATTGGGACCGATTCATGCAATGGCGGACGATCGACGGTGAAAAGATCGTGCGGGAGAATGAGGCGATCGCGCTCGGCACGTTGACCGACGGGCTACTCAACCGACGAACCCTGTTGGATATGCTCCGTTGGTTCGTCGTGTTCGAAGATGAAGGGACGGGAGCGGTCAAAAAAGCGGCGGGCTATCACCAATTCCATGCGGTCCGGAAAGCCGTCGACTCGATTGTTGCCGCGCGCGGCGATGACGGCAAAGGTGGCGTGATCTGGCACACGCAGGGGTCAGGGAAATCTCTCCTGATGACCTTCCTTGCCGGGCGTGTGATGCATCTCCCAGCGTTGGAGAACCCCACGATCGTGGTGCTCACCGATAGGAATGACTTGGACAACCAGTTGTTCACGACGTTCGGACGCTGCCGCGATCTCTTGGGCGAAGACCCCGTTCAGGCCGACAGCATCGAGGACCTCAAGCGTCTTCTCAACCGGGAGGTGGGTGGTATCGTCTTCTCGACGATCCAGAAGTTCCGACCTGAACGTGGTCACGATTTCCCCGAACTGACCAATCGTTCGAATGTGATCGTCATGGTCGATGAAGCGCACCGAACGCAGTATGGCTTCGATGCGAAAATCGACGAGAAGTCAGGTGAGGTGCGCCACGGCCTCGCCCACCATCTACGAACGGCCCTTCCCAATGCGGTCTATGTCGCCTTCACCGGGACGCCGGTTGAACTGATCGGTGCGAATACGCGGTCCGTGTTTGGCGACTACATTGACGTCTACGATATCGCTCAAGCTGTCGAAGATGGGGCGACGGTGCCGATCTTTTATGAAGGCCGTGTCGCCCGGATCGAACTCGATAGCAAGGTGCAACAGGTTCTCGACGAAGAGTTCGACGAGGCGACCGAAGGCTTGGCCGAAGAAGAAGCGAATGCCGCGGCTCGTCGGTGGTCGGGGATTGAGAAACTCGTAGGCGCGCCGACGCGCCTTGACGCTGTCGTCGCGGACATCCTTGAGCATTTCGATGCCCGGCTGGAAGCAATAGATGGGAAGGCGATGATCGTCTGCATGAGTCGGCGCATTTGCGTCGAGGTCTACGAAAGGATCGTCGCGGCACGACCTGAGTGGCACGCAGACACCGATGAGGTGGGCGCGGTGAAAGTCGTCATGACTGGTAGTGCGACCGATCCTGCCAACTTCCAGACTCACATCCGGAACAAGGGTGGGTTGGAAGCGCTTCGGCGCCGATACAAGGACGTGACCGACCCGCTCAAGCTCGTCATCGTCCGAGACATGTGGCTTACCGGTTTCGATGCGCCATGCATGCACACGCTCTACGTAGACAAACCGATGCGGGGCCATGGGCTCATGCAGGCCATCGCGCGGGTCAACCGGGTGTTTTCGGGCAAGCCAGCTGGTCTGGTCGTTGACTACATCGGTCTCGCCGCAGAGCTGAAGAATGCGCTGGCCCATTACTCCCAAGGCGACCAGGAACAAACTGGTGTCGACGAACGCGAGGCTGTCGCAGCCTTTCTCACAGCGCTGGAAGTGGCGCGCGGGGTATTTCATGGCTTCGATTATTCGCGGGCTCTGGGTGGCAGTAGCTCCGACCGTATCGAGATCTTGCCGAAGGCAGCGAACCATGTCCTGGAACGGGCACGCGAGGAAGCCGGCGACAACAGCAAAGATTTCGGAAAGCGTTTCATGGATGCTGTCGCGAACCTGGCGAAAGCGTTCAAGCTGGCAGCCGGGTCCTCGGAAGCGTCGCAGCACGCCGAAGAGGTAGCCTTTTTCCTGGCTGTCAGATCCGCTCTCCAGAAAATGGACGTGAACGGCGGTCGAAAAGGCTTCGGCAACCCGGACTTCGCAATCGAGCAGCTCCTCAATCGAGCGGTCGCATCGACGGAGGTCATCGACATCCTGGAAGCATGTGGCTTCGATCGGCCGGACATAAGCGTGTTGTCAGAAGAGTTCCTGCTGGAAATCCAGAACATGGAACACAAGAACCTCGCGGTCGAAGCATTGAAGAAGCTTCTGAATGGGGAGATCTCGGCTCGGACCCGGGGGAACGTGGTTCAGAACGAGAAATTCTCTGAGCGGCTGACAAGTGCGATCTCCCGGTATCATAACCGGAGCGTTGACGCATTGCAGGTCATCCAGGAGCTGATCGCGCTCGCCAAGGATCTCCAGGCCGAACCGCCGGACAATCTCACGAGCGAGGAACGAAGCTTCTATGATGCGCTCGCTCAAAATGAAAGCGCCGTAGAGGTTCTCGGTAACGAGGAACTACGGATCATCGCGACTGAACTGGTGAATTCGGTCCGCGACAGCTCAGGCGTAGATTGGTGGGAGCGGGATGATGTCCGCGCAAAAATGCGCGTGGCCGTGAAGCGGATTCTTCGGAGGCACGGCTATCCGCCAGACCTCCAAGCGGAGGCCGTCAAATTGGTGATCAAGCAGGCGGAAGCGATGGCACGGAATGCTGCATGAGGTCTTGCCACTTGGCCCCAGTTATTCAGGGTCCTTGATGAAACTCCGCGACCTCTGCGGGAATCCCCGCAAGCTATTGAACGAGCGGTCGATAATACACTTTTATTCACGTAGACTGGACTGCCATCGTGTTGCAGCCAGCGGATTGTGTCGGCGGTGCTACTCTCGCGGGCTATGGGGCCCTGCTGCTGCGCGGCCCCCTGCTCCAGTGATTTAAGAAAGGACCCAAGGCATGGGTGCACATGTTTTCATCTCCTACAGCCATGCCGACGAGGGCCTTCGCGATGAACTCGAAGTTCACCTCGCCATGCTCAAACGACAAGGTATGGTCGACGTGTGGCATGACCGGAGACTCGTGGTCGGCGACCGTCTGGACTGGACTATTTCGGAAAAGCTGGATCAAGCTGACATTATCCTACTGCTTGTTAGTCCGGACTTCATCGCATCGGACTATTGTTACCAGATCGAAAAAAGCCGCGCGATCGAACGCCATCGCGAAGGTTCGGCTCGGTTGATTTCTGTCATCTTACGACCGTGCGACTGGAAACACACGGAATTGTCCGAGTTCCTTGTGACCCCAACTGACGCGAAACCGATTACACGCTGGCCGGATCGAGACGAGGCGTTCCACGATGTAACGACGTCCATTCGCCAAGCTATCGATGCTCTGGGAGCTGCTCCTTTTCCGGAGGTGTCTCATGGCAACATTGAAGCCGAAATTGCTACCGAAGCCATGGATGAGCCTGAGGCTCCGATTTTTCCGAGATCGTCCAATTTGCGGCTTAAAAAGGAATTCACCGAAGCTGACCGCGAGAGCTTTCTTTTCGATGGCTTCGAATACATGGCGAAGTTCTTCCAGGGGTCGTTAGAAGAGCTCGAAACGCGAAACGAAGGCATTACGACCCGCTACCGGCGCGTCGACAGCGATTGCTTCACCGCCACTATCTACATAAACGGCGCAAAGGCCGCAGGTGGCACGATCAGGGTAGGGGGGATGTTCGGTCAGGGCATCACATGGCTTGAAAATGACACTGGGGAGGCGAATACGCACAACGAAAGCCTCTCGGTCGGGAGCGATGATCAAAAGTTGTTCTTCAAGCCGATGGGCATGGCAATAGGCCCGCAGCAGCCCAGCCCGCATCTCACCCAAGAGGGCGCCGCTGAATTCTATTGGGCACTCTTGATCGAGGGCTTGCAGGGCAACTGATGGGTGGTTGCGTTAGGAGGCTTGAACTTAGCCCGATCCCGTCGAATGAGCGGAGTTCATGAGGCATCTGTTGACCCCTGAGAGTATCTTCCGGTCACGGCTGGATGAAAGTCACGTGGCAGGTCAGCAGGTCACACTACCGCAAAGCGCATCGCCGAGTTTCAACCGTTTCGCTTCAAAGAAACCGCGTAACGATACGGAGCCAGCTCGTGAATTGCGACGATGTCGCCGCTGCGTGCGTTGGTCCTTTCGAAGAAGTCACGCACCCAGGCGCGGTTGCGGAAAAACTTCTTCGAGCCGTCGATATCGGTCGTTTCCGGTGACGCTGCGCCCCAGTCGATAGTGACCATGCGCGGGGCCAGGCTCGACTTGTTGCTGCCTCCGATCGCATCTGCGGGAAATGCGCCAAGGAAGGCACGCAGGTAGATGTGGTTGTTCGCGAGGTTTCCGGCTGTGAGCTCCGTTTCACCGATCAGCCGCGGGCCATTGCCAAGCGGCGGGGGCCCATCTACCGGCTCATCCTCAAGATCAATGACATCGAAAACTTCCCGGGCAGGAGCCAGACGCTTCGGTCGGTCAACGCTGCCGGCGGCGATGAGAACGATCTCGGCGGACGCGCGAGCGTCTTCAGCGGCGTCATGGTGCTTGAAATCCAACCCGAGGTAGTCCTTCAGAGACGCGAGACCGTGTCCGCCGTTGCCCTTGAGTTCCGGCCAAGCCTTTCGTGCCACCTTAACGCTGTCGCGCCATTCCCAAGCGGGCATTTCAAGCCCGGCGGCTTTGCTGGCGGCGGTCATTGCACTGCGATCGAAACCGGAGTGCTGATAAATCACGCGCCCCTCCAGCACCTCATCGAGGAGGGGTAGCACTTCCGAAAATACTGGCGCACCGCGGACCGTCGTGCGGTCGATTCCATGCACCCAAGTGCAGGACCAAGCGTCGGTCTTCGGGTCTACGTAGGTGACCCAGGTTTCGATCGAATTGTCTGGACGGACGCCCGCGATTCCGATCTGGCAAATGCTGGCGCGATCATTGTTGGCGGTCTCGACATCCAGCGCGAAGAACTCGAAGGGGCCGTTCGGAAAGGCTGGGAGGGCGGGTCCGCTCTGAACCTCGCGATGGGCAAAAAACCGGGCTTCCTGGCGTGTGATCGCTTCGATCTCGGTGTCGGACAAGCCGAGAGACGTGATCATGGCATCTACGAGGTTGCGCGGCTCTTCGTAGACTTCCATCCGGCGGCGGTTCCAAGCGATGTGCTCCTTGGGTGCGATTTCGAGCACCGCACGCTCCAGACCCGGGATGTCAAACTCATCCGGAAGCGGGACCCAGACGGCGCGGCAGTATTCCGCGATAAAGGCATCCCGAAGCGCCTTCGCGATATCTCCGTCGGCTTTCGTCGCCGCATCCTTCCGCAAGCGCCACATCCGCCCGGTGTTATACATGTGGGAGAAATAATGGCTCATGGTTTCCGACCCGGTGCGGTGACGCAAATGAATCCGCTTGTGCAGGGTCTCTGAGGCCGAGCTGGTCGACCCGATGTAGCGAAGGTCACCGCGGTGATCGACAAGTCCGTAGATGCCGCGAGCATCGCGGGGCGCCTCCTTGGTGCGCCCCGGAGGCGACGTGAGCAAGCTTTCGAGGATCTCTTCGGGGTTTGACATGTGGGACATGGAATACTCGTTCATTGTTACTTCTTTCATTTCTCACGGGCGGGCGACGCGCTGCCATGCGACACCGCTCACGATCCCCCAGTGGCCCTGGTCATTGGGACGGCGCCAGCGAGGCACCGGCATCGCGTTGAGAGCGTCCAACGCTTCCATGAAGCTGTCGAAATGCAATTCGTGCCCCTTCGCTCCGATCTGGTAGCTTCCGCCGCGCTTGAGGTCCGGATTGAACATCGAACCGTCCCGGGCTACCGGCACGAAGATCGTGCAGCTCGGGTTGATGGGCTTTCCGTCGGCAAGTTCCTCTTCCTTGTCCTCCTCGAACCAGATCGAACGAAAAAAGTCCTTCCGCTTCATGAGCCACGCCAGTGCGCTCACCGCCATAACGCCGCCATTGGGGCCGCGTTCGAGCGCAGCGTCCGAACCGCTCATGAGGTTGCGAACCCGTCCTTCCGATACTCCGCCAAGAATTGACATCGACGCCGTATCGACTTCGCCCCTTACGTGATCCAAGGCATGGCGCGATGCAGCGAGGTTGGCGATCCGCACGATCGGGTTATCTGCTACATCGAGAGCCTGCACATCGTTGCGCGCGCCGAATGCCGCTACTTCGGCGACGAGTTCGTCGATCCACTTTGCACGAGATGCAGGCTCGACGAACTCCGGGGTCACACCGAACAGGCCATAGAGCAGGGCATGCTGGAAACGCTCACCAATCGGCCAGACAGTTCCTGCCGAAAATACGTCTTCCATTACTTCCCGCCACGTCGCGCGTTCGCTTCCTTCGACTTCCGCCACGGGTTCCACGAGCTGGCGAAGCGGCGCTGCCGCATTTTCCGTGCCGACCAGACCTTCGACGTTCTCGAGGGCGTTTTGCAGCAGTTCAGCGATCCACTGGGCATAGTCCCAGAAGTGAGGATCCCCGTTGAATTCGAACTGCATCTCAATGCAAGCCGCGCGGCGTTCTTCAGGGGTATTCAAATCGGTCATCCTGGTTCCTTTCGATCAAGCGTGTAGGCGGCGAATGGCACTGCGAACGTGTTTAAGATTGCGTTGGTCCGAGGGCGTGCTGGGCGCCACCACGAAGCCGGCCGCGAAGTTGAGACGGCAGTGCCTGCGGTCGGTCTCGACACCGAGTAGTTCGAAGCCTTCGGTTCGGCAGAGGGCTTTGTAGTCGCGAATAATCTTCTTCATGGCAAATCCGTGATTTCGTGTTTGTTGTATTGTTTTTGCGCGATTCGCGGAAATATGCAATAGTAATGATGGCGTGACCAACGGCATCACAGAAATGATTACTGACTGGGAGGGTCGTGCGTGTCTTTTGAAGTCCCAGGCCATTAGGCGGGATCTCGCATGGGCCACTCAGGCGGCGTTCTATGTTTGCCGCGTGGGCGCGACTTGGAGATTCTTAGAAGGACTGGCTTACCTGCCGACGTAGCAGAAAAATGCAGAGAGCTGATGCGAACCAAGAGCCTAGGGTCAGGACCCATTAACCGGCTTGCGGGCGCCCTGTCAGCATGATTCACGCTCCCGAACTGATGGGGGCATTATGAGCAATCTTTNGTTTCAGCCCTGTAGCCGTCCTTCATGTTCATTGCAGCATAACGGCTTGGTATGGAGCGATGGACTGCGGGACCAATGCATTTTCGGAACGGCAGCTTATCGGTCATGACCTCGGGCGGAGAGAAGAGGAACTCGCAAGCGTGACGGGATACCATAAAGATACTAGCGTGATCCGAAGCAAACGGATCACGGAGACAGATTCTTGGTAGAGCTTACATTCCCAAACGCTGAAGGTGAGATCCACACGTTAAGCTTAGAGGCGGGAAAGGCCCTCTATATTCTCGGACCAAACGGTTCTGGAAAATCGACTTTATTGTTTCAGTGGGCCAGACGAAGAGAGAACACTAAGCTGATACCGGGCAACCGGGAAGTCATTTTTCCAGAAAGCGCAGTTTCTATAACAGCTGAACAGGCGGTGGTTGAAACAAGAAACGAACGGAACACGATCAGCAGTGCGAATTCAAGGACGTCCAGTGGTCACCACAATAGCCAACGGTGGCTAAAGGCCATGTTATTTCGGCTTAAGGCACGCGAAGATTTTTCCAACGCCGAGTACGTCCGGCAGGATCAAGCGGGCAATGAAGAAATGAAGAAAAAGCTGCTCGAGGAGATGCCGCTAAAATTGATAAATGAAGCATTTCGCGCCGCTTCACTCCCAATTTCCTTCAAGTGGGATCAGGATTCCGTGCTCAAGGTCAACAAAAGTGGAGTAGACGGCACTTATGACTTCAACGAAATGTCCGACGGCGAACGGGCGGCCTTCATCATTGCGACCCAAGCAATCTTAGCTGAAGAAGGCAATGCAATACTCGTTGACGAACCCGAACGGCACTTGCATCGTGCGATTTCAGCGCCTCTGCTTAGCCACCTTCGCGAACTACGCCCCGATCTCGCTTGGGTTGTCGCGACTCACGACGTAAGTCTGCCTCGGGCTGACCCTCTTGGTAGTGTACTACTTCTTTATGGTAAGGAGCCTAACGGATGGAGGAGCGAATTCATCGCAAACGTTTGGCAGCTCGCTCCTGCCGTTTCTGAGGCGATCTACGGCGCGCGCGAGAAGGTAATCTTCGTCGAAGGGGAAACCTCGAGTCTGGACTTGCCGATATACAGCGCCGTTTATACGAACTTTACAGTGCTGGCCGCTGGAAGCTGTCGTGACGTGGTGAACTCTACATCAGGTCTTAGGAGCATGGACCAGCTTCACCATATGGAGGCGCGCGGTTTAGTTGACCGCGACAACCTTCCCAATGCAGAGCAATTGATCGCGAAAGGCGTACATCCGATAACATTTTACGCCATTGAGTCCGTCTACTACCATCCCGAAGTGATCGACAATATTCGCGAACTCTCCGGATCAGAAGCGTCACTTGAAGTTCTTTGTGACGCTGCTTGCGCAGCCATCTCAGATGAGGACATGAAGCGGCTCGCCAAGGACGCGGCATACAAGGCTTTCGCAGCGCGTATTTCTAGTGCAGTGCCCTCATTCTCAGACTTTGATGTAGAGGCTCAAGATCTGGGCGTAACGGCGAATCCGTCTCAGATTTATGAGGGGAAGCTGGGATATTTCCAAGAGCTGGTAGCGAACGGGAACTGGACCGGTATCATTGAATCCTTCAAGATCAAGTCATTAAAGAGCCCGAAGAGAATTTCCGACGGTCTTGGCTACAAAAGTCCGGAGGCCTACGAGACCGTTGTGCGAAGGCGCCTAGGGTCAGGACCCATTAACCGGCTTGCGGGCGCCCTGTCAGCATGATTCACGCTCCCGAACTGATGGGGGCATTATGAGCAATCTTTNTCTGGCTGAGTGATGAGCAGATGGCGCGGCTGCGGCCGTTCTTTCCAAAGAGTCGTGGCAAACCGAGGGTCGATGATCGGCGAGTCTTGAGCGGGATAATCTTCATCAATCGTAATGGCTTGCGTTGGTCCGATGCGCCGCCAGCGTATGGTCCACCGAAGACCCTCTACAACCGTTGGAAGCGCTGGAGCGACATGGGTGTTTTCGCCCGGATGATGGAGGGGCTCGCTTCCGAGGCCGCCGACCGGAAGACAGTGATGATCGACGCCACCTATCTCAAGGCGCACCGCACGGCTTCGAGCCTGCGGTTGAAAAAGGGGGGCGTGGCAGGCTGATTGGGCGGACAAAGGGTGGCATGAACACCAAGTTGCATGCCGTCACGGACGCGAACGGCCGCCCGATCAAGTTCTTCATAACAGCCGGCCAGGTCAGCGACTACACCGGTGCGGCGGCCCTGCTGAGCGGCCTGCCCGGGGCGGAATGGCTGTTGGCCGATCGGGGCTATGACGCCGACTGGTATCGTGAAGCCTTGCAGGACAAG
>NZ_WTUX01000019.1:68644-365221 GCF_009882975.1 Maritimibacter harenae
AGGCGCTCGTTAAGCTATTGAAAAATTTGCGTTGCCGGACCCCGCGGCTTGAACGGGTATTGAACCCGTTTGACTTTTTGAATTTTGCAAGCTGGGCTACTCCCGATCTCTTGGGCAAGATGTAGCGTAATCTCGGTTGCTCGCTGAACCTGCTGATCGGGTTAGGTGATATCATCTCTCTTCCAATAGACGAGCCCTCGGCGGCAAGCTAATTTTTCTTAGGGCTTGCGCTTGAGCTCGTCGATCTCGCAAGTGCGCGACGCGCCGCGGGTCTGGAGACCAGCCCAATTGGGGTTCCGCTCCACGCACCTCCTGTCCCAACGCGCGAAACCCAAGCACAGCCGCGCCAACCAGTGTGGGATCGTCTGACCCTGCGCGCAACAGGGGCCGGTCCAGGGTGTCGCTGATCGTGCTGGGCCAACCTGCCAGTCGCGCCCCGCCCCCTCCGAGACAAATTCGGTCAGTAGCCATGCTAGCATCGCTCAAAACGTCGATGCTGTTGGCAAGATCGAAGGCAACGCCTTCTTGGAACCCAGCGAGCAAATCAGGCATGTCGTGGCCCGCATTCAGGCCCAAAACCTTTGCTGTCTCGTCGCGGTCGAACACAGGCGAACCGGAGCCTAGCAGATACGGCAACACGAGCGGTAGTGCACGTTCGCCACCCGAGCTCTGGCGCGACTGCGCTTCCGCGGACGTCTCGCGCAGCCAATCGTCGCGTGGACGTTCCGTTCCGGATAAACGATGCAGCCAGTCAAGAACCGCACCGCCGTTGAAATGGGATGCGAGTGCGAATTTCCCGCCAACGCCATCCAGGTGGTGGGTAAGTTTGCCCACCAATTTCGGCTGCCTCTCGGACAGCGAGGCAAGTATCGTCGCTGCGGTTCCGATTGTAATCGCAGCGTCACATGACGCGCCCAGACCGACTCCAATCGCGGCCGCGCCCATGTCCCCCGTCCCTGTGACAAGCGGAACTCCTGCCAATAGGTCAAGGCGTCGAGCCCAGTCGCCATTCAGCACCCCGTCAAATGCATCGGCGCGCTGCACCTCCGGCAGAGCGCCGTCGATAAGGCCCGCGCCGCTCACGAGCTCCGCAGAATATGCGCCGGTGTCGAGGTCGAGAAGCAGGAAATTGGCCATGTCCCCAGGGTCGGTGACGAAGCCGCCGCCCATCTCGACCCGGAGGAAGTCTTTGGGCGACAACACCGTGGCAAGTTTTTCCAGTTCGACCTCGGACGCAGCGTGCAAGATTTTGGCTCGTGCAAAATGGGTGCCATCAAAATTGCCTGAAAGCGTCGCGATGGACGGATCGTTCGACAGATATGGAGTGCATTGCGTGTCGGCCAACGTGCGCACGGTCGCGAGCGGTCTACATTCTGCGTCCACGAGGATGGGTGCGCTCATATGCCCTGCAAAACTAATCGCATCTACCGGGCCTCCTGCGGCTTCGACTGCTGCCGGGGCGGCCTTCGCCAGTGCTGAGATCCAATCTCGGGGCGATTGTTCCGCGACGCCTGCTTTGGGTCGTGCGGTCGCCACCGGGGCGCTTTTTCGCGAGAGGACCGTAAGGTTTTCGTCAATGACACCCGCCTTCAGCGACCCAGTTCCAAGGTCGATGGCCAAAACCCGAGGCATCGTTCAGCCCTTCCGAAACGCGAAGGCTGATTGTGGATTCACGACGAAGAACTTGTGCAAAAGCGCATCTCCGTCGAAGCCGGCCTCGCCAGCCTCCTCGATGAAGCGTGGGCGCCATTTGTCAAGAATGAATCCCATGCCAAGTCCGCCCTCGCCGTAGTTCGCGAACATGGTGCGGCGTGCAATATCGCCGCCGATCATGATCTGGTCCTCATGTCCCCAGCGCACAAGATCGAGAATGCAGCGAGTGCGCACGTCCTCGGAATGATATTTTGCCCGCGTGATCCCGTCGAACGACAGGAAGGCTCCGCTCTGTGCAACCTTGCGATGGGTCCACGGATCGGGGTTTCGGTCCAGATGTGCGATTGTGAGGTGACGCGGATCCACACCCTCGTCGTGCACGATATCGAGTTGTTCAAGCGGCATTGTGCCCAGTTCGGTGTGCGAATGTATCGGTGCGCCGGTTTCCTTGTGCGCGTCGAGCACGCCGCGCATGATCTTGATCTCGCTTTCATTCATCGTGTTATAACCGGTGCCGAACTTGACTACGCCGCCGCGAATGTCGGTGCCATCCATGCCCTCTTCGACCTCGCGTGTGACATGGGCGCGAATATCGTTTCGCGACATGGAGTCGATCCAGTGCTGGAACGTGATGTCGCGGCCGGGAATCGTCGCAGACCACATGATCGATTTGTTGAAACCTGCCGTCGCGATGACCGTTACGCCGGCCTGGTTCGCGATGCGTTTGACTACACCAACGTCGCGCCCGTAATCGATCGCGGTCGCGTCGTAGATGGTCGTTCCACCCGCCCCCTTGAACAGGTCAAGTTCAGCCTTGGACGCCTCTGGGCTGTCGAGAAGAAAATCGGTTTGACCTTTCTCCTTCCACAACGCCGGAACGCAGTAGATGTGGTCGTGGCAATACACTGTTCCAAGTTCCGTTACGTCAATATCGCCATTTACTGTGCGCGCGAAGGCCATTGCGTTCTCCCTGCTTATACGGAAAAAATTTCCAAAAAAGATTATCATAAAAATAAGCAAATTGTAAGATCAAAATCAATTTAAGAAAAAAATTGCAATCCAATGGAGAGCTTGATAGCGTCGCTTGGATTCACATGGAAGGAGCGCCGCATGGGCAACATCCGCACGGTCAACGGAGACATTCCCGCCGACGGGCTTGGCCTGATCTATAGCCACGAACATCTGATCACTTTTCCGCCTGACGTGCAGAAGGATCGTGACCTTGAGCTTTCCAGCTACGAATGCTCACTCCAGGAGCTCAAGACGTTTCGGGACGTGGGCGGAACACTTCTTGTCGAGGCGACGACGCTTGATTACGGGCGCGACCCAGCGCAGATGGCGCGCATGTCTCGCGAGGCCGGCGTGCCTGTGGTGGCCGTCTCGGGCTTCAACAAGGCGGCGTATTTCCCGCTCTGGGTCGAGACCACTCCGGTCAATGAGATCGCCGATAAACTCATCCGCGACGTGATCGATGGTATGGACGGCGGACCGCACAAGGCAGGTCATCTAAAGTCCGGGGGGAGCTACAACTTCATCCATCCGCTTGAAGAAAAGACCACCCGCGCCGTGGGCCGCGCCCATCGCGAGACGGGCGCGCCGATTTGGCTGCATACCGAGGCGGGCACGATGGGCAACGAAATGCTCGATATCCTTGAGAGCGAGGGCGTCGACCTGGCCAATGTCGTAGTGGGGCACTGCGACCGAAACGCCGACCCCTATTATCACAAGGGCCTGGCCGATCGCGGCGCACACGTCCAGTTCGACGGCGTCAGCAAGGTGAAATACTACCCGGACAGTAGCCGCATCGCGTGCATCAAGGCGATGCTCGAGGCCGGACACGGCAAACGGCTTCTGATTTCAGGCGATATGGGGCGCGCGGCCTATCTTGCGGGATACGGGGGCGGTCCGGGTTTTGCCTTCATCGCCACGAAGTTCATTCCGCGCATGCGCGACGAAGGCATCCCCGAGGATGCGATCGAGCAAATCTTCCAAAAGACGCCCGCCGCGTGGCTGGCCAAATTCTAATCGGACCTGCCATGACCGTTGAAGCTCAGTATCTCTCGCGCGATGCCTTTGAAGAGCGTATCGCAAAATGCCCTGTCGCAATCCTTCCGCTTGGCGCGACCGAACAGCACGGGCACCATCTGCCGCTCGGCACCGACACCATTTTGGCGAATTTCTTCGCAAAACGTATCGCAGAAGCGACGGGCGCGACCGTCCTGCCGCCGATGCCCTACGGTTATTCGTGGGTCTGGCGTGACGATGCGGGTAGCGTCACGCTTGATCAGAAGGCAATGGAAGATGTGATCTGCAATGTTGCCGAAAGCATGGCGCGCGCCGGGGTCAAGCATCTCGTGCTCGTCAACGGACACGAAGCCAACTCGGCCACAATGAAATACGCATCTCGCAGGATGTGGGACCATCCTGACATCGATGTCTGGCGTTTGTTTTATCCTAATCTTTCAGAAGAACTGAAAGCCCATTGCGACAGTCCGACGTGGCACGGAATCGTTCACGCGTGTGAATTCGAGACCTCGCTAATGCTCGCCGTGGCCCCCGAGACAGTCGATATGGACAAGGCGGTGGCTGAATACCCCGAGCGCGATCCGGCGTATTTCTACGGCGGCCGCCCGATGGGGGAGCTGTCGGAAAGCGGAGTATTCGGAGACGCGACGAAAGCCACGGTCGAGAAGGGGGAGGCCATGGTCGACGTGTTCACCGATCACATGGTCGACATGGTCCGCGGTATTTGCGCCAGAGTCGATGCGGGACGATAGTGGCGTAATCAAAGCGAATTGGAGGGCGCGCCCGTGAACGATATCTTTAGCCGCATCGGCGCGATGCTCCCCGACCTCAAGCGTGCCGAGCGCAGGATTGCGGAGCTAATCCTGTCCGATGTTGACGTGGTGCTGAGAGGTTCGATCACGGAAGTCGCGGATGCTGCGTCGGTCTCCGCGTCGTCGATCACGCGGTTTTCACGGATGCTCGGGGTCGACGGGTTTAAGGATCTTAAGCTTTCCATCGCCCAGGCGCGTTCTGCTCAAAGTCCGTTCGCCCACCAATCCGTGCAGGAGCTCGATCAACGCGCGATTTCGGGCGGTCAGCTCGAAGAGATGTATCTGCAACAGATCACCGCGTCGCTGCGTTCGACCTACGCCTCGCTCGATGCGATCGCTCTCACAGACGCGATCGCCGCGCTACGGTCGGCTCGAAGGGTGAGGTTTTTTGGGGTCGCGGTTTCTGGCCTCATGGCGGAGGAGGCTGCGATGCGATTGATGCGGCTCGGCCTCGACGCGAGCTATGTCGGTGATAGCCATTTTCGCCGCATTGCTTCGACACTCCTCGGACCTGACGACGTGGCGGTGGTGGTGTCCCATACCGGTAGGTCACAAGAAACGGTAGAGGCTGCCGAGATCGCCCGTGGGGCCGGCGCGACGGTCATCGGGTTGAGTGCGCCGCACAACCCGCTCACCCAATATTGCGACATTTTGATCGGCGTTTCGGTCTACGAAGAGATCGATATTTACACGCCATCGATCTCACATTTTTCCTACCACTACGTGTTTGGCCTCATAGCCTTTCACATCGGTCAGTCAGCGGGACTGGATCGCTCGGAGCTTCTCGAGAAGATCAAAAGTGGACTCGCATGGGGTCAAATCCAATCTGCCGAAAAAGAAAATAATTTCCAAAAAGAAAATCGATGAAATTCAATGTCTTAATTAAAAATTTTGGCTTTTGGGAAAACTTTACAAAGCTTGAATTCTTGCTAACGTGAGGCATGACAACAGGAACCCGAGGTTAAAAATGCTTACAAGATTTCATTCGGCGCTTGCCGCGCTGCTGCTCTCGACCAGCACGCTTGCAGCACAGGACATCACCCTCCATTCAGACATCGGCCCGGCCGAGGATGCTGAGGTGGTCGATGTCTCGAAATATGAATCCAAGCGCGACGGCTCATACATCGTCGGCTTTTCAAATGTGGCGGTGATCAACAGTTGGACCGCCCAATTGGTGGAAGAAGCCAACTACCGTGCCAGCACGCTACCGCAAATCGAGCGCTACATCGTCACCGATGCGAACAACGACCCGTCCAAACAGGTGTCGGATGTTGAGGACATGCTGGCTCAGGGTGCTGACGCCATCGTTATCAACCCTGCCAACCCCGTAGCCCTGGTGCCCGTGCTTGAACGCGCCTACGAGGATGGAGTGGTCGTCATCGTGGTGACCGCAGACGCGAACACTGACAAGGTGACCGCCAAGATCATGGCCGATCAAGTCAAGTTCGGAACCGACGGTGGCGAGTTTCTCGTCGACGCGATGGGAGGGGAAGGCAACGTGATCGCGCTTCGGGGTATTGCGGGTCTTTCGGTTGACGACGACCGCTTTAATGGTGCTGCGGACGTGATCGGTGAGAACCCCGATATGGAGATCATCGCCGAGGAATACGCTTCGTGGTCCTACGATCAAGCCCGGCAGGCTTGTGAAAGCCTTGCGCTCGCTCACCCCCAAATCGATGGCGTTTGGTCTTCAGGCGGCGCCATGACGCAAGCCTGCGTCGAAGTGTTTAACGAGTTCGGTCGCGATCTTGTTCCGATGACCGGGGAAGCCAATAACGGTTTCTTCCGCACATGGAAAGAAAACCAGGATGCGGGTTTCGATTCAATCGCGCCGCAAAATCCGACTTGGGCCGTGGGAGAAGGGATTGCGCTGGCCGTCGCGATCCTGGAAGGACAAGAAGTCTATGACTATTACGCCGTGACCGCAGACCCCTACACCGCTGCCGATTTGGACGAGCTTTACCGCCCGGATCTCAACGACAGTTACTGGGTCGGGTCAACGCTGCCGGAAGAAAAGCTGCAAGAGCTATTCGGTAACTGAATACTACTCACGGACAAGGGCGCTTGGCAGGCTTCGTGCCCTTGTTCCGCCATAACTCCCGAATATTCAGCTTGCAGGACCCCATGACCACTACAAAAACGATCCTGGTTACCGATCTCTACAAGACCTTCGGCTCGACCCAGGCGCTTGC
The DNA here is from genome assembly GCF_009882975.1 of Maritimibacter harenae. GTDB lineage: Bacteria > Pseudomonadota > Alphaproteobacteria > Rhodobacterales > Rhodobacteraceae > Maritimibacter > Maritimibacter harenae. Next base: position 75,327 of record NZ_WTUX01000019.1, read on the forward strand.
GGACATGCGGCTCGAAGGACGCGCCGGCGAAATTCACGCGGTTATGGGGGAGAATGGTGCCGGAAAATCGACGCTCATGAAGGTTCTGTCAGGTGTGCATCGGCTCGATTCCGGCAATATCGAGCTTGAAGGACGTTCTGTCTCCTTTGCGACGCCGCGAGCGGCGCAGGAAGCCGGAATATCTACCATCTTCCAAGAGTTTTCCCTCTTACCCAACCTGTCGGTGATGGAGAACCTCTTTCTGGGCAAGCATGACCTTCCCTCGAGCGCCCAACGTGCCCGCAGCGTAGAGCTGCTGGGGCGCTTGAACCTCGATTTCCCGCCCGAGCGCGTGGTGGAATCACTCAGCGTCGGCCAACAGCAATTGATCGAAATCGCAAAAGGTTTGCTGTCGGATGCGAAAGTATTCATATTCGACGAGCCCACCGCAGCTCTCGCCGCGCAGGAAGTTGAAACGCTGTTCGGACTAATCCGCGATCTTGCCGCGGCCGGCAAGACCGTCTTCTACGTTTCCCACCGAATGCCGGAAGTCTTCGCGCTCTGCGACCGCATAACGGTGATGAAAGACGGCCGATACGTCACCACGTTCGATACTACGGATACGGATCATGACGAGGTAGTTGAAAGCATGGTCGGCCGCCCGCTCGAAGAGCTTTTCGCTCCTCGGGCCAAAAAAATTGGCCACTGTCTTCTTCATGCCGACGAGTTGCAGGGCGACAGACTTTCGGCCCCGCTCTCGCTTGAACTGCACGCGGGCGAGATCGTCGGGCTGTCCGGTCTCGAAGGCCAGGGCCAGCAAGATCTCATGCGTCTGCTTGCGGGTTTCACACCTGCGAAAGGTGGCACGCTGTGCCTACGCGACAGCCGGGTCGAACAACAGAATGCGCGACGTCGCATCGCGATGGGTCTTGGGTTCGTTCCTGAAGGTCGCAAGGACGACGGGCTCTTCCCGTCGCTTTCGATCCTTGCGAATATGGAAACCGGCTCCGCCGCTCCGCGCCACGTTGGCGCCTGGTTCAAAGAGCCCCGCGCGCTCGTCGCTGATGTGATGCGTCGCCTTGCTGTCAAGGCCGAAGGCGTTGACCAAAACGTTATGCAACTTTCCGGCGGCAACCAGCAGAAGGTCGTGCTTGGCCGTTGGCTAGCAGCGGGTTCTCGTGTGCTCTTGTGCGAGGAGCCCACGCGCGGCGTCGATGTGGGCGCAAAACGCGAAATCTACCAGCGCCTTCGCGACTTCGCCGAGACGGGCGGCACCGTCTTGGTGTCATCTTGCGAGATGCCCGAGCTTATCGGGTTGTGTGATCGAATCCTCGTGATGCGCGAAGGCCGGATCGCAACCGAAATGCCTGCGACCCTTGCCACCGAAACCAATCTACTGGCCGCAGCGATCCCCGGTCAGCCCGTCCCAGCGGAGATTGATGCATGAGCGACACTTCCCAACGGCCCTCATTCGGCGGCCTCACCGCCCGGTTTCGACTGGATGCTCGCTTGTATCGACAGCGCGGTGCGGCATTATCGGCGCTCACCTTCACAATCATTTTCGTCGTGCTTGCGGTTTCATTGCCAGAGAACTTCTTAACAGGGCGCAACTTTTCCAACCTTTTGGGACAGCTTCCACCGCTGGTTATCGCGTCGCTAGGCCAAACCTTCGTTCTTCTGGGCGCAGGTTTCGATCTGTCGGTTGGTTCGGTCATCAGCCTCACGTCGGCAATCCTCGCGCTCGATCTGCACTGGTCAATGACAATCCCGCTCGCTTTGCTCGCTGCCGTAATCGTGGGTCTGGTCAACGGCTGGGGCGTAGTCAAAACTGGGGTGCATCCGATCATCATGACACTTGCCACCTCTTCAATCGTGCAAGGCTTGGCTCTTACGCTTCTTCCGGTCCCAGGCGGTGTGGCGCCGCCTCCGCTTGTCGCTATGGTTCAGGGCGATATTCTGGGAATTCCTTTTGGTTTTTTTTGGGTGCTTGCCGTCGGCGGCATTGCGATCCACCTGATGCACGCAACCCGCTTCGGCGCGCACCTTTACGCAGTGGGCGCGAATTCTGACTCCGCGCGTCTTTCGGGTCTGCCGGATGCCCGTATCCGCATCGGAACCTATGTGATCTCCGCGACCTGCGCGGCCATTGCGGGGTTATATCTGACCGCACGTTTGGCATCTTCGGATCCGAATGTCGGAAGCGCACTCGGCCTGGACAGTGTGCTCGGCGCCGCGCTCGGCGGAACGCTTCTCTCAGGTGGCATCGGTGGCCCGATTGGCACGTTCTTCGGGGTAGGGATCATCGGATTGCTGAACAATGGAATGAACCTCGCTGGAATTTCGCCGTTCTACCAACACGTCGTTAAGGGAACGATGCTGATCATTTCGGTGAGCTTGTTCCGTCGAAAGGAACTCGGGCTATGAGTGATGCATCCACTCGCCCCAAGCCCTCGTTTCCACGCCAGTTGCTGCGCGCGATGAAGGAATTCCCTCCAGCCTTCTGGGGGCTCATTGCCGTCTTGATCTTCGCGGCTTTCACCCAACCGCAGTTCCTGTCGCTCCCGTTCATCATGATCCTGTTGCGGCAAGCTGCTCCGCTGGGGATCGTCGCGCTTGGTCAGACTTTTGCGGTTGCGAACCGGTCGCTTGACCTGTCAGTCGGCGCGGTCATCGCGCTCGTCAACATCCTTGTGTCGGACCGGTTGTTTCTCGGCGCGCCCGCGATCTTGCCGATCAGCGTCGCGTTGGTCGCGGGGCTTGCGGTGGGCCTCTTAAACGGTGTGCTGATTACCGCGCTTCGAGCTTCGGCCGTGGTGGTCACGCTCGGCACCGCGTCGGTCGTCACCGGTGTCGGCTTTCTGATCTCCGGGGGAGCGCCCGGCAACGCGATGAGCGACACGATCAAGTTCCTCGGCCGGGGTCGCATCGACATGTTTCCGGTGTCGGCAATCTTCTGGTTGGTGACGGCCGTGCTGTCTTACATCATCTTTCGCAAGCTGATCCTTGGCCGGTTCATCATGGCAGCAGGCGACAATCCTTCAGCCGCGCGCTACAGCGGCATCCCGGTGAAACAGACGCTATTACTTTCGCATGTCCTTTCAGGCTTCTTCGCGGCTCTGGGCGGTCTGCTCTTGTCAGGGTTGATCGGTGTCGGCTCCCTCGGCCTGGGCGCAGACTATGTGCTCAGTTCGATTGCGGCGGTCATCTTGGGCGGCGCGATTTTTGGAGGTGGTGCGGGGGGCGCGGTCGGAACCGTGCTGGGCACGATGCTTTTGACCGTGATCTTGAACCTTATGACCGTCTTCGGAATTGACGAAGCGGGCAAGTTGATGGTCCAGGGCCTTGTGATCGCTGCGGCCGCGATCATCTACCAAAAGAGCAACGCGGCCCGATGACCAAGGTCGCGCTCGGAATCGACTTTGGGACATCTTCGGTCAAAGCGGTCGCACTGACGGAGAACGGCGAGGTCGTTGCCGAAGCCAACGCCCCCTATCCGATGCACCGCGCACAACCCCAATACGCCGAACAAGCGCCTGCCGACTGGATGGCGGCGATGCGCAAGGTCACGCGCGCGATCGCACGATCGACAGAGCCGGACAGAATAGCCGCGATCGGCCTGTCGGGGCAATTAAACGGCATCGTGCGTTGCAGCCCTGATGGAACGCCCGTCGGCATGGCCCTGACGTGGCTTGATCAGCGAGCCGAAGCGGCGACGCAAGTGCTTGCTGAAAAATTCGAAGACAGCTTGTATGAGATCACCGGAAACCGCGCGAATGCTATTGCGGCGGCGACAAAACTGCGCTTCCTTTCTGAGACGTCGCCCGCACATACGGGTCCTGTTCTTCAAGTGAAGGATTGGATTGCGTTCCGACTGACAGGTGAGATGCGCACCGAACGCAACGAGGCGTCGGGAACGCTACTTATGGATTTTTCGGCGTCCCGCTGGGACAAATCGCTATGCGACTGGGCCGGTGTGAGCCGGGATCAACTCCCTCCGATCGGGAATGCGACCGACCGCCTGCCGCCGCTCAAGGCGGACATCGCGGAGACACTCGGCCTGCCTCCTGGCATTCCGGTTGTTCTGGGCGCGGGCGATACAGGCGCGCTCGCCGTTGGCTGTGGCGCCTTTGCGCCAGGCGTCGTCGCCGTGACGCTCGGCACCGCGGGACATGTGGTTGCAGCCAGCCCGTTGCCCCCCGCACACGAGGTGCATGGCATGTGGCGCATGGGACATGTGTCCCCTGATCGCGAGCTTTGGCTGGGTCTGATTCCCGCGGGTGCGCTGTCAATGGAATGGCTTCGGGACATCTTCGCTTTCGGGGGGCGGCGCCCAGATTTCAAGGCGCTTGAAGCTGCGGCGCGGGCGGTCGATCCGACCGCGGTCGAGGCGATGTTCCTGCCGTTTCTTGCAGGGGCAGGAACACCCTGGAGCGCCCCGGCCAAGGCCGTGCTGTCTGGTCTCGACCTATCGCAAGGCCCCGGCCACTTGATTCATGCGGTGCAAACCGGTGTGGCCCACGCCATCGCAGCCTCTATAAACGAATTTTCCAAAGCTGGGCTTGCCATTGACACCGTGCGGCTGGCCGAGGGCGGCGCTCGATCCCAAGTATGGTGCCAAACCATCGCGGACGTTATCGGGCGAGAGGTAGAGATCCTTTCACATGGCGATACCTCGGCCGTCGGCGCCGCTTTGATCGCCTTCGCTGGCGTCTCAGACGCGCCCGCTTCGGCCGCGCTGGACGATATCATCGCGCAGGCCGTGCGCCCCATGCGCCGCTTTGTGCCAGACCGCGACCGCCACGACTTTCATCGTAGTCGCCACGATGACTTCATTTCCCGCGCCAACGAGGAGACCTTACGATGAGCCGCCCCGAGATCGTCGCCATTCTACGCGGCGTCACGCATACCACCATTGTGCCGATCTGCGAGGTCTTGATCGACGCCGGCATCCGCAAGATTGAGGTGCCGTTCAACTCACCGAAACCGTTGAAGTCCATTGAGGCCGCAGTCAAAGCTCTTGGCGACCAAGCTGCATTTGGTGCCGGGACCGTGTTGCGGGCCGAAGACGTTGATCGAGTCTCGCAGGCAGGAGGACGGATCATCGTCTCGCCCAACGTCAATGTCTCGGTCATCGCCCGGTCGGTTGCACTTGGGCTCGAAAGCTATCCGGGCGTCATGACTCCTACCGAGGCATTTCAGGCGTTGTCCGCTGGTGCGGACGCACTCAAGCTGTTTCCCGGGGAGGTGATCGGCCCAGCGGGGCTGGCAGCCATGAAAGCCGTGTTGCCGACTGGCACACGGCTTTATGCCGTCGGTGGTGTGTCCGGAGAGAACCTTGAAGATTGGGCAAATGCGGGCGCACACGGACTTGGTGTGGGTTCATCGTTGTTCAAACCTGGTGACACCGCCGCAGACACTCGGCAACGCGTAACAGCATTTCAAGGTTTCGTTTCAACTCGCCCATGACTAAATCCTCGACAGGCGTTTGTCATAGGTCCCACGTCCGCTTTTGGATTACACAATATGGTGTAGCCGTGGTTTGAAACAGCTCCTGAAAAAAACGTCCCGGCAATGAGATTCAGAGTATCGACTAACACCGATTGCGTTGCCTAGCCCGTCACTCTACTCGAAGCCCGAAACTTCTGCCCAACGGCCGGAAATAGATGGGGATTCGGTCGGTTCTGCTGATCGAGAGGGGCATCCTGGCCGAAATCGAAGCGCGGATGCAAATACCCACGTCGAGGTGACCAGTGCGGACAGGACAGGATCAATAGATCTTGACAGAGATTTCGCGGAAAGCCTTAGACAATACGCTTAGTAGTCCTTTGATCTCTAATGACCCAAGTTTGTCTAAAAAAACCCCTAACCCATTGAAAATTATAGAGGATTGCGATCCTCCCCAGAGCGCCAAAGAATTCAAAGGCTTAGCGTGAACGCGCTAAGCCTTTTTTCGTTTCATGGTCTCTTTTCGGTTTCACGAACGGCGAAGGCTTTGGGGCTGGCCCATGTGGTTCAGAACCGGCTCGTGAAGAATTCATAGCGGTGGAACCGGTTCGCGTTCCCACGGTGGGATTTCGAATTCGCGTTGCAGGTGCGAAAGCATGGCGGCGATTTCCGGGCGGTGCATCTTGTTCGACGGAACCATCGCCTTGAACCAGAGTGGCGAGACCGGGAAATCCGGGAGCACGTGCACAAGGTCGCCCCGTGAAATGTCTTCGTCCACGAGGAAAGCCGGGGCGACGGCGATGCCGAGGTGCTGGCGGGCCGCGAAATGCAGCAGGCGGCTGTCGTTCACGGTGAAGATCGAGTTGACCTCGACGGAGATCGGACCGCTGCCGCTTTCGAACGACCAGACAAGGCCGGCCGCGACGTAGACGATACAGCGGTGTTCGATGAGATCCCCCGGCGTTCCAGGGTTGCCGTGACGCGCGAGGTAGTCGGGCGTCGCCACCAAGATCCGGGGATAGGGGCAGAGCGGAGTTTCGACCACGCTCGCGTAGCTTTGCGGGAGCGCGCCGAGGGCGATATCGAACCCTTCCTCGAGCGGATTGACCGAACGATCGATGAGCATCAGCTCGGTGGTCACCGCGGGGTTCATGGCCTGAAATCGCGTGATGGCGCGGCCCGCGAACAGCGTGCCAAGCGTGGTCGGCGCTTTCATGCGCAGATGGCCTGCGATGCCGTGTTCCGGTGGCTGACCGCCGGCAAGGACTTCCTCGAGTTGCGCGACAAGAAGCTGAAGGCGGGGGCGCAGGCGATCTGCCTCGGCTGTCATGGCCAGGGACCGCGTCGAGCGAACGAACAGCCGGCTTCCCAGTTCATCTTCGAGCCGGCCCACGCGTTTGGTCACGACCGAAGGCGCGACGCCGATCTCGCGGGCCGCCGCGGAAAAGCTGCCAGCGCGGGCCGTGGCAAGAAAGGCCTTGATATCGAGAAGCATCGCCATGTCGACGACTATAGAGGCGCCCGCCACAGGGTGCGACATCTTTCTCGAATCGAGAAAGCAGATAATAGAAATGCCCTGTTATCAAGAAAGATGACTCGCGGTAGCGTTACCCAACGGCAATGCTTTGGGAGGAGCAATGCAGCTTACCGATTTCGAGAAATCCATGCTCGACGGCGCTCAAGGCGACGCCAAGGCCCGCGCGATGGACCTCTTGTTGCGCTACGGCGAGGCCCTCGGAGCCGAGCGGCTCGTCGAAACCCGCAACGTGGCCGGCGCCTTCAACGCATCGACGCCGTCGGTGCGGCACATGGTCGGCGACGGGGACGAAGAGGGCTTCGATCGCGTGTTTTCCGGGCTCAATCTCGACAGCGACGATGTTGTCGACATACCCCGGATGACCGTACCGACCTGCCAGCTCATCACCGGCATCGACATGGAAAATCACGAAACGCAGGGCGTCGACCCCGCATTGGCGGAGTTGCAGGGGAAATCCGAGCGTTACCTGGGCAAGAGGGGGGTGAACATGATGTGCACCTGCACTCCGTACCAGGTCGGAAACGTGCCCCTGCAGGGTGAGCATTGCGCCTGGATGGAAAGCTCGGCGGTGATCTACTGCAACTCGGTCCTGGGCGCGCGGACGAATGTCGAGGGCAAGGAGAGCACGGGGGCGGCCGGCCTGACCGGAAGAATCCCCTATTGGGGCCTGCATATGCCGGAAAACCGCAATGCCAATCGGCTGATCCGGCTGGACGTCGAGGTGGACGACATGTCCGAGTGGGGCGTGCTGGGATATTTTACCGGCTTCGAGGTGGAAGAGGATCAGCCGGCCTTCGATGGGCTGACGCATCAGCCGGACCTCATGAAATTGAAGCACTTCGGCGCCGCCGCGGCTTCATCGGGTGGTGTGGAACTCTATCACATGCCCGGGATCACGCCCGAGGCGCCGACGCTCGAAGCGGCCTTTGCCGGGGCGGCGTTGCCCGCACCGATCATCTATGGCGCCAAGGAGCGCAAGCGGACGTGGGAGCGGCTCCAGAACGCGACGGACCGCAAGCTCGACTTCGTCATGCTGGGTTGTCCGCATAACTCCATCGAACAGATGAGCCGGGTGGCCGAGTTGCTGGAAGGCCGGCGTATTCATCCGGACACGGCGCTCTGGGTGCACACGCCGCGCGCCATTCGACAGGTCGCAGATCGTTCCGGCTACACGGAGGTGATCGAGCGCGCCGGCGGTGTCGTGATGAGCGACACCTGTCCTTCGATCTCGCGCAAGTTGCCCAAGGGCGTGCGGGTGATCGCGACGGACAGCGCCAAGCAGGCCCATTACCTGCCGGCCATCACCAAGGTTCAGGGCTGGTTCGGGTCGGTCGAGCAATGCGTCGAAAGCGCTGTGGCCGGTGAATGGTTGGGGGTGGTGCGATGAGCACGGCAACGGACAAACCCCAAGTCATCACCCTGCGGGGGCGTCGTGTCGTCGGGGGCAAGGCCCGGGCCGAAGCACTGGTGACCACCCAGACGATTTCCGGCTGGGGCGGCATCAGCGAGAAGGATGGCTCCGTCATCGAGCTGCACCACGAACTGCACGGTCAGAGCTTCGCCGGCAAGGTCCTCGTATTCCCCGGCGCCAAGGGCTCGTCGGGATGGTCGGCCTACTTTCACATGTGCCGGCTGAACGGCACCGCGCCGGCGGCCATGCTGTTCACCCGGATGACCACCAAGATCGCGCTGGGCGCCGTGGTGACGCGGGTGCCGACGCTCACGGACTTCGACGCGGATATCTTCGAATTGATCGACACCGGCGACACGGTCGAGGTCGATGCCGACGCCGGGCTGGTGACCATCACCAAGGCGCCCGGCTGAGGAGGATTTCACCCGGATCGCGCGGCGGAGGAGGCCGCGCCACCGGAGTGGAAAAGGGGCGGCAGAAGGCTGCCCAGAACAGGGAGGAAATGAAGAATGCGTAGCATTGCAAGAAAGCTCGTAGGCACGACCGTGGCTGGCGCCGCGCTGGCGTTGGGCCTCGTAGGCGGGACGGCCGCCCAGGCACAGGACAGCTACACGTGGCCGGACTACTTCACGGTCGTCACCCCGATCGTGGGCACCGCGAACCATTCGCTCGGCGTCGCCTGGACCTCGGAATTCTCGGCTCAGACCGAGTCGCGTGCCCGGGTTCTGCCGGCGCCGAATGGCTATGCGCGGGCGCAGTGGCTTGCCAATGGCGATGGCATGATCGCCATGATGCAGGCGTCGGATTACTTCGACCAGATGGAAGCGCGCGAAGGGTTCGCAACCGTCGAGGGCGGCCCGGCCGACACCCGCGTGGCGGTGATGAACATGATCACGCCATGGGGCTACATGGTCCGCGGCGACAGTGACATCGAGAGCTTCGAGGACATCGGACCGGGGACCCGGATCGCGTTCTCGCCCTCTTCCGCCTTCCTCGTGTCGGGCGTCGACGCTCTTCTGGCGTATCGCGGCCTGGACCGTGACGATGTCGAGCTCGTGGAAGTCGGGAACTACGGCGCGAACACGCGGATCGTGGTCGAGGGCCGCGCGGACGTGGCGTTCACCTCGCCGCTGTCGGGGACCAGCTACGAAGCCGAGGCCGGTCCGAACGGTATCGACTGGCTGCCGCTTCCCGAGCGTGACGCGGACCCGGAAGCGTTCGCGCGCTACCGTGCCGCCCAACCGGGCTACGTGCCGTCCGAAACTGTCTCGGGGGTGAAAAGCGCAATCGGTCTGCGTATGGACCACGCGTTCCAGGCCAACCACGTGCGCGCCGATGCCGACCCGGAGTTCGTCTACAACCTCGCCAAGTGGCTCGACGAGCACTACGAGGATTTCAAGGACGACTTCACGCACGCCAAGATGATGTCGATGGACAGCCTGAAGAGCTTCCTCGAAGCGGGCGCGCTTCAGCCGCTGCACGAGGGGGCGATCCGCTACCTCGAAGAGCAGGGCGCGTGGAACGATACCTACCAGGCGCGCCAGGACAAGCTTGTCGAAATGGCCACGGCGCGCGTCGCGCTCTGGGAAGAGACCCTCGCCGAGGCTGAGGAGAAGGGCATCGAGGTTTCGCCTGACAGCGAGGAGTTCGCCGAACTGTGGAACTCCAAGCGGACCGGCGACCAGTCCTTCGGCCAGATGGTCATGTCGCTCGACTGATCCCAGTCGGGCCCGCGCTCGAGATTGCGCGGGCCCGATCCCCCGATCCGGATCGAGGGGCGCGACCCGCATTCGTGCGGCCCTTCCCAACAGTTTCAGACGGCCAGAGCGCCGCAGGTTGAGATCATGACGACGCAAGCCAATTCTTCCTCCGAGACCACCACTCACGGTTCGGACACCTCGGCTTCCCAGGCCGGTGGGCCGGTTCCGGAAGGGTATCGCGACATGTCCACCGAGCGCTGGTTCTCGATGCCGCGGCCGGTGCGCGTCCTGGTGCTTCTCATGTCGGCCGCGGGGGTTGCGATGTCGGTGGGCTATATTTTCGCGCTCATCCCGCTTCTCGATCTCACCTATTACTTCCTTCTCATGGCAGCGTTCCTGCCCGTCGTTTACCTGCTGCTGCCCGCCTGGAAGGGCGAGACGCGCGTCACATGGGCAAGTTACCTGCCGGCAATCCTGATCTGTGCCCTCACGGTCTTCATGGCCTACCACTCACGGTCCCTCGCCTTCGGAACCTGGGTTCCGGTGAAGGCGGACTGGCAGCTCTGGACCGCGGCCTCGATCTTCATCCTGGTGCTCGAGGCCGCGCGCCGGTCAGGTGGCTACATCTTCCTGACGATCGTGGTGCTCCTGGCGCTCTACCCGGTCTACGCGCAGAACATGCCCGGCATCCTCTGGGGGCCGCCGTCCGACCTGTCGCGCACGATCGCCTTCAACGTCTTTTCCGGCGACGCGATGCTCGGCGTGGTCACGCGGGTCGTGGGTGAGCTTATCATCGGCTTCCTGATCCTCGCCGCGTTGATGGTGGCCACGGGGGCTGCCGATTTCTTCCTCGCGCTCGCCATGGCATTGATGGGCACCTCGCGCGGTGGCGCGGCCAAGGTCTCGGTGCTGGCATCGGGCTTCTTCGGCTCGCTCTCCGGTTCGATCTTCGGCAATGTCGTATCCACCGGGTCGGTCACCATTCCGTCGATGAAGAAGGCGGGCTTTCCCGGCCACTATGCCGGGGCGCTCGAAGCCTGCGCCTCCACGGGTGGCATGCTGATGCCGCCGGTGATGGGCGCGGTCGCGTTCATCATGGCCGATTTCACCAACACCGAATACCGCGTGATCGTGCTGGGCGCGCTGATCCCGTCCTTGCTCTACTACTTCGGGCTCTACTGTCACGTCGACGGCTTCGCCGCGCGCAACGGGCTCAAGGGCATGAAGCGCGAAGACCTGCCGAAGGTGCGCGACGTGCTCAAGGACGGTTGGCCGTTCCTCGTCGTGCTCGGCTTCCTCGTCTGGGGTCTGGTCTTCATGCGTTGGGAGCGGCTGACGCCCTTCTACGCTTCGGCCCTGCTGCTTGTCCTGACGACGCTTCACCCCAAGCTGCGCATCCAGTTCAACCGCATCCCCGAGCTCTTCTTCCAGATCTCGAAGCTTCTGAGCCAGACGATGGGCCTGTTGCTGCCCACGAGCTTCATTCTCGGCGGGCTGATGGCCACGGGCGTGGCGCCGGTGATCGCGGCGAGCCTCGTGCGGATGGGCGGCGACGCGATCGTGCCGGTGCTCGCCATCGGGATCGGCGTCTGCATGATTTTCGGCATGCTCGGCATGATCGTGGCAGCTTACCTGATGCTGGCCCTCACGCTGGCCCCGGCGCTCGAGCAGATCGCCGGGCTCAATACGCTCGCCATTCACCTTTTCATTGCCTACTACGCTTCGCTCGCCGCGATCACGCCGCCGGTTGCGCTGGCCGCGTTCCTCGCCTCCCGGATATCGGACAGTGATCCGATCCGGACCAGCCTCCACGCCGCAAGGCTCGGGATCGTGCTCTACTTCGTGCCGATCTTCTTCCTGTTCGAACCGGCGCTGATCCTGCAAGGGCCGATCTATCTGACCGTCATCTGGACGGCGCTCAACATCTGCGCGGTGCTCATCATCGCAGCCGCGTCGGAGGGGCAGGTCCCATTCCGGGGACGCCTCTCGGGCTGGGCGCGGCTCCCGCTTTTCGCCTGCGGTCTGCTGGTGGGTTTCCCGGAGTGGATCAGCACCGTGGCGGGACTCGCCGTCGCGGCCGGGCTGATCGCCCTGGGATCACGCCAGGCCAGTCCGGAGGCGACTTCCACCGGGGTGCAGTCGGCACCTCCCGCGAACCACTGAACACGTAAGCCCGCAGCGAGTTCCGCCGCAGGTCCACAAGAATTCCTAAGGAGAAAGCAAAGATGTCATACGGTCGTCCGATCAACCCCGCTACCACTGTCGTGCGCCGCTCGGACGAGGTGTTGCACCGCGAGCTGGACGTCGATCTCTGCGTCATAGGCGCCGGCATTTCGGGGACCACGACGGCCCTGGAGGCCGCCAAGCTGGGCAAGAAGGTCGCCATCATCGACGGTATGCCCGCCCTCGGAGGGCAGGCCGTGAATTCGATCATCGGAACGTTCTGCGGGCTTTACCAGAACGGCACCCACGGCCACCGGTTCACCTTCGGTGTCGTTGACGAGATGCTGGATTACCTCGAGCGCGAGGATGCCTGCTACTACCGTCACGGCCCCATGACCACGGTCGTGCACTACAACGAGATCGCGCTTTCGCGCTGGGTCGAGAAGTCGCTGGACGCCGCAGGGGTGATCCCGATCACCGGCGCCATCCTCAGGGAAGCCGAATTCGACGGTCGCCGCGTGAACGCGGTCAAGCTCGTGACCCGCTACGGCGACGTCACCGTCCGCGCCGAGGGCTTTGCCGATTGTTCGGGCGATGCTGCGCTCGCCTATCTCGCCGGGCTGGAATGCCGGGAGCCGGACGAGAAGGTGTATGGTTCGCAACAGGTGGTGGTCGAGGGTCTCAACCTGGACGCCGAGCCGCCGGAGCGCGACGAACTCACCGAACGGATCGCGCAGCGCGCCGAGGACTACGGGCTGATACGCAAGGGCGGTATCGCTTTCTACTTCCCGGGCAAGGAAGTGGCGGTGCTCAACATGACCCACGTCGAGACGCCCCTGGACCCGATCGAGGCAAGCCGCATGGGTCAGATCGGCAAGGACCAGGTTGACCGCTCCATCCAGTTGCTGCGCGACGAATACCCGGACTTCTTCGGCAACATAAGGGTCCGCAGCTACGGGTTCCCGGGCATTCGCCAGACCCGCTGGATCAAGGCCAAACATCATATCGTCGTCGACGAGGTGGTCGGGCAGGTCAAATACGACGACGCCATCGCGCGCACGGCCTGGCCGATCGAGCTTCACAACGCGCCGGAGGGCTTCGTCTGGGAGACCTTCGACGAGAACCACGTCCACTACGTGCCCTTCAGCGCCATGATTTCACCCGAGGCCGACAACCTGGTGGCGGTCGGGCGCTGCATCGACGGGGATCCGGCCGCGCTGAGCTCGGTCCGGGTCATGGGGCCCTGCATGGCCCAGGGCATGGCAGCGGCGCAGGCGCTCGACCTCGCAGGGTCGGGTTCCGTGCACCAGATCGACATCAAGGCGTTGCAGGAGCGGGTGTCGGACAACCTGACTCGAACCGACGGCGTCGCACCCTGAGCGCGCATGTCCCCTGAATCTCGGACCGCAGAAGGGGCGGCACTGAAAGAGGAACAGACCATGGAATATCGCAAGATCGACGACAGCTTCGGGGTGGAGATTACCGGCGGGCTGGACGTGAAACAGCCACTGACGGCCGAACAGGTGGCCGAGGTGGACGCACTGATGGACGAATATTCGCTGGTCGTCATCCGCGACCAGCCGATGACGACCGAGGAGCAGCTGGCCTTCACCCGCCAGTTCGGACCGCTGGACCAGGGCTTCAAGAAGGTGGTCGCCAAGAACGCCCGCCTCAAGGAAGCGGAGGTCGGCGATATCTCCAACCTGGGCAAGGACGGCAAGCCGGCGGCACGCACGGACAAGCGGATTCTCAACAACATCGCCAACCAGATGTGGCATTCCGACAGTTCGTTCCAGAAACCGGCGGCGAAGTATTCGATGCTGCATTCGGTGCGCAATCCGTCGTGGGGAGGAGACACGGAGTTCGCCGACCTCAAGGCTGCCTACGATGCGCTGGACGAGCGGACGAAGGCCTCTCTCGCGGACAAGGAGGCCGAACACTACGCTCTGCATTCCCGGTTTCTGCTGGGCGACGACAGTTACACGGACGAACAGAAGGCGGCGATCGAGCCCGCCTGGTGGCCGATCGTGCGGGTGAACCCGGCAACGGGCCGGAGCCATCTCTACATGGGCGTACATGCGCGACAGGTCAGCGGAATGACGGTGCCCGAAGGACGCATGTTGTTGCTCGACCTTCTGGAGCACGCGACCCAGCCGCAGTTCGTCTATCGACACAAATGGCGCGAGGGCGACACGGTGATCTGGGACAACCGCGCCACGCTGCATCGAGGTCGGGCATTCGATCTGGACGAGCCCCGCGAACTGCGGCGGACCACCACCCTGGACGACCGCGCCCCGGAGCTTGATTTGACTGGGTGAGCGGATCGCACGCATGACCGCGACCGGCCAATCAGGCCGGGCGGGTCATTCGCAGGGCGCGCTTGGCGCCGTATGCCGGGATTGAGAGCTTCTGGCGCCCGCGCCGTACGGCGCAGGCCGCCATTGCAGCCCTCGTCGCGCTTCTCAGCCCTCGGGAAACCAGCAGGCGGCCGGGTGGTCGCCCATCAGCTCCGGGCGTTCGGCGCGGCACTTGTCCTGCGCCTTCCAGCAGCGCGGTGCGAAAGGGCAGCCGTCCGGGATGGCCAGGGGCGAGGGGAGTTCGCCCTCGAGCTTGATGCGCGCCTTGTCCGGGTGCGGCTCGGTCGAGGGTGTCGCGGACAGGAGCGCCTTGGTGTACGGGTGGCGCGGGTTCGCGAAGACCTCTTCCTTGGAGCCGAATTCGACCGGGCGGCCGAGATACATCACCACCACGTCGTCGGCCACGTGGCGCACGACGGACAGGTCGTGGGAGATGAAGAGATAGGCCAGGTCGAGCCGCTCCTGCAGGTCGAGGAGCAGGTTGAGCACCTGGCTCTGGATCGACAGGTCGAGCGCGGACACCGGTTCGTCCAGCACGAGAAGCTTCGGCTCGAGCATGAGCGCGCGCGCGATGGCGATGCGCTGGCGCTGGCCGCCGGAGAACATGTGCGGGAAGCGGTCGTAATGCTCCGAGCGCAGGCCCACGAGCGCCATCATCTCGCGCGCCTTTTCCTGGCGCTCCTTCGCCGACATTTGCGGCCGGTTGATCTTCAGCGGCTCCTCGAGGATCGCGCCAACGCGGTGACGCAGGTTGAGCGAACCGTAGGGGTCCTGGAACACGATCTGCACGGTGTCGCGCAGCTTGTCCCAGTTGTCCGGCGTCGCCTCCACCCCGTCGATCTTGAGGGTGCCTGCGGTCGGCTCCTCGATCAGGGTGACGAGCCGGGCGAGGGTGGACTTGCCGCAGCCGGATTCGCCCACGACGGCAAGCGTCTTGCCCGCCTCGACGGAGAAGCTGGCTTCCGACAGCGCCTTCACGACGCCGGGTTTGGAAAACAGCCCGCCGCCGACTTCGTAGTGGCGGGCGAGGTGATCTGCGGTGACGACCGTGTTCATACCGCGTCCTCCTTGGCGTTCACCGGGTAATGGCAGCGCGCCAGCCCCAGGTCACGGGGCTGCACGGGCGGGCTGACCGCGCGGCATTTGTCATCGGCGAACTTGCAGCGGGGCGAGAACAGGCAGCCCTGCGGGCGGTCGTACTGCCCCGGCACGACGCCGGGAATGGTGGGCAGGTGCCGCTCGGTCGCGCGCTCGGGCAGCGCGTCGAGCAGGGCGGCGGTGTAGGGGTGGTGCGGATGGGCGAACAGATCGCGGACCGGCTGTTCCTCGACCTTCTGGCCCGCGTATTGCACCTGCACGCGCTGCGCGGTTTCGGCCACCACGCCCATGTCGTGGGTGATCAGGATCAGCGCCATCCCGGTCTCTTTCTGGAGATCGGTGAGCAGGTCGAGGATCTGCGCCTGGATCGTCACGTCGAGCGCCGTGGTGGGTTCGTCCGCGATCAGCAGCCGTGGCTTGCAGGCCAGCGCCATCGCGATCATCACGCGCTGGCTCATGCCGCCCGACATCTGGTGCGGGAAGGCCTTGAGCCGACGCTCGGGGTCGGGGATGCCGACGAGTTCGAGCAACTCCACCGCGCGCTTCTGACGCTGGGCGCGGTCCATGTCCATGTGGATGCGCAGCGTTTCCTTGATCTGGAAGCCGACCGTGAAGCAGGGGTTCAGCGACGACATCGGCTCCTGGAAGATCATCGACATGTCGCGCCCGATCACCTTGCGGCGTTGCTTGGCGCTCAGGTCGCGCAGGTCGATTCCGTCGAAGCTCATCTCGTCGGCGGTGATGGTGGCGGTCCAGGGCAGGAGCCCCATCATGGCGAGCATGGAGACCGACTTGCCGGACCCGGATTCGCCCACGATGGCGAGGATGTCGTTCTCGTCGACCGCGATGTCCACACCGTCGACCGCGCGGAACGCGCCGCCGGCCGTTTCGAACTCGACCGAGAGGTTCTTGATGTTGAGGAGGGTCATCTTCAGCTCCTCTTCAGCTTGGGATCGAGCGCGTCACGCAGCCCGTCGCCCATCAGGTTGATGGCCAGCACCGTCATCAGGATGGCGAGGCCGGGGAAGGTCACGACCCACCAGGCGCGCAGGATGAATTCCCGCGCCTCGGCCAGCATCGTGCCCCATTCGGGGGTGGGGGGCTGCGCGCCCATCCCGAGGAAGCCGAGAGCGGCCACGTCGAGAATGGCGTTCGAGAACGAGAGCGCCGCCTGCACGATGATCGGGGCGAGGCAGTTGGGCAGCACGGTGACGAACATCAGCCGCGGCAGCTTGGCCCCGGCCACGCGGGCGGAGACCACGTAGTCCTTGGTCAGCTCCGTCATCACGGCCGCCCGCGTCAGGCGCACGTAGTGGGGCTGGAGCACGATCGCGATGGCGATCATCGCGTTCAGGAGCGACGGCCCGAGGATCGCGACCAGCACGAGGGCGAGAAGCAGCGACGGGATCGACAGGATGATGTCCATGATCCGCATGATGATCGTGTCGAGCCACTTGGGCGCGAAGCCGGCGATGAGGCCAGTCAGGATGCCGCCGGTTGCGGCGAGGATCACAACCACGGTGCCCACGAGGAACGAATACCGTGCGCCGTGGATCAGGCGCGACAGCATGTCCCGGCCCAGCGGGTCGGTGCCCAGCGGGAAGGTCCAGTCGCCGCCGTCCTGCCAGACCGGCGGGATCAGCGTGAAGTCGCGGTTCTGGGTGGAGGGTTCGAACGGCGCCAGGATGGGGGCGAAGATCGCCACCAGCAGGAAGAAGATGAAGACGTAGAAGCCGATGACGGCCCCGCGGTTCTCGCGGAAGTAGCGCCAGAATTCCTTGAACCGCCCGGGGCGGGCCATCGCGGCGTCGGTCGGCGTCGTGTTGGTCGATGAGCTCACGTCTGCCATGTCAGCGCTTCCGGATCTTGGGGTTGATGAGACCGTATGCCAGGTCGACGAGCAGGTTCACGACCATGACGAGCAGGGCGACGAGCAGGAGCCCGCCCTGCACGACCGGGTAGTCGCGGCGATAGATGCTGTCGACCATCCACTTGCCGATGCCCGGCCAGGAGAAGATCGTTTCGGTCAGGATCGCGCCCGCCAGCAGCATGCCGACCGAGAGGCCGACCACGGTGATCACCGGGATCATCGCGTTGCGCAGGGCGTGGACGCCGTTCACGCGCATCGGGGCCAGGCCCTTGGCGCGGGCGGTGCGGATGTAGTCCTCGCCCAGCACCTCGAGCATGGCCGAGCGCGTCTGGCGCGCGATGACGGCCAGCGGGATCGTGGCCAGCACGATCGCGGGCAGGATCAGGTGACGCACCGCCGACTGGAAGGCACCGTCCTGCCCGGACAGGAGACTGTCGATCAGCATGAAGCCGGTCTTGGCGTCGAAGAAATAGAGAAGGTCGATGCGCCCGGACACCGGCGTCCAGCCGAGATTGCCGGAGAACACGATGATGAGCAGCAGCGCCCACCAGAAGATCGGCATCGAATATCCGACGAGCGCCGAGGACATCAGCGCGCGGTCGAAGAACTTGCCCCGGTTCACCGCGGCGATGACGCCGGCGGGTATCCCCAGCAGGATCGCGAGCAGGATCGCGCAGATCGACAGCTCCAGCGTTGCGGGGAAGAGCGAGAAGAATTCGTCCCAGACGGGTCGCTTGGTGACGTAGCTCGTGCCGAGGTCGCCCTGGAGCACGCCCGTGAAGTAATCCCAGAACTGCACCACGATCGGCCGGTCGAAGCCGAACTGCTCGTAGAGTTCCTGGTAGCGTTCCTCGCTCACGCCGCGTTCGCCGGCCATCACGATGATCGGGTCACCGGGCAGCACGCGGATGAAGGCGAAGGAGATGATGCAGACACCGATGAAGGTCGGCACGAAGGTCAGGAGCCTGGACAGAAGGTAGCGCAGCATCAGCGGACCTCGTGGGATTGCGTGGCCGGTCGGGCCTGGCTTGATCGTGTCATGGGGGTTCCTTGGGGGTGGCGGGGCCCGAAAGCCCCGCCAGGTCTTGGATTATTCGGCCAGGCCGACTTCGGTGAAGATGTGGCCGCCGAGCGGGTGGACCTTGTAGCCCTCCACTTCGGGGCGCATCGGCATGAAGACGACCGAGTGCGCGATGGTCGCCCAGGGCGCCTGCTCTTTGAAGATCACCTGAGCTTCCTTGTAGAGCTCGGCGCGTTCTTCTTGCGAGGACAGGGTCTTGGCTTCCTGCACGATGTCGTCGAACGGCTCGTAGCACCACTGGGCGCGGTTCGAACCGCCGACCGCGTCACAGCCCAGCAGCACGGCCAGGAAGTTGTCCGGGTCGCCGTTGTCGCCGGTCCAGCCCAGCAGGACGGCGCCGTCACGGTCCATCGCCTTCGAACGGTCGAGGTACTCGCCCCACTCGTAGGACACGATCTCGACGTCCACGCCGATGTTGGAGAAGTCTTCCTGCATCAGCTCGGCCATGCGCCGTGCGTTCGGGTTGTAGGGACGCTGCACCGGCATCGCCCAGATCTTCATCGAGAGATCCGTGACGCCTTCTTCCTCGAGCATGCGCTGCGCGGCTTCCGGATCGAAGGGATCGTCCTCGACGGCTTCGTTGTAGGACCACATGGTCGGCGGGATCGGGTTCTTGGCGATCGAGCCGGAGCCCTGGAACACGACGTCGATGATGGCCTGCTTGTCGATGGCCATGTTCAGCGCCTTGCGCACCTTCGGGTTGTCGAACGGCGCCATCTGCGTGTTGTAGGCCAGGTAGCCCACGTTCAGGCCTTCCTGCTCCATCACGTTGATGTTTTCGTCATCCTTCATCGCCTGGATGTCGGCGGGGTTCGGATACGGCATCACGTGGCATTCGCCGGCCTGCAGCTTCTGGTAGCGCACCGAAGCGTCGGGCGTGATCGCGAAGACCAGGTTGTCGACCTTCGGCAGACCTTCCTTCCAGTAGTCCGGGTTCGCCGCGTAACGGATCACCGCGTCCTTCTGGTAGGCCACGAACTCGAACGGACCGGTGCCGATCGGCTGCTGGTTCAGCATCTCGGGCGTGCCGGCCTCTTCCATCGCGTCCGCGTATTCCTTGGACTGGATCGACGCGAAGTCCATTGCGAGGTTCGCGATGAACGGTGCTTCGGGACGGGTCAGGTTGAACTTGACCGTCATGTCGTCGACCTTCTCGATCGACTCCACCAGGTCGGGCATCGACATGGCGTTGAAGTATTCCCAGCTGCCCTCGGTCTCGAGCTGGCGCATGAAGGAATAGATCACGTCGTCGGCGTTCAGCTCGCGGCTCGGGGTGAAGTAATCCGTGGTGTGGAACTTCACGCCTTCACGCAGGTTGAACGTCACCTCGGTGCCATCTTCCGAAACTTCCCAGCTCTCGGCCAGGCCCGGGATCACGTTGGTGCTCCCGGTCTCGAATTCCACGAGACGGTTGTAGATCGGGTGGGACGAGGCATCGAAGGTCGTGCCGGAGGTGTAGAGCGCCGGGTCGAAGCCCTCGGGGCTGCCCTCGGAGCAATAGACAAGCGTCGATTGCGCCGAAGCGGAGCCCGCGAGAAGCGCGAAAACGCCCGCCGCGGTCAAAGTGCTTTTAAGAGACATGTATAACTCCCTGTTTGGGTCTCTTGCTCTGATG
Organism: Maritimibacter harenae; assembly: GCF_009882975.1. Lineage (GTDB taxonomy): Bacteria > Pseudomonadota > Alphaproteobacteria > Rhodobacterales > Rhodobacteraceae > Maritimibacter > Maritimibacter harenae. Next base: position 95,583 of record NZ_WTUX01000019.1, read on the forward strand.
GTTCTTGCCTCCAGGGAGCACGTGACGCCCGGATGCCCAAAAAGGCACCGCCCGCCTGCGGCGGACCACGGTGATCTCTCCCTGTCGTTCGGGGTCTTGAGCCCCGTTAAGTGATCAAGTCTTCTGGCGAGCGACCCGAGTTGAGACAACCCGTGTCGTCGCGTCAACTTTGACCAACGGGTCAAAGCCTTGCAAGCAATTAATCCGCTGGCCGGAAATGGACGTTTTCGTCCACCCGAGGGCGGCTTCGGTCAGTCCTTCACGAAAAGCTTGCGCTCGACGTTGCACAGGCACTCCGCAGACCCGTTTTCCTTGATCAGAATCGTCTCGGTGGTCTCGAGCCCCCACTCGTCCATCCAGATGCCCGGCATGAAGTGGAAGGTCATCCCGGGCTCCAGCACGGTCTCGTCGAAGGCGCGGATGGACACCGTGTGCTCACCCCAGTCGGGCGGGTAGGACAGGCCGACCGCGTAGCCCGCACGGTTCGGGCGTTCGATTCCCACCTTCTGGAGTTCCACGTCGAGCGCCCGGGCGATGTCGCAGGCCCGGTTGCCGGGTTGGGCGACCTCGATCCCGGCGTTCAGCCCCTCTGTCAGGGCCTCGGCGGCGTCCTTCATGTGCTTGGGCGGCTTGCCGAAGAAGATCGTGCGGCTGAGCGGCGCGTGGTAGCGGCGGTAGCAGCCGGACTGTTCGATGAACGTGGCCTCGCCCTTGCGCAGCGCCTCGCCGTTCCAGGTCAGGTGCGGCGCGCTCGCGTCCTCGCCCGAGGGCAGGAGCGGCACGATTGCCGGGTAGTCGCCCCAGCTGTCGTCCTCGCCGTGCACCGAGGTCTTGAAGAGCTCGCCCACAAGCTCGTGCTTGAGCATCCCCGGCTCGGCCAGTTCGACGGCACGTTCGATCACCAGCTCGGAGATCCGCGCGGCGCGGCGCATGAAGGAGAGCTCCTCTTCGGACTTGCGCAGGCGCACCCAGTTGACCAGCGTCGAGGCGTCGATGAACTGCGCTTCGGGCAGGCCCTCGGCCAGCACGGCGAAAGCGCGGGCGGTGAAGAAGTAGGTCTCCATCTCGACGCCGATGCGCTTGTCGCCGTAATCCATGATGCGCAGGTGGCTGGCGAGGTCCTCCATCGGGTGGATGTCGGCGGCCTGGATGTAGCGGTCGGCGTAATGGATGATGTCCTCGTCTTCCATCCAGACGGTGCGCCGCGCACCGTTCGCATCCTGCATCCGGCCCCACCAGATCGGCTTGCCCTCGAGCGGCAGGATGACGCCCTGGTGGACGTAGAACGACCAGCCGTCGTAGCCAGTGATGTAGTTCATGTTCGACGGGTTGGTCAGGAACAGCACGTCGATCCCCATCTCGACCATCGCGGCGCGGGTCAGCGCGATACGGCGGTCATACTCGGCCTGGGTGAACGGGGCGTGTTCAATGGGCATGCGGACTCCCTCGTCGGCAGAATGTCGGATGGTGCCAAGGTTGGCGAAAAGCCCCGCAGGATCAATGCGTTTCTGCCGGGGTTTCCCCGGCCTGTATGACGTGGCACATCTTGGTCATGCCTGATCTTTCCGACCTTCCCGTGCAATTGAGCGACATCCAGGCCGCGGCACGCGTGATCGCGGGCGCGGCGGACGCGACCCCGATGGTGCCGTCGGAATACATGGGCCAGCGCACCGGCCACCCGTTCTGGATGAAGCTGGAGATCACCCAGCCCACCGGCGCCTTCAAGCTGCGCGGCGCGACCAACGCGATCCGGGCGCTGGGCGACGACGTGGCGGGCGTGGTGTGCTGCTCGACCGGAAATCACGGCCGCGCGGTGGCCTACGCGGCACGCGAAGCGGGGCTGCGCGCGGTGATCTGCATGTCCGAACTGGTGCCGGACGCCAAGGTCGCGCGGATCCGCGCGACGGGTGCCGAGGTGGTGATCGAGGGGCAGTCGCAGGACGAAGCCCAGCGCGCCGCCGACCGCCTTGTCGAGGCCGAGGGGCTTGTCGACATCCCGCCTTTCGACCACCCGGACGTGATCGCGGGGCAGGGGACCGTCGGGCTCGAGATGCTGACCGAGCGCCCTGAACTCGACACGCTCATCATCCCGCTTTCGGGCGGCGGGCTGGCCGCCGGGGTCGCCGTGGCGGCAAAAGCGTTGGCGCCGGATATCCGGCTGATCGGCGTGACGATGGACCAGGGGGCCGCGATGGACGCCTCGATCCGGGCCGGCCAGCCGGTGGAGGTCGAGGAGGTCGCGTCGCTCGCCGATTCGCTGGGCGGCGGGATCGGGCTCTCCAACCGGTATACCTTCCCGATCTGCCGGGCGCTGCTGGACGAGGTGGTGCTGGTCACGGAGGAAGAAATCCTCACGGGCATGCAGACGCTTTACTACGAGGACGCGCTGGTGGCCGAGGGCGCCTGCGCCGTGGCCCACGCCGCGCTTCTGTCCGGCAAGATCACCGCGCGCGGCCCGACCGCGACGATCATCACCGGCCGCAACCTCGACATGCGGGTGTTCAACGGTCTCATGGCCGGGGACCACGTGACGCTGGGTGACAGGATCGTGAAAGGACAAACTTATGGCGCATGACATCCGGATCGTGACCGAGGCCGAGCTGCGCGGCGCGCTCTCGCTCGACCTGTCCACCGTGGACGTGATCGAGGCCGCGTTCGAGGCGCTGGCAGGCGGCACCGTGGTGATGCCGCCGATCCTGTCGATGGAACTCGAGGCGGCGAACGGGGAGGTCGACGTGAAGACCGCCTACATCCCCGGCTTCGACGGTTTCGCGATCAAGGTCAGCCCGGGCTTCTTCGACAATCCCAAGCTGGGTCTGCCCAGCCTGAACGGGCTGATGATCCTCTTCTCCGCCAAGACCGGGCTCGTGGAGGCGGTGTTTCTCGACAATGGCTATCTTACCGACCTGCGCACGGCTGCTGCGGGGGCGGTCGCGGCCCGCCATCTTGCGCCGGCCGAGGTCGAGACCGCGGGGGTCATCGGCACGGGCGTGCAGGCGCGCCTGCAGATGCAGGCCGCCCACCTGGTGCGTCCCTTCGAGCGCCTGCTGGTTCATGGCCGCAACCCGGATCATGCGAAGGCCTGCGCGGAGGATCTGAAGGATGCGCTGGGGATCGCGGTCGAGGTCTGCTCGGCCGAGGAGGTGGCCGCGCGCTCGCAGCTTGTCGTCACGACGACCCCGGCGAAAGAGCCCGTGCTGACCGCCGACATGTTGCACCCGGGCCTGCACGTGACCGCGATGGGCTCGGACCAGTCCGGCAAGAACGAGATCGAGCCGCAGGCGCTGACCGCCGCGGATCTCTATGTCTGCGACCGGGTGAGCCAGTGCGAGGTGTCGGGCGAGCTCGAAGCCGCGCGCGCGGCCGGGCTCATGCAGGACACGCCGCCGGAACTGGGCGACATCATCGCGGGCAAGGCCACGGGGCGCACGGGCCCGGAGCAGGTGACGATCTGCGATCTCACCGGCACGGGCGCGCAGGACACGGCGATCGCGAGCCATGTCATCAAGCTGTTGGGCGACGCGGGAACCGTGATACAGGCATAACCCATGGTTGCCCTCGACCCCACCGATCTTGCCATCCTGAAGGTGCTCGCCCGTGACGGGCGCATCACGAAGGCCGCGCTCGCCGAGGCCGTGGGCCTGTCGCCCACGCCGTGCTGGAACCGGCTCAAGCGGCTGGAGAAGGCCGGGGTGATCGAGGGCTATGGCGCACGCTTCGACCTGCGCAAGCTGGGGCCGTCGGTGACGGTCTTCGTCGCGGTCGAGATCGCCGATCACACGGCGGCCAGTTTCCGCATCTTCGAGGACGCCCTGTCGCGCTACGACGAGATCACCGGATGCTGGGCGCTGGGCGGCGGCTACGACTACCTCATGCAGGTGGTGACGCGCGACATCGACGCCTACCAGCGCCTGATGGACGTGATGCTCGATGCACGGATCGGGCTGTCCCGCTATTTCACCTACATCGTGACCAAGCCCGTGAAGGGCGGTCCGCCGCCGCTCGGCCTGATCGCGGGAGAGGAATAATCTTCTGAAAGGGTCGGTTCGGAGAGGAATCCTCTCCCGAAGAGACGAAATCCGGCCTCGACGCCTCCGCGAATCCCCGATGATGGGATCATCGAACAGGAGGCACACATGCTCGACACAGCGATCCCGACCCACGTGGACATCACCGACAAGCGGCTGCTGCGCAGCTTCGCCTACGTGAACGGCAAGTGGCGCGCGGCCAGCGACGGCGGATCCTTCAACGTCAACGACCCGTCGAACGGCGCGTTCCTTGGCGAAGTGGCCAAGCTCACCGCGGAGGATTCCTCCTCGGCCGTCGACGCCGCGCAGGATGCGTTCACCGACTGGGCCCTGACCCTGCCGCAGGACCGCTCGGCCATCATCCGGCGCTGGTTCGACCTGATGATCGAACACAAGGAAGACCTCGCCAAGATCATGGTGCTCGAGCAGGGCAAGCCGATCTCCGAGGCGCGGGGCGAAATCGAATATGCCGCAAGCTTCGTCGAATACTACGCCGAAGAGGCCAAGCGCCCGAACATCGAGGGCGTCACCAGCCACCTGCCCGATGCCGAGGTCGAACTCTGGCTCGAACCCGTCGGCGTCGTGGCCCTGATCACGCCGTGGAATTTCCCCGCGGCCATGCTGACGCGCAAGGCCGCTGCCGCGCTTGCCGCCGGCTGCACCATCGTCTCGCATCCGAGCCACGAGACCCCGTATTCCGCGCTGGCGCTGGCCGAGCTGGCCGAACGCGCCGGGCTGCCGGCGGGCGTGTTCAACGTGGTGACCGGCCAGGCCTCGACGGTGGTCGAGCCCTGGACCAAGGACAATCGCGTGCGCGCGCTCTCCTTCACCGGCTCGACCGAGGTCGGGCGGCTGCTCTACGAGCAATCGGCGGGCACCGTGAAGAAGCTCGTGATGGAACTGGGCGGCCACGCCCCGGTGATCGTCTTCAAGGGCTCCGACCTCGACGAGGCGGTGGCCGAGACCATCAAGGCGAAGTTCGCCACGTCCGGGCAGGATTGCCTCGGGGCCAACCGGATCTACGTGGAGCGCGCCATCTACGACGAGTTCTGCCAGCTCTTCACCGAAGCGACCCAGGCGCTCACCATCGGGCGCGGCATGGACGATCCCGACATCGGGCCGCTCATGAACGAAAAGGCCGTGGCCAAGCAGGAAGAGCACGTCGCCGATGCCGTCTCCAAGGGTGCGACGGTCATGACCGGCGGCAAGCGCACCGAGCACGGCGACCTGTTCTACGCGCCCACGGTGCTCAAGGACGTGCCGGACGAGGCGCTGATCATGCAGGAAGAGACGTTCGGCCCGGTGGCGGCGATCACCCCGTTCGACAGCGAGGACGAGGTGGTGCGCCGCGCCAACGACACGGAATACGGGCTGGTCGCCTACGTCCACTCGATGGACCCGCGGCGCATCTACCGGCTCACCCGTGCGCTGCAATACGGCATGGTCGCGGTGAACCGCACCAAGGTCACCGGTGCGCCGATCCCGTTCGGCGGGACGAAACAGTCGGGGCTGGGCCGCGAAGGCGCGCGTCGCGGCATGGAGGAATTCATGGAGATCAAATACGTCTGCCGCGACTGGGCGTGATGTACGAGTAAAGGAGAAGAACGAATGCTCAAGAACGACCAACTCGACCGCTGGGACCGGGAGAATTTCTTCCATCCCTCGACCCACCTGGCCCAGTTCGCCCGCGGCGAGGCCCCGAGCCGGATCATCAAGACCGGCAAGGGCTGCCACATCACCGACCGCGACGACAACGAACTGCTCGACGCCTTCGCCGGGCTCTACTGCGTGAACGCGGGTTACGGGCGCGAGGAGATCACCGACGCGATCGCCGAGCAGGCGAAGGAGCTCGCCTATTACCACGCCTACGTGGGTCACGGCACCGAGGCGTCGATCACGCTCGCGAAGATGATCCTCGACCGCGCACCGGAGCACATGTCCAAGGTCTATTTCGGCCTGTCCGGCTCAGACGCGAACGAGACCAACATCAAGCTGGTCTGGTACTACAACAACATCCTCGGGCGCCCCGAGAAGAAGAAGATCATCTCGCGCTGGCGCGGCTACCACGGTTCGGGCCTGATGACCGGGTCGCTGACCGGTCTTCACCTCTTCCACAAGAAGTTCGACCTGCCGCTCTCCCAGGTCATCCACACCGAGGCGCCGTATTACTTCCGCCGCCCCGACCTTGCCATGTCCGAGGCCGATTTCGTGGACCATTGCGTCGCCGAGCTCGAACGCCTGATCGAGGAAGAGGGCGCCGACACCATCGCCGCCTTCATCGGTGAGCCCGCGCTGGGCACCGGGGGCCTCGTGCCGCCACCGGAAGGCTACTGGGAGGCGATCCAGAAGGTGCTCGAGAAGCACGACATCCTGCTGATCGCGGACGAGGTCGTGACCGGCTTCGGCCGCCTCGGGTCGATGTTCGGCTCCGAGCACTACGGGCTCAAGCCCGACCTCATCACCATCGCCAAGGGCCTGACGTCGGCCTATGCACCGCTGTCCGGGTCCATCGTGTCCGACAAGATGTGGAAGGTGCTGGAACAGGGGACCGACGAGAACGGGCCCATCGGCCACGGCTGGACCTACTCGGCCCACCCGATCGGGGCGGCCGCAGGGGTCGCGAACCTCGAGCTCCTCGACAAGCTCGACCTGGTCGGCAATGCCGGACGCACCGGCGCCTATTTCGAGAAGGCGCTTCAAGCGGCCGTGGGCGATCATGCCAACGTCGGCGACGTGCGGGGTGAGGGGCTGCTCTGCGCCGTGGAATTCGTCCAGGACCGTGACACCCGCACCTTCTTCGACGCCTCCGAGGGCGTCGGCGGCAAGGTGGCCGGTGCGCTTCTCGCCGCGGGCGTGATCGGGCGCGCCATGCCGCAGGGCGACATCATCGGCTTCGCGCCGCCCTTCTGCGTGACCGAGGCCGAGGCCGACGAGATCGCGACCAAGCTCGCCCGCGCCGTGAAGAGCGTCCTGGGATAAGTCGCCGGGGCGGGGCCGAACCTTGAATTTCGGCCCCGCAGCCCCATGTTTCGGTCAGTATTGCGGACCTAAAACCCCTTCCAAACAGCACTTAACCTTGCAGCTTTGCCGGCAAGGTGCTTGAAGGGGCCGGAATGACCCACCGAGGGGGGCGGATATGCTCGATTTTCGCACCATGCGGCACGAACTGGCCGAGACCTACGATCTCGCGCCCAATCCCGAGCTTGCCGAGGAAATGAAGGATCTCTACGCGAAGATGGATCGCGTGGTGAGCCCGCCCGACTGGGCTGTCGCCGCACCCTACGTGCGCGCGATCAACCGCCTCAAGAAGGAAAAGAACGCGGTCATCCTTGCCCACAACTACATGACGCCGGACATCTACCACGGCGTGGCGGATTTCGTGGGCGACTCGCTTCAGCTGGCCATCAAGGCGACCGAGGTCGAAGCCGACACGATCGTCCAGTGCGGCGTGCACTTCATGGCCGAGACGTCGAAGATTCTGAACCCGTCCAAGACGGTGCTGATTCCGGACATGGAAGCGGGCTGTTCGCTGGCCAATTCCATCGGGGCGGCGGGCATCGAACAGATGCGCGCGCAGTATCCCGGCGCGCCGGTGGTGACCTACGTGAACACCACGGCCGAGGAAAAGGCCCATTCCGATATCTGCTGCACCTCCTCGAATGCTGCCGCCATCGTGCGTGCGCTGCCGGAGGACACGGTGATCATGGCCCCCGACCAGTACCTCGCGCAGAACGTCGCGCGGCAGGTGCCGGAGAAGAAGATCGTGTGGTGGAACGGGGCCTGTGTGGTCCACGAACGCTTCACCGCGCAGGATCTCAAGGATTACCGCAACTGGAACCCGGACACGACCATCATCGCGCATCCGGAATGCCCGCCCGAGGTCGTGGACGAGAGTGATTTCTCCGGTTCGACCAGCGGCATCATCAACTACGTGCGCGAACACAAGCCGTCGCAGGCGCTGCTCGTGACCGAGTGTTCGATGGCCTCGAACATCTCCGACGAGCTGCCCGAAGTCGACTTCGTCGGCCCCTGCAACATGTGCCCGTTCATGAAGAAGATCACGCTGGAGAAGATCCTGTGGTCGCTGCATGCGGGCGTCGACGAGGTCGAGGTCGAGCCGGACGTGGCCGAAAAGGCGCGCGTTGCCGTGCAGCGCATGATCGACCTCAGCCGCGAACTGGGTATCTGACCCCTCATGAAAACCGAACGGATCGTCATCGTCGGCGCCGGCATGGGCGCGCTCTATGCCGCGCTGACGCTGGCGCCCCGGCCGGTTCTGATGATCTCGCCCGAAACGCTTGGTGAAGGGGCGTCCTCGACCTGGGCGCAGGGCGGCGTGGCCGCCGCGATGGCCGAGAGCGACAGCCCCGAGGCGCATGCCCGTGACACGGTGACGGCCGGGGCCGGGACCGTCGACAGCGACGTGGCCAGCATGGTCACCCGCGACGCGGCCGCCTTCATCCTCGATCTCACCGACTTGGGCACCCCCTTCGACCGTGACGCCGCGGGCCAGTACGTGATGAGCCGCGAGGCCGCTCATTCCGCTGCGCGCGTGGTGCGGGTGAAGGGCGACCAGGCCGGGCGCCAGATCATGGAAACCCTGATCGCCAAGGTTCGCGCGACGCCGTCCGTGCAGGTCATCGAGGGGGCGCTGGCCACCGGGCTCACCACCGACGGAGACCGCGTCACCGGCGTCTGGGTACGCCGGGCCGAGCCGTCCTCGGACAAGGTCCTGATCGAAACGCCCGCCGTGCTGCTTGCCGGCGGTGGATCTGGCGGGCTCTATGCCCACACCACCAACCCGCCGCGCATCCGCGGCCAGGTGATCGGCTTCGCTGCCCGCGCGGGCGCCGTCATCGCCGATCCCGAGTTCGTCCAGTTCCACCCCACCGCCATCGACATGGGCGAGGATCCCATGCCGCTCGCCACCGAGGCGTTGCGGGGCGAGGGGGCGATCCTGATCAACCGGCAGGGCGAGCGGTTCATGACCGGCGTGCACAAGGATGCCGAGCTTGCCCCCCGCGATATAGTCGCGCGCGAGATCTTCTCGCAGACGCAAGCCGGCAATCGCCCGATGCTCGACACCCGCGCGGCGCTGGGCGAGGAGGTGCTGACGCGCTTCCCGGCGGTGGCCGAAGCCTGCGCGCGGGCCGGGCTGAACCCGGTGGAACAGCCGATCCCGGTGGCCGTCGCCGCGCATTACCACATGGGCGGGGTCGACACCGATGAGCATGGCCGTTCGTCCCTGTCGCGCCTGTGGGTCTGCGGCGAAGCGTCCTCGACGGGTCTGCACGGCGCGAACCGCCTGGCGTCGAACGGACTTCTTGAAGCGCTGGTCTATGCCCGCAAGGCCGCCGAGGATATCGCGACCTCGCTGCCCGACGCTCCAGCGCAGGAGGAAGTCCGGTTCGACTGGATCGACGGCGGCGAGATGGTGGACGAGGCGCTCGTGAGCGAGCTTCGCGAAACCATGAACGCCCATGTCGCCGTGCGCCGCAACGCGGCCGGGCTGAAGACCGCCCTGGCCGATATCGCCCGGATCGAGGCGGCGGCGGACACCGAAACGATGCGCAACATGACGGCGACGGCGACCCTGATCGCGGCGGCCGCGCTTGAGCGCGAGGAAAGCCGGGGCGGGCATTTCCGCGACGACTTCCCGGAACCCGTGCCGGCGCTCGCCCACCGCACCAAGATCACGCTCGAGGCCGCGATGGCCACCCGCGACGCCGCGAAGGAGACCGCATGACCTACGCCTCGCTCCCCGACATCGTGCTGGAGCCGATCATCCGCAACGCGCTGATGGAGGACCTTGGCACCTACGGCGACGTGACCACCCGTGCCGTGATCCCGCCCGCGACCACCTATGACGCCGCGATCAACGCGCGCGAGCCGGGGGTCGTCTCGGGCCTGCAGGTCGCGCGCATCGCTTTCGGGCTGGTCGACCCCGCGCTCGAGATCGAGGCGCTGGCCGAGGATGGCGCGACCGTCCGCCCCGGCGACACGCTGATGCGGATCCGGGGCAAGGCGGCCTCGATCCTGTCGGGCGAACGGGTCGCGCTGAATTTCGCCGGGCGCCTGTCCGGCATCGCCACGATGACCGCCGCCTTCGTGAAGGAAACCGAAGGCACCGACACCCGGATCACCTGCACCCGCAAGACGACGCCGGGGCTCAGGGTGGTCGAGAAGCTCGCGGTGTTGCACGGGGGTGGGTTCAACCACCGCTATTCGCTGTCCGACGCGATCCTGATCAAGGACAACCACATCGCCGCCGCCGGTGGCATTCGTGCCGTGCTGGAGGCGTCCAGGGCCGTTGCCAGCCACATGATGACAGTCGAGATCGAGGTCGACACGCTCGACCAGCTCGCCGAGGTGCTCGAGATCGGCGGAGCGAACGCCGTGCTGCTCGACAACATGGACACGCCAACGCTGGCAGAGGCGGTGAAGCTCACCGCCGGACGCGTCCCGCTGGAGGCGTCAGGGAACATGCGGCTCGACCGGATCGCGGAAGTGGCCGCCACGGGTGTCGACTACATCTCGTCCGGTGCGCTGACGCATTCCGTGCGCACGCTGGACCTCGGCCTCGATTTCTGAGGTCGGCGGGAACCCGATCAGACCATCACGAGTTCGTATCCGGGACTGGCCCAGCCGGCGGCAAGCGGCTACGCTTCCTTGAACGAGCACGACGCGAACCTGGGGGATCGCGACCATATGGGCCTGTCATTATCGCTGTTTCGGTTACTGCCCTTCGCCGTTGCCCTTTCAACGGCCCTGGCGGCACCGGCCAAAGCCTTTGAAAACATTGATTTCAACGTGCGCGGTGACGACGGCGCGCTTGAGGAGAAGCTGCGCAACGCGTCGCTTCTGCTTGCCACGGGCGAGAACGATGTCACGGACCCCCGTGACCTCGTCGCGACATCGCTTGCGGAATACGAACGTCTCCTCGACACGCTCTACGCCGATGGGCGCTATGGCGCGGTGATCCGCATCCGTATCGACGGCCGGGAAGCCGCGTCGATCCAGAGCTTCGCGGTGCCCGACCGGGTCGGGCGGATCACCGTGGACGTGCGACCGGGCCGCCGGTTCCACTTCGGCCGGGCCGAGATCGCGCCGCTGGCGCCCGGCACGCGCCAGATCGACGCGTTCCGCACCGGCGAACCGGCCTATTCCACGGCCGTGCAGGACGCGGTCGACACGGCCATCGACGATTGGCGCAGCGCCGGGCGTGCGAAGGCCGCGGTGCGCGACCAGGATCTCACGGCGAACCACGCGAACCGCCTGCTCAACGCACGCATCTGGCTCGACCCCGGCCCGCTCGTGCGGTTCGGCAAGCTGCGCCAGACGAAGCGCTCCTACGTGCGGGCCGAGGCGATCCGGCGGATCGCAGGGCTTCCCACGGGCGAGGTCTTCTCGCCCGAAGAACTGGAGGCGGCCGCCGAGCGGCTGCGCCGCACCGGCGCCTTCGCCTCGGTCGTCATGCGCGAGGCCGAGACGCTGGGCCCGAACAACGAGATGGACGTGGCACTGACCGTCGCCGACATGAAGCCGCGGCGCTATGGTTTCGGGGCCGAGATCTCGTCGCTCGACGGGCTTGGGCTGACCGCGTTCTGGCTGCACCGCAACCTCTTCGGCGGGGCCGAGCGGTTCCGCATCGACGGCGCGGTCGCCGGGATCACGCCGAGCCTTGCCAATCTCGATGTCGAGATCGACGCGCGGCTCGATATCCCCGCGGCCTTCGGGACCGACACGGACGCTTTCGTGATGGCCGAGGCGCAGATGCTGCGTGAACCGGCCTACACCGCCTGGGCCGGCGAGGCGGGAGCGGGGGTGCACCGCTACTTCTCCGACACGCTCGAGGGCGAGATCGGCCTGGGCTATTCCTTCTCGCGCGTCACCGACAGCCAGGGCACGCGCAACTTCAACCTTGTGAAGGTCCCGGCCATGATCACCTGGGACCGGCGCGACGATCCGCTGCGCCCGACGCGGGGCTTCTTCCTGCGTGCCGATGTGGAGCCGTTCTACGAATTCGCGAACGGGCCCGGCGTCTGGGGCATGCTTGATGCCCGCGTCTATCGCGGCTTCGGCGAGGACGACCGGTTCGTGATTGCCGCGCGCGGGCAGGTGGGCACCGTCGTCGGCCCCACGCCCGCCCAGACCCAGCCGGACTACCTGTTCTACTCCGGCGGTGGCGGCACCGTGCGCGGCCAGCCCTACCAGTCGCTCAACTTCCCGTCGGGCGGCGGCGTGATCGGCGGGCAGGCGTTCATCGGTGGGCAATTCGAACTGCGCTACAAGGCGACCGACACGATCGGCGTTGTGGGCTTCTTCGACGTGGGCTACCTCGGATCGACCGGCTTCTTCGGCGGCACGACCGCGCTTCATTCCGGCGCGGGCATCGGCCTGCGCTATGACACCGGGCTCGGGCCCATCCGGCTCGACGTGGCCTACCCGGTCACCGGCGGCTCGCCGTCGCCCAACCCGCTGCGCAATGTTCAGCTCTACATCGGCATCGGGCATTCCTTCTGATGAAACGTATCGCCGCTCTTTTCTTCAGCCTCGCTGTCCTCGCGACCCCGGCGGCCGCACAGGAACAGGAAGAGGACGACAAGACCTTCCTCGAGAACTTCCTCGAAGAGAACCTGTCGAGCGAAGGGATGGACGTGACGGTGAATGGCTTCACCGGCGCGCTCTCCAGCGAGGCGCAGATGCGCGAGCTGACCTTTTCCGACGACGAAGGGGTCTGGCTCAGGCTCGAAGGCCTGACACTGTCCTGGGATCGCTCGGCCCTCCTGCAACGGCGCGTGGAGATACGCACGCTCGCGGCCGAGGAGATCGAGTTGTCGCGACTGCCGGGTGGAGAGGGTGGCGGCCCGTCGCCGGAAGCCTCGGACTTCACGCTGCCGGAACTGCCGGTGGCGATCGACATCGACCGGCTGGAAACCCCGAACCTGATCCTGGGGGCCGACGTGCTGGGCGAACGCATCACCATGCAGCTCGAAGGGGCCGGGAACCTCGAAGGGGGTGAAGGCACCGCTAACCTTTCGCTTGAACGGACCGACGGGCAGCGGGGCGAGCTGAAGCTCGAAGGCTCCTATTCCAACGAAACCCGCGTGCTCGCGCTCGACCTGTCGCTGATCGAGGGGCCGGGCGGCATCGCGGCGACGCTCGCCGACCTGCCGGGCGAGCCCGCGATCAACCTGTCCGTGGTGGGCGAGGATAAGCTGGACGACTATACTGCCGACATCATGCTCTCCACCGACGGGGAGACCCGGCTTGCGGGACAGGTGCAGGTGACGGCGGAGCAGGTCGAACAGGGCGGCGAGACGCGCAGTCAGACGGGGCTGGAGGTGAACCTGTCGGGTGACCTGCGGCCGCTCTTCGAAGAGGAATACCGCCCGTTCTTCGGTGGCGAATCCGTGCTGCACGCCACCGGGCGCCGGTTCGCCAACGGCAGCACCCGCATCTCCAACCTGTTCCTGCGCACGGACGCGCTGGAGCTGTCCGGCGATGCAACGATCAACGCCCGGGGCTGGCCGGAGCGCGCCCATATCGAGGGGCGTATCGCTTCGCAGTCCGGCACGCCGGTCACGTTGCCCATCGCCGGCCCGCCCGCCCAGATCGACTCTGCCGATCTTCTGTTCGACTACGATCGCCTGCGCGGGCAGGGGTGGCGCGCCGAGCTCGAGGTCGACGGGTTCACCCGCGACGGCGCGGCATTGGACGCGCTGACCGCGACCGGGTCCGGCCAGCTGGAGCCCGGCGGTGGCGACAGGACACCGAGCGTGACCGGTGACGTGGAACTCGCCGCCGACGGCATCGATCCCGGCGACCCCGCGCTCGCGGAGGCGATCGGCGAGCGGCTGGACGGCACGCTCAGCTTCACGAAGCTCGAAGGCGGCCCGTTCCGGTTCACCGACCTTGCCCTGCGCGGCGAGGATTATGGGCTGACGGGCGATCTCACGCTAAGCACGGACGTGGAGAAACTCGACCTCATCGCCGGGCTGGACCTTGGGCTCGATGCCGAGCGGCTGTCGCGGTTCGCTGCGCTGACCGGGCAGGACCTGACCGGCGCCGCGCGGCTCGACATTCAAGGCGAGGTGGCGGTGCCCGGCGGCCCCTTCGATCTCGAGATCGAGGGACGGACCAGCGACCTCGCCATCGGGATCGAACGGGTCGATGCCCTGCTGGCCGGTGAAAGCCGCCTGTCGATCCTCGCCGACCGCAACGAGGCGCGCACCCAGATCAGCCGTTTCTCCGTCGCGGGGCCGGGCATCGCGGCCACGGCCAGTGGCGAGTTGCGCTCGGACGGCAGCCGGCTGGCCGCGCAGATCGACATCCCCGACGCAAGCCGGCTCGACCCGCGGCTCGAGGGCGGGATTGCGATCCTGGGCGACGCGGTACAGGTCGACGGCGCCTGGACGGTCGAGGCGAAAGCGAACGGGCCCGGCGGGCTGTCCGCCGACGTCTCCGGCACCGGGCGGCTGACCGATGCCGGGCTTGGACCGGTCACCGCGCAGGTGGTCGCGCAGATCGACAACCTGGCGCCGTATTCGGGGCTTGCCGGTCGCGACCTGGCCGGTGCGCTGGAAGTCGCGCTGCGCGCCGACGGCAACTTCGAGACCGGGGCCTTTTCCGCCTCGGGAACCGGACGCGGGCAGGACCTGGCCTTCAGCGCCGGCGAAGCCGACCAACTGTTCGCAGGCGCCAGCGAGATGGATTTCAACCTGCGGCGTGACGAGAGAGGGACGCTCTTCATCGAAGCCTTCGACCTGTCCACGCCGCTCCTGCGCGTCGATGCCGAGGGCAGTTCGGAAGGATCGGAGAGCCGCGTCACCTTCAACGCCCGCCTCGCGGATACCGGCATCTTCGTGCCGGAGCTGTCGGGGCCTTTTACGGCACGCGGTGACGCGGTGCTGACGGGCGACGCCTACCGCGTCGATGTCTCGGGACAGGGGCCCGGCGGGGTCACGGTGAACGCCGCCGGCACCGTCGCGGGCAACGGCGAGCGCGCCGACCTGTCGATCGATGGCAGCGTGCCGCTGACGCTTGCCAACGCCTTCACCGGTGCCAACCAGCTTGACGGGATCGCGGATTTCGACCTGAACCTCAACGGCCCGCTTGCGTTGGAGTCACTGTCAGGACGCGTCTCGTCCGCAAACGCTCGGATCTCCATCCCCGCCTTGCGCATCGCGCTGGACCCGATCCAGGCCAACATCCGGCTCGGCAACGGACGCGCGCGGGTCGAGGCGGCGGCGAACGTGTCCTCGGGTGGGCGGATCGAAGTGGCCGGGCCCATCACCCTGGCCCAACCTTATGATGCCGATCTCACCGTGCGGATGCAGAACGTGGGCCTCACCGACCCCGCGCTCTACGACACGCAGGTCAGCGGGCAGCTTACGGTCATCGGGCCGCTCACCGGCGGTGCACGTATCGCGGGCCGTGTCGAGGCCGGGGCGGTGGAGATCCGCATCCCCTCGTCCGGATTCGGCGTGGCCGGCGGGCTCGAGGGGCTGACCCATGTGAACGAGCCGGCCGCCGTACGCGCCACCCGTGCCCGCGCGGGCAAGACGGGCGAGGCGAGCGCGGGGGGCGGTGGGCCCGCCTATCCGCTCGACATCGTGGTCAGCGCGCCCAACCAGGTGTTCATCCGGGGGCGTGGGCTGGACGCCGAGCTCGGCGGACAACTCCGGCTGACCGGCACGACCGCCGACATTCGTCCGCAGGGGGGCTTTTCGCTGATCCGGGGGCGCCTGTCGCTTCTGGGCAACCGGATCGAGCTGACCCAAGCGCGCGCGACGCTCGAGGGCAGCTTCGACCCCTACATCGCGGTGACCGCCCAGACCACGGTGGACGAGACCGCGATCCAGATCCGCATACAGGGGCAGGCGACGGAACCCGACATCACCTTCACCTCCTCTCCCGACCTGCCGGAAGATGAAATCCTCGCGCGCCTCGTGTTCGGACGATCGCTGTCGGAAATCTCGCCCCTCCAGGCGCTGCGCATGGCCAACGGGGTGGCGACGCTCACCGGGGGCTCCGGCGGGGGCGTGATCGGCAACCTGCGCGACGGCTTCGGTCTGGCCGACCTCGATGTCGGCACCAACGACAGCGGGGCCATCGCGGTGCGCGCAGGGACCTATATCTCGGAGAACGTCTATACCGGGGTCGAGGTCGGTGCGGACGGTGAGGCCGAGGTGAACATCAACCTCGATCTCACCAAGAACCTCACGGCCCGCGGCAGCGTGTCCACGGATGGCGACACGTCGCTGGGCATCTATTTCGAGCGGGATTACTGACCGGGCTTCACCGGGTGACGACCCTCCCGGTACGCGCGGGGGGGCGCCAGGCGCTGCCAATGGAACGCGTGGAAAACGGATGTTCTGGTCGCGGGCCGGCCCGGTGCGACCTGCGGGCGGTGATCAGCCCACGACCCCGGTGTCGCGCGCGATCATGGCGGCGTGCGTCCGGTTCTTGGCGTCCAGTTTGCGGATGATCGCGCGCACGTGCATCTTCACCGTGACTTCCTTGATGTCGAAGTTGTGCGCGATTTCCTTGTTCTGAAGCCCGTCGCAGATCCCTTCGAGAACCTGAAGCTCGCGCTCCGACAGCCGCGCACGGATGGCCCGGGCGGCTTTCTGCATCCGCTCGTTGATCATGGCGAAAGCCACGCCGCGCTGGATCAGCGACAACATGTCGAGCGCGACCTCGGGGGTGACGTCTTCCGCCACTGTTGCCCGTGCGCCGTTTGCGTGGCAGCGGCGGATCAGCCCGAGCGGCGCGTCCCTGGGCAGCAGCATGCAGACCGGCGTACCGTCCAGCAGCGCCACTGCGTCGAACGCCGCCTGGACGTTCTCGTCCGAGATGTCGTGCAGGTGAAGAAAGACGGCCCCGACATCGTGCGCGTCCCCGGCCACTTTCTTCGCGAGCACGCCGGAATCGGGAAAGCATTCCACCGTTACACCGGTTGATAAATCTTCGGTGTTTGAAAAAGCCTCGCAAACAGTCGCCATGTCACTGGCGATTAGTACCCTCACGCAATGTCCCCTTATAACGCGTCGCCAAATGCCACGACCTGTCCCTCTATAAAGAGCAATTACACACAATGCGGATAGCGACCAGATATCAAAAAGGATAGTTATACTATCAAAAATTGATGCAAATCAAATGGTTGGTAAGTGTCCGCTCCCTCATTATCCTTTTTGTTCCGTAAATACGGGGACCCCGGGCAAGGTATGGAAAAACAGAAGGTAAGGAAAACCTTACCTTTTGCAGAAATACTCCGGCGCAGAGGTGCGTGTCAGAGAATCGTGCGCTCCAGCGCCCACCACAGCCCCATCGCCCCGATCAGGGCCGAGGCTGGGATCACCACGACCGTGCGATACCACGGCTTGTGTCCGATCCAGAAGGTGATCGCGAAGAAGGCCGTGACGATGACGGCGATCTGGCCCAGTTCCACGCCGACGTTGAAGGCCACCAGGCTGGCGATGAAGTGTCCGGGGGACAGCCCGATGTCGCCCAGGACGGAGGCGAAGCCCAGGCCATGCAGCAGCCCGAAGACGAAGACCACGGCAAGGCGCACGCGCGACAGCCTGGGGCGGGCGATGTTCTCGATCGCCACGTAAGCGATCGACAGCGCGATCAGCGGTTCGACCACGGCGGCGGGGACCGATACGATGCCGAGCGTGGCCAGCGCCAGCGTCAGCGTGTGGGCGAGCGTGAAGGTCGTGACCTGGTAGAAGAGCGGCCGCAGCGCGCGCGAGAAGAAGAACAGCCCCAACACGAAGAGGATGTGGTCGAGCCCCTTGGGCACGATATGGGTGAAGCCCAGCCCGATGTAGGTCACGAAGCTCTCGAGCACCGTGACCTGCGCGGTGCCTGTCCGCGGCAGCGGGACCGAAGTCTGTCCCGGCCCCAGGAAGGCGGAATAGGCCTCTTCCCCCTCCGGCAGGTCCTCGACGATCTGGCGCAGGATGATGGGGCCGTATTCCGGCGCCCAGCCGAAGGTCACGTCGCTGTCGTCGTCCGGCAGGTCCGCGGCGATCACGACACGGCTCTGGCGCGGCAGGTCTTCCCCCTCCGCCGGGCTGGTCGCGGCTTCTTCCAGCTCCGGGGTGAGGCGCGTGTCGCCCGCGCTCAGCCGGATACCGTCGGCAAGCTCCGGGAAAGCGTCGCGCAGCCGGTCGGCGAAGACCTCGGGGGGCAGGGCGCGCAGCGCGTCATAGGTATCGGCGCGGGGCGAATTGTTCGTGTCGGTGATCGAGGACAGGTCGATCCCGGCCACCATCGCCTCGCCCTGGAGGATGATCTCCATCTCGACGCGCTCGGACCCGATGGTGATGTCGGCGATCGCCGGCGACATTTCGTGAGCACGGGCGGGCAGCAGGGCCAGAAGCATCACAAGCCCGACAGCGAAGACCTGTGCGGTTGACTTGGCCAGACCCTCTGCCACGGTGATGCCGCGAAGCCTCATCGGAGTTCCCATGCGTTTCCTGTCCACCCTGTTCACCTGCCTCTTTCTCGCCCGCGCGGCCGTGGCCCACGAATTCTGGATTGCGCCGGAAGATTACACCGTCGATCCCGGTGCGCCGATCGTGGCCGACCTGCGCGTGGGCCAGGATTTCGAGGGATCTCCCCAGACCTATTTTCCGAACCGGTTCGCGCGGTTCGAGGTGAAGATGGGCGAAAGCGTCTCGCCTGTCGAGGGCCGGCTCGGTGACATGCCCGCGATGTCCTTCACGCCGGACCGGACCGGGCTTGCCGTCATCGTGCATGAAACCACGGCAAGCAGCCTGCAATACCGCACGCGCGAGCTGTTCGAGAGCTTCGTGGATCACAAGGACCTGGGCGACGTGCTTGCCCGCCATGCCGCGCGCGGCCTGCCCGAGCTCGAATTCCGCGAGGCGTACAGCCGCTTCGCCAAATCGCTCGTCGCGGTGGGTGACGGGGCCGGGGCGGACGCGCCCGTGGGCCTGCGCACCGAGATCGTGGCGCTTGCCAACCCTTATACCGACGACCTGTCGGACGGCTTTCCGGTGCGCGTCCTCTACGAGGGCGCGCCGCGCCCCGATGCCCAGGTCGAGGTCCTCGCCCGGGACGCCGACGGCGCCGTGACACAGAGCTTCTATCGCACGGACGACGCCGGTGAGGCGGTGATCCCTGTTTCGGCGGATACCGAGTACATGGTCGACGCGGTCGTGATGCACGATACCGGCAACGACGACCCCGGGGCGGGGCCGGTCTGGCATTCGCTCTGGGCGAACCTCACCTTCCACACCCCCTGATCTTCTTCGTTTCGAAAATACCTTCCGGGGAGGTTTGGAGGGGGGCGAGCCCCCCTCCAACGGGTCGGCCGGGCGTCAGCCCGGACGAAACCCTCCGCTCAGGACCTGGCCTCTACGTCCTCGATCAGGTCGAGCACATAAGGTCCGATCTCCGCCACGTTGAGCTTCACGCCACGCGCGTTGGGATGGATCCCGTCCGGCTGGAACAGGGCCGCGCGCTCGGCCTCGCCCGCGTCCACCGCCTGGGCCATGCCGCGGAAGATGTAGGGCATGAGGCGCACGTCGTGGCGCTCTGCCAGCTTTGGAAAGAGCGCGTCGAAACCCTCCTTGTAGTCGGGGCCGTAGTTCGGCGTCGCCTTGTAGCCCACGAGCAGGGCGGGCAGCCCCTTGGCGTCGATCCGCCCGAGGATCGTGTCGAGGTTCTCTTCCACGGAGTCGATCGGCGTGCCGCGCAGCAGGTCGTTGCCCCCGAGGGCCACGATCACCCCGTCGATCCCGTCCCCGAGCGCCCAGTCGATCCGGCTGACACCGCCGGCGGTCGTGTCGCCCGAGACGCCGGCGTTGATCAGTTCGACCTCCGCGCCGCGCTCGGCGAGCCAGGCCTCGAGTTGCGGCACGAAGCCGTCGGAGGCCGGCAGGCCATAGCCCTGCGTGAGCGAGTCGCCGAATGCCAGAATCGTGACCGGTTCACCCATGGCGGGGAGCGCGAGGAAAGGGATTATGAACAAAGACTTGGATATGCTGCACCGCAGCCCATATGCGAAGGATGTGACCCGTGAGAAGGCCCTGCGAATGACCGATCCCGTTCTCGAGCTTGACGATGCGCGGCTGTCCCTCATGGGGAATGCCGGGCCGGTGGACATCCTGAACGGCATCACGCTGTCGGTCACGCGGGGGGAGACCCTGGGGCTCACGGGGCCAAGCGGATCGGGCAAGTCGTCGCTCCTCATGCTCATGGGCGGGCTCGAGCGCGCCACGGGGGGCCGGGTCACCGCGCTGGGGCAGGACCTGGGCCCGATGGACGAAGACGCGCTTGCCCGGTTTCGTCGGGATCATATGGGTGTCGTCTTCCAGTCATTCCACCTCATCCCGACGATGACGGCCATTGAAAATGTCGCGACCCCGCTTGAGCTCGCGGGGGCCCGCGACGCCTTCGACCGGGCCGAGGCCGAGCTCGAGGCGATGGGGCTTGGCCATCGCACGGGGCATTACCCGGCGCAGATGTCGGGCGGGGAACAACAGCGCGTGGCGCTCGCGCGGGCCGCCGTCACCCGGCCGGAGATTCTTCTGGCGGACGAACCCACCGGCAACCTCGACGGGGCGACCGGCCAGGCGATCATGGACCTGCTCTTCGGCCTGCGCGACCGGCACGGGGCCACGCTGGTGCTTGTCACCCATGCCCCGGAGCTTGCCGAACGCTGCGACCGCGTCATCGGGCTCGCCGACGGGGTGCTCGCATGAGCGTCGCCTGGTCGATCGCGCGGCGGGAGCTTCGTGGCGGGCTGCGGGGCTTTCGCGTATTCCTCGCCTGCCTCGCGCTGGGCGTCGCCGCCATCGCGGCGGTCGGCTCCGTGCGAAGCTCCATCCAGGCCGGGATCGAGGAACAGGGCGCGACGCTTCTGGGCGGCGACGCGGCGATCGAGCTGACCTACCGCCGCGCACCTGCCGAGACGCGCGATTACCTCGAAACCATCGCCGAGGAGGTGGGCGAGGTCATCGATTTCCGCTCGATGGCGCGGCTGCCCGAGGCCGACGACAGCGCGCTCACACAGGTGAAGGCGGTCGATGGCACCTGGCCGATCTACGGCACGCCCGAGCTCGACCCGCCCATGTCGATCGGCGCCGCATTGGGGCAAGTCGACGGCCTGCCCGGCGCCGTGATGGCGCCCCTGCTGGCCGACCGGCTCCAGCTCTCACCCGGCGACACGTTCATGCTCGGCGCGCAGGAGTTCCGGCTTGCCGCCCGGCTCGTCTCGGCCCCCGATGACGGTTCCGGCGGCTTCGATTTCGGCCCGCCGACGGTGGTACGTATCGACGCGCTCGCCGAGTCCGGCCTGATCGCCCAAGGCACGCTCTTCGACAGCGAGTATCGGCTGCGCCTGCCTCCGGGCACGGACCTTGCGGCGCTGGAGGGGGAGGTGACGGACACCCTGTCCGATCTCGCCCCGCGCTGGCGCGATGCGCGCAACGGCGCGCCGGGGGTGAGCGAGTTCGTGGACCGGCTGGGCAGCTTCCTCGTGCTCGTCGGGCTTGCGGGGCTCGCCGTGGGCGGCGTCGGCATCTCGGCGGCGGTGCGCGCCTATCTCGACGAGAAGACCGAGGTTATCGCGACGCTGAAAACACTGGGCGCCGGGCGCAGCACCATTTTTGCGGTCTACGCGTTCCAGATCGGCGTTCTGGCGGCGATCGGCATCGTGCTGGGACTCGTGCTCGGGGGGCTCATCCCGGTGGTCTTCGGGCAGGTGATTTCGGCCGCGTTGCCCATCCCCGCCGACATCGCCCTGCGCCCCGGCCCGCTGGCCGAGGCGGCGCTCTACGGGGTGATCGCGGCGGCGCTTTTCACGCTCTGGCCGCTCGCCAAGACCGAACGCGTGCGGGCCGCCGCCCTGTTTCGCGACGGCGGAACGCCCGAGGCGTGGCCGCGTCCGCTCTACGTCATCCTGACCGGCGCGCTGCTGGCGCTGCTCGTCGGCGCGGCGGCGATTTTCTCCGGCATGGCCGAAATCGCGCTCTGGTCCGCCTTCGGCATTTTCGTGGCCTTCCTGCTGCTGGTCGCCGCGGGCCGGCTCGTGCGCGCCATTTCACGGCGGCTGGCGCGCACCCGCGCGCTGCGGGGGCGCCCGATGCTGCGCATGGCGCTGTCGTCGGTCGGCGGACCCGGGAACGAGGCGGCCTCGGTCGTGCTGTCGCTGGGGCTCGGGCTCTCCGTGCTCGCGGCCGTGGGGCAGGTCGACACGAACCTGCGCGGCGCGATCCAGCGGGAATTGCCCGACATCGCCCCCAGCTTCTTCGTCGTCGACATCCAGCCCGACCAGATCGAGGCGGTGCGCGAGCGGGTCGAGGGCGACCCGCTGGTCGAACGGATGGACAGCGCGCCGATGCTGCGCGGCATGATCACGCAGATCAATGGCCGCCCGGCGCGCGAGGTGGCGGGGGATCACTGGATCGTGGAAGGCGATCGGGGCGTGACCTACGCCGCGGAACTGCCGGAACGGACCGAAATCACCGCGGGCGAATGGTGGGGGGCCGAATACGATGGTCCACCCCAGATCAGCTTCGTGGCCGAGGAAGCCGCCGAGATCGGGCTCGAGATCGGCGACACGATGACGGTCAATATCCTCGGGCGCGAGATCACCGGTGAGCTCGCTTCGTTCCGTAACGTGGACTTCTCCACCGCCGCGATGAATTTCACCATCACGATGAACCCCTCCGCCCTCTCGGGCGCGCCGCACAGCTGGCTCGCCACGATCTATGCCGAGCCGGAGGCCGAGGCCGAGTTGATGCGCGACATCACGCGGTCCTACCCGAACATCACCATGATCTCGGTGCGTGACGCCATCGGACGGGCAACTGACCTTCTGGGCACCATCGCGGCCGCCATCACATACGGGGCGTTGATCACGCTGGTCACGGGGGCGGTGGTGTTGGTCGGGGCAGCGGCGGCCGGGGAGCGCGCGCG
Organism: Maritimibacter harenae; assembly: GCF_009882975.1. Classification (GTDB taxonomy): domain Bacteria; phylum Pseudomonadota; class Alphaproteobacteria; order Rhodobacterales; family Rhodobacteraceae; genus Maritimibacter; species Maritimibacter harenae. The sequence continues at coordinate 118,568 of NZ_WTUX01000019.1, forward strand.
GACCTACGAGGCGGCGGTGCTCAAGACACTGGGCGCGCCGCGTGCCCGCATCCTCGGCGAATTTGCCCTGCGTTCGGCCATCCTCGGACTGTCGGCTGGGCTGGTGGCCGTTTTCGCGGGCGGGATGGCCGGCTGGGCGATCTCCACCTTCGTGATGGAAACCACCTTCGTTTTCGAGCCCGTCTCGGCCATCGCGATCGTCCTGGGTGGTGTGCTGGTCACGTTGCTCGCGGGGCTCGCCTTTGCCTGGCGTCCGCTGGCCGCGCGCCCCGCGCAGGTGCTGCGCGCCCGAGAATAGGCCGCAAAAGTAAAGCCCCGCCGGGGCGGGGCTTTCCGAAACGCTTGCGATCCGGCCGGATCAGATGGTGCGCTGCACCATCATCTTCTTGACCTCGGCGATCGCCTTGGCCGGGTTCAGACCCTTGGGGCAGGTCTGGGCGCAGTTCATGATCGTGTGGCAGCGGTAGAGCTTGAACGGATCCTCGAGATCGTCGAGCCGTTCCCCCGTCGCCTCGTCGCGCGAGTCGATCAGCCAGCGGTAGGCGTGCAGAAGCGCGGCAGGGCCGAGGTAGCGGTCGCCGTTCCACCAGTAGCTGGGGCAGGAGGCCGAGCAGGAGGCGCACATCACGCACTCATAGAGACCGTCGAGCTTCTTGCGGTCCTCGATCGACTGGCGCCACTCTTTCTGCGGCGCGTTGGTCTTGGTCTCGAGCCACGGCATGATCGACGCGTGTTGCGCGTAGAAATGCGTGAGGTCGGGGATCAGGTCCTTCACCACCGGCATGTGCGGCAGCGGGTAGATCTTCACGTCGCCCTTGATCTCGTCCATGCCGTAGATGCAGGCGAGCGTGTTCTGCCCGTCGATGTTCATCGCGCAGGACCCGCAGATCCCTTCGCGGCAGGAGCGGCGGAAGGTCAGCGTCGGGTCGATCTCGTTCTTGATCTTGATCAGCGCGTCCAGAACCATCGGGCCGCACTTGTCCATGTCGACGAAATAGGTGTCGACGCGCGGGTTCTCACCGTCGTCCGGCGACCAGCGGTAGATCTGGAACTTGCGCACGTTGGTCGCGCCCTCGGGCTTCGGCCAGGTCTTGCCGGTGCGGATCTTCGAGTTCTTGGGAAGCGTGAATGCAACCATGTCCGTCTCCTTAGAACGTCCGCGCCTTGGGCGCGATTTTCTTGAGCGCGATGCCGCCTTCGTCCTCGGTGGTCAGCGGATCGGTGATGACGGGACGATAGGTCAGGTCCACCTTCTGCCCGTCGACGCGGGTGATCGTGTGGACGCGCCAGTTCTTGTCGTCGCGCTCGGTGTGATCCTCGGACGCGTGGGCCCCCCGGCTTTCCTTGCGCGCCTCCGCGCCCACGATGGTGGCGAGCGCGTTGGGCATCAGGTTGGTCAGCTCGAGGGTTTCCATCAGGTCCGAGTTCCAGATCAGCGACCGGTCGGTGACCTTGAGGTCGTCGAGCTTGGCCGCGATCCCTTCCATCTTCTTCACGCCGTCGGCGAGCGTCTTGTCGGTCCGGAACACGGCCGCGTCTTCCTGCATCGTGCGCTGCATCTCGAGCCGCAGTTCGGCGGTCGGGGTGCCGCCATCGGCGTGGCGCACGTTGTCGAAGCGGTCGAATGCCTTGTCGACCGAAGCCTGGTTCAGCGACGGGTTCGGGCTGTCCGGGTCCACCACCTTGCCGGCGCGGATCGCGGCGGCACGGCCGAAGACGACGAGGTCGATGAGCGAGTTCGAACCCAGGCGGTTCGCGCCGTGCACCGAGGCGCAGCCGGCTTCGCCCACGGCCATCAGGCCGGGCACGACCGCGTTCGGGTCGTCCTTCGTCGGGTTCAGCACCTCGCCGAAGTAGTTCGTCGGGATGCCGCCCATGTTGTAGTGCACCGTCGGCAGAACCGGGATCGGCTCTTTCGTGACGTCCACGCCGGCGAAGATCTTGGCCGATTCCGAGATGCCCGGGAGGCGCTCGGACAGGGCTTCGGCGGGCAGGTGGCTGAGGTTGAGGTGGATGTGATCCCCGTTCTCGCCGACACCGCGCCCTTCGCGGATTTCCATCGTCATGGAGCGCGAGACGTAGTCGCGCGGCGCGAGGTCCTTGTACTGGGGCGCGTAGCGCTCCATGAACCGTTCGCCTTCGGAGTTGGTGAGGTAGCCGCCTTCGCCGCGCGCCCCTTCCGTGATCAGGCAGCCGGAGCCGTAGATGCCGGTGGGGTGGAACTGCACGAATTCCATGTCCTGGAGCGGCAGCCCGGCCCGCGCGACCATCCCGCCGCCGTCGCCGGTGCAGGTGTGGGCCGAGGTGGCCGAGAAATAGGCGCGGCCATAGCCGCCGGTGGCCAGCACGACCATCTTCGCGTTGAAGACGTGCATCGTACCATCGTCAAGCTTCCAGCACACCACGCCCTGGCACACGCCGTCGTCGGACATGATCAGGTCGATGGCGAAGTACTCGATGTAGAACTCGGCGTTGTTCTTGAGCGACTGGCCATAGAGCGTGTGCAGGATCGCGTGACCCGTGCGGTCGGCGGCGGCGCAGGTGCGCTGCACGGCCGGACCTTCGCCGAACTCGGTCGTGTGGCCGCCGAAGGGACGCTGGTAGATCTTGCCCTCCTCGGTGCGCGAGAAGGGCACGCCGTAGTGCTCGAGCTCGTAGACGGCGGCAGGCGCTTCACGGGCGAGGTATTCCATCGCGTCCGTGTCGCCCAGCCAGTCCGACCCCTTCACGGTGTCGTACATGTGCCACTGCCAGTTGTCGGGGCCCATGTTGGACAGCGAGGCCGCGATGCCGCCCTGGGCGGCGACGGTGTGCGAGCGGGTCGGGAAGACCTTGGTCACGCAGGCGGTCCGCAGACCCTGCTCGGCCATGCCCAGCGTGGCGCGCAGACCGGCACCGCCGGCGCCGACCACGACCACGTCATATTCGTGCGTTTCGTATTCGTATTCTGCCATTGTTTGTCCCTCAGGCGCCGAGCGAGATGCGGATGATGGCGTAGACGCCAACCAGTGCGAACAGCGTGCAGAGCAGCCGCGACGCGATGATGAGCACCATGCCGGCGCGGCCGTGCACGTAATCCTCGATCACGACCTGCAGGCCCTGGAACAGGTGCAGGAACACGGTGATGAAGAACGCGATCGCGATGATGGCGTTGACCGGGTGCGCATAGGCGGCGCGCACCGCTTCGTACCCGTCGCCCAGGTTGTAGGCGAAGGGGAAGATGAATAGCGGCACGAGAAACAGGAGCGCGATGGCGCTGATCCGCTGTTCCCAGAAATGCGCGGTGCCCTGTTTGGCGGACCCGAGCCCTTCGACGCGTGCGCGGTCGGTGAGATAACGCATGTTGTCCTCCCTCAGCCGATGATGACGGTGACGACGACCATTACGGCCGCGGCCACCAATCCGATGATTGCCGAGCGGTTGACCGTCTTCTGGCCGAAGTGCGAACCGGTATCCCAGATCAGGTGGCGGATGCCGTTCATGAAGTGGAACCACAGGGCGCACATGGACAGAAACAGCACGATGTCCCCGAACCAGGAGGTCAGGACCGCGCTGGCGGTTTCGAAATACTCGGGCCCCGTCGCGAGCGCGAGGAAGTACCAGACGATCAGCACACCGGCGAATGCCATCGCGACGCCGGTGATCCGGTGCAGGATCGACAGGTTCGCGTTCAGCGGTAGGCGATAGACCTGGAGGTGGGGTGAAAGCGGGCGATTGCCTCTGTTGACGTCAGCCATGGCTCGTCCCTCGATAGCTATTGGCGTTGCGGCATACCTTTAGAGGAAAATAAGTGAGAGTCACGGGAAGAATCGGTCAAAACCACAAGACGTGATCGCTAAACCGGCGATTTTTCCGCGTTCGTGATCACAAGCTGGCAACGTGTGATCACGAAATCCGTCAGCGGGCGAAGGCAATGACAATGCCGGGATATTCGGCGCAACGGGGCCTTCCCGGCCGCTCAGCGCGCCATTGCGGCAAGCTCCGCGCCCAGCTCGGTGCAGATCTGGATCTCGAGCAGGTCGGGGTCGTAGAACGCGTTCGACTCCCCGCAGGGAATGATGCTCACGTTGATGGTTTCGGGCAGCACGAACGCCGTGTTGAGCCGCGCCACCTCGCGCCCGACGAACCGTGTGAGGTGCGAGTCCTCGTCGGTCACCCAATCCAGCCGGAAAGAACTTCCGGGCGCGTCGGTGGACAGCCCGTCCAGCACCTCGTTCCACGACCGCGCGGCCAGCGCGTATTCCTCTTCGCAGGTGTCGGCGCGCGCCTCGGGCAAACCGAAGATGTCGACGAGGTCGTCGCGCGTGTCGGGATCGGCGCCGTACATCAGGCAGGCGAAATTGTAGTAGCGTTGCAGGTCGGGGGCATGCACGTCCCACAGGGCCAGGTCGTCGCGATGCTTGCCGGCGCCTTCCGCGAAGAGCCAGTAGTTGCGCGCCACGTCGCCGGCCATGCGCTGTACGCTGGTGTCGTCGTGGAGCCGGTTCATCAGCACCGTCGCGAACGTATCGGCCGCGAATTCCTCGGGCCCGTAGATGGGCAGTTCGAGGATGTCGATCAGGGCGTGGGCCAGTTCGTGGTAGAGCGTCTCAGTGATGTTGGCCTCGACGTAGAGCTCCACCGGATCGCGCGGTTCAGGCGCGCGCAGCGACTGCCCGCCGCCGCGGTCGAACGTGTAGATGTCCTTGGTCGCCTGCGCCAGGACGGCGGTGGCGAACAGGGCCGAGACAAGGGTGATGGCTGCCGTGACACGCATGGGCGTATCAGGTCGGCATCAGCGCCCAGTAGTCAAGATCGAGGAGCACGTGGGGCAGGTATTTCCCGTCCTCGCCCTTGAGCGCGAAATCCTGGATGCCGCCCTTCGTCGCGACAAGCCGCAGCCGGATCGCACCGACGCCGGGGGCGGGGGTGTCCGCGACCTCCAGCACCTCGGACCAGGCGCGCAGGGTGTCGCCCGCGAAGCACGGGTTGGCATGCGCTCCCGCGTTCAGCCCGACGATCATCTGCGCGTTGGCCAGCCCGTTGAAGGACAGCGCACGCGCCATCGAGATGACGTGCCCGCCGTAGATCAGCCGCTTGCCATCCTCGCGGTTGGTGGCGTCGAAATGCACCTTGGCCGTGTTCTGCCACAGGCGCGTCGCCATCATGTGTTCGGCTTCCTCGATGGTCACGCCGTCGACATGGTCGATCGTCTCGCCGACCGCGTAGTCGCCCAGCCGGTGGCGCTCGCCCGCCAGCTTGAATTCGTAGCGGCTGAAGTCGAGCCCCTCCGGGATCACCAGTTCATCCGCCGGGACCACCGGCTTGAGGTCCGGCACCAGCGTGTCGGGCGCGGGGGCGTCGAGGTCGCCTTTGCGCACCATGACCCAGCGGATGTATTCCAGCACCGGGTCGTCGTCCTGGTTGAACCCGGTCGTCTTGACGTAGACGACACCCGACTTTCCGTTCGAGTTCTGCTTGAGCCCTATCACCTGGCTTTCGGCGCGCAGCGTGTCGCCGGGCCAGACCGGGCGCAGCCACCGGCCCTCGGCATAGCCGAGGTTCGCGACCGCGTTCAGCGACACGTCCGGGACGGTCTTGCCGAACACGACATGGAACGCGGCCAGGTCGTCGATCGGTGCACCGTCGAGCCCGCACTCCTGCGCGAAGGCGTCCGAAGAATAGAGCGCATGACGCGACGGGTAGAGCGCGTGGTAGAGCGCGCGTTCCCCGCCCGACACGGTGCGCGGCACCGCGTGGGTGATCACCTCGCCGATGCGATAATCCTCGAAGAACCGGCCGGGGTTGGTTTTTGCCACGTTATTGCTCTCCCAGTTTGATGTCGGGGTGGTACTCGCCCTCGGCCTCTTTCGTGACGGCCTGACCGCAGCGCATCACGCCGTTTGCGGCGTCGAAGGCGTAGGTGGGGCTGCCGTGCAGCGCCCACCCCTTGTTCAGGGCCTCGGTGACCTTGTGGCAGAAGGCTGACGTGTCGTCGGCCGACAGGAAGCGGTAGAGTTTCATGTCCGTCCCCTCAGCCGAATGTCGGGTAGCCGAGCCAGTAGTGGATCGCGACGATAACGCCGAAGACCACGATGGTGCCCACGACCGCGCCGATCTCCTTGCCGACGGGGAACGGCCCGGTGGCCTTGGCCGGCTTGTTCTGGCGGTTGATCAGGATGACCTCGATCACGGCCCAGATCAGGAGGCCGCCGAAGAGGACGAAGGACGGCATGTCGCCGTTCACCAGCAGGTGGGCGATGGCCCAGGACTTGATCGCCGTGAGCTGCGGATGGCGGATCTTCGAGGTGATCCAGGTCTTCATGCCCGATGCGGCGAAGAGGTAGACCGCGAACAGCGTGAGCAGGTTGTTGATCCCGACCATCGCGGGGCTGCGGCCCCAGTAGACCTCACCGATGTCGGCCATGCGGTAGCCGATGACCATCAGGACGACGCCGGCGATCACGCCCACGGCGACGAGGCCCTTGGCCTTGTCGCCCATGTTCGCGCGGGCGGTCGGAGCGATGCGTTTGAAAAGATGTGCGAGCGACCACAGCAGGACGCCCAGAATGAGAATTGGCATGGCTTATCCTTCGAGACTGGCGATTGCCTCTGCCTTGGAGAGCAGAGCTTTCGCCGTCACGATATGCAGATTCTCCACGATCTTTCCATCGACGACCGCCACGCCCTGTCCGGACGCCTCGACCTCTTCGAAGGCGGCGATCTGGCGGCGGGCAAGCTCGATGTCCGCCTGGGACGGTGCGAACAGCTCGTTCGCGATGTCGATCTGGGCCGGGTGGATCAGCGTCTTACCGTCGAAGCCAAGGTCGCGGCCCTGTTCGCATTCTGCGCGCAGCCCGTCATCGTCCTTGAAGGCGTTGTAGACGCCGTCGACGATCAGCACGCCCGCAGCGCGCGCCGCGATCAGGCTCATCTGCAGGCTCGTCATCACCGTCATGCGGTCGGCCGTGACGCGGCAGCCCAGCTCTTTCACCAGGTCGTTGGTGCCCATGACGATGCCGCCCAGCCGCGGATGCGCCGCGATGCCTTGCGCGTTGAGCACGCCCTCGGGCGTTTCCATCATCGCCCAGAGCGGCACGTCGGGGATCAGGTCGGCCAGCGCCTGCAGGTCGTCCGCGCTGTTCACCTTCGGCAGAAGAAGCGCGTCGATGTCCGCGCCCTTCATGGCCTCGACGTCCTGGCGGCCCCAGTCGGTGTCGAAGCCGTTGATGCGCACGATCTTCATCCGCTCGCCGTAGCCGCCCTTGTCGAGTTCCGCGCGCAGCGTGACCCGTGCCTCGTCCTTCGCATCGGGCGTGACGGCGTCCTCCAGGTCGAAAATGATCGCATCGGCGGGCAGCCCCCGCGCCTTGTCCAGCGCCCGGGCCTTGGAGCCGGGAATATAGAGAACGGAGCGGACCGGGCGGGTGGTTTGCGTCATGATTCTTCCCTTCGGAAATATTGTTGCGCAAACCAACACGTGAGCGAATGATTTGGCAACCCTGAATTTGCCGCAACGCAGAAAGCCATCACGGTATCAGGTTAGCGCGTCCCAGATCAGCTTCGTGCCGGTCAGCACGAGAAGCGTGTAGGTGATCGTGAAATAAAGCCGCTCGGGGATGAGATAATGCGCCTTCACCCCCAGCCAGACCCCGACCACGGCCGCCGGCACGAGCATGAGGTCGGCCTTCAACGAGTCCCACGTGAAGATGCCAAGGAACAGGTAGGGGCCGAATTTCATCAGGTTGATGGCCCAGAAGGTGAGCACGGTCGTGGCCTGGTAGGTCGTCTTGTCGATCCGGCGCGACAGGAGAAACACGGCCGCCGGCGGGCCGCCCGCGTGGCTCACGAACGAGGTGAAGCCACCGACGACCCCCGCGATGGCGCCGCCCAGGTCGCCCATCGGGCGCCGCGCCGGGCGGATCACGCCCAGCTTGCGCCCCAGTTGGAAGATGACGAAGCCGATGGCCACGGCGCCGATGAGCAGGCGGAAGACGTCCGGTTCGGCGTATCGGTAGAAGGCCGCCCCCACCGCGACGCCCGGCACCGCCCCCAGGATCAGCACCAGGGCTGCCCGCCCGTCCCACTTGCCCCAGTAGGGTTTGAGCGCGGTCACGTCCATCAGCATGAGAAGCGGCAGCATCAGCCCGACGGCCTGCCCGGGTTCCAGAATCAGCGCGAGAAGCGGGGTCGCGGCGAAGGCCGCGCCGGAGCCGAAGCCGCCTTTCGAGATACCGGCGAAGATCACGGCCGGGATCGCGAGGGCGAAGAACATGAGGTCGATTTCCAAGCGGTGCGGCTCCCGAAGTCTCTGACGTGGTTGAGCTTTAGCGTTATCGGAGCGGGCTTCAACCCGCAGCGCTGCATCGCGGCACCCTTGCACCGTGGGGGCGTTGGGGCTAGGCAGCGCAGGGACAGATAACCTGATCGGAGATCAAACACATGGCTCGACCCAAGATCGCGCTTATCGGTGCCGGCCAGATCGGCGGCACGCTCGCCCATCTCGCGGCACTCAAGGAACTCGGCGACGTCGTTCTGTTCGACATCGCTGACGGCACCCCGCAGGGCAAGGCGTTGGACATCGCGGAAAGCGGCCCGGTCGAGGGCTTCGACGCGACGCTGAAGGGCACCACCGACTATGCCGACATCGCCGGCGCCGACGTCTGCATCGTGACGGCCGGCGTGCCGCGCAAGCCGGGCATGAGCCGCGATGACCTTCTGGGCATCAACCTGAAGGTGATGAAGGCCGTGGGCGAAGGCATTCGCGACAACGCGCCGGACGCCTTCGTGATCTGCATCACCAACCCGCTGGACGCGATGGTCTGGGCGCTGCAGCAGTACTCGGGCCTGCCGAAGGAGAAGGTCGTGGGCATGGCCGGCGTGCTGGACTCTGCGCGCTTCCGCCACTTCCTTTCGGTCGAGTTCGACGTCTCGATGAAGGACGTCACCGCCTTCGTTCTGGGCGGCCACGGCGACACGATGGTGCCGCTGACCCGCTATTCCACGGTCGCCGGCATCCCGCTGCCCGACCTCGTGAAGATGGGTTGGACCACGCAGGACAAGCTGGACGCGATCGTGCAGCGCACCCGTGACGGTGGCGCCGAGATCGTGGGCCTTCTGAAGACCGGTTCGGCGTTCTACGCCCCGGCTGCCTCGGCGATCGAGATGGCTGAAGCCTACCTCAAGGACCAGAAGCGTCTCCTGCCGTGCGCGGCGTGGGTCGACGGCGCGCTGGGCCTGAAGGGGATGTACGTGGGCGTGCCCACGATCATCGGCGACAAGGGTATCGAACGGATCGTCGACATCAACCTGACCAAGGACGAGCAGGCCATGTTCGACCACTCGGTCGAGGCCGTGCGCGGCCTGGTCGAGGCCTGCAAGGGTATCGACTCGAACCTCGGCTAAGCCGGGGCGCATGACGAGAATTCGGAAAGGGTCGGGCTTTGCCCGGCCCTTTTTCTTTGGGGTGTGAGCCTGTGCCGGGACCGCGCTGGTGAACGCCGTGTTTACCTTTCCGGGAACGCGGGACTGGCTTAAGTCCTTGACATCGTTCGCCATCGTGCAGCCTAGTTTTCCAGTTTTCCGGAAAAGTGGTTTTCGACGGACCCGCCAACCGGGCGCCTATTGGCACGACCGCACTCTGACAGGCGCGGTCCGCCACGTTGTCCGTGGACCCCATGTTCCTCATGACCTTTTGGGTGTAGGGTGGGTCATCGAACCCGGGAGTTTGCAGATGCCAGGGCCAGATTGCGCTTTTCCTCCCGGGCCCGACGCGGCACTATCGAGCTGGGACGAGGGACGGACATGGCAGTAAAGCGACGGGCGGATTTCGCCGAAAACCGGTTGCGCATCCTTGCAGCGGCGGAAGACGTGTTCGTCGAACGCGGGGTCGGGGCCCCCTTGGACGCCATCGCGCAGCGCGCCGGTGTCGGTCGCGCGACCTTCTTTCGCCACTTCTCCGACCGCCGCGCCCTGATCAACGAGATGCTGGACATGTTCCTCGACAAGCTCGAGGGGGCGAGCGCCGGGCTTGCGCCGACCGGCCAGTCGATCTTCGCCATCACGCGGGTCATGTTCGACGAGATGATGCATTACGCGCCGATCGCGGATTTCCTGCGCGCGCAGGGGCGCGAAGATCCCGTGCTGCTTGCCGCGATCGACCGGTTCCAGGCGCTCCTGCGGCCCCACGTCACCCGCGCGGTCGAGGCGGGGACGGTCCGCGCGGATCTGCGGGAGTCCGATATCGTGATCTTCGCCGTCATGCTGGCCGCCGCGACCACCACGCCGAACATCGGCCCTGATGGCCGCCGGACCGCGTATGACCTGATGTTGCGGGGCCTGCAGGACGCAGGGTGACCGAATCCGGCCTGTGACCGGCTGTCGCACCCCGGTTTTGTGATCACGAGTTCTCGGCGTGTGATCACACAACCGCGGAATTCAGCGCATTTTAGCGAAAACACCGAAAAAGTCGTTTATCCGGCCCCCGGGTGCGTGCATTCATGCCCGCGAACCTGAAACCAGATGGGACGAGTTCATGAACATCCATGAATACCAGGCGAAGGCGCTCCTTCGCGACTACGGCGCACCGGTCTCCGACGGCCGTGTCGTGATGAAAGCCGACGAAGCCAAGTCGAAAGCGAGCGAACTGGACGGTCCGCTTTGGGTGGTGAAAGCGCAGATCCACGCCGGTGGCCGCGGGAAGGGCCACTTCAAGGAAGAGAGCGCCGGCGAAAAGGGCGGCGTGCGCCTGACCAAGTCGGTCGAGGAAGCCGCCGAGGAAGCCAAGAAGATGCTCGGCCGCACGCTGGTCACGCACCAGACCGGCCCGGCGGGCAAGCAGGTCAACCGCATCTACATCGAGGCGGGCTCCGGCATCGAGACCGAGCTCTACCTCGCGCTGCTGGTGGACCGCGTGACCAGCCGCATCAGCTTCGTCTGCTCGACCGAGGGCGGGATGGACATCGAGGAGGTCGCGGCGTCGACCCCCGAGAAGATCCTGTCGTTCAGCGTCGACCCGGCGACCGGCTACCAGCCGTTCCACGGCCGCCGCATCGCGTTCGCCCTCGGCCTCGAAGGGCCGCAGGTGAAGCAGTGCGTCGCGCTGATGGGCACGCTCTACAAGGTCTTCACCGAGAAAGACATGGAGATGCTCGAGATCAACCCGCTGATCGTGACCGACAGCGGCGACCTCAAGGTGCTCGACGCCAAGTTCGGCTTCGACGGCAACGCGCTCTACCGCCAGCCGGACGTCGCCAACCTGCGCGACGAGACGGAAGAGGACCCGAAGGAGCTCGAAGCCTCCAAGTACGACCTCAACTACATCGCGCTCGACGGTGAAATCGGCTGCATGGTGAACGGGGCCGGCCTCGCGATGGCGACGATGGACATCATCAAGCTCTACGGGGCCGAGCCCGCCAACTTCCTCGACGTTGGCGGTGGCGCCACGAAGGAGAAGGTGACGGAAGCGTTCAAGATCATCACCTCCGACGACAACGTCAAAGGCATCCTGGTGAACATCTTCGGCGGTATCATGCGCTGCGACGTGATCGCCGAAGGCGTGGTTGCCGCGGTCAAGGAAGTGGGGCTCAAGGTTCCGCTGGTGGTCCGCCTCGAAGGCACGAACGTAGAGAAGGGCAAGGAGATCATCAACAACTCCGGCCTCGACGTGATCGCCGCCGACGACCTCAAGGACGGCGCGCAGAAGATCGTGCAGGCCGTGAAGGGCTGAGACGCATGAACCTGCGCGCCAATGCCCATGCCCAAGGTTCGATGGGCCCGGTGATTTCGGGCCCGTCGGCCTGCGCCACGCGCGTACCCGGCATGGCATCGGCGCATCCTGATCATACCGACATTCCGGGACGCCGCCGTCCCGTCGCACAGGCGCGACCAGCCCGTTCGGGCGCGGACGCGTGACAGATACCGGCGCCCCGGCGGCCGGAGACAACAAAGGAGGGCCTGATGGCCGTACTCGTTGATAAAGATACCAAGGTGATCTGCCAGGGCTTCACCGGCTCGCAGGGCACCTTCCATTCGGAACAGGCGATCGCCTACGGCACCAAGATGGTCGGTGGCGTGACCCCCGGCAAAGGTGGCCAGACGCACCTGGACCTGCCCGTGTTCAACTCGGTCCACGAGGCCAAGCACGAGACCGAGGCCAACGCTTCGGTGATCTACGTGCCGCCGCCCTTCGCCGCGGACTCGATCCTCGAGGCGATCGACGCCGAGATGGAGCTGATCGTGTGCATCACGGAGGGCATCCCGGTGCTCGACATGATGAAGGTCAAGCGCGCGCTCGAAGGCTCCAAGTCGGTCCTGATCGGTCCGAACTGCCCGGGTGTCATCACGCCCGACGCCTGCAAGATCGGCATCATGCCCGGCCACATCCACAAGCGTGGCTCGGTCGGCGTCGTGTCGCGCTCCGGCACGCTCACCTACGAGGCGGTCAAGCAGACCACCGACGTGGGGCTCGGCCAGTCGTCCTGCGTCGGCATCGGCGGCGACCCCATCAAGGGCACCGAGCACATCGACGTGCTGGAATGGTTCCTCGCCGATGACGAGACCGAATCCATCATCATGATCGGCGAAATCGGCGGCTCCGCCGAGGAAGAGGCCGCGCAGTTCCTGGCCGACGAAGCCAAGAAAGGCCGCAAGAAGCCGGTCGCGGGCTTCATCGCCGGGCGCACCGCGCCTCCGGGCCGTCGCATGGGCCATGCCGGCGCGATCGTCGCTGGCGGCAAGGGCGGCGCCGATGACAAGATCGAAGCGATGAAATCCGCCGGGATCGTGGTGGCCGACAGCCCCGCGCAGCTCGGCGAAGCCGTCCTGGAAGCGATCGGCAAGTAAATCCATCGTGCGCGCCCGGATCGCCCGGGCGCGCGCATCCCCTTCTGTCAGGTGACGTCATGACCGACCAAAGCCCCAACGACCAGTTCCACGCCTCTTCCTTCATGCAGGGGCACAACGCCGAGTATCTCGAACAGCTCTACGCCCGGTACGCCAACGACCCGAACACGGTCGACGAGGCATGGCAGGCGTTCTTCCGCGAACTCGGGGATGACGAGGTGTCGGTCAAACGCGAGGCGCAGGGGCCCAGCTGGATGCGCGCCGACTGGCCGCCGCAGCCTGATGACGAACTCACCCACGCGCTCGACGGCCAATGGCCTGCCGAGGTGGAGAAGGCGCCCAAGGACCTGGCGAAGAAGATCGCCGATACCGCGAAGAACCGCGAAATCGAGATCACCGAGGACGCGATCAAACGCGCCGTGCTCGACAGCGTGCGCGCGCTGATGCTCATCCGCGCCTACCGGATCCGCGGTCATCTCGTGGCCGACATCGACCCGCTGGGCATGCGCGACATGTCCCCCCATGCCGAGCTCGACCCGAAGAGCTACGGGTTCAACGACGCCGACATGGACCGGCCGATCTTCCTCGACAAGGTCCTGGGGCTCGAAGTCGCCTCGATGCGCCAGATCATCGACATCGTGCGCGCGACCTACTGCGGCACCTTCGCGCTGCAATACATGCACATCTCGAACCCCGACGAAGCCGGGTGGCTCAAGGAGCGGATCGAGGGCTACGGCAAGGAGATCCGTTTCACCCGCGAAGGGCGCCGCGCGATCCTGAACAAGCTTGTCGAGGCCGAGGGCTTCGAGAAATTCCTTCACGTGAAGTACATGGGCACCAAGCGCTTCGGGCTCGACGGCGGCGAGGCGGTGATCCCGGCGATGGAGCAGATCATCAAGCGCGGCGGCAACCTGGGTGTCGAGGAGGTCGTGGTCGGCATGCCGCACCGGGGCCGCCTGAACATCCTCGCCAATGTGATGAACAAACCCTACCGTGCGATCTTCAACGAATTCCAGGGCGGTAGCTTCAAACCGGAGGACGTGGACGGCTCCGGCGACGTGAAATACCACCTCGGCGCCTCCGCGGACCGGGAATTCGACGGCAACAACGTCCACCTGTCGCTGACCGCGAACCCCTCGCACCTCGAGGCGGTGAACCCGGTCGTGCTGGGCAAGGCCCGCGCCAAGGGCGATCAGCTCAACGACCCCGAGCACAACAAGATCATCCCCGTGCTGCTGCACGGCGACGCGGCCTTCGCCGGCCAGGGCGTCGTCGCGGAATGTTTCCAGCTTTCGGGCATCCGCGGGCACCGCACCGGCGGCACCATCCACATCGTGGTGAACAACCAGATCGGCTTCACCACCGCGCCGCACTTCTCGCGCACCTCGCCCTATCCGACGGACCTTGCCCTGATGGTCGAGGCGCCGATCTTCCACGTGAACGGCGACGACCCCGAGGCCGTGGTCCACGCCGCCAAGGTGGCGACCGAGTTCCGCCAGAAGTTCCACAAGGACGTGGTGATCGACATCTTCTGCTACCGCCGCTTCGGCCACAACGAGGGGGACGAACCGATGTTCACCAACCCCCTCATGTACAAGGAGATCAAGACCCACAAGTCGACCCTCCAGCTCTACACCGAGCGGCTGGTCAAGGACGGTCTGATCCCCGAGGGCGAGATCGAGGACATGAAGGCGGCCTTCCAGGCCCACCTGAACGAGGAGTTCGAGGCGGGCAAGGAATACAAGCCCAACAAGGCCGACTGGCTCGACGGCCGCTGGTCCCACCTCGACAAGCAGGGCGAGGATTACCAGCGCGGCGAAACCGCTGTGTCCAAGGAGACCTTCGAAGAGGTCGGCAAGGCGCTCACCACGGCCCCCGATGGCTTTGCGCTCCACAAGACCGTGGGTCGGCTTCTCGACGCCAAGAAGCAGATGTTCGAAAGCGGTGAGGGTTTCGACTGGGCGACCGCCGAGGCGCTCGCCTTCGGGTCGCTTCTCACCGAGGGCTACCCGGTCCGGCTCGCCGGCCAGGACTCGGCCCGCGGCACGTTCTCGCAGCGCCACTCGGCGCTGGTGAACCAGGAGACCGAGGAGCGCTTCTACCCGCTCAACCACATCAAGTCCGGCCAGGCGCGCTACGAGGTCATCGACTCGATGCTCTCGGAATACGCGGTGCTGGGCTTCGAATACGGCTACTCGCTGGCCGAGCCCAACGCGCTCACGCTCTGGGAAGCGCAGTTCGGCGACTTCGCCAACGGCGCGCAGATCATGTTCGACCAGTTCATCAGCTCCGGTGAATCGAAGTGGCTGCGGATGTCCGGGCTCGTCTGCCTGCTGCCGCACGGCTACGAAGGGCAGGGGCCGGAACACTCCTCGGCCCGCCTCGAGCGGTTCCTGCAGATGTGCGGCGGCGACAACTGGATCGTGGCCAACTGCTCGACCCCGGCCAACTACTTCCACATCCTGCGCCGGCAGCTTCACCGCTCCTACCGCAAGCCGCTGATCCTGATGACGCCGAAATCGCTTCTGCGTCACAAGCTCTGCGTGTCGGACGCGGCCGACTTTACCACCGGCTCGTCCTTCCACCGCGTGCTGTGGGACGACGCCGACGGGCAGAAGGCGACCGGGCGCTCCAGCGCCAAGCTGAAGGCGGACGACAAGATCAAGCGCGTCGTGATGTGTTCGGGCAAGGTCTACTACGACCTGCTGGAAGCGCGCGACGAGGCGGGGATCGACGACGTCTACCTGATGCGGGTCGAACAGTTCTACCCGTTCCCGGCGCTCAGCCTCGTGAAGGAGATGGAACGCTTCCCGCAGGCGGACGTGGTCTGGTGCCAGGAAGAACCCAAGAACCAGGGCGCCTGGTTCTTCATGGAGCCCAACATCGAATGGGTGCTCTCGCGCATCCGCGACGAGAATACCCGCCCGACCTACGCCGGTCGCGCCGCCTCGGCTTCGCCCGCAACGGGCCTCGCCAGCCAGCACAAAGCACAGCAAGCCGCGCTCGTGAACGACGCGCTGAACATCAAAGGATAAGACCTGATGAGCACCGAAGTCCGTGTTCCCACGCTTGGGGAAAGCGTCACCGAAGCCACCGTCGCAACGTGGTTCAAGAAACCGGGTGATGCCGTATCCGCCGATGAAATGCTCTGCGAGCTCGAGACCGACAAGGTGACCGTCGAGGTTCCGGCGCCCGCCGCCGGGACCCTGGGCGACATCGTCGCGAACGAAGGCGACACTGTCGGTGTCGACGCGCTGCTGGCCACCATCGAGGAAGGCGAAGGGGCCAAGCCCGCGCCGAAATCGGAGAAGGCCGAGGCACCCAAGGAAGAAGCCCCGGTCGAAAGCGCCGGCGGCGAGACCGTAGACATCATGGTCCCGGCCCTGGGTGAATCCGTGTCCGAGGCGACCGTCTCCACCTGGTTCAAGAAGGTCGGCGACAGCGTCGCGGCGGACGAGATGCTGTGCGAGCTTGAAACCGACAAGGTCTCGGTCGAAGTGCCCGCGCCGTCCGCCGGCACCATCACCGAAATCCTCGCGGACGAGGGCGAAACGGTCTCGGCCGGCGGCAAGCTCGGCGTGCTGTCCTCCTCCGGCGCCGCCCCGGCGAAGAGCGCGTCGAAGGACGCGCCGGCCGCCGAAAGCGAGGCCCCGGCGAAGGCCGGCGACAAGGACGTGGAAGACGCGCCCTCGGCCAAGAAGATGATGGCCGAAGCCGGTCTCAAGCCCGAGGACGTGAAGGGCTCCGGCCGCGACGGCCGGGTGATGAAGGAAGACGTGCAGGCCGCGATCTCGGCCTCCAAGTCCGCCTCCGCCCCGTCCTCCACGCCGGCCCCCGCCTCGGTCCCGCGCGCCCCGGTGGCCGCCGACGACGAGGCCCGCGAAGAGCGTGTCAAGATGACGCGCCTGCGCCAGACCATCGCGCGCCGCCTGAAGGACGCGCAGAACACCGCGGCCATGCTCACCACCTACAACGAGGTGGACATGACGGCGGTCATGGACCTGCGCAACGAGTACAAGGACCTGTTCCAGAAGAAGCACGGCATCAAGCTCGGCTTCATGTCCTTCTTCGTGAAGGCCTGCTGCCACGCGCTCAAGGAAGTGCCCGAGGTGAACGCAGAGATCGACGGCACCGACATCATCTACAAGAACTACGTCCACATGGGCGTGGCCGTCGGCACTCCGAACGGCCTGGTCGTTCCGGTCGTGCGCGACGCCGACCAGATGTCGTTCCACCGGATCGAGGGCACGATCAACGACATGGGCAAGCGCGCCCGTGACGGCAAGCTCTCGATGGCCGAGATGCAGGGCGGCTCGTTCACCATCTCGAACGGCGGCGTCTACGGGTCGCTCATGTCCTCGCCGATCCTGAACCCGCCGCAGTCGGGCATCCTCGGCATGCACAAGATCCAGGAACGGCCGATGGTCGTCGACGGCGAGATCAAGATCCGCCCGATGATGTACCTGGCGCTGAGCTACGACCACCGCATCGTCGACGGCAAGGGCGCCGTGACCTTCCTCGTGCGCGTCAAGGAAGCGCTCGAGGATCCCCGCCGCCTGCTGATGGACCTGTGAGCGCGGGGTGGGTGATCACCCACCCCTTGAGCGCCCCCGCAACGGAGGCCTTATGAATGTCCATGGCGCTCATCGGATTGGTCGGACTGGCGGTGCTGGTCCTCGTCCATGTGAGCGTGGACAGCTTCCTTCTGAAAGGCAGCGTGGGCAACGCCTGGACCGTGGGCCCACGCGACACGCCGCCCGAAGCCGGCCCGATGGCCGGCCGGGCGCACCGCGCATTGTGGAACCTTCTGGAAACCGCCCCCGCCTTCCTCGCGCTTGCCCTGGTGGCCGAGCTGTCGGGGCGCGGTGGTGCATGGACCCAGTGGGGCGTTTGGCTCTACCTTGGGGGACGGGCGGCCTATCTGCCGGCCTACCTGAGCGGCCTGCCGTGGCTGCGCACGGTGATCTGGCAGGTCGCGACGTTGGGCATCGTCGCCCTACTGGTCGGGGTGACCTTCGTGACGAGGAGCTGACATGAGCGCTGAAGACAAGAAACCGAAAGCGCCCGCCGGCCTCGCCACGTCGGCCCAGATCCTGCGCAACTGGGCCCTGCGCGTCGCCGTGTTCAGCGTGCTGGCCTATTTCGTGGTGACCTCGAGCGACACGGACGCGCGCACCATGTGGGTGATCGTGGCGGCCTATGCCGCGATCTCGCTCGCCATGGCGTTCGGCTTTCGCGCCTACACGAAGCGGCGCCTGGAAGGGAAGGACGAATGACCCCGGAACTCACCGTTCTCGCGCTCGCCGCGCTGCTGCAGGCCGTGCAGTTCGCGCTCATGGCGATCCCGGCCAACATCGAGCTCGGCGTCGGCAAGACCACGTCGCCGCGCGACGCCTCGCGGCTCAAGACTCCGCTGTTCGACCAGGTCTCGGACGGGACGGGGCGGCTGGTGCGCGCCTTCAACAATCACTTCGAGGCGCTCATCCTTTTCACCATCGCGGTGGTGATCGTATCCATTTCGGATCAATCGACCCTTTTCACGGCCGTTTGCGCGTGGGTCTATCTCGCCGCGCGTGTGCTCTATGTCGCGGCCTACTATTTCGGTTGGGCGCCCTGGCGCTCGTACATCTTCTTCGTCGGGTTCCTCGCGACCTTCCTGATGATCCTCGCCGCGCTGGTGTGACGGCGGGGAACGAACCATACGCATGCCCGGAGCACCGGACAAAACGCCAAAGGAGTAAGTCATGGCAGACTATGATGTGATCGTGATCGGCAGCGGCCCCGGCGGCTATGTCTGCGCCATCCGCTGCGCCCAGCTCGGGCTCAAGACGGCCTGCGTCGAGGGGCGCGACACGCTGGGCGGAACCTGCCTCAACGTCGGCTGCATCCCGTCCAAGGCGCTGCTGCACGCGACGCATTCGCTGCACGAGGCCGAGCACAACTTCGCCACGATGGGCCTGAAGGGCAAGGCGCCCTCGGTCGACTGGAAGCAGATGCTGGCCTACAAGGACGACGTGGTGGCGACCAACACCAAGGGGATCGAGTTCCTGTTCAAGAAGAACAAGGTCGACTGGATCAAGGGCTGGGGCAAGATCTCCGGCAAGGGTGAAGTGACCGTCGGCGACGAGACCCACAAGGCCAAGAACATCGTGATCGCCACCGGGTCCGAGGCGTCCAGCCTGCCGGGCGTGGAGATCGACGAGAAGACCGTCGTGACCTCCACCGGCGCGCTGGAGCTGGGCAAGATCCCCAAGAAGCTCGTGGTGATCGGCGCGGGTGTCATCGGGCTCGAGATGGGGTCCGTCTACGCCCGCCTGGGGTCCGAGGTGACGGTGGTCGAATACCTTGACCACATCACGCCGGGCATGGATGCCGAAGTCGGCAAGCAGTTCCAGAAGCTCCTCAAGAAGCAGGGCATGGACTTCATCCTCGGCGCCGCGGTGCAGGGGGTCGAGGCGCTCAAGACCAAGGCGAAGGTGAGCTACAAGCTCAAGAAGGACGACAGCGAAGAGGTGCTCGACGCCGACGTGGTCCTCGTCGCCACCGGCCGCCGCCCGTTCACGGACGGGCTGGGGCTGAAGGAGGCCGGCGTGAACGTGACCGACCGCGGCGTGGTCGAGGTCGACCACTGGAAGACCAACGTCGACGGCATCTGGGCCATCGGCGACGCGACCCCCGGCCCGATGCTCGCCCACAAGGCGGAGGACGAGGGCATGGCGGTCGCCGAATCCATCGCCGGGCAGGCGGGCCACGTGAACTACGACGTGATCCCCAGCGTGATCTACACCACGCCCGAAGTGGCCGCGGTCGGCAAGACCGAGGAGCAGCTCAAGGACGAGGGCCGCAACTACAAGGTCGGCAAGTTCTCGTTCATGGGCAACGCGCGGGCCAAGGCGGTCTTCCAGGGCGACGGGTTCGTGAAGATCCTGTCGGACAAGGACACCGACCGGATCCTGGGCGTGCATATCATCGGCCCGTCCGCCGGTGACCTGATCCACGAAGCCTGCGTCGCGATGGAGTTCGGCGCGGCGGCCGAGGACCTGGCCCGGACCTGCCATGCCCACCCGACCTTCTCGGAAGCGGTGCGCGAGGCGGCGCTGGCCTGCGGCGACGGTCCGATCCACATGTAGGAAAGTGTTGCGCCGCGGGCTTCGTCCGCGGCGCGGTGTCCTGCCCGGATTCCTGCGCCGGGAGACATGCGCCGCAGGGGGCTGTCTGCCCCCTCGCGGCTTCGCCGCTCACCCCCGAAGGTATTTCAGAAACAGAGAAGGACCGGGTCCACCCCCTGTGCCGGGCACAGGGGGCTTCTCCGTTTACGTCCATCGGCACCTCTGCCTGTGACGCGCTGCCATCATGACGCGTTAACCTTAATGATCGGTAAAGGGACGTCTTCTTCGTTTCGGAAATACCTCGGGGGGACGCCGGACGCCCTGGCGTGCGGCGTGGGGCGGAGCCCCCCGCGGCCTTGATCAAGGTCGAAAGTGGGGGGGCGGAACGCAAAACGCCGCGCCCGAAGGGCGCGGCGCGCGGCGGCGGCGAAGCCGGCGCAAGTCCGGGTCAGACGCCCGCGTCGACGATCGCGTCGGCGAGAATGTCCACCGTGTCCTTGTTCAGGCCGGCGATGTTCATGCGGCTGTCGCCGACCATGTAGATCCCGTGCTTTTCCTTCATCGCGTTTACCTGCTCCGGCGTCGCGCCGAGGCGCGAGAACATGCCGCGGTGCTCGGCGATGAAGCCGAACCGGTCGGAGCCGGTACGCGCCTGCAGCGCCTCGGCCAGTTGCTTGCGCAGGGCGAGCATCGTGGTGCGCACGTCCTCGAGCTCGGATTCCCAGTCGGCGCGCAGCGTGGGGTCGTCGAGGATCATCTGCACCACGCGGGCGCCGTGGTCAGGCGGAAAGGAGAAGTTCTGCCGGTTCAGGTGCGTCAGGTTCTGCTGCGTCACCGTCTTGAGCTTCTCGTCCGGCGTTTTCGCCATCAGGAGGCCGGTGCGTTCACGGTAGACACCGAAGTTCTTGGAGCAGCTCGCCGCGATCAGTGCCTCGTCCAGCGTCGAGGCCACGTGGCGCACGCCGGCCGCGTCCGCTTCGAGCCCGTCGCCGAAGCCCTGGTAGGCGATGTCGATGAGCGGCAGCGCACCCTTCTTGCCGAGAAGCTCGGTGACTTCACGCCATTGCTCGAGGTTCAGGTTGGCACCTGTCGGGTTGTGGCAGCAGCCGTGCAGGATGACCACGTCGCCCTGCTTGACGCCGTCGAGGTCGGACATCATCGCGCCGAAGTCGACCGCGCGGGTGTCGTTGTCGAAGTAGCTGTATTCGACCATCGGCAACTTGAGGTGCTTGATGATCGACAGGTGGTTCGGCCAGGTCGGCTGCGACACCCAGATGGTCACGTCCGGGTTTGCCATCTTGGCCAGTTCCAGCGCCTGGTGGATCGCGCCGGTGCCGCCGGGCTGGGCGGCGCCGGCAAGCCGGTCGGCCTCGACCGCGTCGCCCAGCACGAGGCCCGACAGCGCGTTCACGAAGGCCGGGTCACCGGCCAGCGCCGTGTAGCTCTTGGTCGTCTCGGTATCGATCAGCCGCTGCTCGGCCGCCTTCACGGCGCGCATTACCGGGGTGTTGCCGGTCGGGTCCTTGTAGACGCCGACACCGAGGTCGACCTTGGTGTCGCGCGGGTCCTCGCGGTATTCGACCATGAGCGCCATGATCTTGTCCTGCGCCTGTGCATTCAGATGTTCGAACATCTCGTCTCTCCGGGTTTCGGCCGATGTGGCCGGTCAATGTCACGCGTCGCCGGTGGCGACCTTCAGATCGTTGTACATGCCCCATTCGGCCCAGGATCCGTCGTAGATCGCATGCCGCGGGTGCCCGAGCCGGGCGAGCGCCAGGTCGAGGACCGCCGCCGTCACGCCCGACCCGCAGGACGAGATGACGGGTTTGCCGAGATCCACGCCGGCCCCTTCGAAGGCCGCACGCAGGGCGCTGTCGTCCTTCATGGTGCCGTCCGCGTCGATGAGGTCGCGGAAGCACAGGTTCTTCGAACCGGGTATATGGCCCGAGCGCAGCCCCTCGCGCGGTTCCGGGGCTTCGCCGCGGAACCGGTCGCCAGAGCGGGCGTCGACGATCTGCCAGTCGCCCAGCTTGGCGGCCGCGGCCACCTGGGTCACGTCCTTCACGAGGTCGGCCTGGCGCGACACCGTCATGTGGCGGTCGCGGATGACCGGGGGCATGTCCTCGGTCGGGCGGCCTTCGGCGACCCATTTCGGCAGACCGCCGTCGAGCACGGCGACATCGGTCTTGCCCATCAGGCGGAAGGTCCACCAGACGCGCGGGGCCGAGAACAGCCCGACGGTGTCATAGACCACCACCTGGTGGCCGTCGCCGATCCCCATCGCGCGCATGCGCGACATGAACTTCTCGACCGGCGGGACCATGTGCGGCAGGTCCGAGCGCTGGTCGGAAATCTCGTCGATGTCGAAGAACCGTGCGCCGGGGATGTGGACCTGGTCGTATTCCGCCTTCGGGTCGCGTTCCGCGTCGGGCATGTGCCACGACGCGTCGATGACGCGCAGGTCGGGATCGTTCAGGTGCCGGGCCAGCCATTCGGTCGAAACCAGCGTTTTCGGGTCGTCCTGGGCCATTCGTCCGCCTCGTTCTGGGGTCGCTCTTGCCTAGCGTCGGGGCGCGCGGGTGGCAAGGGGGCGCAACGTGGCGGAACCGGGGCGGGGCGGACGGGAGCGTGCGGGGCGGTCAGATCACCGCCTGGTAGATCATCCCCGCGATCACCGCGCCGGTCAGCCCGAGGCCCAGGTAGAGCGCGAAGACATGCGGCTTGACCAGCGCCCAGATCGCGGCCATCGCCGGGATGGAACTGACCGCGCCCGCGACCATGAAGGCCATCGCGGCGCCCGCGCTCATCCCCTGTTCCATGAGGCCGGCGAGGAGCGCGGGGGCGACGTAGCTGTTGAGATAGGCGGGCATGCCGACGAGCGCCGAGAGCACGATGGGACCCGTCCCCTCGCCGCCCACGACGGAGGCGATCCAGTCCGCCGGCATGTAGGTGATCAGGAGCGCCTCGAGGACGTAGGCCAGGATCAGCCATTTCACGAGGAAGACGAGGTTGTCCCAGCCTTCGGTGCGGAATACGTCGCGCCTTTCGGGCACCGTCCAGATGGCCCAGTGCGGCCGACCCGTCGCCGGGTTCGCACCGCAGCCACAGCCCTGTCGTGGGCGGGGCTTCGCGACACCGGTCAGGAGCCCCATGCGCGCGATGGCCATCGTGACGAAGCCGCCGAACAGCCCGAGGCCCACGGCCGCCGTTGCCTTGCCGATGGCGAAAGGCCAGTCGAGCGCGGCGGCGGTGATGAGGAGCGAGCCCGGGTCGATCAGCGGCGAGGCGAGCCAGAACGCCATGATCGCCGCGATCGGGGCGCCGAGCGCGATCAGTCCGGCGACGAACGGGATCACCTCGCAGGAGCAGAACGGGGCGAGCCCGCCGAAGAGGGCGGCGAGCACGATCGCGGTCGCCTCCCGGCCTTCGAAGGCGCGGCCGATCATGGTCTCGGCGCCCGAGGCCTTGAGATAGGCGACCAGCGTCACCGCCACGAGGATGAAGGGCAGGGTGCCGGCGAACGCCCGCGCGGCGTCCGTGCCGATCGTACTGAAGCGGCCGGGATCGAGGATCGCGACCGCGAGGAGCAGGAGCGCGGAGACGGTCCAGGGCGACCTGAAGCGTTTGGCGCGCGCCAGCGCACCGGCCGGGCGGGGAAGGGTCGTTTCGGTCATGCGCGCACTCCCACCTGCGCGCCTACCCCGCAGGCATCGCCGTTTTCGTCGACGCAGCATTCGGCGAGGATGTAGGCGGCCAGGCTGCGCAGTTGGTCGTAATCGGCGCGGTTGATCGTCTCGCGTCCGCGCCGCTCCTGCCGGACGAGCCCGCCGGCGACGAGCGATTTTAGGTGGTGGGCCAGGGTCGATTGCGCGATCCCCGTCCGGTCCTGGATCGCGGCGATGTTCAACCCGTCCGACCCGGCCCGCACGAGCGTCTTGAGCACGGCAAGTCGGGGCTCGGACCCGATGGCAGCAAATCCGGCGGCGGCGAGGTCGGGTGTCATGACGATCTCCAGAGTGATCTATATAACTAGTTTTATAGTCTATTCGGGGTGGGCAGCAAGGGGTTTCCTTCTTGCGCGCCTGGGGCGCGTCGATTTCGGATTTCTAGGATTCTAGGATTCTAGGATTCTAGGATTCTAGGATTCTAGGATTCTAGGATTCTAGGAAGCGCCAGCGCCGCGTGACCCCATTGTCCGGACAATACCGCGCGCTGACCCACGTCTCACCCCGCGCGCGCGTCGCTGTCCGCCAGCCGCAGCGCGCGTTCCAGCCCATCGCGAAACCGCGACCGGTCGGCCTTCGAGAAGGCACGCCCTCCGCCTTGGCGGAATGGATCGGCCGCGC
Organism: Maritimibacter harenae; assembly: GCF_009882975.1. GTDB lineage: Bacteria > Pseudomonadota > Alphaproteobacteria > Rhodobacterales > Rhodobacteraceae > Maritimibacter > Maritimibacter harenae. Next base: position 142,845 of record NZ_WTUX01000019.1, read on the forward strand.
GCAGGTCGCTCATCAGGTCACGGGTCGCCAGCGCCTGGCCGATGTTGGCGCCGCTCAGCGCGTCGCCGTCATGTTTGACGACCCGCGCCCCGGCCTCCACGCATTTCGCGGCCAGCGGGATGTCCCCGGTGACCACGACGTCTCCGGGACCCACGCGCTCGGCGATCCACTTGTCCGCCTCGTCCGGCCCGTCGGGGACATAGACCACCTCGACCAGCGGGTTGGCCGAGGGGCGCAGCCCGCCGTTGCACACGAGCGCCAGCGGCACGCGGTGACGTGTCGCGACCGCCTCGGCCTCGGATTTCACCGGGCAGGCATCGGCGTCCACATAGATCACGCGTAGAGCGCCTCGGCGTGGAACGCGACGTGTTCTTCCATGAAGGAGGCCACGAAGAAGTAACTGTGGTCGTAGCCGGGCTGGAGCCGCATCACGGCCTGCTGTCGGCGTTGGCCCACCTCCTGCATCAGGGTTTCGGGCATCAAAAGGTCGATGAACTGGTCCTTTGTGCCGGTGTCGATCAGCATCGGCCCGTCAAAGCCCCGCTCACGCATCAGGAAGGCCGCGTCGTGGGCGTCCCAGGCCTCCTGGTCGTCGCCGAGGTAGGCGGTGAGCTGTTTCTGGCCCCAATCGGAGGCGGTCGGGTGGCAGATCGGCGCGAAGGCCGAAACGCTGCGGAACCGTTCCGGCAGCGTCATCGCGATCGTGAGCGCCCCGTGCCCGCCCATCGAATGGCCGGTGATCGCCTGGCGTTCGGGGTCGAGCGGGAAGGTGTCGAACAGAAGCTCCGGCAGGTCCTCGGTCACGTAGTCCCACATCCGGTAATGGCGCGCCCAGGGATCTTCGGTCGCGTTGACGTAGAAGCCCGCGCCCTGGCCCAGGTCGAAGGCCTCGTCGTCGGCGACTCCGGGTCCGCGCGGCGAGGTGTCGGGAAAGACCAGCGCCAGCCCCTGTTCGGCCGCCCAGGCCTGGGCACCCGCCTTGGTCATCGCGTTTTCGTGGGTGCAGGTGAGGCCGGACAGGTACCACAGCACCGGCACCATGCCGTCGCGCGCCTCGGGCGGCAGGAACAGGCCGAACGTCATGTCGGTCCCCGTCGCGCGCGATTTGTGGGTATAGACGCCTTGCGTGCCGCCGAAACAGGCGTTCTCCGATTTCAGTTCCATGATGGCCCTCGTCCTTGCGCGTTTGTCCGCGAAAAGACCACGCACGCGCATCAAGGGCAACCGCGCCCGCACGGGGGCGGTGAGAAAAAGACCGGGCGCGGGCGCGTCAGATGGGCGTGCCGTCGATGGTGTCGGGCAGCGGGCGCTTCCGGCGAATGATGATGTCGCCGTTGGGCAGGGTTTCGGGCGCCTCGTACTGCGGCAGGTCCCCGAGATCCTCGAGCATTTCGCGCCACGCTTCGGAGAGGGGTTCCATCTCCTTCGACAGGCCCTTGAACAGAAGCTCGAAGGCTTCCGACATCTTGCGCGCACCGTCGCGCAGGTCGCTGTTGCCCTCTTCCTCCTGCGCGGCCACCGGCGTGGCCGCGAGACAGGCGACAAGGGCGATATGTGCGACGCTCTTCATGCTCCCAATATGGGCGCGCCCGGGGCAGCTGCCAAGTCACAGCTCGATGTCGAGGCTCACCGGAAAGTGGTCGGACGCGGTCAGGAGCGCGTCGCGCAGTTCCGCCGTGTGGTAGCAGACCGGGTCATCGAAGGGGTGCCAGATGCGCCAGCGGGGCCGCGGCTCCATCAGGTCGCGCGATACCATGACGTAATCCAGCAGCGCCTGGAGATAGCGGTCCTCGCCGTGGATCCAGAACCGCGCGGTCACCGGCATCGGTCCCACGCGCCGCGACACGGCAAGCCGCGCGTGCGGGTCGTAGAGCTCGGCCCGCCCATCCTCGCCCAACACCACCTCGACTCCGGAGCGTCCGAAGAGCTTCTCGTATTCGTCGAGTCCGGGGCCGTCGTTGAAGTCGCCCAGCACGATGAGGCTGTCGCCGTTCATCAGGTGGTCGTCGACCCGCTGGCGCAGCCAGATGCATTGCGCCATCTGCTTGCGGCGGTTCTCGATGGCGAGACGCATGACTTCTTCCGGCGCCTCCGCCCCGTGGGGGGCCTTGGACTTCGCGTGAACGCCGATGAGCCGAATCTCGCGCCCGGTCTCGCGCAGGGTCAGCGCCACCTCGAGCGGCGGTTTCGACCAGCGCACGAGCTCGGGCGTCGCGTCGGTGTCGAGATCGAAACGGAAGACGCCATCGAAGCGCGGCGCGTCCCGGATCCCCTTCTTGCCGGTCTCTTCGCCGCGCGGGTCGTGGCGCGCGGTGAAGACGTCGGGGTTGTAGAGAAGCGCGATTTCCTGCTGCGTGGCGTTCCGGAACCCCAGCAGCGCCTTGCGCGCGCGCAGGCCGTAGTGGTGCGCGAAATTCTCCAGCGCCCGCACGGTCGACCGGCGGCGGTTGTCGTCCGGCGCCTCGATGATCATCACCGCGTCCGCGTCCATCGCGGTGAAGACGATGGCGAGCGCGGTCAATTGGTCGGCACGCGTCACGTCGTGGCGCCCCGACCAGCCGCCGTCCTCCAGCAGTTCCCCGTCGTCGTCGAAGAGCGCGTCGAACCATTCCGTGTTGTAGGTGGCGATGCGGACCATCAGGCGCGGCTTTCGCTGATCTCTTCCCAGGCTCGGTTCACGGCGATCAGGTGGCGTTCGGCCAGCTTCACCGCCTCTTCCGGCACGCCGCGCGCGACGAGCTGGTCGGGGTGGGCGGCCCGGACCTCGGCGCGCCAAGCCTTGCGGATCTCCGGCAGCGGTGTGTCCGGGGTGACGCCCAGCACCGCGTACGGGTCGGGATCGGCGCCGTCCACGAAGCGCGCGCGCAGCGACCGGAACCGACGCTCGTCGATGCCGAAGATCTCGGCCACCCGCGCGAGGAAGGCGTCCTCGTTGGGATGGTAGGACCCGTCGGCCAGCGCAATGTGGAAAAGCCCCTCCATCAGGTCGCACAGCGCCGGGTCGCCGCGGCCGAAGAGCCCCGCGATCTTCTCGGCGTATTGCTGGAAACCGGCGACATCCTGGCGCGCGAGGTTGAAGATACGGGCCGCGTTCTTCTCCTCGGCGGGCGGAATGGTGAAGACCTCCCGGAAGGCCGAGACCTCGTTGCGGGTCACGAGCCCGTCGGCCTTGGCCATCTTGGCCCCCAGCGCGATCACGGCGATGGCGAAACCGGCCGAACGCTCGGGCGGGGTGCGCAGGCGCGAAAAGACCTCCGACAGGCTTTCGCCGGAGGTCAGGGCCGAGAGCGCGTCGGTGATGCGGGACCAAAGCGACATGGGGTCAGTTAATCAGGTTTGCCGGGGGCGTGACAGGTCAAAGCATCAGGACAGAACGACATCCTTTCCGCCGGAGCGGATCAGGGCTTCCATCCCGACGGGGCCCTCCGTGACGACCACGCGGTCGTCGTCGAGGAAGGGGGCGAGGGCCTGGGACAGCCCCTCCGCGTCCGGATGCGTCAGCGTCAGGCGGATGAGCCGCGCGCCGCCGTCCGGGATGGCGGGGGCGGGGTTGGGCGAATCCCACTGGATCAGGCTGGGAAAGAGCCCGTCGAACGGCAGTTTACCGTCTGCGGGCACCGCCATGCGCCAGGCGTAGGGGCCGCGCGACAGGGCGAGCCCTTCGCCGATCCCCGGTGGCGCGACCTCGAGCGCATCCGCCAGCACATCGACCCGCATCACCCAGTTGGTGAGCGCGGGCGCGCCGGTGCGGTTGTCGAGATCGAAGAACCTCGGGTGGCCCGGGGCGGTCGCCGCCGGGTTCACGGCGATGACTTCGAGATAATCCTCGGGGCCCATGGACAGGAGCCGGTTGTGCGTGCCCATTGCCGCGTGATCGCCGCCGCCATCCATCGGCTGGCCGAGCGTCGTCTCGACAAGCTCCACGCCGCTGTCCAGCTTGGCCGCCGTGACGACGAGGTGATCCAGTGTTGCAGTGGTCATCCCGATACCCCCGCGCGCACTATGGCACGCGCCGGGATCGGGTCAAATTGTTATGTGTCCAATTTGACTTTGCCCGATCGGGGTCCGGTCAGGAGGCCAGCTGGGCAGCGCGGGCGTTCTGCGTCTCGATCACACGAGGCAGGTCGATGGTGGTCACGTGCCCGTCACGCACCACCTGCCGCCCCTCGACGAAAAGATGGCGCACCCGGGTGGGGCCCGCCAGGAGAAGTGCTGCCGGGTCCCAGCTTCCCGCCGCCTCGATCGTGTCGAGGTCCCACAGTGCAAGATCGGCACGCTTGCCGACCGCGATCTGCCCGCAATCGTCGCGCCCCAGCACCTCGGCGCCGCCGCGCGTCGCGATCCACAGCGCTTCGCGCGCGGACATCTTGTCGGCGCCGTGCATCACCCGTTGCAGGAGCATCGCCTGCCGCGCCTCGGCCACCAGGTTGCCGGCGTCGTTGGAGGCCGAGCCGTCCACGCCGAGCCCCACCTTCACGCCCGCATCCCGCATGGCGCGCACCGGGGCGATGCCGGACCCAAGCCGGCAGTTGGAGCAGGGGCAATGCGCCACGCCGGTGCGCGACCGGGCGAAAAGGTCGATCTCGTCCCCGTCGAGCTTCACGCAGTGGGCGTGCCACACGTCCTCCCCGGTCCAGCCAAGGTCTTCGGCATACTGGCCCGGGCGGCAGCCGAACATTTCATGGCTGTAGGCGATGTCTTCCTCGTTCTCGGCAAGATGCGTGTGCAGCATCACGCCCTTGTCGCGGGCGAGCAGGGCGGAGTCGCGCATCAACTCGCGGCTCACCGAGAAGGGCGAACAGGGCGCGACCCCGACCCGCACCATCGCGCCCTCGGCCGGGTCGTGATGAGCGTCGATGACGCGGATGCAATCCTCGAGGATCGCCGCATCCCGTTCGACGAGGCTGTCGGGCGGCAGGCCGCCGTCACTCTCGCCGATCGACATGGCGCCGCGCGTCGGGTGGAAGCGCATCCCGATCTCGCGCGCCGCGTCGATCGTGTCGTCAAGCCGCGCCCCGTTGGGAAACAGGTAGAGGTGGTCCGAGGTCAGCGTGCAGCCGGACAGCGCAAGCTCGGCCAGCCCGGCGAGGGCAGATATCCGCATGTCCTCGGGCCCGAAGCGTGCCCAGATGGGGTAAAGCGTCTTGAGCCATCCGAAGAGCAGCGCGTCCTGCCCGCCGGGCACCGCGCGTGTGAGGGTCTGGTAGAGATGGTGATGCGTGTTTACGAGACCGGGGGTCACGAGACAGCCCGAGGCGTCCACGATCTCACCCACCGGGTCGAGCGCCGCGCCTATTTCCGCGATCACGCCGTTGGACAGGCGAATGTCGACGCCGGCCAGTTCGCGCGCCCCGTCGTCCATCGTCAGGACCAGCCGCGCGTTGCGCAGGGTCACGTCGCCGGTCACGGGGCGTCCCGCAGGATGGCAAGCGCGGCGGCGTGGATGTCCGGATTCGCCGCGGCCAGGGCGCGTCCGCCGTCGTGGGCCGGTCCGCCGCGCCAGTCCGTGACGATACCGCCGGCCGCCTCGATCACCGCGATCGGCGCCTGGATGTCGTAGGCGTTGAGCCCGGCCTCGACCACGAGGTCGACCTGTCCCGCCGCCACCAGCGCGTAGGCGTAGCAATCCATCCCGTAACGGGTAAGCTTCGCTTCGCCCGCCAGCCGGTGGAACGCATCGCGCTCGTCCCGGCTTCCCACCTCGGGGAAGGTCGTGAATATCGTCGCGTCGTCCAATGACGGAACGTCGCGGGTGGCGAGCGGGGCATTGCCCCGTGGCCCGGTCATTTCGGCGCGGCCGAAGCCGCCCAGGAACCGCTCGCCGATATAAGGCTGGTCGATGATGCCCAACTGCGGGCCGTCCGCGTCACCGCAGGCGATCAGCACGCCCCAGGTCGGCGTGCCGGAGATGAAGGCGCGGGTGCCGTCGATCGGGTCGAGCACCCATGTCAGCCCGCTGGTCCCCGTCGTTTCGCCATATTCCTCGCCCAGGACCGCGTCATGCGGGCGGCGTTCGGCCAGGATCTCGCGCATGGCCAGCTCGGCCGCGTGGTCGGCGACCGTGACCGGGTCGAACCCGGCCGACAGCTTGTTGTCGGAGGTGAGCGCGGCAGAGCGGAAATGCGGGAGAATCGCCGCGCGTGCAGCATCGGCCATCGCGTGCGCGGTCGCGATCAACTCGGAATGAAGGTCAGTGGATATCACTTCGGATCACCGGAAACTGGATGATCCCGGCGGTAGAGGCTCACACCTCACCCGTCAAGCGCTCAGGCGGCGTCGGACAGGACGCGCGCCAGTTCGAACAGCCTGCGCCGCTGATTTTCCGGAATGGCGTAGTAGCTGCGTACCAGCTCCAGCGCTTCCTTGTCGGCGAGGATATCCTCGGGCAGGGATTGCGTTTCCTCGCGCTCCGCCCCGCCTTCGAGCCCTTCGAAGAAGAAGCTCACCGGCACCGAAAGGGCGTCCGAAATGTCCCACAGACGCGAGGCCGAGACGCGGTTCATGCCGGTCTCGTACTTCTGGATCTGCTGGAACTTGATCCCGACTTTTTCCGCAAGCTGCTGCTGAGTCATCCCGACCATCCATCGGCGATGACGAATTCTCTTGCCCACATGTACATCCACTGGATGCTTCATCGAAGTCGTCTCCCAAAACGCGCTCCGCACGTAGACTAGTGAGCGCTAATTTACGTTCAACCACAACCTGTCTTTTCGGCCAAATTGGACATCGGGCAAAAAATTCAAAAATTTCAGTGTCATAAACTTGTCGGTGTCTATCAGCAACTATACCAAAGATCAATTCTCTTACGGGAACACGTCGCCACATACGTGTGTTGCATTCTGCAACGAACTTGTCGGCGCGATATGCTGCGCCGCAGCGTTCCCGGTGGTTTCCCGTCCGGCCGGCACGTTCTCCGGCTCCGTACCGAACGGCGTCACGCAGCGTCGCCCTCGCCATCTGCCCCGTCCGGGGACTAGGCTTTCCGCCAAGGAGGACCTCATGCGCGCTTATCAGGTAATAGCTTACGACAAAATACCCGCATTGGTCGAAACAAATCGACCAACACCCGGAAATGGCGAAATCTTGCTTGAAATCGCCGCCTGCGGATTGAACTTCGGCGACCTTCTGATGGCCAAGGGCCAGTACCAGGAGAAGCCGCCGCTGCCTTTCACGCTGGGCATGGAAGTCGCGGGCACGGTGCGCGAACTGGGGCCGGGTGCCGAAGGGCCGGCGCCGGGGACCCGCGTGCTGATCGGCGGCGGCAGCGGCGGGTTGGCCGAATACGGCACGTTCCCCGCCGAGAAGGCGTTGCCGATTCCCGACTCGATGTCCTTCACCGACGCGGCGGCCTTCCAGGTGGCCTACGGCACCTCTCACGTCGGGCTCGATTACCGCGCGCGGCTTCAGCCGGGCGAGACGCTCCTCGTGCTGGGCGCGGCCGGCGGCGTCGGCATGACGGCGATCGAGATCGGAAAGCTCATGGGGGCCACGGTCATCGCCTGCGCGCGCGGCAAGGAAAAGCTCGAAATCTGCAAGCAGGCGGGCGCCGATCACCTGGTCGACAGCGAAACCGATGACATCCGCGAAGTCGTCAAGGCCGTGGGCGGGGCCGACGTGGTCTATGACCCGGTCGGGGGCGAGCAGTTCAAGGCCGCGATGCGCGCCTGCAACCCGGAGGCCCGGATCCTCGTGGTTGGCTTCGCCTCGGGCGACATCCCGCAGATCCCGGCCAACCACCTGCTGGTCAAGAACCTGAACATCATGGGCTACTACTGGGGCGGCTATAACGCCTTCAAGCCGCAGGTCCTGCGCGACAGCATGCAGACGCTGCTGGGCTGGTACGACGACGGCAAGCTCAAGCCGCATGTCAGCGCCGCCCTGCCGCTCGAACAGGCGGGCGACGCCTACGAGCTTCTGCGTTCGCGCAAGTCGACCGGGAAGGTCGTGGTCACCACCGGCCTGGGCTGAGCCAGCACGCCATAGGCCTGCCGGATCATGTGGATGAGGCCCTCGGCCGCGTCCCCCCGGCAGCTCTCGGCGACGTAGAGATTGACGTTGTTCACCGGCAGCTCCGGCAGCGCGCCGCCGTGGTCGATGGGGACCAGCGGGTCCATCTGCGTGCCCGCGAGCCGCGCGTTCACGGCAAGGTCCGCGCTCACGCTCGCGTCGATGGTGCGGCTCATCTCGCTGGTGACGGCCATTTCCCACGGGATGCCGGCCGCATCGAGCGCCGCCTGCACGCCGGGCCGGAACTTGCATTTGCCCTCGAACGCCAGCCGCAGGGGGCGCTGCTTCCATGCCTTGCCGCCCGGCGCCCCGACCCAGGTCAGGGGCAGCTGGCACAGTGTTTCGCCCGCGCCTTCGCCGTCGACCTCGGTGGTCAGGATCATGTCGCAGGTGCCGCGCACGAATTCTTCCTTCAGCGCCCGGGTAAAGGACGAGATCAGCGTGACCTTCATGCGCGGAAACTCCGCATGGAAGCGCTGCAGCACAGGGGGCAGGGCGGGCAGCACGATGTCGTGCGGCACGCCCAGGGTGATCTCGCCCTCGAGCCCCGAATCCGTGAGTTTCGCGAGCACCGTGTCGTTCCGTTCGAGCATCCGGCGGGCATAGGACAGAAGCTGCTCGCCTTCGCCGGTCAGCGCGATGCTTCGCCCGGTGCGGTCGAAGAGCGGCTGGTCGATCGCTTCCTCGAGCCGTTTGAGCTGCATCGACACCGCCGATTGCGACAGGTGAAGAAGGCCTGCGGCCCGGGTCACGCCGCCCACGTCGGCCACGGTGACGAAGGCGCGCAGCGCGGTAAGGTCCAGATTTCGAGCCATATCAAGTTCCTTGATGAAGTTCGTCAAAAACATTCGTTTTCATAATCGACCGGAATGCGGCAAATATCAAGCATCGTAATTCAATTGGAAGAAATCATCACCTTTCGAGAAGGAAAGACCATGGCTTTCGCACGTCAACAGACCCGCCTGCGCCCCATGCCCCGGATTCACCTGCTCAAGACCCTGCGCGCCGCCCTTGCGACCCGGCGCGAACGCCGGGCGCTCCTTCAGCTTCCCGACCACCTGCTCGACGACATCGGCGTGTCGCATCGGGACGCCTGGTCGGAGGGACGCCGCCCGTTCTGGGAGCTTCCGGTGCGTCATCACTGGTAAGTCATCACCGGGGGCCGATTTGGCCCCCGGAAAACCTTGAAATGCCTGCCTTCCTCGCCAATATTCATCTGAAGTCCGGATCCGCGCCGCGGGTTCGGCGGGATATGGTTTCATGGAGGCAGCATATGGCTGAACAAAGAACGGTCCGCGCCGGTGTAGGTGCCCGCGCGGCACAGATCGACGAGGGCCTTCGCGCCCATATGAACAAGGTCTACGGCACGATGTCCGTGGGTCTTTTTCTCACCGCCGCGGTGGCATGGGCGTTCGGTACGGCCGAGCCGCTTCAATCGCTCCTGCGCGATCCGGTGACACTGGCGCCCAACCTGCTTGGCTGGGTCGTGATGTTCCTGCCTCTCGTGATGGTCTTCGCCTTCGGCGCAGCCATCAACCGCCTGTCGGCGGCCGGGGCGCAGCTTTTCTTCTACGCGTTCGCCGCCGTGATGGGCGTGTCGATCAGCTGGATCTTCGTGGCCTTCACCGGCTTCTCGATCGCGCAGACGTTCCTCATCACCGCGATCGCCTTCGCGGGACTGAGCCTTTGGGGCTATACGACGAAGAAGGACATCTCCGGCTGGGGTGCCTTCCTGATCATGGGCCTGATCGGCATCATCCTGGCGTCGATCGTGAACATCTTTCTCGCCTCGCCGGCGATCCACTTCGCGATCTCGGCGATCGGCGTGCTGATCTTCGCGGGTCTGACGGCCTATGACACGCAGCGCCTGAAGAACGACTACATCCAGCACGCGCATTCGATGGATGCCGAGTGGCTGGCCAAGTCGGCGATCATGGGTGCCCTGAACCTGTACCTGGATTTCGTGAACCTGTTCATGTTCCTGCTGCAGTTCCTCGGCAATCGCGAGTGATCGCGGCGCACAATGCCTGAAATGCGGGGCCGGTCCTTCGGGGCCGGCCCTTTTCTTTGGTTTGCAAACGGCCAGACGCTTCCCTCTCGGCGACGAATTGGCGCCACAATTGCCCGGTATCCGGTGAGGACGGTAATTGGGAGACGAGGGACCACGATGACCACCATCACGCTTGTCAGCGTCAGTTCATTCCTGTCGGGCGTCGCGCTCATGTACCTTGTGATGAGCCGCACCCACAACAAGCGCCGCCTGGAACGCATGGCCGAGGGTCGGGACGACTGATCCACGCCGCGAGGCTGCACAGGGGCCGCGCCGCCGGGCGCGGCCCCTTGGCGTTTCAGAACACCTTCCGCATCTGCACGGCCGGGAACGCCAGCCCGGGGCCGAGCGCGAGTTCGATCTCGCCAAGGTCCGTGAACCCCATGCGCGTGTAGAACCCCCGCGCTGTCAGCGTCGACAGGCACGAGATCACGCGGGCCCCGGCCGCGCGCGCCTGATCGAGCGCCTGGCCCACCAGCACCCCGCCGATCCCGGTGCCCGCGAAGCGCGGGTGGACTGCCACGTGGCGCATGTGCGCCCAGTCGAGCGGGGCGGCACCGCCGGCGGGCCCGCGCCAGGTCCAGCCGCCAGCGGCAACCAGGTCGCCGCCTCCGGTCTCGGCCACCATGTAGCCCGGCGCGGCCAGCAGGTCGGGCTGCGCCACGCCGATGCTGGGCAGCGCCTCGGCCAGCACGCCGGGCCGGTAATCGGGGGCCAGCAGCGTGCTGTAGCTTTCGGTCAGAAGGGCGCTCACCGCGTCAGCGTCCGCCTGCGTGGCGGCGCGCAGCGCGAAGGGAGGGGGCGCCTGTCTCGGGCTGGGGGAAATGGTCGTCTCGGTCATCCTGTCGGTCCTCTCGTTCTCGTTGTCTTGGAACGGGGTCCGGGCGGGATGTCGTCGAACAAAGAAAAACCGCGCGGCCCCGGTGGGTCGCGCGGTTCAAAACTGTCGCCGTGGCGAAGGCTTACTTGATCTTGCCTTCCTTGTACTCGACATGCTTGCGCGCGACCGGGTCGTATTTGCGTACGGTCATCTTCTCGGTCATCGTGCGTGCGTTTTTCTTGGTCACGTAGAAGTGGCCGGTATCCGCGGTCGAGTTCAGGCGGATCTTGATCGTGGTCGGCTTCGCCATGGGTCTCTTGCTCCTCATCGGGCGTGACGGTGCACACCCGGGTAAATCCTTGAAGCCCGCCTTCTACCTCAACGCGGCTGCGAGTCAACCACCGAAGCACGACTTTCTCGCGATCGGGCGCGGGCGATTTGCGCGGACGGCCTGTAAGCCGGATTCTGTGCCCCGGGGTCGCCCCCGGTTCGATGACCATTCCTCTAAGACCCGTGTCGCCACGGGCCTTCAGCTGCCAACCCGGACCTCCGGGCCAAGGCGGCCCTGCCCACGACGGGGCGCGAGGTCCCTATTCGGCATTGCTCCCGGTGGGGCTTGCCGTGCCGGTCCCGTTGCCGGGCCCGCGGTGGGCTCTTACCCCACCGTTTCAGCCTCACCCGGGGTCCGTCGCTTGCGCGATTTGCCCGGGCGGTTTGTTCTCTGTGGCGCTTTCCCTCGGGTTTCCCCGGCCGGGCGTTACCCGGCACCGTTGCCTTGTGGAGTCCGGACTTTCCTCCCGCACGGGAAGTCGCCCTCCCGATACCGGCGGTCATCCGGCCATCCGCGCCCGGTGCATTTAGGGGGCGGGGGTGGTCCGGTCAACGGGGAACCGGCGGGCGAGGTCGGTGATCTGGGCAAGATCCTCCCCCTCGAGCGGCCCGTGTGCCCCCGGCCGGAAGCGCTGGCGGAAGGCGTCCAGCACCACCTGGCACCCTTCGTCCGCCGGGTATCCGAACGCCGCGGCCGCTTCCATGAAGGCGGCTTCCGTCACGGTTCCCGCGGCATCCGTTCCGGCGGGCCAGACCGACTGACCCTCAAGCGCGAGGCGGCGCCAGTCGAAACGGCGGCCGGGGTCGGCCTTGCGGGTGGGGGCGAAGTCGGAATGGCCGATGACCCCCGCGGGCGGAATGGACCACCGGGCGCGGATGTCGGAAATCAGCCCGGTCAGCCGGTCCATCAGGGGAGCCGTGAAGGGGGCGAGGCCGGAATTGTCCAACTCGATCCCGATCGAGCGCGAGTTCACGTCGCCGCGTCCGGCCCAGGTTCCGGTGCCCGCGTGCCAGGCGCGCCGGTCCTCTTCGACGAGCTGCCAGAGCGTCCCATCGCGGCCAATGAGGTAATGGGCCGATACTTCGGCCTCCGGCGCGCAGAGCCGCTCCAGCGCGGCCTGGGCGCCTGTCATGGCAGTGTAGTGGATGACGACCAGTTCGGGGGTCAGCCCGTCACGCCGCGCGCCCGCGTTGGGCGACGGGTGCCAGATGACCTCACTCGGCGGTATTGTCCGCCGTCTCCGTATTGGACGCGGCCTGCCGCGCGGCGCGGAACGGCGCCGGGTCCCAGTAACAGGCGAAGCCGTCCCCGTCGGGGTCGAGCCCCATGCGGTCGGACTGCGGCCCGCCGGCATCGAGGAAGGCTTCCTGCGCCAGGTCGGAATGGCTGTAGCGCGCGCAGTTGCGTTCGAACCGCGCCTCGGCATTGAACCCCGAGCGGCTGTAGAGCTGTTCGCCCACGGCGTTGTTGGTCGCGAGCGCGTATTTCACGATCGAGGCGCCGTTGCCGTCTTCGCGCTGGGGCAGGTCGGTGGGCTCGATCACCACGTATTTCGCGCGGTTCTCGGCCAGGCGCTCGGCATCCGACTGGATGGTTTCGCGTTCGGCCACCGCTTGGAAGTTCTGTTCGTCCGAGATCGCCGCGCCGGTCACCGGCGTGCCGTCCTCGACAGCCACCTCCGTCGGCTCATCGTTCAGGGACGAATCGGAGCGCATCGCGCTCATCGGGGCGCCGGTGGCGGTCTGCTGTTGGGCGGCTTCTCCATTCAGCCCGAGCACCGCCGAGGTCTCGGCCGCGATGGCCGCACCTTCGCTGTCGAGCGGCCGGCTTTCGACCGAGGCGGCCCCCGGAAGGCCCGCGCCGTTGGTGTCATCCGCCCCCGCGCCGCTGTCGGGAACCTGGGCGGCGCAGGCGGCGAGTGTCAGGAGGGAAACGGTTGCTGCGACAAGACGCATGGCAATGGAAGCTCCGAAAAAGTTCCGGGCCGTTTACCACCATTTCTCGGGCTTGGAAACAAAACCGGCAGCGCCCTCGAGCGCATAGGCGACATTCAGCAGGTCGCCTTCCTCCCACGGACGGCCGATCAGCTGAAGACCCAGAGGCAGCCCCTGCTTGTCGAGCCCGGCGGGCACCGAGATGCCCGGCAGACCGGCGAGGTTCACCGTCACCGTGAAGACGTCGTTGAGATACATCTGCACCGGGTCCGCCTCGGCCATTTCGCCCAGCCCGAAGGCGGCGGATGGGGTGGCGGGCGTGAGGATCGCGTCGACGCCCTGGTCGAACGCCTCGTCGAAGTCGCGCTTGATCAGCGCGCGGACCTTGCGGGCGCGGTTGTAGTAGGCGTCGTAGAAGCCGGCCGACAGCACGTAGGTGCCCACCATCACGCGGCGCTGCACTTCGTGGCCGAAGCCCTCCGCGCGGGTCTTCTCGTACATGTCCACGATGCCCTCGCCGGCGGCGAGCTTGGCGCGGTGGCCGTAGCGCACGCCGTCATAACGCGCGAGGTTCGAGGAGGCCTCGGCCGGCGCGATCACGTAGTAGGCGGGCAGGGCGTATTTCGTGTGCGGCAGCGAGATGTCGATGATCTTCGCGCCCGCGTCCTTGAGCATCTCGGTGCCGTCGGCCCAGAGCTTCTCGATCTCCGCGGGCATGCCGTCCATGCGGTATTCTTTCGGAATGCCGATGACCTTTCCCTTGATGTCACCGGTCAGCATCGCCTCGAAGTGCGGCACGGGTATGTCGGCCGAGGTCGAATCCTTCGGATCGTGCGAACACATCGTCTCCAGCATGATCGCTGCGTCGCGCACGTTCTTGGTCATCGGCCCGGCCTGGTCGAGCGACGAGGCGAAGGCGATGATGCCCCAGCGCGAGCACCGCCCGTAGGTGGGCTTGATCCCGACCGTGCCGGTGAAGGCGGCGGGCTGGCGGATCGAGCCGCCGGTGTCGGTGCCGGTGGCCGCGAGGCACAGGTCGGCGGCCACGGCCGAGGCCGAGCCCCCGGACGAGCCGCCCGGGGTGAGCTGCCGGTCGTCGACCTTCCACGGGTTCACGGCGTCGCCGTAGACGGACGTCTCGTTCGACGAGCCCATCGCGAACTCGTCCATGTTGAGTTTGCCCAGCATGACCGCGCCGGCATCAGCGAGGTTCTGGCTCACGGTCGATTCGTATTCCGGCTTGAAGTTCCCGAGGATGCCCGAGGCCGCCTGGCTCTCGACCCCCTTGGTGCAGAACAGGTCCTTGATCCCCACCGGGATGCCGCACATGGCAGGCGCGTCGTCGCCGCCCTTCAGGCGCGCATCGGCCGCACGGGCGCGCTCCATCGCGATCTCGGGCGTCTTGTGGACGAAGGCGTTGAGCGCACCCGCGCCTTCGATCGCGCCGAGGCAGGCCTCGGTCAGTTCCACGGAGGTCACGTCGCCCTTCTTCAGCGCGTCGCGCGCTTCGGCGATGGTCAGCTTGTTCAGGTCCGTCATCACTCAACCACCTTCGGCACGGCGAAAAAGCCCTCGCGGGCATCGGGGGCGTTGGAAAGGATCTTGTCGGCCTGGTCGCCTTCGGTCACGACATCCTCGCGGCGCTTGAGGCGCTGGGGCGTCACCGAGGTCATCGGTTCGATCCCGTCCACGTTCACCTCGTTCAACTGTTCGATGAAGCCGAGGATCCGGTTGAATTCGTCGGCGAGCGCGGGCAGCGCGTCGTCCTCCACCCGGATCCGGGCGAGATGCGCCACCTTGCGCGCGGTGTCCTTGTCGATCGACATCTGGGCCTCCAATTCGGTCGGGGCGGGTTTAGCCGCGCGCGGTGTCGCCTGCAAGCCGTGCGCGGGTCATGTGGCGGATGTAGAACGTGGCGAACCAGCCCAGAACCAGCGCATTGAGGATGTGCCACATGAAATGGGTGCCGATGGGCACCTGGCTGCATACTTTCATGTCGAGGCTCCGGAAGGTGACCGACAGCGCGAAGAGCGCGAACCCGGTCCAGAAGTCCCAGGAGAGCTGGCCCGAGGCCATGATCGCGAAGAGCCCGATCCACAGGAGCACGGGGATGTAGCCCGCCGAGTTGGCCAGGAAAGGGGCGATATTGGCGATCGGATAGGCCAGGGCGGTAAAGGGAAAGAAGAGAAGCGTCACGATCGCCGTCGTCAGGAGCGGCTGGCGAAACAGGTCGCGCGTGGCCGCGAAGGAGAAGAGCAGGATGAAGACCAGGATCGGCGCCGTGTCCATCGCGCCCGCCCAACGTGTCGCGAAGGTGTGGAAGAGGAACGATCCGATCCCGATGGCGGCGAGCACGATGGCCATCGCCTCGGCCAGCGGCAGGCCCTTGCCCTGCGCGCGGCGCCAGACCACGAAGGCCGCAATCAGGAAGGCGAGGTTGGTGATGGCGTTGACCGGCTCGGCCCAGAACCCGGGTCCCAGGCGTTCGCAATAGGCGTCGATCTGCTCTGACCAGTCCATCGACTTCTCTCCTCAGGCTGTTACCCTCACGGCCGAACGACTGGAGGTAGACCCATGAAAATCATCTGGCACGGACACGCAAGCTTCCGCATCGAGATCGGCGGGCAGGTCCTGCTCATCGACCCCTGGCTCGAGGGCAACCCGATGCTCGAGGAGGAGCACCACGAGGCGGCGATCGCCGGCGCGACGCACGTGCTGATCACCCACGGCCATTTCGACCACGCCAACTCCGCGCCCGAGATCTGCAAGTCGCTCGGCATCCCCTGCGTCGGGATCTTCGACCTGATGGGATACTGGGAGCAGAAGCACGGACTCGAAGTGGTCGGCTTCAACAAGGGCGGCACCGTCGACCTGGGCGGCGTGAAGGTCACGATGGTCAACGCGACCCACAGCTCTGCCGAAGCCACCGCGGATGGCCCGCGCTACATGGGCCACGAATCGGGCTACATGATCTCGGGCGAAGGCCACACGATCTATGTTTCCGGTGACACCGACATCATGGCGGACATGGAATGGATGGGCGACATCCACAAGCCGGACATCGGCATCCTGTGCGCCGGCGGGCATTTCACGATGGACATGGCGCGCGCCTCCTATGCCGCGAAGCGCTATTTCGATTTCAAGACGGTGATCCCCTGCCACTACCGGACCTTCCCGCTGCTCGAGCAGTCCGCCGAGGTGATGAAGGCCGAGCTCAAGGGCGTCGAGGTGATCGAGCCCGAGGTGATGCAGGCGATCGAGATCTGAGCCGTCGCGGCAGCGCGCTGCCGCGACCCGTGCGGGGGAGGCGCTGCCTCCCCCGCACCCCCTCCGAAGTATTTATGGAACGATGAAGGGGATCATCTCTTGCCGGCGAAGAAATCCTTGAGCAGCGTTTCGGCTTCCTCGGCCGCGAGCCCGTCGTAGATCTCCGGCACGTGGTGGCACTGCGGGTGGCTGAAGACGCGCGCGCCGTGGACGGTGCCGCCGGATTTCGGGTCCGCGGCACCATAGTAGAGCCGCCGGATGCGCGCGAAGGAAATGACGGCGGCGCACATCGCGCAGGGTTCGAGCGTGACGTAGAGGTCGTGGCCGGGGAGCCGTTCGGAGCCCGCCCGGGCGCAGGCCGCGCGGATGGCGAGCGTTTCGGCATGGGCCGTGGGGTCGTTCAACTCGCGGGTCCGGTTGCCGGCCCGGGCGACGACGGTGCCCGACGGGTCGACCAGAACGGCGCCGATGGGCACCTCGCCCCGTTCCGCGGCCGCGCGCGCCTCGTCGAGCGCCTCTTCCATGAAGGAGCGAAATCCGGTCATTCCCTTTCATCGCCCGCTCCGCGCCGCTGGACAAGGGGGCGGGGCGGGCCTATCCGGGGGGCATGACCGAGAAGACCCCTCCCGGCGACCGGATCGCCAAGGTGCTGTCACGCGCGGGCGTCGCCTCGCGCCGCGAAGCCGAGCGCATGATCGCCGCCGGGCGCGTCGCGGTGAACGGAAAGGCGATCGACAGCCCCGCTCTGAACGTGACCGGCCGCGACAAGGTCACCGTCGACGGCAAGGAGATCGGCGAACCCGAAGCGCCGCGCCTTTGGCTCTACCACAAGCCCACCGGACTCGTGACCACCGCGCGCGACGAGAAGGGACGCAAGACCGTGTTCGACGCGCTGCCCGAGAACATGCCACGGGTGATGAGCGTGGGGCGGCTCGATCTGAACTCCGAAGGCCTTCTGCTTCTGACCAACGACGGCGGTGTGAAGCGCAAGCTCGAGCTGCCCTCCACCGGCTGGGTGCGCAAGTACCGGGTCCGGGTGAACGGGGCGCCGGACGAGGCGGCGCTCGCCCGCCTGCGTGACGGGATCGTCATCGACGGCACGCGGTTCCAGCCCATGTCGGCCACGCTCGACCGCAAACAGGGCGCGAACGCCTGGCTCACCGTTGGCCTGCGCGAGGGCAAGAACCGCGAGATTCGGCGCGCAATGGAGGCGGTCGGGCTGACCGTGAACCGGCTGATCCGCATTTCCTACGGCCCCTTCCGCCTGGGCGAGCTCAAGGCGGGCGCGGTCGAGGAGGTGAAGGCGCGGGTCGTGCGCGATCAGCTGGGCCTTGGCGACAGCGAGGCGACCGGGACCGCGCGCAAGAAGCCCGTGCGGCGGGGCCGCAAGCCCGCCGGGCCCAAGCGAAAGCCCTGACCAATGGCCGGGCCTGCATCCTTCGAGCTGGGTCTGCGGCGCAACATGGGTCCGTTCCTGCAGCAATTGCTCCAGGTCTTTTTCGTGGGCCTCACGATCGGGATGCAGCGCACCGTCGTGCCCGCGCTTGCGGAAAGCGAATTCGGCGTCGTCCAGGGGTCGATGACCGCGCTTTTCGCGATCGTCGTCAGTTTCGGGGTGGTGAAGGGGACGATGAATTTCGTCTCCGGCCGCGTGTCCGAGCGGGTCGGGCGGCGGCGTGTGCTGATCTGGGGCTGGCTCGTTGCCCTGCCGATTCCCTTCATGCTGCTTCTGGCGCCGAGCTGGGGCTGGATCGTCGCGGCCAACGTGCTTCTGGGCGTCAACCAGGGGTTCGCCTGGTCGATGACGGTGACCGCGAAGATGGACATCGTGCGCGCTGGCGAGCGGGGGCTGGCCACCGGCTTCAACGAATTCGCGGGCTACGGCGGCGTGGCGCTGGCCGGGCTGGCCTCGGGTTACCTCGCCAGCCTCTTCGATCCGCGCTGGGCGCTTTTCGTCTTCGGCATGGCCGTGATCGTGCTTGCGCTCGTCTCCGCGTTCCTGGCTTTCACCGAGACGTTGCCCTTCGCGCGGGCCGAGGCGGG
Source organism: Maritimibacter harenae (assembly GCF_009882975.1). GTDB lineage: Bacteria > Pseudomonadota > Alphaproteobacteria > Rhodobacterales > Rhodobacteraceae > Maritimibacter > Maritimibacter harenae. The sequence continues at coordinate 161,297 of NZ_WTUX01000019.1, forward strand.
GCGGCATGCGGCCGGGGTAAGCGACGGGCCGCGGCCGCGCTACGTGGAAGGGCCGGAGACGCCCACCACGGCGCGCATCTTCGCCTTGGTGAGCTGGCGCAACCCAACGTTTCTGGCGCTCTCGCAGGCCGGCAGCGTCGAGAAATTCGTCGATGCGCTGATGTGGGCGCTGGTGCCCGTGTTCATGGTGACGCGGGGCGCGACCCTGATCGAGGTGGGCTGGGTCACCGGCATCTATGGCTTCGTCTGGGGGGCGAGCCAGCTCTGGACCGGGCCGCTGTCGGACCGGGTCGGGCGCAAGTGGCCCAGCGTCACGGGGTTCTTCCTGTGCGCAGGCGGTGTTCTGGCCTTTCCGATGGTTGCGGGTTTCGCGGCCTGGAGCGTGGCGGCGGCGGTGACCGGGGTCGGCATGGCGCTGCTCTACCCGACGCTGATCGCGGCGATGGGCGACATCTCCCACCCGTCGTGGCGCGGTTCCGCGCTGGGCGTCTACCGGTTCTGGCGTGACCTGGGATATGCCATCGGCGCGCTGGCAATGGGCTTGATCGCGGATGCGGCCGGGATGCTCGAGGCGGGGTTCTGGTTCACGGGGGCGGCAATGATCCTCTCCGGCCTGTGGCTCGTCCTCGGGATGACCGAGACCCATCCGCGCTTCAACCCGGCGCCCGATCCCTGAGCCATCGGCAAGACTCCCCGCCCTTCCGGGATTGTTCTGGTCCGCAAGCGTCATCCCGCCTATATCTGTTACTGGCTTAATCCTTGGCGCCCGAGGGGGTTTTCTTGTCCGGTTCCGGTCTTCAGAAACTGTCCTATTTCCTGCTTGTCGCGCTGATCCTCTACGTGGCGATCACGGGGGGCGGCTGATGGCTGAACGGTACGGCGGAAAGTACAGCCCGCAGGACGACGAGCGCGATACGCCCCCTGCGCCGCGCAACGCCTTCGACGGGCAGAAGCCCGCGCGCGCAGCTGGCCGCGTGAATTTCCTGTTTCTCGCTCCGCTGCCTCTGGCGGTATCGGCCTTCTTCCTCGACCCCGCGGGATTGGCGCTGCGTCTCGTGGCCTTCGGGCTGTTGATCCTGGCCGCGTGGCTCACGCGCGAAGGGGTGCTGGCGCACGAAGCCTATGACGCGCGCAAGATCGCCCGCCGCCCGGCCGCGCCGCGCAAGATCCTTGGCTCGCTCGCCACCGGCGCCGGGCTGGCGCTGGCCGGTTTCGTGGGCGGCGGCACGCTCAACGCGGTGATCTTCGGGGTGCTTGGCGCCGCGCTCCACCTCATGGCCTTCGGCCCCGATCCGTTGCGCAACAAGGGGATGGAGGGGATCGACGAATTCCAGACCGACCGCGTGGCGCGCGCGGTGGGGGAGGCGGAGAAGCTCCTGGCAGCCATGAAGGACGCGATCCTGCGCGCCCGTGACCGGGAGCTCGAGCGGCGGGTCGACAGTTTCCAGGCGACCGCGCGGGCGATGTTCCGCACGCTGGAGGACGATCCGCGCGACCTTTCGGCGGCGCGAAAGTACCTGACCGTGTACCTGATGGGTGCGCGCGACGCGACGGTGAAGTTCGCCGACATCTACAGCCAGTCGCGCAGCGCCGAGGCGCGGGCGGATTACGTGCGTCTGCTGGATGATCTGGAGGCCAATTTCACGGCCCGCACGCAGAAGATGCTGACCGACGATCACGCCGATCTCAGCATCGAGATCGAGGTTTTGAGAGAACGATTGGCCCGCGAAGGCGTGGCGACTTAAGGACGGGGACGGACCATGATGGACGAAGAAACGCGCAAGAAGGCCGCGGCGGAGCTGAAGGATGTCGAAGCGGCAACGGCCGTCGTGCTGCGCGAACCCTCGACGGCACTGGTGGCGCTCGAAGCGGCCGAGGGGCCGCAAAAGGACGAGATCGAGAAGCGCATGGACGAGATCGACATGGCCAACAGCCAGTCGATCATCGAGTTCGGTTCCGCCGCGCAGGCCGAGTTGCAGACGATCAGCCAGGAAATGCTGACCGGCGTGCGCAACAAGGATCTGGGCCCCGCTGGCGACAGCCTGCGCGACATCGTCACGGCGATCCGCGGCTTTTCGGTCACCGAGCTCGACATGCGCCGCAAGCGCACTTTCTGGGAGCGCATCCTGGGACGTGCGGCGCCGGCGGCGAAGTTCGCCGCGCGCTACGAGGACGTACAGGGTCAGATCGACCGGATCACCGACAGCCTTCTGATGCACGAGCACCGGCTTCTCAAGGACGTGAAGTCGCTCGACAAGCTCTACGAGAAGACGCTCGATTTCTACGACGAGCTCGCGCTCTACATCGCGGCGGGCGAGGCCAAGGTGAAAAAGCTCGACGAAGAGACGATCCCGGCCAAGGAGACCGAGGTCGACGCGGCCGGTGAGGACGAGGGCGTGCTCAAGGCGCAGGAACTGCGCGACCTGCGCGCCGCGCGCGACGATCTGGAGCGCCGGGTTCACGACCTGAAGCTCACCCGGCAGGTGACCATGCAGTCGCTGCCCTCGATCCGGCTGGTGCAGGAAAACGACAAGAGCCTGGTGACCAAGATCAACTCGACTCTGGTAAACACGGTGCCGTTGTGGGAGACGCAACTGGCGCAGGCGGTCACCGTCCAGCGGTCGGCCGAGGCGGCCGCGGCGGTCAAGGACGCCAACGACCTGACGAACGAGCTTTTGACGGCCAATGCCAAGAACCTGCGCGAATCCAACCGGGTCGTGCGCGAACAGATGGAGCGCGGCGTGTTCGACATCGAGGCGATCAAGACTGCCAATGCCGAGCTGATCGCCACGATCGAGGAAAGCCTTGCCATCGCCGATGAAGGCAAGGCCAAGCGCGCGGCGGCCGAGGAAGAGCTCAAGCACATGGAGAGCGAATTGAAGGCGACTCTGGCCTCTGCCAAGTCACGCGACACCGCGTCCGGCCACAATCTCGGGGAATCCGTGACCTCGTGACGTTGAAATCCGTTCTTCTCCCCGCCGCACTTGCCGCCGCGGCGTTGCTTTCGGGCTGCGAGGCGCCGCAATCGGGCGCCGTCGCCACGGCCCCCGTGCCCGAACCACGGCCCGGCAGCGCGTCCGTGCCCAAGGCGGACGGCTTGTCGCCGGAGCTCGTGTCCTACTACGCGCGGCTTCAGAACGGTTTGCTGGCGCAGGGTCTCCTGCGCACTGACGGTGGCGGCCCGGACACCCCGTTCTCGTCGCGCGACCTGGCGCGCAATTTCCTGCGGATCGCGTTCTACGAAGAATACGCGGACGCCGGCGGTCGGCTCATCGCGCGCGAGAGCGCTTCGAAGATGCACCGCTGGGCCAAACCCGTACGGCTCACGATCGAGTTCGGCCCGTCGGTGAGCGCTGCCAAGCGCACGCGGGATTCGAACGAGTTGCGCAGTTTCGCCGGCCGGCTTTCGCGGGCCTCCGGGCACCCCGTGTCGGTCACGTCGCGCCCGAACTTCTACGTTTTCGTCGTTTCGGAAAGCGAACGGCGCGCACTGGGTCCGCGGCTCAGGCAGATCATGCCCAACATTTCGCGCACTGCGCTCAACACGGTCATCAACCTGCCCGAGTCGACCTATTGCCTCGCCTTCGCGACGGACCCGGAGCAGGACGGCACCTACAACCAGGCTGTCGCCATCATCCGGGCCGAACACCCGGACCTGCTGCGTGCCTCCTGCATCCAGGAAGAAGTGGCGCAGGGGCTCGGCCTGTCGAACGACTACCCGCTGGCGCGTCCGTCGATCTTCAACGACGACGAGGAATTCGGGTTCCTCACCCGCCACGATGAATTGCTGCTCGGAATGCTCTACGATGAACGCCTGCGTCCCGGGATGTCCGAGGACGAGGCACGCCCCATCGTGGGCACGATCGCGCGGGAGCTGATGGGCGACGAAGCATAGGAGACAGGCATGGGTATTTTCGATTTTCTGAGCGGCCAGTTCATCGACGTCATCCACTGGGTCGACGACACCCGCGACACGATGGTCTGGCGCTTCGAGCGTGAAGGGCACGAGATCAAGTACGGCGCGAAGCTGACGGTCCGCGAAGGGCAGGCGGCGGTCTTCGTGCACGAGGGGCAGCTGGCGGACGTGTTCACGCCCGGGCTCTACATGCTCGAAACCAACAACATGCCGATCCTGACCTCGCTCCAGCACTGGGATCACGGGTTCAAGTCGCCTTTCAAGTCAGAGATCTACTTCGTCTCGACGACCCGCTTCACGGACCTCAAGTGGGGCACCAAGAACCCGATCATGTGCCGCGACCCGGAATTCGGTCCCGTCCGCATCCGCGCCTTCGGCACCTACGCCGTGCGCGTGACCGATCCGGGGCTCTTCCTGACGGAGATCGTGGGCACGGACGGCGAGTTCACGATGGACGAGGTGAGCTTCCAGATCCGCAACATCATCGTGCAGGCCTTCAGCCGCGTGATCGCCGGATCGGGCATTCCGGTGCTCGACATGGCCGCGAATACCCGCGAGCTGGGCGATATGGTGGCCAAGGAGATCACCAAGATCGTCGCCGACTACGGGCTCGCCATTCCCGAGTTCTACATCGAGAACATCTCGCTTCCCCCCGCGGTCGAAGAGGCGCTGGACAAGCGCACCTCGCGCGGGCTTGCGGGCAACCTCGACGAGCACATGAAGTGGTCGGCCGCCGAAGCGCTCCAGAAGGGCGGTGCCGCCTCCGAAGGGATGGGCGCCGGCATGGGTATGGGGCTCGGCATGGCGATGGCCCAGCAGGGCACGCATGCGATACAGGGGCCCTGGGGCGCCGCGCCCGCACCGCAGGCCGCCCGGCCCGCGCCGCCCCCGCCTCCGCCGCCCGAGAAGGTCTGGCACATCGCCGAACATGGCGAGACGCAGGGGCCGTTCAGCCGTGCCACGATGGGGCAGAAGGCATCGACCGGTCAGATCACGCGCGAAACGCTCGTGTGGACCGCCGGTCAGGATGGATGGATGAAGGCCGAGGACGTGCCGGACCTCGCCACGCTCTTCACCGTGATGCCGCCTCCGCCGCCGCCCGCCCCCTGATCTCATGACGCGCGTTGCCAGGTCACCCGATTGCGGCAACAGCCCCACGAACGCGAAGGCGGAAGAGATCGCCCTCGCGCTCATGGGCGTTGGCGACTTGCGCGTCGACCTGCTGGCCGAAGGGGCCAGCTGGGAACGCTTCGGCGCGGCCGTCACCGGGCGCGCGGCCATTGCCGCCGCGCTGGGCGACCAGCCCGCACACGAGTGGATCGAGGTCTCCGAGGTCGTCACCCACGGCAAGGCGGGTTCGGTGTCCGGCCGGATGCAGCGCGCGGGCGAGCCGCCCCGGATTTTCTGCCACGTGATCCGCTTCACCTCGGCCAAGGCCGGGCAGATCGCGCAAATCGTGAGTTTCGACCATGCAGGATGACATCAACCCCCTGGAGACCGCCAGCCCGCTCGAGGAACACCGTTTCCCTTGTGACCAATGCGGGGCCGACATGCGCTTCGACGCAGTCGCGGGTGAGCTTCGCTGCGACCATTGCGGCCACGTGGCTCCGATCGAGGGGCACGGCGGCACCGTCACGGCGATCCGCGAGCTCGACTTCCGCGCGGCACTCGAGGCCAAGCTTCCCGACGTGGAGATGGAGGAGACCCGGGTCGCGTCCTGTCCCAATTGCGGCGCGCAGGTGGAGTTCGACGAGAAGACCCATGCGCGCGAATGCCCGTTCTGCGCGACGCCGGTCGTCACCGACACCGGCACGCACCGCCACATCAAGCCCCGGGGCCTGCTGCCCTTCGCCGTGGACGAACGCGCCGCGCAGAAGGCGATGCATGACTGGTTGGGCCGGCTCTGGTTCGCGCCGAACGGGCTACAGCAATACGCCCGCAAGGGGCGTAGGATGGCCGGCATCTACGTGCCCTACTGGACCTACGACGCCGACACCAAGTCGACCTACCGTGGCGAGCGGGGAACCGTGTATTACATCACCAAGACCGTGATGCGCGACGGCAAGCAGGTGCAGGTGCGCGAGCAACGCATCCGCTGGCGCCCCGCCGCGGGCCGGGTCGCACGGTTCTTCGACGACGTGTTGGTGCTGGCCTCACGCTCGCTGCCCAAGAAGATCACCGACAATCTCGCCCCCTGGGACCTGGCCGCACTCGAGCCTTACCGCCCCGAGTACCTCGCGGGCTACCGGGCCGAGGGCTACGTGGTCCAGCTTGCCGAAGGCTATGACGAGGCGCGCGCCTACATGGACCAGGTGATCCTGCGCGACGTGAAGTTCGACATCGGCGGGGATCGTCAACGGGTCCATGCCGTGGACACGACGGTGAGCGACGTGACCTTCAAGCACATCCTGCTGCCGGTCTGGCTGGCGGCCTACAAGTACCGCGGCGAAACCTATCGCTTCGTGGTGAACGGGCGCACAGGCAAGGTGCAGGGCGAACGGCCCTGGTCGTGGATCAAGATCACCATCGCGGTGGTTCTGGGCCTGATCGTCGCGGGCGTCATCGGATATTTCGCAAGCCAGGCACAGGGGTGAACCGCGATGAGGGGAGACGACATGACACGCTACGACACGCTCTACGACATCCTCGAAGCGCGCCATTCCTGCCGGGCGTTCCGGCCCGACCAGGTGGATCGCGCGGATATCGAGGCGATCCTGCTTGCCGCGCAGCGCGTGCCGTCCTGGTGCAACGCGCAGCCGTGGGAGGTGTCGATCACGTCGGGCGAGCGCACCGACGCCCTGCGCGCGGCGATGAATGATGCCGTCAACGCGGGCAAGCCGGCCCCCGACGTTCCCTTTCCCGAAGGCTACTCGGGCCTGCACCGCGACCGGCGCCGGGCCTGCGGCTGGCAGCTTTACGAGGCGGTCGGGGTCGAGAAGGGGGACCGTGCCGGTTCGGCCCGCGAGATGATGAAGAACTACGAGTTCTTCGGCGCGCCACACGTGGCGATGATTTCCTCGGGCCGGGAACTGGGCACCTACGGCGCGCTCGACACCGGGGGCTTCGTCACCGCCTTCACCCTGGCAGCCGAGGCGCGCGGGATCGCGACCATCGCGCAGGCCGCGCCGGCGGCCTTCTCCCCGGCGCTTCACGATTTCTTCGGTCTGGGCGAGGACCGGCTGGCGCTCTGCGTGATTTCCTTCGGCTACGCCGACCCCGACCATCCTGCCAACAGCTTCCGCACGGCGCGTGCGCCGCTGTCCGAATGGGTGAGCTGGCAGGACTAGGCGCCTCAGCCCGCGTTGATGCGGATCGACTTGGCCCCCTTCGCGGCCTCGGGGTCCTTCTTCGGCACCGTAAGGCGCAGGACGCCGTTCTTGAGGTCGGCCTTCAGCCCGGCCTCGTCCGCGTCGACGGGCAGGCGGAACGAGCGTTGGAACATGCCGAACTGGCGTTCGGAGAAGAACCAGGTATCGCCCGACTCCTCGCGCTCTTCGCGTTTCTCGCCCTTGAGCACCACGACGCCGTCGTGGACCTGAAGGTCGATGTCCTTCTCGTCCACGCCGGGCAACTCCACGGTGATGACATAGGCATCGTTGCCGCCCTTCGCGTCGCTCGCCGGGGCGAACCATTCGGCGACGCGCGTGCCGAAATTGCGCAGCGGTTCGTAGATGTTGGGCCACAAGCCGGCCGTGTGGGATTTCTCGACCATATCGACGTCCTCCAAGCAGTGATATGAACGGGACGAGTGTCGCGCCGGGGGCCGGGCGATGCCTTGATCTCGCGCAACTTGCGCGCGGCGGTGGCGCCGGTTATCACCGCGGGGAATGGTAGCGGTAACGGAGGGCGACCGGGATGATCATTTGCTGTGGTGAAGCGCTGATCGACATGCTCCCGCGGGAAACGGCCGGGGGGGAGCCCGCCTTCGCTCCCTATGCAGGTGGAGCGGTGTTCAACACCGCCATCGCGCTGGGCCGGCTGGGGGTCGAGACCGGGTTCTTCTCGGGCCTGTCGACGGACATCTTCGGCGAGATGCTTGTGCGTGCGCTCGAGACCTCGAAGGTCGACGCGAGCCGCGCGGCGCGATCCGACCGTCCGACGACGCTGGCCTTCGTCACGCTCAACGACGGGCAGGCATCCTATGCCTTCTACGACGAGAACACCGCCGGCCGGATGCTCGCGCCGTCCGACCTGCCGGACCTTCATGACGACGGGGCGGCAATGTTCTTCGGCGGGATTTCCCTGATGGTGGAGCCCTGCGGGCAGACCTACGAGTCGCTCATGCTGCGCGAGGCGGGGAAGCGCGTCACCATGCTGGACCCGAACATCCGCGCCGACTTCATCAAGGACCCGGCCCGGTTCCGGGCACGCATTGGCCGGATGATCGCGGCGGCGGACATCGTGAAGATCTCGGACGAGGATTTGGCTTGGCTCGGCATGGACATCGACGCGCTCCTGTCGGCCAAGACCGCGCTCGTCTGCCTGACCGAGGGGGCCGACGGGGTCGTCGCCTATTGGGACGGCGGATCGGTGCGCGTGCCGGCCGAGCAGGTCGACGTGGTCGACACGGTCGGGGCGGGTGACACGTTCAACGCGGGGCTTCTGGCCGGGCTCGAAAAAGCCGGCGTGCTCACCCGCGAGGGGCTGCGCGGCCTCGATGAGGCGACCGTGCGTCCGGCGGTGGAGCTGGGCAACCGCGCCGCCGCCGTCACCGTGTCGCGCGCAGGCGCCAACCCGCCCTGGGCCGGAGAACTGGCATGAGGGCGCTTGTCCAACGGGTGAGCGAGGCTGCGGTCCGCGTCGATGGCGAGGTGATCGGCGAGATCGGCCCGGGCCTTCTGGTCCTCGTCTGCGCGATGCAGGGCGACGGCGAGGGGAACGCGGACACGCTGGCCGCCAAGATTTCGAAGCTGCGGATCTTCAAGGACGACGAGGGGCGGATGAACCGCTCCGTGCTGGACACCGGCGGTGCGGTGCTGGTGGTCAGCCAGTTCACGCTTGCCGCCGACACGTCGCGCGGCAACCGCCCCGGCTTCTCCACCGCAGCCGCGCCCGACGAGGGCGAACGGCTCTACGAATACTTCGCCGACCAGATGCGCGGCCACGGGATCGAGGTCGCCCAGGGGCGCTTCGGGGCGGACATGAAGGTGTCGCTCGTCAATGACGGGCCGGTCACGATCTGGATGGAATTCTGAGCGCCGGGATCAGAGGATTCCGATCTCGGCGAGCGCGTTTTCCAGCTCACGCGGCAGTTCGCTTTCACCTTGCCGACCTTTGGGCAGATCACGCGGCGCGTCCTCGGGCTTGAGATAGCGCCAGCCCTGGAACGGGCGGCGCGGGGCGGCGCTGGTGCGCACGACCTCCTGGTCGAGCACGATGCCGCAGCGCCGGATGCCGTCGTCGCCGAAGACCTCGTCGAGCCGGATCACCTTCTGTCGTGCCAGGATCACGCCCTTGAACACCCAGTAGAGCGAGCCGCCGTTCAACAGCTCCTCCTCGCGCTTGGGCCACATGCGCGTGACGTGGCGCGGATTGTAGCTTTCGGCCCCGCCGGCCCGGCTTTTCTGCCATGCCACGAGGTCCTCGACCGCTTCGGCGCCGACACAGAGTTTCACAAGGTTCACATGGCTCACGATTTCACCCCCGATGCTGCGCGGTGGCCCAATATGTGGTGACTCCCGCGCGCCTTTCGCGTAATACTAGGTCTCCCCGGGAGCGCGATTCAACCGGGGCCTGCCAAATCACCAAGACAAAAAACCGTCATAAGGACGTGCCATGACCCGTTTTGCCGCCCCGATCGCCGAACAGATCTGGGACATGAAATACCGACTCAAGGAATCCGACGGGGCGGTCATCGACGCCAAGGTCGAAGACACCTGGCGCCGCATCGCCCGCGCGCTGGCCGAAAGCGAGCCGGACCAGGAAGAGCGGTTCTACGGCGCGCTCGAAGATTTCAAGTTCCTGCCGGCCGGCCGGATCACCGCGGGGGCGGGTACCGCGCGCAACGTCACGCTCTTCAACTGCTTCGTCATGGGCACGATCCCCGACAGCATGGCGGGGATCTTCGACATGCTGAAGGAAGCCGCGCTCACCATGCAGCAGGGCGGCGGGATCGGCTACGATTTCTCGACCATCCGCCCGCGCGGGTCGGGCGTCAAAGGCGTGGCGGCCGATGCCTCGGGCCCGCTCAGCTTCATGGACGTGTGGGACGCGATGTGCCGCACCATCATGTCTGCGGGTTCGCGCCGCGGCGCGATGATGGCGACGATGCGCTGCGACCACCCGGACATCGAGGATTTCATCACCGCGAAATCCGACGCCGCCCGCCTGCGCATGTTCAACATGTCGGTGCTGGTGACCGACGACTTCATGGAAGCGGTGAAGGCCGGGGGCGCCTGGGACCTGTCGTTCGACGGCGTGACCTATCGCACCGTGCAGGCGCGCGACCTGTGGAACAAGATCATGCAGGCGACCTATGACTACGCCGAGCCGGGCGTCATCTTCATCGACCGCATCAACCAGATGAACAACCTCGCTTATTGCGAGACGATCGCGGCCACCAACCCGTGTGGCGAGCAGCCGCTGCCGCCCTATGGCGCGTGCCTGCTGGGCTCGATCAACCTCGCCCGGCTGGTCGAGAACCCGTTCGAGGAGGCCGCGACGCTCGATTACGACGCGCTGAACGACCTGGTCGCGACTGCCGTGCGCATGATGGACAACGTGGTCGACGCGTCGAAATTCCCGCTCGAGGCGCAGGCGCGCGAGGCCGAGGCCAAACGCCGCATCGGGCTGGGCGTCACGGGCCTGGCCGATGCGCTCCTGATGCTCGGCCTGCGCTACGGCTCGGACGAGGCCGCGGCCCAGACCGAAACCTGGATGAAGGCCATCGCGCGCGCAGCCTACCTCGCTTCCGTCGAACTGGCGAAGGAGAAGGGGCCGTTCCCGCTGTTCGATGCCGAGGCCTACCTCGCGTCCGGCTCGCTCACCGCGATGGACGACGACGTGCGCGAGGCGATCCGTGAACACGGCATCCGCAACGCGCTCCTGACGTCGATCGCGCCGACGGGGACCATTTCGCTCTACGCCGGCAACGTCAGCTCCGGGATCGAACCGGTCTTCGCCTATGCCTACACCCGCAAGGTACTCCAGAAGGACGGGACGCGGACCGAGGAAGAGGTCGTGGACTACGCCGTGCAGATGTGGCGCGACAAGTTCGGCGACCGGGAACTGCCCGACTACTTCGTGAACGCCCAGACGCTTGCACCGTCCGAACACGTGAAGATGCAGGCGGCGGCGCAGCCCTGGATCGACAGCTCGATCTCCAAGACGATCAACTGCCCCGAGGACATCTCGTTCGAGGATTTCAAGGACGTCTACATGCAGGCCTACGAGTCGGGCTGCAAAGGCTGCACGACCTACCGCCCGAACGATGTGACCGGGTCGGTCCTGTCGGTGAGCGAGGAGAAGGCCGCGCCGGAAGTGGTGGCCAAGACCGACAGCGAGCCGCAGCATCCCCACGGCGACGTGGTCTATATCTCCGAGCCGCTGGACCGGCCGCAGGAACTTGACGGGTCGACCTACAAGATCAAGTGGCCCGGCAGCGAACACGCGATCTACATCACGATCAACGACCTGGTCGTCGGCGGCCACCGGCGCCCCTTCGAGGTGTTCATCAACTCCAAGAACATGGAGCACTTCGCCTGGACCGTCGCGCTCACCCGCATGATCAGCGCCGTCTTCCGGCGCGGGGGCGACGTGAGCTTCGTGGTCGAAGAGCTGAAAGCCGTGTTCGACCCGCGCGGCGGCGCCTGGATGCAGGGCAAGTACGTGCCCTCGATCCTCGCGGCCATCGGCGGGGTGATCGAGAAGCACATGATCGCCACCGGCTTCCTCGCGGGTGAGGGCATGGGGCTGAAGTCCGACCCGACGGCGGACGTGGTCAACCTGGGCGCCCGCCCGGGCCCGGCCTGCCCGTCCTGCGGCCAGTTCACCATGCAGATGATCGAGGGCTGCATGACCTGCGCCTCCTGCGGACACTCCAAGTGCGGCTGACGTGATGCGGCGCGGGCGACAAGCCGCCCGCGCCCGACCCGCGCGAGGGCCGCTGACCCTCGCGCGCCCCCGGATATTTCCAGACCGGAAGCGCATGGACTTGTCGGGGCCTTGGGGCCGCGCTAGGGATGCGCGGACCAGATCGATGAGGTTTCCATGCGCCTGTCCCGTTATTTCCTGCCGGTTCTGAAAGAGACGCCGTCCGAGGCGCAGATCGTGAGCCATCGGCTGATGCTGCGCGCGGGCATGATCAAGCAGGCCTCGGCCGGGAACTATTCCTGGCTGCCGCTGGGCTACAAGGTGCTGCAGAACATCGAGCGGATCGTCCACGAGGAGCAGAAGCGCGCGGGCCACATCCCGATCCTGATGCCGACGCTGCAATCGGCCGATCTGTGGCGCGAGAGCGGGCGCTACGATGCCTACGGCCCCGAGATGCTTCGCATGCAGGACCGGCACGGGCGCGACATGCTCTACGGTCCGACCAACGAGGAGATGGTGACCGATATCTTCCGGGCCCACGTGGGCAGCTACAAGGACCTGCCGCTCACGCTCTACCACATCCAGTGGAAGTTCCGCGACGAGATCCGCCCGCGCTTCGGCGTGATGCGGGGGCGCGAGTTCCTGATGAAGGACGGCTACAACTTCGACCTCACGAAAGAGGACGCGCTGCACGCCTACAACCGCCACCTGGTGAGCTACCTTCGCACCTACGAGCGCATGGGGCTACAGGCGATCCCGATGCGCGCGGACTCCGGCCCCATCGGCGGCGACGACACGCACGAGTTTCTCGTGCTGGCCGAGACCGGCGAGAGCGAGGTGTTCTACGACAGCGAGATCACCGATCTCAAGTTCGGTGACCGCGACATCGATTACGACAGCGTCGAGCAATGCCAGGGCGTGCTCGAGGAGTTCACGTCGCGCTATGCGCGTACGGACGAAACCCACGACGAAGAACTCTTCAACCAGATCCCGGAGGAGCGCCGCCGCGTGGCGCGCGGGATCGAGGTCGGGCAGATCTTCTATTTCGGCACCAAGTATTCCGAGCCGATGGGCGCGACCGTGACCGACCGCGAGGGCAACCAGGTCCCGGTGCACATGGGGTCGCACGGGATCGGGGTGAGCCGGCTCGTCGGCGCGTTGATCGAGGCGAACCACGACGACAAGGGCATCATCTGGCCCGAGGGCGTGACGCCGTTCCATTGCGGGATCGTCAACGTGAAACAGGGCGATGCGGAAGCCGACGCGGCATGCGAGGATCTCTACAAGGCTCTGAGCGCGGCCGGGCTTGAGCCGCTCTACGACGACCGCGAGGATCGGGCGGGCGCCAAGTTCGCGACGATGGACCTGATCGGTCTGCCGTGGCGGATCACCGTGGGGCCGCGGGGCCTCAAGAACGGGGTCGTCGAAGTGACGTCGCGCCGCACGGGCGAGAGCGAAGAGCTGGCACCCGAAGCCGCCGTGGCGCGCATCCGCGAGATCTACGGGGTGTGATCCGGCGGCGTGATCCGGGCGAGGTGCAGGGGTGGGGCCATCCCTGCCGCGCCTACAGCTACGCCGCCATCGCGCTTCTCGTCCACACGATCGAGATGGCCGAAGGGCTGCCCGGCTGGCTGGCGGCGCGCGACCCGTCCGTCCTTCTCACCGGGCCGCAGGCATCGCAGGCGCTGATCGGGCTCGGCCTGGGTGGCATGGCGATCCTGATCCTCGGCCGCAGCGTGCCGAACCGCCCCGTGCAGATCGTCGTCGCGCTGGTCGTGGGAATGCTGCTGGCGCGGGTCGTGACGCTCGTCACCCTGAGCCTCGCCGGCTGGAACTACGTGCCGGGTACCGCGACCGCGCTTGCGCTGGTCCTGCCCGCGGCGCTCTGGCTCTACCGCAACCTGCCGCTGGCGGATCCCGCGCGGCTCATCGGCGCCGGAGCCGGTGTTCTGGCGATGGCGCCGATCACGTGGGCCGCCCTCTGGCTTGCGGGCTGAGAGGCCGGGGCAGGCGTCAAGCTTGACCCGGACCCGGTCTCCCCGCAGACTTTGTCGAAAAAGGAGGTGAGCAGATGCGGGTCCTGGCCCTCGCGGGCGGATTGGCGGGCGCGGTGACGCTGTCGCAATTCCCCGAGTTCTCTCAACAATACGTGCAGCGCCTGTCGGGCGCGGTGGACGAGTTGCGCACCGTCACGCTGGTCTTCGACGGGGCCGCAAGCGCGGCCGGGCTCACGCGCGAAGAGGCGCTGCGCGAGATGCAGTCGGGCAATTCCGCGCTGGTGTCCGATATCGGCACCGGCCTTGGCACGCGGATTTCGCGCTATGAGCGATTGAACGCCGATTACCAGGCCCTGGCGCCCGCCACGCCGGTCATGCGGCTGGTCAATTTCTGGCGCTTTCGTGACCCGGAGCTTGTGGAGCGGACGTGGGACCAGTATCAACCGGCGGTGCCCGTCACCGTGGATGGCGCGATCACCGCGGGGATCGGGTTTGTTGCCGGGTGGGGGCTGGTCGTGAGCGCGCTCGCGGCGCTCAAGCGTCCGTTCCGGCGCCGTCGCCACGCCTGAGAGGTTTCGACATGACGATACAGATGCGCTTCGCGCTTGCCGCCGCCGGCCTGCTTTTCCTGATGCCGCTGCTTGCGGGCATCCTCAAGGCCAGCGTGTTCTGGTGCCTTGCCTTCTACGCGGTCTTCATCCTGAACGCGGTCCTCGGCGCCAAACGCGTCGGACGCGAAGGCGGGATCAAGGCGCTGGCCCCGATCCTCGGCGCTCAAGGCGTGATGATCATCATCTTCTACCTCATCGGCCGTTTCGTGAACCTGATCGCGATGGGCGGTGACCGCGTCGCTCTGACCCCGACGATCTACGCCATCTTTGCGCTGATCGCGGTGGCGGCGCTCGTCTCGGGCCTCATCGCCTCGAAGAAGCCCGCGCAACCGTCGGAGGCGTCCGACGCCTGAGACCGCCCCTGGCACGGAGAGGCTGATCTTGGCCAACCGCACCGCCCCGTTTTCGCGCTTCGAATGGATGATCGCCTGGCGCTACCTGCGTGCACGGCGTGCCGAGGGGGGCGTGTCCACGATGACGTGGATCTCGCTCATCGGCATCACGCTCGCCGTGGCCGCCCTGATCATCACGCTTGCCGTGCGGACGGGGTTCCGGGCCGAGTTCGTCGACACGATCCTTGGCGCCAACGCCCACGTCACGATCTACAGCGCGGGCGAGGTGACGGCGCAGAACCGGGTCGATCGCACGATCACCGACTTCGACGCCTGGGCCGACCGGATCGGCGCGGTCGAGGGCGTCACGCGCGCCGCACCCCTGGTGAAGGGGCAGGTGATGGCCAACAACGCCGACCGCAACATCGGCGTGCAGGTCTTCGGCATCCGGGCGGACGACCTCAAGTCCATCCCGGGCATCAACAACCCGGAGACCGCCACCGGCTCGATCGAGGATTTCGAGGACGGCATCGCCATCGGTCTGGGCGTGTCGCGCGAACTCGGCATCGGGCTGGGTGACAAGATCAAGCTGATCTCGCCCAACGGGGTGAAGACCGCTTTCGGCACAAGCCCGCGGGTCAACGTCTACGACGTGACCTACATCTTCTCCGCCGGGCGCTACGACATCGATTCCACTCGCGTCTACCTGCCGTTCGCCGAGGCGCAGTCGTTCTTCAACAAGGAAGGCGTGGCCGACGAGATCGAGGTGATGGTCGAGGCGCCGGAGGAGATCAACGACTACGTCGGGCCGACCCTGCGCGCCGCGGGCGAGGGGGCGCTGGCCTGGACCTGGGAGGACAGCGCGGGCGCCTTCCTGCGCGCGCTCGAGATCGAGGACAACGTGATGTTCATCATCCTGTCCGTGCTCGTTCTCATCGCTTCGATGAATATCGTCTCGGGGCTGATCATGCTGGTGAAGAACAAGGGGCGCGACATCGGCATCCTGCGCACGATGGGCCTGACCGAGGGCTCGGTTCTGCGCGTCTTCTTCCTGTGCGGGTCCGTCACCGGGATTGCCGGCACGATCTTCGGCGTCATCCTCGGCTGCCTCTTCGCGACCTATATCGACCCGATCTTCGCCTTCGTGAACTACCTCTCCGGCGGCGGTGTCTGGGACCCGTCGATCCGCGGCATCTACGCGCTGCCGGCCAAGTTGCAGACGGGCGACGTGCTTTCCGCCGTCGCCATGTCGCTGGGTCTCAGTTTCATTGTCACCATCTTCCCGGCGCGCCGCGCGGCGCGGATGAACCCGGTGGAGGCGCTGCGCTATGAGTGAGGTGCTCAAGCTCGAAAAGATCGAAAAGGTCTACAACCGTGGCGAACCGGGCGAGGTTTTCGTGCTCAAAGGTGCGGATCTTGCAATCGCCCCCGGCGAGGTCGTGGCGCTCGTCGCCCCCTCCGGCGCGGGCAAGTCGACGCTTCTGCACATCGCCGGACTGCTCGACGCGCCGTCCACGGGGCGGGTGTCGATCGGGGGTGAGGACGTGACCGACCTGGGCGACCGGCGGCGCACGGCACTGCGTCGGTCGAACATCGGCTTCATCTACCAGTTCCACCACCTGCTGCCGGAATTCACCGCGCTCGAGAACATCGTGCTGCCGCAGCTCGCGAACGGTGCCAGCCAGAAGACAGCGCGCGACAGGGCGATGATGCTGCTCGCGCGCGTTGGGGTCGATCACCGTGCCGGGCACCGACCGGCCGAGCTTTCGGGCGGGGAACAACAGCGCGTCGCGTTCTGCCGTGCGCTCGCCAATGCGCCGGAGCTCCTGCTGGCGGATGAGCCGACCGGTAACCTCGATCCCGAAACGTCCGACCGGGTGTTCGAGACGCTGATGGACCTCGTGCGCGAAACCGGCCTGTCGGCCCTCATCGCCACGCACAACCACGCGCTCGCCGCGCGTATGGACCGGGTGTTGCATGTCGACGGGGGCGTCGTCACGCCGGGGTCCTGAGTGGCGGCGCGGGGCGCGGAATGGAACGTGAGGCGCGGAGTCGCGTTTCCCCGACACAGACTTCAAGACCACCGGGAGACACTCAGTGACCCCAATCCGCCTGTCCATTGCCGCTTTCATCGCCGTGGCCGCGCCGCTTGCCGCGGGGCCGGTATCGGCCGCGCCCGAGGTGACATCGAGCTCCAACCAGCCCACCGCACCGATCAAGCCACTGCCGGAAATCCCGGACGGGGTCGAGGCGATCGTCGACCTGTCCGACCAGACACTCACCGTGCTGCGCACCGAGGACGGGCGCACGACCCACCGGGTCTGGCCGGTCTCCACCGGTGCGGACGGCTACCGGACGCCGACGGGACGCTTCCAGCCGACCTTCCTCGACAGGGACCACACGTCGTCGCTCTACGATGACGCGCCGATGCCGTGGTCGGTGTTCTTCAACGAGGACATCGCGATCCACGGGACCTACGACACCCGCTACATCGGGCGCCCCGCTTCGCACGGCTGCGTCCGTATGATGCCGAAGGCGGCCAAGGCGTTTTTCCGAATGGTGGACGACGCCGGGCGAGGCAACACGACCATCAAGGTCGAGAGTTGACCCGCCTCAGGTCTTCTGGGTGAGCCAGACGCCGATGGCCATGACCGCGATGCCGGCGGCCCGCGTGAGGCTCACCGGGGACACCCGCGCGCCGAAGAGGCCGTAATGGTCGATGGCGGCGGCCGAGAGAAGTTGCCCCAGCAGCACGAAGAACACCGCGTTGCCCACACCGAAGCGCGGGGCGACGAAGGTGATCGACAGCACGTAGAACGCCACGAGGAACCCGCCCAGAAGCAGGTGACGCGGCGCTTCGCCGATCCGGGCCAGCGCGCCGGGACCGGTGACGAGCGCGGCGACGATCCCGATGGTCAGCGCGACGCCAAAGGTCACGACGCCGGTCGCGAAGGGGTTGCCGATCTTCTGGCCAAGCGCCGAACTGAGCGCCGCGAAGACGGGGATGCCGAAGCCGGCCAGCAGCATGGTGGCCGCGTAGGCCGGCGTCCCGCTCATGGCACCATGTAGGTGGCGGTCGCGGTCGCCACGGGCTTGCCCGACGGGTGGGCGATCATCTCGGCACTGGCGAACACGACGGCCTTGCCGGCGCGCACGACGCGGGCGTGGCAGGCAATGCGCTCGCCCGATCCCGGGCGCAGGAAGACGGTGTCCAGATTGGTCGTGGCGACCGGCTTGAATTCCCCGAAATGCCCGGCGGCGGCGAACACCATCGCGGTGTCGGCCAGGGTGGCGAGCGCTTGGCCCGACACGATGCCGCCGACGCGCGCGATGTCGTCGGTGATCGGGATCGTGAGGATGGCGCCCTCGGCCCCGATCTCGTCCACGCGCATGTCGAGCGCGCGCACCCAGGGGGCGAACATGTCGGCGAGTATCTGTTCTGCTTCGGCTGGTGTCATGGCGCGCACCTTGGGCGCAGCCGGCGGGGCGATCAAGCCTCAATCGCTCGTGTCGTTACGTCCCGGTTCGACAAGGTCGCGCAGCTCTTCGAGCGCGGTGCTGGCCCGCTCCGAGGCGGCTTCGAGTTCGTCGGCAAGCTGTCCGGCCAGGTCCTCGGGCACGCCGCGCCGCACCAACCGCGCACCGGAGGCCGCGCTGTTGGCGACGTTGCCGAAGGCGTGCATCGCCGCGCGCAGGGTCTTCGTGATCGACTCGGAGTCCGCGGTAGCCGGCCGGTCCTCGGAGACTTCCGTGCTCAGCACGAGGATCGTCTCGATCCCGTTGTCGCCATGTTGCAGGGGTCGGGCTTCGACATCCCATGTGGCCGGGCGGTCCCCGACCTGCATATGCCCGGTGAAATGCGACCGCTCGCCGTCGAACGCGGCCTGAACGGCCTGCTTGGCTGTCCCGGCGGCTTCGCTTTCCCACAGGGCCGTCCAGACCTTGCCGCAGATCTCCTCGGCCGACAGCTCCAGCAGCTCCAGCCCGCGCCGGTTCACCGCCACCACCTCGCCGCTGCGGTCGATCACCTTCGCGCAGATGTCCGATTTCTGGGCCAGGACGCCGATCATCGACGACACGGCCTGCGTGTTCAGGGTGTTATCCTTGAAAACCAGGTCCACGCGCTTCTCCGCCTTTACAAGTCGGATTCGGGGTATCGGTTATGGTGAGCCATGACAAGCATGACCGCCCGGAAATCAGCGACCCGTTGCCTGTGCGAAGGCCGTGCGCAGGCTGTCCGAAGAAAACGGTTTCTGCACGATGGGGCAGGGCGGGAAGGTCTTGAGAAGCTCCTGCCGTTCGCCGTAGCCCGTGGACAGAACGAACGGGATGCCTCGCTCCGCCAAAGCCCGGGCCACCGGAAGCGATTGCTCCTCGCCCAGGTTCACGTCGAGCAGCGCGAAGTCCGGCGGTGCGGTGTCGATGCTCGCAAGCGCCTCGTCGACCGAGGCGGCGAGGGTGATTTCGCTGGCGCCGAAATCCTCGAGGATTCCTTGCGCGTCCATCGCGATGATCAGCGTATCTTCAAGAACGAGGCCGCGCCCCGACAGCGCGAAACCTTCGCCGGTCGCCTGGGGCGACGGCTCGGGCGCGGCTTCCGCCTGGTCGGCCGCATCGAGGATGTTCTCGACATGCGGACCGGGCACGAAGAACCGGGCTTTAACCCCGGTTTCGGGATAGGTGATGCCGGCTTCGCCGCCGAGTTCGTGGGGGATCGACATCTCGATGATGGTCGAGCCGAACCCGCGGCGCGTCGGCGGAAGGACGGGGGGACCGCCGGTTTCGGTCCAGTTGATCTCGATCCCGCCGTCGCGTTCGTCCAGGGCGACATGTACCTGCCCCGACCGGTCGCAGAGCGCGCCGTATTTCATCGAATTGGTGGCCATCTCGTGCACCACGAGCGCGAGGTTGGTGAAGGCGGCGGGCGAGATCAGGATCTCCGGCCCGTCGATCAGGACGCGATCCGACTTTGACTCGGCATAGGCTTCGAACTCGCAGCGTATGAGCTCTTTCAGCGGCGCGGGATCCCACTGGTCACGCGTCAACTGGTCGTGAGCGCGGGCGAGGGATTGGATCCGTCCGTGCAGGCGGTCCGTGAATTCCGGCATGGTCGTCGCGTCGGCCTTCGCCTGCGACACCAGCCCCTGCATCAGGTTGAGGATGTTGCGCACCCGGTGATTGAGCTCGGAAATCAGCAGTTGCTGCTGCTCCTGCGCCCGCTTGCGCTCTTCGGCGCTGGCGTCGGTGACCTTGAGGAATACCTCGAGCAGGACGACGCGCAGCTGGTCGGCCGCGTGGCGTGCATGGTCGGACCAGGATTCCGAGCGCCCTTCGACGTCCTGCTGCCAGGTCTCGAAGCTCTTGCGCGGGGTGAGGCGGGTGCCGTTCGGCCCGGTCTCCACCGGCTTCGTCGGGTCGCCCGCCCAGTTCACCTTCTTGGTGACGGGTTCGCGGCACAGGACCAGGTAGTCGCGCGGATGACGCGACACGGGGATGGCCAGGATGCCGGCCACCCGGTCGGACAAGTCGCCCAATTCGGGCATGTCCCGGCGCAGCTCGTCCGTGGCGAAGATCTGCGTGCCGGTGGACCGGTCGAGCATCCGCGCGATGGGCTCGAACTCGTCCGCATCCGGGGTCACGCCCGTCGCGGTGAACGCGCCGTCGTGGTAGAGCACCGTGCCGTCATGCGGGATCACCCGTTCGATGTCGCCCGACAGCGCCAGCAGGCTGGCATCGAGCGTGTGCCCGTCCGCGAGATGCGACATGATCCGGGTCTGGAGCCGCGACATGTCCTCCTGCGCGCGGGCGCGCACGCGTGCCTCGTATTCGCTCAGTTCGAAGGAAAACAGGTGTGCGAACAGCTCGACCGCCGTGCGGCGTTCATAGTCGATGTAGCGTGGCGTGTTGTGATGGCAGGCGAAAAGCCCCCACAACTCGCCGTCCTTCATGATCGACACCGACATGGAGGCTTCGATCCCCATGTTGCGCAGGTACTCGATATGGATCGGCGACACAGCGCGGGTCACGGCGAGCGACAGGTCGACCGGCGCGCCGGTCTCGTCGATGCCGGGCCGGATCACCGCGCCGGGGTCGTTCACGTCGGCGATCAGGCGCAGGAGCGCTTTCTTGTAGAGCGCGCGGGCCTGCACGGGAATGTCGGAGGCCGGGAAGTTCAGCCCGAGGTAACGGGTTTCTCCGTCCGACCGCTTTTCGGCCAGCACGCGACCGGAATGGTCCGGCTGGAACTGGTAGACCATCACGCTGTCGAAGCCCGCGATCTGCGCAAGCCCTTCGGCCGCATCCTGCGCCAGCCGGTCAAGGTCGCTGCTCGTGTCGATCTTCTGGATGAGCGGATAGACCTCGCTCATCACGTCGCCGGAGCGGGGGTCGGCCTTGGGTTCGAACTCCACGAGGATGTAGGGGCCGCTTTCGTGGATCGAGATGTCGAAGAGGCGCCCGGTCGTTCTCAGCACCACGCCGAAGAGCCGCAGGGGATGGCGCGCCAGGTCGGCTTTTTCCATCCCGGCCCGGATCCGGTCGAAGGCTTCGGCGGTGACGAGCTCGGTGATCGGACTGCCGATCGCGCCCTCCACGTCGTGGCCCAGGATGGACCCGAGGTTCTCCGAGGCATGGCGCACGGTCCAGTCCGGAGAGACCGCGACGAGCGCGCCGTAGGATTGGACGCGGCCCAGAAGATGGATGGGTTCGCGGTCGCAGTTGGTCAGATCCACCGGCGTACCCGGTTCGATCATCCCGTCGGAGGCGTCGTTCATGTAGGTGTCCAGTCGAAAGTCAGGCCCGCCGCTTGGGCGAAGAGCGCGTATCCCGTTTTCGTGTCTTCAATCAGGCCGTCCGCAGCCGCCCCGTCGGGGTCCACCGCGTCGAGCTTGGTGCAGATCGCGGCCCAGGTCCGGGTCGCGTCGGGCTGCAGGAAGAAGCGCGGCACCGGGCGCACGTCCTTTTCCACCAGCCGCCGGCGCATCACCTCGACTCCGAGCCGCGATCCGAGGGCCAGGTACCCCGCGGCCAGCGGCGCCACTTCGTGGGCGACCATCAATGCGGGCGGCCGGATGTCCCGGTCGGCGCAATCGGCATCGAGCGCGCGCATCGTGTCTGGCATCACGGCGGCAAGCTCGGGCGAGCCGGGACGGGCGCAGGCAAGCTCGAGTGCGGCGAGGGCCGCGCGCTGGGCTGCAAGAAATGCCACCATGTGCCGCTCCGGCTCCTCCATGAAAGGCGCGAACCATGCCTCCGAGGCCTCATGTTCGGCCCGGGTTTCGGTGCGCAGGACATGGCGGAAAGAGGGGCGTGGCGTTGGGCGCCTGCCGATTTGAGTGAGACTCAGCATATCAGAAAAATCATATAGCTGAAATACAGCTTAACAAGAGATAAGTGAGCACACACAAGATTCGATTTCATGACGCGACCCTGTCACGTCATCATCCAGTTTCCGACCGAAAAGACGGAGCCGATGGCGAGGAAGCCGATCAGCACCAGCAAGCCGTCGCGTGTCACCATCGCGACGGCCATGACGGCCACGGCGAAGCCGGCGAGCGACGCGGTGAACGGGACGAATTCCAGCAACGGCATCATTGCGCCGGAGACCAGGCAAAGGGTCTGCGGGAGGTAGAGGAGAGGCGGCTCGACCAACAAGCGCAGGCGTTCGCGCGTTACCCTGTCGAGCCAGCGCGCAGGCGGCGTGAGCAGGTCCAGCGCCTTCGTGATCCGCTTGCGCGGGGCGTGGCGGCGCATGATCCAGTCGGGCAGCCACACGTGACGGCGATGGGCGATCATCTGGAAGGAGATCAGCATGATCGTGATTCCGCAGATCGTGGAGAACAGCGGAATCCCGCTGACCGGCGTGACGATGATCAGCGCAGGCAGCATCAGGAGAGGCGAGAACGACGCGCGTCCCAAGGCTTCGACCACGTCGCGCACCGACACTTCGTTGCCCTCCAGGGCCCGCCGCGCGCGCTGCAGGATCGCCGATACGCTTTCGGGCCGGGCATGGGTCGGATTGTGCGCGGTGGTCTGGGTCACGGATGTCTGCCTCGTCGTCAGGCAAACGCGATCGGATCGGGGAAGTTCCCGCAGGAACAGGCCCCGCAGGCGTGCGTTGGGACCCCAAAGGAGGTTCCACATGTCCGAGATCAAGCACACCAAGACAGACCCCGCAGACGTCTTCTGGGGCACCGCCGAGGATACCCGCTTCGGGATGCTGGGCGTGAAGGGCACGGACCAGCACATGCAGCCCATGACCCATTTCGTGGACCGGAAGGGCAAGGCGCTCTGGTTCGTCACCAGCCGCGAGACCGACCTGGCCAAGACCATCGGTGAGGGCTGGCAGACGAAGATGAGCGGTGACGGCACCGAGGCGAAGTTCACCATCGTCTCCAAGGGCCAGGACGTGCAGATCAGCGCCAAGGGGCGGCTGCACTACAGCGACGAGAAGGACAAGCACGAAGAGCTTTGGAACCCCGTGATCGGGGCCTGGTTCGAAGGCAAGGACGACCCGAACCTCGTGGTCTACCGCTTCGAGCTGGAAGAGGCCGCGATCTGGGCCTCGACCGATTCCACCTTCGTCTTCGCCTGGGAAATCGCCAAGGCGCAGGGTCGCGACAAGGACCCGGACGTGGGCGTCCACGAGGTCATCAACTTCTGAGACACCAAGGCCGATCCGTCACTGGAACGGGTCGGCCTTTCCCGCGCCGCCGCCCGCGAAGGGATCGGACGGCGTCGCCATCGCATCGAGATAACTTTCGGTGCAGGCCATCACCTCGTTCATCGCCATGTTCGTGCCGCGCAGCGAGAACGAGCCCAGCTCGGTCCCGCGGTAGGTCCAGACCATGTTCAGGGACCGCTGGAATTCCCGCACGAAATTGCCGGACGAATCCGAGGTCGCCGGGAATACGTTGTAGAGTCCCGGGCGACCCTGCACGTTCGTGCCGTACATCGTGATGTCCCATGGCGCGCGGCGGTCGAAGCGCACGACCAGGTCGTATGGATCGTCCACGACGAGCGAGGTCCAGGCTTGGTTGAGCACGGCGAGCCGGAGGCCCAGGTCGCCGGTGGTCGTGTCGAGCCCGATGAAGACGAAGGAATTGTTGTCGTATTCCGCGATCGCCGCGCAGGCACCGTATTCCTCGAAGAACTGGACGTCCCACCATCCCACCGTTTTCCAGTGCATCGTGTTCTGGGCGAGGGCCGGCGTGGCGAGAAGGGCGAAGAGAACGGCAATGAGGCGCATGCGAAAAACCCGGGCAGAAGACATCCGGGTTTCAGGTTAGCAACAGATCGCCGAATCGCAAAACCCGGGGTCAGTCCCCCGGGTCGATCACGTTGAACATGTCGCGCGACAGGCGCCATTCCTCGTCCACCACCCGCCAGACATGCATGGCACGGGTGCGCACCTCGCCGTCGCCGGTTTTCGTGACCGCCTCGCCGATCTCGACCGCGGTGTCGGTGCCGTGGCCGCGGATCTCGAGCACGGTGTAGCGCAGCGTCTCCGCCCCGGCCTCGAACGCGTCGGCATAGTAGCCTTCGATTTCCTCGGGCCCGGACAGGTGCGGATGGGCGGGCGGGAAGAGCGCCGCGTCCTCGGTGTAGAACGCGGCCACTGCACGCGCGTCGCCGTCGTTGTAGGCGGTGACGAAGCCGTTCAGGCGGTCGAGGATCGGGTTGTCCTGGGCCGTGGCGGACGTGGCCAGCGTGGCAAGGCAGAGAAGCAGGCAGAAACGCATCGGGGACTCTCCGGCGGGAATGATCTTTAGGATAGCAACCGGGCGCCGGGCGGCAAGCCGGTGGCGGGAAGTGATGGTTTGATCGCGCGTCCTGCGGTAGGATGGCCAAAACACCGGAGAGCAGCCATGACCCGCCTGATCGCCTTGATTCCCATTGCCTTTCTCGCCGCCTGTTCGGAGGGCGAGATAACGCCGGACGCGGCCGAGGGGGCTGTGCTCTACGGCGAATACTGCGCGGCGTGCCACGGTGCGGACGCAACCGGCGGGCCCGCGGTGGCCGGGGCCGTGCCGCCGGACCTGACGCGGCTGGCGGCGCGCAATGGCGGGGACTTCCCGATGGCCTACGTCATGTCGACCATCGACGGCTATGCCCGCGACGACACGCACGGGCCGATGCCGCGCTTCGGCGACCTGATCGAAAGCGAAACGATCACCTGGGTCGACCGTGATGGCACGCCCACCCCGACGCCCGCGGCATTGGTCGCGTTGGGCACGTACCTCCGCGGGCTGCAGGTTCAGGGCTGATCAGTTCAGCAATTCCGAGACGATGCCGATCGCCTCGATCACCGTCGCCGTGTCGCGCGCGACGCGGTAGAGCTGGTTGTCGCGGCGCACGTAGAGTTCGTCCGACGGGAGCGGCGGCAGGCTGTAATTGTCGGGGTTCTCGACCACGATGTAGTTGTTGATCACCTGCAGGCGCTCTTCTTCGTGGCGGTCCATCTTCTTGGCGTGGCCCGGCGGAATGCCCCCCACGCCCCAGCCGACACCGCGGTTCTTGCCGGGATCGGCAGCAGCGGGTGCGGCCATCGCGATGGCCGCGGTTGCGAGAATCAGGGGTCTGACCTGTTTGAACATGTGTGCCTCCATTTCGTTGGCATTCCTTTAACGCGTCGGGGCCGGAATGGTGCCAGCGGGTCCACGCTCATGGCGGGACATCGCCGATGGCAGGCCCCCGGGCGTTACTGTTCGGCCTGCGCCGGTGCGCCGGCGGGCGTGTTCGCGGGAATACCGGTGATGAAGCCCAGGCCGGACAGGCCGAGGCTCACGACGAGGGCCGAGGCGGCGATTGCATTGCTCATGGCTGGTCTCCTTCTGGGCAGCGTTGTTTTGCCAACGTTCCGAAGGGGGCCAGCGGTTCCATGCCGACTGGGAATCGATGTGCGGTGTGGTTTTCGGGTGGGTTGGCACCCATCCTACGGACGATGGCCAACTTGTGGTGCAAGGAGGCGGAGTTTCATGCGTCAGGTCGACTTTGCATGGGTACCTTCACTCTGGGTGAGAGCACATATGCCCGTCTTCATCGTCAAACATCCAACTCCTCCACGAACCGCGCGTTCTCCTGGATATACTGGAACCGCAGCTCCGGCTTCTTGCCCATGAGCCGCTCGACAAGGTCGCCGGTTTCGCCGGGTTCGTCCTCGTCGATCGTCACGCGGATCAATTTCCGCGTCGCCGGGTCCATCGTGGTTTCCTTGAGGTCCTTGGCGTCCATCTCGCCCAGGCCCTTGAAGCGCTGGGTTTCGATCTTCCCCTTGCCGCCCAGGCCCTTGGCCATCCAAAGGTCCTTCTCGGCATCGTCCGAGACGTAGAGCCGCTTGGCCCCCTGCGTCAGCCGGTAGAGCGGCGGGCAGGCGAGGTAGAGGTGGCCGTGGTCGATCAGCGGGCGCATCTGGCTGAAGAAGAACGTCATCAGGAGCGCCGCGATGTGCGCGCCGTCGACGTCCGCGTCGGTCATGATAATGACCTTGTCGTAGCGCAGGTCGTCCACGCGGAACTTGGTCCCCATGCCGACGCCCAATGCCTGGCAGAGGTCGTTGATCTCCTGGTTCTGGCCCAGCTTCGAGCTTGCCGCGCCCAGCACGTTCAGGATCTTGCCCCGAAGCGGCAGCAGCGCCTGCGTTTTGCGGTCGCGCGCCATCTTGGCCGAGCCGCCGGCGGAGTCGCCCTCGACCAGGAAGATCTCGGTCCCGTCGCGGTTCGACGTGGTGCAGTCCACCAGCTTGCCCGGCAGGCGCAGCTTCTTGGTGGCGGATTTTCGGGCGGTCTCCTTCTCCTGCTTGCGGCGAAGCCGCTCCTCGGAGCGCAGGATCAGGAAGTCGAGGATGGCGCCCGCGGACTTCGTGTCGGCGGCCAGCCAGTTGTCGAAGTGGTCGCGCACCGCGCCCTCGACCATCTTGGCCGCCGATTCCGTCGACAGCCGGTCCTTGGTCTGGCCGACGAAGGCCGGGTCGGCGATGAAGGTGGACACCAGCGCGCAGCCGCCGGTCATCAGGTCGTCGCGGTTGATCTGCGCGGCCTTCTTGTTGCCCACGAGCTCGCCGTAGGCCTTGATCCCCTTCAGGATCGCCGCCCAGAACCCTGCGACGTGCGTGCCGCCCTCGGGCGTGGGCACGGTGTTACAGTAGGACTGGATGAAGCCGTCGCGCGCCGGGGTCCAGTTGATCGCCCATTCGACGTAGCCCGGTTCCCCGAACTTCTCGCGGAACTCGACCTTCCCGGCGAACCCCGTCTCGGAATAGGTCGAGGCGGTCCCCAGCACCTCCTTGAGGTAATCCTTGAGCCCGCCGGGGAAGTGGAACGTGGCCTCGGTCGGCGTCTCGCCGTCGTCGATGTGCGACTTCCACCGGATCTCGACCCCCGAGAAGAGGTAGGCCTTGGACCGCGCGAGCGTGAAGAGCCGCTTGGGCTTGAAGCGGTGGGAGCCGAAGATCTCTTCGTCCGCGTGGAACGTGACCTCGGTCCCGCGCCGGTTGGGGGCGGCGCCGACCTTCTCGACCGGGCCCAACGGCTTGCCGCGCGAGAAGCGCTGTTCGAACAGCTCCTTGTTCTTGGCGACCTGCACGACGAGCGAATCTGACAGCGCGTTCACCACCGACGAGCCCACCCCGTGCAGGCCCCCCGAGGTCTGGTAGGCCTTGCCCGAGAACTTGCCGCCCGCGTGGAGCGTGCAAAGGATCACCTCTAGCGCGGACTTGTCCGGGAACTTCGGGTGCGGGTCGATCGGGATGCCGCGCCCGTTGTCGCGCACGGTGACCGAGTAATCCGCGTGCAGCTCCACCTCGATCCGGTTGGCGTGGCCCGCGACCGCCTCGTCCATCGAGTTGTCGAGGATTTCGGCCACCATGTGGTGCAGCGCGCGCTCATCGGTGCCGCCGATGTACATGCCGGGGCGCTGGCGGACGGGCTCCAGCCCTTCGAGCACCTCGATCGAGGAGGCGTCGTAGCTGTCAGGGGCATTGGTGAGGAGGTCGCTCATTCGGGGCTGCTCTTTTCTGGGTTGGTTGCCGGGCATTATGGCAGGGGTGCCCGCAAGGGAAAAGCGGGTCTGATGCGAATCGTTTGTGGCAGTGGCCGGAGCGGGGTCGGGCGCGGCGCGAACAATTCCCGTATCGATCTGGGCATTGCTGCCGTATCGTGGATAAAGTCCTCTGAAATAAGGAGAAAATGGGGCAGAGATGCGCGTTTTCGTTGACCGGGGTAAGGCAAACCTGCATATTTCAGGTGTCGCAGCGGCTGGCTTGGGGGCTGGCGGTGACTGCAGCGAACCCTCGGGTCAGGGGGTGACATGGTCAGCGACGTTTCCGCGCGAAACGGACTTCGGCATCTGGCAGGGTGCATCCGGTCTGGTCAGGACCGGGACGAAGGTATGCGCGGTTTGAAAGTCTGGTGATTTGGACGTGGTGGTCAGGGGTGTCCACCGGGGCGTCCAAGGGGGAAAGACCGGGGTAGGGGTACCCCGGTCTTTTCATGTCCGGGCCATGCTCAGGCGAAGGGATCGTCCGGGTAGCGCACGGCGGCCAGGTAGAGACCTTCCGGAGGACATACCGGCCCGCAGGCGGCGCGGTCGCGTGCTTCAAGCGCGGCGGTCACGTCGTCGGGCGTCCAGGCGCCTGCGCCCACGCGCTCCAGCGTGCCCACGAAGCTGCGCACCTGGTTGTGCAGGAAGCTGCGGGCGCGGACGTGGAAGCGGTATTCCGTGCCGCCGGGGTAGGGCAGGCTTTCCACCCGCAGCTCGTCCAGCGTCTTCACCGGGCTGTCCGCCTGGCACATGGTCGAGCGGAAGGTGGTGAAATCGTGGTTGCCGATCAGCCGGTCGGCGCCGGCCTGCATCGCGTCCGGGTCCAGCTCCTGCGCCACGCGCCACGCGTTGCCGCGGTCATGGACAAGCGGCGCGCGGCGCGAGACGAGGCGGAACAGGTATTGCCGTTCGACGGCCGAGAAGCGGGCGTGGAACGCTTCGTCCACCTGCGCGCAATCGACGATCGCGACCGGTGCGGGCTTGAGGTGATAGTTCAGCGCCTCCGACAGCCGGAACGGGTCCCAGTCCTTCGCAAGATCGCAGTGGGCCACCTGTCCCAGCGCGTGGACGCCCGCATCGGTGCGCCCGGCCGCGGCGATCGACGGCACGTCGCGCTCCAGCTTCGCGAGCGCGGCCTCGACCGCGGCCTGCACTGAAGGGTGTTCCTTCTGCCGTTGCCAGCCGGAAAACGGGGCCCCGTCGTATTCGACCTTGAGCGCGTAGCGCGGCATCAGGCGGGTCCGGTGATCCGGTTCACGTGGCCCATCTTGCGCCCCGGCTTGACCTCGGACTTGCCGTAGAGATGGATCGCGTTCGCGCTGTCCTGGGCGAGGTACGGGACCCGCTCGACGGCGTCGCCGATGAGGTTGGTCATGACCACGTTGGCGTAATGCGTCCCGTCGCCCAGCGGCCAGCCCGCGACCGCGCGGATGTGTTGCTCGAACTGGTCGATGGCGCAGCCGTTCTGGGTCCAGTGCCCCGAGTTGTGCACGCGCGGGGCGATCTCGTTCACCACGAGCCCCATCGGCGTCACGAAGAGTTCGACGCCCATGACACCCACGTAGTCGAGCTTCTGCAGGATGCGCGCGGCCATCCCCTGCGCCTCGGCGACCGCCTGGGTCGACAGGCGGGCGGGGATGGTCGTGGTGTCGAGGATGCCGTCGGTGTGGATGTTCTCGCCCGGCGGGAAGCTCGCGAAATCGCCCGAGAGGCCGCGCGCGGCGATCACGGAGACCTCGAAGTCGAAATCCACGAAGCCCTCGAGGATCGCGGGGGCGCCGTTCATGTCGGCCAGCGCGTTCTCGGCATCGTCCGGTGAAGACAGGCGGGCCTGCCCCTTGCCGTCATAGCCGAAGCGCCGGGTCTTCAGGATCGAGGGCGTGCCGATCTCGGCCATCGCCTCGGCCAGGTCGACCGCGTCGTCGACGGCGGCAAAAGGGGCGACGGCAAGGCCGAGATCGGCCAGGAACGCCTTCTCGGTGAGCCGGTCCTGGCTGACCTTGAGCGCGCGGCGGCCGGGGCGCACCGGGGCGATCGCTTCGACGATGTCGAGGGCCGAGGTCGGGATGTTCTCGAACTCGTAGGTGATGACGTCGACGGATTCGGCAAAGCGTTTCAGCGCGTCTTCGTCGTCGTATTCCGCCTGGTGGTGGTAGTTCGCCACGTGGCTGGCCGGACAATCGCCGCCGGGCTCGAAGATCGCGGATTTGAACCCGAGCCGCGCGGCCGCGACCGACAGCATCCGGCCAAGCTGGCCGCCGCCGAGAATGCCGATGGTGGCACCGGGCTCGAGTGTGCGGGCGGAGGTATCACTCATCTTGGGGCTCATCGGGGATCGAGTTGGACAGGGCCGCGCGCCAGTCGTCCAGGCGCCGGGCGAGGTCGGGGTCGGAGACGGCGAGGATTCCGGCGGCCATGAGGCCCGCGTTGGCGGCCCCGGCCGCGCCGATCGCCATCGTGGCCACGGGGAAGCCCTTGGGCATCTGCACGATGGAATAGAGGCTGTCGACACCGGAGAGGGCGCGGGTCTGGACCGGCACACCGATCACCGGCACGCGGGTCTTGGAAGCCATCATGCCGGGCAGGTGGGCCGCGCCCCCGGCGCCCGCGATGATCACGTGCAACCCACGGTCGACCGCGCTCTTGCCGTAGTCCCAGAGCCGGTCGGGCGTGCGATGCGCCGAGACGATCTTCGCCTCGTAGGTCACGTCCAGTTCGTCGAGAATGTCGGCGGCTTGCTTCATCGTGGACCAGTCGGACTGGCTGCCCATGATGATTCCCACTTTCACGTCGGCCATATGCGCCCTCCATCAGGAAGCGCCGTTTATAAGGGCTTCAGGCCCTCATGCAATGATGTCGGGGAAGAGCTCGTCCTCGATCCGCGCGATCTGGTCCTTCAGGGCCAGTTTCTGCTTCTTGAGGCGCCGGATCGTGAGCACATCGGCCCGCCCCTCGGTCTCGAGCGCGGTGATCGCTTCGTCGAGGTCGCGGTGTTCGCGGCGCAGAACCTCCAGTTCGACCCGAAGCACGTCTTCGTGCTTCATCTCGTAGGGGTTGGTCATGGGGTTCGAGTCGTCTTTCATGGCTTCCCCCAATGTAGCGCCAAACGCCCCCCTGCGCCAAGCTTTTCAGGGTCTTGTGCGCGCGCGGCCGCGCGCCCATATTATGTGCACGGGGTCGCCGCGAGCGGGACCCTCAAGACACATCGCTTTATGGCAAAGGACGTGTGATGACGAAGATGACGCTGGGGGCCCACCCGTATTTCCTGGGCTTCGATCAGCTGGAACGCATGATCGAACAGGCCGCGAAAAGCGGGACCGAAGGCTACCCCCCTTTCAACATCGAACAGGTCAGCGATCGCGCGTATCGCATTTCCCTCGCCGTGGCCGGGTTCTCTGACGAGGACCTGTCGATCACCATCGAAGATCGCAAGCTCGTGGTGCGCGGGCGCCAGCCGAAGACGGACGCGGACCGCGTGTTCCTGCACCGTGGCATCGCCGGGCGCCAATTCATGAAGAGCTTCGTGTTGGCCGATGGAGTCGAGGTGAAAGGTGCGAAGACCGAGAACGGGCTTCTGCACATCGATCTGGAACGGTCCGAACCCGACAGCGTGGTTCAGACGATCGAGATCACGAAAGGCTGAGGGATCAATTCCTCACCGTTGCGCGTTGGGGTCGAAACGCCTCACGCATTGAAAGGAGTGCGTCATGAATTTTGATGTGAACAAACTGGCGGGTGAGCTGGAAACCATCGTCTACGTCCGTGAAGTGGACACCGACGATCTGCCGGAGGATATCCGCGAGCAGGTGGAGGGCGCCAAGAAGGTCTACGCCGTCCATTCGTCCGAGGGCGAACGGCTCGCGCTGGTCGGCGACCGCAACCTCGCCTTCGCGCTGGCACGCCAGAACGAACTGTCGCCGGTGCCGGTGCACTGAAGCTGCGGCGGCGCCCCGACGGGGCGCTGCGCGCCTGCTCGATGACCCACGACGCCGATTGCATTGCGCCGGGTCGTCAGAGCTTTTCCCAGACATCGACAGCCCCCGCCGCGTCCCGGTTCGCCCGGTCGCGGTCGGACCGTGACTGAAGCGCGCCGGGATCGTCCAGGGGCATCGCCGGCGGCGCCGCTTTGCCCAGAGTGTGGACCGGCACGCCAAGGCGCGCGAGCTGGGCAGAGATCCAGACATCGTCCACGTACCGCGCCGCCTCCGGCGGATGCGGTATCTGTCGCGCGACGCGTGCCGGGACGAGCGCGCCTGCGAATCCCTGCAATATGGTGCCGCCCCGATACCCGATCCGTTCGCTGCCCCACGACGATCCTGCGATCACCGCGTCGGGATGCTCTTCGCGCGCCGCGATGAACCGTGCCGCCCAGCCGGGCGGGTAGAGCCAGTCGTCATCGCAGATCAGGATATCTCCATCGTATTTCCAGGCCGCCGGGAGCAGCTTGGCGATCGGGCCCGCGTCGGTCTCGGGCTGGAGCAGCGTCACTTCGAACGGGAGCGCGGGCAGGGGGGCGGTATCGAACCGCGCGAACCGGCGCGGTACGGTCAGGAAGATCGCGTCCGGCTGCGGAACCTGCGCCACGAGCGCGGCCAGCACGCGCGGCAGGGTCGGGTAGCGCGGCGGGATCGTGGTGAGCGATATGGCGTACATGCTCCCCACTCTCCCGCGCGGGCCCGCCCCGTCAAGCGCCGGCGAACCGGCCGCGTGTCCGGTTGGCGAAGGCCACAAGCGACAGCATCACCGGCACCTCCACAAGAACGCCCACCACTGTGGCGAGCGCGGCGCCGGAATTCAGCCCGAAGAGACTGATCGACACGGCCACGGCGAGCTCGAAGAAATTCGACGTCCCGATGAGGGCGCAGGGCGCCGCGATCCGGTGCGGCACGCGCAGGATCCACGCCGCCGCATAGGCGATCGTGAAGATCCCGTAGCTCTGGATCAGGATCGGCACCGCGATCAGCAGGATCACGAAGGGTTTGTCGAGGATCACCTCGCCCTGTAGCGCAAAGAGGATCGCCACGGTCACGACGAGCCCGATGATCGACCACGGCTTGGCCCTGGCCGAGAACGCCTCGATCCGCGCAGGCGTGGCAAGCGTCCGGCGGGTGAGAAGACCCGCGACCAGCGGCAGAAGGACGTAGAGCAGGGTGGCCAGAACCAGCGTCTCCCACGGCACCGTGATCTCGGTCACGCCCAGCAGGAACGCGACGATGGGCGCGAAGGCCACGATCAGGATGACGTCGTTCACCGAGACCTGCACCAGCGTATATGTCGCGTCCCCGCGGGTGAGCTGGGACCAGACGAAGACCATCGCCGTGCAGGGTGCCGCCCCCAAGAGGATGAGCCCCGCGATGTATTCGGTTGCACTGGCCGGGTCGATCCAGGGGGCGAAGACGTATTCGAAGAACAGGACCGCCAGCAGCGCCATCGTGAACGGCTTGATCAGCCAGTTGACCGCAAGCGTGATCAGAAGCCCGCGCGGCTGGCGCGCCACCCCCGCGATCGCGCGCACGTCGACGCCGATCATCATCGGGTAGACCATCGCCCAGATCAGAAC
This sequence comes from Maritimibacter harenae, assembly GCF_009882975.1. Classification (GTDB taxonomy): domain Bacteria; phylum Pseudomonadota; class Alphaproteobacteria; order Rhodobacterales; family Rhodobacteraceae; genus Maritimibacter; species Maritimibacter harenae. The sequence continues at coordinate 194,782 of NZ_WTUX01000019.1, forward strand.
GGCGACCACGAGGTTGATCGAGGCCACCTCGGCCGCCGCGATCCCCTCGACCAGACCGGGGGCGAAGCGCCCGACCGCGATGCCGCCGGCCATCGCAAGCGCGACCCACAGGGTCAGGTATCTCTCGAAGAGCCCCAGCGCCGGGGCATTTTGGGTGGTGTCGGTCATCGGAGGCTCCGGTCAGTCGGTTTGGGCGAACTCGGCCAGGAAGGGCTGGCAGCGCGACGGGGCGCCGCCGCAGCAATCCTCGAGCAGGAAGCCCAGGAGTGCGCGCATCCGGTCGAGCTCGGCGAAGTAGCGCACGGAGCGCCCCTCGCGGCGCGCACGCACCAGCCCGGCAGCGGACAGCACGGTGAGGTTGTTGGACAGCGTGTTCGGCCGGATATCCAGTGCCCGGGCGATGTCGCCGGCGGGCGCCCCGGCCGCGCCCGCGCGGGTCAGGTGGCGGAAGATGTCGAGCCGCAGGTCGTGGGCAAGGGCCGACAGGGCGGCGATGGCGTCTGGCTTTTCCATAGTTCATGTATAATGGAATAAAATGCCACGTAAATGGCACCCCCGCCAATTCATCATCCGTTAACACTTCCCGGCGTAGCGTCATCGGACTTGGGAAAAGGGCCCGCGTGGGTCCGTTTGGAGTTATGCATGAATGGAAGACGGCTTCTACGCGCTGGATCGTGAGACGCGGATCCAGGCAATCGGCGGCGGAATGATCGGTGACGGCGGGTGTTCGACCCGATGGATCGGGCGCTCGTTGTGGGAATTCATCGAGGGTCCTGAAACACAGGCGTTTCTCAGCACGGCATTCTCATGGTGCCGCGTGCTGCGCGAATCCTTCACGACCCACTACCGCATGGACGGGGCGGATGAATCCCACCTGCTTCGCATGACGGTCACGCCGGGGGACGAGGGGCGGGTGCGGGTGCTGCACCGGGTGATCGCGAAAGGTGCGGGCAACCTCGGCGGGCTCCACGCCGACCCCCGTACCGAATGCCGCTGCGCCACCTGCGATCAGCTGCGCTTCGGCGCGGATTGGATCAAGATGATGGTGCGGCCGGCCGCGCGGGATTTTCCGCGCAGTTACGTGCTCTGCCCCGATTGCGCCGCGCGCCGGGTCGGCATCGTCGACGGGATCGGGGGTGGAAAGGTGATGGCCTTCCCCCGCCGGATGGACCGGGAAGGGGAAGGCGGGGACGCGGACTGCGCCTCTTGATCAGACGGCGGTTTCCGGCTCGACCGCGGCGGCCGGTTCCGCTTCCGCGTGTTCGGCGAGGAACTTCTCGGCATCCAGCGCGGCCATGCAGCCCATTCCGGCGCTCGTCACCGCCTGGCGGTAGACATGGTCGGTCAGGTCACCGGCCGCGAAGACGCCCGGGATCGAGGTGCGGGTCGTGCCCGGCTCGACCTTCACGTAGCCGCCGTTGTGCAGCTCGAGCTGATCCTTGACCAGCTCGTTGGCCGGGGCGTGGCCGATGGCGATGAAGACGCCCTTGGCGTCGATCTCGGAGACCTCGCCGGTCTTCACGTTCTTGACCTTCACGCCCTCGACGCCCAGCGGCATGTCGGTGCCTGTCACTTCCTCGAGCACGTGGTCCCACATGACCTCGATCTTCGGGTTCTTCTCGAGCCGGTCGATCAGGATCTTCTCCGCGCGGAACTCGTCCCGGCGGTGGATCACGGTGACTTTCGAGGCGAAGTTGGTGAGGAACAGCGCCTCTTCGACGGCCGTGTTGCCGCCGCCGACCACGATGATCTCCTGCCCGCGGTAGAAGAAGCCGTCGCAAGTGGCGCAGGCGGAGACGCCGAAGCCCTTGAACTTTTCCTCCGTTTCGAGCCCGAGCCACTTGGCCCGCGCCCCGGTCGCAAGGATCACGCTCTCGGCGACATAGGTCGCACCCGAGTCGCCCTTGGCCACGTAAGGCCGCTTGGACAGGTCGAGATCGGTGATGATGTCGGTCTCCACGTCCGTGCCCATCGCCTTGGCGTGTTCTTCCATCTTCACCATGAGCTCCGGACCCTGGACCTCGGTGAAGCCCGGGTAGTTCTCGACGTCGGTGGTGGTGGTGAGCTGCCCGCCCGGTTCCATCCCCTGGACGAGGATGGGCTTGAGCATGGCGCGTGCCGCATAGATGGCGGCGGTGTAGCCCGCGGGGCCCGACCCGATGATCAGAACCCGGGTATTGTGCGTCCCAGACATGACGAATCCCCTCGAATTGGTGGTTGATCCCGATATAGTGGCGCCCCGCGCGTATCGGAACCCCATGCGACATGCTGACGGCCCGGGTTATGATGTTGCGCATTTGCGAAATATTATTGCGCAGCGCGACCTCCAGCGGTAAGGTTCGCCAAATCAATGAGGGGTAACAGATGCCAAGCGCGAAGCTCGACCCGATCGACCGGATGATCCTGGCCGAACTGCAGGCCGATGGGCGGATGACGAATGTCGAGCTCGCAAAGCGTGTCGGCATCTCTGCACCGCCCTGCCTGCGCCGCGTGCGCACGCTGGAGGAGGCGGGCTTCATCCGTGGCTACCACGCCGACGTCGACGCCCGCGCGCTGGGCTTCGAAGTGCAGGTCTTCGCGAGCGTGGGCCTTGTCAGCCAGGCGGAAGCCGACCTGTCGGCCTTCGAAGAGCGCTGCCGCAACTGGCCGCTCGTGCGCGAGTGCCACATGCTGAACGGCGAGGTCGATTTCATCCTGAAATGCGTGGCCCCCGACCTGTCGACCTTCCAGACCTTCCTGACCGAACAGCTCACCGCGGCCGAGAACGTGGCCAGCGTGAAAACCTCGCTGGTGATCCGGGACGCCAAGGACGAACCCGGCGTGCCCTTCGACGTCCTCGAAGCGCGGATGGCCGCCGAGGCTTGAGGCCGCGGCGTATGACCGCGGCGCCGCGCGACGGGGCAGAGCGCTGGACGCATCTCGTCTTCGTCGCAACGCTGCTGCTCAAGGGCGCCTTGGGCGTGATGCTGATCGTTCTGAGCTTGATCGACATCGCGGTGATCGGGCTCACCGTGCACGAATGGCGCGGCCGCCATCGGCAGCTTCGCGCCGCACGCTGAACGGCGGCACCGAATTGTCTTGCCAAGGGCGAAACCGCGGGATAGACGGGCGTTGCTACATTCTCTTCCTACTGCACCTGTCTCCTATCCGGCTTCAGTCTGCCTCTACGAACTGAACTGAGCCGAACTGCCGCATACCGCGGGCAGAATTTTATAGGAGTAAACACGATGGCCAAGGGCACCGTGAAATGGTTCAACACCACCAAAGGCTTCGGCTTCATTGCACCGGAAACCGGTGGGCGCGACGTGTTCGTGCACATCTCTGCCGTTGAGCGCGCGGGCATCCGCGAACTGGCCGACGGTCAGGCCGTGACCTACGAACTCGAAGCCGGCCGTGACGGCCGCGAGTCCGCGACCCAGCTCGAACTCGCCTGAGCGCAGTCCGAACCTGAATTGAAGAACGGCAGGGCCAACGCCCTGCCGTTTTTCTTTGCCTGAATGGCCCGGCTCAGGCCGGCACGGCGTTCGCCTCCGGTGCCCCCGCGTTCTCCTGCGGCAGCAGGAAGCCCGCGAAGAATTCGGCCAGCTCCCCCGTCGCGTCGAGCGGCAGGATATGGGCCACGTACTGGTCGGGGCGGACCACGACCATGCAGCCCTGCGCCCGGTCGATCCCGCGCATGTCGTAGATGTCGTGGCCGTTCTTGTGATCGACGCAGAACACCTTCTCGAAATCACGCAGGCCGAACGTTCCCTTCGCGGGTTTCAGAAGCGACGGCATGTCCTCGTAGTCGAGGTCGCGGAAGTCCTGCTGGAACACCGCGCGCACGTCGATGACCGCGTCGATGTCCTCGCCCGTCCGCGTGTAGCGCCGCACCGGCGAAGCGGGGTCGTTTTCCAGCCAGTCGGCCAATGCATGGATGCGTGACCCCGGGGCCGAGCTGTCGTCCTTGCCCGCGAAGGCGTAGATGCGCCAGCGCCCGTCCGCCTCGGCGACGTGGCCCAGTTGCATCTCCATCGCGTCTGCCATCCGCACGACCGGGGCCGAGTGGAAGCGCTTGCCCAGCGGCAGGCCCGTGGCGAGCGCCTGCTGCGCGCCGTCCGCAACGATGGGCGACGGGTCGTAGCGCACGGCGAGCCCGCCGGTGAACTCCAGGTTGGCGACGAAGTGCTTCTGGAAGCGCGGCATCTCGCTGCCGTCGAGCTCGCCGGGGGTGAGGGGGGCCGACATGATGCGCGCCCATTCATGGTCGGTGTCGACCAGCCGCTTGGCCTCGGTCCGCCGCTCTTCGGTATAGGAATGCAGAAGGCTCGGATCGGAGCGGCCGCCCAGCACCTGCGCGAGCTTCCAGCCCAGGTTGAAAGCATCCCCCATCGACACGTTCATGCCCTGGCCGGCTTTCGGCGAATGCGTGTGGCAGGCGTCGCCCATCGTGAAGACGCGCGGCATGCGGGTGGCGGTTTCGCCCTCCGGCACGTCATCGAACTTGTCCGTCAGGCGGTGCCCGATCTCGTAGACGGACCACCAGACAACCTCTTTCACGTCGATTGAATAGGGCTTCATGATCCGGTTCGCCGCCGCGATCATGTGATCCACGGTCAGGTTGCGCGCGGCCACGCGTTCGTCCGGGTTCAACTTGTCGAGCTCGACATACATCCGGAAAAGATACCCGCCCTCGCGCGGCAGGATGAGCAGGTTGCCCTCCTTCGCCGAGGTGATGAGGTTCTTCATGCGCAGGTCCGGGAAGTCGGAATTGGCGAGGATGTCCATCACGCCCCACGCCTGGTGCGCCGCATCGCCGTGGAGCTTGCCCCCGATCGCCTTGCGCACGTTCGAACGGGCCCCGTCCGCCCCGACCACGTAGTTGGCACGCACCGTGGTGGTGGTCCCGTCGGCGCGTTCCAGCGTCACGGTCACGGGGTGGTCGTCGGTTGTCGTATCGATTTCGAGTGTCTGGACCGCGAGGCCGTAGTCGGGATCCAGCCGCGCGGGCGACTTGCGCATCACGTCGAGGAACAGCTCGTGGATGCGCGCCTGGTTCATCAGCGTGTGGGGCATCTCGGACTGGTCGTCGGCTACGTCCTGCTGGCGTCCGACGCGGGCGATGTGGTCCGGGTTCTTCGGGTCGGGCATCCAGAAGTTCGTCTGGTTCACCCAGTACGCTTCGCGTTTGACCTTCTCGGCGAAGCCGAAGGCCTGGAACATCTCCATCGAGCGCACGTTCACGCCGTCCGCCTGGCCCTTCTCGATCGGGCCCGGCTTGGGTTCGACGATCATCGTGTGAATGTCGGGAAACTGAGACAGCTGCGCGGCAAGGCACAGCCCCGCGGGGCCGCAGCCGGCGATCAGCACGTCGACCTTTTCCGGCAGATCCTTGCGCCCCAGCGTCGGGGCACGGCCGGGGGCGGCCGGCTTCAGGTCCGGATCACCGGGGCGGAAACCGTCGACGTAGTACTGCATGGGTTGTCCTCCTGTGGCGGCATCGGGCCGCGATCTGTGGGATAATAGTATCTATACATATCATTTCCAGTCAATAGAAGATATGTATGCATATTAATGGCGGTAAATGCGTTTGTTTACAGTCAATTAAGGGCGGCTCGCCGCCGTTTCCCGACCCGCCACACAGGACTCACCGCGACTCCTGCACGAATCCCCGGCGACTCGCCCGAGCGCCTTCTGTGCGCCGTTGCGCGGAGTCCACGTTTCCGCGCCGTTGCGTGACTTTTTCGCATGGAAGAGGTTGTCAACAGCATCCCGGCACCGGTTAACTGACTCTCGGACAATGCTTTTTCACCGTCAGGCCTGCGTCAGGCGGTTCGATTCGGGGGATGTGACGTGATCGTGAAACGGCTGACCGGTGTGAAACTGGCCTTGGCGCTTTTTGCAGGACTGGCTCTGACAGCCTGCGACACGGCGCAGATGGAAACCGAAACCTTCGCCTCGCGCGGCATGTACGCGGCGACCGAGGACAACGGGTTCGCGGTTCCCGCGATCAACCCCGCCTACCTCAACGCCGAACGTGTGCGCCAGGTGGTCGACTACTACGCGCCTTACCCGGAGGGGACCATCGTCGTCGATCCCGAGGGGCGGCGGCTCTACCACCTTCTCGGCGACAACAAGGCGATGCGCTACACGGTGGGCGTGGGCAAGGCCGGCTACGGCCTGACCGGCGAGGCGCGGGTCGCGCTCAAGCGTGACTGGCCCTACTGGACGCCGACGCAGAACATGCTGCGCCGCGAGCCCGAGAAATACGGCCCCGTGCGCGCCGGACTGGAAGGCGGGCTCGACAACCCGCTGGGCGCGCGCGCGCTCTACCTCTATCGTGGCGGGCGCGACACGCTCTACCGCATCCACGGCACGCCTTACCCCTGGACGGTGGGCGAGACGGAATCGGGCGGCTGCATCCGCATGTTCAACCAGGACGCCATTCACCTTGCCGCGCAGGTCGACACGGGCACCCGCGTGATCATCCTGCCGAAGTCGCAGGCCGGGAAATGGACCGGCGTGAGCGGGGAATCGCCCGCCGCCTGACCCGGGGCGGGGTCGGCAAGTCCCCGCCAACGCGCCCAACGCGATGGATGCGTGAGACCGCGCGAAACGCTATGCTCGGGCAAAACGACCGAGCAGGCACAACACAATGACATACGCAATCCGGCGGCGCGCAGCGCTCGCCCTGACCATCGTGGCGGCCTTCGCGCTTGCGGCCTGCGACGGGCCGAGCCGTGGGCGCATGGCGAACCCCAAGCCGCTTCTGCCGGAAAATTACACGACGCCGGGCATCCCGACGATCTTCGGCGACACCGAGCCGATCGAGTGGATGGAACACGGCATTCGTCCCGATCAATACCCGATCCACGGGATCGACGCCGCGCGCTACCAGGGTGAGATCGACTTCGTCACCGCCAAGGCCAACGGCGTGAACTTCGCCTGGCTCAAGGCCACCGAGGGCGGTGATCACCTCGACCCCGGCTTCGAGATCAACGCGCCGCGCGCCCGGGCGGCCGGTGTGCCGGTCGGTGGGTATCATTTCTACTACTTCTGCCGGACGCCGGCCGAGCAGGCGCGGTGGTTCATCAAGAACGTGCCGCGCATGCAGGGTGACCTGCCGCCGATGCTGGACATGGAGTGGAACCACGGTTCGCGCACCTGCGGGCGCCGTCCGGACCCCGACACCGTGCGCGACTATATCCGGCAATACGTGGCCATCGTGCAGAACCACTACGGCACAGCGCCGGTGATCTACACGACGCCCGACTTCTACGAGGAGAACGACCTCGGCCGGCTCGTGGGGTACGAATTCTGGCTGCGCTCTGTCGCCGCGCACCCCTCCGAGCGCTATCCGCAGGAGCGTTGGACGTTCTGGCAGTATTCCGGAACCGGCGTCGCACGCGGGGTGAAGGGGAACGTCGACCTCAACGCTTTCGCGGGCACCGTGGAAAGCTGGGTCGGCTGGCTCACCGCGCGCCGCCAGCGCTAGCCCATGAAAAAGGCCGCCCCTTGGGGGCGGCCCGCGTCGCTGTCATGGTGCGCTGCTTCAACCGGTCCGGATGCGGAGCCCGGCGGCGGCGCGATGCCCCCTGTGGATCGGCAGTGCGACCTTCGGGGCCTGCGCGGCCTCCACGATCGACTTGATCCAGCGGTTCTTCGACATCTCGGCCCCTTTTCTCTTTGCGGATCGCCTGTCCGGTTGTGGCCATGAGGCGCCGGAAATGTGGCGGGGTTTGGGCAGGTTCGCGGAGAAATGCGGCCGATTTGCACGGGGCCGGGCAACAATCGTCGCGCTTGCGCGCCAGTGTCAGAGGCGGATCGCCGAAATGAGGCGGCCGTAATCGGCCTCCCGCCGATGCACGGAGCGGCGGTAGGAATAAAACCTTTCCGGGTCTGCGTAGGTGCAATGGCGCGTCCACTCCGCATGGCCCACGCCCGCCTCGCGCAGGCGGTAAAGTCCGAACGCGGGCAGGTCGAACATCACCCGGTCGCCGTGCCCGCCCGCGAAGAACCGGCCGTTCTCCGGGTCTTCGTCCATGAAGCGCTCCATGAATTCCGGCCCGACTTCGTAGTTCGCCTGGCTGATCGTCGGCCCGATCACCGCGTGGATCGCCTCGCGCCGGGCGCCCAGCGCGACCATCGCGTCCAGCGTCGCTTCGAGCACGCCGTCGAGCGCCCCGCGCCAGCCTGCATGCGCGGCGCCGATCACCCCGGCTTCCGCATCGGCGAAAAGCACGGGTTCGCAATCGGCGGTGAGCACGGTCAGGACCAGCCCCGGCACGTCCGTGACCAGTGCGTCGGCGCGCGGGCGGTCGCCGCTCAGCGGTTCGCGCACGGTCACCACGTCGGGCGAATGCACCTGGTGGACGGCGACGAGCGCCTCCGGCGTGGCCTCCATCGCGGCCGCGGCCCGGGCGCGGTTCAGCGCGACCGCGTCGGCCTGGTCGTCGGAACCGCCACCGCAGTTCAGACCGGCATAGACGCCGGACGAAGCCCCGCCCTTTCGGGTGAAGAACCCGTGGCGGATGCCATCAAGTGCGCTGGAGGTGATCAGTTCAAGGTTCATGTCTCAAGCCCCGGCAACATGGGCGCGCCCTCGGGTACGAACGCGAGGGTCTTGAACAGGGTTCCCATTTCGTCGGGGTGCGTCAAGCGACGATGCGCGGCGACGTGGTTGGCAAGCGGATCTCCCTCGAGCCGGCGAGCCAGGGCCTGCGCGCGCGCCGTGATCCCCAGCCTTTCGAGGAAGACGCCCTGCGGCGTGAGGCGCGAATGGGTGAGCCTCGGGGCGGCCAGCGCGAGCGCCTCGAAGTCGACATGGGCGGTAAGATCGGCGGTGCCGGGGTCGGTCAGCGGGTCGGCCCGTTCATGGCCCGCGACGGCCTGGAGCGTATCGCCGAGCGAGCGCCAGTCGCCGTAGTCGATGATCAGCGCCGCGCCGCCGTGGGCAGACAGCCGCGCGTCGATTTCGGCCATCACCGCGTCGCCGGCCGGGCGAACTTCCACAAGGTCGCCCTCGGCCGCGTCGTCGAAGCGCGACAGCGGGGCCGGGTCGGTCGGGCCGCCCAGCCCGAAGGCGAGTTGCCCGTCGACCACGCCCACCTGCCGCTCGCGCCATGTCGCGCCGTCGCGCTGGAACTGGCGCACCGGAAGCGCGTCGAAGAACTCGTTGGCGACGAGGAAGAGGGGCCCGGGGGGCAGGTCCTCCACCCGGTCGGCCCAGGTCACGCCATACCCCGCCAGTGTCGCCTGCTGACGGTCGCGCAGGGTCGGCGAGGCTTCGACGAGCGCGACCCGTGCCGCGTCGTGGAAGCCCGGCACGCTCCGGGTGGCGCGCAGGATGTCGGCCATCAGCGTCCCGCGCCCCGGGCCCAACTCCGCCAGCACGATCGCCTCGGGTGCGCCCTGGTCCATCCAGCCCTGCGCAAGGCACAGTCCCACCAGCTCACCGAACATCTGGCTGATCTCGGGCGCCGTGGTGAAATCACCGGCCGCACCCAGCGGGTCGCGGGTCGTGTAATACCCGTGTTCGGGGTCGAGCAGGCACTCGGCCATGTAGTCGGCCACGCTCATCGGGCCGGACTGTGCGATCCGGGCGCGGAGTTTGTCGTCCAGGCTCATCGCGGAGTGCGCCGTGCGCCGTAGACGAGAAAGGCGATGCCGAAGATGATCATCGGCAGGGTCAGGACCTGGCCCATCGTGAGCCCGGCCTCGCCCAGGCGCACCACGTGGCCCCAGGGATTGTCCGGCGTGATGAACTGCGCATCGGCCTGGCGGAAGAACTCGACCGTGAAGCGGGCAAGGCCGTAGCCCAGCAGGAAGAGCCCCGACAGCATCGCGGGGCGCTTGAGCCACCCGCGCGCGAAGGCGAGGAACAGGAGCACCGCGCCCAGCACCAACCCTTCGAGTCCCGCCTCGTAAAGCTGGGAGGGGTGGCGCACGCACGGTTCTGTGGCGGTGGCGCAGGCCTGCGCGGCCGGACCGGGAAAGATCACGCCCCAGGGTGCGTCCGTGGGTCGGCCCCAAAGCTCGCCGTTGACGAAGTTGGCAACGCGCACGAGCCCCAGCGCCGGGGGCGTCGCGATGGCGAGCAGGTCGAGGATCGACCAGGTGACGAGCTGATACTTGCGCGAAAACAGGATGACCCCGATCACCACGCCCAGGAAGCCGCCGTGGAAGGACATGCCGCCCTGCCAGATCTTCACGATGTCGAGCGGATTCTGAAGGTAATACCCGGGCTGGTAGAACAGCACGAACCCCAGCCGGCCCCCGGCGATGATGCCGATCACCATCCAGGTCACCAGCTCTTCGAGCTGGGCGCGCGTCATCGCGGGCTGTTCCCCGGCCCAAAGGCGCGGTCGTGAGATCGCCATGCGGATGATCCACCACCCGATCGCGATGCCGACGATATAGCCCAGGGCGTACCACCGGATGCCGAAATGCATGCCGAACAGGTCGAAGCCGAAGGCTTCGGGTGACAGGTTCGGAAATTGGATCGCGGCCCACATGCAGACGTGGTGCGCCGGGGCGCGGGCGGTGTCAACCGAAAGCGGTAGAGTTGAGAATCAATGACATCTTCCCCATATAGGCTTTGATATTCGGTCCGATCCCCCGGGCACGTACCGGACGGAACGCAGTTCTAGCAGGAGATCACGATGCAAACCCGCAACAAGGTGTTCGACGACCTGTCCCAGCTCATGACCAACGCGATGGGCGTTGCGCAGGGCGCACGGACCGAGGCAGAGACCGCCATGAAAAGCTGGATGGACCGCTGGCTCGCCGACCGCGACTTCGTCACGCGCGAGGAATTCGACGCGGTGCGCGCGATGGCGCAGAAGGCCCGCGAGGAAAACGAGGCCCTGAAGGCGCGAATCGAGGCGCTGGAGGCGACTTCGACCAAGAAGGCGGCCCCGAAATCCTGACGCGTCCCCGCCTCCTGCTGGCAGCAGCGCTGACCGCCATGCTGACGGCGACGGGTGCCGGGGCCTGCACCCTTCCCGCCAACGCGGCCAGCCTCATGGCCGCGGCGGGTACGGCGATCAACGACGCGCGCGAGAATGCGGGGCGCAAGGCGCTTCGCCGCGATGCACGGCTCGACCAGGCCGCGCAGCGTCACGCCTGCTGGATGTCCACCACCGGGCGTTTCACCCACTCCGGCGAAGGCGACACGCGCCCCTCCCAGCGGATTGCCGCTACCGGCTACAAGGCGCGTCTCACGTCTGAGAACATCGCCAAGGGGCAACGCACCGCCGACGAAGTCATCTCGGACTGGATGGCCTCCAAGGGCCACCGCGAGAACATCCTGCGCCAGACGGTCGTCGACTACGGTGTGGGCGTCGCGCTTCTGAGCGGACGGCCGGTCTGGGTCGTGATCTTCGCGTCCCACCAGTAGGGCGGGCGGCTCACTTCAGGATCGGCGGCTTGGACGGATCCGACCCCGGGGCCTTGGGTTTGGGGGTCTCCACCGGCTCCGGCTTCGGCTTCGGCATATCGAACCTCAGGCCCACCTTCGCGAAACGCTCTGCCACCGGATCGGTCGCGGTGAAGAAGGCCACGTCGAGCCGCTCTTCCGCCCCGGAGAATGTCATCGCCTCGTGCGCCGAACGTGCAAGCGCGGCTTCCGACCCATCGACCGCGTCGATGAAGGCCAGCACCAGCCCGGTGCTTTCGTCGTCATAGCGTGCGCGGGCCAGCAGCGCGTGGTCGCACAGCCCCGCCGCCGATCCCAACTTCGCGGACAGGCCGGTGATCACGCGATCGGGCAGCCCGCGGGGCGCCTCGAGGCTTTGCACCTGGCCCTCAGTCTCTTCCGGGGCCGGGCCCAGTGTTTCGGCGAGCCAGTCGACGGCCCCGGCCGGGATCAGGATCGAAGAGGGCGCGGTTCCGAGGTTGACCCCGAGCCCGATGCCCGAGCCCGCCATCATCGCCGCGATCACCCGGCCGGGCAGCGCGGCATAGGGCGCGGGGCCCTCTGCGAAAGCCGCCAGCCGCTCTTCCCGGTCGAAAACGAGCGCGTACCGATCCGGCTCGCCGACCTCGGCCTCGAGCTCCACGATCTCGGGGTTCAGCGTCTCGCCGCGTGCCTCTTCGGTCAGCATCAGGAACAGTTCGCCGTCGGCCAGCCGTTCGTAGAAGCCCAGCCGTGCCGCGTCGTCGTCCAGGTCGGCCTGCATGGCCGCGTGGGCCGCATCGAGGGGGGTCGTTTCGCTCATGGTTCAAGCACCTCCGCCACCCGGGCCCGCAGGACCGGCAACAGCTCGGCCTCGAACCACGGATTTTTCTTCAGCCATCCCGTATTGCGCCACGACGGGTGAGGCAAGGGGAGGATCGCGGGCGCATGATCGCGCCAGCCGCGCACGGTTTCGGTCAGGCTGCCTTTCGTGCCCAGGTGCCGGCGCTGGGCATAGACGCCGACCAGCAACGTGAGCTCGGGCCTGAGCACCGCGTCCACGTCGTCGTGCCAGGTTTCGGCACAGATGCGCGGCGGTGGCAGGTCCGAGCCGCGCGCGTCGTAACCGGGAAAGCAGAATGCCATCGGCGTGATCGCGATGCGGCTCTTGTCGTAGAACGTGTCCCGGTCCACCCCCATCCACTCGCGTAGACGGTCGCCGGAGCGGTCGTTGAACGGCAGCCCCGTCTCATGCACCCGCTTGCCCGGGGCCTGCCCGATCACGCGCAGCCGCGCGGTCTCTTCGAACCAGGCGACCGGGCGGGGAGCGTGGGCCGTGCGCGTTTCGGCAAACCCCTCGGCGCAGAGGCGGCAGGCGCTGATGCGGTCGGGCAGGGGGATGCGGGCGCTCATGCCCGCTACGTAAGGTGGCCCGGCCCTCCGGACAATATCGCGCCCGGCATCAGGCCGGGGCCCGCCTCACTCCTGGATGCTCTCGAGGTAGTAGACCAGCGACAGGATGCGCCCGTGGGCCATCAATTCCTGTACGATCGGCGATTTCTCGGATCCGGCGGCCGTGGCCATGAAGCGATCGCCCCAGACCGGCATGTCGGTGCTGCCGTGCATGCGGATCATCTCGCGTCCGTCGATCATCCAGACCGCGTATTCGAAGGGGAATTCGCCGCCGTTGCGCTCGGTCATCCGGGTGAGATCGGGTGTATCGATCTTCAGGAGCCCGGCCAGGGGGCCGTCCCCCTTGGCGCTCTCGCCGTGGCAGCCCGCGCAGGCCACCATGAATTCCTCTTCTCCCGCAGTGTTTTGCGCCACCGCGCCTGTCGCCACGGTGCACACTGCGGCAGCCAGAGCCAAAATCTTCATCGCCATGTTGCAGGCCTCCCTTGTTCAGTCAGATCACGCCATCCGGCGCTACTGACAGGAAAGGGAAGTGGCGCGCGCCCCGCATTGACCGCGGTCATCCGGCGGCGCGCACGGGCCGGGTCGGCGTCAGCTGGTCACCTGTTCGCGCAGGATCGACGCGGTGATGGAGATCATCAGGTAGATGCCCGCGAAGACGAGGAAGGCCAGCAACGTGTTCTCGAACGCCCTCGGGTAGGTGGGCTGGTCGGGCGCCACGGGATGCACGCCCATCTCGAGATAGCGGGTCTGCTTGTTGGCCTCGATCCGCGCGGTCTCCAGCTGTTGCAGCGCCTGCTGCATGAGCGCCGTGCGGGTCTCAAGGTTGGTCTGCGCGATGGCGAGCTGCCCGGTGACGGCCGCGAGGCTGTCGCCGCCCTGCGTGCTTTCCTCGGTCAGGCGTGCGCGCAGGTCCGCGACCAGGTTCTCGAGCCGCTCGATGTCGCCCCGCACCCCCTCGACGCGCGCCTGGTTCGGGCGCGGGTTGTCGAGCAGCTGCTGCAATTGCAGGCGCTTCTGCTGAAGTTGGGTTTCGAAGGTGTTGACCTGCCCCATGATCGAGGTCGCGTCGGATGTCGCGTCGAACACGCCCCGGCTTTCCTGGAGCCTGAGCACCTCGGACTGGGCGTCGAGCATCGCCTGCTCGGCCTTCTCGTAGCTCTCGCGCGCCCCGGCCATCTGGTCTTCGCGCAGGCGCTGGGTCAGGTTGTCGACCCGCTGTTCGGCATAGGCGATGAGCGCTTCGGACATGGCCGCGGAGGTTTCGGGGTCGGCGGCGATCACCTCCATCTTCACGATGCCTTCGGTGGGGTCGAAGCCGATCTTCACGTTCTTGGTGTATACCTTGTAGGCCTCTTCGTTCGACGCGCCTGGGTCGAGCCGCTGGATCGGGTCGATCGCGGGGTTCGAGAAATGAGCCTTGAAGCCCAGATCCTCGTCCAGCCTGAGCATCGCGTCGCGCGAAGTGAGGTACGACTGGACGGTGACGGAGTCCTGGCTGGTGGCCAGCCCGGAGCCCGCGAACAGGCTCGACATCGCGGTCCCGCCCGACTCGGCCTTCTGGATCACGAACTCGGACTTGGTCGCGTACATCGGCGTGGCCACGACGTAGAAGTACCATCCCGCGATCAGGGTCGGCAGCAACACGAAGGCAGCCAGACGCGTGGCGAGCAGGAGCAACTTCTTGCGGCGCCGCCGCACGATCTGTTCCTGCATTTCCTGGATCGACTTGGCGCGCTCGGCCGCGTCCATGACGTTCGTCGAGGGTAGCTGTGGCTGGCCGGGCTGGATCGTCTGCGGCAGCTGGATTTTGCCCTCGCCCGCCTTGCCCTTCTCCTCTTCCTCGGAGGAGACGAGCTGGAGCATGTTGGCGGTCTGGAACGGGTCGATGCCTTCCTGACGCAGAAGCCGCACGGCGTCGTAATCCGACGTGGCCGCGAGCCCGTGTTTCTGTGCCACGCGGCGCGCCATGCGCAGCTGGCGGCCGGTCAACCCCTCCTGCTTAATGCGCGCGATCTCGACCTCGGCCGGTTCGCGCCGGGTGGCGGGTGTCTTGCGTTCGGAGGCGGCCGAGCCGGGGAAGGGGGCCGAACCGAAGCCGTCCTCCTGCGGCCCCTGTGCCGCCGCTTCCATCGGGTTGGGCTGGCGCGCGCGCCGGGGCGGCGCCTTGGACGCGTCGGCCTGTCCCGCCTCGCGGCGGGGCGGCTGGGTGTCGCGGGCCTGGGCGCCGGGCTTGTCGTCCTGGGCGCCGGGGCGTCGGATGCGGAATTTCCTAGCCTTGGGTGGAGTAGTCATAGAGCTGTTTCGCTTCTTCCAAGGTATCGAACATGAACAATTGGCCGTTATGGAGCACCGCGGCCGAGCGGCAGAATTTCTCGAGCGTCTGGGCCTGGTGGCTCACCACGACGACGGTTGCGCTTTCAAGCCGCTGGCGCAGCACGTCGCCCGCCTTGCGGTTGAACTCGGCATCCGTTGTCTGGGGCATGCCCTCGTCGATCAGGTAGATGTCGAAATCGAGCGCAAGCAGCAAGGCGAAGGTGAACCGCGCCTTCATGCCGGACGAATAGGTGCCCAGGGGGAAGTCGTAATATTCCTCGAGCCCGCAGAGCCAGCGGGTGAACGCCTCGATGTAATCCGGGTCGAGCCCGTACATGCGGGCGATGTAGCGGGCGTTTTCCTTGGCCGACAGCTTCGGGACGACCCCGCCCATGAACCCCAGCGGGAACGACACGCGCGAGGTGCGCCGCACCTCGCCCTCGTCCGGCTTCTCCAGCCCCGCCATCATGTTGATGATCGTGGTCTTACCCGTCCCGTTCGGCGCGAGGATGCCCAGCGAATGGCCAAGCGGCACCCGGAACGACGCATGGTCGAGAATGACCTTGCGCTGCTGTCCGGTCCAGAAGGACTTGGATACGTTGTCGAATTCGATCATCCGAACCCCGGAATCTGCTGTCGCCCCACGGCCCGGATGTCCCCGGGCGTTCGTGGCGGACAGTCGTAGAGGATCAATCTGGCCCCATTATGTCGGACAAAAGACCGCGTGGACAATGTTTTGTCCATGATTGGGAGAGGTTGCGCGCCTCACGTGGCCGCGATCGGTTCCGCCCGGTAAACCATGCGGCCACAGGGGGTGGACCTCAGCCACCCCGCCGGCGCACGTGCAGAAGCTGCCCGGCAAGGACCGCGACGAAGACCGTGCCCACGCTCAGGAGCGCGCCGAGCTTTGCGGCGTCCAGCACGGGGCCGGGGGCGAAGGCCTGCGCCGCGATGAAGAGCGACACCGTGACCCCGGTCGCGGCCGCGGTGCCCACCACGACGAGGTCGGCAAGCCGCATCCCTTCGGGCAGTCCCAGGCGCAGGAGCACGGCTGCACCGTAACCGAAAAGCGCGATGCCCAGCGGCTTGCCCACGACCAGCGCGGCCAGCACGATCCAGGTCGGCGCCCCGGCCGCCGTCACGACGATCCCGGCGTTGGCCAGCGCGAAGAGGAACAGGATCACCTCGACCGGCACCTGCAGCGCGCGCTCGAGCGTGTTGAGGATGTCTTTCAGATGGGTCTCGGCTTCGGCGAACAGGCCGAAGGCGCGGTCTGCATGCGGGATCGCCGGGATGACCGGCAGCAGGGCGAGCGCCGGGTGCACGCCCGATTGCGTGAAGGCGGCAAGGCTGATCAGCCCGGCGATCGCGTAGGGATACCATTTCAGGTGCAGCCGCACCCAGGTCGAGCGCGCCCGCGTGGGATCGCCCCGGTCCAGCCGGCGGGGGAGCCAGTTGAAGGCGACAAACACGAACAGGCAGGCCGCGAAGGACACGAGCAGCCACCCCGGCGCCAGCACCCCGGTCGGGTAGACCAGGGCAATGATGGCGAGCCCAACCGCGTCGTCAGCAATGGCGAGGAGCAGCAGGAACCGCAGCGCCGGATGTCCCGCGCCGAAGACGATCCGCCCGATGACATAGGCGAAGGCGATGTCGGTCGAGGTCGGGATCGCCCAGCCGTGGGCGAGCGCGGTGTAGGTGCTCGATCCCGCGAGCGCGGCAAGCCCGAGGTAGAGCGCCACGGGCATCAGTATCCCGCCCGCCATCGCCACCAGCGGCGTCGCCGCCTTGCGTCCGCGCAGCGCCCCGCGCTCGAGGATGAGTGCCTCCCAGACCTCCTTCGCCGCGATCGCGAAGAAGAAGGCCATGAGCAGGTCGTTCACGATGAACTGCGGGGTCAGAACCCGCTCGACATCGCCGGTCTCGAACGCCTCGGCGCCGGCACCGAACGCATTGTCCCAGACATGCAGGTCGACCCCGAGCCAGCCGTTGAACCACAGCGGGAAATGGATGAAGCGGGCATAGCTGCCGGCATCGAGGTTGGCCCAGGCCAGCGCGACCAGGGCGCCCGCGACCAGCAGCACCGTGTTGTTCGTGATGAAATTCCAGACGCGATACATGCCGGCGAGGCCCCCGTTCCTCGCCCCGATGTAGCCAAAGCGCGCGGCCGCCTCAATGCCGCTGCACAAGGTCCGCGTCTGCCCGCTGCAAACGGGGAACAGGGGAAACGCCGCGGCCGCGGGTCTAGAAGGAGTAGGTCATCCCGATGCCCGGCGCCACGATTCCGGTCACGCCAACGGGCGGCACGAACCGGACGCCTGCGAAGACCGTCGCGCGCGTGTTCGGAATGTCATAAAGGACACCGCCCTTGAGATCGCCCGCCGGCGTGAGCGCTCCGAACATCCGCGACGGGGGAAAGTAGCCCTTGTAGCCGTAGATCATGCCGATATCGACGCCGGCATAGAAGCCGGTGTTCTCGATGATGCCCGGGCGGTACTGGACCTCGACCGAGGCGCCCGCCGAATAGCTCTGCACATCGAAGCTGTTGACGAAGGACATCGCGCTGACGCCGGCGACCACGTCCAGGTCATCGGACAGGGAGAAGGAGACGCCGCAGGACAGGTAGAGGCCGTTCGACTGCACGTCCAACCCCTTGAAACCCTTGAAGTGTCCCGTCCTCGGAAAGATTTCCATCGACACCTGGTCACAGGGCGCCTGCGACCGCGATTGCGCCAAGAGCGGGCCTGTTCCGAGAACGCACAGGCCGATCAAGGCGATTACCAATTGTCGCGCTCTGGTCATGCCGCACCCCGAGAGTCGTGAAAAAGGCTTCCCTCTGTCCCGACCTAGCGCCGCGCAGCCTGCGGAAGTCAACCTGGGGATGTTGACGCTCCGCGCTTCGTGATGCTGTTGCGATCTTTATGCGCAATTCACGGACTAGAGCCGGGCGACCACCGCCAGCACCACCACCGCCAGCATGGAGGCCGCCATGCCCACGTTGATCACCGAATGGGCGCGCTCGGACAGGTCGAGCCGGTGAAGCGTCACGCCGGCCCACAGCCACAGGAAGTGGATGGGAATCCAGATCGCGTTGATGATCAGGAACTTCGCGGCGATTTCGAGTGCATAGCTCTCCGGCAGGAAACCGAAGCCGCTGAAGAAGGCCATGTTCACCGCATAGGCCTTCGGGTTGACGGTCTGCAGGATGATCCCGCCCATGACGCCCGGCGGGCGCGCCCGTTCGATGAAGGCGATGCGGGTCCCCGCGAAGGCGATGCGAAACGCGAGGTAGGCGAGGTATCCGAAGGACAGCACGAACAGGACCGTCCGGATCCGGGGATCGGCCAGCACGAGCGCGGCGAGACCGCTGACCACCGCGATGGCCACCAGGTTCGTGCCCAGGAACAGGCCCAGCACATACCGCGCCCCGCTGCGAAACCCGAAGCCGGAGCCCACCCCGGCGGTCGAGAGAACACCGGGGCCGGGCGTGATGATGAGAAAGAACACGGCGGCTGCGAAGGCGAACATTCGGGCAGTCTAGACGCGGGCGGGTGTCGCCGCAATTTGGATCGCGCGGCGCGCGTGCGGTTTGGCTGCGCCATTTGGGTTTCAGTGTGGCGCGACAATCCCTCTTATTCTTGCCCTCTTATTATCCAAAAGGTTAGTTCTGGAGGGGGATCGCTCCGGACAATATTTGATATTTATCAAAATATAACATGTAGTTAAGATAAATACATCCGCCGTATCCGCGTTGGAAACGGTATTTTTTCTGACAATTTTTCATCGGAATTCCGATTCTGTGGCATCGTCCTAGATCAATAATTTCTCCGGGGGGAGGAGCGCGATAGTGGGTGCGATCTGAATTTTTCAGATCGCCGAGTGGCCCGCGTATCCGGATATTTTCCGGGGCCGACATGGTCGCCAGAGCGAGGGAGTATTTCGAAATGTTGAACGTGTCCTCGGAGACGCCCGATCTGCCGCACGGTCTGACGGGGCGTTCGTTCAGGTTCCGCTTCGATGGGCGCCGCGCCGGCGACGACGTTTCCGTTTTCTTCGCGCTCAGAGACGCGGATGCGGCGCTCCTTTCGCCGGCCGCCGACGCGATCCTGCCCTATGCGGGTATCATGGCGCTTGTCGAGGGCGTGGACCTCGACCTCGGTGGCATGGAGGTCGATCCCGTCCTGCTGCGTGGCGTGCGCTCGGCGCTGGCGGAAACGGCGCGGTTGCACGGCAGGTTGCGCGTGCCCCGGATCGAAGGGGCGGTGGAGGTCACGGTCCCGGTGACGGGCGCGCCGGCCGCTGAGACGGGCGTGTTCTTCTCGGGCGGCGTCGACAGCATGTTCTCGGCGCTTCGCCATCGGGGCCCAGGAGCGGCGGATTTGGCGCGCCCGGTCGCACCGGCCACCACCGCGATCCACATCTACCACACGGACCGGCCCGTGGAGCCGTCCGCGTTCCGAACGCTCGACACGCTCGCGCACACGGCCGGGCAGCTCGGGCTCCGGTTCGTGCCGGTTCAGTCCAACCTGATGACGGCGTGCCGCAGCCTTCATGACCGGTGGGCGGATCTTGGACACGGCGCCGGCCTTGCCACAGTGCTTCACATGTTGTCCGGCGGGCTCGGCACCGGCGTCATCGGTTCGACCCATGTCTGGGGCGGGTTGGTTCCGTGGGGCTCCAGTCCCGTGATCGACCCGCTCTGGTCGGGCCGCCGCATGACCGTGATCCACGACGACGCCAGCTTCGGACGGGTCGAGAAGACGTCCTTGATCGCCGGGGCACCCGAAGCGCTGGACAGCCTGAACGTCTGCGACATCCGTATCGAGGGGAAGGGATACGAGAATTGCTCGGCCTGCCCCAAGTGCCTGCGCACGATGGTGACGCTCGACCTGTTCGGGGCCGGGGGCGAAGCGGCCGCCCCGAGCTTCGACTGGTCGGCGTACGAGCCGGGCCGCTTCGCGCATGTCTTCCTGCGCACCGACAACGAGCGGGCCTTCGCGACCGAGATCCTTGACGCGGCACGCGCGCGGGGGCGGGCGGATATCGTCGCGGCCTGTGAACGGGCCCTGTGGCGCGGCCGCGTCCTGCGCCCGCTCGCTCGGGCCGAGAATGCCGTGAAGGCGTCGCCCTTGGGCATCAAGTATCGCCGGGCGCTGAAATCCCAGCGCGACCGTGCCTACCGGGTGATGGGCTGGGCCACGAAGCGGGCCTGACCCCGGAAAGGTACCGAAATCCCGCCACCGGGGCGGCGTGGCTTCTTCCACCTCTCGGCTTTCCGCGCTGTCGATGTCATGCTCTTCCCTGTCAGATGCTTTGGGCCAATGGGAGGCAGCCATCCGGTTCTCGATCACGATCGCAATCACCCTGGTCCTCTCCGCCGTCGGCCTGACCTACGAGATCGCCGCGGGCCGGGCGCTCGCCCCGTTCTTCGGAACCTCCCTGCTGACCTGGACGAGCGTCATCGCCACGGTGTTGGGCGGCTTCTCCCTGGGCAGCGCGCTGGGCGGCCTTCTGGCCGAACGTCCCCGGCGGATCGCGGCGGGACACGTGCGCAGCGCGCTCGTGGCGACGGCAGTGCTCATGGCGATCACGCCGACCCTTCTGGGCCTCATCAACGGGTGGGGCGTGCGCGGCACGGCGGGGATGGTGATCACGGTGTTGATCGTCTTCTTCCCGCCCTCGGTCTGCGTGACCCTGCCGTCGCCGTTCCTGGCCAAGGTCGCGATCGAGGCGCGGCCCGGGCGGGAAGGTTCGTCACTCGGCATCGTACTCGCCGCGGGGTCGCTGGGGGCGATCTTCGGCGCGATCCTTGCGGGGTTCGCGGCCTTGCCCCTGATCGGCGCCACGGCGACCTTCGCCGCCTGTGGCGCGGCGGCGCTTCTATGCGTGCCCTTCGTGCGCGGGGGCGCCTCCGACGCGACCGGCACCGCAGGCCCGAACTCTACCGTCACCTTCGCGGCGGGCGGTCTTGTCGCCTTCGGCGGGCTGGTGGGCCAGCCGCTGTGCCAATACGAATCCGGTCTGTCCTGCCTGCACATCGTCGAGCGCGGGGCCGAAGTCCGGCTGTTCTCCGACGGAACCACGCAGGCGGCCGAGGTGACGTCCCCGTCCGACGAACTCGCGCTGCCCTACACGCAATGGCTCTGGTCGCGCCTCGACGCGGACCTTGGCCCCGCGCCCTCGGTTCTGTTCGTGGGCGGAGGCGGCTATACGCTGCCCACCAGGCTTCTCGCCTCGCGCCCCGAGGCGCGGGCGATCGCGGTGGAAATCGATCCCCTCGTGACGCGCGTCGTGGCGCAGCACCTGCCGCGCGCGGCGAAGATGATCTCGCGAACCGGCTACGACGCGGAAGGGGGCGTCGCGGAAGCGGCGGGGCGGCTGGGCCTCGTCCACGCCGACGGGCGCGTCTACATCAACGAGACCGGGCAGCGCTTCGATGCGGCGGTGATGGATGCGTTCTCCTCGGGCTCGGTCCCGGCGCACCTGGTCACGGTGGAGACCTATGAGCGCTTGCGCGCTATCGTGGACGGCCCGGTCTACGTGAACCTGATCGACCGTCCCGATGGCCCGCTCGCGCGCGGCGTGCACGCGATCCTGACCGGCCTTTACCCGCATGTGGAGGCGGTCGAGGGGCCGACCAGCGGCAATGGACGCGCCAACATCCTGCTCGCGGCGTCAGAGCGGCCGCTCGCCCCCCTTGCCGACCTCCCGGACGGTTACGGGCCGGTCGCGATTTCCAAGGCGCGGGCATTCACGGATGATCGGGGCTGGGTCGGCCACCGGTAGCGGAAGGCGGCTCCTACTTGCGTGCGACGCGGATGGTCGCGCCCTCGGGTCCCGCTTCTTCGGCGTGTTCGACGTTCGCCTCGAGAAGGCAGGTTTCGCCCGGACCGTAGCGCGGCGCGCCCTGCGCCGTGTTCAGTATGAACACGCCGTCGAGCACGTAGACGAAAGAGACCTGGTCGTGCACGTGCGGCGCGCTGCGGCTGTTCGGCGCAAACTGCACTTCTTTGGCCGGTCCGTAGCCCTCGGCTTTGCGGATAACCTCGAATTCTTCGGGGGCCATGCTCTCCACCTCGTCCCCGCGCGCGGCGTTGCGCCCCGGTCAGGTTAGCCAAGCCCCTGCCACCGGTCGATCGCCAATCGTCGGCCCTCAGTCGGTAAGAAGGTCGCGCCCCAGCCCGCTGCTTTCCGGCACGCCCAGGAGGGCGAGCGCCCCGTCCATTTCCGCCTTGAGGATCTCGATGCAGTCATCGACACCGGGGCGGCCGCGCGCGGCGAGGGGATAGAGAAGCGCCCGGCCGAGGCCGACCATCTGCGCGCCCAGGCAAAGCCCCTTGATCACGTCCGCGCCGCGCCTCACGCCGCTGTCGACGAAGACCGGGACGGAGGCATCCGCGACGGCGGCTTCGAGCCCCCGGATCGGTGCCTCGATCGCGTCGAGCTGGCGGGCGCCGTGGTTCGACAGGATCACCGCGTCCACCCCGAGCGCTTCGCACCGGCGCACGTCCTCGACCCGGCTCAGGCCCTTCACGATGAGTTTGCGGGGCCACTGATCGCGCAGCCGCTCGAGGGCGTCCCAGTCGAAGCTCGCGTCCATCTTGCGGCTGAGAAGGGCGGCCTGCGCCTCGAGGCTCGTGACCTCCATCGTTTCGAAATTCGCCAGTTTCGGCACGCCCGTGCGCAGGAAGTCGAGCGACCACGCCGGGTGCAGCGCCCCGTCGATCAGGGTGCGCAGGTCGCGGCGCGGGGGAACCTGGAACCCGTTGCGCTTGTCGCGCTCGCGGTAGCCGTTCACCGGCACGTCGACGGTCAGGATCAGCGCGTCGTAGTCGGCGTCCAGCGCGCGTTTGACCAGCATGTCGGCCAGCTCGCGGTTCATGACGTAGAGCTGGAACCACGTCTCGCCGTCGCAGGCCCGCGCCACATCCTCGATCGAGCCGTTCGAGGCCGTGGAGAGCGCGAAGGGGATGTTGGCAGCGGCGGCCGCACGGGCGAGGATCCGGTCCCCGTCGGGACGTAGGAGGCCGTTCAGGCCGGTGGGCGAGACATAGACGGGCAGGTCATGGGTGCGGCCCCACAGGGTCGTCTTCAGGTTGCGTTCGCTGACATCGACGAGCCGCCTGGGTCGGAAACGCCAGTCGTCGAAGGCCTGCTCGTTGCGGGTGAGCCCCCGCTCGTCCTCCGCGCCGCCCTCGAGGTAGTCGAAGACCATCTTCGGCAGGCGCCGTTTCGCGAGCCGGCGGTAGTCGTGAACGGAATACGCGGCCGCCATGTCAGGGCAGGACCTTGCCGGGGTTCATCAGGTTTCGCGGGTCGAGAAGCCCCTTGATGTCGCGCATGAGGTCGACGGCCACCTCGCCGTGCTCGTGGACCATGTGCTTTCGCTTGCCGATCCCCACGCCGTGCTCCCCGGTCGACGTGCCGCCCACCTCGATCGCGTGATCGACGAGGCGATCCGCGACGCCCTGGGCCCGGGCGACCTCGTCCGCGTCATCCGGGTCGACAAGAAGCACCATGTGGTAGTTGCCGTCGCCGACATGGCCCAGGATGGGGGCGTCGAACCCGTTCTCGCGCGCATCAGCACGGGCGCGGGCGATGCTTTCGGCCAGCGCGGACAGCGGCACGCAGACGTCGCAGGTCAGAAGCCGCTTCGGACGCCGGTAGTTCTTGCAGGCATGGGCGCAATCGTGGCGGGCCTTCCACAGGCGGTTGCGGTCCTCCTGGGTCCTGGCCCATTCGAAATCGCTGCCGCCCATGTCCTTCACGATCTCGCCCACCAGTTCGATGGCATGGTCGTTCGCGGGGCGCGAGCCGTGGAATTCGATGAAGAGATGCGGGCGCAGGGGCAGATCGGTCCCCGAGAACGCGTTGACCGCGTCGATCATCACGTCGTCCAGCAGTTCGAGCCGTGCTGCCGGCAGCCCGCATTGCTGGATCGCGACGGCGGCGTTCACCGCATCGTCCAGCGTGTCGAAGGACGAGATGGCCGTATCTGTCTCTTCGGGCAGCGGGAAGAGGCGCAGCGTGATCTCCGTGACGAAGCCTAGCGTGCCCTCGGAGCCCACGAAGAGATGCGTCAGGTCGTAACCGGCGGCCGATTTGCGCGCCCGGGTGCCGGTGCGCAGGATGCGACCGTCGGCCAGCACGACGACGAGCCCCCGCACGGCGTCGGCCATCGTGCCGTAGCGCATGGCGTTCGTTCCCGACGCCCGCGTCGCGGTCATGCCGCCGATGGACGCATCCGCCCCGGGATCGACGGGAAAGAACAGGCCGCTGTCGCGCAGCGCCTCGTTCAAGGCGATGCGGCGCATGCCGGGCTGAACGGTGCAGTCGAAGTTCGCGGTGTCCACGTTCAGAAGCTGCTGCATCCGCTCGGTGGAAACCACGATACCGCCGGAGGTCGGGATCAGCGCCCCCTCGACGGACGACCCGGCCCCGAAGGCCACGATCGGCACCTCGTGGGCGAAGCAGATCTTGCAGATTTCGGAAATCTCTTCGGTCGTCTCGGGAAAGCACACGCCGTCGGGGCGCTGGGGGCGGTGCCAACTTTCGTCGCGGCCGTGCTGGTCGAGGACCGAGCTCCCGGTGGAAAACCGATCGCCCAGAAGGCGGGCGAGCGCGTCGCGCGCCGCTTCGAGGTCGCGCGGTGCGGCGGGTTTCGCGGTGTGCGTGTTCATGTCTCGACCTCCCCAATCAGTCCCGTTCGGTACGCGCGGCAGCGATCCGACCCGGACGGTGCCATGCCGTCGCCGCGGGCGGCCGTCCCCGGGAAAAATATGACTTTTGATATGTTGCGGGGCAACCGAAATTCCCCGCACCCGCCTCAGCCTTCGGGCAGGGGCTTCGACAGGTTGGCCTCGATCCGCATCAACGTCTGGGTGAATACCTCGCGTTCGGTCTTCGACAACCCGTCGAGCGCGCGCGAGGTGTGGGCGAAGGCAAGATCGCGAACCGCTTCATAGGCCTTGAGGCCCTTCTCGGTCAGTTCGAGCGACCGGAACCGCCGGTCCTCGGCCCGATCGCGCCGCAGGATCAGCCCGTCCGCCTCCAGCCGGTCCACCATGCGGCTTGCCGTCGGCTGCTCGATCATGGCGTAGGTCGCGATCTGGTTCATCGTGACAGACTCGTTCGTGGCCACGACCGCCAGCACCCGCCAGTTCGAGATCGACAGGCCGTGCGGTTTCAGGTCGGCCTTGAGAAGCTGGTTGAGCTGGAACGTGGTGCGATTCAGCAGGTAGGGCAGGATGCGTTCAAGCACCACGACGGCATTGCCTTCGGGATCCTCCAGGAGGTAGGGCCTGACGGGCGAATGTTCCGCGAAATCATCGTGATCGTTCATCGGACGCGTCCTTTCGCTGCCCGCATATCCACTCGGTCCACCGGGGTCCAGCTCCCTCACTCGGCAAACGAACGGATGGTCGCGACGACGCCCTCGACGGGTTCCGCGCTGACGTCGTTCGTGGCCGCCGTCACCAGCCGCCGCGCCCATTCCGCCCCGTCGTCGCGTTCGGCCACCATGTCGATGCCGGTCATGACGATGTCGAACTTGGTCTGCCCGCGCTCGAACGTGTCGGAATAGCCCTTGATCAGCCGCCGGGCATTGGCGGTTTCGATCGCGAGCGGCGGGTTGGTCTTCGCTAGCCGTTCGATCCGCGCGAGCCAGGCGTCGCGGTGCGCGATCTCCTGCGCGTGGCGGTAGAGCCTGCGGCGCACGGGGCGCAGCGAGGCGAGGGTGGAGAGCAACAGGAACGGTCCGAGCCGGTCCGAGCGCCACCGACGCCCCTTCGCGAACATGCGCTCGACCAGGGCCGTGCCGCGCTTGCTGGCCGCGACCCGGCGCGCGACGCCCGTGGGCATGAGGCCGATGACCTCTTCGGCGCGTGGGTGCATGTACTCGGTCACCTGGATCACGTCCGTCTCCGTGACCCCCATGTGCCGGCGCACGCCTTCGGCGCGCCGTCCGCGGGTCTTGTGGTCGGCCACCTTGATCACGTCGTCGTAGCACATGGCATTCGCCAGATGCTTGGCCAGGGCCCGGGCCAGCGCCGTGTCGTCGCCGGCGGTCCGGGTCAGGAGATCGAGGTATTCATGGCCATAGGCCGTGTCCTGGAAATCCACGACCTTTTCGAGCCCGTGCAAGCCCATCTCGCGCGCTCCCTCGGGCAGCTCGGACAGGCGGGCGGCAAGCGCGTCCCACGCCTGTTTCTGGCGCGCGGGGACGTGAAGGGCCCGTTTCGGCGTGTCATCCGCCGGGGCCGTGTCTTCGGCCGGTTCCTGCGCGGACTGGCTTGCGTCGAAAGCGTCGGCGAAGGCTGCAAGGCTTGCGTCCACGCCCCGGCCGGAGGCCCGGATCGTATCCTCGAACGACGCCCGTTCGAAAGGCAGGGCGCCGGAGCCCGCGAGCGCGCCGAACATGCTGGCCGAGATGTGCGAGGCGCGTTTCACCGCGATGTCCTGCAGGTCGAGGCAGGTGAAGGCGCGGGCGGCCTTGTTCACGCGCTCCACGACCGGGTCGCTCGCGAGGATGCCGTCGCCCGGAACGGTCTTCTCCGACACCGCGTAGATGCGGTGGCTGGAGGCGACCACGTGGGTGCGATCGTCGGTGACGAAGCCGCGCGTCACGGCGCGACCGGCTTCCATGATCTCCGAGGCGACGACGATGTCCACGTCGCCTGGGGCAGGGGTCAGGCTGAAGATCGGAACGACGCCGGGATCCGGCATCATCTCGACGTAGTAGATCGTGGCGCCGGTGCGCTGGGCCACGCCGGGGACCGAGGTGGATTGCGCGACATAGCCGTTGGCTTCGGCGAGCGAGGTGATCCAGTCGGTCAGGACGCCGCCGCCCTGGCCGCCGACCGCGAGGATCGCCATCTTGATGATGCCGCCATCGTTCGCGGTCGCGGGTTTCGGGTCGAGCTGGGTGAGATCGAGGGACATCAGGCGGTCTCCAGTTCGATGCGCCGGGCCGAACGCCGGGTCTGCATTCGCGCGATGATGCGGCCGGTCAGCCGGGACCACCAGTTTTCCAGTTTCCCGGGATTGTGGATCACGTCGACCTGGTAGAACGACGGGCAGAGGATCGCGGCATCGGCGACTTCACCGCAATTGCCGCAGCCCACGCAGCTTTCGTCGATATGGGCGACCGGGTCGTCGCGCAGCGGGTCCTTGGTTTCCTTGAGACCCAGCGAGGGGCAGCCGGAGAGCCGCATGCAGGCGTGGTCGCCGGTGCAGGTCGCCTCGTCCACCCCGAAGCGCGGCACGGCGACCCGTTCGCCGGACTTGATCGCGGCATTGCGTTGCGGCCGCTCGCGCCGCTGGCGGTTCAGCATGCATTCCGAAGAGGCGACGATGACCTTCGGCCCCGTCGTCTCGGTCGTGAGCGCCTCCTTCAACGTGTCGCGCATGCGCCCCACGTCGTAGGTGCGGTCGATCGAGCGCACCCATTTGACGCCGATGCCCTTCAGCGCGCCCTCGATCGAGTTGTTGGTCGAGCGTTTCGGGTTCTCGGCGCGCGACGACAGGATGTCTTGCCCACCCGTCGCGGCGGAATAGTAGTTGTCCACCAGCATGACGACGCCTTCGGACTGGTTGAACACCGCGTTGCCGATCGAGGAGGTCAGGCCGTTGTGCCAGAACCCGCCGTCCCCCATGACCGAGATCGGGCGTTTCTCGCCTCCGCCGTCGAACGCGCCGTTGGAGGCGGGGCCCAGCCCGAAGCCCATCGTGGTGCCGCCGATGTTGAAGGGCGGCATGGTCGAGAACAGGTGGCAGCCGATGTCGCCGGTGATCTGGTGCGTGCCCAGCTCTTCCTCGACCAGCTTCATGGCCGCGAAGACAGGCCGCTCCGGGCAGCCGGTGCAGAACCCCGGCGGGCGCTGGGGGATGAGCTTGGTCAGTTCCTCGGGCAGTTCTCCGGGGTCCGATTCGTTGGGCGCGCGGTCCCCGTCGCGCAGCATGTCGGGGGCATGGGCCCTCATGAAACCGGTGAGGCCGTCAAGCAGGACGCCGCCCGTGTATTCCCCGGCTTCCGGCAGGTACTCCTTGCCGTAGAGCCGCGTCTTGGCTTCCGACTTGTAGAGCGTGGTGGAGAACGCCTGCTCGATGTAGTTCGGCTGCCCTTCCTCGACCATCAGGACCGACGACTTGCCCTTGCAGAAGGCCAGGAACTCGTCGTCGAGCAGCGGGTAGGTGACGTTGAGCACGTAGATCGGGATGTCCGTCTCACCAGTGACGGAGGCAAGGCCGAGCCGTTGCAGCGCACGGATCACCCCGTTGTACATCCCGCCTTGGCAGACGATGCCCACGTCCGCGGTGTCGGGCCCGAATACCTCGTTCAGCCCCTTGTCGCGGATGAAAGCGCGGGCGCGCGGCAGGCGGTCGTGGACCTTTTCCTGCTCGTGGTGGAACAGCGCCGGGGGCAGAACGATGCGCGACGTGTCGCGCTGCGGGTCCGAAAGCGCCTCGCGAACCGTGAGTGGCGGCCGCTTGTTTTCGCGTGTGACGAAGGACCCGGTGACGTGGCAGGCCCGGATGCGCAGTTCCAGCATCACGGGCGTGTTCGACGCCTCGGAAAGCTCGAACCCATCGTGGACGGCCTGCACCATCGAGGGCAGATTCGGGCGCGGATCGAGAAGCCAGACCTGGCTTTTCATGGCGAAGGCATGGCTGCGCTCCTGCAGGATCGACGAGCCTTCGCCGTAATCCTCGCCCAGGATGATGAGGGCGCCGCCCTTCACGCCCGACGAGGCGAGGTTGGCGAGCGCGTCGGACGCGACGTTGGTGCCCACCACCGATTTGTAGGTCACAGCGCCCCGGATCGGGTAGCTCACCGAGGCGGCGAGCATGGCCGTCGCGGCAGCCTCCGATGCGTTCGCTTCGAATCGGACACCCAGGGAGTCGAGAAGCCCCTCGGCATCGGCCAGCACGTCCATCAAGTGACTGATCGGCGCGCCCTGGTAGCCGCCGACGTAGCCGACGCCGGATTCCAGAAGCGCCTTGGTGATCGCAAGGATGCCTTCGCCGCGGAACACTTCTCCCGCGGGCACGTCGAGCTTCTTCACCTCGGAAACGAATGACCGTTCTGCCAAGCTGTCCTCCTCCCCGGCGTGGTGGCGCCGAAAGTATATGAATATTCAAATAATGGCCGGACGGCCGCCGCGTTGCAAGCAAAATGATGGAGGGCGGGGCCGGCACGCGGGGCAGGGCGGATCAGGTTTTTGTTCCCGGCGTGCCCGCGTGTGGCTAGGCTATCATGGTGAGGCGCCACCGGGCCACGGTCGACCCGGGGCGCGGCGCCGTACGCTTCGCCCGGCGGAGATTGTTGTGCGAATGCATTGACCGCGTGGGGGGTATATGTAAATTCATACATAGCGATCCGAGCGCCGAGGGGTCCGCGTCTATCCTGCGGAGCGGCACGAACGGTCGTCGAAAAGGTCCGGCCCTCAAGCGGAGGAGCCGTTGGTCGGATGAGAAAACGGGGCGCTGCTGCAACGGTCGCCAACCCCGGTAAAAGGATAGTCTTAGGGAGGATACCATGAAAAAGACGATCGTCGCCGCACTCGCGGCATCCACGCTTGCGACGGGCGCACAGGCCCAGGAAGTCCAGCTTCAGGCCGCCAGCTGCTTTCCGCAGGGCACGTTCTTTTCCCAACGCTTCGAGAAGATGATCGAAGAAGTGAACGAGAAGGGCGAAGGGCTCGTCTCGATCAACTACGTGGGCGGCGCGCCGGCCATCGGCAGCCAGCTGACCGTCGTTCAGAAGGTCGCGCAGGGCATCTACGACCTCAATTCCTGCACCGGCTCGTACTACCAGAACGTGGTGCCGGAAGCCGACGCCTGGAAGCTGCTCGAGAAGACCCCGGCCGAGATCCGTGAAAACGGCGGCTGGGACTACATGAACGAAATCCACAACGAAAAGAACCTCGAGGTCCTGTCGCGCCACCACTACGGCACGAAGTTCCACCTGTTCCTGGCCGAAGACTCCGCCATCGACTCGCCCGACCTGTCGGGCCTGCACCTGCGCACCGCGCCGACCTACACGAACTTCTTCAAGTCGCTCGGCGCCACCACGCAGGACACGAACGTCCAGCAGATCTTCACGCTGATGGAGAACGGCACGGTCAAGGGTTACGGCTGGCCGGTGCTCGGCCACCAGCCGGGCTGGGAGACGGTGACGAAGTACCGCGTCGATCCCGGCTTCTATGACGTCGACCTGATGATCATGGCGAACAAGCGGGTCTGGGACGGCCTGCCCGAAGAGGTGCAGACGCTCATCGAGGACGCCGCCCTGGCGCTCGAGGAGGACGCGGTGGCCAACGACGCAGCCCTGAACGAACAGGTCGCGGCCAAGCAGGTCGAGAACGGCTTCGAGGTGATCGAGTTCACCGGCGAGGAACGCGAGCAGTGGCTCAACGCCGCGCGTAACGCCGGTTGGGAAGGGGTCAACAACATCGCCCCGGAAACCGGTCCGAAGCTGCGCGAATACTTCGCGAACGACTGATGCTGCACGGCAGGCGGCCGCTTCGTCCGGCCGCCTGCCAACCATCCGGGAGCCCCCAGTGAATAACCTGTTCAAGTCATTCGACGCCGCGATGGGTCGGTTCTACGACCATGTCGGCACGCTGGTCGGCGTCTCGATCGGCCTCTTCGCCCTCGCGATCTCGCTCGACCTCGTCATGAGGCTCATGGGCATCGGCAACCTCGGGGGCGTGCAGGAGATCATCGAATACGCGCTCTTCGCCGGCGTCTTCCTCGCCGCGCCCTGGGTGCTCAGGCTGGGCGCCCACGTGCGCGTGGACCTGGTGATAAGCGCCCTGTCGACGCGGGCGGCCCGCGTCCTCGACCGGTTGCTCGACCTCCTGGGCTTCACGATCTGCGCGCTGCTCATGTTCTACGGCACCATCAACCTGCGCGATGCCTATGCCTTCGGCTCGATGCAGATGAAATACTTCAACGTGCCGGAATGGTGGCTGCTCACGGTCTTCGTGGTGAGCTTCGTGCTGCTGGGCATCGAATTCTTGTCGCGGATGGCCCGGGGCGGCGACGCCGCGGCGGACCA
This sequence comes from Maritimibacter harenae, assembly GCF_009882975.1. Taxonomy (GTDB): domain Bacteria; phylum Pseudomonadota; class Alphaproteobacteria; order Rhodobacterales; family Rhodobacteraceae; genus Maritimibacter; species Maritimibacter harenae. The sequence goes on from NZ_WTUX01000019.1 coordinate 225,945, forward strand.
CGACGACCTCAGCGGGGGCATGTGAGATGATCATGGAATGGTACTGGGCGCTGACGCTGCTGCTGGGCGGTGCGGTCGCGCTCCTGATCCTCGGCCTTCCCGTGGCCTTCGCCTTCTTCGCCGCGAACATCGCCGGCGCGTTCTTCTTCATGCGCGGCCACATCGGCCTGTCGCTGATGCCGATCGAGTACACGCTCTCGGTAACCAAATTCACCCTCGTGCCCGTCGCGCTCTTCATCCTGATGGGGGAGATCCTGTTCCAGACCGGGGTGGCCTTCCGGTCGATCAGTGCGATCGACAAGCTGATTTCGCGCATGCCCGGCCGCCTGTCGATCGTGTCGATCGCCGGCGGGACGGTGTTCTCGTCCCTGTCCGGCTCGACCATCGCGAACACGGCGCTGCTGGGCAACCTGATGCTGCCCGACATGCTCAAGAAGGGCTACCACCCGACCATCGCGGTGGGCCCGATCATGGCCGTCGGCGGCATCGCGATGCTGATCCCGCCCTCCGCGCTCGCGGTGCTGCTGGCCAGCCTCGCGGAACGCTCGATCACCGACCTGCTGATGGCGGGCGTCATTCCCGGCATCCTGATGGCGGCGAGCTTCGTGGGCTACGTGGTGATCCGCTGCAAGATCAACCCGGACCTCGCCCCGCCCACCGAGGCGCCGACCGAAAGCGGCTGGGCGCGCATCCGTCCGTTCTTCGTCGACGTGCTGCCGCTGTTCCTGATCTTCGCCGTGGTCGTGGGCTCGATCTTCTTCCGCATCGCTGCCCCCGAGGAAGCCGCCGCCCTGGGCTGCATCGCGGCCCTCGTGATCAGCGCGGCCTACCGCAAGCTCAACTGGGCGGCGCTCAGGAAGGCGCTGCGCGAGACCGCGAAGATCAACGTCATGCTGCTCTTCATCATCGCGGGCTCGCTGACCTTCGCGCAGGTGCTCCAGATCTCCGGGGCCACCGCGGGCGTTCTGGGCGCGATCCAGAGCATGGAGATGAGCCAGCTCACCGCGATGCTGATGATGATGCTGCTCCTGCTGTTCCTGGGCTGTTTCATGGACCAGATCAGCATGATCCTCCTGACGCTGCCCTTCTTCCTGCCGCTGGGCGAGTCGCTGGGCATGAACCCGACCTGGCTCATGGTCATGATGCTGATCGCGATGGAGATCAGCCTACTCACGCCTCCCTTCGGACTGCTGCTCTTCGTGATGAAGGGCGTCGCGCCGGCCGGGGTGCGCATCACGCAGATCTACCGCGCCGCGCTGCCGTTCATCACGCTCGAGATCCTGATCATGGTGCTGATCGGCCTCGTGCCGGCCGTCGCCCTGTGGCTGCCCGAGGCGTTCAAATAGGCGCATTCGGGGCGGGTGATGCAGGTGCATCGCATGCCCCGATGGCCGGGGAGCCGGCCGCTCCCATACCGCTGACGTAATGAGACCCGAGGGGTGCCTGCTCCTCGGGTCGAACTTTTTCGTTTCAAAACAGTCCCTTGCCGGCTTGCTCGGAAAAATCCTGCCGAGTGGCCGGAACAGGGGCGTCCGCATGGGGAACAATGAACCGGTACGCTCATTGGTATAGCGACGCCACTCAGTCTCAGATCCAAGGAACGATGCATGCGCGACCACTCATCCGCCTCGAACGCCGAACGAATACTTTTCGTCGATGATAACGAAATTCTCTGCGGAATGATGGCCCGCGAAGTCTCTCGTCTCGGGGACTGCACGTGCATGGGCTGGGCGACGCCCTCGGCAAAGCCGACGCTGGAAATCTCGAGCTTTTCACCCAGCGTGGTGGTCTCGGACCCGACGCAGACCAGCCAGTCCCCCGGCGCGCTGCGCGAAGCGCATCTCGCCATGTTCGGCGACCACGACAGCGTCGCCTACCTCCCGTCCGACGCCTCGGCGACCGCCCGCGCCTGCCTCGAGGCCGACTTCTCCGGCGTCATTTCCCGGGGCGAGGAATTGTCGGTAGTCATCCAGGCGCTGGAATCCATCGTGGCGGGTGGCGTCTACATCGACGGTGTCTTCGGGCAGGCGGGCGTCGCCTTCTTTTCTCACGCCCGCGACATCGGCGCTGACGACGGCCTGTCGGACCGGGAACGCGAAATCCTCTTGCAGGTGGCCCGCGGGCGGACCGCGAAAGAGATCGCGCGCATGTTGTCGATCAGCCCCAAGACGGTCGAGACCTACAGGTATCGTGCCATGAACAAGCTCGGCCTGTCCGGGCGGGGGGCCGTCTACGACTACGCGGAAGGACAGGCCTGGCTCGCGTGACCTGCGGTGGCTGATCCGGTCCATATCGTCATTGCCGACGAGAACCCCGTTCTGGTCTCTTCGCTCGCCGCGTTGCTGACCGACGCGCTGGCACTCGCCCCTGGCGACGTGTCCGAAGTCGTGCCCGTCGCCGCGACGCAGATCGCCGATGCCCGGCCCGACCTCGTCATCCTCGATCCGCTCCTGACGGAAACCCTGTCCTCTCTCGTTGCCGACCTGCGCCGCAGCCTGCCCGGCGTGGCGCTCGTCGCCTATGCCTCGCGCCCCACGACCGAGCTGGCGCGCTACTGCCTGGAAAACGGCTTTCGCGCGTTCCTGCCCAAGACGATGACGGCGACCTCGTTCCTGCGCGCGATCCGCGTCGTGCGCGACGGCGGCACCTTCGTCCACAAGTCCTTCGTGCGCGAAATGCGCGACATCGACATGGCCCCCGGTGCGGGGTGCGTGCTGTCCGAGCGTGAAGAGACCACTTTGCGCCTCGTGGCGATGGGCTATTCCAACCGCGAGATCGCGGCGCGCCTGAACCTCAGCATCAAGACCGTCGACACGCACCGCGGACGCGCCATGAAGAAGCTCGCGATCGAGACGCGGCCCGAATTGGTGCGCGTCGCCTGCGCCCGCGGCTGGCTGTTCTGAGCCCCTTGTGGGGCATTGCCCCACCGAGGGTGAGGGTTGCCATGAACCGGTTGCGCGAAACCCCGACCAAACCCCGACATGGTCCCGACTGATACTTGGCGTCCTGCTTGTCTACATCTGTAGCGAACGGCGCGGCCCCGGCTGCGCATTGCAGGACTCAAGCGACGCCCGGAACGGGCGCAAAAGGATCAAGGATGGCACGGATTAGCGTTTTCGGGATCGGTTACGTGGGGGTCGTCTCCGCGGCCTGCCTCGCACGGGACGGACACGATGTGATCGCGGTCGACATCGACCCCAACAAGGTCGACACGCTCAACGCGGGCCGCGCGCCGATCGTCGAGAAGGGGCTCGATGCCCTCGTCTCCGACACGGTGGGGAGCGGCAAGCTCACCGCCACGACGGACACGGATGCCGCGATCCGTGACACGCAAGCGAGTGTCGTCTGCGTCGGCACGCCTTCGGATCCGGACGGTTCGGTCGGGCTCGGCCACGTCGTTTCGGTCTGCGAAGCCATCGGCCGCGCGCTCGCCGGCAAGTCGGACTTCCATTCCGTCATCATGCGCTCGACCATCGTGCCGGGCACGATGGAAGAAGTCTGCATCCCGACCATCGAGGCGGCTTCGGGCAAACGCGCCGGTCGCGATTTCGGTGTCGGCTACTTTCCGGAGTTCCTGCGCGAAAGCACGGCGATCGAGGATTACGCCAACCCCGGCCTGATCGTCTTCGGCGCGCTCGACGAGACCACCGAGGCGTTCCTGACCGACCTCAACGCCGATCTGCCCTGCGAGATGAACAAGGTCGATCTGCGCACCGCCGAGATGGTGAAATACACGTCCAATTCGTGGCGCGCGATGAAGATCAGCTTCGCCAACGAGATCGGCAACATCGCAAAGGCCAACGGGCTCGACGGTCAGGCGGTCATGCGCATCCTGTGTTCCGACGACAAGGTCGCGATGTCGCCCGCCTTCCTGCGCCCGGGCTTCGCCTTCGGCGGTTCCTGCCTGCCCAAGGATGTGCGCGCCCTGCGCCACGTCGCGCGCTCCAAGGACGTGCCGACCCCTCTCCTCGACGCAGTACTCGACGGCAATACCGCCCAGATCGGGCGTGCCGAGGACATGGTCGACGCCGCGTCGACCAAGGCAGTCGGCATGATCGGCGTGAGCTTCAAGTCGGGCACCGACGACCTGCGTGAAAGCCCGCTGGCCGATCTTGCCGCCCGGCTGATCGAGCGGGGCCAGCAGGTTCAGGTCTACGACCCCTACGTGTCGGAAGCCTTCGAGATGGACCCGGACGCGGCCGGACGCGGCAACGACGTCGTGCCCGACCTGAGCGCGCGGATGGAGACCGACATCGACGCGCTGATCGACTCGTCCGACGTGATCGTGGTCGGCAACGCCTATCCGGGCGTGGCGACGCGCATCCGCGAAGCAGCCGATCGCAAGCGCGTGGTGGACCTCACCCGGATCGACCCGGGCCTCGTGTCCGGCGACGGCTACCAGGGCATCTGCTGGTAACCCCACGATGCTCGGTCACCTGTTATACATCGCGGCCTGCGCCGCCATTGCCCTGTCCGTCTACGACGGCAACTTCACGGGGGCCGAAGGCGCGATCCTGACGCTCGGCGTGATCGGGACGTGGCGCTACGGCTGGGGGCTGGTGAATTTCACCCGCGCGCTGTTCTATATCCACGCGCGCTACCCCCGCCAGAAGCGCGCGGCCCAGGCGGCCTACGACCGCCGGGCCGTGCCCGCGCACGGCTATTTCATGGTGACCTCCTACAAGATCGAGCCGGCCGTCACGCGGCGGGTCTACCAGTCCATCTTCGACGCGGCCGCCGCGTCCGAGGGCGGGGCGACCATCGTCGCCTCCGTCGTGGACGGGGCGGACCTGCGCCTGATCCGGGACCTGTACGCGGCGAACGAACCGCGCATGCCCGGGGTGAAGCTGGTGATCGACCAGATCCCCGGCTCGGGCAAGCGCGACGCCATTGCACGCTCCCTGCGCCTTCTGCAGCGTGAGGCCCCGACGCCGCGCGACGTGCTGGTATTCGTCGATGGCGACAGCTGCGTGCCGGTCGACATCGTGGCCCGCTCCGCCCCGTTCTTCACCGACCCGAAGGTCGGCGCGCTGACCACCGACGAACGCGTCGAGATTCCGGATGACCCGACGTTCCGCGAATGGTTCCACCTGCGCTTTCAGCAGCGCCAGATGATGATGTCCTCGATGGCGCTGGGCGGGCGCGTGCTGACGCTCACCGGGCGGATGTCCGTATTCCGCGCCGATCTTGCCACCGATCCCAGCTTCGTGCGGCAGGTGCAGGCCGACCAGATCGACCATTGGCGGCTCGGCAATATCCGGTTCCTCACCGGCGACGACAAGTCGACGTGGTTCTGGCTCCTGAGCCGCGGCTACCGGATGACCTACCTGCCGGACGTCCATTCCCTGAGCATGGAGAGTCAGCCCAAACCCGGGTTCTTCGAAAGCGCGATCGCGCTCATGAAACGGTGGTTCGGCAACATGCTGCGCACGAACGGCCGGGCGCTGGCGCTGGGGCCGTCGCGCATCGGGGCCTTCACCTGGTGGTCGATCCTCGATCAGCGCGTGTCGATCTTCACGACGCTCCTGGGCCCCATCGCGGTGCTCATCACGGCCATCTTCGCGACGCCGCTGGTGCTGCCCGCCTACCTCGCCTGGGTGATGTTCACGCGCTACGTCTACTGCGCCGCGCTGTCGCTCTTCCGGCCCGGTTTCTTCCCGATCAGCTATCCGTTCCTGCTCTATTTCGGCCAGATCGCCGGGGCATCGGTGAAGAGCTACGCGCTTTTCCGCCTCGACCGCCAGAAATGGACCCGCCAGGGCGGATCGGCCGGCCGGACCCGGCTGCCCGTCGGTGCGCGGCTGCGCAATGCCTCCTCCACCGCGATGCAGGTGCTGGCGTTCGGTTGGCTCGCACTTGCCGCAACGTTCCTCACCGGACTCCTCAGATAACACTGGAAAGGGAAACCCGAGATGACCTCTCCCACCGATCCGTATCACGGCGGCCAGGATCAGCCCGCCCCGCACCGCCAGGGCAACGAATACCCGCTGCTCGACATCCCGTTCAGCGCGGTGATCGACGGTCGCCGCTATTCCGGTGATGGCATCTCGCTGGTCGAGGCCGAGGTCTCGGGCCTCGTCGACCCGGCGATGGACGGCACCGAGCGCGTCGTGCAGCTGGTCTTCGAGTTCCCCGGGTTCCAGATCGTGCTCGCGGCCGCCGCCCGCATCTCGCGCAACCGCGACAACGGGTTCGAACTGGTGTTCACCCAGCCCACCGGGGATCACTACGCACAGCTGCGCCAGATCCTGAACGACTACATTTCCGGCGACATCACCTCCTCCGGTGCGCTGATCCGCAGCGCGGACCTGAACCGGGGCAGCGGCGCCCGCCATCCGGCCGATGCGCGCCCGGGCTTCGGCGCCCGGCTGCGCCGTCTGTTCGGCACGCTGGTGATCCTGCTCCTCGCCGCGATCCTGGTGGCGACGGCGGCCTACCTGGTCGACCGGCGCGTCTTCACAACGCAGATCACGACGCCCGCGCGGGTGGTCCCGGCGGGCCAGACCCTGCGCGCCACGGCGGACGGGCAGATCTCCTTCGTCGATCTCGAGGCGGCCGAGGGCGACGTGCTCTACGCCATCGACACGTCGGACGGCGAGACCCTGACCATCGCGATGCCGTGCGACTGCACGGCCCGCCCGATCAACGCGACGCAGGGCGATACCGTCCTCTCCGGTGACGCGGTCGTCGCCGTCTCTGCGGGGGATGCGGGCCTCGTCATGGAGGCCGAGATTCCGCGCGCCATGATCTACGAGATCGAGCGCGCCGGCGGCGTCACCGCCGAGCTGTCGGACGGGACGACGTTCACCGCCTCGCTCGCCGAGGGCGTGCACATTCCGTCGGGCGGTGCCCCGGACGACTACGCCACCCTGACTTTCGTGCCCGACGCCGCGCTTCCCGAAGGCAGCGCCGGGCGCGTCGCGCGCCTGTCTGTCTCCCACGACCCCTTCGCCCCGGCCCTGCGCCGCGTCGAAGACGGCGTCGCGCAACTCGACTCCCTGTTCAATTGATCAAGAAAGCCACTCCCATGACCCATAAAAACATCGTCCCCGTCATCCTCTCCGGCGGGATGGGCACGCGGCTCTGGCCGCTGTCCCGTGTCCGCCAGCCGAAGCAGTTCCAGCCGATCAACGGTGACGGCAGCCGCAGCTTCCTGCAGGAAACGGTCCTGCGTCACCGCGCCGAGGGCTTTTCCACGCCGCTCATCGTGGCGAGCGCGTCGGAGCGCGAGATCCTGTTCGATCAACTGGCCGACATCGGCAGCCGCGCCGATTTCATCGGGGAGCCCGTGGGCCGCAACACCGGTCCCGCCGTGCTCGCCGCCGCGCTGACGCTCGCCAGGAGCGATCCCGGCGCGCTGGTGCTGGTGCTCCCCTCCGATCACATCATCGACGGCGACCTCAACGGCGTCGTGCGCGAGATGGCCCCGGCGGCCGAGGAAGGGCACATCGTGCTCTTCGGTATCGTGCCGCGCCATCCCGAGACCGGCTTCGGCTACATCTCGGCCGGGGCCCCCGTCGAGGGGCACGAGGCGCTGCACGAGGTGCACAGCTTCATCGAGAAACCCGAGCTGGACGAGGCCACGCGGCTGGTAGAAGAGGGCCAAACGTTCTGGGCGTCCGGCATCTCGATGATGCGCGCCGATGTGCTGATCGAGGAATTCGCCCGGCTCGAGCCCGACACGCTGGCCGCCGTCGAGACGGCGCTCGACCAATGCGAAGAGACCGACTGGGGGCCGCTTCTGGCCGAAGGACCGTTCTCGGACGCGCGCGACGAACCCACCGAACGTCTGATCTTCGAACACAGCTCGCGCGTGACCGTGCGCCCGGCCGATGTCGAATGGAGCGACGTCGGCGCCTGGCCCGCGATCCATTCGATGGGCGAGAAGACCGGCGACGGCAACGTCGAGAGCGGGACCGTGGTCACGCTCGACACCCATGACAGCCTGATCCGCGCGGGCGAGAAGCTCGTCGCCGTGGTCGGCATGGAAGGAGTGATCGTGGTGGACACGCCCGATGCGCTTCTCGTCACCAACCACGAGAACGCGCAGATGGTGAAAGAGGCGGTGAGCGAGCTCAAGCGCAATCACCGCGCCGAGGTGTTCACGCATGCCTCCCTGCCGCCGCGCGTCGCGAGCGCCGCGGTGCGCGAGGAAACGCTGGCCAAGGGCGAGAGCATGATCGTCTCGGCGGGCTCCGAGGGTGGCGTCGTTCTGACCATCGCCGGCGGCGAGGGCCAGGTCACCAACGGCACCGGCCCCCGGCGCCACGGCACCGGCGAACACCTGGCGGTGGACCCCGAGCACAGCGCCCGCGTCCACAACACCAGCGACAAGCCCCTGACCGTCGTCGCCGTCGACCTGGCCGGCGATCTCGACGGGCGCGGCGGCGGCGCGACCTATGAGTTCCAGAAAGGCCCCCATGCTGTTGCGTAACCTCAGACGGCTGGCGATCTGCTTCGCGCTGCTCGCAGGCGCTCCGCTCTGGGCGCAGCAGACCGCGGACGGCATCTCCGTGTCCCGGTCCTCGCTTCGCCTGGCGCTCATGCAACTCGCGACGAGCGTCAACGCGGACGTGACCGACCTGGTCGAGTCCGGTCCCGGCGAAGCGCTCTACCTGCAATCCGGGCAGGCGACCCTTGCCGAGCTGGCCGACGCCGCGGCGGACCGCGAGTTGGGCGATGCGCTGACGCGTGACGGCGACAGCTTTCGCCTGACGCAGCCGCTCGTCGTGCTGCCCGGTGCGCAGCTCGACATATCGGGCGGGCCGACGCTCGCGCTCGACCGTGCGCGCGGGGCCTTCGTCGTGGCGCTGGGCCGCATCACCGTGGAGGACGCGACGTTGCGCGCCGAGGGCGCCCAATATGACGGCATTCCCGGATTCCGGCCCTTCTTCGCCGGCGTCGGGCAGAGCAGCCTGTCGATCACGAACAGCACGCTGGCGGGTCTGGGCTATGGCGGTTCCGAATTCACCGGCGGCGTCTTCGTCGGCGCGCAGGGGCTTTTGGGCAAGGGCTCGGCCAAGCCCCTGACGGGCAACGCGTTCACCGACCTGCGGTCCGTCACGCTGAGCCGGCTCGACGACGTGGTCGTCTCCGACAACATGTTCGAGGCGTTTCGTGGCACCGCGCTGAAGATCGTGGACGGCTCCGACGCCCAGCTCACCGGCAACGTCTTCTCCGCGACCCGGGGGGCGCACGCGCTCCATGTCTCGGGCCTGCGCGGAGGCGAAGTGACCGCCAACACGTTCGACGCCGGGGGCGGCAAGGCCCTGCGGCTCGACGACAGTTCCGAGCGGGTCACGCTTGCGGACAACGCCATGACCGGCTTCGAGGGCACCGCGCTCACCGTGGCCGAGGGGGCGGGGTGCGTGCGGATCACGCGAAATTCCGTGGAAGACAACATCGGTGGCGGGATCGCGCTCGACATGGCCGGGACGGTCATCCTCGACGACAACACGATCGCGCGCAATCGCGGCGCGGGCCTCGCGATCCGGGGGCAGGCGCCCGACAGCACGGCGCTTGTCCTGTCGAACGTGTTCGCCGGCAACCGCATGGGTGTGCGCGGCACCGACCTCGCCACCGTGCGGCTCGCGCGCAATGACCTTTCCGACCAGATGCCGCGCCTCCTGGCGGGTGATCTCGACCAGGTGACACCCACCTATCTCGAAGCCGCCCGGGGCGGCACGCGCCCGGACATCGTGGTTGACCGCGTGTCGGCCCGCGTGTCCGAGAGCCTGCGCAAGGATGCCGCCGCGCGCGCCTTCGCGTCCTGCGGCGAAGGGGAGGCACTCTGATGGTCTTTTCCTCCGAAACCTTCCTCTTCCTGTTCCTGCCGGGCTTCATGGCGCTCTACTACCTGACCCCGTGGCGCTTCAAATCCGTCACGCTGCTGGCAGGCTCCTATGCCTTCTATGCCTGGTGGCGCGTGGACTTCCTGGCGCTCCTGATCGGCACGACCATCTGGACCTATGTCCTCGGCCGCCGGATTCGCCATGCCCCGGCGCGCGAGAGCGCGAAACGCTGGATGGCGGTCGGCGTCATCGGCTGCCTGGGCGTGCTGGGGGTGTTCAAGTATTTCAACTTCTTCGTCGGAAGCTTCGCGGAACTCGTCGGCACGACGCCCGAGGCGATGGGCATCCACTGGCAGATCCTGCTGCCCATCGGCATCTCGTTCTACGTCTTCCAGTCGGTCAGCTACCTGATCGACACCTACCGCGGCGACGCGCCCGAGGACGTGCGGCTGGTCGACTTCGCGGCTTTCATCGCGCTCTTCCCGCAGCTCATCGCGGGGCCGATCCTGCGCTACAAGGACCTGGCGGGGCAGTTCCAGCACCGCACCCATTCGATGGAGAAGTTCACCAACGGGCTCTTCCGGTTCTTCATCGGGCTCGCCAAGAAGGTGCTTCTGGCCGATGCCGTCGCCCCCCTGGCCGACCTTGCCTTCGCGAGCTCCGATCCGTCGCTCACGCTCGCCTGGCTGGGCGCGGTGGCCTACATGGTGCAGCTCTACTTCGATTTCTCGGGGTATTCCGACATGGCGATCGGGCTGGGCCAGATGCTGGGCTTCCGGTTCATCGAGAACTTCGACACGCCCTACATCTCCCGCTCGATCACCGAGTTCTGGAAGCGCTGGCACATCTCGCTGTCGGTCTGGCTGCGCGACTATCTCTACATCCCGCTGGGCGGCAATCGCCGCGGTTCGCGCCGGACCTACGTCAACCTGATGACCGTCATGGTGTTGGGCGGCCTGTGGCATGGCGCGGCCTGGACCTTCGTGGTCTGGGGCGCCTGGCATGGCGGCTGGATGGCGCTGGAGCGTGCGACCGGCCTCGACCGTTCGCGCAGCCCGGCGGCGCTGATCCGTACGCTGATCCTCGTCCTGCTGGGCTGGGTGGTCTTCCGCGCGCCGGACCTGGGGCAGGCGGTGGCCGTCTACGGCGGCATGCTGGGCCTCAACGGCACGGCGATGGCCCCGGACGCGGCGCTCGCGCTGACCGGCGAAAGCATCGCCTTCCTCGCGATCGCCTTCGCCGTGGTGGTGGCCGAACCCTGGCTCATGCGGCTCACGCGCACCCGGCTCATGCCCGCCGCGGGCGCGCCGCTGGGCGTGATGACGGCGGTGGTGCCGACGGTGCTCGTCGGGGCCGTGGCCGCGCTCACGCTGCTCAAGCTCGCCGAGCAGAGCTTTTCACCCTTCCTCTACTTCCAGTTCTGAGGCGCCGATGCAGACCCTACTTTACATGCTGAGATACGCGCTTCCGGTCCTCTTCATGGGCTACGCGATCTTCGTGAACGTGGACATCTTCACCGAGGATCCGCTCTGGGACGAGGTGGATGGCGACATCATCTCCGGCGAAGCGGCGAGCGAGGTGGCCGGGCTCTACAGCGCCGCGCTGCCGCACCGCGACACGGCGGTCTCCTTCATCGGGGCCGGACGCTACCTGCTGCTGAACGAGGGGCGCGAGGGCGTGACCCCGGGCACGCAGGCCTGGCTGTTCAGCGACGAGGAGATGAGCCCCGCCGGCGAACCGACGCTCGCCGCCGCGGTGGACCAGATCGCCGCGGTGTCCGAAGCGCTCGCGGAGCAGGACACGCGGCTCGTCGTGGTGCCGATCCCGGCCAAGGCCGACATCTACCGCGACAAGGCGCCCGAGGGCGCGGGCGCGGCGATGGAGGCGCAGTACCGCAGGTTCCGTGCGGCGCTTGCCGACAGCGGCGTTCCCGCGGTCGACACGCGCCCGGCGCTGGCCGAAGGGCGCGACGCCTCGCCCATGTACCTGACCACCGACACCCACTGGACGCCGCGTGGCGCGGCGCGGGTGGCCGAGAGGATCGCGGCCTCCGACCATGTCGAGACCGGCGACACCGAGTTCATCCGCCGCAAGCGCGACCCGGAGGAATTCGTGGGCGACCTCGTCTCCTTCGTGACGTCCGAAAGCCTGGCGCCGCGCCTGGGTCTCGGCCCCGAACGCGTCACGCCTTACGTGGCCGAGAAGGCCGGCACGGCCGAGGAGGGCATTTTCGCCGGCGACGGGGGCGGGGAGCCCGACCTCGTTTTGGTCGGCACGTCCTACAGCGCGAACAAGAGCTGGAGCTTCGCCCCGGCGCTCAAGCTCGCGCTCGGACGCGACGTTCTCAACCTCGCGCTCGAGGGGCGCGGCCCCCTGGTCCCGATGCTCGATTACCTCGAGGACCCCGCACGCAACGCGGCCGACGTGGACACGGTGCTCTGGGAATACCCGGTGCGCTACCTCGGCCAGCCCGAAATGACCGTCGAGGAGGAAATCCATGGTTAACCTCGCACTCACCCTCCCGCTTGTCCTGTCCATCGCGACCCCGGACGGGCTCCACGTGGACACGCCGGAGCCGGAACCGCGCGTCACGCGCGTGCAGGCGATCGACAACCGCGTGACCGAAACGCGCGACCTGCCGACGCAGGAGTTGCGCGACATCCGCCGCCGTATGCTGGCCGAGCAATACGTCTCGTTCGAAGAGATGCGGCGCCTCGCGGATGCGGGCGACGGGAACGCGGCGTTTCAATACGGCGAACGGCTGCTCGAACTGGGGGACCCGGACGTGCGGTCGGCCGCGGCGCTCTACTTCGCGTCGTCGGCGCTGACGGGCCGCGAATACGCCGTCTACGAACTGGTCAAACTGCTGCGCGACCCGGACGTGCCGTTCTCCGAAGGCCGGCTCGACCACCTCGAGAACGCGATGCGCAACCTGGCCCTTCAAGGCAGCGAACGCGCCGTCGATGCACTGGCGGACTTCTACGCCAGCGGCGAGCCCTTCGGGCGTAAACCGCAAGAGGTGCGGCGCATCCTCATGGAGCGTGCCGGCAGCGGTGACCCGGAAGCCGCCATGAACCTCGTCGAGGCCATGATGTCGGGCGAGGCGGAGCGCGACCCAGAGACGCTGCGCGCCCTGCTCAAGACCGCGCGTGACGAGGGCGATCTCGGCACCAGTGCCGCCGCCCGCACGCTGCTCGCCCAGCTCGAGATCGATGCCCGGGCAACCGATACCGGAAAGGAGAGCCCCCAATGAAACGCCTCGCTCCGCTCGCGGCCGGCGCCGTCGTCGCGCTCGCCGCGGGACCGCTCGTCGCCGCGCCGTCGAACTTCGGTTGCGGCAACCTGGATGAAGCCTCGCCCCAGATGGTCGAGGGCAAGGACGGCACGTTCTTCCGCCTCACGCTCGACTTCCGCATGAACCAGCCGCTGTCCGACGACGCGGCCGGTATGATCGGCAAGATCGCCGCGGCGCTGCGCGAGAAGGGGACCGAGCTGATCTACGTGCCGGTCCCGACGAAAAGCCTCGCCATGCCGGACCGGGTGCCCGAAAGCGTGGGCTCCTACGGTTTCGACATGGAGATCGCCGAGGTCGCCTATGACGCCTTCCTCACGAAGATGGCCGATGCGGGCGTCACGGTGATCGACACGACGCGCGCGATGCGCGGTGCCGAGGGCGCGCCGTTCCTTCGCACCGATTTCCACTGGACCCCGGAGGGCGCGCAATCGGTGGCCCGCGCGGTGCGTGACACGATCGCGGAACTGCCGGCCTATGATGACCTCGAGAAGGGAGAGTACGAAACCCGCGCGACGGACCCGGTGACGATCGATTCACGGCCCCGCGACATCATCCAGGAATACTGCCGCGAAACCGTGCCCGCCGCCCAGGTGAAGGGGTTCGAGACCACGCAGACCAGCGCACCGGATGCCGGTGGGGACATCTTCGCGTCCGAGTCCTCGGGTCCGCCAATCGCTCTGGCCGGGACTTCGATGTCCGCCGAGGAAAGCTTCCACTTCGAAGGCTTCCTGTCGCAGGAAAGCGGCCTCGCCGTCGCCAACTACTCCAAGACCGGCGGCAACCAGTTCGGCGGCATCACGTCCTACCTGCTGTCGGAGGATTTCCAGGAGAATCCGCCGGCCGTCCTGATCTGGGAAAACCCGATCTACAACAACCTGGGCGAATTCGGCGACATGCCCCTGCGCGAACTCTACGCGCCGGTCGCGGCCGATTGCACGCCGCTCGACACCGAAGTGCCGAGTTCGACCGAACTTTCCGCGAAGCTGCCCGACGGCCTGCTCACGCGCGAGAGCTTCGTGAAGGTCGACACCGGGTCGCCCAACGGGCGCGAAGCCGTCATCCACCTGTCGACGGCCGACGGCGTGACCGCGCGCACCCCGATCCATCGCCCGGTGCGCTACGCGCCCACGCGCTGGTTCTACCAATACGCCGCGCCTGCCTGGCGCCCAGATTTCACCCGGGTCGACGTGTCGCTGGATCGTCCGGCGACGGAAAACGCGACCCTTTCCATCTGCAAAACGGAGGATACGTCCACATGAAACGCTTCAGCATTCTGCTTCTCGGCACCTGCATCGCCGCCACCCCGGCCCTGTCGCAGGACGACGGCCTTTACCCCGAGCCGAGCTCGCCCGACGCCTCGTTCCTGCGCGTCCTCGACGCCGAGGCCGGCAGCGCGATGATCGACGGCACCAACGTCGAGACGAACGACGCGGGCTTCACCCCCTATGTCGAAGTCGCGCCGGGCACCGTCGATCTCGATATCGGCGAAACCGACACCGAGTTCGAGGTCGGGGCCAACACCCATTACACCGTGATCTCGGACGAGGGCGAGCCGGTCCTGATCGAGGACGCCGTCGAGGATTCTCCCGCGCAGGCGGACCTCCTGGTCTACAACCTGGGCGATCTCGAAGCCTACGACGTCTACGCGGTCGAGGCCGAGACGGCGGCCCTGTCCGACGTTGCACCCGGCGCGCATGACGGCGTCGCCCTGAAGGCGCCGCTCACGCTCACCTTCGAGCTGCGTCAGGACGGCGAGACGCTCGCCAGTCTCGATCCGATCACGCTCGAACGTGGCACCGGCTCCTCTCTCGTCGTGAAAGGCGACGGGGAAGAGGCGGAGCTGGTCGCCGCGACGAGCACCTATTCCGACTGAACCGCCACCCCCGACCGGAGGCATCCATGATCGCTCCAAGACTGACAGCTCCCATCGCGGCCTGCCTCGCCTTCACGGCGGGCGCACCCGCGCTGGCGGGTCCCATCGACGTGACATTCACGCCGCCAGAAATGACGGCGCAGGACCTGTGCAAGCCGCGTCCCCCGGGCCACGAGGTCCGGGCGCGGTGGCAGGACTGGAAGGGTGATACGCTGGGCGAGCGCTCCGATGCTCTCGTGCGCCGCGACATGCGGCTTCTGCGGGGCATGGATGCCGAGGCCTGGTTCGACACGATCGAGCGGGCCCAGGAGCTTCTGGCGGAGCGGTCGGACTCCTACGGGGAAGCGGATCGGTTGCGCGACCGGCTTTCGTTGCTGACGGAGGCCGGTCGCACCGACCAGATCCGCGAAGAAGGTGTCGGGCAGGCGCTGGTCGACGCGGCCCCAATGGGGTCGGGGTCGGTCAAGACGACCGCGGCCGCGCTCCTCTCCGAGGGGCGCGCGGGTGTCGAGAAGGACGAGGACGCCGCCCTGTCGCTCCTGCGGTCGGCGGCCTACGAGGGCAACCCCAACGCGATCATCGAACTCGCGGCCATGTCCGCCGCGGGCGTCGATGTGCCCGACTGGACCATCGAGCCGGACGTCGCCGTCACGATGGCCTTCGGCGCCAAGATCGGTGATGCGGACCCGCTGGTTTGCGACCGGATCAACCAGATCGCGTCGTCCTATGCCAGCGGCGAGGTGGTCGAAACCGACCACGAGCTTGCCGAACGTTGGTACCGCTTCTCGGCCAGCCTCGGCGACTACAATGCCGCCTGGGAAGTGGCCCAGTACCACATGCGGGCCGAGGTCATCGACAAGGACAACGATGTGCTCATGGACCACCTGCGCCAGGCCGCCGCGGGGCATCTGCCCTACGCCATCACGGAACTGGCCCAGGTCCTGCAACGCGGCGCGCTCGCCGACAGGGACATTGCCAGGGCCAAGGATCTCTACGAGGAGGCCGCAGGTTACGGCGACATGACGGCCTATACGCGCCTCGCTTCCATCGCGCGCGAGGAGAGCGACGGGTCTGCCGAAGACCTTGCGCGGCGGATCGCACGCCTCGGCGAGATCATCGAACAACCCGACCCGCCCGCATGGGCCTTCGCGCGGCTCAGCGATGCGGTGCTCGAGCGCGACGGGCGCTGGGCGGGCGAGGCCCGGGCCCAGGCACTCACGAAGCGCGCGCTCGAGATCGACCCCCAGCAATCGCTGGCGCGTCTGCAGAAGGCGCGCATGGACCTGCGCTACGTCGACACGCCCGAGGCCGTCGCGGCCCTGACCTCGTCGCTGCGCGCGATGGTGCGCGAGAACGGGCACACCGAATTCATGCAGGGGCTTCAGAACATCTATCACTGCCGGGCACCCCAGGCGCCGGAGCCGGACAAGGCGCAGATCTGGTACGAGGCCGAGGCCTTTTCGGGCGACATGACCATCACGTCCGAGGCACTGGCCGCGGAGGGCGGCGGGGCCCCGACCGACACCCTCGTCGTCACGGCCCAGCTCCAGTCGCAGGCCCTGAGCGAACGCAGCCGGTCGCTCGCCAACCTGCTGGAACAATTGGGCGAGGGGGCCGAGGACGGCCTTTCCGACCTGATCGCGATGTCGGCGGAGAACGGCGAGCCCGTGAATGCCGCGCGCGGCCGCGCCGCGATGAGGCAGGGCGATCGTGGTGCGGCCCGGCGCTGGCTGGAACGCGCGGTCGAGGCAGGCGAAGAAGGGGCCCGGGTCGACCTGGCCAAGTTCTACGCCGATCCCGAAACCCGCGACGTGGAGCGCGACCAGATCCTGCGCCTCGCCACCGAGGCAGCCCATACGGGCAACGGGGCGGCGATCGAGCTGCTCCTCGAGGTCGATCCCGCGATGGATGCCTCCACGGCGTGGGAAACCTTCGGGCCGGATATCGAGCGCAACGGGGATGCCCGGGCGCTGATCTTCGCGCTCCCTCATCTCGACGACCCGGAGCGGATCGACGATTACGTCGCTCGCATCGGCGCGGTCATTCCCTGCGACGGCGGGGACGCGGTGCGGATGGTCAATGCCATGACCGCGCTGGACCGCCCCGAAGCGGCGCGCCACTGGCTCGACGTGGCGCGCGTGACCGCCGCTGGCGTCGACTGGGAGATGGTCGCCGTGGGCGATGCGCTGCTCGAGCATGCCGATCTCTACGACGGCGCCGAGGAGGCCGCGCGCGAACTCTACCGCGAGGCCGCCGCGCTCGACTACCCGCTCGCCTACCGAAAGCTTCTTTCGATGCGCAAGGACGGGCAGGCCGACATCCCCGTGTCCGAGGCGACCGAACTCTGGACCGCCTATCTCGGGCAGGCGACGATCGAGGACATCCCCTCGGCGCTCAGGCTCCTGAGCTTCGCCGAGCCCGAACTCAAGGCCGAGGTCGAAGAGCGCGTCGACGTACGCGGACTCTACACGACGGCCGCCGAGAAGGGCAATCCGACCGCCCAGCTCGAACTCGCCAAGATCATCCTGGACGAGCAGGGGCAGGACGGCGCCGAACGCTATGCCGAGCTTCTGACCGCAAGCGCGGAGCAGGGGCAGGACGAGGCGATGATGCTGCTGTCCGAGGCCTATGCCTATGGCATCGGGGTGGAGACCGACACCGAACAGTCACGCCAGTGGCTCGAACGCGCGGCCGAGGCCGGAAACACCACGGCGCGCAGCCGCGTTGACCTCCTGACCAACGAAAGGACGACAGAATGAAACGCGCACCCCTCATGTCCGCCGCCGTCGCCGCGATCGCGCTCGGCGCCGCGGGCGCACAGGCCCAGACGGACCAATCCGGAGGCGAGGCCTGTTTCGCCGTGACCGAACCGGTGGTCTCGCTGTCCTACGGCAGCCGCTACACCGATGACAGCGAGGACCGCTCGGACATCGACGAAGCATCGAATGCCGAAGTGAACGAAGCGCTCGACCCGGTGGATGATTTCATCGTCGAGCTGACCTCCCATGCCAACGCGGCCCTCAAGGGCGATGGTGCCGAGGCCGAAGCCGAGGCGCGCTGCGTCGTCGCCGCGCTCGACACGTGGGCCAAGGCGGACGCGTTGTCCGAATTGGGCAGCATGAATGCCAACCTCTCGGTCCCGTCCCGTATCGGCGGCCTCGCGATGGCCTACTGGCAGGCCAAGCAGGTGGTCGAGCCGGATCCCGACGTGCGCGGGCGGATCGAGGACTGGCTCGTGGCCCGCATGACGCACACGATGAACTGGTTCGACGGGGAAGCGCCGCCGAAGGCCAGCCGGAACAACCTGCGGGCCTGGGCGGGCTTCGCGGCCGTCGCCGCGGGCGAGTCCGCGCAGGATGATCTCCTGCGTTCCTGGGGCGCCTACTCGCTCCTGACCGTCGCCTGCCAGGCAGACGATGCGGGGGCGCTGCCGCTTGAAATGGACCGCGGTCCGCGTGCCATGCACTACCAGCTGCACGCCGTCGCCCCGCTGGTCGTGGGCGCCAAGTTGCTGGACAACGACGGCTACGACCTGTTCGCGCAATGCGACGGGGCGATCAAACGCGTCGCGTCCTTCATCCCCGCGGCCTTCGAAGACGAAACGCTCGTGACCGACCGCGCGGGAGAAGAGCAGACGCTCTTCAACGGCGAGGACGAGGTGAAGAGCTTCGAACTGGCCTGGTCCGTGGCCTACCTGTCGGTGTTCGACGCCCCGGAGATCGAGGCCTTCGTCGAAGAGTTCCGTCCCCTGTCGCATTCCAAGCTGGGCGGCAAGCAGTCGCTGTTGTGGTGACACCCACAGGCCCCGCGTGCCCGCATGCGCGGGCGGCGCGGGGTCTCAGACGTCGTCGCCCTGCTTGACCTCGCGCCGGACCTGGCCCCAGGCCATCAGCGCGAAGACAGCCGTGCCGCCGGTCACGTTGCCGGCCAGCACGGGCAGCATGAACCGGACAAGGCCCTGGCCCAGTTCGGTCTCGCCATGCCAGAACAGCAGCCCGAACTCGACCGTGCCCGCCACGATATGGGCGAAGCCCCCGGCGGCCATGACCCAGGTCAGGGTGAGGATCACGAAGAACGAGTTTCCGTTGGCCGACGGCATGATCCAGACGATGGCCGCAACCAGCACGCCGGCCGGCATCGAACGGATGAAATTGGCCCAGGCATCGCCCTCGACGGCGTGCCGGGAGACCTCGATCAGGCTCTGGTAGAGCCCGGGGGGCACCACCCCCTCAATGGTCAGGAACCCCGAGGCGATCAGCGCCCCGACGATGTTGACGGTCAGCACGATGGCCCACAGGCGGGCCGTACGCCTGAGGCACCACATCGACCGGCGCGATATGACCGGCAGGACGGTCGTGATCGTGTTCTCGGTGAAGAGTTGCATGCGGCCCAGGATCACGATCAGGAAACCCACCGAGTAGCCGAGGCTGTCGACCAGGAGCGCCCAGTCGGCATCCGGAAGCCGGGCGCGAAGCGCGGCCTGCGAGATCACGGAGAGGCTGATGAACATGCCGGCGGCGAGCCCCGACCAGACAAGCGACATGGCGGGGCGGGACAATTCCTCGTCCCCGTCGCGCCGGATGACTTCGTAGATCAGGCGGGCCGACAGGCGCGTGGCCTGCGTGACGGATTCCTCTTCCGCGTCCGCGTGAACGGTTTCCGGTTCATCCTGGCTTTCCCGGATTCCGGGCGGGCGCTCGTCACTCCCGTTCATGGCGTTGCCTTTCGGGGGACGGGGTGTGCATCGGTCGCACGGCGAAGAATGTCAGGCATCGGCAGGCTTCTCCGCCCAGTAACCGGGCAGGCCGCCGCAAAAGCTCGGCACGTTCAGGCTGTCTTCGACACAGGCATACATGAGCGCTTCCGGATAGGCGAAGCGTTCGGGCTCACCCTCCTCGGGGGCATGCATGCCGGTATAGAGCGTCTTGAGCAGGCTCTTCTTCATTTCGTCCGAGGCGTTGCCTTCGATGAGCGCGGTACGATCCGGGTCGGCGAACACCTTCGCAGCGCCCGTGACCAAGGCCGCGGGTATGGCGTCGAAGCCCGACAGGGCGCGGCAGGCCGCCGCGAACTCGACACTGGTCGGAGCCGAGGACTGGGCCAGCGCGGCGCCGGGCAGCAGGGCGGCGGCGGAGGCGCCTGCCAGGAATAGGCGACGGGTGAACATCGGGGTCTCAGTCATCATCGGCCTCCGAAATTTGCCAGGCCGCATAATACCGGGACAGCT
Source organism: Maritimibacter harenae (assembly GCF_009882975.1). Classification (GTDB taxonomy): domain Bacteria; phylum Pseudomonadota; class Alphaproteobacteria; order Rhodobacterales; family Rhodobacteraceae; genus Maritimibacter; species Maritimibacter harenae. Next base: position 246,131 of record NZ_WTUX01000019.1, read on the forward strand.
CGGCGATCTCGCCGGCGTCCAGCCGTGCCGCGAAGGCGCGCATGCGTCCCATCGGGTCCGAGGTGCGGTTGCCGTCGGCATAGGCCTCGAGCTGCGCGGCGAGGTACCCCTCGGGCTGTCCGTGAAGCCGCGGCGCCGTGCGGGCCCGGTCATCGTCGGGGGAAAGCGAATGGCAGCTCGCGCAGGGCGGAAGTCCGCGGTCCCAGTCGCCATCGGTGACGAGCGCCGGCGTCGCGCCGTCCATCCGGCGCGTGAGGTCGGGAAGCGGCGCGCCGGAATAGAGGCGCGCCATCGCGCCGGTGCCGTCGCCCAGCGCCGTGGCGGTCAATTCCATCTGGCGGTGACGGCGGTCGCCCACCTGGAAGGCCTCGAGCTGACGTTCGAGGTAACGGATCGGCTGGCCGTTCAGGTCGGGGAACGCGGCGCCCGCGACCGGACGATCGGGACCGACCGCGTGGCAGCTCGAGCAGTTGAGCAGGATGTCCGCGGATTGCGCCGGCGCGCTTATCGGCATCGCGGCGAAGGCGAGGAGGGCGAGTGTGCGGATCATGGACGCGCCTCCGATGCGATGTGCTCGCCCAGCCGGAGCGCCAGCGCGGCGATGGTGAGCGTGACATTGACGCTGGAGACCGACGGAAAGGTCGAAGACGAGCTGATCCAGAGATTGGGATGGTCATGCGCCCGGCAATCGGCGTCGACCACGCTGTCGCGCGGGTCGTCGCCCATGATCGTGGCGCCCGTGATGTGGTTGTTGGGCAGCCAATCCTCGCTGTGCTCCACGCTTCCGGGGGCCGCGCCCAGGCTCTGGGCGATGCGTTCGGTCCGTTTGCGCGTGTCCTCGGCGGACCGGGCCACGTATTCGCCGACGTCGTAATGTATCTCGGGGCGCGGCAGGCCCAGGAGGTCGGTCTTGCCCTCGGTCGACGGAAGGATGCGGTTCGCGGGATCGGGAAGCTGTTCGTGGAACGCGGTGATGACCTGGCGCCGCGCCGTGCGGTGGCGTACGGCCTCGCGCAGGGCGTCCCCGGACAGCCCTTCGTCGATGGCCGCCTTCGCGATCCCCTCGACCGGGTTCATGTTGAGGATCATGAGCTTGCGCGCCGCGTATTCGCTGCGGAAATCGCCGTCGCGCAGGTTGGTGATCGCCGAGATCACGTTGGGACCGCGTCCGGGCCACAGGGGCATCTCGCTGTCGAACGTGGAGGAGGTTCCGGGATGGTCCATGAGGTTGCGCCCGACCATGTCCGATGAATTGGCGACACCGTCCGGCGCGTTCTCCTGCGTCGACATGAGTAGGATCTTCGGCCCCTCGATGCCCCCGGAGGCCAGCACGAAGCGGTCGGCTTCGACCCGGATCTCCTCCCGGCTCGGCGTGAGGTAGCGCGCGGCGATGATCTCGCCGTCCTCGCCCACCTCGAGATGGTGAACCACGGCATTTGTGACGAGCTCCGCGCCGGCCGCCTGCGCCTTCTCCACCGCGATGTTGCCGGAATACTGCGCACCGATCGGGCAGATCGGCATGCAGTTGGCATTGCCGCAGCACGGTGGACGGTCGTCGTAGACCTGCTGGTTGTTGCGCGCCTGGGGGGCGCTGATGTGGTCGTAACCCAGCGCCGTGAGCTTTTCGTGGAAGACCTGATCCATGTAGGACAACGGCGCCGCGGGCATCGGGTAGGGGGCCGATCGCGGCGCGTCGAACGGGGCATCCTCGGGTCCGGCGACGCCCATCTCCTCTTCCGCCTGCGCGTACCACGGCTCGATGTCCCAGTAGTCCAGCGGCCAGTCGCGGCCGACGCCGTAGCGCGACTTGAGTTTCATGTCGTTGGGCAGGTAGCGCCACGCCGCCGCCGCCCAGTGCCACGTCGTGCCGCCCACGGCGCGGATGTATTGCTGGGCATACGGGACGGGCCCCTTCTGGATGAGGTAATCGTCGGTGCGCGCGACCTGGGGCTGCGGCGCGTGCGGGACCGGCGGGTAGGGGGACATCATGGTCTGCGGGTCCGAGGCGCGGAACCGGTGGACAAGGTCTTCGCGCTTCACGACGGGCCCGTCGCAGAGGATCGTGACGTTCAGGCCGGCTGCGGCAGCGCGCTGCGCCACCATGCCGCCCGCGACGCCAGCGCCGATGACCAGCAGCTGCGGGCGGTTGGGGAGAGTGTAGACCATGTCCGAATTTCCTTTGCTTCAATCCCAACCAACCCCGCCTGCGATTGTTCCTTGCCGGAAACCGACCGGGCGGCTCACGGATCGTCGGGCGGGTCGCAGTTCTCGGGCTCCACGTGGCCGCGCCGCGCCAGCACCTGCGCCAGGCCGAAACACACCGCCGCCCAGCCCGCGCCGGCGAGCCACCCGGCGAACACGTCGGTCGGCCAGTGGACGCCGAGGTAGACACGGCTGATCCCGACGAGGAGCGCCAGCACGACTGCCGTGGAGAGGATGAAGATCTTGAGCCGGCGCCTGGGCTGCACCCGCGCCACCAGCACCCCGAGCGAGAGATAGGCGACCGCGGCCATCATCGAATGGCCCGAAGGAAAGCTCGCCGTGTGCACGATCGAGCCATGCGGGACCAGCTCGGGCCGGGGGCGGTCGAACAGGGTCTTGGCCACGCTCGACAAGGCGATTCCGCCGCCCACGGCGGCGAGCAGGAACAGGGTCGAACTGATCTTGTGGCGCATCAGGAAGTACGCCGAGACGAGCAGCGTCGACAACGTGAGCACCACCGTGCCGCCAAGGGCGGTCAGGTCGCGCCCCATCTCTTCGAGCCACCCGGGACCGATGGGATCGGAAAGGTCGCCGGGCGTGCGCAGGGCCAGAAGGATGTCGCGGTCGAGCGTGCGGGTTTCGCCCTCGACCACCTCGTCGGCCAACTCCGCGAGACCCCAGAAAATGCAGATGATCCCGGCGAGGTAGAGCAGCCAGCGCAGCTCCACGACCTGCATCGCTGCGGTGAGACGGGAGGATGTGCTGTCGGGCATGCGGTCTCCTTTCCTGCTCGGCGCCTTCAGCCCGCACCGGCGGCACGGGTGCCCGCCCGACGGTCGCCGTCGCCCACGTCCAGCACGCGTTCGCGCGCGATCCATTCCGGATGCTCGTCGCGCACGCAGGCCATGAGCTTCTCGCGCAGGCGGCTCTGCGCGGTCCAACCCGTCGAGGGGTCGGGCATCATGGCGTAGAAGCTGATCTTGAACCCGTCCGGGCTGTGATCGGTGGCATAGACATAGGCGTTCTCGGTGTCGGTGATGTCCGGGTCGTCCTCGAGCATCTTCTGGAACGACCGGCGCAGCAGATCCACGTCCGCGCAGGGGTCGAGCCAGAGGTCGATGACGCGCATCATGCGGGCCTCGGTGACGGACCAGTTCTCGAACGGCTTGGAAATGAAGTAGGTGACCGGCACGACGATGCGCCGCTTGTCCCAGGTCCGCAGCCTCAGGAAGGTGTAGAAGATGGCCTCCACGTAGGACCATTCACCCTCGAAGTAGACGGCGTCCCCGATCCGCACGGGTTTGGCGAAGGCGATCTGGAGCGAAGCGATGATGTTGCCCAGCACCGCCTGGCCCGCGATGCCGAGGATCACGGTGAGCACGCCGGCCGAGGCCAGGAGCGTCATGCCGATGCTGTCGAAAAGGTTGAGCCTTGCGAGCACGATGATCGCGGCGATCCCGACGGTGACGAGCACGATCAGGCGGCGCAGGGCATAGATCGAGGTGTAGAAGTTTCGCTCGTCGAAGCCGCGCTTGTCGTCGATGTCGCCCACGAAGCGCAGCGTGATCTTGTGCAGGATGGCATCGAGGATGCGCAGCGCCGTCATGCCCACGGCCCAGACCATGACGATGGTGAGGGTCGGTTTGACGATGGCCTGGACGGGGCCGGAAAAGGACAGCACCCAGGCCAGGATCGCCTGCGTCGTCCCGGCCATGACCAGAAGCGCGAGCGGCAGGCGGCTGCGGTCCAACCCGTTCCTGAGCCAATTGCGCGGCGCCTTCGTGCTGAGCCAGTGGACCACCTTCTGCACGCCCCACCCGAGCGCCAGGACAATGAGCGCGATGAGCGGCAGCGCCAGCCATTCCCACAGCCACAACCCGGCAAGCTCGCGTTTGAGCACATCGGGGATCGCCCGCTCGTAGCGCCGGGGGCCGAAAGCGTCGTAGAGCGGCGCGATGTTGTCGACCGTCTGCGGGGTGAAGAGCCAGACCGCCGGCCCCTCGGGCGGCTTGTAGCGCGCGAGCCGAAGGTCATAGGCCTTGCCGCCGGTCTGCAGCGTGGCGAGCGGCAGGTTGCGGCGCGGTTCTCCCGCGCGGCTGTTGGAGCCGCCCGCCATCTCGATCATCGCGTCGGGGCGGGCGGGGATCGAAGACCAGTCGATCCAGACCTGCCGCGCCATGATCGAGGCCAGCCTGTTCGCGGCGGCAGGGCCGGAGGCCGCGTGGTTCTCCGGGGCCAGGCGCGCCAGGTTGAGGTAATGGGCCGCCGCGTCGTAATCCCCGCGCTCGGTCGCGTTGATGAAGCCGCGCAGCGTCAGGCGAGGTGTCGAACGGTCGAGGCGGGAGGCGTCGCCTTCCGGCAGACCCGGGTTCAGCGCCTCGGTTTCATACCAGAACCGCGACCCGTCCTGCGCAAACGTCGGGCGCGCGATGGCGGCCGCCACGAGCACGCACAACACCGCCGCGATCATGACCGTCGGCCATGACGCGCCTGTCGACCTTGCCGGGCCGATGGGTCTTGCTGGCGTTTCGTGCTGCACGACATCCCAACCCGCCCCGTGCGGTCCGGGTTCCGGCGAGTGTGCGCTCACCCGGCCCGGCGGGCGGAACGCGGGGCGCGGGGGCACACGTTGGGAAGAAGACCCCCAATGGAGGACCCCATGACAAAACACGCGAAAATCCCGCCGCAGCATCAGGACAGCATGCCGGCCGCCGAACACGAAATGACACCCGCCCCCGATTGGCGCCCGCGCTACCCGGGCAGCGGAAGGCTCGAAGGCAAGGTGGCCCTCGTCACTGGCGGGGACAGCGGCATCGGCCGCGCCGTCGTCGCGCTCTTCGCACGCGAAGGGGCGGACATCGGCATCGTCTACCTGGACGAGGACCGCGATGCCGAAGACACCCGGCGCATCGTCGAGGAAGAGGGGGGCAAATGCCACCTCGTGAAGGCGGATGTCGGCGACCATGACGCGGCCTTCGGCGCCGTGAACGAGATCGCCGAGCATTTCGGGCGCATCGACGTGCTGGTGAACAACGCCGCGCAGCAATTCGTGGATTTCGACCTTCGCGACATCTCCGAAGAGCAGTTGCGCCGGACCTTCGACAGCAACGTGATGGGCTACTTCTTCGTGACCCAGGCCGCGCTCGACCACATGCCCGACGGCGCGGCGATCGTGAACACGGCCAGCGTCAACGCCTTCAAGGGCAACGACAAGCTCGTCGACTATACCGCGACGCGCGGCGCGGTCTCGGCCTTCTCGCGCTCCATCGCCACGCAGCTCCTGGACCGCAAGATCCGGGTGAACGCGGTGGCGCCGGGTCCGATCTGGACACCGTTCATCCCGGGCAGCATGTCCGACGAAATGGTGGAGGATTTCGGGTCCCATGCCCCGATGGGCCGACCCGGGCAACCCTGGGAAGTCGCGACGAGCTACCTGTTTCTTGCCTGCGAGGACGGCAGCTACTTCACCGGCCAGACGCTCCACCCCAACGGTGGCATGATCGTCGGGAGCTGAAACAGGGGGCGGGCAGGGTGCAGCCTTGCCCGCCGGTCCGCCTCACGTCGCGATGGATGCGACCGAGCCGCCATCGACGCGGTAGTTCGCCCCCACCACGAAGCTCGCCTGTTCGGAGCACAGGAAGGCGATCGTGGCGGCGACCTCTTCGGCCTTGCCGCGCCGGTCGAGCGCGATGAAGGGCCGCTCCGTCTCGAGAAAATCGCGCACCGCGTCTTCACGGCTGGTGTCCTCGGCCTTTGCCTTCTTGTCCATCATGCCGTCGGTCATGGGCGTCTCGATGAAGGCGGGCGAGACGCAGTTCACCAGCACGCCGTTCTTCGCGGCCTCGCCGCTCAGCCCCTTGGCGAAATTCAGAAGCCCCGCCTTCGCGACGTTGTAGACCACTTCGTCCGAATAGGGCTGCACGGCGTTTTCCGAACACAGGATCACGACCCGGCCCCAGCCGCGTTTCTCCATCGGTGGGACGAAGGCGCGCAGGGTGCGCACCACGGACATGAAATCGGTCTGCCAGGCCTCCTGCCAGTCCGCTTCGCTCATCTCGAGAGGGTGGCCCTTGGCCCCCGTCACACCCGCCGCGCAGACCACGATGTCGGGCATCGTGAACCGCTCTTCCGTCGTGGCGAACAGGCCCTTGACCTGGTCCGGGTCGCGCAGGTCGGCCTGGAGCGCCTTGGCGCCCCGGCCCAGCTCGTCGGCGGCCCGGCTCACCTCGTCGCCCTTGAGGTCGACGAGGATCACCTGCGCGCCTTCGTCCAGCAGCATTCCGGCGGTGGCCTTGCCGATGCCCGAGGCGCCTCCGGTGATGAGCGCGGTCTTGTTCTTCAGTCCATAGTCCATGTTCCGGGTCCTTTCGGTCTGTCCGTGTCTTGGGGGGCGAGGCGCAGGCCCATTTCATCGAGAAGCGCGTTGATCGAGGCGGCCTCGTCGGGCGGGACGAGCGCCGGGGCGTCGCGCCCCTCGAGGGCGCCCAAGAAGGGCAGGATGCCGGTGCCCGCATCGAGCGGGTCCAGCGCCAGACGCTCGTCCGGCCACTCCGCACCGCGAGGCGTGAGGGTGAGCGCGCCGTCGTGCAGGACGATGGCGCCCGTTTCGCCCACGATGTCGAGTTCGAGCCGCATCCGGCTGTCCGTCCACCCGGCCTCGACCACGCCGGTGGCCCCGGAGCGGAAGCGCAGGACGGCCGTGCCGTGATCGTCCACGGGCCATCCAAGCGCGTTGCCGGTGACGGCGTGGCCCCCGGCGACGGGGCCCAGCATCCACTGCAACGCGTCCAGCGCGTGCACCGCCTCGTCGACGAACCCGCCGTAGCGGGCCAGCGCCGGGTCGGTCATCCAGCCGTCGAGGTCGAGCCAGTCCGCGTAACCGCCGTCATGGGCGAAGCGCATCCGGGCGGACGAGACGGCGCCGACGCGCCCCTGCGCGATCCAGTCGCGGACCGTTTGCAACGCCGGAATCGTGCGGAAGAAATACCCGGTCTGAAGCAAGAGCCCCGCGTCCCGGGCCTGCGCCGCGATGGCGCGCGCGGCGACCCCGCTGCCCGCAAGGGGCTTTTCCGAGAAGATGGGGAGTCCTGCGGAAAGCGCCGCCGGGACGTCCCGGTCATGGTGGGTGGTTTCGCTGCACACGACCGCGCCTGCCACGCCGAGGTCCGCGAGCGCGTCCAGCTTCTCCACCGGCGTGGCGGCAAGATCGGTGCACAGCCGGTCCCGGCGCGCCGGGTCCCGGTCGTGGACATGCGTGACGCGCCAGCCCCGCCGCGCGATCTGGCGGAGGTGGTCGGGCAGGTGGACATGCGCGCCGCCCAGGAGCACCAGATCGCGGTTCGGCGTGCTCATGGCCCATCCCCTGTCGTCATCGCCAGCTCACCGCGCAGGCGCGGCAGCGCCTCGGGGTATGTTTCCTGGAGCCACGCGACGATCTTTTCGCGGATCTCGCAGCGCAGGTCCCAGGCCTGCGGAGAGGTGCGTGCGCTCATCAGCCCGCGCAGCGCGATGGTGTCCTTGTCGGTGTCGGTGACCTGCAGGTTCACCACCTTCCCGTCCCAGTGCGGCGAGTCGCGGATGATCTCCTCGAGCTTGGCGCGCACCTCTTGGACGGGGACGGTGTAGTCGAGATACCAGAACACCGACCCGATGATCGACGCGCTCTCCCGCGTCCAGTTCTGGAACGGCTGTTCGATGAAGTAACTCAGCGGCACGACCATGCGCCGCCAGTCCCAGATGCGCACGACCACGTAGGTCGCGTAGATGTCCTCGATCCAGCCCCATTCGCCGTCGACGATCACCACGTCTTCCAGCCGGATGGGCTGCGTGATGGCGATCTGGATGCCGGCGATGAGGTTGGCCAGAACGGGACGGGCAGCAAGGCCGAGGATCAGGCCGGCGGCACCCGCCGAGGCGAAGAGGCTGACCCCGTATTCCTGCACCGCGTCGAATGTCAGGAGCACCGACGCGGCGGTCACGATCACCAGCAGGATGATCGCGGCGCGGCGCAGCACCCGGACCTGCGTGACGAACTTGCGCGCCGCGAGGTTGTCGTCGGTATCCATCCGGTGCTTGCGGATGGCGCGGTCGCTGAAATGCCGGGTGAGCAGGATGGCGGTCCAGCCGATGAGCACGATCGACAGGATCAGGAACAGGTGGCCGAGCCAGCCCTGCCAGCGGTAGGGCAGGTCGAGGCGCGGCACGACGATGGCGAGCCCCGCCAGCACGAAGGCCAGCCGCGTGGGCCGCCGTGCCCTGCGCACCATCGAGCCCAGCAGACCGCTGTCGGTGCGCGAGAAATGCCGCATCGCCCAGAACAGCGCCGCGTGGAGGACGAGCGACAGGGCCAGCGTCAGGCCAAGCGCGATGACCGGCCCGATCCAGTCGGGCCAGCCAGAGACCGTCGCGTCCACGGTCGCGGTGATGCGCGCGAGCTCTTCCATCCGGTCAGGCGAACCAGATCACGAAGCCCACCGTGGCGACCGTGAGGAACCCGGCCCAGAGGGTGCGGTCCTTCCAGAGCGGCTTCTCCCACTTGGTGAAGACCTTGGCCGATTCCTCTCGCGACCAGACCAGGTTCCGCGTGTCCTCGTCCGTGTCCTGCCGGGTCAGGGCCGAAAGGCCGAAGTGCACCACGATGCCGATGAACATCATGATCGAGGACATGACCGTGTAGTGGATTTCCGGCAGGCCCCAATCGGCCCAAACGCTCGTCACTTCCTTCAGGATGAAGAGCGGGATGCCGACGACGAGCCCGACCACGATGGCCCAGAACGCCCCCGTTCCGTTCAGCCACGGCACGAACAGGCCCAGGATGTACACCACCACGATGGTGGGAATGATGTAGGACAGCGACGACTGAAAGTAGGAAAACAGGCTCTCGAAGCTGGAGATCGAGGGGGCGTAGACCGCGCCGAACACCATCACGATCCCGGTCACGACCCGGCCCAGCCACACCTGGCGCTTCTCCTTGACCTTCCAGATCGGCTCGATGAAATCCTTCACCACGAGCGTCGCGGCCGAGTTGAGCGCGGAGTCGAGCGACGACATGATCGCGGCGATGAGCGCGGCCATGATCAGCCCGCGCACGCCGATCGGCATGAGCTCGAAGGCGAGCGTCGGAAACGCGAGGTCCGGGGTCGACAGGTCGGGGTAGAGCTTGAGCGCGATGAGGCCCGGCAGGACCATCAGGAAGATGTTGGGCAGTTTCAGGAAGCCCGCGAAGAGCGCGCCGACCTGGCCTTCCTTGAGGTCCTTGGCGCCCAGCGTGCGCTGCACGACGAACTGGTTGATGGTCCAGTAGTAGAACCCGAGCAATATGACGCCCCAGAGGCCCGTCCAAGGAAGGAAATCGTCATCGGCCGCAAGGAAGAGGTGCTGTTTCCTCTCGGGAATGTCGACGAAGAGCTGCTGCCAGCCGCCGATCTCGTTCAGGCCCAGCCAGAACAGGGCGGCGGCGGCCACGATCAGGAGAATGGCCTGCACGGTGTCCGTGACGACCACGGCCGAGAGCCCGCCGAGGATGGTGTAGATCCCGGCCACCAGCGCCAGTACGGCCACGGCCGTCCAGAGGTTGAGGTAGCCCGTCACGCTCGAGATCACGAGCCCGCCGGCATAGAGCGCGCCGGCGGTGTCGATGAACATGATCGCGAGGATGGTGAACAGTGAAAACGCCCGGCGGGACCGGACGTCGTAGCGTTCCTCCAGAAACATCGGAACGGTCGAGATCTTCGCCCGCAGAAAAGATGGCAGGATGAAGATCGCGAACAGGATCAGGACCAGCGAGGCGGTCCATTCGTAGTTGAAGATCGAAACCCCGTTGCCGTAGGCGCCGCCCATCAGCCCGACGAAGCTCGAGCCCGACATGTTCGAAGCGAAGAGCGAGAAGCCGATGAGGTACCAGGGCAGGGATCGTCCGGCGAGAAAGTAGCTCTCGGAGCCGCCCTTCATCTTTTTCGAGACATAGATGCCGTGGGCGATGATCCCCATGAAATAGACTGCGACAATGGCGTAGTCGATCCAGCTCAGGTCGAATTGTGCGTTTTCCAAACCGCTCACTCCTCTTGAAATGTCGGACATTTGGAGGCCAGGGAGCGGACGCGTCTGCGCGGCGCGGGAACCTGTTGCACCTCACGAAGTCTTCAGCCCGAACGTGACCCGGGCGCCGGTGGTTTCCGCTTGCGGCAAAAATATCGCGTGGACCCATTTTGGCCCCCGGGGGTTCACCTGCGTCCGCGCACGGACATAGTGACCGGGACCGCCGGGAGACCTGCAAAGACAGGCCGGAAGGCCCTTTGGGGGCGTCCATCGCCGCCGGGCGCCCGAAACGCGGGCGGTGCCGGGAAGTTCCGCCAGCCACCGAAAAATAATCAATGGAACGAGTCGCCGGGGGGTCCTTGTTTGGTGGGAGAAGGTCGCCGGACGCAATCACGTCCCGACCCCACAGGAACAAGGTCGAAAGGATTGACCATGATGAAACGTATTCTCACAACCACCGCAATCGCCGCGTTGACGGCCATGCCGCTCCACGCCGAGCAGCACGCCGCCAACACCAACGAGGCCTCGATGCAGGTCAGCGTCGGCGATCAGGAATTCCGCGCCAGCAACATGATGGGCGCGAAGGTCTACATGCCGGGCGAAGGCGAAGGCCAGGACGTCGCGGGCATGGAAGTTTCCGAGGTTCCCGACAGCTGGACCGAGATCGGGTCCGTCGAAGACGTGTTCGTCGGCAATGGCGGCGAAATCGCCACCGTCGTCTTCTCGCCCAATGACGAGATTTCGAGCGACAAGGACCGCGTCGGTCTGAAGACCGCGTCGGTCGAGTTCAAGAAGGACTCGGACGGCAACGAGATCTACGTCGTCTACACCGGCGACAAGGTGACGCTCGAAGAGAGCGAGGAGTTCGACCAGGCCTCTGCCGAGCAGAGCGGTCAGAAATCCGCCGCCGACATGCAGAAGCAGCAGGCCAGCGCCGAGGACCAGAACAAGCAGTCCGGCGACAAGCAGATGCAGCAGGCCGCGAATGCTGAAACCCAGAAGGATGGCCTGACGATCCGCGCCGCGGACCTCACCGGCCACACCGTCTATGTTCCCACCACCGAGGAAGAAGCCGAAGGCATCAGCGCCGAGATGGCCGAAGTCCCGGACAACTGGGAACAGGTCGGCGATGTCGGTAGCGTGGTTCTGACCCGCGAAGGCGAGATCAAGTCGATCACGCTGGATGCCGGTGGCTTCCTCGGCGTGGACGAGAAGGAAATCGAAACCCAGATGGAAGACCTTCGTTTCGTGCGTGACGCGGATGCGGACGCCGACAACGAATTCTACATCGTCTACACGGGTGATCGCTCCAAGCTGGAGGACTCGGAAGAGTTCAACCGCACGCAGGCCGAAGCCGAAGGCAACCAGGTGATGACGTCTGAAGATGCCGATCAGGCGGCCAACCTGGCGCCGAAAGACGAGCCGCAAGCGGCCGGCGACGAGCAGGACCGTGACATGGCGTCGAACGAAGACGGCATGAAGAAAGAAGACGGTGAATCCCTGCAGAGCGCCGCAAATGAAGACGGCAAGAGCGAAGATGCGCAGGACGAACAGACTGCTTCGAACGAAGACGGCATGAACGAAGATGCCGAAGACGAGCAGATGGCTGCGAATGAAGACGGCATGAACGACAATGCCGACGAACAGCAGACCGCGCAGAACGACATGTCGGAAGACGGCTCGCAGGACGAGCAGATGGCGGATGCCGGCGCTCAGGAGACCGAAGGCACCGGCCCGATGACCAACGAGCAGATGGCCCAACTGACGGCCGATGAGCTCGAAGGTCAGACCGTCATCGGTTCGGAAGGCGACAACATCGGTGACGTCTCGACGCTCGTCCTCGACGACAGCGGCGAGATCGACAAGGTGATCGTCGACGTCGGCGGTTTCCTCGGCATCGGTGAGAAGCCCGTCGCGCTCCCCTTCGATGATCTGCAGATCGAGCAGACCGGCGAAGGCATGGGTGCGATCGAAGTGACCACCGACCATACCCAGGAAGAACTCGAGAACATGGAATCCTGGGACGAAGTGTAAGAAAGACTCCTTTGTCGGAGCCAGGGGTCGCCTTCGGGCGGCCCCTTTTTTGTGGGTTGTCACGGCAGGCGGCGGAACCCCGCCGCCTCGCGGGACGTTGGCCGGTCATGTTCTGCCGGAAACCGACGTAAGCCAATGGCATCTGACCGCGGTCAGGCCAGTGTCGTGTGGCGGGCCCGCCCCGACCGGATACTGCGAGCGCTGGCCTCCTATGGGCTGGTGCTCGCGGTCCTGACCGGCGTGCCCGCGCTCGCAGCGCTCGTCGCCCGCGCCTGGGAGCTCTTCGTGGTGCTTGCCGTTCCCGGCGTGCTGTCCGCGGGCATGGGTGTCATCGCGATGCGCCGCTGGGTGCCCGACGACCTGCGCAAGATCGAGGCGGTCGTGACGCTCGTGGGCCTCTTCGCCATCGCCTCGGTCCTGCCGGTCCCCGCTTTCATGGTGCTCGGGTTCAACGGCTGGGACGCGGTGTTCGAGTCGGTTTCGGCCATCACCTCGACCGGCCTGACCGTCGCGACCGGCACGATGGACTGGCCCTTCGCCGGGCACCTTCTTCGCAGTTGGCTGCAATGGTCGGGCGGTTTCGCCATCGCCGTGGCCGGCGTCGCCCTCATCATCGGCCCGGGCGCCACCGCGCAGGCGATGGGCCAGGTCGGCATCGAGAAACGCGACCTGCTGAGTTCCACCGGTGAGCAGGCGCGACAGTTGATGATCGTCTACGGCGTGCTGTCGGTCCTTGCCGTCGTCGTGCTCCTGCCCCTGATGCCGAGCTGGTGGGAGGCGGTGGCGATCGGGCTCACGGCCGTTTCCACCGGCGGCTTCACCCCGCGCCCCGACAGCCTGGCAAGCTACGGGCGGCTCGCGCAGGTGGTGACGATGCTGGTGTGCCTGTCCACGAGCGTCACGCTGATGTTCTACGTCCTGTGGCGGCGCAAGGGGCTGAAGGAAGCGATCCTCGGCACCAACGCGCGCGGCGTGCTGGGCGGGCTCGTGACCGGCCTCGTCGTGGTCACAGCGCTGTTCTTCATCGGGGGCGAACTGCCCTTGAGCGCGCTGGCCGACGTCCTGCTGAATTTCACCAGCGCGCTCACGACGGCCGGGTTCTCGGTCGACGTGGTGACGGACGTTCCGGGCGTCGTGGCGCTGCTGCTGACCGCGATGATCGTGGGCGGCGGCGTCGGCTCCACGGCGGGCGGGATCAAGATCGACCGCGCGATCAGCGTCGCGCGGATGGTGGGCCTGACGCTCATGCGCCTGCGCACCCCGCCGCGCGCCGTGACGCACCTGAAGGAGGAGGGGCAGCCTGTGAAGTCAGACCGCATCATCTCGCTCGTCGCGGTGGTGGCCTGCTACGGCCTCACGGCGCTGGTCGCCTGGGTCGTCTTCCTGATGTCGGGCAAGGCGCCGCTGGGGTCCCTCTTCGACATCGTCTCGGCGCTGTCCACGGTGGGGCTGTCGTCGGGCGTGACCGGTCCCGACCTGGCGCCGCACCTCAAGATGGTGCTGACGGCCGCCATGTTCCTGGGGCGCCTGGAATTCCTGGCCGTGATCGCCGCGCTGTCACCGGCCACCTGGAGATAAGGAGGAGCACATGAAAATCGTCATCGTCGGCGCATCGCGCTTCGGCGTCTCGACCGCGGAGCAGCTGGTCGAGACCGGGCACCAGGTGGTGCTGGTGGACACGAACCGGGAGAGGCTGGACGAGATGGCCGAGAACCTCGACTGCGGGATGCTGCACGGCGACGGATCTCTGCCGACCGTGCAGCGCGAAGCCTTCGGGGACCACGCGGACGCGCTGATCCTGCTCACCAACACCGACGACGTGAACATCATGGCCGCCCTCGTGGGCCGCTCGGTCGGGTTCGAGCGGGTGATCCCCCAGATCGTGCGCTCCGAACTGGTGGCGGTCTGCGAGGAGCTTGGGCTCGACGACCTGGTGACTCCGCACCAGACCCTCGCGCGCTCGCTCCTGCGCATGCTCGAGGACCATTCCGACGCCGCGCTCGAACTGCGGTTCCGCAACGGGCTGACCGTGCGCAGCTACACGATCGGCGAAAAGCTCGCGGGAACGAAGATCGGGGCGCTCGATCTGCCCGACCGTTGCCGCGTCATGGGCATCGCCACGGAGGAGGACGAGCGGTTGGGCGACGACGAGACGGTGCTCGAGGAAGGCAACCGGCTGATCGTCACGGTCGAGGACGACATCGTGGACGACGTGGATGAAATTTTCGAATCCCAGGACTCGGGTGACAGGTCCGAAAAGGACGACAGATCTTAAAAATTTGGAACAAAACTGCGGGGGGTCACTGTTCCGTGAGTACCAGCTTTCTCATACGAGGGACCCCATGCCGCAATTTTCGCGCAGGGCCGTGCTCATGCAATTGGGCGCGTCCGGCTTGGCCGCGCTGACACCCGGCGCCGCACTTGCCCAGAACCGTTACGCCGAACTCGATACGCAGCCGTGGAGTTACCTCGACGGGAACGAAGCCCGCTTCCTCGCATCGATGGCGGATGTGCTCATTCCCGAGGACGATTTCCCCAGCGCCTCGCAGGCCGGGGTCGTCGATTTCATCGACCTTCAATTGGCCGGACCCTACGGACAGGGTGCCGGCCTTTATCTTGAGGGGCCCTTCGGCGACGGAACCCCCGAACAGGGCTGGCAGGCGGACCACACGCCCGCCTCGCTCATCCGGACCGGCATCGCCCGGCTCGAGCGCGACGACACCCGCCTCGTCGACCTCGACGCCGATGAGCGCGAGGAATTCGTGACGCGCCTCTCGGAAGGCAAGGATTTCGATCTGGGCGACGTGCCCGCCAAGACCCTGTTCGACGAGATCTGGGCGCTGGTGAAGGAAGGCTACTTCGCCGATCCGATCTACGGCGGCAACAAGGGCTACGCCGGCTGGGAGATGGTCGGTTTCCCCGGCGCCCATGCCTACTACCCCGACCACGTGGACAAGAACGCCCCGTTCCCGGCCCCGCCGCGCGGCATCGCGCACGTGCCGGGCACCCGCCACTCGGCCGATACCGCCAGCGCGCTGCGCGGCGCCGACACACCGAAAGAGGAGGGCTGAGCCTTGGCCACGCAACTTCCAAAGACAGATGTCGTCATCGTCGGCGCCGGCTGGACCGGCCTTGCCGCCGCCAAGGAGCTGGCGGACGCGGGGCAGCGCTGCGTCGTGATCGAACGCGGCGACTGGCGCCATGACGCGAGCAATTTCGGCGCGCCGGAGGAACATGACGAATTGAAATACGCCCGCCGCAAGGAGCACATGATCGACACGCCGACGAAGACGCTGTCGTTCCGCAACAATGCCGACCAGACCGCGCTCCCCATGCGCCGGCTGGGCTCGTTCCTGCCCGGCAAGGGCCTGGGCGGGGCCGGCATCCACTGGAACGGACAGCTCTGGCGGCCGCTGCCCTCGGACCTCGAGATGCGCAGTCACTATGCCGATCGCTACGGCGAGGACATCCTCAAGGGCATGAATGTCCAGGACTGGGGCATGACCTATGACGAACTCGAACCGCATTTCGATTTCTTCGACCGGGTCTGCGGGACATCGGGCGTCGCGGGCAACCTGAACGGCGAAACGCAGGATGGCGGCAACCCGTTCGAGGGGCCGCGCTCCTCGGACTACCCGAACCCGCCGATGAAGGCCTCGCCGCCCCTCCAGATGTTCCGCGATACGGCCGAGCAGATGGGATACAACCCGTTCCACATGCCCTCGGCCAACGTGACCCGGGCCTACGAGAACGCCTACGGCGCGCAGCTGCATCCCTGCACCTATTGCGGGTTCTGCGAACGCTTCGGCTGCGGCTACTTCGCCAAGGCGGACCCGATCGTGTGCATCTACGACGTGGTCAAGGATCACGAGAACTTCGAACTGCGGATGAATTCGCAGGTGCTGCGCGTCGAGAAGTCCGAGGACGGCAAGACCGCGACCGGCGTGACCTATGTCGACGAGAACGGCCGGGAGGTGTTCCAGCCCGCCGACACGGTCTGCCTCAACGCCTATGCGCTGTGGAACGTGCACCTGATGCTGGTGAGCGGCCTGGGCACACCCTACGACCCGGAAACCGGCGAGGGGACGGTGGGGCGCAACTACGCCTACCAGACGATCGCGGCCGCCAGCGTGTTCTTCGACGAGAACGTCTGGTCCAACCCCTTCATGGGGGCCGGCGCGCTCGGCATGACGATCGACGATTTCAACGGCGACAACTTCGACCACAGCGACCTTGGTTTCGTCGGCGGCGGCTACATCAGTGCGAACCAGACGAACGGTCGCCCGATCAACTACCACCCGACGCCGCCCGACACGCCCAAGTGGGGCGCGGAATGGAAGCAGGCGGTGCGCGAGAACTACCTGCACCACGTGGGCATCGTGTGCCACGGAAGCTCGGTCGCCGTACCTCAGAACTACCTGGACCTCGATCCGACCTACAAGGATGCCTATGGCCAGCCGCTTCTCAGGATGACGTTCGACTTCCCCGAGAACGACCGGAAGATGAGCGCCTACGTGTTGTCCAAGGCCGAGGAGATCGCGCGCAACATGGACAACGTGCGCGCGGTGAGCACCGTGAACCGGGCCGCCGAGGGCGAGAAGTATTCCATCGTGCCCTACCAGACGACCCACAACACGGGCGGCGCGGTCATCGGCTCGGACCCGAAAACCAGCGTCGTCAATCGCTACGGCCAGATGTGGGACCATCACAACGTCTTCGTCTTCGGCGCCTGCCTGTTTCCCCAGAACCTCGGATACAACCCGACCGGGCCGTTGATGGGGCTGGCGTACTGGACGCTCGATCACATGAAGAACGACTACCTGCAAAACCCCCGCCCGCTGATGGACGCCTGAAGGAGGCCCGACATGAAACTTGCCAGAACAGCCATTCTCGCCGTCGCGTCGGTCAGCTTCGGGTCCGCCGTCGTGCTGCACGCACAGGACAATTCCGGGGAACCGGAGATGTCCGAGCTCGAACGCCGTCTTGACGTGGACAGCGTGCTCTTCAACGCGACGATCAACGAAGAGCCGGACGACGACCTCCTCGAACAGGGGCGGCTCGTGGCGATGGGAAGCTCCGAAAACGGGGGCTCCGGCATGGCCTGCATCACCTGCCACGGCGTCGACGGGCAGGGCGACGGGTCCGCCGCCTTCCCGCGTCTCGACGGACAGGCGGGCTGGTATCTCTACAAGCAGCTCGAGGACTACGCGAGCGGCGCGCGCCCCAACCGGGTGATGTCCGGCATCGCCGAGCGGCTCACCGAAGGCGAGCGCGAGGCGGTCGCGGCCTATTACGCCGCGATGCCGACGGGAGATCTCGACAATGCGCACGGGTCCATCGACGGCAACCAGCTTCAATGGGGCGGGCAACTCGCCTCCGTGGGGTCGGCCGAGAAGGGCATCCCCGCCTGCGTCAACTGCCACGGCGCGCAAGGCACGGGTCTGCCGCCGTCGGTTCCCTACCTCGCCGGGCAATATGCCGGGTACATGGAGCTCCAGCTCGAACTCTGGAGCGAGGGCACGCGCGACAACGACGCGATGGACGTCATGTCGACCATCGCCGAAAAGATGAGCGAAGAGGACATGCGCGCGGTGGCCGAGTACTACGCCCGCGTGACCAACCCCGAAACCGGCGGGGAACAGTCCGACACCGACTACGACATGCCCGCCGCGGAGTGACGCGCAGTGGAGGGGGCGCAGAAAGCCGGCCGGATCCTTGCGACCGTCCTGGGTGGCCTGGCCATCCTGGCGGTCTGCGGCGTGGTGGCGGCCTGGGCGGTCGCACGGCCTGACGCCGATCCGGTGACGGCCGCCTTCGAGCGTGCGGCGGCCCGCGTGTCGGCGCTGGTGGATTCCGTCCTGCCCGAACGCGTCGCGCCCGCCCCGGACTGGACGGAGCAGGCGATGGTGGTGGCCGACGGCGATCCGCGCAAGGGCGCGGCGCTCATCGACCGGTACGGCTGCGGCGCCTGCCACACGATCCCGGGCATCACGCGCGCGCAGGGCCGTGTCGGCCCCGGCCTCACGGGATTCCGCGACCAGGCCTACGTCGCCGGCGTGCTGCCGAACCGGCCGGGGCCGCTGGTGGACTGGCTTCAATCCCCGCCGCGCCATTCGCCGCAGACCGCGATGCCCGACATGGGCATCAGCGAAGCGCAGGCCGAGCATATTGCGGCCTACCTCTACACGCTGGAGGGGCGCTGAGATGGAGCCCACGCTTGACACCTTTGCCGTTCAGGACATGTCCAACGTCGCGGGGTTCGCCGCGGGCGAGACGCTCTGGCTGACGCTGATCATGACGGCCGGCGCGGTCGCGATCTTCATCGCCGTGATGGTGCTCGTCGTTCTCGCCTGGCGCGGACGCGGCGGTGGACGGACGTGGTGGATCATCGGCGGGGGCATCGTCTTTCCCGTCGTTGTCATGGCGCTCCTCTTCGTGCTCTCGACCTTCGTGCTGAGAAGCGTGGCCGCCCCGGCCGCGCCCGATCACGTGATCGAGGTGACGGGCAAGCAGTTCTGGTGGAACGTGGTCTACGACCCCGAGGGCCGCGCGCTGCGCGACGCCAACGAGGTCGTGCTGCCCCTGGGCGAACCGGTCGAGATCCGGCTGAAGAGCGCGGACGTGATCCATTCGTTCTGGGTGCCGCCGATCGCGGGCAAGATGGACATGATCCCGGGCCGGGTGAACACGCTGACCGTGACGGCCACCCGCGAAGGGCGCTTTCGCGGCCAGTGCGCCGAGTTCTGCGGGCTTTCCCATCCGCTGATGGCCTTCGAGGCGGTCGTGCTGCCCCCCGACGAGTACGACGCGTTCCTCGCCGATCTCGACCGCGAGGCGCATGATGCCGTCACCCCGCAGGAGCGGCGCGGCGCCGAGGTCTTTCAATCCTCCGGCTGCGTGGCCTGCCACCGCGTGCAAGGCATCTCCGATGCCCGCATCGGCCCTGACCTCACCCGTATTGGGGCGCGCGCCGCGCTGGGCGCCGGGATGTGGGAGATGAACACCGGCAACCTCGCGGGCTGGATCGCCAACGTGGACGACATGAAACCGGGGGCCGAGATGCCCTCTTACAACCACCTGTCCGGGCCCGACCTGCGCGCCCTGGTCGCGTGGCTGGAGAGCCTGACATGAGCGTCACGGAGACACCGACCGCCTATTCCGGCGCGCGCAAGGGCGAGGACAAGAGCTTCGAGGGCGTCTGGGACACCCCGACGGGCCTGCGCAAGCTCTCCTCGGTCAGTCACCGGGTGGTGGGGCGGCGCTTCATCTACACCGGTTTCGTCTTCTTCCTGATCGCCGGCGTCCTCGCGCTCATGGTGCGCACGCAGCTCATCGTGCCGGGCAACACCTTTCTCGATCTCGAGACCTACAACCAGGTCTTCACGATGCACGGAACGCTGATGATGTTCCTGTTCGCGATCCCGATCCTCGAGGGCTTCGCGGTCTACCTCATCCCGCTCATGCTGGGCGCGCGCGACCTGATCTTCCCGCGCCTCGGGCAGTTCGGGTACTACTGCTACCTCTTCGGCGGCATCATCGTGCTGTCGTCCTTCCTGTTCGACGCCGCGCCCGACGGCGGGTGGTTCATGTACGTGCCCCTGTCGACCAAGGCGCATACGCCGGGCCTGTCGGCGGATTTCTGGCTGATCGGCATCACCTTCGCCGAGATCGCATCGGTCACGGCCGCGGTCGAACTGATCACCGCGATCCTGTGCGCCCGTGCGCCGGGGATGAGCCTGACCAAGATGCCGGTCTTCGCCTGGTACATCCTGATCACCGCCTTCATGATCGCCATCGGCTTTCCGCCCCTCATCATCGGCTCCATCCTGCTCGAGGCGGAACGCTTGCTGGCTCTTCCGTTCTTCGACCCGATGCTGGGGGGCGATCCTCTCCTGTGGCAGCACCTCTTCTGGCTCTTCGGTCACCCTGAGGTCTACATCATCTTCCTGCCCGCCGCGGGCATGGTCGCCACGATGTTGCCGACCTTCGTGGGCAAGCCCCTCTTCGGTTACGGCTTTGCGGTGGCCGCGGTCGTCACGATGGGGTTCATCAGCTTCGGGCTCTGGGCACACCACATGTTCGCCACGGGCCTGCCCATCCTGTCCTTGTCGCTCTTCTCGGCGGCTTCGAGCATGGTGGCGGTGCCGACCGCGATCCAGATCTTCTGTTTCATCGCAACGCTGGCTTCGGGCAGGCCGAGGCTCACCGTGCCCATGCTGTTCATCCTGGGGTTCCTGTCGATCTTCGTGATCGGCGGCCTCACCGGCGTGATGCTGGCCAGCGTGCCGTTCAACTGGCAGGCGCATGACAGTTACTTCGTGGTCGCCCACCTCCATTATGTCCTGATAGGGGGCATGGTCTTCCCGCTCATCGGCGCGTTCTACTACTGGGCGCCGCATTTCACCGGTCGCATGATGTCCGAGCGGCTCGGGCGCTGGGTCTTCGGCCTGATGTTCGTGGGCTTCAACGCCACGTTCCTGCTCATGCACCTGACCGGCCTGCGCGGGATGCCCCGGCGCGTGGCCACCTATGCCGAGGGGCTGGGCTGGGACCGGCTGAACATGCTCAGCTCGATCGGGAGCTACATCCTTGCCGCCGGGATCGCGCTCTTCGTCTTCGACTTCTTCCGCAGCCGCCGACACGGGCCGAAGGCCCCGCGCAATCCGTGGGGCGCGGGGACGCTCGAATGGCTCTACCCCCCGGTGGCGCCGGGCTTCAACTTCCACGCCATTCCGCCGGTCGAAAGCCGCGAGCCGCTGTGGGACCAGCCCGAGCTTCTCGAGCGCGAGGCGCACGAGGTCGATGGCGTGATGCACGGCATCCGGGACGGGCGGCGCGAAACCCTGGGCTGCGATCCGGTCAGCGGCGCGCCGCTCTACGTCCTGCGCCTGCCGCATCCCACCTGGATCCCGATGCTGGCGGCGGCGGGGCTTGCCATCCTGTTCGGGGCGACGCTCGCCTCGGCCTACTGGGTGTGCGCCGTCGGCGGGGTGATCGCGCTCGCGGCCTTCACGCTCTGGGCGTGGGAGCCGTCGGACAGCGGCGTGACGCGCGATGCGGGCATGGGGCACGAGTTGCCGGTGAACGTGGTGGACAAGCGCGCCCACATGCATGTGGCGCTGGTCGGGACCATGCTGGTCCTGATGGCGCTCTTCGCCTCGCTGATCTTCGGTTTGCTCTACCTGTGGAACATCCGGCCCGACGCGGCCGAGACGGTCACCCGGCCGGGTCTGGTCGCTGCCGCCGTGGCGGTGGTCGCCGGGATCGCGGTCGCGGTCTTCGGCCAGTTTACCCGCCGCACGGCCGTGTCCGACCGCAACCTCGGCGCGATGGCGCTGTCGCTTCTCACCGCGGCCGCAGCGGTCGCCTCGGCCGGGGCGCTGGGCCTGTCGCTGATGCCGGTCGATCCCTGGGCCAGCGCGCTCGGTGCGACGCTCTGGGCGACCGGGGGCTTCACCGGCATCGTGCTCTTCGTTCTGCTCTACTGGGCGCTCTTCAACGCAGCCCGCCGCCTGACGCGGCGTACGGGGCCCGGGCAGTCGATGCCGGACTTCAACCTTGCCACGTTCGCGAAGGGCAGCGGGCTCATGGTCGTGGTCGCCGGTGCGTTCTTCATCGCGGGCGCGATGGGGGGTGTCGGATGAGCGATCTCACCCGCCAGATCGTCGCGATCGCGCGCCCCGGCCTGACCTGGGCCGTGCATTTCGTCGCGATCTACGCGCTCATCTCGGCGTCCTGCGCGGCGCGGGCGATGATCGGGCATCCGACGCTGGTGATCGCCGGGGGCGCCGTCACGGTGGTCGCGGTCGCGGCGTGCCTGTGGTCCGTCTTCGCCCCGCCGGCGGGCGGCAGCACCGACCTGCGGCGCGCGGCGGTCTGGGGCGGGCTCGTCTTCGCGCTGGCCTGCGTCGCCAACGCGTCGGCGCTCTTTCTCTTTCAAGGCTGTGGAGGCTGACATGGACGACTACGTGCCTTTCTGCGGGACGCCCCCGCTGCCTTCCGAACTCATGAGCCGCTGGACCTTCGATCCCGTCCTGCTGGCCGGGCTGGCCATCGCGCTGGCGCTGGTCATCCGATTGACGAGCGGCCCGGCCCGGCGACAGGCGCTTGGCGGCTGGGCGCTCGTCGCGATCCTCTTCGTCTCGCCGCTCTGCGCCGCCTCGATGGCGCTGTTCTCGGCGCGGGTGGGACAGCACCTGCTGCTCACCCTCGTCGCGGCCCCGCTTCTGGCGACGATGCTCCGTCGCGCGCCGCCGCCGGCCTTCAGCGCCGCGGCGTTCGCCGCGCTGTTCTGGCTCTGGCACGTGCCCGGCCCCTACGCGCTCACGCTGCAATCCGACCTGGTCTACTGGGCGATGCACCTGAGCCTGCTGGGCGCGGTGGTCACGCTCTGGGCTTCGTTCCGCCAGTCGGTCGAGACCATGCCTTTCGCGACGATCCTGTCGGCGGCGGCGACGAGCGCGCAGATGACGCTCCTGTCGGTGCTCCTGATCTCGTCCACGCGCCTTTGGCATCCCTGGCACGCGTTGACCACGGGGCCCTTCGGCATGACCGCGCTGGGCGACCAGGTTCTGGCCGGCGCCCTCATGTGGGTCGCGGGCGGCCTGATCTTCTCGGCCCTCGTGGCGCTCCTGGCCTACCGCTACTTCGCCCTGTCGCGCCGCAGCGCCTGACGGGCCTCTCCCACAACCTGCCACGATGACCGCCGCCCGGAGCCCGGGCGGCGCATGTCCGCGCGTCGGGCATTTCCCAAAACTTACCTCTTGATGTCAGTATTGCGCTTCCATATACTTACCCTCATGGATAGCAATCAACCCGATCTCGACCTGGTCTTCTTCGCAATGGCCGACGGCACGCGCCGCGCCGTGCTGCAGAAGCTGGGGGAGGGGCCGGCATCGGTCAGCGACCTGTCGGAGCCCTTCGACATGGCGCTGCCGCCGTTCATGAAGCACATCAAGATGCTCGAGAAGGCCAAGCTGATCACCACCCGCAAGGTTGGTCGCGTCCGCACCTGCGAGCTCAATCCCGACACCTATGCCGATCTTGAAAACTGGCTCCACGAGCAAAGACGGCAGTGGGATTCTCGCTACCAGAAACTCGACGCACTCCTGACCCAAATGAAAGGGGCATCAGAATGAAACCCGATCTCCAGAACAGCTTCGTCGCCGACATGCAGAAAAGCCAGATCACCGTGCGACGCGAATTCGATGCTCCCAAGGACATGGTCTGGGAGTGCTATACGAAATCGGACCTCCTCGATCGGTGGTTCGCGCCCGAACCGTTCACCGCGCAGACCAAGTCGATGGACTTTCGCCCCGGCGGGCATTGGCTCTTCGCGATGGTCAGCCCCGACGGGGACAAGCACTGGTCCCGGTTCGACTACGAAACCATCGATCCCAAGGACGGCTTCACGGCGCAGGATGCGTTCAGCGACGAAGACGGCAACATCAACCGCGACATGCCGGTCTCGACCTGGGAAGTCACGTTCGATGACCGGTCGTCCCGAACGCTCGTCCAGATCGTCACGACCTACGATTCCCCGGAAGCGGTGGACCAGGTCGTGCAGATGGGCATGGAAGAGGGGATCAAGGCGACCCTCGCGCAGCTCGAACGCCTGCTGAAGACCATGTCCTGAAGCGATCGCGACGAAAGGAGAGAGACCATGACGGACCTCGTGAATTGCCTGTGGTACGACCACGGAGAAGCCGGGAAGGCCGCCGAATTCTACGCGGCGACCTTTCCCGACAGCCGCGTCGACAGCGTCAACCGCGCCCCCTCCGATTTTCCCGGCGGAGAGGCCGGGGCGGAGCTCACGGTCGAATTCACCGTGCTGGGGCGGAAATTCCTCGGACTGAACGGCGGCCCGGCCTTCACTCCGAACGAATCCGTCTCTTTCATGGTGCTGACGGAGAACCAGGAAGAGACCGATCGCTACTGGAACGCCATCGTCGGGAACGGCGGCGCGGAAAGCGATTGCGGCTGGTGCAAGGATCGCTGGGGCCACTCCTGGCAGATCACGCCGCGCCAGTTGATCGAGCTCACGACATCCTCGGACCCCGACACGGCCCGCCGGGCCTTCGAGGCGATGATGACCATGAAGAAGATCGACATCGCGACGGTCGAGAACGCGGTGCGCTGACGCGCGCCCGAAAGAAGGCTGCGCGGCGCCGCCCTGGAGCGGCGCCCCGGCCCATGTCCGCGTGACGCGCTCGTTTCGAAGCATGGCTGATTGCCGGGCGGCGCACGGAAAGCGGGGCGTTTCGCGATTATTCATCTATATGTCTTGATCATGAACAGTCTGAATCTCGAACAGCTTCGCACCTTCCTCGCGGTCGTGCGCCTTGGCGGCATCCGAAAGGCTGCAAACGGCATGCATATCACCCAGCCCGCCGTCACCGCCCGGATCAAGGCGTTGGAGGCGACGCTTGCGGCAGAGCTTTTCGACCGAAGCTCGGCCGGGATGAAGCTCACCAAGCGCGGCGAGCTGCTTCTGACCTATGCCGAGAAATTCGAGCATCTCTCGGAGATGGTTGCGCGTGACGTGATCCACCCGGATGGGATGGAGGGGCGCCTGCGGCTCGGCGTGTCCGAAACGATCGCGCAATGCTGGCTGCCGGAGCTGATCGCGCGTTGCCATCGCCGGTATCCGAACCTTGAGATCGAGTTCGACGTCGATATTTCGACCAACCTTCGTGCATCGTTGCTGGGCCATTCCCTGGACCTGGCGGTTCTGCTGGGCCCGATCTCGGAGCAATCGATCGACAATATCCCGCTGCCGGGGTTCGAGTTGACATGGTATGTCGCGGCGGATGCGCCCGAGCTCGACGATCCGGCCGATCACCTGACACGACCGGTGTTGACCTATGCGCGCAACACGCGGCCCTACCGGGAACTCAAGGACATGTTGTTCGAACGGGTCGGGCCCGAGGTGCAGATCTTCCCGTCCTCGTCACTGTCGGCCTGCTTTCGCCTGGTCGAGGCCGGCCTCGGCGTCGCGGCGCTGCCGAAGGCGTTGGGCCGGGCGTTCCTCGAAGCGGGGACGATCCGCAGCTTCGATCCGGGATGGGCCCCCAGCCCCCTGCAATTCACGGCCTCCTACCGTGGTGAGCCGACCAGCCACATGGTCCAGACGGCCGCCCGACTGGCGCGTGAAGTGGCGCTGGACTATCAGGCATATCAAAAAAGCTGATCAATAATGAAAGAAATATACGATTTGCACTTATAAGGTGGGCTGGGCAACGTTCTCTGGAAAAGAGGATACAGCCCGTGATCACCGACCATATGCGCCTTCAGAACAGCGACCTGCCGGCCCTCCGCGCCGACATTCGCGCCGGCCGCTATCGGTCACATACCGCGGGTCTCGGCGCCGGGTATCTCCAGACAAATCTTGTGATCCTGCCCGAAGCCTACGCGCTCGACTTCATGCGGTTCTGCCAGCGCAATCCAAAGCCCTGTCCGCTCGTGGGCGTGTCCGACACCGGCGATCCGATGATGCGCACGCTGGGCCATGACATCGATATTCGGACCGACGTGCCGGCATACAACGTCTATCGCGATGGATCCCTTGAAGGCAGCGTGACCGACATATCTGACCTTTGGACAGACGACATGGTGGCTTTCGCCCTGGGCTGTTCGTTCACGTTCGAGGATGCCCTTGCGCGCGCCGGCATCGCCGTCTGGCACGTCGAACACGACACGACGGTGCCGATGTTCCGGTCCAACATCCAGACCGTGGCCTCTGGCCCCTTCTCGGGCCGGATGGTCGTGTCGATGCGCGCCATTCCCGAGGACCGGGTCGACGACGCCGCGGCGATCTCGCGCCGGTTTCCATTGGCCCACGGCGCCCCGGTCCATGCGGGCGACCCGTCCGAGCTGGGCATCTCCGACATAACGCGCCCCGACTGGGGTGATCCCGCCCCTGTCGGGCCCGGGACGGTGCCGGTCTTCTGGGCCTGCGGGGTCACACCGCAGGTCGCGCTCGAAGCCGCCGCGCCGCGCCTCTGCATCACCCACAAGCCGGGGCACATGCTCATCACGGACATACCGGACACCGCGGAGGTGCCCGTGCTGGCACCGACGCCAGGAAACCAATGAACGAAGACCCAACAAGGAGAGAGACATGACACGTCTGACTGCCATTCTGGCCGCCACCACCGCGCTCGCCGCGCCCGCCTTCGCCGAGGACCTCTCGGTCGTCGGATCTTGGTCCAGCCTTCCGCTTCACCAGCAATACGAAGCACCATTCTGGTCCGAAACCGTTCCCGAGGCATCGGGCGGCGATATCAACGTTTCGCTGACCACGCATGACCAGATGAACCTGGGCGTCGGCGACGTCTACCGCCTGCTGGGCGATGGGGTCTACGACGTGGCGATGACGGTCGCGGATTATGCCGTGGCTGATGCGCCTGAGCTCGAAGGGCTGGACGTGCCGCTCGTGGCGCTCACGGCCGACGAGGCGCGGGCGATGGTCGATGCGGCCCGGCCGATGGTCGAGGACATCTATGCGGACCGGTTCAACAGCCACGTGCTCGCGATCGCGCCCTATCCGCCGCAGGTCGTCTTCTGCAACGCCGAGATCTCCGGCCTGGACGATCTTGCCGGCAAGAAGGTGCGTGCCTCTGGCCGCATGACCGCCAAGTTCCTCGAGGCGCTGGGCGCCGAAGGTGTGAACGTCGCGTTCTCGGAAGTGCCCGGCGCGCTTCAGAAAGGCGTCGTGGATTGCGCGGTGACGGGCGCGGGGTCCGGCTACTCCGCCGGATGGTGGGAGGTCTCCACCCACCTGCTGCCGATCCCGCTCGGAGGCTGGGACTCGGTCGTCACCGCGGTCAACATGGACAAGTGGAACAGCCTTTCCGAGGACCACCAGGCGCTGCTTGCCGAGCAGGCCCGGGAGAACTTCGAAGACCCCGCCTGGGATTCGGCCCAGGATGCGCTGGTCAACGACATCGCCTGTCTTACCGGCAACGGCGACTGCCCGGCCGGTGAGGCGCGCGACATGACGCTCGTCGAGGTCTCGGAGGAGGATTTCGCCAAGGCGCGCGAGGTCCTCGTGACCGAGGTGCTGCCCGAGTGGGCCGAACGTGCGGGCGACGAATGGGCCCAACGGTGGAATGCCTCGGTCGGGGAGACCGTGGGCGTTAAGATCGGCGAATGAGCCACGATGGGCCCGCGGCACCGCGGGCCCATGATCGAACAGGAGGGATCCCGATGGCATATGGAATTCTGCGCGCTCTGCGCCGTGCGAACGGCGTGATCGCGGTCCTGATCGGGATCCTTCTGATGGCCTGCGTGGCCTTCGTGCTGGCCGACATCCTTCTCAGACAGGTCGGCTCCACGCTTGGCGGTACGGACGAGATCAGCGGTTACGTCATGGCGATCGCGACGAGCTGGGGCATGGGCTACACGCTCATGGAGCTGGGCCACGTGCGCATCGACATCCTGCGCAGTCGGGCGCAGGCGCAGGGCAGGGCGGTCTTCGATATCGTCGCAATGGCTGCATTGTCCGGCACGATAACCCTCATCGCATGGCGCGCCTGGCCGGTGCTGGAGCGGTCCTTGTCCAACGGGTCGCGCGCCAACACTCCGCTCGAAACGCCGCTTGCACTGGTGCAGGTGCCGTGGCTTGCCGGCTGGGTCTGGTTCGCGATCGCCTCCTGGGCGACGCTGGCCGCCGCCCTCATGCTGCTCATGCGCGGCAACCTGGTCGGGTCCGAAAGCGCCATCGGCACGATGGGTGAGCTGGAGGCTCTTGAGAAATGATCGCTTACCTCTCACTCGGCCTGCTTGGGCTGCTCAGCCTGTCGATCCCCGTGGGCATCGTGCTGTTCCTCCTGGGCTTCGGGGTGGACACGTTCTTCAGTCCTTTCCCGCTGGTGCGGGGCCTGGGCAACCTCGTGTGGTCCACGTCCAACAACTCCACCCTGATCGCGATTCCGTTCTTCGTGCTTCTGGGCGAAATCCTCGTGCGCTCGGGGATCGCCACCCGCACCTATGCCGCGCTCGACCGCTGGGTGAGCTGGCTTCCCGGCGGCCTCGTGCACGCCAATGTCGCGACCGCGACGATGTTCTCGGCGACCTCGGGTTCGTCGGTCGCCACCGCGGCGACCGTGGCCACCGTCGCAATGCCGCAGGCCGAGAAACTCGGCTACGATCCGAAGCTTTTCTCCGGGGCGATTGCCGCGGGCGGCACGCTTGGCATCATGATCCCGCCGTCGATCAATTTGATCGTCTACGGGTTCCTGACGCAGACCTCCATTCCGCGACTGTTCCTGGCCGGCCTCGTGCCGGGGATCGCGCTCGCACTGGCCTTCGTGGTGATCACGGCGATCCTGTGCACGCTGCGCCCCTCTCTGGGCGGTGAGCGTCGGGTCTTCCCCTTCCCCGATATGCTGCGCGCACTGATCCAACTGATCCCCATCATCCTGCTCTTCACGGTCATCATCGGAACGATCTACAAGGGCTGGGCGACGCCGACCGAAGCCGCCGCCGTGGGCGTGGCCGGTGCGATCGTCATCGCGGCGGCGTTCGGGAGCATATCGCTGAAGATGTTCCACGAGGCCGTCCTCGGGACCGTCAAGATCACCTCGATGATCATGCTCGTGGTGATCGGGGCCTCATTCCTGAACTTCACGCTGGCCTCGGCCGGGATCGGGCGCGAGCTTCAGGATTTCCTGGGCGGGCTGGGCCTGTCCAACCTGTCGACGATGCTGGTCATCGTCCTGATCTACATCGTGCTCGGCTTTTTCATCGAAACGCTGTCGCTCATGGTCGTGACCATTCCGATCATCGTGCCACTGGTCGTCCAGATGGGCTACGACCCGATCTGGTTCGGCATCCTGATGATCGTGCTCATCGAGATGGCGCTGATCACCCCGCCGGTCGGGCTGAATCTCTACGTTGTGCAGGGCGCACGCAAATCGGGCCGGATGTCCGAGGTCATGCTTGGCACCATCCCCTTCATCGTTGCGATGCTGCTCATGGCCGTCGCCCTGCTCGCCTTCCCGCAGATCGCCCTCTTCCTGCCGGACGCGCTGCAATGAGTGACGGTGACGTGCTGGAGGGGCCCGTGATGCGCAATGTCGGCATCGACGGGCTCCTGGTGAGTTTCGGCGACCGGCTGAGCGAGCCGGCGAACCGCGCGGCGATGGCATTTCGCGATGCGCTCGAGCGGGAAGGCCCGGAAGGCATTGAAGAGACTTCGACCTCGCTCGTCTCGACCTACCTGCGGTTCGACCCCGTTCACGCCGATCACGGGGCGATGCGCAGGCGGCTGGAGGAGATGCTGACCGCCCGGAACTGGTTCGAGGCCACGCTGCCCGGCAGTCGGCGGCTGTGGCGCATACCGACGGTGTTCGGCACGGCGCTCGCCCCTCAACTCGACGAGGCCGCGGCGGCTGCGGGAATGGATCCGGAGGCCGCGATCCGGTCGATCGCGGGCGCGCGGGTGCGTGTTCAGACCATC
Source organism: Maritimibacter harenae (assembly GCF_009882975.1). Classification (GTDB taxonomy): domain Bacteria; phylum Pseudomonadota; class Alphaproteobacteria; order Rhodobacterales; family Rhodobacteraceae; genus Maritimibacter; species Maritimibacter harenae. The sequence goes on from NZ_WTUX01000019.1 coordinate 275,865, forward strand.
GGTTTCGCCCCGGGACAGCCCTACCTTGGCCAATTGCCGCCCGATTGGGACATTCCGCGACAGACCCAATTGACCGAAAAGGTGCCGGCCGGAGCGCTCGGGCTGGCCATCCGCCAGATGGTGCTTTTTTCCGTGCCGACGCCCACGGGCTGGCGCCATGTCGGACAGACGGCTTTCCCGCTGTTCCGTCCTGCGACCGATGCGCCCTTCGTCCTGCGTCCGGGAGACGAGGTCCGGTTCGACCCGGTGTCGCCGGAGACGCTGGAGCGGATGAAAGGGGACGCCGACGGCGGGGCGGTATCGGAGATCCTGACATGAGTGCAGAGCTTGTCGTGCATCGCGCGGGACCCGGCCTGACGGTGCAGGACACCGGGCGACCGGGCCATTTGCGCGCCGGGCTGTCGCGGGGCGGGGCGGTGGATCGCCTGGCGCTGGCGGAGGGGGCCGCCCTCCTGGGCCAGGCCGAGGAATGCGCCGCCATCGAAATGGTCGGCATGGGGGGAGAATTCGAAGCGACGCAGGACACCCGCATCGCGCTGACCGGCGCGCCAATGCGGGCCAGCATAGACGGCACGCGGGTTGCCTGGAACGCGAGCCACGCCCTCCCGGCCGGCATACGGCTGAGCATCGGGACGGTTGAAACGGGAAGCTACGGGTATCTCCATGTCGGCGGTGGCATCGACGGGCCCAAGCGGCTCGGCGCCCGCTCGGCACATCTCGCGGCCGGGATCGGCGCGCCGCTGGCCGCCGGCGACCGTCTCGCCCTCGGGGCCGACCCACGGCCCGGGGCGACGAACCTCCGGCTGGAGCCGGAGCCGCGTTTCGACGGCGGCACCGTGCGCATCGTGCCCAGCCTCCAGACCGCCTTCTTCGACGAGGCCGAGCGCGACAGGTTCGCGACGACCGCCTTTCGCCGGGACACCCGCGGCAACCGCATGGGCGTGCGGCTCGTGCCCGAAGGCCGCGGCTTCGAAAGCGTCGCGGGTCTGTCGGTCCTTTCGGAAGTCATCGTGCCCGGCGACGTGCAGATCACCGGGGACGGCACGCCATTCGTGCTGCTGTGCGAATGCCAGACGACAGGAGGTTACCCCCGCATCGGATCGGTCCTCCCCGCAGACCTGCCACGCGTGGCGCAGGCCGGCGCCGGCGCGATGCTCCACTTCCGCTTCGTCTCCCTCGAGGAAGGCATCGCGCTCGAACGGCGCGATCGCCAGGTGCGCGAGACGCTGCGCGGCCGGCTCGTGCCGCTGGTGCGGCGACCGGAGGAAATCCGCGATCTCCTCGGCTACCAGTTGATCAGCGGCGTGACCGCCGGCGATGACCTGGAGCGTCCGGACATCTGACGCATGACGCGCGGTCATCCATTTGTCGCCCTCGCGGCTGGGCTTGAAGCTCCGGGAGCGGGGCTGTGGGTGACGCATTCCGCGTGGTGGGAGGCAATAAGTCCGAGTGTCCCTCCGATAGCAAAGGACCGCGGTCGGTCTGATCGCGGTCCAAGTCATGCATTTTCAAGGCGGTCTTTGTAATCATGGACATCCTCCAATTCCCGCAGGGAAATACCAGGTGGCGTCGGCTGGATCGAATACACGTGCGTGACTTGGATACGCGGTTTTCGACGTAGCGGCCCAGGGCGTCATCCTCTCGCAGGAAACCACTGCCTCACTGAGCACTGCTGAATTGACCGCCATCAACATCGCGGGCTCCTGGCAACGTTAGGGTGTCGGTATTCAGTAGGAGGTCCGAGATGGGAATGGTTGAAGGGAAAATCGCGCTCGTCACCGGCGCCGGAGCCGGGATCGGCCGCGCGACCGCGCTCAAGTTCGCGCAGGAGGGCGCGAAGGTCATGGTGTCCGATGTCGACACCAAGGGCGGCGAGGAAACCGTCGAAATGATCCTGAACGACGGGGGCGAGGCAGCCTTCATGAAGGCTGATGTTTCATCGGCGGGCGAGGTCGCGGCCCTGGTCGACAAAGTAGTCCAGACCTTCGGCCGACTGGACTGCGCCTGCAACAATGCCGGGATCGAAGGCAAGGTGATCCCGATGGCCGACCAGCCGGAGGCCAATTACGACGCCGTGATGGGCGTGAACGCGAAAGGCACGTTCCTGTGCTTGCAGGCGGAAATCAAGCAGATGCAGAAGAACGGCGGCGGCGCCATCGTGAACCTCGCGTCCGTGGCGGGCCTGATCGGGTTTCCCGGGTTGTCGCCTTACGTGGCGTCGAAACACGCCGTCAACGGCATGACGAAGAACGCGGCGCTCGAATATGGGAAGGAGGGCATTCGCGTGAACTCCATTTGCCCCGGCGGCATCGACACGCGCATGCTCGACTCCCTCGCCGAACAGGCCAGTGGCGGTGCCCAGTCCACGCAGGAAATGATGGACCCGCTGCATCCGATCGGGCGTATCGGCCGGCCCGAAGAGGTCGCAGAGTTGATCGTCTGGCTCTGCTCGCCGCGCGCGTCCTTCATCACCGGGGCCAATGTCCCGATCGATGGCGGCTACGTCGCTCAGTAGGTCTTCGAAGAGTGGGATGAACATCTTCTGACCGCCAGAGTCCGGCAAGCTTCGCTCGCCAGTCCGTCCTTGATCCCCATCAATGCAATGCCCGCCGCGGAAGAGTTCGATGACAGCCAGCATGGTATCAGGAGGCGGGACGGCGATGAATGAAATGGACACCGAGCAAGAAAGACTAACGGCGATCAACGTTCCTGAGGCCGTAGGTGTGTTCGACACGTTCGAGGATCTGCAACAAGCGTTCTACGATCTTCGTATGGTCGGCATCCATCATTCCGACATCAGCCTCTTGGGGGACGAAAAAGCGCTGAAAGAAAAGCTCGGCAAGGCTTACTGGCGCTCCTCCGAGCTGGAAGACGATCCACGGGCCCCGCGCGCCCACTTCGTATCGGAAGAAGCTATCGGCGAACTCGAGGGAGCCATCATCGGTGGGTTCTTCTTCGTCGCCTCATACATCGCGATGGCAGCCCTGCTGACGCCTGTGAGCACACTTGCTGCCTCCATTGCGGCCATAGCTATCGGTGGCAGCCCGGCTGCGGTGATCGGCACCTTGCTGGCGGGACGTGTGGGCAAGCATCACAAGGACTACTACGCACAGCAGATCGAGCACGGCGGCATACTCCTCTGGGTCCGCGTCAGGGACAAGGAGCGCGAAGAACTGGCGGTGAAAATCTTGGAAGGTCATTCCGGACGCGATGTGCACGTTCATGACTGGAGCGAATGAATATCCTGAAACACAGGCAGGAGGCGCCGAGATGAAGGGCTTTGCAGATGGTATCGGGAAGTTGACCGAAGAGAACGACAATTTCCGCAAAGTGCTCTACATGGGCGCGAAGATCCAACAGGTCCTCATGGCGCTCCAGCCAGGCGAGGAGATCGGGGAAGAGGTCCACGATGACCGAGATCAGTTCTTCTGATTGGAAACGGATGCTGGCGAAGTCTGGATCGACAGCGTGGCCAATCCAGTAAAGGCCGATGACGGCGAAATCGTTCCTGCCGGGGCCAAACAGATTGACTGTCAGGTCAGGACCCAATTGAGGCTGACCGATCACCACCCGTTGATATGACGACTTTCCCCGAAGGAAGCGCAAGGGAAGTGTTGTCGTTCAGCATAAGAACCAAATCTGTATTCAGTTGATCACTTAAAAGAAATTGAATGTGTTTTCCGGGTGCGGTTTCGTGGCGTCAGACTTTGACTGACATCCTCGAAACGGTTTCACACATGCCGCTCAAAACGACGCAACTTGCATTCGCCGCCGCCTTTCCCCTCCTTCTCACAAGCACGCTGACCCCGGCCGCCGCCGGTGAAATCACCGGCTTCGACGGGGCCTTCGGGGATGGCATCATCTACATCGACACAACCGAGAACGTGACGCCTCCCGGGATCCAGTCGATCACCGGCGCGCTCAACAACGACGACTTCACCTCGGCCAACGGGTTTTCGCCCAGCGGGGTGGTGAACTGCCTGATGGCCAGCAACGACAATGTCTGCAATTCGCCCCCGGGCACCGGCAAGCGCTACAAGTCCTGGCTCCAGGGGCCGGATGGCTTCGACCTGCGCTTTCTCACGGCACCGTCGGGCGGCGTGACCGAGTATTTCAACTTCGGCAAGGTCACCAACTTCAGCGGCGCGCGTGTGGCCGGGTTCAGCTTCATCCTGGGCACGGGCACCGGCGCGGACTTCACGCCGGTCGCAGCGGGCGGCGCCGACGGGGTGTCCTTCGACAACCTGGTCGCCGCCACCGCGAAGGCGGGCGAATGGCCCACCGTGACTGCGGGCGATCTCGACCAGAACCCGCTGCAACGCTTCTTCTTCCCCGGTGGTCTCTTCGGTGACGGCGGGCAGGAAGGCGTCACGGGCTTCTTCAGCGCGGATGACGCCGGCTTCGAAGTGGTGCCGGACGCGGACCTGATCCGGCTCGACACCGGCGTGTTCTTCAACGCCGAGCACCTCGCCCTCTTCGGCGATGGCCTGCTCGACCGCACGCGGCTGCCCGAAGGCCTGTTCTGGGACGATGACGGAGACCCGAACACCGAGGCGGTGCTCGTGGCCTAGTATAACACCAGCGCGGGCGAATGGCAGTATGGCAACGTCGCCGACGATCCCGGCACCGCGGGCGTCGACGAGGCGGCCGAGTTCTTGCAAGCGCTGGCCGACGCGCTTGGCGTGACGGTGCCCGACCTGGCCCACACCGGGTCTCAGGGCGCCCCGGTCCCGGCCCAGATCGTCGCGCTGATCGAGGGCAACGCGGCCTTCGAGGAAGCCGGGATCGAGGACATCTCGAACCTGAACCTCAACTTCTCCTTCGACGTGAGCGACATCGTTCTCGGAGAGTTCACGCTGCGCATCGCACCGATCTTCTTCCCGATCGTGAATGCCGCCGGGACCGACTACCAGTTCGGCGTCGCTGCCGCGCTGGACGGGGCGAATATTCCCTACCTGGCGGCCGATCCGGCCTACCAGACGGTGATCTCGGACATCCTCGCGCTGCCCACGGCCGCCGAGCAGCAGCAGGCGCTCGAACGGCTCGGCTATTCCTTCCTCGCCGCGCACGGCAACCTCGAATACGAGATGGCCCGCCAGACGGTCGACAACATCCTCTTCGGCAGCGGGCTGGCGACCGGCGCTTCGTTCCTGTCGGCCGGCACCGAGCGGTTGTCGACGAGCAACGGCGCAGACTCGATGGGCGAGGCCGCCGCGCGCTGGTCGCTGCCCAACGGGCTCGAAGGGTTCCTGGCCATGTCGGGCACGATGGGCACGGTGGGCAACACCACCAACTCGATCGGCTACAGCTTCCGCGACTACGGCGCGACGGCAGGTGTGAGCATGGGCTTCGGCGACATGTTCGAGGCCGGGCTCGCCGTGAGCTACGGCACCGCCCAGGCCACGATCAACGACAACCGCGGCAGCCTGGCCGCCCGCAACTACGGCGTGGCGATCTTCGGCAAGGGCCGGTTCGACAGCGGCCTGAACGTGAACGGCGTGGCGGGCTACCAGTTCGGGTCGATCGACAGCACCCGCAACATCAACGCGGCTTCCGTGAGCGCGACGGCGCTCGGCACCAACCGGGCCTCCGACCTGTTCGCGGCCCTGTCGGCCGACTGGATGTTCGACATGGGCGCGCTGTCCATCGGGCCCTCGGCCTCGGCCGAGTATCACCACGTCTCGACCCAAGGCTTCACCGAGACCGGCGCGGGCCTCTTCAACGTCACCATGGACGGCTTCACCACGGACCTGTTCACCGGCACTCTGGCTGTGAAGGGCGAATACGACATCCCGGCGGGCGCCGGTGACGTGACGCTCTTCGGTCACGCAGGCTACACCGTGATGCGCGGCTCGGACCTTGCCGTGCCGTTCCGCTTCGGCCCTGTCCTCACCGGCACCACCGTCGCGGACGGCCTGTCGGGCGGCTATTTCGACGTGGGCGCGGGCGTGAAGGCGGACCTGGGCGACATGGCCTCGATCGGCGTCGAGTATCGCGGGGCCCTCTCGGGCGGCTACCAGAGCCACATGATCCGCGGCGGGGTCCAGATCTCGTTCTGATCCTGACTCGTTGCGTGACCCGAAGGTGCGCGGGGCGAAAGCTTCGCGCATCTGGCCATTCTGCTGTTGATGACTGGCCGCGTCGCGCCGCCTTTGACAGGCATGCACCGCCGCGCTCCCGGGTTTCCCGGGTTGTCGCCGAGCGACCAAAGCCCGCATCACGGCCACCGACACCGCCGAAGTCGCGCTCGACAAGCTTCGAGCGCGGATCGCCGCCGATGAGCCCGATTCGCCGCGCTCCGGTTCCGGCTGACGCAGGTCGGTCGGGCGATTGAGGTGTCCCGATTTCTGAAAATTCCATTATTTTACAATAAGTAAGAAGTGCTTTGGCAGCAATAATGCACAGGAGTGCAAAAAATCCTTGCGCCAAGATATATCTTTCGAGATTGTTTGCACACGAGTGCAATATGTGGAGGAACACGGCACTCATGAGACACAGCTTCTTTCGGAGGAGGATAACATGAAAGTCGCACCAATCTTCGCCACATGCCTTTCGGTGGCCGTCGCAACCACCGCCGGCGCCGAGACCATCCGCATCGGTCACGCGACTCCGGAGTCGTCGCCGATCCACAAGGCCCTGGTCTTCTTCGAAGAAGAGCTCGAAAGCCGCTCGGACGGGGACTTCGAGGTCGAGATCTTCCCGGGAGGCCAGCTGGGCAGCGTGCGCGAAATGACCGACCTCGTGCAGTCGGGTAACATCACCATGACCACCGGCGCCTCGGTCCATCTGAGCTCGGCGGTAGACGAACTGGCCGTGCTCGACCAGTTCCTGCTGTTCGAAGACGAGGAACAGGCACGGTCGCTTCTGGACGGCGAGGCGGGCGATGCCATCGGCGAGGCGATGGAAGCGCGCGGGCTGAAGAACATGGGCTTCATGGAGCTGGGTTTCCGCAGTTTCACCAACAGCCGCGGCCCGCTCGACAGCTACGAGGCGTTCGAGGGCTTGCGGATGCGTTCCGCTGACAACCCGATCGCGATCAAGGCATGGCGTTCCGTCGGGGCCGTTCCGGTGCCGCTCGCGTGGGGCGAAATCTACTCGTCGCTCCAGCAGGGCCTGATCGACGGCCAGGAAAGCGCACTGAGTTCGATGATCATCGAGCGTTTCTTCGAAGTGCAGGATTACGTTTCGCTTACCGGCCACATCTACTGGCCCGAACTGTGGATGGCCGATCTCGAGTGGTTCGAGAGCCTGAGCGACGAGCAGCAGGCGCTGGTCGAAGAGGTCGCGGCCGAAACAGTGGCGCTCCAGCGCGAACTCACCGCCGAAGCCAACGCCGCTACGCTCGAAGAGCTGCGCGAGGCGGGCCTCAAAGTCAACGAGCTGCCCGCAGAGGACAAGGCGCGGCTGGGCGAGACCATGAATTCGGCGATCGAGGCCGACATCCGCGCCAAGGTGGGTGACGCGTTCTACGACACCTTCATGAACGCGGTGTCCAAGTAAGACCGAAAACGGGGAGGAGGCGACATGCGCACGCTCGAGAAATGGTTTGAGCCAGCGGTCATCGTGACCATGCTTGGGGCGATCATCGTCCTGGTCTTTGCCGACGTCGTCGCGCGGTTCGCCTTCTCCACCTCGGTCGCGGTGGCCAACGAGATGGCCCGGTTCTGCTTCGTCTACATGATCTACTTCGGTGTCAGCTACGCGATCCGCGAACGCCGTCACATGCGGGTCACCGTGATCCTTGATGGCCTTCCTCGCGCCTGGCGGCGCTGGACCTTCGCGCTCGCAGAAGCGGTGTTCCTGATCTACTCGGTCGTCGTGTGCTGGCTGGGGGTCATCATCACTCAACAGTCCGTCGACCGGGGTCGGATCATGAGCTCGACGGAGTGGCCACTGGGCGTGCTCTATGCCGCGATCATCCTCTCGGGCGCCCTGAGTGCCCTGCGCCTGGCCCATTCGCTCTGGCGCGTCGTGCGCCACGGCGACGACCACCTCACGCCGCAGCAGGATATCTGATCCATGACGACCGCAATCCTATTTGGCAGCTTCTTTCTTCTCTTGGCGATCGGCGTTCCGATCGGCGTCGCGCTGGGTGGCGCGAGCCTTCTGGCCATCGCCGTCATCCCCTTCCTGGGGTTCGACCTCTACGCGCTCGGCCTCGTGTCCGGCATCGACAGCTTCACGCTGATCGCGGTCGTTCTTTTCACCCTTGCCGGCAGCCTGATGGCACAGGGCGGCATCTCGCGGCGCCTGATCGCGGTGGCCGACCGTGCCTTCGGACGCAGCCCGGGCGACCTGGGCACCGTGACGATCATGGCCTGCCTGTTTTTCGCCGCGATCTCCGGCACCGGCAGCGCGACCGTGGCGGCCATCGGGCTTGCCATGATCCCCGCGCTGGTCAACCGTGGCTACGACCGTGCTTACGCCGGCGCGATGGTCGCGAGCGCTGGGGGATTGGGCGTCATGATCCCGCCGTCGGTGGTGATGATTGTCTACGCGGTCTCGGCCGGCGTGTCGGTGACCGCGCTTTTCATGGCGGGTATCGTGCCGGGCCTCGTCATTGCGCTCACCCTGATCATCTACAACATTTTGCACCGCCGTAAGGCCCCGCCGAGCGCGGAAGAGGCGCCCGACACCGACGGTTCCGTCTGGGCCGCTTTGAACGAGGCCAAGCTCGCGCTCGCCATGCCGGTCGTCGTGCTGGGTGGCATCTATTCGGGCATCGTGACGCCCACGGAGAGCTCTGCGGTCGCCGTCGTCTATGCCTTGGTGGTGAGCTGTTTCGTCTACCGCGAGCTGCCGATTACGGCATTGCCGAAGATGATGCTGGAGGCGGCCCTTCTGGTGTCTTCCGTCCTGATCATCATCGGCGCCTCCGTTGCCTTCGGCCGCATCATCGCGTTGGAGAAGATCCCCTCGGAACTTGCCCAGTTCGTCCTGTCGGTAACCGACAGCAAGGCGGTCGTGATGATCGCGGTAATCCTGCTGCTGCTCGTGGTCGGCACGTTCCTCGAAACACTGGCGGCGATCGTCATCCTGACGCCGGTCATTCTGCCAATCATGATGCAGCTGGGAGTGGACCCGGTGCATTTCGGCATCGTGATGATCGTGGCGCTGGCCATCGGCTTCGTCACCCCACCGCTGGGGGCCAACCTCTTCATGGCCGCGCAGGTCGGCAAGGTGCCATTCGACCAGATCGCGCGCCGGATCTTCCCGTGGGTGGGCGTCATGGTCGTGGCCCTCCTGATCATCGCCTTCGTGCCGTGGCTTTCGCTCGGCCTGCCGCAGATCTTCCTTGGCTACGGAAACTGACGCGCGGCACCTACACACCCTGCACGGCGCCAGGGCGCCGTCCGCGAACCGAATTGAACAGACCTGGAGACCGACGATGAGCATTACCTATCTCAAGAAAGGCAAACCGGAGGCCGAACGCGCCGAGGACGACCAGAAGACCCGCGCGATCGTCGAGGGGACGCTGAAGGACATCGAGACGCGCGGTGACGCGGCCGTGCGCGAGCTGAGCGAGAAGTTCGACGATTATTCGCCCGAAAGCTTCCGGCTGAGCCAGGACGAGATCGACGCGCTGATCGGGGAGCTCTCGGAGCAGGAGCTGGCCGATATTCGCTTCGCCCAGGAGCAGGTGGTCGAATTCGCCAAGGCGCAGCGTGCCTCGATGACCGATATCGAGGTCGAGACGCGGCCCGGCGTGATCCTGGGCCACAAGAACATCCCCGTGCAGTCGGTGGGCTGTTACGTGCCCGGCGGCAAGTTCCCGATGGTCGCCTCGGCCCACATGTCGGTGGCCACGGCGAAGGTCGCGGGCGTGCCGCGCATCGTGGCCTGCACGCCGCCGTGGCAGGGGCGCCCGAACCCGGCCGTGGTCGCCGCCATGCACCTGGGCGGCGCGGACGAGATCTACGTGCTGGGCGGGATCCAGGCGGTGGGCGCCATGGCCATCGGCACCGAGACGATCGACCCGGTCCACATGCTCGTGGGCCCCGGCAATGCCTTCGTCGCCGAAGCCAAGCGCCAGCTCTTCGGCCGCGTGGGCATCGACCTGTTCGCCGGGCCGACCGAGACGATGGTGATCGCCGACGATACCGTCGACGCCGAGCTCTGCGCGACCGACCTGCTGGGCCAGGCCGAGCATGGTTACAACAGCCCCGCAGTGCTCCTGACCAACTCGCGCAAGCTGGGGGAGGCCACGCTGGACGAGATCGACCGGCTCCTGAAGATCCTGCCCACTGCCGACACGGCCGGCGTGAGCTGGGCGGATTACGGCGAGGTGATCCTCTGCGACAGCTATGACGAGATGCTGGCGGTCGCCGACGACATCGCCTCGGAGCACGTGCAGGTGATGACGGACCGGGACGACTGGTTCCTCGAGAACATGACCTGCTACGGCGCGCTGTTCCTCGGGCCGCGCACCAACGTGGCCAACGGCGACAAGGTGATCGGCACGAACCATACGCTTCCCACCAAGAAGGCCGGCCGCTATACCGGCGGGCTCTGGGTCGGCAAGTTCCTCAAGACCCACAGCTACCAGAAGGTCACGACCGATGCCGCGGCCGCCGAGATCGGGGAAATCGGTTCGCGGCTCTGCATGCTCGAGGGGTTCGTCGGACATGCCGAGCAGTGCAACGTCCGGGTGCGCCGTTACGGCGGGCGCAACGTGCCCTACGGCACCGGGGCCGAGCCGACGGGCGCGCCGGCGACGGATCGCAAGACCGGCTGAGAGACCGCGTTGCGCGGGGCGTGCCACGCAGGCGTCCCGCCATCCACCCACACGCGACCGGCCGGGGCCGTCGCGACAACCCGAGAAGGAAGGCAACATGGACATTCCCAGGACACCGTCGTTCCGACTTGATGGCCGGTCCGCGCTGGTGACGGGCGCGTCCTCCGGCATCGGCCTGGCCTGCGCCGCAGCGCTCGCACAGGCCGGCGCCGCGGTGACCTGCGCCGCGCGCGGGCAGGAAGCGTTGTCGGCGGCGGTCGACGCCCTGGTCGCGGACGGCGGCGACGCGCGTGCCCTGCCGCTCGACGTCACGGACACCGGCGCGGTCGAAGAGGTCTTCCAGGGGCAGGCGTTCGACATCGTCGTGAACTCGGCGGGTCTTGCGCGTCATGGCCCGGCGCTCGAGACCAAGCCCTCGGATTTCGATGCGGTATCCGACGTGAACCTCAAGGCCGCCTATTTCCTCTCCCAGAGCGCCGCACGCGCGATGGTGGAGGCCGGGCGCCCCGGGTCCATCCTTCACGTCAGCAGCCAGATGGGCCATGTCGGCGGGCCGGACCGCGCGGTCTACTGCGCGACCAAGCACGGGCTCGAGGGCATGGTGAAGGCGATGGCGATCGAGTGGGGGCCGCACCGCATCCGCATCAACACGCTCTGCCCGACCTTCGTGCGCACGCCCCTGACCGAAGGCACCTTCGCCGACCCCGAACGGCGCGCGTGGATCGAGGAGAAGATCAAACTGGGCCGCGTCGCCGAGGTCGAGGACCTCATGGGGGCGACCGTGTTCCTGAACTCCGACGCGGCGGCGATGATCACCGGGACATCGCTGCTGGTCGACGGCGGGTGGACGGCGGAATGAAGACCGAGAGTAACAAGAAGGTCACTGCCTCCGAGGTCGCTGCCCGTGCTGGCGTCAGCCGATCTGCCGTGAGCCGGTATTTCACGCCGGGCGCGTCGGTGTCGCCCAAGACCGCGACCAAGGTCGCGCAGGCGGCCGAAGAGCTGGGCTATCGGCCCAATGTGCTCGCGCGCTCGCTCATAACCGGACATAGCCGGATCATCGGTCTCGTCGTCGCCTATCTCGACAACTATTTCTACCCGGAAGTGCTCGAGCGTCTGTCGAATGCACTTCAGGCGGAAGGCTACCACGTGCTCGTCTTCATGGCGCCCAGCACACGCGCCGACGTGGACCAGGTGATCTCGGAGATTCTCGACTACCAAGTCGACGGGTTGGTCTTCGCATCGGTGACGCTCTCGTCCGAACTCACGTCGCGCTGCCAGAAGATCGGCGTGCCGGTAGTGCTCTTCAACCGCCTGCAAGACATCGAAGGCATCAGCGCCGTCGTGTCCGACAACTTCGACGGGGGCCGCCGGGTGGCGGATTTCCTCGTCGAGGGCGGGCACCGTCGCATTGCTTACATCAGCGGGGCCGAAGACGCTTCGACACAGCGTGACCGTGAGGCGGGCTTTCGCGCAGGGCTGGAGGCGGCCGGGCTCGACATCGTCGCCCGCGCCTCTGGCGATTACGACCGGGAGACGAGCCGCCGCGTCTCGCGCGAAATGTTCGATGTGGCCCCCGAGAACCGGCCCGACGCCGTCTTCGTCGCCAACGACCACATGGCGATCGTGACGATGGACGTGCTGCGCTACGAACTGGGGCTCACCGTGCCCGGCGATGTGTCTGTCGTGGGCTTTGACGACGTGCCGCCCGCGAGCTGGCCATCCTATGACCTCACGACAGTGCGCCAGCCCGCCGACCGCATGGTCGCGGAGACGGTCGAAATCCTTCTCGAACATATCAACGACCCGGATATGCCGCCCCGTCGCGTGACCACCGATGCCCGCCTGATCGTGCGCGGCTCGGCCCGCCGACCCGGCGAACCGGTGACCCACGTTGGGGCGGGCGCCCCCCTGACACCCCTGACAAAGGAGGAGAATGACATGCTTATGAAGAACACCGACCTCTCCGGACGTATCGTGCGCTACGGCGAGTTGCAGCCGTGCCGCACGGCGTTCATTGATGCGCACACGCCGGGTTCCGACCAGAAGGAAAACTTCACGATCATCGGCGGCGGCGTCAGCGAGAGTCCCGATCAGCATGTGCACATCGACATCCCGCACGGCTTCAACATCGGCGCCGCGGGCCAGCCGCCCAAGTGTCGCAACTCGCTCCACAGCCATCGCACGGCGGAAGTGTTCTTCGTGCTCTCCGGGCGCTGGCGCTTCTTCTGGGGCCTTCACGGGACCGCTGGCGAGGTCGTGCTCGAGGAAGGTGACATCTTCAACATTCCCACCGGTATCTTCCGCGGCTTCGAGAACGTGGGCACCGACTACGGGATGATCATGGCAATCCTGGGCGGTGACGATGCGGGCGGCGGCGTTATCTGGGCGCCCCAGGTTATCCAGGAGGCCGACGCCCACGGGCTGGTCTTGTCGGAGGAGGGCAAGCTCTACGACACGAAGAAGGGCGAAAGCCTGCCCGAGGGTGTGGGCAAGATGCCGCTTCTGACCGAGGAAGAGCTCAAGGCGTTCCCTGAACCGTCGGCGGCCGAGGTGATCCCGGATTTCGTGGCACGCTATTGGGACATCGCCGCGATGGCCCACGAGGCCCCCGTCAAGGTGATCGGCGAGACCGGACTTTTGCGCGACCGCCCCGGCTTCGAGGTGGACCTCGTGACACGCGACAGCGCGACCGAGACCCCGGAGCAGTTCGACCGCCCCACGGTCCTGATGCCGTTCCGGGGCCATTGGCGGGTCACCTGGGATGGTGGCAGCACGGTGCTCGCCCCGGGCGATACGATGAGCGTGCCGGAAGAGCTCGACCACGCGGTTGTGCCGGCCATGTCCGGGGAATCCGCGCTCTACAGGGTCATCGGGACGCAGGATCCCGCCGGCCCGACCCGGGCAGACTGACCGCGATCCGCGCGGCGGCGCGCCCACACAAGGGCGCGCCGCGCCAACCCCATTGCAGCAAACAGGTGCATTCATGAGTTCCATCGCCACGACCCATGTCGGATCGCTGCCGCGCACGCAGGAAGTGGTCGATTTCATCTTCTCCCGCGAGAAGGGTGAGCCCTACGACGCCATCGGCTTCGACGCTTGCATGCGGGCCGCAGTCTCGGAAACCGTGCGAAAGCAGGCGGAGGCGGGGATCGATATCGTCTCGGACGGCGAGACCTCGAAGATCTCCTATGCGACCTATGTGAAGGACCGCTACACCGGGTTCTCCGGCGACAGCCCACGCAACGCGCCCGCGGACCTGAAGATGTTCCCGGGGTTCCTTCAGCGCATCGCCGACTCCGGCGGGACCCCCGAATACGCCCGACCCATGTGCACCGGCGAGGTGCGCTCGAAAGGGCAGGGGGAGCTCGAGACCGACATCGCGAACCTCAAGGCGGCAATGGCGGAGCACGGCGTCGCGCGCGGTTTCATGAACGCGGCCAGCCCCGGCGTCATCTCGCTCTTCCTTCAGAACGGCCACTACAAGACCCGCGAGGCCTACCTTGCTGCGCTCGCCGACGCGATGAAGACGGAATACGAGACGATCGTCGCCGCCGGGCTCGATCTTCAGCTCGACTGCCCGGACCTCGCTCTGAGCCGGCACATGCTCTTCGCTGATCTCGACGACGCGGAATTCGTGAAGATCGCGAACCTCCATGTGGAGGCCCTGAACCACGCGCTGTCGGACGTCCCGCAGGAGCGCGTGCGTGTCCACATCTGCTGGGGCAACTACGAGGGGCCGCATTGTTGCGATATCCCGATGGCGAAGATGTTCGACACGCTCATGGCCACGAAGTCGCGCTACGTGCTCTTCGAAACGTCCAACCCGCGACACGGCCACGAATGGACGGTATTCCGCGACCGCAAGGCGGAGATCCCCGACGACAAGGTGTTGGTGCCCGGCGTGGTCGACACCACGACGAACTTCGTCGAGCACCCGGACCTCGTAGCCCAGCGGATCGAGCGCTTCACGGACATCGTCGGCGCCGACCGCGTGATCGCAGGGAGCGATTGCGGCTTTGGCACCTTCGCTGGCTTCGGCGCTGTGGATCCTGATATCGCGTATGCCAAGCTCAAGGCGCTGACTGAGGGCGCGGCGCGGGCTGGTGCGGCGGCATGACACCGCTGGTCTTGCTCCCTGGCATGATGTGTGATGCCCGGCTCTTTTTTCCGCAGATCGCCGCGCTCTCTGGCCGGCGGTCCGTGATGACCGCGCCGATCGGCGGGGCCGACAGCATGGCTGCGCTCGCGCGCAGAGTGCTGGCAGACGCGCCGCCGCGCTTCGCGCTGGCGGGGCTGTCCATGGGCGGCATCCTGGCAATGGAGATCGTTCGGCAGGCCCCCGAGCGCGTGGAGCGGCTGGCTCTGCTCGACACCAACCCGCAAGCGGAACTCGACGCGGTGAGGGAAAAACGAGGGCCTCAGATGGAAGCGGTGCGGCTGGGCGACCTGCGCGCAGTGATGCGCGACGAGATGAAGCCCAATTACCTGGTCGATGGCCCCCGCAAGTCCGAGATTCTCGACCTCTGCATGGCGATGGCGCTGGACCTCGGCCCTGAGGTCTTCCTCAACCAGTCCATCGCCTTGCGCGACCGCCCCGATCAGAAGGAAACGCTGCGCGCATACGCAGGGCCTTCGCTGGTTCTGTGTGGACGTCACGACGCGCTCTGTCCGGTGGAGCGTCACGAGCTGATGCGCGATCTGCTGGCGAACGCGCAACTCACGATCATCGAGGACGCGGGGCACATGCCCACACTGGAACAACCCGAAGAGACGACGGCGGCCCTGGTTCGCTGGCTGGAGGAATGATGGACAACGATCTGATCGCGCTGCTGAAACGCGTCGACACGCCCACTGTCTGCAACGCGATCGAAGTGGCGCAGGGCAAGCGCGGCTTCGCGGACTTCACCCGGGGCACGATGCTGTGCTCGGCGCCCGACGAAGAGGCGGTCGTGGGCTACGCCCGCACCGCGCGCATCGCTGCACTGACGCCGCCGAGCGATCCGCCGGAAGCGGTGAAGGAGCGGCGCATGGACTACTACCGTTACATGTCTGAAGGCCCGCGCCCTGCGCTCGCCGTGGTCGAAGACGCTGATTTTCCCGACGCGGTCGGTGCCTTCTGGGGCGAGATCAACACCACAGTGCACAAGGGCTTCGGACTCTCCGGCGCACTTACCAATGGCGTGATGCGCGACCTGGGCGACCTGCCCGAGGGATTCCCGGTGATCGCAGGGTCCGTGGGACCGAGCCATGCCTTCGTTCACGTTGAAGAGATCGACTGCCCGGTGGAGATCTTTGGTTTGTCCGTGCGCCCGGGCGACCTCGTTCATGCCGACCGTCACGGCGCGCTTGTCATTCCGACAGAGATCATTCCCGACCTCGCCGGCGCCATCACCAAGCTTCTTGAAACCGAGCGGTTGGTGCTTGATCCCGCACGCGCCGAAGGGTTCGATTTCGCGGCCTTCGAGGCGGCTTGGAGTGCGTTCGAGAAGGCCCGAACGTGACGCCACGGATACTCGAGGCCATCAACTTCAGGTCCCGAGATCGCTCTGCGTCGACGACATGAAACGAACCAGGGCGTTGACGCTTCGTAATCTTTTCCGGAAGTAGAAACGGGACCCACGCCGCAAGAGATGGGTCGGCCGGCGCGTCGGGCCTGGACGCGGGCGTTTCCGCCCGAGTGACTCGGTCACGGCGCCGCACCCGGGCGCGCGCGCCTGCTTGCAGGATGTGTCACCGTCTGTGTGACAATCGGCGCCTGTCCCGGCGCGACGTAAGGGCGCGGGCGGTCAAGCCGGTGATCTTCTTGAATTTTGGGAAGTGTGTGGCTGGGGTGGTAGGATTCTGATCTAAGGCATTGATAATAAATATATTTATTAGCAAATCTTAGGATATGGTGTCAAGCGCTGGATTTCGGAAACGCCAATTGTGATACATGCTGTGTGACGGTTGGGAGGGCGGGCTTGAAGCGCCGGAACAGGGGCCGTCGGGGGTCTCCTTCATACGGCAGCGAAGGAACAAGAATGAAGCTATTTAGGCGCCGGCCAAACTGAACGGCGCTCAATATGAGCTCGCAAGACGCAAGATTGTGGACGATCTTACGGCCGTTCTTGAACCGCGTTTGCGTTCCCACCATGCGCAGTGGCGACCTCGACCTCGTCACCTGCGCGGATCACGAGCTTGCTTACAAAGGTAGGCTGAGACGTTGTTGCACCGTCACGCGTCAGGGTGAGAGCGTTGAGCCCACCTTCGGTCGCGCCAGGTAGAGCCCAGACCGGCACCACGCCGTGCGAAAAACCAGCTGACATCACGGCGCCGCTGCGCATCCTGTAACGCGTGTGCACACCGCGCCCGCCTGCGTGCTCGCCGTCTTCCTGGTTGGTTTCGCCCAAATGCTTGGTCATGATCTCAAATCCGTAGCGGGCTTCGGCCACTTCGACGGGGCAGTTGAATGTGTCCCCGTGGTTCGTCGAGAACATCGCATCGTTGCCGGGCCGTTCGGGCGTTGCACCCCAACCGCCCATTTGTGGCTCTACCATCGCGAACTTGCGGCCCGTGTCCGGGTGCTCTCCTGCAATAACCAACCCGAAGATGGTCGCGAAGCTGCCTGCGGGGAGGTCGAAGCCCCCCACCTCCGCGAGGCCATGCCAAAGGGCGTCGATAAGCCTTATGCGCGTCTCGAAATAATACCCATGTGCCGCCTCCGGGTCCGGGTCGAAGATCGAGCCGGGGCGGGTCAAGACCTCGAGCGGCTCGAAGGAGCCCGCGTTGGCGTAGCGCTCCGAATCCGTCAACGCCTTGAACAGAATCTGGCACGCGATGAGCGCGCCATCACGAGAGGTGTTGAAGGGGCCGGTTGTTTGGTCCGGCGCATCGCGGAGATCGACGGTGAAGCGTTCGGACGTGATCGTGATCCGCGCGCGCCAGGTGGTGCCGTCATCCTGCGCCTGGACCACGTCGAATGTCCCCTTGGGCAGGCGATCCAAGCCCTGCATTGCGCGGGAACGGCCGGTCTCGTGAGCATCGTCGATGGCCGCACGCAGCGTGTCGCCTCCATACCGCTCGCAAAGGCTGCGGATAAGTCCCGCCGCGCGGCGCCCTGCCGACACTTGGGCCCATAGATCGCCGGTGACGAAATCGGGCAGGCGTGAGTTGATGCGGATGATGTCCGCCACCGCATCGTTCCACTCCCCGCCAGAGATGAGCCGGACGATCGGCAGACGCAGTCCCTCGGCTACGATGCTGGTGACGTCCGTCGCCATCGACCCCGGAGTGCTACCCCCGATGTCGCCCCAATGTGCGATCGATGCGACCCAAGCCACGCATTCGCCGTCGAAAAAGACCGGCTCGGCCACCACCATGTCGTTGAGGTGGGTGACCCCGCCGAAGTTCGGGTCGTTGGTGAGGAAAACATCGCCCTCGGCGATACGTTCTCCCTCCTTTTCGAGGATCGCCTTCACCGATTTATCGAGCACGCCGACGAAGGACGGGATACCAGCGCCCGAGCTAACAAGCGCGCCATCGGCGGCGGTCACCCCGGTGCCTACGTCGAGCACCTCGTAGATGATCGGGCTCATCGCAGTCTTGCGCAGAACCTCGAACATCTCTTCGGAAGCGCTGTCGAGGGCGGCTTGGACGACTGAAAGAGTGAAGGGATCAGACATCGATTAGCTCCGCCTCCCGGGACAGATCGGAAAGGATCTCAGGACCGTCGGCACGCAGGATGACAATTTCTTCCAGCCGGATGCCGAAGCGACCGGGCAGGTAGATGCCCGGCTCGATCGAGAAAACCATCCCTTCGTCCAGCACACTTTGCGAACTCGCGGTGATGAATGGTGGCTCATGGACCTCGGTGCCCAAGCCGTGGCCGGTGCGGTGCACGAAATAGTCCCCAAAGCCTGCTTCGGTGATCACGCCGCGCGCTGCATCGTCGACCTCGTGCGCCTTGACACCCGGTCGCGCCGCGGCCAGGGCGGCCTGCACTGCGCGCTCGACGACTGCGTGCACTTCGGCATAACCTTCCGGGCCGTCGCCGATCAGCGCCATCCGCGTTATGTCCGAGGAAAAGCCCTCGGATCCCGCGCCAATGTCCATGACGATCGCGTCGCCCTCCTTGAGCACCGTCTCCCCTGTATGATGATGAGGGTATGCGCCGTTCGGACCCGCCCCGACGATCGTGAAGAGCGGCTTGGCATCGCGCTTGGCGAAGGTTTCGCGCACCACATCGGCCACCTGCGTTTCGGTCATCCCGGGGTGCATCGCGGCCCAAGCGGCCTTCATGGCGTCGTCGGCGATCTGAGCGTTGCGCTTGAGTGCTGCGTATTCCGCGTCGTCTTTTCGCATCCGGAGGGCCCCGACGGTGTCGGCAGTAAACCGGCGCGCAGCCCCGGGCAGGGCATCAGTTACAAGTGACGCGTGGTCGGCGCGCATCGTCTCGTCCAAGACAAGCGAGTCGGCATCACGAACGTTAATCGCGTCGAGCAGTCGTGCGAGCGCGGCATCCGGTCCCTCGTCGTCGGACCATTTGTGGAAGGGCAGATCGGTCTGGGTGCGGACGCTTTCGGCCTCGAGGGCCGGCATCAGGAAAGCGGCACCGGCCTGCGACACGAATGCCAGGCAGGGCCGTTCATCGGCATGGGGCCGCACGCCCGTGAGCCAGCCGAGGTGCGCGCCCGCCCCCAACACGACCAGATCTGTGCCGGTCTCCTTCATCTTTGCGCGGAGCGCGTCGAGCCTGTTTGTCGTGCCGGTCATGGTCTGCCCTTTCTCTTCGGTCTTGCCGCGGCCCCGAGTGTAGGTCGCGCCGATGCGTTACATATCAGTATGCCAATTCCGCGCCGTTGCGCGGCGTGGTGGCTCTGGAGCGGCGATGGTCGCCGCCCCGGCTTCTGGTCGGTCTTCAGACCGTCACTCCGTGGATCGTGGCGGCGCGTTCGGCCGTAATAAGCCCGTTCTTCACGTCACGTCGCACCGCTTCCGGGTCGCGTGCTTTGGGGTCGCCGTAACCCGCGCCACTCGAGGTGATGACGCGCACAACGTCATCAGTGGTGAGCGCCATCCCGGAGACGAAGCTGTGGGTTTCGGCGTTTCCGTCGGCCTTGATGACCTCGACGAAATTGCCGGATCCTTCTTCGCCGCCTTCCAGCGACCAGGGCTTGATCCGAGACCGCGTATAACCCGCCGTGAGGAACCCATTTTCCGTTCGGATCCGATATTCGAGGATCAGGCCTCGTCCCCCATTGAACTGACCTTCGCCGCCCGGCGCGGTGTTGAGCGCCATCCGGTCGACGTAGAGCCCATTGCGCGCCTCGGAGATTTCGGCGGGCGTGTTGTAGGTCTCGCCATGGAAGCCCGAAAAGATGCAGGGGTTTCCGTCGCGCCCTTCCCAGGCGCCCCAGCCGCCAATCTGCGGCTCTACGATGGTATATTGGCGCCCGGTGTCCGGGTGAATGCCCCCAATGAAAGTGCCGCATATCGAACTGAAATGCCCTGCCGGCAGGCGCTCAGGGATGTGCGGGGCCAAACAGCGCCAGATCAGGTCGTATGTGCGCACCTCGGTCTCGAAGTAGAAACCGATCGCCGAGCCCTCCCGCGCATCGAAGATTGACCCTTCGCGCGTCAGCACCTTGAGTGGGCGGAAGCTGCCGTCATTGGCTGGGGAGTCAGGGTCGGTCAGTGCCTTGAACACCATTTGCGCGCAAATCATCGTGCCATCGCGATTGGCGTTCGTGGGTCCCGTATCCTGATCAGGATTGTCGCGAAGGTCGACGAGGAATTCGTCGTCGCTAATCGTGACCTTCACGTTGAAGATCCGGCCGTCGTCCTGTTCCTCGGAGAGCTCGAAGCTCCCGTGTGGCAGCTTGGCGAGCTCAGCACGCGCGGCACGCTCGCCGAAATCCATGAAATGGTTCATGGCGCGCAGGAAGGTATCGACACCATATTTGGCGGCCAGCCCTTCGAGCCGGCGGGCGCCCACGCGCACCGATGCGATTGCCGCCCAGACGTCGCCCTTGAGGAAATCGGGCATGCGGCTGTTTATGGTGATGATATCCATCACGGCCTCGTCCAGCTCGCCTTCGCGGATGATCTTCACGGCCGGCAGGCGCAGGCCTTCCTGAAAGATCTCGGTCGCCTCGCCGGATAGCGAGCCCGGCGCCATGCCGCCCACGTCGGAGTTGTGCGCGATGTTCGCCGTCCAGGCGATGAGCTGGTCCCCAGCGAATATCGGCATCGCGAGCACCAGGTCATTGAGGTGTGTCACGCCGCCGTGCCAGGGATCGTTGGTGATGAAGACGTCTCCAGGCCGGATGTCGTCGTGCTTCGAGAGGATAAACTGCACCGACTTGTCGAGCACGCCGATGAACGCCGGGATGCCAGCACCGGAAGAAGCGATGCGCCCCTCGGCGTCGGTAATGCCAGTGCCCATGTCCAGCACCTCGTAGATGATCGAGGACATGGCTGTCTTGCGCATCGCCGCGAACATCTCGTCGGCCGCGGCCTGAAGTGAATTCTGGATAATTTCCAGAGTGATGGGATCGTTCTCGCTCATTGGATCAGTTCCCGATGTGGATGTGGACGTTGCGATATGCGTCGATCTCGACCCGGTTGCCGGGATGGATCACGATCGTCGTGCCGGAATCCTCGACGATCGCGGGGCCGGTGAACGCCATGCCAGGGTTCAGCTTGTCGCCGTCGTAGATGTCGGCCTCGTGCTTGCCTTCGAGTGCGTAGTCGACCTCACGCCGGCCTTTGTGTGCGGTCGTGGCGTCGGCGGAGCCCATCTCGGCAGGCTTCATTTCCAGCTTGCCAACCTCGGCGCGGGCTACAAGGTGGATGCCCACCATCTCGACGGGCGCGTCGAGGCGGTAGGTATATTCACGCTCGTAGGCCTCGTGGAAATCCTGCGCGATCTTGTCGAGGTCGGCGTCCGTGACCGGCCCGTCGAGCTGAACCTCGGTCGTATGTTCCTGGTTCTGGTAACGGAATTTCCCGTAGCGCAGGAAGCCGACCTCCTCGGGGTCGACGCCTTCGGCTTCGAAGGTGTCGCGCGCCTGGCCTTCGGCCTCGGCGAAGATCGCCTCGATCGTGTCTCCAGCGCCTTCCTTGAGATCCACGAGCTGGGTCACGAAGTAGTCCCGGCGCAAGTCCGACATCATCATGCCGAAGGCCGAGAAGACCGAGGCGGCCGCAGGCACGACGACCTTCTTGACCTGAAGCTCCTGACCGAGCGCCACTGCGTGCATCGCCCCGCCGCCGCCGAAGGCAAGAAGCGTGAAGTCACGGGTGTCGTGTCCGCGGTTGAGACTGACCAGCTTCAGCGCGTTGACCATGTTGTTGTTGGCGATGCGAACGATGCCCTGGGCAGCCTCATCGGTGCTCACTCCAAGCTTCTCGCCGACGGCGGTCAACGCGGTCTCGGCCGCTTTCATGTCTGCTTCGACCTCACCGCCGCAGAAGTATTCTCGGTTGATCCGGCCAAGCCAGAGGTTGGCGTCCGTTGTGGTCGCGTCAAAACCGCCCTTGCCATAGGCCGCCGGCCCGGGAAGGGCACCGGCCGATTGGGGACCAACATGGAGCTTGCCAAAGTCGTCGACCCAGGCAATGGAACCGCCGCCGTTGCCGATCTCGACCAGATCCACCACCGGCACCATGATCGGGTAGCCCGCGGACTTGCCGCTGCGCTCGATCCAGTAGTCGGTCATGATGCGCACTTCGCCGTCTTCGATGAGCGAGCACTTGGCGGTGGTGCCGCCGATGTCGAGAGCAAGCACGTTGGGCTCGCCGATCAGCTTGCCCAGTTCGGCCGCACCCCAAAAACCCGAGGCCGGACCACTTTCGATCATATTGATCGGCACGTCTGATGTCGCAGCCAGGCTGTCCACGCCACAGTTCGATTGCATGATGTAGGGGCTCTTGGGCAATCCCTGTGATTTCAGCCCGTCGTCGAGCTTGCCGAGATAGTTGGCCGCGACTGGCTGAACGTAGGCCGACAGGACGGCGGTGTTGGTGCGTTCGTATTCGCGCCACTCACGGGTAATCTGGTGCGATGCCACGATCGAAGCCTCAGGCCAGAGACGACGGATTTCCTCGAGCACGGCCTTTTCGTGCGCCGTGTTGGCATAGGCGTGCAGCAGGCAGACAGCGACCGCCTCCACGCTCTCGGCGCGGAATTCATCCAGGATCTCAGGCAGGCCAGAGAGATCGAGCGGCGCGCGCTCCTCGCCCATGTAGGTCATGCGCCCGGGCAACTCGGCGCGAAGGTGGCGTGGCACGAAGGGCGCAGGCTTTTCATAATGCAGGTTGAAGAAGTCTGGTCGATTGCCGCGCGCAATTTCCAGCACATCGCGGAAGCCCTCGGTAGTGATCAGACCGACCTTCACGCCCTTGCGTTCGGTCAGCGCATTGATGACCACCGTAGTGCCGTGCGCCATGAAGTTGACCGTTTCGGGGTCAATGCCACCCTTCTTGAGAACGTTGAGAACACCGGTCTCGAAATCGGGAGGCGTCGTGTCGGACTTCGCCGTCACGATTTCCATCGTGCCGTCATCTCGGGTCTCGAATGCGACGAGGTCGGTGAACGTGCCGCCCACATCTGTCGCCACGCGGCGGATCGGATTGGACATCTCAGACTCCTTTGGTGTGGGTTTCGTTCAGGAGGAAGGCAACGGCGCCCGGCATCTTCAGGGCATTGGCCGCCTCGACACGCTCGGGCGTGTAATAGCCGGCGTCGTGCAGGCAGTTCAGCGTGCCGATCACCTGGCCGTCGATCGTCACCGGGACGTTCATGCAGCTTTCGCAGCCAAGGGATTGAATGAGCTCGTAGTCCGGGAAGACGGAGGCGATTTCTTCAATCGAATTGGCGACGAAGGTCTGGTGTTGACCCTGGACGAGGTCGGACCAGCGGTCCTTGTTCAGGGTCTTCTCCCCAGAAACCGGGTAAGCGTCGGGCATGTTCGAGAAATTGCGGACCACGACGCCTCGTGCGCGGTTGATTACCATCGTCGTGAATAGCTTGACGCCCACGGTTTCCGAGACGAGATCGGCCAGGGCCTCGAATGTCTTTTCCGGCTGCCCCTTGGCCGCCACGGCTTGCATGAAATCCATCATGTTCCCTCTGCGAGTCTGTTTCTGAGTTGCAATTCCGCGTCGTCCACCACCGGAACCGCGCCGATCAAGCTACGCGTGTAGGGGTGTTCTGGTGCGGAGAAGATCTTCGGCGTATCGCCGATTTCCACAAGCTCGCCGGAGCGAAACACGGCGACACGGTCGGCCACGTTGCGCACGACAGCGAGGTCGTGGGTGATGAAGACGTAGGTCAGGTTCTTGCGGGCCCGAAGATCGTTCAACAGCCGCAGGACGCGCGCCTGCACCAGAACGTCGAGCGCCGAGGTGGGCTCGTCGAGCACGACCAATTCGGGCTCGCAGGCAAGCGCACGGGCGATGCCGACGCGCTGGCGTTGACCACCCGACAGCGCAGCGGGCGACCGGCGGCGCATCTCGCGCGGTAGACCGACCTCTTCCAGTGTGTCCTCCACGCGCGCCCACCGTGCGGCGCGCGCGCCAATGCCATAGGTGTCGAGCCCCAAACGGATCGAAGCGCCAATGCTGCGCTTGGGGTTCAGGGACGAAAGCGGGTTTTGCTGCACGAACTGGATCGCACGCCGCTGGATCGGGCCTCGTCGGGCAGGTAGCGCAGCCCCGTCGAAAGCGATGGTGCCTGCGCTCGGTCGAAGGATGCCCAGGATCATGTTGGCCAGGGTGGTCTTTCCGGAACCGCTTTCACCCACTACCGCAAGGCACTCACCTCGGTCGACGGCGAAGGACACATCGCGCACCGCGTGGACAGGGCCGCTCGCGGTCTGAAACGTCTTCGATAGGTCGGAGACGGAAAGAAGCGTCATGCTGCACCTCCATCATGACGCACCATGGGTGCGAGGAAATCGTCGCTCACCTCGGGCACTTCGGGGAGGCCCGCCCCGGTGATGCGCGGAACCGCGTCCATGAGCGCGCGGGTGTAGGCGTGACCGGGGGCGTGGAAGATCGCGTCGGTGGGGCCTTCTTCAACGATGCGGCCGCGGTAGATCACGTAGACCCGGTCCGCGAATTCGCGCACGACGCCGAGATTGTGCGAAATGAAGAGCACCGCGGTGTGATGCATCTCGACGAGGTCGTGCATTAACCTCAATGTCTGTGCCTGCACTGAAACATCGAGCGCGGTGCCCGGTTCGTCTGCCAGAAGGAGCTTGGGGTTGTTGACCAGCGCCATCGCGATCATCACCCGCTGGTTCATGCCGCCCGATAGCTGGAATGGGTAGGCGTTCAGAACCCGCTCGGGGTCCGGGATGGACACCTCCGTGAGCATTTCGGTCGCGCGTGCGTCGCACTCTGCCTGCTTCATCCTGGGGTCGCGCCGGCGCATCACCTCGGCGAACTGGCATGCGATGGTGAAGGTGGGATTCAAGGACGACGTGGGATCCTGGAAGATCATCGACATTTCCGTGCCGCGCAGACGCGCCCTATCGCGCGGCCGCATGGCAGTAATGTCACGTCCATCAAATTCGACCTCGCCCGAGACGCGCGCATTCGGAGTTTCCTGGAGCAGTCCAAGGATGATGCGCGCTGTCACGGACTTTCCGGAGCCGCTTTCGCCCACCAGTGCCACCCGTTCCCCCGCCGCGATGGACAGGTCGATGCCGTGCAGCACTTCGCTCAGGCCGCTCAGTCCTTTGAAAGCCAGTTTCAGGTCGCGAATGTCGAGTAGATTGCTCATTCGTCCACCCCCAGGATTTCCCGCAGCCCGTCGCCGAACAGGTTGAAGCCGAACACCGCCAGAAGGATCGCGAGGCCGGGGAAGACGGTCATCCACCAGCTGTCCGGCAGGTAGCGCGCGCCCTCGGCGACCATTGAACCCAGGTCGGGCGTTGGCGGTTGCACCCCGAGCCCGAGGAACGACAGCGACGAGGCAATGATGATCACGAAACCCATGTCGAGCGTCATCTTGGTGATGATCGCCGGCAGGCAGTTGGGCAGGATTTCCCGGATCGTGATGTGCGCTGTGGAGGCGCCGATGACCTCTGCCGCCAGCACGTAGCCTTCTTCGCGCTCCGACCGGGCGATTGAGTAGACCAGCCGCGCATACCAGGGCCACCACATTACGGTGACCGCGATCATCGCGTTGGCCAGGGTGGGTTCCAGCACGCCCAGCACGGCGATGGCCAGCACCAGTGGGGGGATCGACAGGAAGACGTCCACCAGCCGCATCAGCACCGCCTCGATCCATCCGCCCAGGTAGCCGGCCATGAGCCCCACGACCGTGCCCACGGGCGCGGCGATGATCAGCACCACGACCCCGAGGCCGAGGCTGATCCGGTAGGCGTAGAGGATACGGCTGAAAATGTCGCGGCCGACCAGGTCTGTGCCCATCCAGTTGCGTGTGGAGGGGGGCCGGTTCGCGAAGGCGAAATCCACGACAGAACCGTTGTGGGTCGGGAACGGCGCGATTAGCGGCGCGAAAAGCGCGGCGGCCAAAATCAGGAGGACCAGAACCAGCCCCGTTAGCGACAGCGGGTTCGACGATATGATGCGCAGCGCCCGGATCATGATGTGGCCCTCGTTGAATGGCGGATGCGCGGATTGAGGAAAGCGATCAGAAGGTCGACGATGATGTTCACCACAAGGAAGGTCAGCGCGATGACCAGAACGGTGCCCATGATTGCATTGAGATCCTTGCGCAGGATCACCGCGACCCCGTAGCGTGAGAGGCCTGGCCAGGCGAAGACGGCCTCCACCAGGAAGGCGTTGCCGAGCATCGCCGCGAAATCGAGGCCGATGATGGTGAGTGACGGGATGAGCGATGGCTTGAAGGCGTAGCGACGGGCGATCCGAGACGGGAAGAAGCCGAAAGCCTGGGCCATCTCGATGTAGGGCTTGTCGTAGGTTTCAACCATATTCGCGCGCGTAAGCCGCGCCGCCTGTCCAATGCCTGACAGAGCGAGCGCAATGGCGGGCAAGATCAGGTGGTGGAGTGCATCAATGAAGGCCGCGAAGTTGCCTGCGAGTAGCGTGTCCACGGTCAGAAATCCGGTCGTGCGCGCGATGTCGTAGCTGTCATTCAGACGCCCCGCGACGGGAAAAAGCGGCAAGTAGAAAGAAAAGAGCAGCATCAGGATCACGGCCCAGACGAAGCTGGGGGCGGAGACCGTGAGGAGCGTGAGGACCCGCACGACGTGGTCGGGCCAGCGTCCGCGGTGCCTTGCGGCCAGAATGCCCAGCGGTAGCCCGATGGCCACCATCATGAAACCGGCGACGATGACCAGTTCGAGGGTGGCCGGCAAGAACTCGGCGATATCAGTGGTCACCCGGCGGTTGGTGTAAAGGGACTCACCCAGATCACCACGCAACACGTCAGCGACAAAGTATCCGTATTGGGCCACGATTGGCTCGTCGAGGTGCATCTCCGCGCGGATCGCGGCGACCTGATCATCAGTTGCGTTGGGGCCGAGCGCGATGCGGGCCGGATCGCCTGGAATGACCCGGGCAATGGCGAAGATCAGCATCGAGACCCCGATCAGAACGATCACAGAGATACCGAGCCGTCTCGACAGGATGCGAAGGACAGGTGACATGAGGTTCATACTCAGGTGAGGTGGCCCGAGCCCACGCGGGGCTCGGACAGGAGGGAGACCAGGTGGCCGGGATTACTCCTCGACCATTTCCATCAGCCGGAAGCTGAAGCCCATTCCATCGAGGCCGAACGCCATTTCCGGGTCGCTGAGCGCCGGGACCTTCACACGGTTCGACGCGGCGAAGACGGATTGCCGATCATAACCGTAGATCGTCGGCGCGAGCTCCATCAGGCGGTCGTTCAGGTTGGAATAGGCCTCTTCGCGCTCTTCCTCGCCCGGGCCGCGACGTCCCGCCTCGAGTGCGGCGTCAACCTCGGCATCGTCCAGGTATTCGGGCGACTGCCAAGTGCCGGGGGTGGAAGAATGATACATGCCGTAGAGCAGGGTATCGGGGTCGCCGGTGACAGCGTTCACGAAGATCTGGCTGATGTTCGGCGTGTTCTCGGGGCTCGCCACGCGCTCGGTGAAGAGTGCCCAGGGCAGGGTCTCGATCGACGAAGAGATACCCAACTCAGCGAAGTTTGCCTGCATGAGAAGCGCGAAACGCTCTTCCAGTGGCACTTCCGCGATCCAGCTGATCTCGAGATTCCAGTCCTCGGGGGCATATGGGCAATCGGCCAGATATTCCCGCGCGGCATCCATGTCGCGCTCGAGAACCTCGTCGGCTGGGTTAGCCCCGAACATGCCCACCGGGATCGCGCCCGTTGAGGCCGAGCCCGATGACACGTCATCGGTAATCGCGACCATCTGGAGCGCCGTGCCATAGTCGAAGGCATGCGCGAGCGCCTGGCGGCAGTTCACGTCGTCAAGAGGCGGGCGGGCCGTGTTGAGCTTGATGTAGAACGCGCCAGTGCCGCTTTCGGTCAGGAGCTGGGCGCCATCCTCGGCCAGTGCCCGGATCACCTCCGGCGGGAGCCACTGGCTTGCAATGTCATGCTCGCCCTGCGCTAAGAGCGTGCGCACGGTGGCCGCCTCGAGGCTGTAGCGCAGCCGGACCTCATCTGGTGCATGGTCGTCGATGGGCAAGAAGTAGCTATCGCTCACCGCCATGACGGTTTCGTCCTGTGGGTTGTGCGAGCTGACGGTGTAGGCGCCCGTTCCTGCGGCGTTGGCCGACAGGAATTCCTCACCCCACGGGTCGTCCTCTGTCGCGTTCGCCTCGACCAGCGTCTGGTCTACGATCGGCAGTCGCACGAGCGACGCAATGAAGGGCGCGTAGGGCTCATCGAGGGTAAAGCGGACGGTGTGTTCGTCGACCGCCTCGGCTTTCACGCCGCCGAAGAGATGCGACAAGCCCTGTCCGAGCGCCTGCATACGCTCGAGAGAGAAGACTACGTCCGCGGCGCGCATCGGGTTGCCGGACTGGAAGGACACATCGTCGCGCAGGTTGAAGGTGTAGGTCGCGCCGTCCACCTCCCAGCTCTCAGCCAGGTGCGGTTCGCTGCCGGGCCCACCCTGGGTCGGCAGGACCAGCGTGTCGTAGACGTTGAACATCAGGATCGAGTCCGCGTAATCCGACGCCTTGGCCGGATCGAGTTCGCCCACGGCAACTTCGTCGAGGCGCAGGACGCTCTGCGTGAAGGCCGGCGAAGTTAGCGCTGTTGCTGCGGTCATGGCCGCTGCAAGTAGGTGTGTCTTTTTCATTTGATCTGTTCTCCTGTCGGAAGTTTGTTTTCGTTCCCGTTGGCCGGGATACTGTTGTGAATTGGCGACGGGGCGTCCCCGAAGATGTCCATCGTGCCTGCCCAGAGGATCGAAACGGGCTCGTCCCCGTGGTTCCACGTGGAATGAACGCGTGTGCTGTCGAAATGAATCGAGTCGCCCGCGCGCAGAATTTCTGCCTTGCCTTCGATCTCGACGGTGACCTCGCCGGCAAGGACAAAAAACATCTCTTCGCCCCGATGGCTTATTGGTTCGCTGCGATGGCCCGGGGGTTCGTGGACGATCACGGAGTAGAGCTGCGAGCCGGGGAAGCTCGAGGAAAGTCGTTCGTAGTTCGGTCCTGTCGCATCGACGGAATAGGAAACGCGGTCTGTGCCGCGCGTCGTGCCGTGCCCCGATGGCTGGCTCAAGAAGTCCGAAATCGGCGTCTGGAGCACTTCCGCGATGCCGACCAGCGACGACAGGGAAGGCGAAGTCAGACCACGCTCCACTTGGCTGATGAAGCCAACGGACAGGCCAGCGGCATTCGCCACCGTCTGCATCGACAATCCAAGTTCCTTGCGTCTTTTGCGCAGGGCTGCGCCGAGCGATGGATCGGCGGAAGATGTTTTGGGTTTTACCATGACTAAAACTTTGGCCGGGCTGAGGCGGATCCGTCAAGAAATTTTAGTATTAGTGCAAAATCTGTCGTGGTTTCCGTGACTTGTGGAAGAGGGTAAGCAGCTTTGACTAAATTTTAGTCAGACTAAAAATAGAGAATGGCGCGCGTTACGGGCGAATCGTTTGGGATGATCAGAAGAGGATCGCCAGTGTCTTGGCGGAAAGCGTATCCATCCGACATGCATTCCCCGATCCATGTATGACCACCGATACCATACCAGGGGCATACCGACTGACCGTGTGCATTGCGCACGATGCGGTTGTGGGCGCAAGGCCGCCGCTCGCCGGCGAGCGGTTGGTGTCAGCTACGAAAGCGGCGTGAAAGCGAATTGGCGAGACTTGCCGCTGACCGACCGCGTATCATAGGCGAACACCCGTCATTGCAACCATTGCATCTTCGAAGTGGGCCGATGTGGTTCGCTCCCTCCCGAGCCAGTAGTCGTGCGCCTCGTTGTGAATGACGTGATCGAAACCGTGCGAATCCATGAGATCTGCGTTGCCATGTTCGCGCACGAAGACCTTGGAAAAATACCAATGAGATGCCCGCCGGTTCAGACCGCCAACTTTCTTGTCGCGAAAATAGATCATCGACTGCATGCGACCGACTCGAAAATCATAATCCGGGTGGTGAGTTATTCTTGCGAAAAACTCTCCAGTTGGCGTGGGAAGCGCCGCAACCATCGTCCGCACATCCTCGTCAAACTGTCGTCCTGGTCGCAGTGTCTTGCTGACAGATCGTTCGCTGGAAACACTGTTTGTTCCGTCATCACCCTGAAGCGCGGCTCCGTCAAATTTCCGTTCGTGAAACCGACGCGCGGCGGCACCCCACGAGGTGGCCTTCTCACCGAAGGACTTCCTTGCGCTCGGGTGTAATCCGCCCGCATCAAACGGGAGGCCGGCCGCCCGCATGCGAGCTTCGGCCTTGGCGCCAAGCGCAACGACGAAGGCGGTCGGAAAAAGCTCAAGTTGGCGAGCGAGATAGGTCTGGACGCAGGTTCGCTCGACACGACCAGGGTGCGCGCCGCCGGTGACTTTGGCTGGGCAAAGGACGGCATTGGTCAACCAAGTCTTCCGCAGTTGCGTGTTCAGGGCTTCGTTGGGCCAGAAGGCATCAAGAATGTGGCGCATGTTTCGATGAAACGGTGTCGGACGCCCGCGGCGCTCAATACCGCCGTTTTCCATTGCTTCGTGGAAAATGCGCAGTGAATTTCGGACCATGTCGGCGGGTGTGCCACGATAGCCAGCTGCGTCGGGCGGATCGCCGGGCTCAGCCGTGATGATAATCAAGCGGACCTCGGTCAGCGCTCCAGTAGCGCCGCCGAACGCACAGGGAACCAGGCCGCGCTTTGGGTCCCAGACACATGAGGCGGCGCAATTGCCCTCAAAATGAACGCACGGCAGGTATGCAGGCTCAAGAATTTCGAGCAGGGATTGTGCGGGCATTGGGGGTGCGTTCCTGTCTTTCGTGTCTTTGCCATGAAAAACCAGGACGCGCCAAGAAGACAACGATCGAAATATCGGCGGCAAGGCGTGTCTTCGGAGTCGTGTCAACCAGCCGGCGAGCTTTCGTTGGTAGCGGAACCGCCATCGGCGCGCGGTCGTTCTGCGGTGCCGCTTACCGTGTCGCTGTCGAGATCATGTAAGGCTCCAAGTCGATGGCGCATGCCTTTGTTGTGAATTCGGAACCTTCATTCGGCTTGTAACCTCGGATCCTTGGGTATCTCGAAATGCGCGGATCCTCGGCGTGGGGTGATCCCGAGCTGCTCCGCGGGGGGCCAAGATCTCGGACAGGGCACGGTAGGCGGCCGCCAAGCACGGTTGACCCGGGGGTGACCCCGGATCAACCAGACATGGTTCACCATCCTTCCGCGCGCTGCCAAGCCCGGGCATCGGTAGCTGCGGCAATGAAGCGATCGACTTCTCTCTTGGCGTGGGCCAACACCTCACCTGCTGCCGTCAGATGAGAAGTTACGACACCGCCATCGGTATGACAGTCGTCGCAAACGAAGCCGTAATGCGTCTCAGCCTCGACCGAGACCTGAAGGTCATTCGAAAGACCTTCGACCTCCGCGAGTCCTTCATCGGTCATGTAGGACTGGCGCGACAAGACGGAAATAACCCGCCCGATCCGGACCGCAATGAGCGGTGACATGCTGGCAGGAAACCGCGTGGACGCAAGTAAGCGTTGCAACTTGAACGCGCGCGTATGCGCTTCGTGCAGGCTCGAACTGAGATCCGAGTGAGTTACGAAGTCGGCGCTCATGCTGCACCCCCTTCCGGCGTGGAAGGATCTTCCGGCAAACCGGAGATCGCCGCGGAAAACGACTCGGTCAGCAGGCAGAGGTCCTCGACAATGGGCGACAGGATGTCGATTTCGGCGAAGCGTGACGCTTCGATGCTGTGCTCCACGTTGACGTTTTCGAGCGACAGAAGCCCCAGTAGCGCGGTGGCTTCGCGGCGCAGGCGCGACGTGACTTTCCCGGAATCGGTCAGCGCGTCGCGAAACGCGGCTGCGCGCTTGCGCCAGTGGTCTCCGCCGAGCACGTGGCAGGCGTCGTTGAGAGCATCGCCGTGTTCGGCGACGAACAGGTGCAGGGTGCTGGCCCCGCTCATAAGATCGAACATTTCGTTCTCCCTCATTGCCGCGACATCATGCCTCGGCTTCAAGACCGCCCACCTTTCCTTGAGCATCTGTTGTGTTGATTGAGTGGCAGGCTCGAGACCCTCGAGGCGTCCGTTTGTGCCTGTCTGTCTGTCTTTCGAGGCCTCACCCGGAGGGCCTCGAAAGACAGACAGACAGGCAAGAGGCGCACACCCGCCAACCCGGATGGGTCCAACCTCTTCGGGGAGATCTCGCACGCGGACCTCCCCGAAACGGAACCACCGATGCCGGAGGTTTCACAATGTATCGTGACGAATTGGCCCGGTCTGGCCCAGGACCTGGATTACGTTGCCTGAGCCATCGACTTGCGGCGCGCGTTCCTGCGGCTCATGAGTTGCGAGCTTAGGTGAGCAGCTGCCGCTTCCTGAAAGTAATGCTGGTTCACGACAGCGTCCGACGTCTGATTGCACGCAGCTTTGGCGAGCTCAGCTCCGATCGGGCCATGGTGCTTGGCGGCGTCGGTATGGTTCATTGCGCGCGCGGAGGTCAATGAAACCCCGGTCAGTTCCTTGAATCGGCGCGGCACATAGCTTGGCTTATAAGCGACGCCCTTGTCCGACACGAACAACGCGCGTTTCGACGTAATGGCCTCTGCACGCAATTCCGGCAGACA
Organism: Maritimibacter harenae; assembly: GCF_009882975.1. Taxonomy (GTDB): domain Bacteria; phylum Pseudomonadota; class Alphaproteobacteria; order Rhodobacterales; family Rhodobacteraceae; genus Maritimibacter; species Maritimibacter harenae. The sequence goes on from NZ_WTUX01000019.1 coordinate 308,822, forward strand.
TTCTTCCGGGAGGTCCCCGAGCAGCACGGCATCGATGAACCGACCATATTCGGGGTCGAGCGGTCCGACGAACGGCACCGGACGTCTCGTGTGTGTCTTCTGGATCTTCATCCGGACCACATACTCATTGTTTTCCCAGAACAGGTTTTCTCCGAACACGAGATGTGCGCTGGCGTTTCGAAGCGGCAGGTTTGCGATGATCGCCAGGATGCAGGCGCCGTTGCGCTTTCGGTGTCGCTTCGTCCGGTTTGGCTCGGAAGAAGCGCCTGCCAATGTTTCTTCAGCCAGATCGAGAATGCTGTCCGTCGTATGCCCAGATGCGGCCAGTCTCGTTAGCTTCAGGGAGGTCTGGAGCTGCTCTTTTCCCTCGAGCCAGGCGTGCCTTTTTGAAAGGTCGTCGATGACGGAGGCTTGCGCCCCGGTATAACGCGCAAAACGGTAGAGCTCTTCCATCGAGGCGCGCAGCGTTGCCCAGCGAAAGCCATTCTTGCTATTCTTGCACCGACGGGTGAGCTCTTCTTGAAACAGATCCACGTGTTCTGGCGTGAGCGCGAAGGGACGGTCATGTTGCGCGAGAACGAAGGCGAACTGGCAGAGTTTGTCGCGCATGCGAACGAGGATGCTTCTTGCCGGCGCTTGCGCGTCTTGCCCCGGCAGGCCGCTCGCCATTTTGCGCAAGGCTTGTTTCACCTCATCCGGCAGGGTCCAAGGGTCGACCGAGACATGGCGTGCGATCGGCGCGTTTCCGTCCAGCTTCGCGCAGGGATCCCAGTCGGGCGGCTCGACGGAGTTTCCCTTATGAGCGTCTCCGGAAGTCCGGGCACTCTCCGAAGTGGTGCCCACCGTTCGTATTGTGAGCAAGGCCGTTTCGACTGACTTGGCGAAGGTTGGATACAAGAGAACCATGGCACGCGACAGGGCGGCCAGGCTTTCGGCGGGCTCGAAATCCGCACGCGCGCGACTCCACCGAAGCAAGTCTGCTTCGGTGGGTGTGGCGAGCCCATAGCTTGCGACGAATGCGAAAAAGTCGTCCGTCGCGATGAGATCGTCGAGCGGGATGGCGCTGAGTTCCTTCCTTTGGAGGAACTCCCGCCAAATCGGTTTTCCCAGGATCGTCGCTCGGCTCATGCGTTTTCTCCCACTGCCGCTTCGTAATCATTGCGGACCTTCCTGCGCCGCTTGGCACGGTGAGCCTGCTGGTCGCGCAGCCGTTCCGTCGTCTGGATGAACGCGTAGAATCTCGTCAGCGTCGAGGCGAGGTCACCGGTGACGACCTCGAGATACGGGAGCACACCGAGATCTTCGTTGATCTCGATCGAGCAATACCCATGTCGGAAATTGTGCGGGGTCATCGGCAGGCCGATCTCGTTGGAACACTCCGCGAACCACGCATCGAAGGTCTGCGTCGTCAGGTGGGTTCCGACGTTCTCGATCGCGGGGAACAGAAGCTGGCTTTCCGAGGCGCCACCGAAAAGGGGGCGTATCTCGTCCAGGTAGAACTCGAGAATATCGAAGGCCCAGCATCCATCCATTCCTTTGTGGTAGTCGGCCGGGGGCAAGCGCCGGCCGCGCTTCGTCATGGCCACGCCATTCTTCAATAGCTCGTTCGGGATGCGGACGCGGAAATAGGATGTGTCGCCGTCGCGATGGTCGAAAAAGGTGGGGAGGGAACCCGACATGTCGAGCGACAGGACGTTCATCTTGCGCAAAGGCAGGCCTTCGAGCTCGAGCGCCGCGAATGCGGCGGACACGCCAAACATCCGGGCCCGGCGAAGAAGCTTGGTCGCAATCGATCGGTATTGATCATCGATCTCGCCCGTCGCGGCGTAGGTGTAGAGATCGATGCCCAGGGCCGCGGCGGTGTCGAGCGCGTCACGTGCACGGGTGCAATACATCTCGTGTTGAAACTCGAACACCTGCCGTTTCCGGGGGTCGGCGAGGAGCGCTTCGCACCATTCCTGGACGCCCGGCGCCATGAACTCGCCCGCCAGGCGTCCTTCGATGAGTTTCGGCGTCTTGTCGATCAGTTTCTTGACCGCTGCCGCTTCTTCATCGTGGCCGACGGCCCTGAGCGTGAGGCGGATCTTGTCGAAGTAGTTGTAGAGGGTCCGCGCCGAAATGCCGTCGGATCTGTCGCATTCCCGGATCAGCGAAATCACGGTGGTTTCCAGGGTTTCCTGTCCAAACAGGGCGCACAGCCCGTTCACTTTCGTCACGTCGACGCTTTGAGATGCGGCGCTGACGAACTTGCGAAAGGCGGCCCTGTAAATCCCGATCGTGCCATCCGCGTAGGTCTCGGTTGCCATTTTCCGCGCGGCTTCCGTCTCGAAATCCGGGACCTGCGTCGTCGCCGCAGTGACCCATTTTTCGAGATCCAGCTCCAATGCTTCCGGGATCGAATGCCGTGTTCGATGCAGCGTCGACAGATCGCCGATCGGTTCTTCCGGCAGCACGTCGAGCAGGGTCGGGAACTTCCGGAACGCATCCAGCAGCTTTGCGCCGCGCTTGACCTTCGAGAACTCGTCGCTCGTCGCGCACTCGTCACGCAGCCCGGCGATGAAGTCCCGGTCGATCTGGTGGATGTCGCACCCACGGCGGCGCGTGAGTGCCGTGATCTTGCCGAGGTCCCGGATGTCCTTGTCGATGAGCCCGGCGTCGACAAGGTCCTCGAGGCGTCCACGCAATTCCGCGAAACGGTCATCGCGTTCCCGAAGTTGCCGGCGGGCCTCGAGCGCACCCGTGTGACGCTCGATCAGGCGACGGCCGTCCGACTGGTATTGCTTGTAGGTTTTCGGGGACATGCCGATCGACGACAGTTTGCGCGTGAGCTTCACGTTCTTCTTTGAGAACTTCGGGGCCACCGCAAGGTAGACGTCCAGGTCCACGGCGTGTCCCAGGATGGCGGGCGGGTTGTTCGCGAAGAGCCCGATGCAGTGGCCGAGATGCTTCGCATACTGCCGCTGGGTCTTGCACGGCGCCTGTTTGCCGGCTTCGATTAGGTCTGACAGCGTTGAGATATTGGGCATGCTCTATCCTCGTGTTTGTTGAGCGTTAATGGGAAGATTGGTCGTTGTCGGGAAAGCGGTAATAAAAAGCGGGTGGTTTCCAAGTGCCGAAAGACCCCCGCCTTTTGTTATTTTCAGCGTTATCCGGATGGGTGCCCTCCCAGTGTAGCGATCGCCGCGAAGGGCCCTGTTTTCATCGCTTCGGAAGGGGTTTCGGCGGCATTATCCACCTGCGCATCGGTCTCGACGCGCATGAATTCCGGCTCGGCGCGGCCTTCGCGACGCGCGCGAATGCACTCGCGGTTCCAACGGCGCAGTCGGGCATTGACGGTTCCGGTGCGCGCACCCAGCTGGACGCCCGCGCCGTAGTCGAAGGTGCCGGCCCGGACCTTGTTGCGGATCGTGGACGGGCGTTTCCCGGTCATCCACGCCACCCAGTGCACGTCGGCAAGCGGTTCACGCAGGGCCCACGCGGCTGTGTCCGTTGTCGGCTGGACCTCGAGGATCTTCTCCCAGATGTCGCGTTCGGGAAAATACCCTTCGAGCGATACGAGCCCGAAACGCGCGATGACCTTGCCGACTTCGTTCTTGCCGATGCCGAGCCACGTTCCGAGCTCCGACCGGGTCAGACCGACCGGAACCGCCGGAACGACAGGGGGCAAGTTGTATGCGTGAACCATGGTTTCCTCCTGGCTTTCGGAGGACGTGGTTCGATGTCACCCGGGACAAAAATTCCCGGGTGTTTTTTTGTTTCGCGTGTTCAGGACGCCTGATCGACGCGTGCGGGAGTGGGAACGGTGGCGAACCGCAGGTCTTAGCACCGGTCCAGCTGCGAAAGAGTGTCCGCGCAGGATCAGCGCGACCGCGGAGCGCGTTCAGGGGGCGGAGGTCGCTGTTGGTCTTTGTGACACAAGCGTCATTCCGGTGGCGCGGTGCCCGGTCGCCGGCATGCAGACCGACACCAGGCTCACCGGGCTATGTTACGGGGGCCTGGACGCGTGCTTTTCTGGCCCGCTTCCTGATGAACCCTGATCCGGCGGGCGGCAATTCGCGCGGATCGATGCCGGTCCCGGCCAGGTCGTCGAAAAAGAATGCGCTTGTCCGGAAATGCTTGCTCTGGGCCTCGGACAGTTCCGCCGCCTTGGCTTGAAACCACTGCGGCGTCAGGTCGACGGGCGCCAGTTGATCGGCCAGCGCATGCTTGCGGACGATCGTTGCCCGTGCGGGGAATTCTCCGCCGTGCAGATCAGCGATCTGCTTGCTGAGCCGCCACCATGCGGCCGCCCAGGGTTCATCCGGCGCAACCTGGCTTTGCGGGACCCCGTTTCGAGCCCGAAACGCGATCCTTTGGAGATACACGCGATACGTCTTCTCATTGGGTCGCTCGAAACCCAGGGCACGGATGTCGATGTTTTCGAGCTGCGCGAAGGTTTGCGGGCGCAAGAGATCATCGAACGAAGCCTCGGAATCTTCCGCAAGGATACCGGCCATCGTGGCGACACGGTATGTGAAGTCGATCGCGTTCCGAAGCGGGCGCTCCTGCGCGTCTCGAAATCGCTTCAGCCGCACTGGTAGCTTCGCATGGTAAGCGTGGTCGAAGACCCGGGGCAGGGGGCCGATTTTCTCGCAAGGCAGCAGCCCGGTGCGACGTGCAATGTCATTGTCGCCCAGTTTGTCGAGGACGCCCAAAGCGCGCCGGAATGTGGCCCGCGGCAGTCCCTCGAGCCCCGCGTCGATCGAGAGGGCACCAGTCCGGGTCAGATCGCAAGGAGAGGTTCCCTCTGGCAGAAGCGTCGGCAGATAATAGATCGGATTGACCGAGGTGGCATGCACGAACAAACGAGCGAGGCGATTCAGGCCATCGACATAGTTTCCATCGACATCCTGGCCCGTCTCAAGTGACTGGCAGTCGAGCAGAACCTTGCGCCAGGCCCGGTATTTCTTGATGTCATTCCCGAATTCGCTCCGTGCCTCCTCGGGGATGTGTTCTTTCGGAAACCGGAGCGCCAAGGCGGGTGGCTCAAAGTCGAGCAGGAAAACCGGAAGGCCGGTTATCCGCGTCAGAACGCCGAACGCGGTCTTCGCCACGAAGGGACGGACGAAGGACCAGATTTCGTCTTCCGGGTCCGGATCATTGCAGCGGTTGTAGAGATCGGAGAAGGTCATGCACGGAAGATTGGTCGCATCTCCTCTCGCGGAAACAAAAAGACAGAAAAATCGTGAAACGGACGGCGAGCGTTCGTTTTTCCAGGTGGCCCTTCGGACGTGCATCCGAGCGGCAGAGGTGCGCTGGGGCCGTTACGCGCGCGGCCAGATTGGTCGGTCGAATTTTCGCCGATTGCCTTGCGCGGCCACGGCCGCCAGAGTCGAGGAATATGTCAGACGCATTTGAGGAAAAGATATGACGCAGAAGATTCCGGGCATCTTGCCCAAGCTTGCCGCCTTTGTTGCGGCGACCCTTATCGGGGTGCCGGCGTCGGCCCAGTCCCACGTGAACGCCGTCGTGACGGACGGGCAGTCGCAATTCGCAGAAGGCGTTCTACAAGGCTATTTTCTCCAGGGAGCGGACGGCGCGACGCTTTGTGCCGATCCCTACGTGATTGGAAAATACGTCAGTTGTGCTCCGGCGCTCCAGATAAACGGGCGCGTCTACCGCGCACCCGACAAGAAGGTATGGGTGCATACGAACGGCCAACTCGGAGGTATGGACGTGCTCGATGCCCAGGGGCGGCGTGTGTGCACGGATCCCGTGGCATCGAACAAGTTTCGCGGTCCGGACAGCTATCTCTTCTGTCCGTGATGAACGGTCAGGGAATTCATTCTCAACCGTCGATTGGATTCCGCCCTAACCCTCACTTACCGACCTCACAGAACGTATTGACGTCAGGCCTTCCCCTGCTTGCCCTCCGCGAACGCGCGGACGGCTTCGGCATGTTCCGCCGTCTCGTTCGACCTGATCTCGTCGGCAAACGCTGCATCGGCGTGATGGGCGGCCAGGGCTACCAGCGGGCGGTTGATCGCGATTTTGGTCCACCGGATCGCGTTGGTCTTTCCAGCCACGAGCCGTTCCGCCAGGCCGTAGACACGCGCGTCCAGGTCCTCTGTGGGCACCGCGTCTGTAAGCAGACCGATATCGGCGGCCTTCGTAGCCGGGATAGCGTCCCCCGTCAGAAGGTATTCGCGCGCGCGCAGATAGCCGGTCATCTGCGGCCAGAGCAGCGCGCCGCCGTCCGCGGCAACGAGACCGACCGCCACGTGCGGATCACCGATTTTTGCGGTGTCGGCGGCAATCGCGACGTCGCAGGACACCGCAAGAGACGCGCCAAGCCCCATCGCGTGACCGTTCACCCGCGCGATGATCGGCTTCTCCATGGAAAGCTGCCCGACGAGAATGCGCTTGGCTTCGCGGATCGTCACATGGAAACGTTCTGGTTCGTCGATGGCGTCCTGCATCCAGTCCAGGTCCCCGCCGGCGCTAAATGCGCGCCCATTTCCGGTGAGCACGATCACGTCGCTGTCGGGATCGTCGTCGAGGTCGGCAAAGAGCCGCGAGAGCTCCGTATGAAGCGCGGCGTTGGCAGCGTTCATCGCTTCGGGCCGGTTCAGCCGAACGGTGAGGATGCGGCCTTGCCGTTCGAACTCTATATGGTCGTAACGCTTGAAGAAGTCGCTCATGCGAAAGCCTTTCTGGGCTCTTCCGCCAATGGCGCCCCGTCGAACAGGAAGCCTTCATAGCCGTTTTCGCGGATGCGCGTGCAAAGGTCGCGATACATTGGGTTGCCGCCGATCCACACAAGTGCGTCGCGGCCTTCGCGGCCGAGGTTCGTGTTGATGCCGGTAAACCACGAGTTGGTGGAGCCGATCAGGGTCCTCGAGAGGAGTTTCTGGCAAAGGCGTGTGTAATCGGCCTGTGCCTCCGAGGTCGGCTCGATCACCTGCGTGCCTTGCTCGAGCGCCGTGCGCATGAGCCCGTCCAGCCAATCGATCATCAGGGCCGAGCACCGCGGAATGTTGCAGAAGGTGGCCCCGTTCTGCGGGCCGACGAGCATGAAGAAGTTCGGGAAATCGGCGACTTGCATCCCGAGATAGGTCGACATGCCCTCATCGAAGCTGTCCTTCAACGAAACGCCGTCGCGCCCCCGGATGTCGATCCGGTTCCAGGAGCCCACGATGGCGTCGAAGCCCGTCGCGAAGATAATGACATCCAGGTCGAATTTCCCGGACTCGGTTTCGATCCCGGTTTCTGTAATGCGCGTGATCGGGTCGGCCTTCACGTCGATGAGGTGAACATTGTCCTGATTGTAACATTCGAAATACTTGGTCTCGAGTGGCACCCGTTTGGTTCCATAGCCGTGATCCTTGGGGATGAGCTTGTCGGCGGTTTCGGGGTCGGACACGCGTTCGCGGATCTTGTCGGCGACAAATTCTGAGACGAGATCGTTTGCTTCTTTGTCGAAGAGCACGTCCTTGAAATTACCCAACCATAGCGAGAAGCCGGGACCCTTGTAGAGCTCCTCCCAGAGCGCACGCCTTTCTTCTGGCGTTGCCTCCAACGTGTTCTGGTCGCGGAAGATATGGCTGAACCCGGCGAGCGTAGTATCGAGGAAGCCGATCATGTCGTCGTAGTTTGCCTTGATCTCCTGCATCTCGTCGGCCGTAATCGGCCCGTTGCCCAGCGGCGTGCACCAGTTGGGCGACCGCTGGAACACCGTCAGATCGCCAGCAACCTTCGACATTTCCTGGATCACCTGCACGCCGGACGACCCGGTGCCGATGACGCCGACGCGCTTGCCCTCGAAGTCGAGCGGGGCCGGCCCGAACCCACCGGGGTCGCGCGGCCAGAGCCCGGTGTGAAGCGTGAGGCCCTTGAACGTGTCGCGCCCCGGGATGTTGGGGTATTGCGGCGCTGAAAGGGGGCCGAGCGCGGAGACGAGGAAGCGGCAGGTCATGTCGGGCCGGTCGCCTTCGAACGAGACGGTCCAGGTTGCGGCATCGTCGTCCCAGGTGGCGGCCGTGACGCGTGCGTTGAACGTGTAGTCCTTACGCACGTCCATCACGTCCGCGGCCTTGTTGATGTAGCTTAGCACTTCCGGCTGGGCGGCGAAGCGTTCCGACCAGTCGAAATTCTCAAGCAGCTCGCGCGAGAAGAAATAGGCGTAGGTCTCGGATTCGGAATCCACCCGGGCCCCAGGGTAGCGATTCCAGTTCCAGACCCCTCCGACCTGGTCCGAAGCCTCGACCCCGCGAACGGTCATGCCCATCTCGCGCAGGCGATAGAGCATGTAGAGACCGCTGATCCCGGCTCCGATGACGATCGCGTCGAATTCTGGCTGGCTTGCCATGCGCACTCCTCCACTTGGTGCGGCGCGGGGCGTGCCCTGGCCACAATGCTGCCGAAAGCTGGCACATGGGCGGACTAACTGTCAAGTTTTTGAGAATACTCATGCGTATATCATCTGAGAACTGAGCTGGTCCTTTCTGCCCCCCGTCGAGCGTCAGCCTGTTACGAAGCTCTCACGTGTTGCCCCAGAAGTTACTGAAAATGTTTCATAATTATAGATTTCGCGATCAACAAGACCTAAACGCGACCGGCAAGAATGGCGCGCCGGGGGCATCGATACTTGATAGATGAAAACATACGTGACAGTATCTGTTTTGCGGCAAGCGCCCGATTCCACGCTTCGGGAGGGGTGCGACGGATCGCTCGCCGCGAAGATACTGGGAGGACTCCATGGCCCGCATGTTCAGGGACCGTCACGCAGATATTCTGAAGCGCCACCCCGTGTGGCGGCCGCGGATGCTGCACGAGATCCTCGACGAGACGGCGGCCGAGTCACCCGACCGCCCGTTCATCATCACCGATGCGGTCACCTACACTTACGCGGATGTCGCCGAGCGCTCCAAGCAAGCGGCCGGAGGACTGGCCGCGCTCGGCGTGGCGCAGGGCGATCACGTCGCGCTGCTCATGGCGAACCATCCCGATTTCGTCTGGATCAAGTATGCCATCTCGCGCTTGGGCGCGGTCTGCGTGCCGGTGAACTTTCTCAACCGGCGCGATGAGCTTGCCTACGTGCTCGCGCAGTCGGACGCGAAGGTGCTGATCACAATGGATCGGTTTCGCGACCTCGATTACCTCGGCATGCTTGACGACATTGCGCCCGGCTGGGAAAGCGCCGGCGGCGGCGACGCGCTGCCACGGTTGTCGCATGTCGTCGTGCGCCCCGACGCCGGCGCGGTCCGCGACGGTGTCCGGACACTCGCCGATGTCTACGGCGACGCGCCGGCCTCCGTGAACTCCGACGCCGAACTCGTCTCCGACATCATCTACACGTCCGGGACGACCGGGCAGCCCAAGGGCGTGATGATGACGCACGACATGCTGGCGCGGGCCTCGTTCACCAGTGCGCTGACGCGTGGCTTCGATGATGGCTGGCGCGTGACCTTCTCGCTGCCGATGTATCACGTCTACGGCTACGTCGAAGGCATGCTCACCGCCCCCTGGGTCGGCGGCGCGATCATTCCGCAGACCGCGTTCGACCCGGCCGAGACCGTTCGCGCCATCGTCGAGCACAAGGCGCACGACGTGCTACTGGTCCCGACGATGACGCTCGCGATCCTCGAGCATCTGAAAGCCAGCCCGACCGAGATGCCCGACCTGGTGGCGGTCATCAGCTCCGGGCAGCGCTCGCCAAAGGGGATCTGGGACGAGATCCGCGCCCGTTTCGGCGATGTCGAGCTGACCACTGGCTACGGGATGAGCGAAGTCACGGCAACGATGGCGCTGACACGCGTCGGCGACCCTGACGATAAGTTGCGGGAGACGAACGGACGCATGCGCGACGCGGGACCGGCGGGAAGCGAGGACCTGCGCGGCAAGTTGGTCCTCTACCGCGTTGTCGATCCGCAAACGGGCACTGTTCTACCCGATGGCGAGACCGGCGAACTCCAGGCTCGCGGCTTGTGCGTGACCCAAGGCTACTACAACAAGCCCAAAGAGACCGAAGAACTCTATACCGCGGATGGCTGGATCCATACCGGAGACCTCGGGCACCTTGTCGAAGACGATTATCTCGTGCTCGATGGCCGGCTCAAGGAGAGTTACCGGTGCGGCGGCGAACAGGTGATGCCGACCGAGATCGAGGACGTGCTGACCGCGCATCCGGATGTGATGCAGGCCCATGTCGTCCCGGTGCCCGATGCACGCATGGGTGAGGTCGGCGTGGCCTACATCGTCGCGCGAAACGGCGCCGCGGTCACCGAGGACGAATTGGTCGAACGCTGCAAGAATTCGCTCGCCCGGTTCAAGGTGCCCAAGCATGTTCTGTTCATTCACCAGGCGGACCTCCCGGTGACGCCCTCGGGGCGGGCCCGCAAGTTCCTGCTATCCGACCGCGCAATCCGCGAACTGGAGATCGACGCATGAGCCGGATCGCCCTCGTTACAGGCGCGGCCCGCGGGATCGGCGCGACGACTGCCCTTCGACTGGCCGATGACGGCAACGACATCGCGGTCCTCGACCTGACGGTCGAGGCCTGTGAACAGACTGTCGCAGATGTCGAGGCCCGCGGTCGCAAGGCGGTCGCCGTCGCGGCCGACGTGTCGAACCCTGAAGCGGCAGCGCGCGCTGTTGCCGAGGTCACCGACCGACTTGGGACACCCACCGTGCTCGTGAACAACGCCGGCCTGCTGCGCGAGGGAACGCTGCGAAAGACTTCGTCCGAGACGTGGAACTCGGTCCTCGATGTAAACCTCGCGGGCGCGTTCAACATGGCCCAGGCGGTGCAGATGGGCATGCGCGCCGAGCGTCACGGCCGTATCGTGAACATCACCAGCACTGGGGCACTCGGCGCAACCGGACTCTCGGCCTACAGCGCTGCTAAGTCCGGGCTGCACGGCCTGACCAAGTCGCTGGCGATCGAGTTGGGCCGATTCGGGATTACCGTGAACGCGGTCGCACCCGGCCTGACCCTGACTACCATGATCGACGAAATGTCAGGCCGCACCGGCGAAGGCGTGGACGCCATGACGCAGGACGCTCTGAAGAGCATCCCCGTCGGTCGCCTCGGAACGCCGGACGACATCGCCCACGCGATCTCCTTTTTCACCGACCCGCGCTCGGATTTCGTGTCGGGCCAGATCCTCTACGTCACCGGGGGGCCGAAATGCTGAAACGAATGGACAACCAGATGAACGACCAGATGACGGCCGAAGAGGCCTACCGCATCACGCCGGATACGCCCGTCGGCTTCGAGCTGATCGGTGTGAAGAAGAAAGCGGCGATCCAGCTGATGGGGTCGCGCCTCTGGGGGCGGTTCAACCCGAACCACTGGGACCCAGTCTATGCCGACGAAACCGGTCTCGATGCGCCGATCCAGACCGGCGAGATGAGCTCGGCCTACATCGCCGAGATGTGCGTCAACTACCTGGGCGCCGCGATGTTCAAGGGCGCGCGGTTCAACTGCAAATACGTGGCCTCGATCCTCGCCAACGAGATCATCGAGACGGGCGGGCGCGTGACCGCGAAGGAGCCAGATGGCGATGGCTATCGGTTCACGCTCGAGGTCTGGGCCAAAAACGACGCTGGCCAGCTCAAGTCCATCGGATCCGTCGAAGCCACAGTGGGCGCCTGAGGAGAGTGAAATGAACAAGTCCATCGCCACCGACAGCCTTCGTCCGATGACCGAGGTCCAGGTTCGTCAGACCCGGGAATTCATCGAAAGCCTGAAGGAAGACTGCCAGACCTATTGGGACATGGTGGAGGTGGGCGACGTGCTGTCGCGCGACCTCACCATCACGCCGGAGCTGGTCATCCTCTACGCCGATGCGGTCGAAGATTACACGCCCTGGTATGAGGGCTGGAAGATGAACACGTGGCGCATCGAGGGTGAAAGCCCCTTCGGCGGCGCGATCGTGCCGCCGATGATGGTCAGCCACTTCGTGCTGTCCGTGCAATTCGACCACACCAAGCCCTTCGCCATCGGCTCGGTCCACACCATGCACGAGACCGAATTGCACGAACCCATCCCGGTCGGCGCGACCGTTACCATCTCGGCCAAGGCCGTGGACAAATACGAAAAGCGTGGGCGCCGCTACGTGCGGCACGAAGTAACCGTGACCGATGTGAATAGCGGTCTGCTCTACATGCGCGAACTAAGGGACATCATGTCGCTATGACCTCGAAACATGTGGATAACGCGAACCGGGCCGCGCTTTCGCGGGCAAAGGCTAACGGGCATAACGGCGAGGCCATTTCCTCAAAGGAGCCCGTTGCCGTGCCCCAAGAAAGACCTTTGAAATTCCGCGATGAAGTCGCCCAGCTAAAACGTGATCGCATCGTCGATACGGCCGCCGACTTGTTCTACGAGCACGGATACGCCAACACGACCCTCGATGCGGTTGCCGAGCAGATGGGTTTCTCCAAGGCCTTCATATACTCTAACTTCTCATCGAAGCCCGAACTGCTGGTCGAGATCTGCATCCGCGGCGTTGCCCACGTGCATGAGGCTGTCGAGGGGGCACTGAACCTGCGCCTCGATACCCGCACCACGCTTGCTCTGGTGGTGGAGCGCTACGTTTCTTCGGTGCTCAAATACCAGAAATACATCGCCGTCTACACGCGCGAGGAGAAGAGCCTGCCCGTCGACGAGGCGATCCGCGCGAACGAAAAGCGCCGCCAATTCTTCTCCATGATCGCCGATTTCATCGAAAGGGGCCGCGACGAAGGGGTCTTCAAGAGCGACGACCCGCTTCTCAGCGCCCTCACTCTTGGCGGCTCAGTGACCTGGATGGCCTTCTGGTATCGCGAAGGCGGTCGCCTTCAGCCCCATGAAATCGCCTCGAACATCACACGCTCGACGATGCTGATGCTCGGCGCGGCGGACGCCGACAAATAGGAAAGCCAATGGAGATGCCGAAGATCGCACGACACGCGGGGACCTTGGCCGGACTTGTGCCGGGGGTTCTGCTGCTCGCGACCGCGCTTCTCACGCTCGCGGATGTCGTCGGACGCAATCTCCTGAACGCGCCCGTTCCAGGCGCGACGGAGCTCACGGAACTGGCGCTCGTCGCAATCACCTTTCTGCTCTACCCACGCGTGGCGTGGCGCGACACGCACATTTCCGTCGACCTGCTCGACGGTATCATGGGGCCGCGCGCCAAGTGGCTGCAACAGCTCCTGGCCGCCCTGATCGGTGTCGCTGCTTTCGGCGTGCTTGCCTGGCGCCTCTGGCTGCTCGGTGACCGCATTACCGGATACGGCGACGTCACACCCTACCTGCGGATACCGCTGGGCCCGGTCTACTACGGCATGTCCATTCTCTCCGGCGTCACTGCGATCGCATATGCCCTGCGCGTCGCCCTCATCGTCGTTATGCCACGTCGTCTGGGCGAGCTAACGTCCACACCTTCCAAGGGGATCGAATAATGTTGAGCGCGACCCTCGGTTTCCTGGCGGCTTTCGCGCTGATCTTCTTGCGGGTGCCCATTGCCCTATCCCTCGGGCTGGCCGGTGCGGTCGGTTACGCCATGCTCGTAGGCGTTAAGCCGGCCCTCTCGATGATCGGTATGTCCGCCGTCAGCTCGACCCTGAGCTACAATCTTGCCGTCATCCCGCTGTTCATATTGATGGGCAACCTGATCGCCGGCGCAGGCATCGCGAAGGAGCTATATCGCACCGCCCAGGCCTATGTTGGCCACCTCAAGGGAGGACTCGGCGTCGCCACCATTCTGTCCTGCGGTGGGTTCGCCGCCGTATGCGGCTCGTCCGTCGCCACAGCCGTCACGATGGGCAAAGTGGCAATCCCGTCAATGCGCGAATTCGGCTATTCCGACCGGCTCGCGACCGCGACGGTCGCCGCGGGCGGCACGCTGGGCATCCTGATCCCGCCATCTATCATCATGGTGGTATACGGCATCACCACTGAAACCAGTATCGGCGAACTCTTCGCTGCCGGCGTCATCCCCGGCCTCGTGGGAATCGTCGGCTACAGTCTCGCGGTGCGCTACACCCTGTATCGCCGCCCCGACGCGGCCCCGGACGTTGAGCGCGCCAGCCGGGCGGAGCGCCGCGCCACGCTGCGCAAGACGTGGTCAGTGGCGGTTCTGTTTGCCGTCGTGCTGGGCGGCATCTATGCGGGCCTCTTCACGGCGACGGAAGCCGCCGGGATCGGGGCGTCGGGCGCGCTCGTCTTCGCGATCATCCGGCGGATGCCATGGCGCGAGTTCCTGCGCATCCTCGTCGAGTCAGCCGAAACCACCGCGGTGCTCTTCGCTCTGATCATCGGCGCAAAAGTGTTCGCGGAATTCGTCAACTATTCCGGTGCGCATCACGGCGTCCTGTCCTTTGTGCAGGACAGCGGCTTCAGCCCCGCGATGGTCATGCTGGTAATCTGCCTGATCTACATCCTTCTGGGGTGCCTGCTCGACAGCCTCGCGATGATGCTGCTCACGCTACCGATGTTCTTTCCGATCGTCGTCGGCCTTGGCTACGACCCAGTCTGGTTCGGCGTAATGGTGGTCATGTTGGTCGAACTTGGGCTGATCACGCCGCCGATCGGCATCAATCTCTTCATCCTGAAATCCGTGGTTCCCGAAGTGCCTCTGGGAACCATCATCCGCGGCATCCTGCCCTTCGTCCTGGCGGACCTGGGGCGGCTGCTGCTGATCGGACTCGTGCCGACGCTCGCTCTGGCGCTGCCACGACTTTTCTTCTGAGGCATTAGCAATTTTTTCGCTCGGGCGGGAGGCCCGGGCTCTTCAGGGAGGACCAAATGAAGACTTTCGCTTTGACGACCACAACCACCGCCATGCTCTTGGCCGGTGCCACAATGGCCACCGCGCAGGAAACGACGCTGACCTATTCGTCGTGGTTCCCGCCAAGCCACTCGCTCAACACGGCACTGGGTGAATGGATCGACAACGTCGAGGAGGCGACTGACGGGCGCGTGACCGTGGAATACTTGCCGGCGACGGTCGGTGCCGTGCGTGACCAATTCGACGTTGCCGTCGACGGCTTGGCCGACATCGTGCTGATCCTGCCGGGTTACACCCCGGGCCGGTTCCCGATCATGGAAATGGGCGAGCTGCCCCTCCTGGTCCCGACCGACCAGGCGACCGTCGCCCCGGTGTTCAACCGCGTTTACGACGAACAGCTCGCGCAATACGAGCCGTTTAAGGGCACCCATGTGCTGACCGTCTTCGCGTCGGCGCCGACGAGTGTCACCACGACCGAAGGCAACGCGGTCACTTCAATGGAGGATTTCGAGGGACTGAAACTCCGTGCCCCGTCGACCACCGCCAGCGCCGTGATTGACGCCGTCGGTGCCGTCGCCGTGCAGAAGCCGGTTACGGAAATCTACGAACTCGCCTCCACCGGCGTTGTGGACGGGACGTTCTTCTCGCTCGGGCCCATCATTTCCTGGAAGACGCAGGACATCTTCAAGGAGATTACGATGATGCCCGGCGGCATGGGGCAATCGGTGATCGCGCTCCTGATGAACCAGGACCGGTGGGACTCCCTCTCGGCCGAAGACCAGGAGGCCATCGCGAGCGTGTCGGGGCCTGAACTGGCCGGCATCATCGGGCGCGTCTGGCAGGAAGACGAAGACAACGCCGAGGCTCAGCTCGAGGAGATCGGCGGCTTCACCTACCACGAAGTCTCGGACGAGTTCTTCAACAACTTCGCCGATGCCATAGCGCCGGTCGAGGCCGACTGGATCGCGCGTGCGAAAGAAGCCGGCGTCGAAGATCCGCAGGCCTTGCTCGATGCGTTCCGCGCGGAATTGTCCGCGGCAAACGACTGATCACGCGCAACGCCACCACTCAAAAACCGCACCCGTGCGCTCGTCGCGCGGGTGCTTTGCATTCAGCTCGCCGACAAGCTGTCACGCAGGCGTTCGGCGGCCAGCGCGAGGGTTGCCTCGATCGCGGGTGTTTCCACGCCGAGTGACAGAAAACCGTGCAGCATCCCCGCGTGATCCCTGCTCTCGACATCGACTCCCAGTGACCGAAGCCGGTCGGCGAAGACCCGACCTTCATCGCGAAGCACATCGCATCCGGCGGTCTGTAGCGTGACAGGGGGGAATGAAGCGGCAGTCGCATCATCGATCCCCCGCAGCTCAATGGTCCGGTCGGCACCAAGGTAGCAGTCCCAGAACCAGCGCATGCCCTCGTGTGTCAGCATCGCACCCTCCGCGAATTCGGCGTGGCTGGCTGTGTCACAGGCCGGGTCGAGCGCGGGATAGAAAAGCGCGAGATGTTTCGGCCGATGGCCGGCTTCAAGAGCACGCACCATGGTCTCCGTGACGATCTGTCCCCCGGCACTGTCCCCGGCCAGGGCAACCCGTCCCGGGTCCACGCCATACGCTTCAGGCCGGGCCATGATGTCAGCCAAGACCGCCCAGACGTCGTCTGGCGCAGCCGGATAGTGGTGTTCGGGAGCGAGCCGATAGGCCACACTGATTACTGCTGCACCGGTGCGGTCAGCAAGTTCGCGACACAGCGGGTCGTGCGTATCGAGACTGCCCCAGACCCAACCACCACCATGTGCGAAAAGGATAAGGGGCAGCACGTCCGCATTGGTCGGCCGGTAGTGTCGAACCACGATCTCCCGGTCTGGCAACCGAACCGAGCGCTCGTCGATGCGCGCCATCTCCGGCGCGTCCGGCAGCGCCATGGCCCCATCCGCAGCGCGACGGACCTTGTCCATCGGCACCGCGGCAGGCGGCGGACGCACGGCGTTGCGCGGATCGGCAAGAAGGTCGGCGAAGCAAGGATCGATGGGCAAAAGACATCTCCAACAAGACCATTCGTCATACCAGTCATGTAGGGTCTCACAGGTCCCGTCAACGTGGCCAACGCGGATACGAGTTGGCGCAATATGCAGTGCTATCTCGCCTTTATAGCCCAGGTCTCAAGACAGACTTCCACCGTCGCTCGCACACCTTTTCTTCAAATGGGCAAAGCGCACCACCGCGACCCTCTCATTTCACTCAATAACGCTGTTGGCGCGAAGACCACCCCCGTCGTTCGGTCGAAATGGTCCACCCTGCGCCTGCATGGTAACAGTTATCCACTATGTAAAGTCAGCTGGCGGCCCTGAGCAGTCATTCATCACCACCTCCAGTTCCGCATCTCAGCGCCACCGAAGCGGCCATTACTCGTAATCGCCGAAGGTTGGTGTCACCGTTTCTATGAGATATCTCTTCCTGAATTCGCGGAGCACCATTTCGAGTGTCGCCTCAAAAACGCTCTGGTCAAACATCATCGTCTTCTTAGCTTCATGAAGGTAGCGCCAGTCAATAAATGCATCCTTGTGCTGGGTAAGAATGTCACGAATACCGTAGTCGTCGAAGAAGGGGCTGGCGTGAGGTGGGTTCACAGATCGCCTAAACTCCTGATCAAGCTTCTGCTGGCTTTCGGGCAGCAAGGCTTCGAACAGCTTTATTAGGTCATGAGACTTCAGTGCATCTGGATTGTCGTGATCGAAAACAAACCACGCTTTGAGCGCCAATTCCATGGAAAGAGCCAGTAGCATAGGCTCCACGCCGATATGTTCGCGGTCTGCCCAGTCTTCAATCTCCCCAAGGCGTTGATCTGGAAAGCTCCTTGTCTTCCGTAGAATCGCCATGGCGGCATCGCCGATTCGAATAGCGGTCGATAACCGAGCGCTCACACCTTGTCCTTTTACTTGCCTACACGCAGATTGGCGGCCAAGCGTTTGTCATGCAAGGTGCCAATCTGCAAGGGTCCTTGACGGCCCGAAGCAGTCATCCTCCGTCCCTTCATTTTCTGCGACGCGGCCATGGAAAGCGGACCCTCGTGTCGTTTCGAGGCAACGAAAGCAAAAACGTCAATCGCCGCCATGAACCATAAGATCAATTTAAGGCAGCTTAGATAGTTTCCGCGCTGACTTCACGCAGTCACCTATTGTATTCAGGACGGCTTCTTTATGGTCGCGATTGATCTCCATGGCCAGAAAACCTGGAGAAGCGAGGCTGGTAGTGCTCGACAGGATTAGGGGGAGTTTGATCATGCGGGCGTTTCTCTGCGCCCTCGACACCGCGGCGGATACCGCATCCCCCAACATCTTGATCGCTCCATCTTCCCCCAACCGAGATGAGAGCTCTTGGAGCATGAAGGCGGCATAGGCGACGCAACGCGCTCCATCGTCCGCATCGTCCCAGAGTTCCAGAAGGCTGGATCCGATCAATTGGGCAATGCTCCACGGGTCGTTCGTCGGCAGAGCGATATGATCGAGGAATTGGTTCAGCCAGATCGACGTATCCTTGCGCTCCCACTCGAACTGCGTCGTGTCTCCGTCGATGCTGACGTATCGGTAATTCCCTTTCAGCATTGCGCCGAGGGCATCAGAATATGCTTCCTGCGAAATCGTGCGCTTATTGCGCGCGATCTGCAGTGCGACCTGGCTCCAAGCCGATGAAACACCATCCAGGCTCGCAAACAGCCGGAGGGCGGTGTCATCTGCCAGCAAGGTCCACCCTCTCTCCTTGGCGACTACCAGCGTATCTACAAAGCATGGGCCCACATCTTCGAAAACCGCTTCGAAATCCGGATGAAGGGCGGTGCCTTCTTCCGGCATAGCGATTTTCAGGCCTCGTGCCAGGTCAAGGGTTCGTCCGAGGTTCGATATGAGAAGGTCGCACATCTCTCGGGACATCTCGATGATACGCGCCCCGTGCTCGTCCGCGACGAAGCTACCTCGGCGCCCTTCTCCCCCGATGGCATCCACCCTGTCCTGATAGGCTTCGTGAAGCAGATCGATGCTGCTCTGGGTGATATGCAGGTCCGGGCAGGCCTGAAGGAGGGTGTCGGCGAAGCCGAGGGTCTGAGCGCCGTATAGGGTGATTGGATCGACGATCATGCCCGGCGCAGCCATAACCGATTGCGTCGCCGCCTTCCGCTCTACGGCATTACCGAGGGCCATCCTGATTTTGATGCTGCCGTGGTGCCGCAGGAAATCCCAGAAATCGAAGACCGTGCCTCCACCTGCAGCGGCCAACAGAGCTATCGGGGCTTTACCTGACTCGTAAGCCTCCTCGATGCGCTTGACCTGCCCCGCACGCTCCTTGGCGCTTTCGAGGATGGGACGAAAGCTGCCTTCCAGATCATTTTCATCGATCCGAAGCGCTCCGAATATCTTGCTCTCAGGAAACAAGCGCTCGAAGTCCTTCTGAGACCGATGATACGCGTGGGCATACTTGGACAGGACCTTTGTGACGGTGGCGTTCAGCTTCCCGACAGCGGAATCCATCGGGAAATTGTCACCCACAGCCTTTCCCATCAAGCGAAGAGCCAACGGGTCTTCAGGGGAAAGTTCGTCGCGGTCCGCCCGCGGGGCGGGAGCTGTCTCAATGATCTTCGTGAACGGATCAGCGTGATCTCGCGAGACCACAACGACCGTATCCTTCTCAACGACCTCGCGGTCGAAATCGACCTGTCGCCCAGAACGGCCTGTCAGGATCAACCCGACCATGAAGCCGAGATGTATCTGGGGGTCTTCATATCCGTCGCGCAACGCGCGGTATCCGATCTCGAGCGCCCTCTGGAAGTCGTCCGTGTGGTGATCGAGCTTGTGCGCAAGGTGCATACGCATCCGGGGATCGCCGGTAATGTCCACCGGCACGGTGTCGAGATACCGGATGATAGAAGAGATGTCCGGCAGACGCTCGCAAATGTCGATCCAGCGAGCGCGGTCTTCCAGGGTTACATCCCCTGTGCCGAACACGTGCTCGAGTTCCTTTCTGGCGCCCTTCAAGTTGCCAGCGCACTGAAAGATGACAGCGCCGATCCTCCGCATGCTGGCGGTATCTTTGATCCTGGCGTCGAGCTTCCCATAGAGTTCTCGGGCTTCTCGAATCCTGCGGCAGTTCACCAGTGTCTGGAGTGCCATCCTCAGTTGAGGCGTATCCGTGTCAGGACTGCAGAGATCGAGATAGATGTCCGCGGCTTCGGAGTTCCGGCCCACCATCGCAAGTGCATGGGCCGCACGGTCACGCGCGAAGCTGTTGGTTTCGCGCTCTGACAACTCGGCAAGGCGATCGATGATTGCGGGATCGTCGATGTCGCCAGGATGGTTGAACACGAAGCAGGCCAAGAGCAGTGTGGAGTCCGGATGCTCTGTCAGGATGTCATGGGCGACTTCCTTGAAGAGATCAGGGTTTATCTGCGCAGCGGACAAGATACGGCAGTTGCCAAATGCGACACGCAAGCCGGCGTCTTCTGCTGTTCGATATAGGAAGTCGGCACGTGCGAGAGCTGCTTCTGGATCCCCGTCATTGATGCGCGCTTGGAGAAGCATAAGCTCGTCATTCGGATTCCGATCGCTTTCGGGAATCCTCGAAAGTGCATCGGCAACCGCAGCGTCCTCTCCCTTGTGCATCTTATGAGCGGCGCGGAACCGCAGCAGTTGCGGCGTATCTCCAAGTCTCCGGAAGGCTTCTTCGATGAGCTCTTCAGCCTTCTCTTCATCCCCAAGCATCAGGGAGGCCGAGAGGGCGTTCATGATGCAGGTTTCAGCCTCTCGCGCCCATCCGCTTGCCTGCAGAAGGCCCCAGGCAACAAGAAAATGTGCTCTCGCTTCCTCGACGATCTCGATGTCGCTTTTCCGCATGAGCCTGAGGCTACGGATGTCTTCTCGCTCGGCGACTTCCTGGAACCTGAGGTATCCTGCATATGCGCGCACGCGCCAATTGTCAGGGTCTCGATTGACCGCATCCTTGATCAACCGCCGGCAATCCTTGAGCTGGCCCGCCTTCTGGGCGTGCTCCGCGAGTGCCAGAAGAAATTCCGGGATTCGCTGGAACGGTTCCGGAAGCTGGGCCTGAAGCTCTTGCCATGGCGTTTCCGCCAGAGCCGTCTCCAGGAACACTCCAGCTGCCCGCTGTTGTGGCTCTGGCATCGCCATGGCGCGGGCGGCCAGTTCAGCCGCCTTCTCACGATTGCCCGTGATGGACTCTGCAGCCGCCAGTATGGATAGCGCTTCGGATGTATCAGGATACTCATCGTGAGCCTGACGATACCAGTCTACGGCGGCATCCTTGTAACCCTTTGCAAAATAGGCGGATCCAAGGTTGGCCTTGATGCGGAAACGGTCTCGAGCGCTGGCAGTGCGGCCCTCATTTTCGAGAAGTCGTTCAAGCCGGGTGATCGCGGTTTGCGCCGGGCTATCGTTCAGAAGATCGGCGGCATCAGTGATGCGCTGACCGAGAGCGTCTCCATCCGGCTCTCGCTCCAAGCCCGCTACGACCGACCTCTGGAAATCAAGAATCCCGGACGTGAGTCCTGTCAGATCCCTGGAGATGTCACCGCGTAGGTCATTCATCGCTTCCGATATCTTCAAGTCGGCGATCGGCGACACGCCCGAGCAATGAATCGCCACGACGCGAGGATGGCGATTGAGAACGGCCTTGATCTCGTCCCAGCCCATGACATCGACTTCGAAGAGAAGCTCCTTCCGGTTCTTCTCATTCAGTTCTCGCGCAACTTCCTGTATTCGCGCATCATTGGGGGCTGTGGTGGCGAGGATGAACTTGTCGAGAGCGGGGCGGAAGGCCTTTGCCTTCTCGACCTCTTCACGAAGATCTTTTTCTTTAAGCGCCTTCCCATAACCTCCAGAGCGGCCTTTACACTGGACGCCAACCCATTTGTTGTGAACCCGATCCGTGCCGAAAACATCGACACCATGCTGCTCTTGGCCAGACCGGCCATTGGCGCGAGCGTCGTCTGTCTGCCATTCGCTTTCGAACAGATCCCTTGTCAGCCGCTCGAATGCCTGCCAGTCGGAGGGCGCGGGAATATTTACACTTGTGACGGTAACCATGCGGCTCGTGGCTTTGTATTTTCCAAACCCGAACCGTAGCTTGGCCCCTTCGAAATCGGAAGACAAGGTTGGCGTTTCGACGTCGATAGGTCGCATAGCAAGAGTCCGCACTCCGCCTGACGTGCATGACATGGCCGTGCTCGGGACCAGCCCGGTAGGTATGTCTGCTCTCAATCTTTCGCATAAGCATGCTCAGGTGCGGAGAAGGTCAGCTTTCCGCCTTTCATGACTACCGACACTTGCGGTCCATTGCTGTCGTTCGTGCGTTCGGCGTCTAAGATTGTTCTCTCCCCAAAGGAGGTTTTACTGTTATTTAACTACCGCGCCTTCGAATCGCGTAAGGACAAAAGCAGAGCCAACGAGAACAGGGATGCTGCCTACGTTTCACATGAGGATTAAACATTGATCATTGAGCAATTCTAACGCTTCGCCCATCTTAGCAGGACCGCATCAAACACTCGCTCCTGAGGAAACCTACCGAGAAAATACTGACGCTCATCAGGCGGGAACTTAGAACACGCGAAAATGAATGCTCTTTTTTGCCATGGATCCATGTGAGAAAATTCTTCCTTGTGTTCACGGAGCCAATCCGTTGCTCCCGATGCCATGGCCGACAGTATGACCTCACGCCTCACATAGGGATCACCCGACGAGAAAAAGCCAATTATCCGGGATATGTGATTAAGAGTCGCATTTCGCGAAAAAAGGCTCAACACGGATAGGCGAAAATACTCATTTTTTGCCAAAGATGTATCCGTCAGCAATCCGACTAATTCTTCACCCAAGTCTCGCCAATCATCCTCTTCAAGATCCTGAACGCTCGACAGATAGGCACAAATCCCGGCAAGACAGGGGCTTAGGTCATGGATTCTTGAAATCACCTTCTTGATCGCGCCGGGATGACCAACCTGTGCGAGCCTTCGGAAGAACCAGCGCAGACGAATAAAGTCTACCGGATCTTGAGATAGGTATTCATCAATAATTTCATCAATTTTGCTATCACGGATTTTCTTCCAGTCAGATTGCCTAATTGAACGAAAAGAAATCATTCTGTATGGATTGCCTGACGAGTATCTCTTCACAATCCTTAGTAGGTCCCTTTCGTTTCTATTGATAGGTCGATCTTCGACCATCTGCCGACACAAGGATTTTGCCTCTTCTGGGGAGAGGAACCTGGTTTTGTGTCTCTGAAGGGTTAGACGTTGTTGTTGGTCAAGAGAGCGAGCAATTTGTGAAAGTGCTTCCCTGGCATCATCTTGAGACGAACAGAATACAAGTATATCGTCGGCATACCTCAAGAAATCTATGCCTTGCGCCTCCAAGCTATTGTCAATTGGAATAAGAGTCGCCTCCGCAATCAGGTGTGCCGCATGAGGCCCAACGGGAATCCCCCTTGAGACACCCGCCGTCGTAGATTCAAGAAGACGGATCACCCATTTTATTGATTGGTTTGAAAACCCAGAGTCCATGAGTTGGTTTTCAACTGTATGGTGATAAATTTGATTGTAAAAATCAGCGATGTCGCAATAGAGGACTATTGAGGACGTTGAGGACTTCTGCGCCACCTTAGCCCAGAAGTCATTCCAGCCTGACTGACTGGCATATAGACCATGATCGTGAGACGGAGAAAAGCGATAGCTAAATACTTTGTCAGACGGTTTTCGACGCTGCTCCACGCCAGCTCCAAACTGGTGCATAATCGCGGATAGGATGATAGAATCTTGAGGATCAAGCTGGGTCGCCTGACGATACGATATTTCATCTTTGGGAACGATGAACCGCCTCGAGGTGCCAATCGGGAATTGGTGTAGATCTTTTCCAGAAATGTCATTTGCAAGTCGATCCTTTTCGGCCTGCATCACGCGCATTTCTGCTATTTGAGGAAAGAGATCCCCATCCGAGTGCTCCGCAACGAAGTCAATCGCCCACTCAACAGATGCTTTGTCTAACATCTTGCCTCCGAAAGAACCGCACGCACAGTAGCCGCGAGGTAGTATTCATTGCTCAACGTGCATCATTTTCGAAACAGATTGCAACGGCAACTCCAACGTCCGGTCTTGTGGGCGCCGAAGCGCGACATGCTGGTTGGATCTGTTTCGCAAATTATGCAAAGCCCGCTTCTTGCGCTTCGCTGCCGTTCGTTCAAGGTGCAGCTAACGGCCGCTTCCCGCCCTTCCTCCTACGTGACCTCGCAGATGCGGCGGCAGTCGCCCCCTGCGACGAACGTAAGCCCTACGTGATGGATCGGCGATCGCCGCCGACCCAACAGACATTTCAACTCACCTGAAGTCACGCCAGATTTTTTTCGGCCAATTGCGCCTCCCAGAGGTCATCCCAAACGCTTTCCGCTACCGAAAACATTCTTGAGGCTCGTGAGAAAAGGTTTTTCGGGATTGCCGCTGAAGTCTGAGAATTGTCGAAATTGATGTCGAAACTTCTTGCCTCGATAAACGCGTCGTATTCTTCATCAGACGCAAATGCTAAAGCTTCGAATTCAGAAAGATCGAGGAGGCAGATGACGTCCTCCCCGTCCTTGCGCACCATGTCACACCAGAAGGCCCATACGCCTCCAGCAGGAATATCGGCAACGGCTGGCGCTCCGGTGATGAGGTATCCGTCACCCGGCCGCAGCTTCCAGTAGCCTGATGTGTTCTTTTCAATACGCGTTAAAGTCCTCTTTTTCTGCGTTGTTAAGAAGAACCCTCATGGGGCGAAGTCACTGACGACGATCATCGTCTTTTGACTACACATAGGTGCAAGCCCTGCTGGGCCAAAACGATGTGGGGAACGTATCGAGTTTTCTTGGTTTGGTCGTCCATCGCCGACGTCGAGCCCAATCCGAGGTGTTTCGAAAGACCGCTGCCCGACCCGAATGACCACGACCATTTTCGGCCCACTCCCGAGATTCATGGAGAGGTTCGACGTGGCGTTGCAGCATCACAAGACGTGCCATTCGCCGCGACTACGAGGGTTTGCAGCACCCGGCCTCACCTTACCGGGACTTTCCCGACCTTTGCAGCGTGCTTCCCAAATCCTGGCAGCGCACGCAGGCGCATATTCTCGTGCGCGGACAGCTCAACCACGCGCAAGCCCTGTTCGATCGCCGCGTCCAGGATGACATTATCCATCGCGGCTTCGACCGCCTCCAGAAAATCTTCGCGGAACAGATCCATCGTCGTTGGACGGATTCCGAAGTGAAGCGGGGTCACGCCCAGGAGTGCCCGAACCTCGCCAAACCGGTTGAAGAGGCCATTGACGTAGAGGTCTCGGTAAACGCCAACCGCACGACGATATTTCTCCAGCTTTCGGCCTTTGTGCCGGACGTCACCCATCGCCGGGATCAAGGCCCAAAGTTTGTCTTGTGTCTCCTGGTAGCGCCCGTCGCCAGACCAATATTGCTTCACCGTGGGTTCCTTCCGTCTTGACGTTAAAGATGAGAAGGAGATGGGCCAAACGCGCGTGGACCAGAAACACGCGTTGCCGATTTTTAGCAGGCGGACGGAAAAGAAACGGCTGACACTGCCAGGGAACCACGCGTCGGTTGTTCAACGATCACCCGAGGGCGTGCAGGTGCTCGACAGCCTGCCGGCGGATCGGCGCTTTCGGCAGCACCAGACGGTGCCCGTCGACCCGGTCCCGGAAGCGCGAGGCGACTTTCAGGACCGCGTCGGGGGGCAACTTCTCACCGGTCTGCGGATCGACCAGGTCATAGGTTTCCACGTCTTCGCCGTCATCCACCTTCGACACGCGAACCGATGCAGCCTCGCCGTCTTCGCCGAGCACGACATCGACGGCAATCGCGTCGCCCGTCGAGAGGCCGCAGCCTGCGATCACCGGGAAGCCGTGAGGCTCGGAGAAGGAGATCTCCAGCTGGAAATCCGCTTTGTCGATCGCGGCTTTCAGGTTCTTCGTCCGATGTGCCGTGTAGTGCAGGTTGATGACCGAGCCGCGCTTGTGTCCCGCAAGGGCCTGCCGCTCGTTCTCGGGAACTTTCTTGTCGTTCAGCATCGAGCTGAAGGTCTTGCGCATCGCGTAGAAGTCCTCGTCGAAATTCCGCAGCCCCAGGTGCCCGAGGATGATGTTCAGAGCTTTGCTGAAGGGCCCGACGACGTCGTGCGTCGAGGCGCGTGAAACCGCATCCGGGAACAGGAGCGGCCCATGGTCCGCGTCGAGAGTCTTCCACCAATCGATGAACCCGAGGTCGAGCAGGAGCTGGGGCACGGGCACGACCCGCTGGGCGTCTTCCGTCTTGCCTGTCTGGTCACTCTCGCGGTTGAGCGTGAAGCAATAGACCCCGTTGCGCAGGATGATGTTCTTGCGCTTCAACAGCAGGACTTCCTCGATCCGGCTACCGATCGTCAACACGATGAGCGGCACCCAGTAGAAGGCATCCCGGATGATGACACTGCCGGGCTTCCAGCGCCGAGAGAGCGACGCGCAGCCCGAATAGAGCGGGCCCGTCAGGAAGGCCGCGAGGTGCTCTTCCGACCACGGCATCCGGATCTTGGATTTCGTGACGCGCACATAGAGCTCGTCGTCCGGTGCGGCCGCGTTAACAGCACGCTGGACATCCTTGTAAGAGATCGTTTGCGGCACGTCCCCGCACCCCAGCTCTTCCGCCGCCCGGAACAGCCGGTTCAGGCTGTCGCGGTAGCGGTGCAGGGTCTGGAACGTGAGGCGCGGGACCAGCCGGTCGGCGAGAAGGGCGCGCTTCTCGGAGTCAGAGAGGCCGTCCATCCACCGGATTTCCTCCATCACGAGCTCGTCCTGGGCGTCGGCCTCAGCGATCTCGTCGGACTTTGTGCGTGAGTATTTCGCTTCCTGGGTCTTCGGCCGGAGCGGATGAAACCGGTTCTTGCCATGCGTCTTGCCGTGGCTGCGCGGGAGGCGAGAGGCCCAGACGAAGAATTCTTTCTGTCTGTCTTTCGTGAGCATCGAGACGGGAGCATCACCGAAGAACGCGGTGGCGAGCTTGCCGATCGCGTTCAAGTTGCCGCGCATCGATTTCGACGGGTAGAGCTCGAAGGTCTTCTCCCAGGCGGCGCTGAGCAGGACAGGCTCGTTCTCCACGAAGTCATCGACGGGCAGCGCGGAGTGGCGCGCGACGAGGGGTTCGGCCTCCGTGCGCGCGTCGAACCCGTCGAGGGCCCGGGCCTCGAGCGCGTGCAGTTCGCGCAGGAGATCCGCCGCCCGGCGCCCGAGCGCCGGCGGCAGCGCGTCCGGCAGTGCCACGCCGAACTTTTCCGCACCGCGCCGCACGGCGGGTTCGATGTCCGAGAAGTCGTTCTGCCGTGCCGCGTGCCGGACCGCGTCCGCTTGTGCTTCGAGCTGCGCGATACGGGCGTCGAGCGCGTCGATGTCTTCGGCACCCCGGTCCTGTTCCGAGATGATGCGCCCGAGCTCGTTGCGCAGGAGTTCTGAGAGCATGACCTTGATCTGCTCTGCCGAAAGCGGTGTTCCCGGTGTCGTGGCGTCTTTCATCAATCGGTTCTCTTCGCGGTTCAAAACGACGAGGAGATGCGCGGCACGCTGCATCGCCTCGGTATGAACGGAGGTGCGAAGGGACAGGCACAGAAACGCCCGGGCCGGGTTTCCGCCCTTGTTGACGTAACGTAATCTTTTCCGGAAGTAGAAACGGGACCCACGCCGCAGGAGGTAGGTCGGCCGGCGCGTGGGGCCCGGACGCGGCCGTTTCCGCCCGGGTGACTCGGTCGCGGCGCCGGGCCCCGCGGGACGCGCCTGTGTTACAGGATGTGTCACAGTTTGTGTGACAAGCGGCGCCGATCCCGGTGCGATGGCCGGCTGCGGGCGCGCAAACCCTTGGTTTTCTTGATGTATTGGAGGCATGTGGCTGGGGTGGTAGGATTCGAACCTACGATACACGGTACCAAAAACCGCTGCCTTACCACTTGGCTACACCCCAACGGTGCGCGTGTTCCTACTCAAAGCCCGTTTGGCCTGCAAGCCAAAAAATTGCCCCGTGCGCGCCGGGGCGTGCGAAGGCGCTATTCCTTGACCGCGTCGGCGCTCAGGAGGTCTTCGCGTTCCATTTCGCGTTCCACCTCGACGATGTGTTCGAGGTCGCTCTCCATCTTCGCGGCGACGTTCTGCACCTCGGGGCGGGGTTCCGGGCGTGGTGCGAGGGTGTCGGCCGGCGCGGCCGGGCCTCCGTCCATCATCAGGCGGTAGGTGGGCTCCGGCATCTCGATCCCCGCCGCCTCGAAGGCGATGAGCACCTGGCGGATCGCTTCCGAGCGCGCGGCGAGCAGGCCGGTCTCTCGCTGGTCGATCCAGGCGGTCAGCCGCATCCCGATGTCCGAGCCGTGCAGCTCGGTCGTCCAGATCGACACCGCCGGGGTATCGAGCACGAAGGGCAGGTCGGCGAGCGTCCGTTGGGCCAGCTCGCGCGCGGCGGCCAGGTCGGTGCCATAGGCCACGCCGATGTCGAACTCGAACCTCCGTTCGGGGTTGCGGGTGTAGTTCTTGATCCGCGCCTTGAAGACGGTCGCGTTGGGGATGCGGATGTGGTTGCCGTCGAAGCTCAGGATGATGGTGGCCCGGCTCGTCAGGCGGATGACCTTGCCCTCGTCCCCGTTGATCTCGATCGCGTCGTTGGGCGCGAAGGGCTGGCGCACGGACAGGAGCACGGAGGCGATGAAGTTCTCCACCGTGTCGCGCACCGCGAACCCGATGGCGAGCCCGATGATGCCGGCAGCCCCGAGGATCGTCGACAGGAGCGCGGTGGCCCCGAGGATGTCGAGCGCGACCACGAGCCCGCCGATTACCGCGCCCACGCGGATCACGGCGCGCAGGATGTCGGCGATGAAGGCGTTCGGGGCGATCCGGTCCCAGGGCTGGCGCCGCCGGGCGACGAAGAGGCCGATCCAGGTGACCAGCGCGAAGGCGACGATGGCGATGCCGATCAGCGGCAGGAAGGCCACCACCTGCCAGAACCGAAGCTGGAAGCGCTCCATCATCGGGGCGAGCCGCCGGCGCACGTCGGTCGAGATCGTCACCCCGTTCTCGATGGCCACGACCCCTTCGACCCGGCCCACGAGCCGCTGCAACTCCTCGAGCTGGCCGACCTCCAGCGTCGTGCCCTTCAGCGTGACGATCCCCTGGCTGACCGACACGCGCACGTCCTCGTAGCCCTCGAGCTCGCCCAGGATGTCCCGGATCTTGGTCGCGATGGCGGCGTCGGTGAACACCTGCTCGGTGCTCGACCCGTTGTTGGTGGCGATGGTGCCATCCTGCGCGACGGCGGGTGCGGCCAGGCAGAATAGCAAGGCCAGGAGTGTCAGAAATCGCATGTCCGTCCCCGGTTTTCACCCAAACTAACGGGAGGGGCCGGGGGGCGGAAGGTCTGTTTGCGCCTCCGCGTCACCGCGCGCGCTGGCGCAACGCGTTCACCACGGTGCGGAAGGCGGGCAGGTTGCGGTGACGACTCGGGTAGTAGATGTGGTAGCCCGAAAAGCGCGGCGACCAGTCGTCGAGCAGCACGGTGAGCGCACCGCTTTCCACGTCCGCCTCGACCAGGTCCTCGGGCACGTAGGCGATCCCGATCCCGGCGCGCGCCGCGTCGATCATCGTGGCGTCGTCATCCAGCGTGAGCGGCCCGTCGACCCGCACGCGCACGTCCTTGCCGTCCCGCTCGAACTCCCAGGCGTAGAGGCCCCCGGCCGTCATCAGGCGGCGGTTGATGCAGCGGTGGTCGAGAAGATCCTGCGGCACCACGGGCGCGCCGTGGCGCGCCACGTAGTCGGGCGACGCGACAGCGACCAGCCGCCAGTCCGGTCCGACCGGGAGCGCGATCATGTCGTGCTCCACGCTCTCGCCCAGCCGGATGCCCGCGTCGAACCCCTCCTCGACGATGTCGCGGAACCCGTTGTCGACGCTGAGCTCCAGCTTGATGTCGGGATAGTCGCGCATCACCGCGCGCAGCTTGGGCCAGATCAGCTGGGTCAGCGCGTGGTGCGACAGGGTGAGACGCACGGACCCCGATGGCGTGTCGCGCAACTCGGTGAGCGCGGCGATCTCCGCCTCGATCTCGCTCATGCGCGGGGCGAGCGTGCGCCGCAGCCGCTCTCCGGCCTCGGTGGTCGCGACCGAACGTGTGGTGCGCGCCAGGAGCCGCATGCCCATGCGCGTCTCGAGCCGCTTGATCCTGTGGCTCAGGGTCGACTGCACGACGCCCAGCTTGGCGGCCGCCCGGGTGAAGTTGCCTTCCTCGGCGACGGTGAGGAACCACATCAGGTCGTTGAAATCCGTGCGCGACATGCGTCCTCCATTCATGGCCTGTATCGATAGCCTCTAACGAAATGAGCGGCCTTATCAATAAGTGCGGCTTGCGCCATATGGTGTCCCAACGCAACAGCGATCGGAGCGAGAGCATGAAAATCATCCGTCCATCGACCTTTCCGTCCCGACAGGGCCCCGAGGAGTGGTTCACCGGAACCGTCCGCATCGACCCGGTGTTCCAGGCCGAGGAACCGGGGCGCGTCGCCGGCTCGCACGTGACGTTCGAACCGGGCGCGCGCACCGCGTGGCACACCCACCCGGCCGGCCAGACGCTGATCATCACCTCCGGTCGCGGGCGGGTGCAGCGCGAGGGCGGCCCGGTCGAAGAGGTGAGCCCGGGCGACGTCGTGTGGTTCCCCGCCGGTGAGAAGCACTGGCACGGGGCGAGCCCGGAGACGGCCATGAGCCATTACGCGATCCAGGAAGCCATCGACGGCGAAGCCGTGACCTGGATGGAACACGTGAGCGACGAAGACTACGGCGCCTGAGCGGCCCCGCGGCCACGACACCTTCAAGAGACGAGGACTGACATGATCCTGAACGAAACATACAAGCTGCCCAACGGCATCGAGATTCCCAAGATCGGGCTCGGCACATGGATGATCGATGACGACAAGGTCGCGGACGCGGTGAAGGCCGCGGTCGACATGGGCTACCGCCACGTCGACACCGCGCAGGCCTACCAGAACGAACGCGGCGTCGGTGAGGGCGTGCGCAACGCCGGCGTGCCCCGCGACGAGATCTTCGTGACCACGAAGCTCGACGCGGGCATCAAGGACTACGAGGGCGCGAAGGCGGCCATCGACGGTTCGCTCGAGACGATGGGGCTCGACCACATCGACCTGATGATCATCCACAGCCCGCAACCGTGGGAGCACTTCGGCGCCGACGACCGCTTCTTCGAGGGCAACCTCGCCGCGTGGAAGGCGCTGGAGGAGGCCTACGAGGCCGGCAAGCTCAAGGCGATCGGCGTGTCGAACTTCCAGAAGCAGGATCTTCAAAACCTGCTCGACAACGCCCGCGTCAAGCCGATGCTCGACCAGGTGCTCGCCCACGTGTCGAATACCCCGTTCGAGTTGATCGACTTCATCCATGCCAACGACATGGTGGCCGAAGCCTATTCGCCCGTCGGCCACGGCGAAATCCTCGGCCGTGACGACATCAAGGCGATCGCCGACACCTACGGCGTCACCGTCCCGCAGCTCGCGATCCGCTACACGCTGCAACTGGGGCTCCTGCCGCTGCCCAAGACGGCGAACCCGGATCACATGAAGAACAACGCCGACGTGGACTTCGAGATCTCCGCGGCGGACATGGAAAAGCTCAAGTCGGTTCGGGAAATCCAGGATTACGGCGAAAGCAGCGTCTTTCCGGTCTACGCCATGACGGCATAAGTCGCACCGCCCGCAGGGCCGCAAAAAACCGCCAGCGGGACCCGCTGGCGGTTTTCCTGTTTCCACGAACGGGCCGGCGTTCAGCGCTTGAACAACACCTTCTGCGCGTCCTTGTCGTCCTGCAGCCGCGAGCGGTGTTCGCGGCCGACCGCCATGCCCTTCTGCACCGCCTCGCGCGACCCCACGAGGTCGAGCCAGCGGGCCAGGTTGGGCTTGTCGTCCAGCGTCTGCTCCTGGTTCTCCCAGAGCGACGCCCAGCCGTAGCAGGCCATGTCGGCGATCGAATAGAAATCGCCGGCCAGGTATTCCGTCTCGCTCAGCCTGCGGTCCATCACGCCGTAGAGGCGCCCGGTCTCGGCCCGGTAGCGGTCCTTGGCGTAGGGCAGGTCGTTGGGCGGGTCCATCGCGGGGGCGTATTTCAGGAAGTGGTGCGCCTGTCCGGCCATCGGCCCCAATCCGCCCATTTGCCACATCAGCCACTGGTCGACCGAGATCCGGTCCCGCTCGGTCGGCCCGCAGAATTCGCCGGTCTTGCGCGCGAGGTACTGCAGGATCGCCCCCGACTCGAAGATCGAGATCGGGGCGCCGTCCGGCCCTTCGGGGTCGACGATGGCCGGCATCCGGTTGTTCGGCGCGATCTTGAGGAAGGCAGGCTCGAACTGCTCTCCCTTGCCGATGTTCACATATTTGACGTCATACGGCAGGCCCATTTCCTCGAGCGCGATGGTGATCTTCCACCCGTTCGGCGTGGGCCAGTAGTGAAGCTCAATGGGTTGTGTCATGTGCGTCTCCTTTGGGG
This sequence comes from Maritimibacter harenae, assembly GCF_009882975.1. Lineage (GTDB taxonomy): Bacteria > Pseudomonadota > Alphaproteobacteria > Rhodobacterales > Rhodobacteraceae > Maritimibacter > Maritimibacter harenae. The sequence continues at coordinate 341,156 of NZ_WTUX01000019.1, forward strand.
GCGCACAATGACGGATCGTGCGCAAACGGCAAGAGGGGGCCATTTCGCGCCCGCTTGACGTCGGGGCGTGGTGGGTCTATCGCGGGGCACGTGGCGATTTGTTCACCGGATTGCGGGCCACGTTAAACATTCCGCTAAAGAGGTCTGGGACGACAGAACGCCCCCGGCTTTCCCGGTGGGCGTTTTTTGTTTGGCAGGAGGCGTGCCATGGACAAGTACACGAAACGCACCCGCGCGGTGCACGGCGGAACCCGACGCAGCCAGTATGGCGAGCTGTCCGAGGCCTTGTTCATGACGCAGGCCTTCGCCTATCCCAACGCCGAAGCCGCCGAGGCGCGCTTCCTCGAGGCGGGCGACGACGAGTTCATCTATGCCCGCTACGGCAACCCCACGAACCGCATGTTCGAAGAGCGCCTCGCGCTCATGGAGGGCACCGAGGACGCTTTCGGCTGCACCTCCGGCATGGCGGCGGTCAGCGGCGCGCTGATGGCGATGACCCGCGCGGGCGACCACGTCGTGTCGAGCCGCGCGCTCTTCGGTTCGTGCCTTTACGTGCTCGAAGAGGTGCTGGGCCGTTTCGGGGTGGAGATCACGCTGGTCGACGGCACCGACAACGCGGCCTGGAAGGCTGCGATCCGGCCCGACACCAAGCTCGTCTTCCTCGAAACCATCTCGAACCCGACGCTCGAGGTGATCGACCTGCAATACGTGATCGACCTCGCGCATGAGAACGGCGCGCTGGTGGTGGCCGACAACGCGATGATCACGCCGGTCTATTCCTATGCCGCGTCGATGGGCGCCGACCTCGTGGTCTATTCGACCACCAAGCACGTGGACGGGCAGGGGCGGATGCTGGGCGGCGCGATCTGCGGCTCGAAGGAGCTCATCCGCGGCCCGATCGAGGCCTACATGAAGCACACCGGCGGGGCGATCAATCCGTTCGCCGCCTGGACCCATCTCAAGGCGCTGGAGACCATCGACCTGCGCGTGCGCGCACAGTCGGACGCGGCTCTGTTCATCGCGAACGCGCTGGCCGATCACCCCAAGGTGAAGCGGATGAGCTACCCGCTCCACCCCTCGCACCCGCAGCACGAGATCGCCAAGCGCCAGGCGCCGTCGGGCGGCACCGTGCTGGCCTTCGAGGTGGAGGGCGGCAAGGAGGGGGCCTTCCGGTTCCAGAACGCGTTGGAATTCGTCATCATTTCCAACAACTTCGCCGACGCCAAGTCGATCGCCACCCATCCCGCCACGACCACGCACCAGAGGCTCCCGCAGGAGCAGAAGGACGCGTTGGGCATCTCCGACGGGCTGATCCGGTTCTCCTGCGGGCTCGAGGACCCGGCCGACATTCTCGCCGACATCGAGCAGGCGCTTTCGGTGATCTGACGGGACAAGAACGGCGTAAACTGGTAAATCCCCGCTACGGAACCCATATTTGGGGCCAATCGACCTGGGAGGGCCGGTCATGAATCACCTGACGCGAGAGCTGCTTGCAGCCCCGAACACCGACGATGCCAAGGCGGCGCTGAACGTGCTGCGGGACTGGGCGCGTGGCGCCACGCCCGAGGAAGTGGCCGCGCTCGATCCGGCGATCGCGCGGCTCCTGCCGGAGCACGAGGTGTCCAACTACCCGGCCCTGTCGCGCACCTACGACGACGACTTCGTCGCCGACGCCACCTACAAGGCGACGCTGCCCGACCTCCAGAACGGCCCGGCATCGCTCATCCAGGGTGAGCGCCAGGACATCCAGCACGTCGGGATCTCGAACTTCCGCCTGCCGCTGCGCTACCACACGCGCGACAACGGCGACCTTCAGCTCGAAACCTCGGTGACCGGCACGGTCAGCCTCGAGGCCGAGAAGAAGGGCATCAACATGAGCCGCATCATGCGCTCGTTCTATTCCTACGCCGACGAGACCTTCTCGTTCGACGTGATCGAGCGCGCGCTGGACGACTACAAGACCGATCTCGAAAGCCTCGACGCGCGCATCGAAATGGCATTTTCCTTCCCGATGAAGGTCAAGAGCCTGCGCTCGGGGCTGGAAGGCTACCAGTATTACAACATCGCGCTCGAGCTGGTCGAAGCGCAGGGCGTGCGCCGCAAGTTCATGCACCTCGACTACGTCTACAGCTCGACCTGCCCGTGCTCGCTGGAACTGAGCGAACATGCCCGCCAGAGCCGCGGTCAGCTCGCCACGCCGCATTCGCAGCGCTCCGTCGCCCGGGTGTCGGTCGAGCTCGCTCCCGGCCAGCGCTGCCTGTGGTTCGAGGACCTTATCGACCTGTGCCGGGCGGCCGTGCCCACGGAGACGCAGGTGATGGTCAAGCGCGAGGACGAACAGGCCTTCGCCGAGCTCAACGCGGCCAACCCGATCTTCGTCGAAGACGCCGCCCGGCTCTTCACCGAGCAGCTCAAGGGCGACGAGCGGATCGGGGATTTCCGGGTCGTGGCGAGCCACCAGGAAAGCCTGCACAGCCATGACGCGGTGTCGATCCTCACCGAGGGCGACACGTTCCGGGCCCAGTCGCTCGATCCGCGCCTGTTCTCGACGCTGATCCACCAGGGCTGAGGTCCTGCGCCGCGGGCCGTTGGCCCGCGTCGCGGCGGCAGGCGGCTTTGCCGCCTCTGGAGGGCCAGCCCTCCAGACCTCCCGAGGTATTTCCAAAACGAAGAAGGGAAGCGCGCGCCTCTCAGACCGCCGCGGCGAAGCTGTCGGTGCGGGCCATGTCCCAGAATTTCGCGAAGGCGGGGTGCGAGACGTTGTGGTCGAGCAGTTCCCCCGGCTCCACCCAGTCGTATTGGGACCGGGCCGAGCGCACTTCGCGGCTGTTGATCCGGATCATCAGGTGGTCGGGCTGGAGCTCTCCGGGGTGCGACAGGCCGCAGGCCCCGATCGTCTCGCCCAGTGCCTTGAGCGTGTTGTCGTGGAAATACTGCACGCGCAGCGCCTTGTCGTCGACGTCGAGCGCGCGGTAGCGGCCGGGGTCCTGGCTGGTCACGCCCGTGGGGCAGCGCCCGGTGTGGCAGACCTGGGCCTGGATGCAGCCCAGCGAGAACATGAAGCCGCGCCCCATGTTGCAGGTGTCGGCGCCGAGCGCGAAGGCGCGCGCCATGTCGAAGGCCGAGATCAGCTTGGCCGAGGCCACGAGGCGCACCTTGTCGCGAAGGTCGAGGCCGACGAGCACGTTGTGGGCCAGCATCAGCCCCTCGCGCAGCGGCGCGCCCAGGTGATCGGCGAATTCCGCCGGCGCCGCGCCGGTGCCGCCCTCGGCCCCGTCGATGGTGATGAAATCCGGGTGCTGGCCGGTCTCCACCATCGCCTTGCAGATCGCGAAGACCTCCCACGGGTGGCCGACGCACATCTTGAGGCCCACGGGTTTGCCGCCCGAGAGGTCGCGCAGCCGGGTGACGAAGGCCATCATCTCGACGGGGGTGGAGAAGGCGGAATGGGCGGGCGGCGAGAGGCAGTCGAGCCCGGGCGGGATGCCGCGCGCCTCGGCGATGTCGGGGGTGACCTTGGCGCCGGGCAGGATGCCGCCGTGGCCGGGCTTGGCGCCCTGGCTCAGCTTCACCTCGATCATCTTCACCTGGTCCGAGGTGGCGCGCTCCGCGAAGGTTTCGGGCGAGAAGCGCCCGTCCGCGTCGCGGCAGCCGAAGTAGCCCGACCCGATCTGCCACACGAGGTCGCCGCCGTGGCGGCTGTGATACCGGCTGATCGAGCCCTCGCCGGTGGTCTGGGCGAAGCCGCCGCGCGCCGCGCCGATGTTGAGCGCCTCGACCGCGTGGGGCGACAGCGCGCCGAACGACATGCCGGAGACGTTGAGCACGCTCGCCTCGTAGGGTTTCGCGCAGGAGCCCGCCCCGAAGGTCACGCGGAAGTCGTGGTTCTCGAGGTGCCGGGGTTGCACCGAGTGGTTGATCCATTCGTGCCCGATGTCGTTCTGCTTCTTGAGCGAACCGAAGGGGCGCAGCCCCTCCAGGTTCTTGGACCGGCGGTAGACCAGCGCGCGCTGTTCGCGCGAGAAGGGGACCTCTTCATGGTCGCTTTCGAGGAAATACTGGCGGATCTCCGGGCGGATGGATTCCAGGAAGAAGCGCATGCGCGCGAGCACCGGGTAGTTCTTCAGCACCGCGCGCTTGCGCTGCACCAGGTCGTAGGTGCCCATCGCCGCCCCGACGAGCCCCAGCGCGGCGATCACGCCGCCCCAGAACGGCGCGACGAAGGCCAGCGCGATCCCGGCCGGAACGGCGAGGATCAGAAGCAGGTAGGGCATGTATCTGATTTGGTGCATGACAGGCTCCCTCGGCCGCGCCCCCGTCCCGAACGCAACCCGTTCTGCCCCTGTCCCTCCCGAGCGTCGCAGGGGGTGCGACAAGTTGTCAAGCTGCGTCGCACGCGGCGGTGCAGCGCAGCTTGACACCACGCGCGGGCGGGGCCAGTGCTTTGTCCCATGTTCGACATGCGCCCCGTCGTCTACGTTATCGGTCTGCTCGTCGCCGTCCTCGGGGCGACGATGCTGGTGCCCATGCTGGTCGACCTGTTCTTCGGGCGCCCGGACTGGAGCGTTTTCCTGCAATCGGCGGTGATCTCGATCGTGGTCGGCTCGGCGATGGCGATCGCGACGGCGAACGGGGTGGGGCAGGGGCTGACGTTGCAGCAGACCTTCCTGCTCACCACGCTGGTCTGGGTCGCCCTTCCCGCCTTCGGGGCGCTGCCCTTCATGTTCGGCGAGATCCAGGCCCGCCCGGTCGACGCGATCTTCGAGGCGATGTCGGGGCTGACCACCACCGGGTCGACGGTGCTCTCGGGGCTCGACACGATGCCCGAGGGGCTCCTGGTCTGGCGTTCCATGCTGCAATGGTTCGGCGGCATCGGGATCATCGTCGTGGCGATGGTGTTCCTGCCGGAGCTGCGCGTGGGCGGCATGCAGATCTTCCGCTCCGAGGCCTTCGACACGATGGGCAAGGTGCTGCCGCGCGCCGCCGAGATCGCCGGGCGCATCACCTGGATCTACCTCGCGCTGACCCTGGCCGCGGTGCTGGCCTACCTCGTCGTGGGCATGAGCCCGTTCGACGCGATCAACCATGCGCTCACGACCATGTCGACCGGCGGCTTCTCGACCCATGACACGAGCTTCGGGTTCTACCAGGGCGCGCCGGAATACGTGGCCTCGGTCTTCATGATCCTCGCCTCGCTGCCCTTCGTGCGCTACATCCAGGTGGTCGCGGGCACCGCCAAGCCGATCTTCCGCGACCCGCAGATCCGCGCCTACCTGGGCGTGATCCTGGCGGTCACGCTGACCATGACGTTCTATCGCCTGGTGGCGAACGGCGATCACCTGGAGCACGGGTTCCGCGAGGGCGTGTTCAACGTGACCTCGATCATCTCCGGCACGGGCTATGCCAGCGTGGACTACCAGCTCTGGGGGACCTTCCCGGTGGTGGCCTTCTTCTTCCTCGGCCTGATCGGGGGCTGCGCCGGCTCGACGGCGTGTTCGGTCAAGATCTTCCGCTACCAGCTTCTGATCGCCGCGATCCGCGCGCGCATCCAGCAGATCTTCGCGCCCCACGGGGTCTTCACGCCGCGCTACGACGGGCGCCCGATCTCCGAGGCGATCCTGTCCTCGGTGATGGCCTTCTTCGTGATGTTCGTGGTGTCGCTGGGCATCCTCGCGGTGCTCCTGTCCATGACCGGGCTCGACATGGTCACGTCGCTCTCCGGCGCGGCCACCGCGATCGCGAACATCGGTCCGGGGCTCGGGGACACGATCGGACCCTCGGGCAACTTCGGGTCGCTCAACGATACCGCGAAATGGCTTCTCACCTTCGCGATGCTTGTCGGCCGGCTGGAGCTCCTGTCGGTCTATGTTCTGTTTACCCTGCGGTTCTGGAGGGGCTGATGTCCGATGATGAAAAGGCAGCGCGGCTGCACCACCTGCGCAGCGAGGCGCTGGCAAAGGGCGACCCCTTGGCCCTGCCGGTGACTTTGGCCTCCATGTTCAACCTGCCGGGCGATCCCGAGGCCGGGGTCGCGGGCTACGGGCGGATGGACAACCCGACGTGGGACGCGCTCGAGGCGGCGCTCGGGCTCGTGGAGGATGCGCCGGTGCTGGCGTTCCCCTCCGGCATGGCGGCCATCGCGGCGGTGCTCTTCGCGGTGGTGAAGGCGGGCGACCGGGTGCTCATCCCGTCGGACGGCTACTACACGACCCGGCTCCTGGCCGACCGCTACCTCGCCAAGCTGGGCGTCGAGATCGAGACGCGCCCGACCGCGACCTTCGACACGGGCGGGTTCGAGGGCTTCGCGCTGGTGTTTCTCGAAACCCCGTCGAACCCCGGTCTCGACGTGATCGATCTCTCCGCCGTCTGTGGCGCCGTGCGCGCGGCCGGGGGCGTGAGCGTGGTGGACAACACCACCATGACCCCTTTCGGCCAGCGCCCGCTGGAGCTGGGGGCGGACGTGGTCGTGGCCTCCGACACCAAGGCGCCGGGCGGACATTCCGACGTGCTGATGGGCCACGTGGCAAGCCGGGACGAGGGGCTGATGGAAGAGGTCGCGGCCTGGCGCAAGCTTTCGGGCGCGATCGCGGGCCCGTTCGAGGCCTGGCTTCTGCATCGCTCGCTCGAGACGCTCGAACTGCGCTTCGCCCGCATGTGCGACAGCGCCGAGGTGATCGCGCCCCGGCTGGCCGCCCACCCGGCGGTCAAGGCGTTGCGCTACCCGGGGCTTGCCGACGATCCGGCGCATGGGCTGGCCGGCCGGCAGATGACGCGGTTCGGGTTCCTGATCGGCCTGACGCTTGCCGACCGCGACACGGCGGAGCGCTTCATCAACGGGTGCGGGATGCTGGCCCCCACCACCTCCTTCGGCGGCACGCATTCGACCGCCGAGCGCCGGGCGCGGTGGGGCGACGACGTGGCGCCGGGGTTCGTGCGCCTGTCGATCGGGGTCGAGCCGGTGGAGCCCCTGTGGCGCGCGCTCGACGCGGCCCTCAGCGGGGCCGCGTAGGCGCCGCCTGCCGGGTCACTCGTAGCAGCTCACCAGCACGGACATGTCCGCCGTCGTCTCCGACAGAGCGCGCGGGGTCAGGCTCCCGGTGCCCTGGGCGGGCATGATGCGCACGCCGTTGGACTCGAGGAAGCTTTCCAGCGCGTCGGCCTTGGTGGCGAAGGACACCTCGTCGGGGAACTGGCGGTTGCCGTCGTTGGCGGACTTCAGCATCCCCAGCACGCGGCCCCCGTTGTCCACGATGGGTCCGCCCGCGTCGCCGTCCTGCGCCTCGAGGTCGAGACGGTAGACATTGTCTTCGCCGTCCAGCCCCTGCACGTCTGCCAGCGTGCCGAACGTCAGCGTGGCCGACGACAGGCGTCCCCCGAAGGAGAAGCCGGACACCGCGAGGTCGGACTGGATGCGCGGCTCCCCGTCGGCAAACGAGGCGACCCCCAGCGGCGCCAGCGTTTCCTCCGGCTGGACGAGGGCGACGCCGAGCGCGGCATCGGTGGCCGCGACCGTGGCGGGGTAGCTTTCGTCCAGCGTGATCTGCGAACAACCCTCGACCGCCTCGGCGGTGGTCAGGACCATCCCCTGTTGCGTCACGTAGAAACCGGTGCGCGCCCGGTCGGCGCGGCGGATTTCCAGGCCCGAGACGAGATCGACGTTCTGCATCGTCTCGTCGAGTCCCGCGTTGTCTTCGAGCACGGCGGGCCCGGTCGAGGCGAAGCTGTCGCGCATGGCCTCTAGCGCAAGCTCGTAGCGGCGCTCGTCCCCGCGCGGCCAGGTGAGCATGTAACCCTTGACCGCCCCGTCCACGACCGTGGCGTAGGTGTAGGACCTGATACGGCTGTCCTGTCCGTTGATGTAGAAGCTGTTGCCTTCGCGGTTGCGGTCGCCTTCCATCGGCACGACCTCCAGCGATTGCAGGATGTCGTAGAGACCGTAGAGCGTGGACTGCCCGCCCGATTGCGAAATCAGCACGACGCGCACCTCGCCGTCGCCCTCGTAATGGGCGAAGGGCGCCTCGTAGCGGTCGAAATCGACCATCGCGGCGGGCATCACGATCTCGATCCCCGCGCGGCTGTCGGCGACCACGCCCAGGCCGAGGCTGTCGATCACGGAATTGTATTCGTCCAGAAGCTCGGCCCGCTGCCGGGTGGTGAGCACGCCGGTGGGCTCGTAGCCCTGCGCGCTCTGCCATTCACGCATCGCGCCCCGTGTGCCCGGCCCGATCGCCGAGTCGATGGCGCCGGTGTAGTGATCGTAGAACTGAAGCGCGATCTGGAGCGCGGCGCGCTCCTCGCGGTTCAGCTGTGCCTCCGACCGGCGCGCTTCGTTGACGGTTTCCTCGGGGATCTCCGGCTCGGGGGCCACCTCCGCCTCCGGCTCCGGCTCGGGGTCGGGCGCGACGTCCGGTTCGGCCTGCGCGAGCGTCGTTTCGGGCTCGTCCTGTGCCGGCTCTTCGGCCGCGTCGTTCGCCCGGGCGTTGGCGCCCACGGGCCAGAACTGCTGGCCGAACCCGGTGCCCGCCGACACGAATGCGTCGAGCGGCAGGACGCCCCGGCTCACCAGCTGCTGCAGGCGCCGGGTCGCTTCCTCTTCCGTGTAGGGCCCGATCGCGGTGGCGTACCAGCCCGACGCGCCAAGCCGGAAGCCCGCCACGTCGTCCAGTTCGGCATCGTAATCGCGCGTCGCGGCCTGGGCTTCGGTGAGAGTCGTGTTGGCCTCGACCTGGATCCAGTAATCCTGTGCCAGGGCAGAGGTCCCCATGAGACCCGCATAGATGGAGATGGCCGAAAATACGCGCTTCATTGTCCCTCGCTGCCCGACTGGGGGCTTTCAATTTGCATCCGACGAAGTAACACACGACGTCCTGCATAACGTCAATATCGGGCCGGTCGATTGACCCCGTCCTGTGGCGGTCCTATTGAGGCGGCGATCTAGCGAGGTGTGCGATGGCCGAGACCCAGGTGACCAAACCCAAGAGCTTCCAGGAGATCATCCTGCGACTTCAAACCTATTGGGCCTCCAAGGGCTGCGCGGTGCTGCAGCCCTACGACATGGAGGTGGGCGCGGGCACGTTCCACCCGGCCACGACCCTGCGCGCACTCGGGTCGAAGCCGTGGGCGGCGGCCTATGTCCAGCCCTCGCGCCGCCCGACCGACGGGCGCTACGGCGAGAACCCGAACCGGCTGCAGCACTACTACCAGTACCAGGTGCTCATCAAACCCTCGCCGCCCGACCTGCAGGAGCTCTACCTCGGCTCGCTCGAGGCGATCGGGATCGACATGGCGCTCCACGACATCCGCTTCGTCGAGGACGACTGGGAAAGCCCGACGCTGGGCGCCTGGGGCCTTGGCTGGGAGGTCTGGTGCGACGGCATGGAAGTGTCGCAGTTCACCTATTTCCAGCAGGTCGGCGGGCATGACTGCCACCCGGTCTCGGGCGAGCTGACCTACGGGCTCGAACGCCTCGCGATGTACGTCCTTGGCATCGACCACGTGATGGAGATGCCGTTCAACGATCCCGGCGCGCCGATCGCCCTGTCCTACGGCGACGTGTTCCGCCAGACGGAAGAGGAATACTCGCGCCACAACTTCGATGCGGCCGACACCGAGCGGCTCCTGCGCCATTTCGAAGATGCCGAGGCCGAGTGCCAGTCGATCCTCGAACACCCGGCGACGGATCCCAAGACCGGCAAGCGCATCGTCATGGCCCACCCGGCCTACGACCAGTGCATCAAGGCCAGCCACATCTTCAACCTGCTCGACGCGCGCGGCGTGATCTCGGTCACCGAGCGGCAGGCCTACATCGGCCGCGTCCGCGCGCTGGCCAAGCTGTGCGCCGACGCTTTCGTGCAGACCGAGGCGGGCGGGCAGCAGCCGGAGGTCGCCTCGTGAGCGGCAGGCTTCTGGCGAGCATCATCGTGGTCTTCTCGCTCCTGTTCGGCGTGGCGCTCTACTACACGCAGGTCTACGCCTACTACGACCGGATCGCGGCCGAGGACGTGAACCTGACACTGGTCAACGCGTCCACCAACGAGCCCGAGCCGTTCATCGCGAACGACATCGAGGCCATCGACGGATCGTCCAGCCCGATCCGCTTCCGCGCCTGCTTCACCTCCGCCATGAGCACGGCGGCGATGACCGAAACCTACGTCACCTACCCGGACCCGACGCCGCTCAACGCGCCGGGCTGGTTCGACTGCTTCGACGCGCAGGAGATCGGGGCGGCGCTGGAAGACGGACAGGCGGTCGCCTTCCTGGGCGAGAAGAACATCCACGATGGCGTCGACCGGGTGATCGCGGTCTACCCCGACGGCCGGGCCTTCGCCTGGCACCAGCTCAACGAGAAGTACGACGAGGATTCCAGCCAGCCGCTCGAGTGAGACGGTCGATCTCGGAACATTCTCGGACGCCACGGATTGGGTCTCCAACCACCGATTGGAGGCCCCCATGTCCAGTTCCCTTGGATTCGAACGCGCGCCCGCCTGGGTCGTGCCCGTCATGCGTTTCGGCTACACGGCGCGCGGCGTGACCTACGTGCTGCTTGGCGTCCTGACCTTCCTCGCCGCCTGGACCGGCGGGCAGGCCGAGAACACGTCGTCTGCGATGGCCGATCTGCGCGGGCAGCCCTGGGGCGTCGCCGCGCTCTGGGCCATCGCGGTGGGGATGCTGTCCTACGCGGTCTGGCGCCTGATCGCGGCGTGGCAGGATCTCGAATTGCACGGGGGCGGGGCCAAGGGCTTCGTTGCGCGCAGCGGGCTCGCGATCACGGGGCTCATTCACATCGGCCTCGCCGTCACGGCGGCGCGCCAGGCGACCGGGTCGGGCGGCTCCGGCGGGTCGCAGGGCGGCGAGGGCGGCAAGGTGCAGTCGCTCGCCTCCTGGCTCATGCAGCAGGACCCGTGGGGCAAGTGGGTCGTCGCGGCGGCCGGCCTCGCGGTCGTCGGCGCCGGCATCTACTACGGCGTGAAGGCCGTGCGCGAGCTCTACAAGCGTCACATGCGCCAATCGCCGCGCGCGCAGAAGCTCGACCCCGTCATCAAGGCCGGCCTGATCGCCCACGGCATCGTCGTCGCGATCATCGGGTTGTTCCTGGTCGGCGCGGGCCTGACGGCCGATCCGTCGCAGGCCGGTGGGCTGGGCCGCGCGTTCGAGACGGTCCGCGCGCAGCCTTTCGGGCGCATCCTGCTCGGCGCCCTGGGCATCGGTTTCGTGGCCTTCGCGATCTACTGCTTCGTCGAGGCCCGCTACCGCATCGTGCCGCGCCGCGCGGGGCCGGACACCAAGACGCTCGCGGGCCGCTTCGAGAGCGAGTTCCGCGGCGCCATCGCCCGCGTCACCTGATCGCGCGGGGAGCGGGGCAGGCGAATTCCCCGCTCCCCACTGGACGTCCCGGTCCCCCTTCGGTATCCCGGCCCGGACCCGCGCCGCAGGCGCTTTCTGACCGTGGATACCCGATATGGCCGATCTCCTGATCGAACTGTTTTCCGAGGAAATTCCTGCACGGATGCAGGCCAAGGCTGCCGAGGATCTCAAGCGCCTCGTGACCGATGGCCTGGTCGAGGCCGGCCTGACCTATGGCGGGGCCGCGGCCTTCTCGACCCCGCGCCGCCTGACGCTGACGCTGGCAGACCTGCCCGCGATGTCGCCCGACACCCGCGAAGAGCGCAAGGGACCGCGCGTGGACGCGCCGGAGAAGGCGCTTGAGGGGTTCCTGCGCGCCACCGGGCTGACCAAGGACCAGCTCGAGCTGCGAGATGAGAAGAAGGGCCAGGTCTATTTCGCGGTGATCGAGAAGCCGGGCCGCCCCGCGGCCGAGATCGTGGCCGAAGTGCTCGAAGCCGCCATCCGGGGCTTCCCGTGGCCCAAGTCCATGCGCTGGGGCAAGGGGAGCCTGCGCTGGGTGCGCCCGCTCCATTCCATCCTGTGCATTCTCACCGGCGATGACGGGGCCGAGGTCGTCCCGCTCGAGCTCGACGGCATCAAGGCCGGCGACATCACGCGCGGCCACCGCTTCATGGCGCCGGGCGAGATCCGGGTGAGCTCCTTCGAGGATTACGAGTCCAAGCTGCGCAAGGCCCACGTGATGCTCGACGCGACCGCGCGCGCGGACATGATCCGCCATGACGCCGAACAGGCCGCCTTCGCCGCCGGGTTCGAGCTGGTCGAGGACAAGGGGCTCCTGGCCGAGGTGGCCGGGCTCGTCGAATGGCCGGTCGTGCTGATGGGCGACATCGGGGCCGAGTTCATCGACCTGCCGCCGGAGGTGCTCCAGACCTCGATGAAGGAACACCAGAAGTTCTTCTCGGTGAAGAACCCCAAGACCGGCCGGATCGAGAAATTCGTGACCGTCGCCAACCGCGAGACCGCCGATCACGGCGCGACGATCCTCGCGGGCAACCAGAAGGTGCTCGCCGCGCGCCTCTCGGACGCCAAGTTCTTCTGGGAAAACGACCTGCGCAAGGTGGCCGAAACCGGCATGGCCTCCATGTCCGACAGCCTGTCGAACGTCACCTTCCACCGCGAGCTGGGCAGCCAGGCCGAGCGCATCGACCGGATCGCGGCGCTCGCGCGCCGGATCGCGCCGGTCGTCGGGGCGAGCCCGGACGAGGCCGTGCTGGCCGCCAAGGTGATGAAGGCCGACCTGGCCTCGGAAATGGTCTACGAGTTCCCGGAGCTCCAGGGGATCATGGGCCGCTACTACGCCAAGAACGCGGGGCTCTCCGATGCCGTGGCCGATGCCTGCCGCGACCATTACTCGCCGCTGGGCCCGTCGGACGCGGTGCCCTCCGCCCCGGTGTCGGTCGCCGTGGCGCTGGCCGACAAGCTCGACACGCTCGCGGGTTTCTGGGTGATCGACGAGAAGCCCACGGGATCGAAGGACCCCTATGCGCTGCGCCGCGCCGCGCTGGGCGTCATCCGCCTGATCCTCGCCAACGAGATCCGGATGCGGCTCGACCCGTACATCGACATCCAGCTTCTGCGCTTCAAGGACGCGCGCCGCGACGACGTGCCCTCGGAGGGCGTCGAGATGCTGATCGACGAGATCGCCGATCACGGCGTCTTCGGCGCGGCGATCGAGACCGTCCTCAAAGCCTTCGGCGAGAAGGACGGGCAGGCGGCGCTCGAGACCCTGAAGACCGAGGTGCCGGACCTGTCCGAGGACCTGCTGGCCTTCTTCCACGATCGCCTCAAGGTCCACCTGAAGGGCGAGGGGATCCGCCACGACGTGATCGACGCCTGCCTGCACATGCCGGGCAACGACGACCTCACGCTGCTGGTCAAACGCGCCAACGCGCTTGCCGCCTTCCTCGCCACCGAGGACGGGGCGAACCTGACCCAGGGCTTCAAGCGCGCCAACAACATCCTGACGCAGGCCGAGGAGAAGGACGGGGTCGAATACAGCTTCGGCGCCGACCCCAAGTTCGCCGAGGACGACACCGAGATCGCGCTTTTCAAGGCGCTCGACGCGGCCGACACGCGGATCAAGCCGGCGATGGAATCAGAGGATTTCGGGGCCGCGATGGGCGCGATGGCCGACCTGCGCGCCCCGATCGACGCTTTCTTCGAGGCGGTCCAGATCAACACCGAGAATCAGATCGTGCGGCGTAACCGTTTGAATCTGTTGGCGCAAATCCGTGACATCTGTATGAATGTCGCAGATTTCACGCGGATCGAGGGCACCTGAACGTCACGTGCCCGGCAGGACGATGTTGTAAGTGGGCGTGTTAGGGCTATCTTGAAGGCATCAGGAGATGCTGCAGTGCAGAATATGGTTCTTGCCACCGGGTTCACCGAAATCACGCCGACCGCTTCGATCGACGTGAACCGGCATGGTGGGCGCGCCAAGTGCCTGCAACGCCTGATCCGCCTTGACATGCCGGTGCCCACGACCGTCGCGCTCGACTTCGCGACCGTGCACGGCATTTCGCAGGGCAAGATGCCCGATCTCGACGCGATGCTGGCCGCCTTCGGCGACACGCCGCTCCTGTCCGTGCGCCCGTCGTCGGAAGACCCCGACTGGGGCGGGCCGTCGGCCATTCTCAACATCGGGATGAACGACGCGACCCACGCGCGGCTGGCCGAAAGCCACGGCGAAGTGGCCGCGACCGCGCTCTACCTGCGCTTCATCCGCGCCTACGCCATTCACGTCGCCCGGCTCGACCCGGACGAGTTCGAGCTTCAGGGCCCGCCCGACCGCGTGGCCCTGCAACGTGCGCTCGACACCTACGAGGACGAGACGGACGAACCCTTCCCGCAGGACACCGCCACCCAGCTGGCCGAAGTGCTGCGCTCGATGGCCCGCGCGTGGGAGGGGACGACCGCCCGGCTCCTGCGCGAAGCGCGCGGCGCGCCGGCCGACGCGGGCCTGGGGCTCGTGGTGCAGGCGATGGCGATCGGGCTGGGCAACGGTCTCTCGGGGTCCGGCGTGATCCAGTTCGTCGACGGCCATACCGGCGAACGCCACCTGCGCGGGCGCTACCTGTGCCAGAGCCAGGGGCGCGACGCGGTGGGCGACCCCAACGCGCGCGACGTGATGTACCTTTCCAAGGACCCGCGCGGCCGCTCGATCGAAGAGGTGCTGCCGGACGTCTTCGCCGACCTCGTGCGCTACGGCGAGCTCTGCCGCAACCGCCTGCGCGAGGAGATGCAGATCGAGTTCACGCTCGAGAACGAAACGCTCTACATCCTCGACGCCGTCCGCGTCAGCCGCAGCCCGCGCGCCAACCTGCACATCGCCGTGCAGCTGGCCCAGGACGCCATCATCTCCGAGGACGAGGCGGTCATGCGCGTCCCGCCCCGGTCGCTGGCCGAGCTTCTGCACAGCCAGGTCGACCCCGAGGGCCCGCGCGACACCATCGCGGAGGGCATCGCGGCAAGCCCGGGCGCGGCCACCGGCCGGATCGTCTTCTCGTCGCGCGCCGCACAGGCGGCCGCGGCCAAGGACGAACCCTGCATCCTCGTGCGCCGGGAAACCACGCCCGAGGACATCCGCGGCATGCACGCGGCCGAAGCGGTGCTGACCGAACGCGGCGGCATCACCTCGCACGCCGCGGTGATCGCGCGCGGCCTGGGCCTGCCTTGCGTCGTGGGGGCTTCCGACATCCGGCTCGACGCGCGCAAGAAGCGGCTCGTGACCACCGACGGCCGGATCTTCAGCGAAGGCGACATCATCACCATCGACGGCACGGCCGGCGAGGCGCTGGCGGGCACCGCCCAGATGCTCGAACCCGAGCTGGGCGAGGCGTTCCAGGCGCTTCTGTCCTGGGCCGACAACGCCCGCGACATCGGCGTGCGCGCCAATGCCGACATGCCGGCGGACGCGGCCAAGGCCCGGATGTTCGAGGCCGAGGGCATCGGGCTCGCCCGGACCGAGCACATGTTCTTCGAACAGGAGCGCCTGCTCGCCATGCGCGAGATGATCTTCGCCGACACGGCCGAGGACCGGCGCACCGCGCTCGAGCGGATCGAGCCGATGCAGCGCGCCGACTTCAAGGAACTGTTCAAGATCATGTCCGGCCTGCCGGTCACGATCCGCCTCTTCGACCCGCCGCTGCACGAATTCCTGCCGCAGGGCCGCGAGGGGATGCTGGAGCTTGCCGACGCGCTCGACATCCCCGTCTCCGACGTGACCCGCCGGGTCGAGGCGCTGTCGGAGTTCAACCCGATGCTCGGCATGCGCGGCGTGCGGCTGGGCATCACCGTGCCCGAGATCTACGAGATGCAGGCCCGCGCCATCTTCGAGGCGACCATCGAGGCCAGCGAAGAGGGCGGCGCACCCGTCGTGCCCGAGATCATGATCCCGCTCGTCTCGGCCAAGCGCGAGGTGGAGCTGGTCAAGACCCGGATCGACGCCGTCGCGGCCGCCGTGCGGGTCGAGCGCGGGGTGGATTTCACCTACCGGCTCGGCGTCATGGTCGAAACCCCGCGCGCGGCCCTGCGCGCCGGCGAGATCGCCCAGAACGCGGCCTTCCTGTCCTTCGGCACGAACGACCTCACGCAGATGACCTACGGCCTGTCGCGCGACGACGCGGGCCGCTTCATGGGGCGCTACGTGCAGCAGCAGGTCTACCCGGAAGACCCGTTCCACACGCTCGACGTGGAAGGGGTGGGAGAGCTCCTCCAGATCGGGGCCGAGCGCGGGCGCCAGGGCAACCCGGACGTGACGCTGGCGATCTGCGGCGAACATGGCGGCAACCCCGAATCCATCGCCTTTTGCCGCAAGGCGGGCTTCGACTACGTCTCCTGTTCGCCCTTCCGCGTGCCCATCGCTCGGCTGGCCGCCGCTCACCTGGCGATCGCCGACCAGGGAGTCGGGCGCGCACGCGTGACTCGTTGACGTTACAGGGAAAATTCCAAGGAATGACCGGGTTTCAAAGGGTTGCGGGACGC
The DNA here is from genome assembly GCF_009882975.1 of Maritimibacter harenae. Lineage (GTDB taxonomy): Bacteria > Pseudomonadota > Alphaproteobacteria > Rhodobacterales > Rhodobacteraceae > Maritimibacter > Maritimibacter harenae. Next base: position 357,548 of record NZ_WTUX01000019.1, read on the forward strand.
TCCTGAACCGCGGCCGGACTCGCCCCGATTTTCCTCAATCTGGACGCCCATGAATTTTTCGTTTATGGGAGAACTTCTTACGAGGAGATCTTAATCTCGTTGCAAGGGGTTCGGGGGACGAACGCATGTTTCGATCTTTGCTTCTCGCCGCGGTTGCGGCGCTCACGGTCACGGGTATTGCCCGTGCCGAGCCGACGCAGGACGCGACCATCGCACTCGCCGCTCTGGTCGGCCAGGAACGGGCCAGCTTCGACGCGTTGTCGCCCGACCGGCTGGAACAGATCACCCGCCTCGCGCCCAAGCGCTCGCTCTTCCCGCGCGCGAAGCCCGAGGCACCCGTGGGCCCGCCCGACGAGGTTTGGCTGTCCAAGCAACCGGCCGCGACCGGCGGGGACGACTGGCGTTGCCTGACCCAGGCGCTCTACTTCGAAGCGCGCGGCGAGACCCACAAGGGGCTCTTCGCGGTCGCCGAGGTGATCCTGAACCGCGTCGACAGCGCGCGCTTCCCCGACAATGTCTGTGGCGTCGTCAACCAGGGCACCGGCCGGCGCCACGCCTGCCAGTTCAGCTTCACCTGCGACGGGGTCCCGGAAGTCGTGAACAACCGCGCCGCCTGGGAGCGCGTCGGCAAGGTCGCCCGCGTGATGATCGACGGCGCGCCGCGCATGCTCACGGCGGGGGCCACGTTCTACCACACGACTGCGGTGAATCCGCACTGGGCTTCGGCCTTCGCGCAGACGGCGCAAATCGGCGTACACAAGTTCTACCGCTGAGTTTCGGCTTTCCATTCTCGGGCCGCTGGGGCAGTCTCCGCCGCCAAGGCAAAGGAGACCCGCATGTCCTCTGAATCCCGTCTCGCCTTCGAGCATCCCGAAGCCCGGTCCGAAGCCGACGGCCAGCCCGTCCGCCCGCCCGACCGGATCTCCCTTCGCGACCATATCGTCGAGGCCGAGATCGGGGCCTTCCAGCAGGAACGCGGCACGACCCAGCGCTTGCGATTCAACGTGGTGGTCGAGGTGACGGCCCCCGAGGGGCCGGTCGAGGACGACGTCGACAAGATCCTCTCCTACGACGCGATCACGGAATCCATCGCGTTCGAACTGGCCGCCGAACGGCTCAACCTGCTGGAGACGCTGGCCGAACGGGTTGCCGACCGCATCCTCTTCGCCCCGCAGGCGCAGCGCGTTTTCGTGCGGATCGAGAAGCTCGACCGCGGCCCCGGCGCGCTGGGGGTCGAAATCGTGCGCGCGCGCGGGCAGGGCGCGCCGGTCGCCCCCTCCGGCGAAGAGCTGCCGCACCCGGTGGTGGTCTTCCTGTCGAACGCCGCCATCGCCTCGCCCGACCTGATCGCGCTTCTCGACCGGCTAGAGGCGCGCGACGCCCCGGCGATCCTCTGCGTCGGGTTCCCTGACGTGGCCATCCCCGACGCCCACCGTGCCATGCCGCAGCGGCGCATCGACCTGATCGCGCTCGAGATGAACGCCTGGCTGCTGGCCGCGCGCGACCGGCGCTGTGTCGTGGTGGGCACGCGCACCGAACTCGACTGGGCGATGAAGCACGGCCAGATCTGCGTATGGGCGCCCTCCAAGATCGTGCTCGACGCGGTGGACGGGGCCGAGGCGGACGTCACCGACCCGGCCGCCCTGACCGCCTGGTTCGCGACCCTCATGCAGGCCGAAGAGATCCTCGCCGTCGACGCCCCGCTGCCAAGGACCGACCTGCCGGCCCGCAGCCTCGCCATCGGAGAGATGCCGTGAGCCGCTCGGAACCCATCGCACGCTCGGGCCCGCGCCCGGATGACGCCTGGCCGCTCGCGGGCATGGCGACCGCTTGGTTCGACACGGTGAACGGCCCCGACGACCATGTCATCCGCGACCGCCTGTCGGCCCCGCGCCCCACGCTCTGCGGCCTCCCGCTCGACCGGCCCCGGGTGATGGGTATCATCAACGTGACGCCCGACAGCTTTTCCGACGGCGGCGACCACGCGGTGCTGACGGCCGCGGTGGCCCGCGCGCAGCAGATGGCGGACGGAGAAGCCCACATCATCGACATCGGCGGCGAATCCACGCGCCCCGGCGCGGCCGAGGTGCCGATCGAAGAGGAAATCCGTCGCACCGCCCCCGTCATCGCCGCGATCCGCGCCGCCGGCGTCACCCTTCCGATCTCGATCGACACCCGCAAGGCCCGCGTCGCCGAGGCCGCGCTCGACGCGGGCGCCGACATCGTCAACGACGTCTCCGCCTTCGAGTTCGACCCGTCGCTCGCCGATCTCTGCGCCGAACGCGACGTGCCGGTCTGCCTCATGCACGCCAAGGGCCTGCCCGAAACGATGCAGGACAACCCGACCTACGAGGACGTGGTGGGCGAGGTGATGGACCATCTCGAAAGAAGAATCGACGTGGCCTGCGGGCGAGGTGTAAAGCGTGAGCGGATCATCACCGATCCGGGCATCGGCTTCGGCAAGACGATGGAGCACAACCTTTCGCTCCTGCGCCACCTGACGCTTCTGCACGATCTCGGGCTGCCGGTCCTGCTCGGCGCCTCGCGCAAGAGCTTCATCGGCAAGATCGGCAACGCGCCGCAAGCCAAGGACCGTGTCGGGGGATCGTTGGCCGTCGCGCTGGATGGCGCGGCGAAGGGGGCACACATCATCCGCGTGCACGACACGCGGGAGACGACACAGGCGCTCGCGCTGGCTGCCGCGATCGCCGAGGGGGACTGAGACATGGGTGACGGGCTTTTCGGAACCGACGGCGTGCGCGGGCGCGCCAACAGCTACCCGATGACCGCCGAGATCGCGCTGAAGCTGGGCGCGGCGGCCGGGCGCTATTTCCGCAATGACGGGCACACCGACCACCGCGTGGTGATCGGCAAGGACACGCGGCTTTCGGGCTACATGCTCGAGAACGCGCTGACCGCCGGGCTCACCTCGACCGGGATGGACGTGCTGCTCCTGGGGCCCGTCCCGACGCCCGCCGTGGGCCACCTGACCCATTCGATGCGCGCCGACCTGGGCATCATGATCTCCGCCAGCCACAACCCCTTCGCTGACAACGGCATCAAGTTCTTCGGCCCCGACGGCTTCAAGCTCTCGGACGAGGCCGAGGCCGAGATCGAGGCGCTGGTCGCCTCCGGCGTGACGCCGGCGGATGCCGAGAACATCGGCAACGCGCGCCGCGTCGACGAGGGCCGCCATCGCTACGTCGAGTTCATCAAGACCACCTTCCCGTTCGAACAGCGGCTGGACGGGCTCAAGGTGGTGATCGACTGCGCCAACGGCGCCGCCTACCGCGCCGCGCCCGAGGCCCTGTGGGAACTGGGCGCCGACGTGGTGAGCATCGGGGTGAAGCCCGACGGGCGCAACATCAACCTCGACTGCGGCTCGACCTCGACCGAGGCCGCCGCGCGCACCGTGGTCGAAACCGGCGCCGACGTTGGCATCTGCCTCGACGGTGACGCGGACCGGGTGATGATCATCGACGAGAAGGGCCGGGTCGCGGACGGCGACCAGATCATGGCCCTCTTCGCCGGCCGTTGGGCGGAAGCCGGGCGGCTGAAAGGCGACACGCTCGTCGCCACGGTCATGTCGAACCTCGGGCTCGAACGCTACCTCGAGGGTCGGAACCTGAAACTCGAGCGCACCCGCGTGGGCGACCGCTACGTGGTCGAACGGATGCGCGAGGGCGGCTTCAACCTGGGCGGCGAACAGTCCGGCCACATCGTGATGACCGACTACGCCACCACCGGCGACGGTCTCCTGGCCGGCCTGCATTTCCTGGCCGCGATGGTCGAGACCGGCCAGCGCGCCTCGGACCTCACCCAGGTGTTCGAAACGGTCCCCCAGCTCCTGCGCAACGTGCGCTACACGCACGGGCAGGCACCGCTCGAGATGGAGAGCGTGCAGAAGGTCATCGCGGCGAGCGAGGCAGACCTGAACGGCTATGGCCGCCTGCTGATCCGCAAGTCGGGAACCGAGCCGCTGATCCGGGTGATGGCGGAATGCGAGGACGAGATCCGGCTCGAGCAGATCGTCGACCGCATCGTCACGGAAGTGGAGCGCGCGGCCGGCTGACGGCCCCGCGCTTCAGCCGCGCAGGCGCCCCGCGACGCGCCGCAGCGCGTCCCACTGGCTGATCGCCATGCCAGCGAGGATCACGGTCAACGCGATGAGCAGCGTGGGCGGCAGCGTCTCGCCCAGGAGGGCCGCGCCGAGAATGGCCGAGATCACCGGCACGATGTAGTTCACCAGCCCCAGGAAGCTCGGCCCGGCCGTGCGCACCAGGATCACGCGCAGCACGTTCGCGCCCGCGGTCGGGATCAGGCCGAGCACGGCCAGCGCGGCGAAGGTCCGGCCGTCGGGCACCGGCGGTGCACCGTCGAGCAGGTAGGCCGCCGGGATCACCGCCGCCGCGCCGATGATCACCAGGATCGCCGCCAGCCCGATCGGGTCGCAGGGCGGCAGGCGGCGCATCACGATGGAGCTCACCGCGTAGCAGCTCGCCGTGCCGAAGACGGCCAGGCGCCCCCAGCCCTCGAGCGCCGCCCCGGAGGAGGTGAACAACTGGTCGCCCATGAGCAGCATCACCCCGAGAAAGCCGATGACGAAGCCGATGGTGGACCGAAGCTTCATCTGCTCGCCGGGCACGAAGAAATGGGCCAGCGGCAGGACCACGAAGATCATCGTGGCCATCGTGACCCCGGCATAGGCGGAGGTCACGTGTTGCTGCCCCCAGGCAAGCAGCATGAAGGGCACCGCGGTCGAGAAGAGCGCCACGAAGACCAGCTCGCCCCAGGTGCGCCGGCTCACGCGGGTGTCGAACAGGCGAAAGCCCTGCACGGCCCAGACGAGCGCCATCAGCGCGGCCGCGAAGCCCACGCGCGCGGCGGCCACCCAGAAGGCCGGCATCCCGTCGAGCGCGATCTTGATGATGAGGAAGGTCGACCCCCAGACCAGGCCCAGGGTCAGAAGGATGGCCCAGCTGGCCGGTGTGATGCGTGGCGTCGTCATGGGCCCTCCCGAACGCGAAAAGACCCCGGCGCGGGGCCGGGGTCAATCGCCTGGCCGCGTAACGTCGCGGCCCGTCAGTCAAGGATCAGTTCTTTTCCTTGTCGACCATCTTGCCGGCCGAGATCCACGGCATCATGCCGCGCAGGCGCTCGCCCACTTCCTCGATCTGGTGCTCGTCGTTGAGGCGACGGGTGCCCTTGAAGAACGGCTGGCCGACGGCGTTTTCCTGCATGAAGTCGCGCACGAACTTGCCGGTCTGGATGTCCGTCAGGATGTCCTTCATGACCTTCTTGGTCTGGTCGTAGGGCAGGACGCGCGGACCCGACACGTACTCGCCGTACTCGGCGGTGTTCGAGATCGAGTAGTTCATGTTCGCGATGCCGCCTTCGTAGATCAGGTCCACGATCAGCTTCACTTCGTGCAGGCACTCGAAATAGGCCATCTCGGGGGCGTAGCCCGCCTCGGTGAGGGTTTCGAAGCCCATGCGGATCAGCTCGACGAGACCGCCGCACAGCACGGCCTGCTCACCGAAGAGGTCGGTTTCGCATTCTTCGCGGAAGTTGGTCTCGATGATGCCCGAGCGGCCGCCGCCGATGGCGGAGCAGTAGCTGAGGCCGATTTCCATCGCCTTGCCGGTGGCGTCGTTGTGGACCGCCACGAGGCAGGGCACGCCCCCGCCCTTGACGTATTCGCCGCGCACCGTGTGGCCCGGGCCCTTGGGCGCCATCATGATGACGTCGACGCCTTCCTTCGGCTCGATCAGGCCGAAGTGCACGTTGAGGCCGTGGGCGAAGGCGATCGCCGCGCCGTCGCGCAGGTTGTCGTGGACGTATTTCTTGTAGGTCTCGGCCTGCAGTTCATCGGGCATGGTGAACATGATCAGGTCGCACCAGGCGGCCGCTTCGGCGATGCCCATGACCTGGAGCCCTTCGGCCTCGGCCTTCTTGGCGGAGGCCGAGCCTTCGCGCAGCGCGACGACCACGTTCTTGGCGCCGGAGTCGCGCAGGTTCAGCGCGTGGGCGTGGCCCTGCGAACCGTAGCCCAGGATGGCGACCTTCATGTCCTTGATGATGTTCACGTCGCAGTCGCGATCGTAGTAAACGCGCAGGCTCATGGCATGCTCCTTCTTGTGTATGTCGCCGTGCATCCTAGGGGTTTTCGGCGAAAACGGTTTGCAAAGCGCATAGGAATGGGCCTATTTGCGCGCCTATAATGCGCGATTTTGCGATAAAGCGGATGAACCATGCGTCTCGATGACACGGACCGACGGCTCCTGCGCCGGCTTCTGGCCGAGCCGAATCTGACCGCCGGTGCGCTGGCCGAGCTCGCCGGCGTGACGCAGGCGACGGCGTCGCGCCGGCTCGACCGGATGCGGCGCGCGGGCGTGATCCGCGGGCAGCGCGCCGTGATCGACTGGGCCCGGCTGGGCTACGAGGTCGAGGTGTCGCTGCGCTTCACGCTGGACAAGACGAACCCGCGCGCCTTCGACGAGTTCCTCGCGGCCGCGCGCGACGTGCCGGAGGTGACCGAGATCCAGACCTTCCTGGGCAAGGTCGACGTGCGGCTTCACGTGATCGCGCGTGACATGGGGCATTACCAGCAGATCTACCGCGACCGGATCCTGACCCTGCCGCATATCGCCGAGATCGAGGCGCTGATGCAGGTCGCCGCGATTTCCGAACGCGAGGCGCTTCCGTTGTGACCACGCTGGACGACACCGACCGCGCCTTCCTGCGCGCGCTGGCCGACGACGGCACGCTGTCGGCCGGCGACCTGGGCCGGCGCTTCGGCCTGTCGCAACCGGCCGCCTGGCGCCGGGTGAAACGGTTGCAGGAGGCCGGCATCCTGGCGGGCCGGCGCGTGGATATCGACCTCGAAGCGCTCGGGTTCGGCGTGACCGTGTTCCTGGGCGTGAAGCTCGCCGCGAAGGGGCGCGTGAGCCTCGAGGATTTCGAGCGCGCGGTGACGGCCATCCCGGAGGTGCAGCTCGTGCACCATGTCCTGGGACTCTACGACTACCGCCTGCGCATCGTGGCCCGCGACCTTTCCGATTTCGAACGCATCCTGCGACGGCGGATCATGACGCTCCCCGGCGTGGGCGAGGTGGAGGCCAACGTGCTTCTGTCCGAAGAGCGGCGCCCGGGCCCGATCTGAGTTCAGGCCGCGGCCGGGCGCCCCTGGGTGGCGAGCGCGCGGGCGGTGTTGGTACAGCGCAGCATGTCGCCCGGCGTAAGCATGTAGGTCATCGTCGGGCCCGTGCGCCTGCGCCTGAGAAGCCCGCAGCGTTCCATTTCCCGCAGGTGATGGACCAGCGAGGAGGGGCGCAGGCCCGTCTGCATCTCGATGAACTGGTAATCCGCGGCGTGGCGCGGGTGGGTGGCGAGGAGCTGGAAGATCGCCGCGCGGCGCGGATGCGCGAGCGCCTTGAAGCTGCGGGCGATACGGTCGTTGTCGGTCATGGGTCGGCCTTTCCTGGTGGCGTGGATGCCGTGAGGGTAGGGGGGCAAACGTTGAGGCCGCGTTAAGCCTGGCCGGGGAGGGCGCATTTTCTCGTTGACGCGAAGGGGCTCGGCGCGTTCCGGCTTCACCGGAAAACCGGAAAACCGGAAAACCGGAAAACCGGAAAACCGGAAAACCGGAAAACCGGAAAACCGGAAAACCGGAAA
>NZ_WTUX01000019.1:365262-566412 GCF_009882975.1 Maritimibacter harenae
TTCTCCGACAGCCCTCGGAAATCCCGCGGCGCGCCGCGCGCCTCAGCGCCGCGAGGGGTCGTCCGGATGCGGCTCGACCCCGACCGGGTCCTTGTGGATCAACACGTCCGTCTCGGGAAACTCCTTCAGGATCGCGCGCCTGAGCGCCGCCCCGATCGCGTGTGCCTCGTCCAGCGTCTGTTGCCCGTCCAGCTCGATATGCAGGTTCACGAAGGTCATCGACCCGGCGGTCCGGGTCTTGAGGTCGTGAAACCCGTGCACCCCCGGAAACCCGCGCACGATTTCCTCGATCCCCGCGATGGTTTGCGGGTCCGCGGCCCGGTCCATCAGCGCGTCCCAGGCCCCCTTGAAGATGTTCACGGCCCCCATCGCCAGGAGAAGCGCCGCCCCGATCGCGACGATGTTGTCGATCTGCGGCAGGTCGAACGCGGCCGAGGCCCAGAGCGACCCGATCGCCCCGATCGCCGGCACCACGTCGCCCAGGTGGTTCAGGCTGTTGGCCATGATCACTCGGTTGCCGGTCCTGCGCGCCACCCGCCGTTGCCAGATCACGAGCCCGAGGCTCAACACGATCGAGGCGACCATCACCACGATCCCGCGCCCCTGGTTCTCGAGCTGCATCGCCTCGCCGGCCAGCATGCGCGTCACGGCGGCCCAGGCGATGATGCCGGAAGAGACGAGGATGAACAGCGACTGGGCGAGCGCGGCCAGGTCCTCGGCCGAGCTGTGGCCGAAGGCGTGGTCCTCGTCGGCGGGCCGCGCGGCATAAAGGATGGCGGCGATCCCGGCGAAGGCGGTCATCACGTCCAGCGCGCTGTCGGTCAGGGACGCGGCGACCGAAAGCGCCCGCGTCTCCCCAAGCGCCCAGAGCTTCATGCCCACGAGCACGACCGCGACCACGGCCGAGCCGATCGCGGCGGTGATGTTCATGTTTCGGGTATCGGACATGGCGCGCTCTCGGTTTCGCGCTCACCTGTTATCGCAGGGGCGTGCGGATCGGAAGACCGTCAGTCGAAGACCTCGCCCGGCGTCACGCCCCAGAAGGCCGCCTTCTCGGCCCAGCCGCGGTGGCCGGCGACCTTCACCCGGCACCAGACCGGCCCGCATTCGTCGAGATGCACGATCACCCCGACCTCCAGCCGCGCCTTGACCTGCGCGTCGGGCACCGCGCGCGCCCGCACGGGGGTCAGGTCGCGGTCGACGATGCCGGTGCGCGCGCCGGACAGCAGCGAATAATGGACCCAGCCGCCGACCCCGTCGCGGTCCTGCACCCGGCGCCAATGGCCGAATTCGCCGGTCACGGTGAGCGGCATGCCGCGGCGGGTGTAGACCCAGTCGATCTTGTGGGTGAGCGAGGGGCCGCGCCGCACGTTGGCCTTGTCCGCCTTGAGCGACACGAAGCGGGGCATCGGCAGGTTGGTGACGGGGCCGCGCTCGGCCGCACGCGCCTCGGCCGCGGAAATCAGAAGTCCCGCCACGAGGGCCGTCAACGCCAGAACTGCGCTTACCTTGTTCATTGCTCTGCCCGTGAACGCGTGTTGTCGATTATTGGCCGCGCAATTTTATTACCTGCGCTTGTGCCTGTTTGCGTTCGCTGACAGGATGCCACCAGAGCGACGTGAAAGAAAGCCATGGGAGGCGGTGAATGGCGCGAGGGCGTTTGAGTGTTGTCGTTACGCGACGGTTGCCGGAACCGGTCGAGGCGCGGATGCGCGAGCTCTTCGATGTCGAACTCAACGACACCGATGCGCCGATGAGCCGGGATGCCCTGGCCGACGCGATGCGCCGGGCCGACGTGCTGGTGCCCACGCTCACCGACCAGATCGACCAGGGGCTCCTGGCCCAGGCGGGCGACAAGCTGAAGCTGATCGCGAACTACGGCGCCGGGGTCGACCACATCGACGTGTCCACCGCCCGCCAGCGCGGCATCCTCGTGTCCAACACCCCCGGGGTGTCCGCCGACGACACCGCGGACATGGCGATGGCGCTGATCATCGCGGTGCGCCGGCGCCTGCCGGAAGGCATCCGCAAGATGGCCGCCGACGAATGGACCGGCTGGTCGCCCACCGCGATGCTGGGCGGCCGGATCGCGGGCAAGCGGCTGGGCATCCTGGGCATGGGGCGCATCGGGCAGGCGGTCGCGCGCCGGGCCAACGCCTTCGGCATGCAGGTGCATTACCACAACCGCAAACCGCTCCACCCGGACATCGAGGCCGAGCACGAGGCGACCTACTGGGAAAGCCTCGACCAGATGGTGGCGCGTGTCGACGTGCTGTCGATCAACTGCCCGCACACCCCCTCGACCTTCCACCTCCTGAACGCCCGCCGGCTGAAGCTGATGAAACCCGAGGCGGTGATCATCAACACCTCGCGCGGCGAGGTGATCGACGAGAACGCCCTGACCCGCATGCTGCGCGCGGGCGAGATCGCGGGCGCCGGGCTCGACGTCTTCGAACACGGCTTCAAGGTGAACCCGCGCCTGCGCGACCTGCCCAACGTGGTGCTCCTGCCGCACATGGGCTCGGCCACGATCGAGGGCCGCATCGAGATGGGCGAGAAGGTGCTGATCAACATCAAGACCTTCGACGACGGCCACCGCCCGCCCGACCTCGTCGTGCCGGGGATGCTCTAACCCTTCGCCTCGTTCGCCCCCGGCGTCACCCGGCGCTTCAGTTTGTGTTCGCGCCAGGTGATGAAGCTCACCGCGGTGATGATCATGCCGCCGCCCGCGATCACCCAGGGGTCGACGCCTTCGCCGAAGACGATGGCCCCCAGCGCGACCGACCAGACGAGCTGCAGGAACGTCACAGGCTGCGTCACCGTGAGCGGCGCGGCCGCGAAGGCCAGCGTCATGGTGAAATGCCCGGCCGTCGCCAGCCCCGCGACGGCGAAGAGCCACATCACCTCGGTCGGCGTGGGCGGCACCCAGACGGCCAGCGCGAAGGGCGTGAGCCCGATGGTCACCGTCACCGACAGGAGCACCACGATCACGAAGGGCTCGATCCGCTTCGCGATCGGTCCGAGAATGAGATAGGCCACCGCGAAGGACACCGCCGTGCCGATCATCGCGAAATGGCCGGGCAACAGCTCGCGCACGCCCGGGCGCAGCACGATCAGCGCGCCCAAAAGCGCCACGCTGATCGCCATGAGACGGCGAAAGGCCAGCTTCTCGCCCAGAAACAGCGCGGCCCCCAGCGTGACGAAGACGGGGTTGAGGTAGTTGATCGCGGTCACCTCCGCGATCGGGATCTGCGTCATCGCGTAGAACCACGCGATAACCCCGGCGGTATGGAACACCCCGCGCACCACCAGCAGCCCCAGCGTCTTTCCGTCCAGCCGGATGCGCAGCACGCGCGGCAGGAACGGCAGGAAGAAGATGAGCCCCAGGGCGTAGCGCAGGAACGCCGACTCGGCCGCCGGCAGCCGACCGCCGGTCGCCTTCACCACCGCGGTGAACCCGACGAAGAGCAGCCCCGTCACCACCATCCAGAAGATGCCGACGAGGGGACGCGATGCGGGGGAGGGCGCGGTGTCTGCCATGGCGACACGTGACCCGACGGGGCGACAAGGTGCAAGGCGGAAAGGCGAAACCGGGCCATTGACTTATCTGAGTGTTTTTGTCAGCTTTAAGAAAATCCCCTCAAGCCAGCCGGCCCCGCCGGACCAGCCAGAGGTCTGCTCGAGGACGTGACACATGAGACACGCGCAAGACCAGGGCCGCGCGCCGGCCCGCGATGACATGGCTTCGGCCGGCCGCTCCGACCTCATCGACCTGCTCTCGGAGGCGGGGCTCGGACAGGGCTACGGGGTGGAGTGGATGCTCGACCGGATCACCGAACCGCGGGAGGATGCACGATGAACGCGATGGCGCCCGCCGACCGGACCCGCGAAACGCCGTGCCCGCTGCACCGGGCCGAGGAACTGACCCTCGGCGGGCGCACGGCCAAGATCATGCTGGGCGACGCGCTCTACACGCTGCGCATCACCCGCGCCGGAAAACTGATCCTGACGAAGTGATGGACGGCGCGATGAACCCCCGCGGGGGCGCCGCCGTCGCCCGGCTCGACGAGCTGGGCGCGATCGAGGCGGGTGCGGTCCTCTGCCTGCGCCTGTGGTGTGCCGGGCCCGACACGCCCGAACGCCGCGCCTTCGAGGCGGAGGCGGGCGACCACGGCGGGCGCGCGGCGCTCGCCGCCATCGGCGGGCTGTGCGACATGATGCGCGCCTACGGCCGCCGCCCCCTGATGCGCCACGACATCGCCTGCGGCTGCGTGGGCGGGGACGAGGCCTGCCTCGCCCGGATCGTGGAGGCGGCGACGGCCGGGGACCGGGACGACGCGATGCTGATGGCCACGCTGCTGGTGCGCGCCGACCTGGCCTGCGGCTTCGTGGCGTTCGCCGAACAGGCGGGCGTCGCGCTGGCGCGCCTCGCCGTCACCCCGGCCACGCCCGCCCCGTCCCGGTTGCACTGACCGTCAGGGCAGGGGGACGAACTCTTCCGTGTCGCCCGGCGGCAGGCGGAACCGGTCCTCGGCCCAGGCGCCGGTCGCCCAGGCATATTTCGCGGCCTCGATCCTGTCCTTCGAGGACGACACGAAGTTCCACCAGATGTGGCGCGGCCCGTTGAGCGTCTCGCCCCCCAGGAGCACCAGCCGCGCCCCTTCGGGCCCGGCGGTGAGCGTCATCGCGTCGCCGGGGCGGAACACCATCATGCGTCCGGCCTCGAACCGCTCGCCCGCGATCTCGACCGCCCCGGTCAGAACGTAGGCTCCGCGATCCTCGTGATCGTCCGGCAGGGGCGCGCGCGCCCCGGGCTCCAGCGCCACGTCGGCATAGAACATGTCGTGGAACGTCGTGACCGGGGCCCGTTCGCCCCAACCCCGTCCCATGACGAGCCGCAGGCGGATGCCTTCGGCCTCCAGCACCGGCAGCGCGGCTTTCCCGTGATGCTCGAACGAAGCGGGGCGATCTTCCTCTTCCTCCGGCAGGGCGACCCAGGTCTGGATGCCCAGGAGCGACGAGGGTCCCTTGCGCGTCTCGGCCCGCGTACGCTCGGAATGGGTCACGCCTTCACCGGCCACCATCCAGTTCACCTCGCCCGGCCGGATCAGCTGCCGCGTGCCGAGCGAGTCGCGGTGTTCGAAGGCGCCGTCGAACAGGTAGGTCACCGTGCCCAGCCCGATATGCGGATGCGGCAGCACGTCGAGCCCCTGGCCGGTCACGAACTCCGCCGGCCCCGCCTGGTCGAAGAAGACGAAAGGCCCCACCATCCGCCGCCCGGCGGCAGGCAGGGCGCGGCGCACCTCGAAGCCGCCGATGTCGCGGCTGCGCGGCACGATCACCGTCTCGATCGCATCGAGCATCGCGGGGTCGGGCAGACCCGGGGTCAGCGCGGGGTTCCAGCTCATCGCGGCCTCCTTTCCGGTTTCCTCCAGAATGGGGCCGATACGCGATCGGTAAAAGAAAAACCGGCGCACAGGGCCCGTGCGCCGGTTCGAATGTTCGAAAAGGCTCCGTGCCTCAGAGCTGCTCCATCACCTCGTCCGACGCTTCGAAGTTGGTCGTGACGCGCTGCACGTCGTCGTCGTCCTCGAGCGCATCGATCAGCTTCATCAGCTTCTGCATGTTCTCGAGATCCATTTCGGTCGTCGTCGTCGGCTTCCAGATCAGCTTGGTCGACTCGCTCTCGCCCAGCTCGGCCTCGAGCGCGTTCGACACGTCGTTGAGGTCGGTGTCGGCGCAGTAGATCACGTGCCCGTCCTCCGAGCTCTCCACGTCCTCGGCACCCGCTTCGATCGCGGCCATCATCACCGTGTCCGCGTCACCGACGCTGGCCGGGTAGACCACTTCGCCCTTGCGCTCGAACATGAAGCCGACCGACCCGGTCTCGCCCAGGTTGCCGCCGTTCTTCGAGAAGGTCGAACGCACGGTCGACGCGGTCCGGTTGCGGTTGTCGGTCATCGCCTCGACGATCACCGCCACGCCGTTGGGGCCGTAGCCCTCGTAGCGGATTTCCTCGTAATCGTCGCCTTCACCGCCCTGCGATTTCTTGATCGCGCGGTCGATCACGTCCTTGGGGACCGAGTTCGACTTGGCTTCCTTCACCGCAAGCCGCAGGCGCGGGTTCTTGTCCGGGTCCGGGTCGCCCATCTTCGCCGCGACCGTGATTTCCTTCGCGAGCTTCGAGAAAAGCTTCGAGCGCGCCGCATCCTGGCGCCCCTTGCGATGCTGGATGTTCGCCCATTTTGAGTGGCCAGCCATGGCAACCTCCGAGGGTAGAATTTCGTCGCGCCTCTATATGGCACCGGGCAGGGGCGGGGCAAGAGCACTCGGGCGGGCCGGTCCCCCTTCTTCGTTTTCGAAATACCTCGGGGTGCGGGGCAGAGCCCCGCTGGCGGCGCGCGCCACCCCTCAGCCGCGTTCGTCCTTGGGCGATCCCACCACCACGTAGGACGACATCTGCCGCACGCCCTCGATGGCGCCGACCACGTCCGTGTGCACCCGCTTGTAGGCGGCCAGATCGGCCGCCTCCACGCGCAGGAGATACTCGAACGTGCCCGTGATGTTGTGGCACTCCACCACCTCGCGGCAGGCCGAGGCCGCGCGCTCGAACCGTTCCTGCGCCGCCTTCGAATGATCGGCGAGCCCGACCATGAGATAGGCCACGAACCCGGCCCCGAGCTTCGCCGGATCGGTCACGGCCCGGTAGCCCGTGATGACGCCCGCCGCCTCCAGCGCCTGCACCCGGCGCAGGCAGGCCGAGGGCGACAGCCCCACCCGGTCGGCAAGCTGGGTGTTCGCGATGCGCCCGTCGCGCCTGAGCTCCTGCAATATTCGCTGGTCGATCCTGTCCATGGGTCCGGATCATTGCAGAGAATCCGCGCGATGCACAGCAATTCGCAACCAAGAGGCGCGGGAACTGGCGATAATTGCGCCATGACCACTGATCTCGTCCTCGCGCTCGCGGGCTTCGCCGCCGTCTCCTCGCTCACCCCGGGGCCCAACAACCTGATGCTCATGGCATCGGGGGCGAATTTCGGCTTCCGCCGCACGGTGCCGCACATGCTGGGCATCGGGATCGGCTTCACGCTGATGATCGCGCTCGTGGGCGCGGGGCTCATGGCGCTCTTCGACCTCGTCCCGGCGCTGCACACGGCGCTCAAGGTCGGTGCGGTCGTCTACATGGCCTGGCTCGCCTGGAAGATCGCCCATGCCGCCGCCCCGGGCGACGCGGGGGCGAACGCGCGCCCGATGACCTTCCTCCAGGCCGCCGCCTTCCAGTGGGTGAACCCGAAGGCCTGGTCGATGGCGCTCACCGCCATCGCCGTCTACGCGCCCGAGCGCACCCTGCTCGCCGTGATCTCGGTCGCGCTGGTCTTCGGCGCGGTCAACCTGCCGGCCGTGTCCTGCTGGACCATCGTCGGCGGGCACATCCGGCGCTGGCTCACCGGCGCGCGGCGTCTGAGCGTGTTCAACTGGTCGATGGCGGCGCTTCTGCTCGCCTCGCTCGTGCCCGTGCTTCTGGCGTGACGCAGACCGCCGGAGGCGCTAAGCCTTTGGCATGACATTCGAACAGATCACCCTCTTCGCCCTCTTCGTGGGCGTCTTCGGCCTCCTCCTGTGGGGCAAGTTCCGCTACGACATCGTGGCCTTCGGGGCCCTCATTCTCGGCGCCATCATCGGCGTCGTGCCGAAAGAGGACGTGTTCTCGGGCTTCGGCCATTCCGCCACCCTGATCGTCGCGCTGGTCCTCATCGTCTCGGCCGGGCTCGTGCGCTCGGGGGCGGTGTTCCTGATCACGCGCACGCTGGTCGACAGCACCCGCCGGCTGGGCGCGCACATCGCCATCATGGGGGCGATCGGCGGCGTGCTCTCGGCCTTTATGAACAACGTGGCCGCGCTCGCGCTCCTGATGCCCGTCGACATCCAGACGGCGCGCAAGGCGGGCCGCGCCCCGGGCCTCAGCCTCATGCCGCTCTCCTTCGCCACCATCCTGGGCGGCATGGCCACGCTGATCGGCACCCCGCCCAACATCATCATCGCCTCGATCCGCGAGGATTCGCTGGGCCAGTCCTTCGCCATGTTCGACTTCGCCCCGGTCGGCGCGCTCACCGCGCTCGTGGGGCTCGTCTTCGTGGCCCTCGTCGGCTGGCGACTGATCCCCGACGCGGCCCAGGGCGGCGCGGCGATCGACCCGATGGAGGATTACTCGGAATACACCGCCGAACTCGTCGTGCCGGAGGACTCCAAGCTCATCGGCCAGCGGGTCGAGGACCTCTACGGCGAAGCCGACGCCTACGACGTGCTCATCGTCGGGCTCGCGCGCGACGGCAAGCGCAAGTACGGCAACCAGCGCACCACGAAGATCGAGGCCGAGGACACCCTGGTGATCGAGGCCACGCCCGACGCGCTCGACGAATTCCGCGCGGCCCTGTCGCTCAACTTCGCCGATTCGAAGCGCGAGGAGCGGCTGCGCGCCGACGGGGCGGGCCTGTCCAAGATCGAGGTGGTGGTCACCGACGACAGCCGCATCGCGGGCAAGACGGCGCAGTCCATCGGGCTCAACTGGCGCCGCCACGCGGTGCTGCTGGGCATCCGCCGGTCGGGCAAGAAATTCCGCTCCAAGATCTCGCGCACGCCGGTGCGCCCGGGCGACATCCTGCTGCTTCTCGTCCCCAACGGGTCCGAGAACGCCGTGACCGAATGGCTGGGCTGCCTGCCCATCGCGCAGCGCGGCCTCGCCGTGACGCTGGAGCGCAAGGTCTGGTTCGCGATCGGGCTTTTCGCCGTGGCGGTCGCGGCGGCGAGCCTCGGCTGGGTCTACCTGCCCGTGGCCCTGGGCGCCGTGGTGATCGGTTACGTCCTGACCGGCATCGTGCCACTGAACGAGCTCTACGATCACGTCGAATGGCCGGTCGTGGTGCTCCTGGGGTCCATGATCCCGCTCGGCGCGGCGCTGGAGTCGGCCGGCGGCACCCAGCTCATCGCCAACGGCCTCGTCTCGCTCACCCAAGGGCTTCCGGCCTGGGCGGTGCTCACGCTGCTGATGGTTGTGACGATGACGCTCTCGGACGTGCTCAACAACACCGCCACCGCGATCGTCGCGGCACCCGTGGGCATCCAGATGGCCGACACGCTGGGGCGCAACCCGGACCCGTTCCTGATGGCGGTGGCCGTCGCGGCCTCCTGCGCCTTCCTCACGCCAATCGGCCACAAGAACAACACGCTGATCCTGGGTCCGGGCGGCTACCGCTTCGGCGACTACTGGCGCATGGGTCTGCCGCTCGAGGTGATCGTCGTGTCGGTGTCGATCCCGCTCATCCTCGTGTTCTGGCCGATGTGAGGGCGCGATGGACCACGCGGCCCTCGTCGACGCGATCCTGAAGCGGGGCGACCTGACCCTCGCCCCGGACGAGGTCGCCGTGCTCGAGGCCGCGCCGCCCGACTACCTGCCCGCGCAGCGCATCCTGGGCGCGCATGCCTTCAACACCGGCGACATGGCGCGCGCCGTGGACCTCACCCGCGCCGTCTTCGACCGCGACCCGACGCGCGAGAACGCCTCCAACCTGATCTCGGCCCTGACCCGCGCGGGCCGGGTGGACGAAGCCATCGCGCGCGCCCGCGATCCCGCCACCCCGATCCCCGAGGTCCAGCGCGCAAGCCACCTCTCCGAGCTCCACGGGCGCCGGGGCGACGCGGAGGAAAACCGGCGCTGGTCGATCCGCGCGCTCGAACTCAAGGACGCCGAGGCCCCGGTGATCTCCGACCGCCCCGACCCGGTGACGCGCCCCTTCGATCCCGAACGGCCCACGCGCAACATAATCTCCTACGCGCTCTGGGGCACGGATCCGCGCTACCTCGAGGGGGCCGAGCGCAACGCCATCGTCGCGCGCCACCTCTACCCGGGCTGGACGCCGCGCTTCTACATCGACGACAGCGTGCCGGCCGCTACCCGCCGCGCGCTCGGCGACAACGGCGCGCAGCTGCGCATGGTCCCCAAGCTCCCCGCGCGCCGGTTCGGCCTGTTCTGGCGCTTCCTCGTGGAAGACGACCCCGAGGTCGACCTCTACGTCGTGCGCGACGCCGACAGCGTGCCCTCGATCCGCGAACGCGTCGCGGTGCGCGACTGGCTCGCCTCCGGCCAGCCCTTCCACGTGATGCGCGACTTCGCGACCCATTCGGAACTCGTGCTGGCCGGCCTCTGGGGCGCCCACCGCGGCAACCTGCCACCGATGGGCAAACGCATCCTCGCCTTCGCCAGGGAGCGCGAAAAGGTCCTCAACTCGCGCGTCGACGACCAGCTCTTCCTGCGCCGCGCGGTCTGGCCTTACATGCGCGGCCGCGCCTTCGTGCAGGACAGCTGGTTCGGCTACGGCGAAAGCGCCCCCTTCGACCCCGACTACCCGCTCCCCGGCCGCATGCACATGGGCCAGGACGATTACACCCACCGCCACGCGACACGGCGCAACCGCCCCTGATCCCCTTCATCGTTCCGAAAAATACTTCGGGGGTGCGGGGGCAGAGCCCCCGCGCGCCTCACAGCGGCCAGATCAGCGGAATCAGCGCGCTCGTCAGGAGCCCGATCGACAGGTTGAGCGGAATGCCCACCTTCAGGAAATCGGTGAACTTGTAGCCCCCGGGGCCATAGACCAGCGTGTTGGTCTGGTAGCCGATCGGGGTCGAGAAACTGGCCGAGGCCGCGATCATCACCGCCACCACCAGGGGTCGGGGATCGACCCCGATCGCGGTGCCGATCCCGATGGCGATCGGGGTGACGACCACCGCCACCGCGTTGTTCGACACGAGCTCGGTGAGCACCGATGTCAGCAGGTAGATCGACCAGATCACCAGGAAGGGCGGCAGCGTCTCGATCGTGGGGGCGATCCCGCGCGCGATCAGTTCCACCGCGCCCGAGGCGTCGAGCGCCGCGCCGATGGCCAGCATCGAGAAGATCAGCGCAAGGAGCCGCCCGTCCACCTGGCTGAACGCCTCGTCCGCGTCCACCGCGCGCGTCAGGAACACCACCGCCACCGCGACCACGGCCAGCGCCAGGATCGGCGCCACGCCCAGGCCCGCGAGCGCCACGATGCCGAAGAGCGACAACAGCGCGATCGGCGCATGCCCCCGCCGGAACGCCCGGCCCGAGGGCTTCGTCACGTCCACCAGGTCCATGTCGGAGGCGAGCCGCTGGATGTCCTCCGGCGCGCCTTCGAGCAGCAGCGTGTCGCCCACCCGCACCGTGATGTTGTCGAGCTGCTGGCCGATGTTCTGGTTCCGCCGGTGCACGGCCAGCGGATAGACCCCGTAGCGGCGCCTCAGCCGCAGCTGCCCCAGCTTGCGCCCGATCATCTTGCAGCCCGGCGAGATCAGCACTTCCACCGTGGTCGTCTCGACCGCCGACACCTGGTCGACGCGCTTTAAGCTCTTGTTGCGCTGAAGCGACAGAAGCTCGGTCATCTGGGTCCGGAGCACCACCCGGTCGCCGACCTGCAGTTTCACGTCCTCGAGGTTGCGCCGCAGCGATATGTCGCCGCGCACCACGTCGATCAGCCGCACGCCCTCGCGCTTGAAGAGTTGCACCCCCAGCACCTCGCGCCCGACGAGGTTCGAATCCGGCGGGATCACAGCCTCGGTGAAGAACTTCTTGCGCGACCGGTCGGTGAGCAGGCTCGCCATGCTGGAGCGCTCCGGCAGAAGCCGGGGCGCCACCACGTAGAGATAGGCCATGCCCCAGGCCACGACGATCAGCCCGAGCGGCGTGATCTCGAAGATCGAGAAGGGCTCCAGCCCGTTCGATCGCGCCACGCCGTCGACCAGCAGGTTCGTCGAGGTCCCGATCAGCGTCAGCGTGCCCCCCATGATCGCGGCGTAGGACAGCGGGATCAGGAGCTTGGAGGCCGCGATGTCCAGCCGTCGCGCAAGCTGCGTGAAGACCGGGATCATGACCACGACCACCGGGGTGTTGGAGACGAAGGCCGAGGCGAAGATCACGAAAAGCATCAGGATGCCCAGGGCCACCGCCGGACGCGCCGCGGCCTGTCCCTCGGCAAGACTGGTGAACCAGTCGAGCGCCCCGGTGCGCACCAGCGCCCCCATGATGATGAACATGCAGGCGATGGTCCACGGCGCCGGGTTCGACAGCACCGCCAGCGCGTCGGGGTAGGGCAGGATGCCGGTGATCAGCATCACCGCGACCCCGCCGATCGCCACCACCTCGGTCGGGAAGATCTCGCGCAGGAACAGGAGGAACATCACGCCGACCACGATCAGCGCCACGACGGGTTCCGCGCCCTGGGGAAGTTGGAAAAGGTTCATTTCACCCCGATCTCGACCGGGTCATTCTGCCCGCATGGCCCGATTGGAGCAAGCGCGCCCTGTGCGCTCAGGGGGTCGACGCCTGCAGTTTTCCGCCATCTCGCACCATCACGATCCTGGTGGCCTTCCCGGTCTTGTCGTCGGTCTCGACGTAGATGCCCGACAGCGTCGCGCTCTCGTTGGCCGGGTTGAAGCGCCCCTTGGCCATGCCGGTGACGAAGCGGCGCAGCGGCTCGGCCTTCTCCATGCCGATCACCGAATGGTAATCGCCGCACATCCCCGCATCGGTGAGATAGGCGGTGCCGCCCGGCAGGATCATCGCGTCCCCGGTCGGCACGTGCGTGTGCGTGCCCACCACGATGCTCGCGCGCCCGTCCAGGAAATGGCCCATCGCCATCTTCTCGGACGTGGCCTCGCAATGCACGTCGACCAGCGTGGCCTGCACCGCGCCGCCCAGGTTGAAGGGCTTGAGCGCGCGTTCGATATGGCCGAACGGATCCTCGAAGGCGCGCTTCATGAACACGTTGCCCAGCACCTGCGCGACCAGCACCCGCCGTCCCCGGTGATCCTCGAACACCCGGGCCCCGCGTCCCGGCGCGTCCTTGGCGAAATTGAGCGGCCGGATGATCCGCGTCTCGCCCTCGCAGTAGGACAGCATCTCCTTCTGGTCGAAGGCGTGATCGCCCAGCGTGACCACGTCGGCCCCCGCCTCGAACAGAAGCTTGGCATGGGCCTCCGACAGGCCGGCCCCGTTCGTCGCGTTCTCGCCGTTGACCACGA
The DNA here is from genome assembly GCF_009882975.1 of Maritimibacter harenae. Lineage (GTDB taxonomy): Bacteria > Pseudomonadota > Alphaproteobacteria > Rhodobacterales > Rhodobacteraceae > Maritimibacter > Maritimibacter harenae. The sequence continues at coordinate 378,358 of NZ_WTUX01000019.1, forward strand.
CGAAATCGAGCGACCATTCCTTGCGCAGGGCGGGCAGGCGGTCTGCGACGGCCGTGCGCCCGGCCCGGCCCATCACGTCACCGAGAAACAAAATCTTCATGCGGTCTGGTTAGAGTTTCCCACGCCGGAGAGCAAGCAAGGTCGCGCGCCCGCGCACGCGCGGCCCCGTTACGTGAACCGCAGCGTCTCCGCCTCCGTCACGATCGCGTCGAGCGGCTGATCGGTGGGCTCGAGCGGCAGCTCCTCCAGCTCCTGCGCGGCATAGGCATAGCCCACGGCCACCGTCGGGCGCACCGCGCGCAACGCCTCGAGCGTGCGGTCGTAGAACCCCCCGCCATAGCCCAGCCGGTTGCCCGCCCGGTCGAAGCCCACCAGCGGCACGATCAGCACCTCGGGCACCACCTCGTCGCCCTCGGCGGGCCAGCGCGTGCCGAACTTCCCGTCGATGAGCGGGGTCTCCGGGGTCCAGGCGCGGAAGGAAAGGGGATGGCCCAGCGACGGCGTGATCGGCACCCCCACGGGCCCTTCGGTCGCCAGCTCCGCCATGATCGGCAGCGGGTCGATCTCGGTCCCGATGGGCAGGAACCCGGCGATCGGCCGCCCGGCCAGCGGGGCGAGCGCCGTGCGCAGCCGCGCCTGCGCGAAGCGGTCGCGCTCCGGGTCGTGGGCTTCGTCACGGGCGGCAAGCGCCGTGCGGCGGGCTTCGGCCTTGTCCAGCGTCACAGCAGAACGATCCCGGCCAGCCCGAGGAAGGCGAAGAACCCGACCACGTCCGTCACCGTGGTCACGAAGGTGCCGGAGGCCAGCGCCGGGTCGACCTTGAGCCGTTCCAGCAGCACCGGCACCAACACGCCCGACAACCCTGCAACCAGCAGGTTGATCACCATCGCCGCCGCGATGACACCCGCGAGCATCCAGGTCCCGAACCACACCACGCCCACGAGCCCCATGACGAGCGCGAAGACCGCCCCGTTGATCAACCCCACGGCCGCCTCGCGCCGGATCACCCGCCAGAGGTTCGAGGAGGTAAGGTCCTTCGTCGCGATGGCGCGTACCGCGACCGTCAGGCTCTGGGTGCCCGCGTTACCGCCCATCGAGGCCACGATGGGCATCAGCACCGCCAACGCCACGAAGCTCGCGATCACGTCCTCGAAGATCGCGATGACGAGCGAGGCGATGATCGCCGTGACAAGGTTCACCCCCAGCCACGGCAGCCGCGCGCGCACCGTGTCGCGCACCCGGTCGGTCAGGCTCGTCTCGCCGACGCCGGCCAGGCGCAGGATGTCCTCTTCCAGTTCCTCGTCGAGGATGATCATCGCGTCGTCGATGGTGATCACGCCCACCAGCCGGTCGTCCTCGTCCACCACCGGCGCGGAGATCAGGTGATACTGGTTGAACGCGTAGGCGACCTCCGCCTCGTCCTGGTGGACCGGGATGGTGCGGAAACTGTCCTCCATGATCTCGGTCAGCTTCGCGGTCCGCGGGCTCGCCATGATCTTGCCCAGCGTGACATAGCCCGTGGGCCGCATCCGCGGGTCCACGAGGATCACGTGGTAGAACTGGTCGGGCAGGTCGTCATGCGCGCGCATGTGGTCGATCACGTGGCCCACGTCCCAGTGCTCGGGTGCGGCCACAAGCTCGCGCTGCATCAGGCGGCCGGCGGATTCCTCCGGGTAGGCGAGCGATTGCTCGACCGCGGCCCGGTCGGTCGCGGCCAGCGCGTCCAGGATGATGTCGCGCTGCGGGTCGTCGAGGTCCTCGATCAGGTCGACCACGTCGTCCGATTCGAGATCGCGCACCGCGTCCGCCAGCACCTCCGGGTGCAGCGCGGCGATGATGGATTCGCGGATGCCCTCGTTCAGTTCCGACAGGATCTCCCCGTCGAACTCCATGCCGTAGAGCTGCACCAGCCGGATGCGCGTGTCCTCGTCGACCTGCTCGAGAAGGTCGGCGATGTCGGCCGGGTGGATCGGGTCGAGCAGCTTGGCCAGCGCCTCGCTGTCGCCCTCGCGCAGCGCGGCCAGGATCGGCTCGACCGTGTCGCGGTCGAGCGCGTAATCGTCATCCTCGAGAAGTTCCTCGGTGATCAGGTCTTCCGCCATCTTGCACCTCGCCCGTTGTCGCGGGCGACCTTAGGCGATGGGCGCAGCGAGATACAGGGGAAAGGCATGGACCTCGCCCCCACCGCGCCCTAGGCTCGCGCGGCAATCACACACGGACCTCCCATGAAACTGATCCTCGGCCAGACCCTTTCCTTCTTCGCGGACCCGTTCGAGGCGGGACCGGACGAGGCCGCCCTGTGGGACCGGCGCGGGGGCGTCGTGGTGGACGACACCACCGGCACCATCGTCGAGGTCGGGCCGGCCGATGCGCTGCGCCGCGTGTGGCAGAACGCCGAGGTCGTGGACCACGGCGACGCGCTGATCCTGCCCGGTTTCATCGACGCCCACGCGCACTACCCCCAGACCGGCATCATCGCGAGCTGGGGCAAGCGGCTGATCGACTGGCTCGACACCTACACCTTCCCCGAGGAGGCCCGGTTCGGCGACCCCGGCTACGCCGCCGAGATCGCGGCGCGCTACTTCGACCTCGTGCTCTCCAACGGCACGACGACGACCGTGAGCTTCTGCACCATCCATCCCGAAAGCGTCGGCGCCTATTTCGCCGAGGCCCAGAAACGCGGCATGCGCGTGGTGGGCGGCAAGACCTGCATGGACCGCAACGCCCCCGACGACCTGCGCGACACGGCGCAGTCGGCCCAAGACGACTCCAAGCGGCTGATCGACCGCTGGCACGGGCAGGGGCGGCTGAGCTACGCCATCACGCCGCGCTTCGCCCCCACCTCGACGCCCGAACAGCTCGAAGCGCTGGGCGCGCTCTGGGCCGAGCACCCCGACTGCCTCATGCAGACCCACCTCTCCGAGCAGACCGAAGAGATCGAGTGGGTCATGGGCATGTTCCCGGAGGCGACCGATTACACCGACATCTACGACCGCTTCGGTCTCCTGCGCGAAGGCGCGCTGATGGGCCACGCCATCCACCTGTCGACCCGCGAACGCGACCGGCTGCGCGAAGCGGGGGCGAGTCTCGTCCATTGCCCGACCTCGAACACCTTCATCGGCTCGGGCCTTTTCGACATGGCCGGGCTCAAGGCGGAAGGCCACCGGATCGGGCTCGCCACCGACACCGGCGGCGGCTCGTCCTTCTCGATGCTGCGCACGATGGCGGCGGCCTACGAGGTCGGGCAGCTGCGCGGCGCGCCGCTCCACCCGGCCGAGCTTCTGTGGCTCGCGACCGCGGGGTCGGCCAACGCCATCGGCATGGGCGGCACGATCGGCACGCTCGCCCCGGATTACGAGGCCGACCTCGTCGTCCTCGATCTCGCCTCGACGCCGGCCATCGAACAGCGGGCCGCACGCGCCGACTCCATTTGGGAGCAACTCTTCCCGACCATCATGATGGGCGACGACCGCGCGGTCACGGCGACCTACGTGGGCGGCCAGCGGGTCTGAGACGTCAGCGCTCGCGCAGCGCCTCGCTCCCGACCCTGAGAAACGGGTTCAGGAGATAGTCGAGCACCGTCTTGCGCCCCGTCTGGATGTCGATCTGCGCGACCATCCCGGGGCTTATCGGGTTGCCGCCGAGCGCCGTCTCGTCCGTCCGGATCGTCACCTGGAAGAAGGCGTTGCCGTCCGCGTCGGTGACCGTGTCCGCCCCGATCCGCTGCACGGTGCCCTGAAGCGATCCGTAGACCGTGTAATCGAACGCGGTGATCTTGACCGAGGCCGGGTCGCCCGGGCGGATGAAAGCCACGTCCTGCGGCGTGATCCGCGCCTCCACCAGCAGATGATCGTCCACCGGCACGATCTCGATCAACGGGTCGCCCGGACCGACCACCGCGCCGATCGTGGCCACGTTCACCGTGTTGACGATCCCGCGCACCGGCGCGCGCAGCGTGGTGCGCGTCACCCGGTCCTGCGCCGCGCGCAGCGTCTCGCGCAGAACCGAGAGCTCCGCCTGCACCCGCGCCAGCCGTTCGCGCGCGGTCAGCACGTAGGCCCGGCGCGAGGTCTCGATCTGGTTCTCGGCCTCCGCGATGGCCGCCTCCAGCCGGGGCAGGCGCGCCCGGCTCACCGCAAGCTCGCCCTCGAGCTCGGCAAGCCGCGTCTCCAGCCGCAGAAGCTCGATCTGCGTGATCGCGCCACTGTCCACGTAGCCGCGCGTGAGGCGCACCTCCTCGGCCAGCGGGGCGATCTGGCCCTCGAGCTTGGCGATCATCGCGCGCGCTTCGCCCAGCTCCGCGCGCCGCTGCGAGAGCTGGTCGTTCAGCACGTCGAGCTCGGAGGACAGCTGCGAGCGGCGCGACGCGAACACCTCGCGCTCCGCGGCCACCGCCTCCGGTGCACGCGCGGTGAGGCTTTCGGGGAAGGCGAGCGTCGCGCCGCCCTCGGCCTCCGTCCGCACCCGAAGCCGTTCGGCCAGAAGGGCGGCTTCCTGTTCCAGAAGCTCGCCGCGCCGGGCACCGGCCGTGGTGTCGTCGATGCGGATCAGGGGCGCGTCCGGCTCCACCGTTTCGCCCTCGTCCACGAGGATCTCGCGCACGATCCCGCCCTCGAGGCTCTGGATCACCTGCACCTGCTGGCTGGGCACGACACGTCCCTGTCCGCGCGTGACCTCCTCGATCTCGAAGACGGCCGCCCACCACAGGAACCCGGCGATCCCGGCCACCAGCGCGGCCAGGAGAAGCGTGCCGCCCCGGCCTTCGCCCTGCGGGCGCACGCCCGCGCGGTTCACGAAATCCTCGTCGACCGACGGCCCGAACATCACGCACCTTCCTTGGTGCGCGCGAGCGCGGCCTGCTGTAGCCGGCCCAGCACCTTCTGGCTCTCGCCGTCCAGCACCTTGCGGCCCTTGTCGAGCACCACCATCCGCCCCGCCAGCGCGGCCAGCCCGGGGCGGTGGGTGCACAGGATCAGCGCGGTGCCGTCCTCGCGCAGCGTTGAAAGCCGCTCGGTCACCTGGGTCTCCATGTCCCGGTCCATCGCGTTCGTCGGCTCGTCGAGGAACAGCACGCGCGGCCGGCGCAGGATCAGGCGGGCGAGCGCAAGGCCCTGGCGCTGACCGCCCGACAGGTTGCCGCCGCGCTCGCCGATGAAGGTGCCCAGCCCGTCGGGCAGCGTGGCGACGAACCCGTCCATGCCGGACAGTTGCAGGGCGCGCGCGATGTCGTCGGCGCCGGCGCGCGGCGCACCGATGGTCAGGTTCTCGCCCAGCGTGCCGGTGAAAAGCTCCGGCTCCTGCGGCAGGTAGCCCACGCCCCGGCGCAGCTCGGCGGGGTCGTACTGGGACAGGTTCTGCCCGTCGATCAGCACCGTGCCCTGCTGCGGGGCGAGAAGCCCGGACAGGAGCTTGCCCAGCGTCGACTTGCCCGATCCCACCCGGCCCACGAGCGCCACGATCTCGCCGGGGGCCACGGCCAGGTCGAGCTCCGCGATCGCGGGCACGGTCGATCCGGGATAGGTGAAGCCCAGACCTTGCGTCTCGACCCGGCCCGCCCGAATCGTCATGCGGCTTTCGATCGCCGCCTGCCGCTCGGGCGCGACGGCCATGAGCGCCGTCAGCGTCTGCATCGAACGGCGCGCCTGGTGGGCGCGGAAGATCGTCTGCGCGATGGCCCCCAGCGGGGCAAGCGCGCGGCCCGACAGGATGTTCGCCGCGATCAGCGCCCCGATGGAGATCCGCCCGTCCGAGATCAGGAACACGCCCCAGGTGATGATCGCGATGCTCACGCCCTGCTGGATCACGCCTGTCCCGTTCGCGGCGAAGTTCGACCAGAACCGCGACCGCCCCGACACCCGGGCCGACGCGGCGGTGGCCGCGTCCCACTCGCGCTGCATGACAGGTTCGGCGTTGAGCGACTTGACCGTCTCCAGCCCCGCCAGCGCCTCGATCAGCACCTTCTGGCGCCGGTTCGCCGCCGCTTGCGCGCGCGCCACGGCCGCCCCCATCGGGATCTGCGCCACGACGGCCAGCGCCAGCATCACCGGGATCGCGGCCAGCGGCACGAAGGCCAGGGGCCCCACGATGATCCACAGCACGCCGATGAAGATGAAGATGAACACCAGGTCGATGAGCGCGACGAGGCTCTGGGAGCCGAAGAATTCGCGCACCGTCTCGAAGTCGCGCAGGAAGGTCGCGGTGCCCAGCGCGCCGCCCGGCATGTCGGCGGGCCTGAGCGCGAGCGCGTGCCGGAAGAGCGCCGACGAGATGCCCACGTCCAGCCGCCGCCCGATCCGCTCCAGCACCCCCGCGCGCACCGAGCGCAGCGCGAAGTCGAGCGCGATGGCGATGCCCACGCCCAGCGCCAGCGTGCCCAGCGTCACGAAGGCGAGGTTCGGGATCACCCGGTCGTAGACGTTCATCACGAAGATCGGCAGCGCGAGCCCCAGAAGGTTGATCGCGAGGGCGGCGATGACGATCTGCACCCACGCGCCGCGGTTCTCCTTCATCGGCCGCCAGAACCAGTGGCCCCCCGGCGCCTCCCCGTCCGTCTCCGCCGTCTCCTCGGCGGTGACGAGCATCGCCTGCCGGCGCGCCCTGTGGCGCAGCTCGCGCGCCGTGAGTTCGCTTTCCAGCCCGCCCCGCGCAGGCTCCGCGATCCGCATCCGGCGCGGGTTCGAGGTGATCGCGGTCAGGATGAAGGGGGTGCCGTCGAAGTCGAACAGCACGGCGGGCAGGGTGGCCGGGTCCAGCCGGTCGGGCCGCCGCGTCACCATCCGGGCGCGCAACCCCGCGCTTGCCAGCGCCTGCGACAGGATCTCGGGGCGCCGCGTGTCCTCGCCGCCCGGCAGCCGCGCGCGCGCGGCGTCGTCGGTCCAGGCGCGGTCATGATGGTCGGCCAGCCACGCGGCGGCGGCGAGCCCGGCGTCGGCCTCGTCCCCTGCCTGCGCCGTGGCTGTCGCGTCCATCATTTCAGGTCCGGGATCTCCGTCGCGAAGACCGAGCGGGGCCCGTTCTCGACCGCCCGCGCCTCGAAGTCGGGCATCAGGGCGGTCCCGGCATTCTTGATCCCGAAATGCTCGGCCAGTCGGCTTTCGACGGCCAGGATCTGGTACTGGTTGAAGGCGTATGAGGCCTCGGCGCTGATGTCCTCGAAGCGTGCGTTGAACCACGTCGCCTCGGCGTCGAGCACCTCGAGCAGCGACCGCGTGCCCGCCTCGAACTGGGTGTAGTACTGGTCCGCGGCCCTGCGCGAGGCCGCCAGCTGCCGATCGAGCAGCACGGTGCGCTCGATGTTGGCGTTGTAGGCATACCACGTGGTGGCGGCGAGCTCGCGGGTGTCGAGCATCGCCTCGTCGCGCTCGGCCATCGCCTGCACGATGCGCATCTTCGCCGCCCGCGTCTCGGCCTTGCGCCCGCCCGCGAAGATTTCCCATTCCGCGCCCACGGCGGCATAGGCGTCATAGGCCGCCCCCGGCACGCCGTTGCCGTTGAGCCCCGCGTTGGCGCCGACGCGCGCCGTGACCTGCGGCAGGCGGCCCGATTCCGTGACCTCGACCCCGTATTCGGCCTGCTTCACGCCCGCGTCCGCGGCCTTCACCGACAGGCTGCGCCGGACGGCCCGCGCCGTGAACGCCTCGCCGGTAAGCGGTAGGTCGTGGACCCATTCGATCTTCATCGGCCCGTGCGGCGCGTGGCCCACGATGGCCTCGTAACGCGCCTGCGACGAGCGCAGGGCCTCCTCGACCTGCACCAGCGCCAGCCGGGCCGACATGACGCGCCGTTCGGCGTCGAACCGGTCGGACGAGGGCAGGCGCCCACCCTCCACGAGGTCCGCCACGCGGCCCGAGATCTCCCGGTGGCGCGCCACGTTCTGGCGGGACACGGCCACCAGCTGCTGATGGCGCAGCACGTCGATATAGGCCTCGACCGCGCTCAGGGCGAGCGTCTCCGAGGCGTCGAGCAGCCGGAACACGGTCTCGTCCACGCGGGCCGCGTCCCGGTAGACCTCGTTGGCACGCCGGAACCCGTCGAAGACGACGTAGGCCGCCTCGACATTCGCGCGCGCCGCGGCCGACACCCGGTTGTTGTTCGCGGGCGAAAGCCGCGCGGGATCGTTGTAGTAGTAGACACCGGCCTCCGCGCTCGCGGTCACGGTGGGCAGGAAATCACGCTCGCGTGCCAGAAGATCGAAGGCGGTCGCCCGGGCCTCGGCCTCGCGGACCTTCGCGGCCGGGTTTTCGGTCACCGCCGCGCGCACCGCGTCGCGCAGGCTCTCGGCGGCCACGGGCGCGCCGAGGGTCGCACAGACGCCAAGGCCCGCCAGAAGCGCTCGCATACGCCAAACCATCATGTTCTCCCGCGCCGGGCCTTCCCCTGACCCCGGCGTCATTCAAAGTCGCAAAATATAACTTCGAGAATAGGGATATGTTACGCCGTCGCAATCGGCGCGTACGAATTGGAACATCTCGTACGTGTATGTGTCAGCCAAACCACAACAGGACGGCGACCACGCCCACCAGCGTCGCCTGGTGGCAGAACTGGTCCAGCCCGTGGAAGACCCAGTATTCGCGCCGGTTGGGGTCGGGCTTGCGCATCCGGGTGATCCGGTCCTTGGCATAATCGATGTGGTAATGGATCACGATCTCGCCCACCGACACGAGCGCCGAGAGCACCGGGTCGAAGCCGGTCAAGATCAGCACGACGAAGGTGAAGACCCCGTGCAGGCCCGCATGCGCCAGACCGCCGGGATGGCCGTAATTGCCCTTGTTGCGGATCATCCAGACCGTCTGCAACGCGTAGTCCGCGAAGAAGTGTTTCACCTGCAGAAGCAGGATCACGAAGAGGATGAATTCCGGCGTCATGATGCGCGCTGTCCCAGTATCTTGTTCGTGCGATCGAGCTTTTCAGCCAGACCTGACGCCATCGCCTGATGCCAATACGCGGCCAGCCTGGGGTCTTTGTCCTGCAACTCACGCAACTTGTTGTCCGACAGACGGTAGACCACCGCGTCCGTATCGGCAACGACGTCGGCCGTCCGCGCCTTGCCCGCGTAGCTCGCGATCTCGCCCACGATCGCCCCGGGGCGCTGCTTCATGACACGAAGCGGCCTGTCATCGCCCGTGCGGATCCAGACCGACAGCATGCCGCGCTCCAGGAGGTAGACATCGCCCGACATCTCGCCCCGCGTCAGGATGCGGGTGCCCGAGCGCACCTCTTCGCGGGTCATCTCGTCGAAGAGCCGCCGCGCGATCGCCCCGTCGCCGATCAGCGCTGTGAGTGCCGAAAGCGCGTCGTCCGGCACGTCGCCCCCGGGGCGCGCGCGGGCGATGAGGGCGGTCTCGGCCTCCTCCATCGCGGCATCGGTGGTGGGGGCGGTCGACAGCCGGTCGGTGTCCTCGACCAGCCGCGCCCGGGCGATGTCGCGGGCGAGCGTTTCGTTGAGGTCGGACAGCACCACGTCCACGTCGCGCTTCTGGGCGAGGATGTCGAGCTTGCGCAGGGCGGCAAGCGCGGAGGCGTCCATCCGGCTCACGCGGCTGAAGTCGAGAATGACGGTGCCCGGCGCCGCGTCGCCCTCGATCAGGTCGCGGATGTGCGACGACACCCGTTCGATCGATCCGAAGAACAGGAACCCCTGCAACGTGACCACCGCGACCTCGTGCCCGTGGGCGCGCAGGAGTTCCACCTGCTGCGGCCCCCGGTCCACGGTCGAGCGCAGCACCGACAGGTCGGACGAGCCGCGCACCACCGGCAGGCGGGCATAGGACACGGCGAAGATCAGCGAGGCGGCCATGATCCCCAGCACGACGGCGCCGGGCATGCCCACGACGACCGAGGCGGCGATGATCGCGAAGGCGAGCAGCCACTCGGCCAGGGTCTGCTCGTGTCGGGTGAAGACCCACCACTGGCCCACGATCGAGGCCCCGAAGAAGATCAGCAGCCCGCTCGAGACGAAACCCGGCACGTAGGCCAGGATATCGCCCGCGAAGAGGATGCCCAGGGCCAGCACGGCGCAGGTCACGATGCCGGTCACGCGCCCCGAGGCGCCCATGAAGCGCGCCGCGATCGTGTTGGAGGTGTTGAGAAAACTCACGGTGCTGCCCCACAGCCCCGTCACGATGTTGAGCGTGCCCTGCCGCACCAGCTCGCGCCGCTGGTCCATGTCGCGGCGCAGGGTCAGCTCGACCCCGGTGATGTTGAGCATCGCGGAGAACAGGCTGACCACCGCGGCGGCGAGGATCGCGGGCAGGGCGGCCAGCACCGCCCCCGGGTCCACGTCGCCCGGCCGGACCGGGGACGTATCCGTCGCGGCGGGCCGCGTCGGCAGGAACCCCGCCGCCCGTGCGCCCTCCGGCGTCACGCCCGTCACGGCCAGCACCGCGTAGAACCCCGCGAAGGCCAGGACCAGCGCCGCGCCCAGCCCCATCGTGCGCCAGCGCAGCGTGATGACCCACAGCACCGCCGCGAAGCCCGCGGCCAGCATCAGGGCGGGCAGGGCGTCGGGAACGCCCGCGCCGCCGGCCGGCAGGCACATCCCGCCCTCGCAGGTCATGCGCACCGCCGAGATCACCAGAAGCGCGCCGGACGCCGCGAGGTAGCCCGAGGACACCGGGAAGGGCACGAGCTGCACGAACCGCGCGAGGTTCAGCGCGGCGACCGCCACCATCGCGGCCCCCGTCAGCAACGCCGTGATCCCGAGAATGGCGAAGACCGTCGCCACCTTCGCCTCGGGTCCGGCGGTGAGCGCGATGATCGAGGGCAGCAGGATCGCCACCGTGGCGTTCTGCACGTTCGCGAAGGCGGGCCCCACGAAATAGCGCCCGAGCATCAGCGACCCGGTGCCCAGGATGCCGCTCAGAAGGAAGACCGCCGTGGCGTAGGGGGCGCCGGCGGCGAGCGCGCCGGTGAAGACAAGGCTCGCCAGTGCGATCGCGCGGCTCAGGTTGTCGAAGCCCAGGACAAGCCCGGCGACGGCGGGGCGCGCTATCCGGCCCCGCGCACCATGCTCAGGCGACATGTCCCGAGGAATCCGCGGGTGCCGACAGCTTGCGATTGGCCTCGATCAGCTTTTCCTTGGTCGAGCGCGCCAGGTGCACCGACAGGCTCGAGGCGAAATCCGCATCCGTCTCGGCAAGCGAACGCAGGGTCGTGCCGGAAACGGTGAAGATGCGCGACGGCTCCGTGATCGTCACGGTGGCCGAGGCGGGGGCCGCCTCCATCACGTTCATCTCGCCCACGAACCCGCGCTTGATCTCGGCGATGTCGGCCCCGCCGGATGACACCTTGGCCGACCCGTGCAGCATGAAGTGCAGATGGGTGACGCACTCGTTCTCCTCGGTGAGCGTGGTGCCCGCTTCGGCGTTCGACCACACCCCGCGGTTCAGCAGGTTGCGCGCCGTCGGCTTGGCCATGCGCGGCAGGCCGTAGGCGATCAGCGTCTGCTCCTCTTCCGAGAAGTTCAGCCGCGAATTCTGGATGTAGATGCGCACCAGGCCGAAGACCGAGATCACCGCCCAGGCGATCTGGAGCGCGCCCGCGGGCCAGTTGAAATTGGTCGCCAGACCCAGGAGCACCAGCAGGCTGCCGACCAGGTTCAGCGCCGGAAAGGTGTAGCCCGAGCCCTTGATGGTGCCCAGCTGCAGCAGGAGATAGGCGATCAGGTAGAACCCGACCCCGATGAAGCCCGCCAATTCGAGAAGTGTCAGACTGCCCACGACGATCATGGACCAGACCTAGCTTGTATGACCCATGCAGAAAAAGAGTAAATCGCGCCGGGGCCGCGATTTTCTCTACTTCAGCACGATCACGTTGCGCTTGGCGGTGCCCGACCGGGTGCTCTCGATCGCCTCGTTGATCTGGTCCAGCCGGAACCGGCCCGAGACCAGCTCGTCCAGCTTCAGCCGCCCCTGTTCGTAGAGGTCGACCAGCCACGGGATGTCGCGCCGGATCACCGTGTCGCCCATCATCGTGCCCTGGATGCCCTGGCTCGCGTTGCCCATCGCCAGCGGCGAATAGGTCGCCTTCTCGGTGTAATGCGGCAGGCCCACCATGATCACCTCGCCCCCGGGGGCAAGGTAGCGCGGCGCCACGTCATAAACGGGGGCGACACCCACGGTGACGAAGACCGCGTCCGCGCCGCGCCCGCCGGTCAGTTTCTTGACCTCGTTCCAGGGCTTGGCTTCGGACCCAAGCACGCCGTGCGTCGCGCCGAACTCGCGCGCCATGTCGAGCTTTTCCTCGGTCATGTCGACCGCGATGATCCGCGCGGCCCCCGCGATGCGCGCGCCCTGGATCGCGTTCAGCCCGACGCCGCCCGCGCCGATCACCACCACGTTCTGTCCCGGGCGCACCTGCGCCACGTTCACCACGGCGCCCAGGCCGGTGATGACACCACAGGCCAGAAGGGCTGCGCTGTCCATCGGCACGCTGTCGGGGACCTTGGCGGCCTGGCTCGCCAGCACGACGACCTTCTCGGCGAAGGCCCCAGTCTCCAGCCCCTGGTAGATCGGCGTGCCGTCGGCAGTCGCAAGCGGCCCCTCGGTGAGCGAGTCGTAGGGCGTTTCACAGGTCACCGGCCGCGCGGTCTGGCATGACGGGCAGTGCCCGCAGGCGCGGATCAGCGTCACCACCACCCGGTCGCCGGCCGCAAGCCCCTTCACCCCGGGGCCGACCTTGGTCACGACGCCGGATGCCTCGTGGCCGTAGACCGCCGGAAGCGGGCCGCCGAAGCCGCCCTCGGCGAAGGAAATGTCGGACTGGCAGATCGCCACCGCGTGGACCTCGACCTCGATCTCGTCGGCCTGGGGCGGGCGGATCGTGATCTCTTCGATGACAAGCGGTTCGCCATGCGCGTGGCAGACGGCGGCCTTGATGGTGTCCATGTGGTTCTCCCGCACAGTGAAACGGTGTTTCGCAATTACGTTTTGCGCCGCACCGCCCGACAAAGCAAGCCCAAAGGCGTCAGATCTCTGCCGCGATCCCGTCGAGCAGCCGGGCGAGGGCCTCGGGCGCCGAGAAGAAGGGCGAATGGCCGGTGGCCAGCTCGCGCGTCTCGTCCGGGGCGAAGCCCTCGGCCATCTGGCGCTGGTGCGACAGGGGGATGGCGCGGTCCTCGGTGCAGAAGATGTAGCGGCGCGGCACGCCGTCGGCGCGCCCGGTCAACGTCGCCGGCGTGGCCTGCGGCTTGATCGGCTGCCAGCCGATATGGGCTATCGCGTAGTCGTAGGTGTCGTCCGGGCACTCGGTGTAGAGTGCGCGGCTCAGCCATTCGGGCTTGAAGCGGAAGCTCTTGCGGTCCTCGGCCATCTCGAAGGCGCCCTTCATCGGTTGCTCCGGCGCCTCGGCCAGCATGTCCATCAGGCTCTTGCCCGGCTGCGGCACGTAGGCGGTGAGAAACACCAGCCCCGCGACGTTCGACGGATCGCGCTCGGCGGCCTGCGTGATCGCGAAACCGCCCGCCGAATGGCCGACGAGGATCGTGGGGCCATCGAGCGCCTCCAGCACCGCGTCGGCGTAACCGTCCAGTGTCACCTCCGCGATCGGGGTGGGATCGTCGCCGTGCGAAGGCAGGTCGATCGCCCGCGCCTCGTGTCCCAGCGCCTCGAGCGCGGGGATCGTGTCGCGCCAGCACCAGGCGCCATGGTTCGATCCGTGGATCAACAGGAAACGGGCCATCACAGGTGTCCTATCTCGTGAAGGAAAGTCGTCAGAACGCGGGTGTATTCGTCGGGGTTGTCGACGCAGGGCAGGTGCCCGGACCCCCGCACCAGGTGAAAGCGCGACCCGGCCACCAGTTCGGTCGTCTCGCGCACCATGTCGGGCGGCGTGGAGCCATCCTCGGACCCGGCGATCCCCAACGTGGGCAGCTTCAGCGCGGCGGTGGATTCGTAGAGGTCCGTCTCGCCGATGGCGGCGGCGCAGCCGGCGTAACCGTCGACCGGCTGGCGCGTCATCATGTTGCGGAACGCCTCGACCACCAACGGCTCGCTTTCGCGGAACCGGCGGCCGAACCAGCGCTCCATCGTGCCGTCCGCCAGGGGTTCGATCCCGTCCCGGCGCACGGTGGCCACGCGCTCGTCCCACATTTCCGTGGTGCCGATCTTGGCGGCGGTGTTGGACATCACCAGCGCGCGCACCCGGTCCAGCCGTTCGGCGGCCAGCCCCTGGGCGATCATGCCGCCGATGGACAGGCCGACGACCACCACGTCGCGCGCCTCCAGGTGATCGAGAAGCCGCCCCGCGTCCTGCACGAGGTCGCCCATGAAATACGCGCCCCCCGGCGCGGTGGTCAGCCCGTGGCCGCGCTTGTCGTAGCGGATCAGGCGCAGGTGCGCGGGCAGCCGCGCGACCACCCGGTCCCACAGCCGGAAATCCGTGCCCAGCGAATTGATGAAAAGCACCGTGGGGCCCGTGGCGGGGCCGCGCACCTCGAAATGGGTGCGGATGTCGGCAAGTGACGCGATCTGCATGAACTCCTCCTCGCGGCGGACCTTGCCGGGGTCGGGCCGGAAAGGGAAGGGGGCCGCTGCGGCACGCGGGACAAACGCTGTTGCCCTCGGCCGCCGCCGCGCTAGGGTCGCGTCATGACCAAACGCGTGCTTTTCGTCTGCCTCGGCAACATCTGCCGTTCCCCCACCGCCGAAGCGGTGACCCGTGTCCTGGCCGAAGGGACGGACGTCGCCTTCGACAGCGCCGGAACCTCGGACTGGCACGTCGGGGAGCCACCCTACGGCGCGATGCAGGCCGCCGCGCGCCCGCACGGCTACGACATGTCCGGCCTGCGTGCGCGCCAGTTCACGCGCGGGGATTTCGCGGACTTCGACCTGATCGTCGCGATGGACCCGGCCAACCTCTCCGAGATCGAGGCGTTGCGCCCGGCGGGCGACGACACGCCGGTCGTGCTTTTTACCGATTACGCGCCCGAAACCGGGGCCGACCATGTGCCGGACCCGTATTACACCCGCGATTTCGATCAGACGATCGAGCTGGTCGAAGCCTGCGCGCGCGGGCTCCTGTCCCGGCTCTAGGCCCCCGGCCTCAGTTGCACAGCTGCGCGGCCTTGTCGCCGTAGCTCGTCCATTTCTCCCAGAACTCGGAATCCGAGCGGTTCTTGCTCATCCGCGTCTCCTGGCTCTTGTGCGGGTCGCTGAAGAACGCCGCACCCTTGCGCTGTTCGTGCGGCGCCAGAAGCTCGTCCGCGACCGCCTGGATGCAGTTGCACAGAAGCGCCGTGGCGCCCGAACGCTCGGAGGACATGCAGGCGCGCTCGATGATCCCGGCCGCCGAAGCGGGGCTGGCGATGAGCGCGGCGAGGGTGGCTGCGAGGAGGGTGGATTTCATGGGTCGATCCCTGGAGGCCGAAACACGTGGTCTTCAGCCCCGATGAATAGCACGTTTCGTACATTCTGTGAATTGGGATCCGTCACAGTGTCGTCAGCGTCGCGCTCTCCGCCAGCGCGTCCACGTCGGCGCGCGAACACAGCGCCGTCGCCTCGCTCATCACGGCGGCCGACGCCGCCGCGCAACCGCGCACCAACGCCTCCGGCATCGTGGCCCCCCGGAGCAGCGCAAGGCTGAAAGCCCCGACGAAACTGTCGCCCGCCCCGACCTTGGAGCGCACCGGCACGTCCTCGGTGCGCGCATGCCAGCGTCCCTCGCGCGTGGCCAGCACCGAGCCTTCGGGACCCAGCGCGAGCACCACCACGTCCGCGATCCCGTCCTCGACCAGCGACTGGGCGAACTGGGCCACCTCCCGCCGGCTCGTGATCCGCCGCCCGGCCAGCTCGGCGGTCTCCGCCCCGTCGAGCCGCAGCACGTGGTGGCGCGCGGCCCCGGCGACGAGGAGCGAGCGCAGCGGCGGCCCCGACGTGTCGAGGATCAGCCGCGCCCCGGCCGCGTCGATCCGGGCGGCGAGGTCCGTGGGAAAACTGTTGCGCACCCCCGGCGGCTGGCTGCCCGAGAGCACCACGTAGCCCCCCGGCGTGCTGGCCGCGACCACCGCCTCGATCGCCGCATCCGCCAGCGCATCGGTCCAGGCGGGCCCCGGCATCACGAAGCGGTACTGCTCCTGCGCCTTCGTGTCCGTCACGGCGAGCGACTGGCGCGTCTCCCCCGGCACGTCGAAGATCACCGGGTCCAGCGGCTCCTCGGCCATCAGGTCCGCGTAGTGGCGCCCGATATGGCCCGCGAGCGCCACGAAGGCGCTCGCCCGCCCGCCCAGCTCCCCGATGGTGCGCGCCACGTTGACGCCGCCGCCGCCGGTGTCGAGCGCGGGTGGCGCGCAGCGCAGCTTGTCCTCCGGGCGGACCGCGTCGACCGAGGTCGAGATGTCCAGCGCCGGGTTGAGGGTGACGGTGAGAATGCCGGTCATGACTCGACGCTATCCCCGTGCCCGCGACCTGTCACGAAGGTTTCGCAGAACCGTCATCCGCCGGTTTCACGGCTGACCATTCTGTCACCACCGGATACGTCAACAAGGAGATCTCCGACATGACCCGCACATTCACGCTCGCGCTCGCCGGCACCATCCTCGCCGGTGCCGCCACCGCAGCCCCCGTCGAACTGGGCCCGCGCCCCTTCTACCTCATCGACCGCATGGAAGAGGGCGCGCTCAAGGACAAGCTCATGGCCTGCCAGGACATGGAGATGACCGCGCAGAAATTCTCCATCGGCCACCGCGGCGCGCCGCTCATGTTCCCCGAGCACACCGTGGAATCGAACCGTGCCGCCGCGCGGATGGGCGCGGGCATCCTCGAATGCGACGTGACCTTCACGGCGGACAAGGAACTGGTCTGCCGCCACGCGCAGAACGACCTGCACACCACGACGAACATCCTCGCCACCGACCTGGCCGAGAACTGCACCACGCCGTTCACGGGCGCGAACGGCGACACCCCCGCCGCCGCCGAATGCCGCACCTCGGACATCACGCTGGCCGAGTTCCGCACGCTGACCGGCAAGATGGATGCGGCGAATGCGATGGGCGAGACGGTCGAAGCCTACATGGACGGCACCGCCGGCTGGCGCACCGACCTCTACTCGGCCATGGGCGGCACGCTCATGACCCACGCCGAGTCGATCGCACTCTTCGACGAACTGGGCGCCGACTTCACCCCCGAGCTGAAATCGCCGTCGGTCGAGATGCCCTTCGACGGGTTCACGCAGGCCGACTACGCCCAGAAGATGATCAACGAATACAAGGACGCCGGCATCGCGCCGAACCGCGTCTGGCCGCAGTCCTTCAATCTCGAGGACGTGCTCTACTGGATCGAGAACGAGCCGGAATTCGGGAAACAGGCCGTCTACCTCGTCGAATGGTTCAACGGCTTCGACGAGCAGAACGCCGAGACGTGGAACGAGGATTTCGCGGCGCTGGTGGATCAGGGCGTCAACTACCTCGCCCCGTCGATCAACATGCTGGTCACCGTGAAGGATGGCCAGATCGCCGCGTCGGACTACGCGATGGCCGCGAAAGAGGCCGGTCTGAACCTCATCACGTGGACGCTGGAACGCTCGGGTCCGCTCAACACCGGTGGCGGCTGGTACTACCAGTCGGTGGCCGAGGCCGTGGATAACGACGCGGACTATTTCACCGTGCTCGACGTGCTGGCGCAGGACGTGGGCGTCGAAGGCGTGTTCTCGGACTGGCCGGCGACCGTGACCTACTATGCCAACTGCATGGCGCAGGGCATGTGAACCCGGCGCGTCCGGGTGACCGTGGAGGCGGGCGTCGGGCCCGCCTCCTTTCGTTTCGTCTCAGGTCGCGTCGCTCTCGGCGCGCACGGCGTTGTAGCCCCAGCGGATACGGGCCCAGATCTTTTCGTGAAAAGTATAGGTGACAAGTCCGAGCCCCGCCGAGGACACCGCCAGCGCGCCACCGGCGGTGACCGATCCGGTCGCCACGTAGCCAAGCGCAGTGGTGACAAAAAGCCCCATGACCTGCCAGCTGATCGCCTTGGCGAGGGTGCGTTTCGTCGTGTCCATCGGTGCCTCCTTTTTTATCGTTGATATCCGGGGGTTTACCGTCTGGACGCGCTGACGGGAATTCTGTTATTCGTAAACGGAAAGCGGCAATTGATGAGAAAAGTGAACAGTGCTGGAAAATATCGACAAACGGGATCGGGCCGCGCTGTTCCGTGAGCGGCTCGCGGGCGCGATGGCCCTGAAGGGGGCGAGCCAGTCGGGTCTGGCCCGCGCCACCGGGGTCAACCGCTCCACCATTTCCCAGATCTTCGACGAGAACGCGGCGCGGCTGCCCGGTTCCCAGCTCACCGCCGATTGCGCCGCGGTGCTGGGCGTGTCCACGGACTACCTGCTCGGGCTGACCGACCGGCCCGAACGACCCGGCGACGCCATCGAGGCGGCCGTCCAGATGACCGAGGCCGACCGCACCTCGGCCGACGAGCAGCTTCTCGACTGGTTCCGGGAGGCATCAGGCTACAAGGTGCGCCACGTCCCCGCCACGCTGCCCGACATGCTCAAGACCGAGGCGATGATGCGCTGGGAATACGCGAGCTTCCTGTCCAAGACGACCGACCAGGCGATCTCGGCCATGCGCGAACGGCTCGACGTGCTGCGCACCCGGTCCTCGGACCACGAGATCGCCATCTCGGTGCAGGAGCTCGACTCGCTCGCGACCGGCGAGGGGTATTACCGCGGCCTGACCAAGGCGGTGCGCCGCGAACAGCTGTCCCATTTCATGGCCCTGCACGATGAATTCTACCCCAGCCTGCGCGTCTTCCTCTACGACAGCCGCCGGGTATTCTCGGCCCCGATCACGATCTACGGGCCGCTCGTCGGGGTGATCTACGTGGGCCGGCTCTACCTCGCGTTCCGCGAAAGCTCGCGCCTGCGCTCGCTGATCGAACATTTCGACTGGCTCGTGCGCGAGGCCGAGGTGGATGCCCGCGATTTCGGGTCCCACCTGGCGCGGCTCATGGACCGGATCTAGCGCGACCGGGGAAAGAACCCGACCGCCCGTCGCGGGAGCAATGGACAGGCGGCCGGTCCTGCGTCGGGGCAGCGGCATAGGGTTGTGGTGCCGCCGCACCGGCAGGGATCGCGCACCCTTCGGGGGGCGTCGCATTGGAAACCGGGCGGCCCCCACTGACCAAAGGCCGCCCGGCGTACCGGGCTCAACCGTGACCTGACAGCACGGCGATCCGGATCGCTTCGGCCGCTTCGGCAAGCGCGATCGAGTCGGCTTCGCTGAGCGGCATTTCGAAGATCACCGATACGGCATAGACCGTCTCAGCGGTGATCGGGAGGTTCTTGTCCGACGCCACGCCCAGCGTGACCGCCATGAGCGTGAACGGGTCGTTGGTGATCCCGTAGTCCGACAGGTCGATCGACCCGTCGAGCGCGTCGCGGAAGATCGCGAGGTTCTGGAGCGGCGAGTCGATGATCGTGATCTCGTCCCAGTTCAGCGACAGCTCCGCGATCATCTCGTCGAGGCTCAGGTTGTAGAAGTCCGCCATCGAGTCGATGACCAGGAGCGCCTCGGCATAGGCGCGGTCGATGACCGCGTCGGGCGAACGCGCGACGCTGAGCCGGCCCAGCTCGACCTCCGGGATGCCCTCCGAGGCCCAGGGCGGCATGCCGCCGCTCTCGCGGTCCGGGGGTGAACCCGCCTGCGGGCCCTTGCTGTCGGAATCGGCGCCCGGCCCGGCCTGGCCGGTGCCCTGGCCGCCCTGGTTGCTCTGCCCGGACTGGGCGCCCTGGCTGCCCTGGCCCTGTCCGCCGGACGTGTCGCCCTGCGGTCCCTGGGCGTTGTCGGCCGCCCAGGCGGCGCTGCCGAACCCGGGCAGGGGCGCCACGCTCGCCAGGGTGCCGGCGCCAAGGCCGATCGCCAGCGCCGTGACCGGCACCACGATTCCATGAACCATCTTTTTCGCGGGCATGCGTCATCTCTCCTTCGTCTGCCTGCGAACCGGGGTAGCCGCCCGGGCACACCCGTCGCATTGTCGGGCGTCAACGGTCCCCGCGCCCTCCTGTCGCACCTGCGGGCGCGAACCCGTCTTTGCCCACTTCCACGCCCCCCGGAAGGGTGGTATCTGCACGCGCATGACCGACCTTGCTCACATCCGCAATTTCTCGATCGTCGCGCATATCGACCACGGGAAATCCACGCTCGCCGACCGCCTGATCCAGGCCACGAACACCGTGCCGGACCGCGACATGAAAGAGCAGCTGCTCGACGCCATGGACATCGAGCGCGAGCGGGGCATCACCATCAAGGCCAACACCGTGCGCATCGAGTACGACGCGCTGGACGGCGAGCATTACGTGCTCAACCTGATCGACACCCCCGGCCACGTCGACTTCGCCTACGAGGTCAGCCGCTCCATGCGCGCGGTCGAGGGCTCGCTCCTCGTGGTGGACTCCACGCAAGGGGTGGAGGCGCAGACGCTCGCCAACGTCTACCAGGCGATCGACGCGGACCACGAGATCGTGCCGGTCTTCAACAAGATCGACCTGCCCGCCTCCGACATCTCCCGCGTGGCCGAGCAGGTCGAGGACGTGATCGGCATCGACGCCTCCGGCGCCATCGCGGTGTCGGCCAAGACCGGCGTGGGCATCCGCGAGGTGCTCGAGGCGATCATCCACCGCCTGCCGCCGCCCGAGGGCGACGCCGACGCGCCGCTCAAGGCGATGCTGGTCGACAGCTGGTACGACGCCTACCTGGGCGTCGTCGTGCTGGTGCGCGTCATGGACGGGCGCATGAAGAAGAACGACCGCATCACCTTCATGCAGAACGGCACGGTCCACCAGATCGACCGCATCGGCGTCTTCCGCCCCAAGATGCAGGACGTCAAGGAACTGGGCCCGGGTGAGATCGGCTTCATCACCGCCTCGATCAAGCAGGTGCGCGACACCAAGGTCGGCGACACGATCACGCATGAGAAGAAGGGCTGCGACAAGCCGCTCCCCGGCTTCAACCCGTCCATCCCCGTGGTCTTCTGCGGCCTCTTCCCGGTCGATTCGGCGGAGTTCGAGGACCTGCGCGGCGCGATCGAGAAGCTCGCGCTGAACGACGCCTCCTTCTCCTACGAGATGGAGACATCGGCGGCGCTGGGCTTCGGCTTCCGCTGCGGCTTCCTGGGGCTTCTGCACCTGGAGGTCATCCGCGACCGGCTGGAGCGCGAATACGATATCGAGCTCATCACCACCGCCCCCAGCGTGGTCTACCACGTCTACATGAAGGACGGGACGATGCACGAGCTGCACAACCCCGCCGACATGCCCGACATGACCCATGTCGACCACGTGGAGGAGCCGCGCATCAAGGCGACCATCATGGTGCCCGATGAATTCCTGGGCGACGTGCTCAAGCTCTGCCAGGACCGCCGGGGCATCCAGCTCGACCTGACCTACGCGGGCAGCCGCGCGATGGTGGTCTACGACCTGCCGCTGAACGAGGTGGTGTTCGACTTCTACGACCGGCTGAAATCGGTCACGAAGGGCTACGCGAGCTTCGATTACTCGATCGAGGGCTACCGGGCGGACAACCTGGTGAAGATGCAGATCCTCGTGAACGACGAACCCGTCGACGCGCTCTCGATGATGGTCCACCGCGACCGGGCCGAGATGCGGGGGCGGGCGATGTGCGAGAAGCTCAAGGACCTCATCCCCCGCCACATGTTCAAGATCCCGATCCAGGCCGCCATCGGCGGCAAGGTCATCGCGCGCGAAACGCTGTCCGCGCTGCGCAAGGACGTGACGGCCAAATGCTACGGCGGCGACGCCACCCGGAAGAAGAAGCTTCTGGAGAAGCAGAAGGCCGGCAAGAAGAAGATGCGCCAGTTCGGGAAGGTGGAAATCCCGCAGGAGGCGTTCATCTCGGCGCTGAAGATGGACTCGTAACCGCCCCGGGCACCCGTCACCGCACCCGTAGGCCGGGGTTCCACCCCGGCACATGGCGGCGGTTGGTTTGACGGGAAATATGGGTGTGCATGCTTCCCGCAGCAACCCGAACGCTATACGTTGCACGGCAAATGGGATCTCGTTCGCTGAAAGTCCGTCACGTGCTAGTTTTCGCAGCGGTGCTCTATTTTGTGTGTTGATAATCTCTTTCTTGCGCTGGACTATGGCCTCAGTTTCGAAGAAGAATAACTGAGCAAAAGAGGAGTAAGTTTTGAAGAAATTTGTGACTTTAGTTTTGTGCCTTGCTTTATCTGCCTGTGCCGCAGGAGAGACGCGTCCCGTCAATGCGAAGGCCGTCAATGCGTCATCCAAGCCGGCCGAAATCGCAATAAGAGAACATTCTACGCTTTTCGACCCCAACTCTGCACAGTTTCGCAAACAAAAGGTCTATGTGACTTCGGAAGGTGACCGCGTATATTGTGGTGAACTGAACTCCAAGAATCGAATGGGCGGATATGTTGGGTTTACGCCGTATTATGTTAGATTGAATGCGCGTGGGCAGCTTATCTCTACGGAGTATGCAAATACCATTAATATTGGGTATTCGGCTGCATCGGCTTGCAAAGAGGCTGCTGAAGGCCAACTCAACGTAAACATATAAAAAAGGGCGGGGTGAAACCCCGCCCTACGTCACCCCGCCACACCATCACGACGTCAAATCCACCCCCGGCACGAACCGCGCGTCGCGATGCACGGAGGAATACGGCCAATCCTCGGGCCGGTCGACGAACCCGTGCTTCACCGGGTTCATCCAGCAATACCGAAGATGCGCCGCGAAATCGGCCTCGTCCCGGATGTGGTGCTCCCAGAACCGCCGCTGCCAGACCGCCTGTTCCCGCTTCGCCACCCGTAGGCCGGGCTTCAGCCCGGCATATCGCCCGGAGTGCACAACGGGATACTCGGTCGGGATCGGGGTGGCCGGTTTTGGCGGTTCTGCCGGGCTGAAGCCCGGCCTACGGGGCGTGGATACGGCCTCCTCCCGCAAACTCCGCGTGAACCGCGCCTTGATCGCACCCCACCGCGTCGAATAATCCGCGTCCCCCTCGGGCATGACCCAGATGCAATGCATGTGGTCGGGCAGGACGACCCAGGCCTCGACCCCGAACCACCGCTCCGCCCGCGTCCGCGCGACGGCGGCGCGCAGCCGGTCGATCTCTTCCACCAGAAGCCGCCCGCCGCGTGTGGCGAGGGTGACGGTGAAGAACACGCGGGCGCCGGGGCGGCGGGGGCGCAGGTAGGTGGACATGCGCCGAGGCTGGGCGCGCAAGGTTAAGCGCGGGTTAATCGTCACCGCCCCAGCCACCGCCGCCACCCCGGCTTCGCCGTGGACACCGAGAGCGGCTCGGCCGGCGGCAGCAGGTGGGCGTATTCCGGCTTCTTCTGCCAGTTCAGCCCCAGCCGCTTGTCGGTCTTCGGATCGACCGGCCCCCAGACCCAGTCCTCGTCCCAGGTCCAGAACAGCTCGAACAGGTCGTGGGCGACGAGGGCGGCGACGGGTTTGCGGTGCCGGCGGATGATCACCTTGCGCCCGTTCACCTCGACCTCGCGGATGAGCTGGGTCAGCTCCGGGCGCACCCGGGTGAGCGGGATGAACAGCCGCTCCCGGATCGGGTAGGGGCTCTCGGCGTTGCGGTCGTAGAACAGGGCCATGCGGGGTCTCCTTTCGGGGCGCGGAAAGTTTAAACTGGCCCCTCCGGACGGGGTCGAAAGTTTGAACTGCCCCCCGAAAACACCCCGGAAAGTTTAAGCTTTCGCCGCCCGGGCGCGCGCCGTGCTACACTGGCCGGGCAACCAAAGGAGGTTTCCCATGTCCCATGTCTACCCCGTGACCGAGGTCTACGGCTCGTCCCCCGACAGCATCGACGACGCCATCCGCCAGGCGGTGAAGGCCGCCTCGAGCTCGGTCCGGCACATCGAGTGGTTCGAGGTGTCCGAGATCCGTGGCCATGTCGAGAACGGCGAGGTGGCGCATTTCCAGGTGGGCGTGAAGCTGGGTTTCCGGCTCGACGAAGGCTAGGGAAACGACCGGCGAAGTCCTGCCGATTTGCAGGTGATAACTCAATGATCACAAGGGGTTGTGCGTTCGCTGCGGCCCCTTGGAACGCGGGCCCTTTGGCCCTAGGATCATCGGCCACCGGGCGCCTCCCGCGCCCGGCTGAAGGATTGGCCCCATGACCCTGCTTCGCCTGTTTCTCGTCCTCGCGACCCTCCTGGCCGGCCCCGCCACGGCCCAGGACCGCGCCGCCGTCGAGCGGCAGTTCCAGGCGTGGCTCGAGGACACCCTGTGGCCGCGCGCCCAGGCCGAAGGCATCTCCCGCCCCACTTTCAACACCGCCTTCGACAACGTCACCCTGAACTGGGATCTCCCCAACCTCGTCCCCCCCGGCGCCGATCCGCATCCGGATGAGCCGTCCCGCCAGGCGGAATTCGGCAATCCTTCCAACTACTTCCGGGCTCCCGCCGTCGACGGCGCGACCGAGGTGGGCCGGGTGATGGCGCGCCGTCATGCCGAGACGCTCGCGCGGGTCGAGGCCGAAACCGGCGTGCCCGGACGCATCCTCCTGGCCATCTGGGGCCGCGAAAGCGGCTTCGGCCGCGTCCCGATCCGCCACGACGCCTTCGAAGTGCTGGGCACCAAGGCCTTCATGAGCACCCGCGCCCCTTATTTCACGGGCGAATTGATCGCCGCGCTGAAGATCGCGGAGGCCGGGGACATCGCCCCGGACGAAATGAAGAGCAGCTGGGCCGGCGCGCTCGGCCAGCCGCAATTCATGCCCACCAACGTCCTCGCCCACGCCAAGGACGGCGACGGCGACGGCCGCGCGGACATCTGGAATTCCGAGGCCGACACCCTCGCCTCCATCGGCGCCTACCTGGCCCACCACGGCTGGGTCACCGGCCGCGACTGGGGGTTCGAGGTGCGCGTGCCGGACAACGTGAGCTGCACGTTGGAAGGCCCCGACCAGGCCCGCCCCATCTCGGAATGGGTGGACATGGGCGTGACCCGCGTCTCGGGCCGCCCGTTCCCTGACCACGAGCTCGAAGGCGACGGCATGCTGGTCATGCCCGTCGGCCGCCACGGCCCCGCCTTCATCGCGACGCCGAATTTCTACGTTCTGAAGGACTACAACACGAGCGACCTCTACGCGCTCTTCGTGGGCCATATCGGCGACCGGATCGCCTATGGCATGGGTGATTTCCATGCGGGCTGGGACGAGATCGACGGGCTCTACCGCTCCGACATCGCCGCGATCCAGGAGGCGCTGGTGGCGCGCGGACACGACGTTGGCGGGGTCGACGGGCTGCCTGGGTTCAAGACCCGGCGCGCCATCGGGCGCTGGCAGGAGGAGGCGGGCCGCACGGCGACCTGTTTTCCCGAGACGGGCATGCAAGAGGCGCTGGGCGGCTGATCCGGGTCTACGCGATCGCCGGCTGCACCGTGACCTCGTCGTCGATCCCGAGCGTCGCCAGCACGGTCCCGCCGTCCACGTATTGATAGATGTCGAGCGTGTTGCCGTTGCCGTCCGCGACGCCCGCCTGGTCGAGAACCCAGTCGCCGCTCGCCCCGGCCTCCAGCGTCACGCTGTCCCCGGCCTCGCCCAGGATCGTGGCGCTTTCGGCCAGCGCCGCGTCGAGCAGGGTTTCGAGGTCCGTATCGGCCGTGGTCGAGAGCGCGATCACGTCGTCATGGGAAATCGACAGCGCGTCGGCCTCTCCGTTCGACAGGTCTACCGCCTCGATGTCGGAGCCCGCCAGGGTGGCGATCAGGTCCCCGTCGGCGTGGATGCCCGTCGCGAACGCGAGCAGGTCGCGTCCCGCGCCGCCGTCGTAGCTGTCGGCTCCGAGGTCCTCGATCAGCGTGTCGTCGCCGTCGCCGGCATGGATGAAATCGTCTCCCGCACCTCCCGAGAGGACATCGTCGCCCCCGAAGCCCAGAATCACGTCGTTCCCGTCACCGCCCGAGATATCGTCCGCCAGGTCGCTGCCCAACAGAAGGTCGGACTTCGCCGTTCCGGCCACGTCCTGCGCGGCGGCATTCTTCGAGATCAGTTCGACCGAGTTGATCGTCACCTGGTCGTCGGTCGTGTCGGTGTCCCCGTCGAGGTCGAAGGTCGCCGTGGCATTGAACAGGTTGTCCTCGCCCAACAGGTCGCCGATCCCGTCGATGTCGGCGAGGGCCAGGTCGTAGTTCAGGCCGTCTGAGACGAGCGCCGGGCTGTCTTCGTCGGCGATGACTTGGGGACCGGTACCGTCAGCGTCCAGCTTCAATGCAAAATCGACCAACTTTGCCGCCAAGAGTCCTGAGGAGTTGAAGGCAGCGTAAAGAGAGTCCGTGTTATCTACTTCAATCGATGAACCATCGCTGTCCAGGTCTTCCAGGCGGTCCAAGTCAGATTGAGATACGTTATCGCCAATCCAGAACGTTTCGATTTCGAGGTTCGGGGTGGCCGCTTCAAGGGCATCGCGCGATGAAGACCAGTTGTCGCTGGGCGCACCATCCGTAATGAAATACAATAGGTTGGTGGTGTCGGGATCACTGGGGTTAAAGAAATCATTAGCGCGGTCGATCGGTGGCCCCCAAGATGTCCCGCCGCCGTTGTAGGTTAGGGCGTCGATAAAGGGCAGCACGACGGTTTCAGCGTTTGCGAGTGTAAAGTCGGCTGAATTTGGCTGCGTGTGGCTGTCACCTTCAGTATCAATTATTTCGTCGTTACTATACCGTTCGATACCGCTGTCGTAATGCAGAATCTGGATATTGACGACGGTATCGGAGCCTTCGAACGCCTTAGCCAAATCCTGAATGGTGGCATAGACGGCGGCCTTCATTGTTTCGAAATTGGTACTCCCAATCGATCCGGACCCGTCTAGCGCGAATGAGATGTTAATCACGTCGCTTTGCACGTCGTTGACACCGATAGCGACATTGCCGGCCGGGTTGCCGCCCTCGGCTTCCTCGGAAACCTTCAGCGTCACCGTCTCGCTGTCGTCGGTCTGCTGGTCGACTTCCACGGAAATCGTCGCCGTGTCCGTGGCGGTCCCGTCGCTCACCACCACCTCGAAACTGTCCAGACCGAAGAAGCCCGCATCGGCCTCGTAGGTGTAACTGCCGTCTCCGTGCACCGTGACGGTGCCATGGGCCGGGCCGGTGCCCATCGAGAAGGTGAGGTCGTCGCCCTCGACATCGCTCGCCGTCGCCGTGCCCGCGAACACCTCGCCGGCATCCACCTCGATGGTCGCGTCGTCGGCGACCGGGGCGTCGTTCACCGCCGCGACGGAGACATCGACACTCCCCGTATCCGTCGCGCCCGCGCCGTCGGTCACGGTGTAGGTGAAGCTGTCGGAGCCGAAGAAGTTCGCATCGGGCGTGTAGCGCAGTTCGCCGTTCGGGCCGATCTCGACCGTGCCGTGGGCGCCGTCGGTGACCGAAAGGATGGAGACGTCGTCCCCGTCCACGTCGGTCGCGTCGAAGGCCGGGGTCACGGTGAGGACGTTGTCCTCGTCGCCCGCCACGGTCTCGTCCGTCGCCTCCGGGGCGTCGTTGACCGGCGCGACGGTGACGGTGATCGTGCCGCTGTCCGAGGCGCCGTTGCCGTCCGTGACCGTGTAGGTGAAGCTGTCCGTCCCATTGAAATCGTCCGTCGGCGTGTAGGTGAACGTGCCGTCGCCATCATGCGTCACCACGCCGTGGCTGCCGTTCGAGACGGAGGCCACGGTGACCGTGTCGCCGTCGACATCGAGCGCCGCGAAGTCGGGCGTGATCTCGACCGCCGTGTCCTCGTCGGTTTCCGCGGTCTCGTCCACGGCGACCGGCGGGTCGTTCACGGAGGTGACGGTGACGGTGAGGTCGGCGGTATCGCTGTTCCCGTTGCCGTCTGTGACGGTGTAGCTGATCACCTGCGTGCCGGTGTAGTCGGCGGGCGGGGTGCCGGAGACGGTGCCGTCCTGGGCGATGGTGACGAAGCCGTCGGTGACGGGGGCTGCGAGGGTGAGGGTGTCGCCGGTGTCGGCGTCGCTGTCGTTGTCGAGGACGTTGAAGCTGAGGGCGCCCGAGTCCTCGGCGACGGTGATCTCGTCGTCGGTTGCGACCGGGGCGTCCTGCACGGAGGTGACGGTCAGGGTCACGCTGGCGGTGTCGGTGCCGCCGTTTCCGTCTGAGATCGTGTAGGTGAAGCCGTCGGTGCCGCTGAAATCGGCGTCGGGGGTGTAGGTGTAGGCGCCGCTCGCATTGTCGAGGTCGAGCGTGCCGTTCTGGGGCAGCGAGTTGACGATGACGGAAACGGGGTGCGCGTCGGCGTCGCTGTCGTTGGCCAGCACGTTGCCGGTGATCGTGCCGTCCTCCGGCCCGGTCGCTTCGTCGTCGCCCGCCTCGGGCAGGGTGTTGAGAGGTGCGCCGGTGGTGCCGCCGCCCGATCCCCCGGTTCCGCCGCCCGACCCGTCGCCGGAGGGGGGCGTGCCGTCGTCCGGGTCGCTGTCGTTGCCCTGGGTTCCGGTCTCCGTGTCGACACCGTCCGGTTCGCTGCCGCCCGAGCTGGAACTCAGTTCGACGAAGGTGCCCCCGGCTTCCACGCGTTCGAAGGCGAGCGCGTAGGCGCGGGCGGCGTCGAGGAGGAGCGCCTGGTCGTCGGCGAGGTCGTCTGCGGTGCGCACCACTTCGCGGGTTTCGCCCTCGACGGGCGAGACGATCCACTTGGTGTCGGTGCTGTCGATGGTGGCGATGAGGTTGCCGGACAGGTCGCGCAGCTCGATCATGCCGGTGCCGCCGTCCGGATCGGTGTTGAGCGATACCTCGACGGTCGAGACGCCGTCCAGCGTCGTGATCTCCACCAGCACGGTGGTGCCGCGGATGCCCATCGTGGCGGTGGGCGTGTTCACGTCCATGCCGCCGGTCTTGGCCACTTCGCCGGCGATGAAGACGAAGCCGCCTTCGACGAGCGAGAAGGCCCCGCCGTTGCCCTCCGAGGCGTCGGGGTCATAGACGAGGTCGTCGATTACCATCCGTGAATTGGCCGCGAGCGTGAAGATCGTGCCGTCGGCGAAGGTGACGGACATCTTGCCGCCCCCGTCGGTGATCAGCACGTCGTTTTCGTAGATCTTCGCCCCGATATCGAGCTGGACGCGGGTGCCGTCGACGCGTTCCGCGAAGGCGACGCCTTGCAGCGTTTCGACCTGGCCGATTGGGTCGGCGCCGTCCGGGCCGCCGGCCTGCGCGTATTGTCCCGGGGCGATGGGACCGGCGAGGCGGGCGGCGAGGTCGCCGCGCAGCACCGCGCCGTTGTCGGCTATAAGATCGGGGGGTGCATCCGCGCGGAAGTAGTCCACCAGTCGCAGGTCCGGCTGGCCGGTCGTTTCGATCACCAGGTCGTGGCCTTCGCGCTGGTATTCGGCGGCGAAAATCGCGCGGTCGGGAATGTCGATCGGCGCGTCCGACGCGACATGCAACACGTCCTCCGGCGCGCCCGCGGCGCCGGCGTGGAATTCAAAATCACGCATAAAATGCCCGTCCCGAAAGGATGGTTTGTTCAAAACACCCCGAATCCATACCCGATTCGCGCAAAAATTGCATCTTCGTTGGGGTTTTTCGGCCCGGTGCCACGCCACCCGGGCCCGGGTTTCACCGGATTGACCATTGACCGGGGGGCAGCCCGCCCGTTTGCTGGGGCAGGGACCTGGCAGGGGACAGATGGCGGATCGGCTGATCGGACGGATGGCAAAGGGGGCGGCGCGGCGCGTCGGGTCGAGCCGCGTGCTGGGCCTTGCGCTGCTTGTCGCGTTGCTCGCATTGCGTGTGGCCGATCCCGGTCCCGTGGCCGCCCTGCGCTCGGCCGCGTTCGATTTGTACCAGCAGATCCAGCCGCGCAGTTATGCCCGGCAGCCGGTCGCCATCGTCGACCTGGACGACGCGAGCATCGAGGAGCTGGGCCAGTGGCCCTGGCCGCGCGACCGGATGGCCGAGCTCGTCACCAAGATCACCGCGGACGGAGCGGCGGCGATCGCCTTCGACGTGATCTTCTCCGAGCCCGACCGCCTTTCCCCGGCCCGTGTCGCCGAGCGTGATGGCATCCCGGTGGACCTGCGCGATGCGCTCAAGGACCTGCCGGACAACGACGCGCTGTTCGCGCGCGCCATCTCGCGGTCGCGGGTGGTGACGGGGCAGACCAGCGTGCGGCTCGCGGGGGACCGGGGCGTGTCCTCGGACGTGCGCGAGGTGCCGCATGCCTTTCTCGGCGAAGATCCGACGCCGTTCTTGCAGAAATACCCGCGCCTGCTTCAGAACCTCCCCGTGATCGAGGATGCCGCGATGGGGCATGGCGTGTTCTCGACCCGGCCGGACCCCGACGGCATCTACCGGCGCGCGCCGCTCGTCCTCATGGTCGAGGACCGGGTGCGGCTGGGGCTCGCCCCCGAATTGCTGCGCGTGGCGACGGGGGGCGATGCCTTCGCCGTGCGCACGAACGCCGCCGGGATCGAGGGCGTGGTGGTGGCGCGGCAGCTGGTGCCGACCGCCGGGGACGGGACGGTCTGGCCCTATCTCACCCCGTCGCGGGCCGACCGCTATGTCTCGGCCGCCGATATCCTGACCGGGCGCATGCCTGAGGGGCGGCTGCGCGGCCATCTCGTGCTGGTGGGCACCTCCGCCATCGGGCTCGAGGATTTCCGGCCCACGCCGCTGGGCGTCTCGATGGCCGGGGTCGAGATCCACGCGCAGATTCTCGAGAACATCCTCGCGGGCAGTCTCCTGGAGCGTCCCAATACCGCCATCGCGGTCGAATTGGTGATCACCGCGCTTCTCGGGCTGATCATCATCATCCTGGTGCCCGCTTTCCGGGCGACCTTCGTCATGATCCTCGCCGTCGTGGTTATGGCGGGTTACGCGGGCGGGTCGTGGTATGCTTTCGCGGCGCAGCGCACGCTGCTCGACCCGACCTTCCCGATCCTGGCCGCCGTGCTGACGCTGATGTTGATGGCGAGCCTCAACTACCTGCGCGAAGAACGGATGCGGCGCCAGATCCGGTCGGCCTTCGGGCAATACGTCTCGCCCGATCTCGTCGACCAGCTGTCCGACAACCCCGACGCGCTGACGCTGGGGGGCGAGCGGCGGGAGCTCACGCTGCTCTTCTCCGACGTGCGCGGCTTCACCACCATCGCCGAAAGCTACCGCGACGATCCCGAGGGGCTCACGCTCCTGATGAACCGGTTCCTCACGGCGCTGTCGAACGCGATCCTCGACGAGCGCGGGACGATCGACAAGTTCATGGGCGACGCAGTGATGGCGTTCTGGAATGCCCCGTTGGACACGCCCGACCATCCCGCCGCGGCCTGCCGGGCGGCGCTGGCGATGTACGATCGGGTCCGCGAGATCAACGACGAGCGCCGCGCAGAGGAGGGGGACGGCGTGCTCCTGATCGACGTGGGCATCGGCCTGTCCACGGGGGCCTGCACCGTGGGCAACATGGGGTCCGACACGCGCTTCGACTACACCGCGCTGGGCGACACGGTGAACCTTGCCTCCCGGCTCGAAGGGCTGTCGAAGAATTACGGGCTGGGCATCATCGCGGACGACAGCGTGCACACGCAGGTGGGCGGTGACTTCGCGATGATCGAGCTCGACCGCGTGCGGGTGAAGGGCAAGCTGCTGCCGGTCACGATCTACGCGCTCATGGGCGACCGCGCGATGTGCGACAGGCCCGCATGGGCGGCCCTGGCGGACGCCAATGCCGAGATGCGCGCGGCCTACGACGTCAAGGACTGGGAGGGGGGCGAGGCAGCGCTGGAGCGGCTGGAGCAGGCCGGCGATGAGCTGGGACAGGACATGTCGGGCTACGCGGCGCTCTACCGTGAACGGATCGCCGGCTTCCGTAACGCGCCGCCGCCCGAGGGCTGGGATGGCGTGTTCATCGCGGCGAGCAAGTAGCCAGGAAAAACGGCGGCCCCGGGGGGCCGCCGCATCGTTTCAGGTATCCGATCGGATCAGATGTCGAAGCGGTCGGCGTCCATCACCTTGACCCAGGCCTTGACGAAGTCGGCCGCGAACTTCTCTTTCGCGTCCGCCTGGCCATAGACCTCGGCCAGCGCGCGAAGCTGCGAGTTGGAACCGAACACCAGGTCCACGCGGGTGCCGGTCCATTTCACGGCGCCGGTCTTGCGGTCCTTGGCTTCGAAGGTCGTCTCGTCCGCGTCGGTGGCTTCCCACTTGTTCGACATATCGAGCAGGTTGACGAAGAAGTCGTTCGTCAGGGTGCCCGGCTTGTCGGTGAGCACGCCGTGCGGCGAGCCGCCGTGGTTGGCGCCCAGCACGCGCATCCCGCCCACGAGCGCGGTCATTTCCGGCGCGGTGAGGGTCAGAAGCTGCGCGCGGTCCACCATCATGGCTTCCGGCGTCGAGGCGTACTGCGCCTTCTGGTAGTTGCGGAACGCGTCGGCATAGGGCTCGAGCGGTTCGAAGTTGTCGACGTCGGTCTGCTCTTCGCTGGCATCCATCCGGCCCGGGGTGAAGGGCACGGAGATGTCGATGCCGGCATTCTTCGCGGCCTTCTCGATCCCGGCGCTGCCGCCGAGCACGATCAGGTCGGCGAGCGAGATCTTCTTGCCACCCGACGCGCTGTCGTTGAAGTCCTTCTGGATGCCTTCGTAGACCCCGAGCACCTTGGCCAGCGCTTCCGGTTCGTTGGCGTCCCAGTCCTTCTGCGGGGCCAGCCGGATGCGCGCGCCGTTGGCGCCGCCGCGCTTGTCCGACCCGCGGAAGGTCGAGGCCGAGGCCCAGGCGGTCTTCACGAGCTCGGAGACCGACAGGCCGGAGGCCAGGATCTTGTCCTTGAGCGCGTCGATGTCGGCGCTGTCCACGAGCGGGTGGTCGACGTCCGGGATCGGGTCCTGCCAGATGAGATCTTCTTCCGGCACCTCGGGCCCGATGTAGCGGGCTTTCGGCCCCATGTCGCGGTGGGTCAGCTTGAACCAGGCGCGCGCGAAGGCGTCGGCGAACTCGTCCGGGTTTTCATAGAACCGGCGCGAGATCTTCTCGTAGGCCGGGTCCATGCGCAGCGACAGGTCGGTGACAAGCATGGTGGGCTTGTGCTTCTTGTTCGGGTCGAAGGGGTCCGGGATGATCTCCGGCGCGTCCTTGGCCACGAACTGCTTGGCGCCCGCCGGGCTTTCGGTCAGCTCGTACTCGTAGCTGAACAGGTTCTCGAAGAAGTTGTTCGACCATTGCGTCGGCGACTTGGTCCAGGTCACTTCCGGCCCGCCGGTGATCGCGTCCGGGCCCACGCCCGAGCCGTGGCTCGAGGTCCAGCCGAAGCCCTGCTCGGCGAGGCCGGCGGCTTCCGGTTCCGGCCCGACCTGGGCCGCGTCACCCGCGCCGTGCGTCTTGCCGAAGGTGTGGCCGCCGGCGATCAGCGCGACGGTTTCCTCGTCGTTCATCGCCATGCGCGCGAAGGTTTCGCGGATGTCATGGGCGGCGGCGACCGGGTCCGGGTCGCCCTCGGGGCCTTCCGGGTTCACGTAGATCAGGCCCATGTGCGTCGCGGCCAGCGGATCGTCGAGTTCGCGTTCGCCGTGGAAGCGCTTGTCGGTGCCGAGCCATTCCTCTTCCTGGCCCCAGTTCACGTCCTCTTCCGGCTCCCACACGTCGGCGCGTCCGCCGGCGAAGCCGAAGGTCTTGAAGCCCATCGATTCCAGCGCGACGTTGCCGGCCAGCACCATGAGGTCGGCCCAGGAGATCTGGTTGCCGTACTTCTGCTTGATCGGCCACAGAAGGCGGCGGGCCTTGTCGAGGTTGGCGTTGTCCGGCCAGGAGTTGAGCGGCGCGAAGCGCTGTTGCCCGGTGCCCGCACCCCCGCGGCCGTCACCGATGCGGTAGGTGCCCGCGGCGTGCCAGGCCATCCGGATCATCAGGCCGCCGTAGTGACCGAAGTCGGCCGGCCACCAGTCCTGGCTGTCCGTCATCAACGCCTCGAGGTCCTTCTTCAGCGCGGTGTAGTCGAGCTTCTGGAATTCCTCGGCATAGTCGAAATCGTCGCCCATCGGGTTCGACAGCGACGAGTTCTGCGCGAGGATCTTCAGGTTGAGCTGGTTTGGCCACCAGCGACGGTTGTTCATGTCGCCCTGAATGGCGGTCGCGCCGCCCGTGAAGGGGCATTTGCCTGGAGTGTTGCCGTCCATTGGTTTTCTCTCCCTAGAAAAGCCGAAATCATTATCGTCTCAAAGGCCGGGCGGCCGCCCCGGTCCCCTGTCTGGAATCGTTCTAGCACAGAAGGCTCATTCCAATAAGTTGCGTTTTCTGATCGGGGCGATAATTTGGGGTTATGACAAACATCACCCTCAAACAACTCCGCTACTTCGACGCGCTCGCCCGTCACGGCCATTTCGGACGCGCCGCCGATGCCTGCGCAATTTCTCAGCCCGCGATCTCGATGCGGATCAAGGAGCTCGAGGAAGAGCTGGGCACGCCGTTGGTGGAGCGCGGGGCACGCCAGGTGCGGCTCACTGCTTTTGGCGAGGATTTCGTGACGAAGGCGCGCGAGATCCTGCGCGCGGTGGACGAGCTGGGCGATCTTGCCCGTGCGTCGCAGGGGCGGATCGCGGGCCGGCTCAGGATCGGGGTGATCCCCACCATCGCGCCCTACCTGCTGCCCCGGATCGTCGGGCGGCTGTCCGCGCTTCATGCCGGGCTCGACATCCACGTGCGGGAGTCGCTGACCTCGAAACTGCTGACCGAGCTGCACGACGGCAAGCTCGACACCGCCATCGTGGCGCTGCCGGTGTCGGAGCCGGCGTTGACCGAGGTGGCGCTCTTCGACGAATCCTTCGTTCTGGTGCGCCCGGGCGCGGACCGGGACAAGCCGGTGCCGGACCGCGACGGGCTGCGTGAGATGCGGTTGCTCCTGCTGGAAGAGGGGCATTGCTTCCGCGACCAGGCCTTGTCCTTCTGCAACATCCAGTCGGCCATGCCGCGCGAAACGTTGGACGGAAGTTCACTTTCCACGCTTGTGCAGATGGTCGGCTCCGGCATCGGCGTGACCCTGATCCCCGAAATGGCGGTGCCGGTGGAGACCCGGGCCACGGACGTGGACATCGCCCGTTTCGGCGCGCCGGAGCCCAAGCGCACGATCGGCATGATCTGGCGCAAGTCGTCGCCCCTTGCCCCGCAGCTGCGCGAGATCTCCGAGGTGGTGCGCGATGTGGCGCGGCTGGCGCGCACGGTCGCGGCCTGAGCCCAGCCGGACAGCCGGAAGGGCGGCTTCAGCGTGCCGTGGAAGCCGTACTTGCGCAGCGTGCGGGTGATCTCGTCCACCGGGCGCGGCAGACCCGGAACCCTCGGGTGAGGGCGCGAAATGCCGCTCAGCGGAGACCAGCCCAGCCCATCGGCCGTGAACCGGGCGAAAGGCCCGTCTTCGGGGGCGTAACTGGCGGCGTATCTGCGGAAATTCTTCATGATTCGTGCCCGGTTGGGCCGCACGGCGATCGCGCGACAAACCCATATGTGGTGACAGTGGCGCGCAGGACACGCAAAACATGGGGGTGATCCGGGGAAAACCGGCCGGGTCCGGCTTCTGGCGCATTGAAAAACCACGGCTTTTCCCGGCCTCGCGCGCTTCGGGCCGCAGAACCCGACCGCTTCGGGCTGCCGCGCGACGCCGGGCAGGCCAATTGCCAACTCCGGCTTTTCCTGCCACACAGTTTGCGTGGTGTCCGGGGGGATGGTCATGGGAAGATCGAGGCGCAGTCCTGAGCCGTGCCGATCACGCCGTGGCGCGCCGGGCCAAGCACGCGAATCGAGAGAGTCCAACATCAAACGGATCGCCGCATGACCCTGGCCCGCCTTCTGCCGCTCGTCCTGACAGTTCTGCTTGGCGCCTGCACCATTCTGCCCAGCAAGGGGCCGACTGCCGCCGCGTTCAATTCACCGGAAAACCAGGCCGCCAGCGAGACCTCGGAAGGGTTCGTCGTCGTCGATCTGACGCCGCCGGTGGTCGAGCGGCTCAACGGACGGGGGCATCCCAGCTTCGGCGGGCTCTTCGGCGCCTATCGCGGTGTCGGGCAATACCGGATCGGCGTCGGCGACGCGGTCGGCGTCACGGTGTGGGAGGCGAACGGCGGTGGGCTGTTCGCCGGCGCCGGGGCGACCGCGACCGGGTCGCGGTCGGTCAACATCCCGCCGCAGGTCGTGGACCGCGACGGGGCGATCACCATTCCCTATGCCGGGCGCGTGACCGTGGCCGGTCTCGCGCTTGCCGAGGCCGAGGCGCGCATCGTCTCGGCCCTCCAGGGCAAGGCGATCGAGCCGCAGGCGGTGGTTTCGGTGGACCGCAACGTGTCGAACACCGTCACCGTGACCGGCGACGTGGTGAACGGACGGCGCATTCCGCTTACCCAGGCCGGGGACCGCATCCTCGACGTGATCGCGGCGGCCGGCGGCGCGCGCAGCCCGACGGACGAAACCTGGGTGACGCTCACGCGCGGGGGCCGGACGCTCACTGTCGCGATGGGCACGCTGATCTCGACGCCCAAGGAAAACATCTTCGCCCGTCCCGGCGACACGATCACCGTGGTGCGCGAGGTGCAGGAATTCACCGCGCTGGGCGCGACCGGGCGCAACGCCATCGTGGACTTCTCGACCGAGGGCATCACCCTGGAGAAGGCCGTCGCCAAGGCCGGGGGCCTGATCGACGAGCTGTCGGACCCGGGCGGCGTGTTCCTCCTGCGCCGCGAGCCGGCGGAGCTGGTGCGCGCGTTCAAGCCGGAGGCCGAGCTGCCGGCCCGGCAGGGCGAGGTGAACGTGGTCTACCGCGCCGACCTGCGCGACCCCAACACGCTGTTCCTGGCCAAGCGCTTCAACGTGGAGCACGACGACATCCTCTATGTCTCCGGCGCCCCGTCGACCGAGCTGCGCAAGTTCCTGGTCCTCGTCGGGCTGGCCGCGGAAAGCGTCAATTACGGCTCGCTGATCGCCAGCCGCTGATCCCCACACATCCTGCCGGAATTGCACGAAATCTGTGCAATTCCGGTGAATTTCCGTGCAGGTCGCGGGAGTCCGGCGCGTCAGGCGCTCCTGCGGATGCTGCGGGGCAGCATGGCCTTGAAGCAGGGCCGGGGCGTCCTAACGTCATGTCAGGAACGTCGCGCGCCCCGTTGACCCGGGCGGATGAGGGGCCGGACGCGACAGACCGGTGAGTCCGCAAGGCTCCCTGGGCCGATCCGCCCCGCGGTCGGCCGAGCAACGACAATCCGAAAGGGCCCAGGCCCGAACAGATGAAAGACAGCGAACACAAGCCGTCATCCGATCCCTATTCCCGCGTCGCCGTGATCGGCGCCGGGTCCTGGGGCACCGCATTGGCCACCGTTCTTGCCCGCACCGGGCGCGACGTGACGCTCTGGGCGCGCCACCCGGAGCTTGCCGAAGCGATCAACCTGCGTGGCGAGAACCCCGACTACCTGCCGGGCATACCGCTCCCGCCGGGCATCCGCGCGACATCGGTGATCGGGGAGGCGCTCGCGGGCGCCGAGGCCGTGCTGATCGTCACCCCGTCCTCCACCCTGCGCGAGATCTGCACCGCCATGTCGCCGCATATCCCCGCGGGCATCCCCGTCGCGGTCGCCTGCAAGGGGATCGAGCGGGGCACCGGGCTTCTCCTGGCCGAGGTGGTGGCGGAGATGCTGCCGGGCCATCCGGTGGGCGCCGTGTCCGGGCCGACCTTCGCCCGTGAAACCGCGCTCGACCACCCGACGGCGGCCACCGTGGCGTTCCCGTTCTCCTATGCCGACCGGTTGGAGCCGCAATCGAGCCCGGCCGCGCGGCTGGCGGTGTCGATGTCCGGTGGCGGTTTCCGCCCCTACGTCTCCGACGACCTCGTCGGCGTCGAGGTGGGCGGCGCGGTGAAGAACGTGATCGCCATCGCCTGCGGCATGATGTCGGGCGCGGGGTTCGCGGAGAACACGCGCGCCGCGCTCATCACGCGGGGCATCGACGAGATGAAGCGCCTGGCCGAGGCGCTGGGCGGGTCGCGTGAAACCGTCACCGGTCTTGCCGGGGCGGGCGACCTGACGCTCACCTGCTCCTCCACCACGTCGCGCAACATGTCGCTGGGCACCCAGCTGGGGCAGGGGACCGACCGGGCCGATTGCTTCGACGGCAAGCCCGTCGTGGTCGAGGGCGAGGTGAACGCGGTGTCCGTCATCGACCTCGCGCGCCGGATCGGGGTGCCGATGCCGATCTGCGAAACGGTGAACGCGGTGCTGCACGAGGGGGCCGATCTCCAGGACAGCTTCAATGCCCTCTGGACCCGCCCGATCGAGGCGGAGCCGCGCGCGCTGGACATCCTGCTCGACCATCCCGCGCCCACCGCGACCCTTGGCTTCGGAGAAACGACCCGATGAATGTCGCTACGCATCCCCGCAGGCCGCTGGCCGACCGGCATTTCACGCTGGCCACAGACCTCGACGGCACGTTCCTGGGTGGGACCGAGGCCGAGCGGCGTGCGCTCTATGACTGGATCGAGGCGAACCGGGACACGGTCGGCCTGATCTTCGTCACCGGGCGCGACCCGCAGTTCATCGGCGAGATGTGCGCGGCCGGGACATTGCCGTGGCCGGAATACGTGGTCGGCGACGTGGGCACCACGATCGCCGAAGTCACCGGTGACACGATTTCCCCGATCGAGGCGCTCGAGGCGGACATCGCGACGCGCTGGGGCGACAACGGCGACCGGGTGCGCGCGCGTCTTGAGGGCGCGCCGGGCCTGACGCTTCAGCCCACGGCGTTTCGCTACCGGATGAGCTACGATCTCGACCCCGCCAGCTTCGATCACGCGGCCAAGGCCCATGTCGAAGAGATGGAGCTCGACTGGCTGATCTCCGACAACCGCTATTTCGACGTACTGCCCAAGGGCGTGTCGAAGGGGCCGTCGATCCGCCGGCTCGTCGACCACCTGGGCATGGATGAAAAGCGCGTGCTCGTGGCCGGCGACACGCTCAACGACCTGTCCATGCTGGAATGCGGGCTGCCCGCCGTTGCGGTGGGCAATTCCGAGCCCGACCTCGTCGCCCGCGTCGCTCATCTGCCGCAGGTGCATCACGCCACCGCGCAGGGCGCCGCCGGCATCCTGGAGGCGATCCGCGCCTTCGATCTTCACCCCGAGACCCCGCAAGGAGCCTGAGATGTCCTCGAACCTCGTCATCGTCTACCACCGCCAGCCCTATACGGAGGTCGAGGTGGACGGAAAGATCGAATACCACGAGAACAAGAGCCCGAACGGGATCGTTCCGACGCTCAAGAGCTTCTTCGGCCGCTTCGACAAGGGGTCCTGGGTCGCCTGGAAGGAAGCCGAGGACCCGAACAATCCCGATTTCGAGCGGCGCATCGAGATCGACGACGATTTCGGCACCTATGCCGTCAGCCGCCTGCCGCTGACGCGCGCGCAGGTGAAGAGCTTCTACGAGGTTTCCTCGAAAGAGGCTTTCTGGCCGATCCTTCACGGCTTCAAGGAGCGCTACAACTACGACCCGGTGGACTGGCCGACGTTCCGCGAAGTGAACTGGGCCTTCGCCGAGGCCGCCGCCGCCGAGGCCGCGCAGGGGGCCGTGGTCTGGGTCCACGACTACAACCTGTGGCTCGTGCCGGGCTACCTGCGCCAGCTGCGCCCGGACGTGAAGATCAGCTTCTTCCACCACACGCCGTTCCCCTCGGCCGACATGTTCAACGTGCTGCCGTGGCGCAAGGAGATCCTCGAAAGCCTGCTGGCCTGCGACGTGGTGGGGTTCCACATCCCGCGCTACGTGGCGAACTTCGTCTCCGCCGCGCGCTCCATGCTCGATGTCGAGGTGACGAAGCGCCAGAAGGTGGATGACGACTTCGCCACCGGGTTCTCGGCGTTGACCGAGGTGTCGGTGCCTTCGCAGCTCGACTACAAGGGTCACAGCATCCGGGTCCAGGCCTCGCCCGTCGGGGTGGACGCGGATTACATCGAGGAGGTGGCGAGCCGCCCGGAAACCGCCGAGAAGACCGCGCAGATCCGCGCGGACCTGGGCGATCGGCGGCTGCTTCTGTCGGTCGGGCGCACGGACTACACGAAGGGCGGGATCGACCAGCTTGAAAGCTTCGAGCGGCTGCTCGAGTCGAACCCCGACCTGCGCGGCAAGGTGCGCCTGATGCATGTCTCGGTGCCCGCCAACCAGAACATGACGGTCTACGAGAACATCCAGGCCGATCTTGAACAGATGGCGGGGCGCATCAACGGCCGCTTCGGCACGCTCGACTGGCAGCCAATCGCCCTGATCAGCCGGGCGATCCCCTTCGCCGAGCTCGTGTCCTACTACCGCGCCGCCGACGTGGCATGGATCACGCCGCTGGCCGACGGGATGAACCTCGTCGCCAAGGAGTTCTGCGCGGCGCGCGTGGACGGTGACGGGGTGCTTGTCCTGTCGGAGTTCGCGGGGGCGGCGGTCGAGATGGGCTCGGCCCTGCTCACCAACCCGTTCTCGGCGCGCTCGATGGACAGTGCCATCGAGCAGGCGCTGAACATGGAAGCGCCGGAGCGGCAGGACCGGATGCGCGCGCTGCGCGAGACGGTGCAGCGCTACGACATCCGCTTCTGGGCCGATCACCAGATGCAGGCCCTGGGCGGCGACGCCGCGAAGGTCGTCGAAATGTCCGCGGCCTGATCCTTCGGGGTCAGGCCTCTTTCACGACGTGGTTCTCGAGCGTGCCGAGCCCGTCGATCTCGATCCTCACCACATCCCCGGCCTTGAGATAGGTCCCGCGCTCCATCCCGGTGCCAGCGGGCGTGCCGGTCATGATCACGTCGCCCGGCATCAGCGTGAAGGCCTGGCTGATATAGGCGATCTGGTCGGCGACCTTGTGGATCATCTGGTCGGTGGTGCCGTCCTGCTTGAGCTCGTCGTTGACCCAGGTGCGGATCGACAGCATCTGCGGGTCCGGCACCTCTTCAAGCGTGGTGATCCAAGGGCCCACGGGGCCGTGGGTGTCGAAGCCCTTGCCCAGCATGAAGGTGGGGGAGCGCTTCTGCCAGTCGCGCACCGACACGTCGTTGCCCACGGCGAAGCCCGCGATCACGCCGAGCGCGTCTTCGCGGGGCACGTAGCGGCAGCGTTCGCCGATGATCACGACCAGTTCGCCCTCGTAATCCACCTCGTCCGAGACGCGCGGGATCACGATGTCGCCGGTGGGGCCGTTGAGGCAGGACACCTGCTTGGAAAACCATGTCTGGCTGTCGGGCGCGGTGAAGCCCTGGCCCGCGGCACCGGCGACGTGGTCGGCGTAGTTCATGCCGAGGGCGAGGAACTTCTGCGGGTCGTCGATCGGCACTTCGAGCGTGACCTGGTCGAGCGGGAAGGCCGGCCCCTCGACGGCGGCGACGGCGGACAGGTCGCCCGCGCAGGCGTCGAGCAGCGCGCGCATGGAGGCGCCGTGGCCCAGCTTGGACAGGTCTACGACCTGGTCCCCGTCGATCCGGCCCAGCCGCGTGGTGCCTTGCGTCGTGAAGCGTGCGAGTTTCATGTGGTCCTCCCGATATCCCGGCAACCTTGTGCCGGGGCCGGGCGCCGGGTGCAAGCCTATCGCGCGACGATGCGCTCGGGCGGCACGCCGGACATC
This sequence comes from Maritimibacter harenae, assembly GCF_009882975.1. Lineage (GTDB taxonomy): Bacteria > Pseudomonadota > Alphaproteobacteria > Rhodobacterales > Rhodobacteraceae > Maritimibacter > Maritimibacter harenae. The sequence goes on from NZ_WTUX01000019.1 coordinate 419,891, forward strand.
GCGTGGAGCAGGGCGTTCGTGTTCGTGACGCCGAACTTGCGCTGGAGCTTGGCGCGGTGGACCTCGACCGTGCGCGGGCTGATCTCGAGCTCGCGCGCCACTTCCTTCGACGTCATGCCCTCGGCCAGCAGGTTCACCACCTCGCGCTCCCGCTTGGTGAGCGGCTGGTAGGGACGGTGGCCCGACAGGTCGGCGAAGCTCCAGACCGCGCGGTTGAGGGGGTCGTGTTCTGGGGTGAGCGAATGGCCCCGCGTACGGCACCAGAAGAGCGAGCCGTCCTTGCGTGCCATCACGCGCTCGTCCCAGTAGGTGTTGGTTTCGCGCAGCTGCATGACACCCCGGTCGCGGATCTTCACGAACTCTTCCGGCGTGGGGTAGAGCACCTGGAACGACTGGTCGTCGAGTTCGCCGGGCCCGTAGCCGAACATGCGCTCGAACTCGGGGTTGCAGCTGCGGATCACGCGGCTTTCGGTCACGACCAGACCCACCGGCGCGCATTCGAACGCGAGGTCCGCGAAGTCCCCGGACGAGAACGCCTCATCTATACGTATTTTCCCCAACTTGCTCAGACCCTTCCCAAAAGCGAGGCTCTGTGCACGTTACAACGATCCCGCGTGGTGTGAAACCGCCGCGGGGAAAGGGAGGACATTCCATGAAACTCATGAAACGCGCACTGGCCGCGTTTTCCGTCGCTGCCAGCTTCGCCGTTCCGGCCGTCGCGCAGGACGGTGATCCGGTCAAGATCGCGCTCATCCACGGCATGTCGGGCAGCGCGCTCGAAGCCTTCTCGAAACAGACCCAGACCGGGTTCGAGATGGGGATCGAATACGCCACCGACGGGTCGATGGCGGTCGACGGCCATCCGATCGAGATCATCAAGAAGGACACGCAGTTCAAGCCGGACGTGGCGCGCGCCGCGCTGGCCGAGGCCTATGCGGACGACGAAGTGCTGATCGCGGTCGGCGCCACCTCTTCCGGCGTGACCACGGGCATGCTGCCCATCGCGGCCGAGTACGAGCGCATCCTGATCGTCGAGCCGGCGGTCGCGGACTCGCTCACCGGTCCCGACTCGAACCGCTACGTGTTCAAGACCTCGCGCAACTCGTCGATGGACATGCAGGCCCAGGCGCTCGCGCTCCAGCCCGACGAAGACCTCTACGTCGCGACGCTGGCCGAGGACTACGCGTTCGGCCGTGACGGCATCGAAGCCTTCAAGAGGGCGCTCGACGGCACCGGCGCCACCGTGGTCGCCGAGGAATACGCGCCGCAGGGCACCGCCGACTTCACCGCCGTGGGCGAGCGTCTCTTCAACGCGCTGAAGGACAAGGAAGGCCGCAAGGTCATTCTCGTCTACTGGGCCGGTGGCGGCGACGCGCCGGGCAAGCTGCAGTCGATGGACCCGGGCCGCTTCGACATCGAGCTGTCGATGGGCGGACACATCCTGCCGGTTCTGCCGACCTACAAGCGTTTCCCGGGTCTCGAAGGCGCCGTGTACTACTACTACGAAGCCTTCGACAACGAGATCAACGACTGGCTCGTCAAGGAGCACATGGACCGCTTCGGCACCCCGCCGGACTTCTTCACCGCCGGTGGCATGGCTTCGGCGCTGGCCGTGGTGAAGGCGCTGCGCGAGACGCCGTCGCTCGACACCGAGGACCTGATCGCCACGATGGAAGGCATGTCCTGGGACACGCCGAAGGGCGAAATGACCTTCCGCCCGGAAGATCACCAGGCGCTGCAGTCCATGCTGCACTTCAAGATCCGCGTCGATGACGACGTCGAATGGGCGATCCCGGAGAAGGTCCGGATCATCGAGCCCGAGGAAATGGACATCCCGGTCGGTCGCGAGAACTGATCGGCGCGACCCCGGCCGGCGTCGTCGGCCGGGGCACCCCCAACACTCTCCAAAAGCCATGACACATCCATCACTCTCCACCCGCGATCTCACGATCCGGTTCGGCGGGCATACGGCCGTGAACGCCGTGACCTGCGACTTCCGCCCCGGCGAACTGACCGTGATCGTGGGCCCGAACGGGGCCGGCAAGACCACCTACTTCAACATGATCTCCGGGCAGCTCACGCCGAGCGAGGGGACCGTGATGAAGGACGGGGTGGACCTGACGCGCATGCCCGCCTCGGCGCGCGCGCGCCACGGGGTCGGCCGGGCGTTCCAGCTCACCAACCTGTTCCCGCGCCTTTCGGTCCTCGAGAACATCCGGCTCGCCGTGCAGGCGCAGGCGGGCGAGGGCAAACGCTTCTTCACGCCGGTCGCGAAGCTGACCGAGCTCGGCTCGCGTGCCGAACGCTACCTTGCGGCCACCAAGCTGGAAGACAAGGCGGATCTGCCGGCGGCCGCGCTTCCCCACGGGGACCAACGCAAGCTCGAGGTGGCGCTTCTCATGGCGATGGAGCCCGACATCTACATGTTCGACGAACCGACGGCCGGCATGAGCCTCGACCATGCGCCCGACGTTCTCGACCTCATCGCCGAGATCAAGCACGACACGTCGAAGACGGTGCTCCTGGTCGAGCACAAGATGGACGTCGTGCGCCAGCTGGCCGACCGGATCATCGTGCTCCACAACGGCGAACTCATCGCGGACGGCGACCCGGGCGAGGTCATGTCCAGCCAGGTCGTGCGCGACGTCTATCTCGGAAACGCGGGGGAGATGGCATGAGCCTTTTGTCCATCAAGAACATGGACGTCTCGATCGGGCAGTATTCCGTGCTGCACGGCGTGACGTTCGACGTGCCAGAGGGCGGGGTCTTCGTCCTCCTGGGCCGAAACGGCGCGGGCAAGACGACGACCCTGCGGTCGATCATGGGCCTGTGGGACCGCCCGGCCGGGTCCGTAACCTTTCGGGGCGAGGACATCTCGTCGCTCCACACCTCGGACATCGCGCGCCGTGGCATCGCCTTCGTGCCGGAGAACATGGGCATCTTCGGTGGCCTCACGGTGGCCGAGAACATGGTGCTCGCCACCGCATCGGGCAAGTTCGACGACACGCGGCTCAAGCGGGTCTACGAGCTCTTCCCGGCGCTGGAACAATTCTGGGACAAGCAGGCCTGGAGCCTCTCGGGCGGCCAGAAACAGATGCTGGCCGTCGCCCGCGCGATCATCGAGCCGCGCGACCTGATCCTGATCGACGAGCCGACCAAGGGACTGGCCCCGTCGATCATCTCGGCGATGGGCGAGGCGTTCCGGGAGATCTCGGAGACGACCACGATCCTGCTCGTCGAGCAGAACTTCGCATTCGCAAAAAGCCTGGGCCGCGACATGGCGGTGATCGACGACGGGCAGGTGGTTCACACCGGCGCGATGGCCGATTTCGCCGCCGACACCGCGTTGCAGGACCGGCTTCTCAGCCTGTCGATGGAGGGCGCATGAACACGCTTGGAAACATGATCGAGCGGGCCGGGGGCGTGTTCCTCCTTCCCGTCGCGATCGCGATCATCGCCTTCGTCCTGATCGGCGCGCCGTCCTCGTGGCTGACGCTGACCGTCGCCGGGCTCGCGATGGGGATGATGCTCTTTCTCATGGCCTCGGGCCTCAGCCTCGTCTTCGGCCTGATGGACGTGCTGAACTTCGGCCACTCGGCCTTCGTGAGCTTCGGCGCCTTCGTGGCGGCGAGCGTCCTGGCCTATTTCGGCGGCTGGCTGGGTTCGGACAGCATCGTGCTCAATGTCATGGCGCTGGTTTTCGCTATCGCGGCGGCCATCGTCTTCGGGGCCGCGCTGGGCTGGTTCTTCGAGCGGGTGATCGTGAAACCCGTCTACTCCGACCACCTGCGCCAGATTCTGATCACGATGGGCGCGCTCATCGTGGCCGAGCAGCTGATCCTCGCGACCTGGGGGGGCACGCCGACGAACGTGCCGCGTCCCCACTTCCTCGAGGGCACGATCATCGTGGGCGGCTCCTCGCTCGAGGTCTATCGCCTGTTCGCCTTCATCGTGGGCGCGGTCGTCTACGCGGGGCTCTATCTGCTTTTGAACAAGACGCGCATCGGGCTTCTGATCCGGGCGGGTGTCGAGAACCGCGAGATGGTCGAGGCGCTGGGCTTCAAGATCGACCGGCTTTTCATCGGGGTCTTCATGCTGGGCTCCGCGCTCGCCGCGATGGGCGGCGCGATGTGGGCGGGCTACGAGACGCTGATCACGCCGGCGCTGGGTGCCGAGATGATGGTGATCGTGTTCATCGTCGTCATCATCGGCGGCCTGGGCTCGATCCAGGGCACGCTCCTGGGCGCGATCATGGTGGCGCTCATGCAGAACTACGTGGGCTTCCTCGCGCCGAAACTGGCGCTGGCCTCCAACATGCTCCTGATGATGGCGATCCTGCTGTGGCGGCCCTATGGCCTGGCCCCGGCGGTGAAGTGAGGAGGGGACGATGAAAGGCAACACAACCGTCAAGCTGATCGCCTTCGCGATCTGGGCGCTCCTGCTCTTCGCGCCGTTCTTCTTCCAGGAAGTCCGGCAGGTCGAGGTCGCCGCGCGCATCGCCGTGTTCATCGTGCTGGTCGCCTCCTACGATCTGCTGATCGGCTACACCGGGATCGTGAGCTTCGCGCACACCATGTTCTTCGGCTTCGGGGCCTACGGCGTGGCCATCGCGATGAAGCAGCTCGACAACACCTGGGGCTACTGGATCGTCGGCGCGCTCGCCGGCGTGCTCGTGGCCATCGTCATCGCGATCCTGATCGGGCTTCTGTCGCTTCGGGTGAAGGCGATCTTCTTCGCGATGATCACGTTGGCGACCGCGACCGTGGCGCTCGTGCTCGCAAGCCAGCTGTCCACGTTCACCGGGGGCGAGGACGGGATCACCTACTCGGTCCCGGACGTGTTCAAGCCCGCGACCAAGCTTCTGACCGACGACGAGGGCAAGGTGCTCAAGATCGCGGGCGTGCGCATGAACGGCAAGATCGCGGCCTATTACTTCGTCTTCGCGTCCTGTGCGCTGATGTTCTGGGTGCTCCTGCGCATCGTGGGCAGCCCGCTTGGGACCGTGCTAAAGGCGATCCGCGAGAACGAGGCGCGCGCCGAGGGCATCGGCTACCGCGTCGTGGCCTACCGCACCGCCGTCTTCGTGATCGCCGCGATCGCGGCCGCGCTGGCCGGGGCCATCTATGCCACCTGGCTCAAGTACACCGGGCCCGAGACCACGCTCAGCTTCGCGATCATGATCGACATCCTGCTGATGGTCGTGATCGGCGGCATGGGCACGATCTGGGGCGCGGTGATCGGGGCCACGCTCATGGTGCTCGCGCAATACTACCTGCGCGACCTGATGGAGGTGGCGGCGGATGCGACCGCGTCGATCCCGCTCCTGCCCGAACTCCTGAGCCCCGACCGGTGGCTCCTGTGGCTCGGCATCATCTTCATCCTGCTGGTCTACTTCTTCCCGGCCGGTATCGCGGGCACGATCATCCAGCGGCGGGCGGCGAAATGAGCGCGCGGTCGGTCTACCTCCCGCTTCTCGGCCATGAGCTCCACGTCATGGAATGGGGCGATGCGTCGAACCCGCTGCTGGTGATGTGGCACGGGCTGGCACGCAACGGGCGCGATTTCGACGAGCTCGCCCGTGCGCTGGCCGACCGTTACTTCGTCGTCTGTCCGGATACGATCGGGCGGGGCCTGTCGACCTGGTCGGACGCGCCGGAGGCGGATTACATGCTCACCCATTACGCGCGCATGGCCGTGGCGATGTTCGACCATTACGGCGCGGCGCAGGCGGCCTGGCTGGGCACCTCGATGGGCGGGCAGATCGGCATGACCGTGGCCGGCGACGTGGCGCCCGAGCGGGTCTCGGCGCTCATCATCAACGACATCGGCCCGGTGGTGCCCGACGCGGCCATCGACCGGATCGTGACCTATTCCGCCGACCTGCCGACCTTCACCCGGCTGACCGAGGCGGAGGCGTGGCTGCGCGAGGTCTACCTGCCGTTCGGCCCGGCGGACGATCCGTTCTGGCGGCGCATGGCCGAAAGCTCGATCCGGCGTCGGGGCGACGGGCGGCTGACGCTGCACTACGACCCGCGCATCATCGCGATCCTCGACGCCAACCGGGGCGCGATGGAGCTGTGGGAGACATACGACCGGATCAGCGCACCGACCCACGTGATCCGCGGCCTGACCTCGGACCTGCTGACGGAAAACATCGCGGACGAGATGACGCGGCGTGGTCCGAAACCGGAGGTCACGGTCTACGACGATTGCGGCCATGCCCCGTCATTGACGGCGCCGAAGGACGCGGCCTTCGTGGCCGACGTGCTGGAGCGGCTGCACGCCCGCACCCCCGCGGCCCACTGACGGCACGTCCCGACGTCGACACGAAGACCGGCCATCCCACGTTGAAACGGCCGCGTTGGCGGCCGCGGCCGAGTGGCTTGCGCGCGGGCGCGCGGCGCGGCACCATTCCCCGGTGACCGAGATCGATGCGACAGAGCTTGCCGACATCCTGCGCCGGGCCTCCGTGGGCCGGGCCCGGATGCTTGTCGCCCTCGTGGGCGCGCCGGGGTCGGGCAAGTCGACGTTGGCGCAGGAGATCGCGGGGCAGGTCCCGCATGCCCAGGCGATCCCGCTGGACGGGTTTCACCGGGCCAACGACGCGCTCGCCCGGGCTGGGCTCCTGGAGCGAAAGGGCGCACCGGAGACCTTCGACGCGCCCGGCTTCGCCCGCTTCCTGCACGCGCTGGCCGAGGGCACGCAGGCGCATTTTCCCGCCTTCGACCGGGGCCGCGATGCGGTCATTCCCGAGGGCGGGCGGATCGCGCCCGACACGCGGGTCTTCGTGGTCGAGGGCAACTACCTGCTGCTCGACGAGGCGCCGTGGCAGGACCTCGCGCCCCTGTGGGACGTCACCGTGACGCTCGACGTGTCGCAGGACGAGCTCGAGCGCCGGCTGGTCAAGCGGTGGACCGACCACGGCCACCCCGAGGAGGACGCGCTCTTCCGGGCGCATGCCAACGACCTGGTGAACGCGCGGCTGGTGCGCGACCGGTCGCGGCGGGCCGACTACGTGATCAGGTTCACAGGGTGAGGTAGCTCTGCTCGACCACCGCTTCCATCGCGATGTAGGTGGAGGTCGAGGAGACATGCGGCAGGGTCGAGATCGTCTCTCCCAGCACCCGGCGGTAGTCGGCGATATCGCGGGAGCGCACTTTCACGAGATAATCGAAGCCCCCCGCGATCATGTAGCATTCCTCGATTTCCGGCACCGCGCGGGCGGCGTCGTTGAACTCCGACAGGGCCGCCTGCCGGGTATCCATGAGCTTCACCTCGACATAGGCGACATGGGACAGGTCGAGCTTTTCGGGGGCGAGGATGGCACGGTAGCCCCGGATGATCCCGCGCTCTTCCAGCGCGCGCACGCGGGCTGCGACCGGGGTTTTCGACAACCCGACGCGGCGGGCCAGCTCCACGATCGGCAGGCGCGCGTTCTGGGTGAGGGCGGACAGGATTTTCCTGTCGACCGCGTCAATCGTATCCATATCGCTCATCATTTCAGCCAAAATAAGTCACATCGACTTCAAGATCGCGAAACTCGGGCAATATGTCCAGCGATGTGGTGCTATCCTGCACGAAAGGAGATGCCCATGCGTGACATGACCCGTACCCCGTTCGCCGAAACGGCCAAGTTCCGACCCGAGGCCGAGATCATCCCCGAGCTGATCGCGGCCGCCGGGTTGTCCTCTGGCGACCGCGCCGCGATCCACCGGCGCGCGGTCGCGCTGGTCCATTCGATCCGTGACGGCGAGCGGCCCGGCATCATGGAACAGTTCCTTGGCGAATACGGCCTGTCCACCGAGGAAGGCGTGGCGCTGATGTGCCTGGCCGAGGCGCTTCTGCGGGTGCCGGACCCGGAAACCATCGACGCGCTGATCGAGGACAAGATCGCGCCGTCCGACTGGGGCAAGCACGTGGGACAGGCGGCCTCGCCGCTGGTCAACGCCTCGACCTGGGCGCTGCTGCTCACGGGCCGGGTGCTCGAGGACGGGCAGCGCGGGTTGGCGGGCACGCTGCGCGGCATGGTGCGCCGCCTGGGCGAGCCGGTCATCCGTGTCGCGGTGGGGCAGGCGATGCGCGAAATGGGGCGCCAGTTCGTGCTGGGCGAAACCATCGAAGCCGCGCTCAAGCGCGCCCGCGGGCAGGAGGCCCGCGGCTACACCTATTCCTACGACATGCTGGGCGAGGCGGCGATGACCGCGCGTGACGCGCGCCGCTATGCCGAAAGCTATTCCAACGCCATCGCGGCGATCGGCGGGGCGGCCACCCACGGGTCGGTCGCGGACAACCCCGGCATCTCGGTCAAGCTGTCGGCGCTGCATCCGCGCTACGAGGTGGCGCAGGAAGAGCGCGTGCTGGCCGAGGTCGTGCCGGTGCTGCGCGATCTGACCCGGCAGGCCGCGAAAGCAGGTATCGGGCTCAACATCGACGCCGAGGAACAGGACCGCCTGGCCCTGTCGCTCAAGGTGATCGAGGCGGTGCTGGACGACGATGCGCTCGACGGCTGGGACGGCTTCGGCGTGGTCGTTCAGGCCTACGGCAAGCGGGCCGGCACCGTCATCGACTGGCTCAACGACATCGCCAACCGGCTCGACCGGCGGCTGATGGTGCGCCTGGTGAAAGGCGCCTACTGGGACACCGAGATGAAGCACGCGCAGGTCGAGGGGCACCCGGGCTTCCCGCTCTTCACCACCAAGCCCGCGACCGACGTGAGCTACCTCGCGAATGCGCGCAAGCTGATCGGCTATGCCGACCGGCTCTATCCGCAATTCGCCACCCACAACGCGCACACCGTGTCGGCGATCCGTCACATGGCGCGCGGCGTGGAGTACGAATTCCAGCGCCTCCACGGTATGGGCGAGTCGCTCTACGATATCGTTCTGCGCGATGACGAGGACGCGCGCTGCCGCATCTACGCGCCGGTCGGCGCGCACCGTGATCTGTTGGCCTATCTCGTGCGCCGGCTTCTGGAGAACGGCGCGAACTCCAGCTTCGTGAACCAGATCGTCGACGAGGACGTGTCGCCCGAAACCATCGCCGCCGACCCGATCACGCAGGTGAGCGAGGTGAAGCGCGGCGAGGTGCTGTCGCGCCCGTCCGAGATCTTCGCGCCGCGGCGCAATTCCCAGGGCTTCGACCTGACCGACGAGGCGGAACTTGCCCGGATCGACGCGGCCCGTGCGACGCATTCGCCGGACGCGGCGCCGATCATCGCATCGGGGGACGGAACCGGGACGACGCGCGACGTGGTGAACCCGGCCACAGGCGAGCTCGTGGCCAGCGTGACCGAGGCGGATTCCGACACGGTCGACCGTGCGCTTGCGGCCGCGACGCCGTGGAAGGCGTCCCCGAAGGAGCGCGCCGACGTGCTGCGCCGCGCCGCCGATCTCTATGAAGAGAACTTCGGCCCGATCTTCGCTGTCCTCCACCGCGAGGCGGGCAAGTCGATGGCGGATGCCGTGGGCGAACTGCGCGAAGCGGTCGACTTCCTGCGCTACTACGCGGGCGAGGGCGAGACGCGCCACGCCCCGGCGCGCGGGGTCTTCGCCGCGATCAGCCCGTGGAACTTCCCGCTGGCGATCTTCACCGGCCAGATCACCGCGGCGCTCATGGGCGGCAACGCGGTCATCGCCAAGCCCGCCGAGCAGACGCCGCTCATCGCCGCGATGGCGGTCCGGCTCATGCATGAGGCGGGCGTGCCGCGCGAGGTGCTGCAGCTCCTGCCCGGCGACGGCAAGGTGGGCGCGGCGCTGACCTCGGATGCCCGGGTGAACGGCGTGGCCTTCACCGGTTCCACCGACACCGCGCAGATCATCCGCCGCGCAATGGCCGAGCACCTCGAGCCCGGCACGCCGCTGATCGCGGAGACCGGCGGGCTGAACGCGATGATCGTGGATTCCACCGCGCTGCCGGAACAGGCGGTGCGCGACATCGTCGCCTCGGCCTTCCAGTCGGCCGGTCAACGCTGCTCGGCCCTGCGCTGCCTTTACGTGCAGGAGGACGTTGCCGAGACCCTGATCGAGATGCTGACCGGCGCGATGGACGAGCTTGGCGTGGGCGATCCCTGGCATCTGTCCACCGACGTGGGCCCGGTCATCGACGAAGAGGCGCGCGACGGGATCGCGGCCTACCTGGAAGAGCACAAGGCGCGCATTCGACACCAGGTCGCGGTGCCCGAGACCGGCACGTTCATCCCCCCGACGCTGATCGAAGTCGGCGGGATCTTCGACCTGGAGCGCGAGGTGTTCGGCCCCGTGCTTCACGTGGCGACCTTCAAGGCCGACAAGCTCGACCAGGTGATCCGCGACGTCAACGCGCGCGGCTTCGGGCTGACCTTCGGCCTGCATACCCGTATCGACAGCCGGGTCGAGGACGTGGCCCGGGCGATCCGGGTCGGCAACGCCTATGTCAACCGCAACCAGATCGGCGCCATCGTGGGCAGCCAGCCCTTCGGGGGCGAGGGGCTTTCGGGCACCGGTCCGAAGGCCGGGGGGCCGAACTACCTGGCCCGCTTCACGGGGGCCGCCGTCGATCCGGTCGGGGCACGCTGGTCCGGCGAAGCCGACCACCGGGAGATCGGGCGCGCCCTGGGCGGGTTCGAGGAACGGGTCGTGGCCGAGCGGTTGATGCCGGGTCCGACCGGCGAGCTCAACCGTTTCACCGAATGGACCCGTCCGCCGGTGCTCTGCCTCGGGCCCGGGGCGCAGGCCGCGAAGTCGCAGGCCGAGGCGATCCGCGCGCTTGGCGGGGAGGCGGTGGAACTCACCGGCACGCTCAAGCCCGAAGCACTCGCGGTGCTCGACGGCTTCTCCGGCGCGATCTGGTGGGGCGATGCCGACACGGCGCGCGCCTATGAAAAGCAGCTCGCCCGGCGCGAGGGGCCGATCCTGCCACTCGTCACCGGGGCGCCCGATCGGGGGCATGCCGTTCACGAGCGCCACCTGTGCGTCGACACGACCGCCGCGGGTGGTAACGCGGAATTGCTCGCCAAGTCGGGCGGATAGGGGAACCATCGCGGGCCCGGGCGGTTAGACTGGCAACATGTCGCAACATGGTCAGGGTCAATGCTGCTTCGGACCGACGCCCCTGTCCTTGCCAACACGCATGCCGTGATCAACACCCGGTCGGGGCGCAATGGAGGCACGGACATCACGAACGCACTCGTGCGCAACGTCGCCACTGCTGGCGGGCGCATGACGCTGCACGTCGATGAACAGGGCGGGTCGGTCGAGAAGCTGACCCGCCGCGCGGTGCGCGCGGGGGCGAGCGCCGTGGTCGCCGTGGGCGGTGACGGAACGGTCTGCGGCGTGGCCAATGCGTTGGCGGGCACCGGCGTCCCGATGGGCGTCGTTCCGTTGGGCACTTTCAACTATTTCGCCCGTGCGCTGGGCATCCCCGAGGACCTCGACGGCGCGCTCGAGGTGATCTGCGAGGGCCGTTCACGCCCCGCCCACGTGGGCCGGATCAACGACCGCGTGTTTCTCAACAACACCTCGATCGGCGTCTATTCCGCGATCCTGAAGCAGCGCGAGGATACCTACCGGCAGTTCGGCCGTTCGCGCACGGCGGCCTATTGGTCGGTGGTGCGCGCGCTGGTCCAGTTCTACGACCCGATGACCATGCGCGTGGAGGTGGACGGCAAGCCGCTGTCGGTGCGCACGCCGCTCGCCTTCGTGGGCAATTCCGCCTACCAGCTCGACCGGTTCGCGCTGCAGGGGGCCGACGCGGTGCGCGACGGGCAGCTCGCGCTCTTCATCGCCGACGACGTGGGCCGATGGGGGCTGGTGCGCCACGCGATGAAGCTTGCCGCCCGCCGGATGCAGGAAGGGCGGGATTTCCGCGTCGTCACCGGGCGCGACTTCGTGATCGACCCCGGCCGGCGCAAGCGGCTTGTCGTGCGCGACGGGGAAAAGGAACCGATGCGCGGCCCCTACAGGGTGCGCATCGACGAGAATGCGCTGGACGTCATCCAGCCGGTTTCGCACGCTGAGGCATGAGCCGACTTGTCCACCTGTCCGACCTGCACTTCGGCCGTGCGCGGCCCGAGTTGCTGGCCCCGCTGTCCGCGGCGATCCGCGCGGCCGATCCCGACCTGGTGGTCGTCTCGGGCGACCTGACCCAACGGGCGCGCAGCCGTGAATTCGCGGCAGCCCGTCAGTTCCTCGACGGGCTGGGGGCGCGGTGGCTGTCGGTACCGGGCAACCACGACATCCCGCTCTACCAGCCGTGGGACCGGATGCTCGCGCCCTTCCGCAAATACCGCGAGAATATCGCGCTGGATCTCGAACCGGTCCACGAGGGGCCCGACTACCAGGTCGCGGGGCTCAACACCGTCGACCGTTTCGCAGGGCAACGCGGCCGGGCGCGCGGGCACGCGGTCCGGCGTATCTGCGGGCTCCTGGGGCAGGGGGACGCGCAGCGCTTCGACATCGTCGTGGCGCACCACCCGTTCGAACAGGACAAGTCCAGCCACAAGAAACCCATGCGCCGTGCGGAGCCGATGTTGGAAAAGTTATCGTCGGCGGGCGCCCATGTCGTGCTCTCGGGCCATCTGCACATGTGGCACACCGGCCCGTTCCTGACCCGGGCGGGTCGGACCGGCCCGATCCAGGTGCACGCGGGCACCAGCCTGTCGAGCCGCCTGCGCGGCGAGGTGAACGACTTCGCCGTGCTCGACATCGAGGGCCACTGGCTCACGGTGACGCGCATGGCGGTCGGGTCGGAGAGCACCGAGTTCAAGCAGCGCACGGTCGCGCGGTTCAAGCGCGACGGGGCCGGGCTGGTCCCGGCGCCGGGATCAGAAATCGACGGTGACGCCGGGGAGCTTTAGCTCTTTCATCAGGTCGCGCAGCTCCTGGCGGGCGGCGACGTTCGAGATGTTCATCTGGCCGGACACGCCGATGTCGCGCAGGTCGAGAAGCGTGAGGCCACGCGGGAAGAGTTCGCGGAAGATGACGCGTTCGTTGAACCCCGGCGCGGTGCGGAACCCGATCCGGCGCGACAGGTTGGCCAGCGCTTCGCCCATCTTCTTCTTGTTGTGCATCGCCTGCGCGCCCAGCCGGTTGCGCACGACGACCCAGTCGATCGGTTTCAGACCGGCCTGCGCGCGCAGCTGGCGGGCGTTCCAGACCATCTCGGAGTAGACCGAGGGACCCAGCACCTTGCCGGTCTCGCCATCCACGTGGGCCAGCAGGTCGAAGTCGACGAAACTGTCGTTGAGCGGCGTGATCAGCGTGTCGGCCAGCGTGTGGGCGACCTGGCTCAGGCGCGTGTGCGAGCCCGGGCAGTCGATCAGGATGAAATCCGAATTGGCCTCGAGCTCGGCCACCGCCTGGCTCAGGCGGCGGTCGTAGGGGTTCTCACCGTCCTCGAGCGTGCCGGGGTCGATCTCCGGCAGTTCGTGATAGACCGGCGAGGCGAGCGGCACGCCTTCCTTTTCGATCGTGGCGGTTCGATTGGCCATGTAGCGCCCGAAGGTGCGCTGGCGCAGGTCGAGGTCCAGGACCCCCACGCGATGCCCCAGCCGGGCCAGCGCCGTGGCCACATGCATTGAGACGGTCGACTTCCCAGCCCCGCCCTTTTCGTTGCCGACGACGATGATATGCGCCACGCCCGTTCCCTAACTGTCCCGATGATGCGCCTTATCTGGCGCTTTCGCACACTATATTGTGTGCGGTCGGGAGATGGAAGGAGACTCACTCCACCGGTTGCCCGAATATCGCGATGGCGAGGCCGAGAAGAGACAGGGCGGCGAAGGTCCAGCGGCGTGCGCCGGTCGCGCCGCGCGCCGCGATGAAGGCCTGCACCGCGTAGTAGGCCGCGAAGGCGCGCGAGGCGTAGACGATGATCTCGAACACGTCCGAGGTCCAGGTCAGCGCAAGCCCGATGATCCCGACGAAGAGATAGGCCTGCCGGGCGGTCACGTGGTGCCGCGTGAGCTCTGCGAAGAGCCCGCCGGAGCCGCCCGTGTCGGCCACGGCGGCCGAAAATTGCGCGGCAAGCGCGGCCACCACGAGGAGGTAGGGCAGCACCGGGGCCACCTGGCGCATCATGTCGATGATCGCGGTCTCGGACACGTCCGCGCCGCCGGGTTCGAAGGTGTAGGCGACGAAGAGGATGTAGATCATGTAGATCAGGCTCGCGAGGAGCTGCGCCCACCGCATCGACACGATCCGCGTGCGCGCGCCGTATTCGTCGCCCAGGTAGCGCGAGGTTTCGAAGCCCTGGACGGTGACGACCAGCCCGAAGGCCAGCGTGAGCGCGGCCCAACCGCTGACCTCTGGCGTGCCGACATGGAAATCACCCGCGCGCAGGGCGACCCAGTTGAACTGGGCGAGCCCGGCGAAGAGCCCGCCGATGATGGCGAGCTTCACGGTGACGGAGCCGTATTCCAATGCCTCCAGCATCGCGAAGCCGCGGGTCACGCCCACGCCGAGAATCAACAGGTAGATCGCGGTGGTCACGAGCCGGGCGGCGAACTGCGTGTCGACCGGCGTGAGGTTCACCGCGAAGGCACCGAAGAGGTTCAGGTAATAGGCGACGGAAATGGTGAGCGCGAAGCCCAGGAGCGCGGAGGCCAGGTTTTCGGCCCGCGTCGTCTCGCGCGCCGAATCCTCGGCGATGCGCGCGATGTTGAAGCGCACGGCGGAGCCGAAGCCCCAGGCCGCGAGGCACAGCGCGGCCATGACGAGGGGCGCCCAGCCGCCGTAGGAATGTTCCAGGATCGGTCCGAGGACGAGGAAGCCCGAGCCGATGATCGAGGCCAGCGGCGTGATCATCGCGCGCCAGGTGTCGAGCCGGCGCAGGCGGGGGAGCCACAGAAGCCCCGCGACCACGAGCACGCTCAGCCCGATTGCGATGTTCAGCCCCATTCAGGTCTCACCCCAGTCGCCCCGTTCGCCAACAGGAGTGTTGCCAATCGCCGCGAAGCGCAAGCGGGAAGGCGTGGGGCCTGCGTTGGCCTGCCGGGCGCAATAGGATTTTTCGAACATTCAAACGAAAAACGCCGCCCCGAGGGGCGGCGTTTCCATCACATATGCGATCTCGATCAGAAGCCGAGGCCGGCATACTTGTTCTTGAAGCGCGACACGCGGCCACCGGTGTCCATCAGGCGGGAGTTCCCGCCGGTCCAGGCCGGGTGCGCGGAGGGGTCGATGTCGAGCGACAGCGTGTCGCCTTCGGCGCCCCAGGTCGATTTCATCTGAACCACGGTGCCATCGGTCAGCTTGACGTCGATGACGTGGTAGTCGGGATGGGTATCCTTTTTCATCTCGCGTCTCCTCAGGCTTCTTTGCGCGGCTTGTAGGTGGTGTCTTCCGCGATACGGGCCGATTTGCCGCGACGCGAGCGCAGGTAGTAGAGCTTGGCGCGGCGGACACGGCCGCGGCGCACGACTTCGATGTGCTCGATGTTGGTCGAGTAGAGCGGGAACACGCGTTCCACGCCTTCACCGAAGGAAATCTTGCGGACGGTGAACGAACCGGCGATGCCCGCGCCGTTCTTGCGGCTGATGCACACGCCTTCGAAGTTCTGCACGCGGGTCCGCGTGCCTTCGGTCACCTTGTAGCCGACACGCACGGTGTCGCCCGCCTTGAAGTCCGGGATGGACTTGCCGAGCTCGGCGATCTGCTCGGCTTCCAGTTCTGCGATAAGGTCCATGGGACCACTCCTATTTTGCTCACGGTTGTCCCGCGAAGGTGTTCGCGCCTCAGAGCTCCGGTCTTCGTCTGGGTCCGCGTCTTACCCCAATGGCGCGCGCCCCCCGGAGGGTTCAGGACACTGTTCCTTATGTCGCGCTGTCCGCCGACCTGCCCACCGAAGACGCGGGTGCCAAAGCATTGGACAACGACCCGATCACCCCATCGGGGTGCCGGACGGGCTGCGTATAAGTGCAGATTCGGTTTCGATCAAGTGCTTTGAGCGGCTTTGCGCCCTTTATTTCATGACGTCGGACCACTCCGGGTGGCGCGCGTATTGGGCGCGCACGAAGGGGCAGAGCGGCACGATGGTGAAGCCCTGCGCCCGGGCGTCCGCGACCAGCGCCTCGACAAGCGCCTGTCCCACGCCGCGCCCTTTCAGGGCCTCGGGCACGCCGGTGTGGTCGGCGATCACCGACACGGACCCGAGGCGCGAGAAAGTCAGCTCCGCCTCGTGGCCGTCCACCACGGCGACGTAGCGCCCCTTGGTTTCCCCGTCTTCGCGGGTGATCTCGATGCTCATGGCGCTTCGAACCCCACTTCGGCGTGGCTTCCGTCGCAGAACGGCTTGTTCTTCGAGTGGCCGCAGCGGCAGAGCACGTGCCTGTCCCCGGCGGCGAGGCGGCGGCCCGAACCCGCGATCACCTCGACGCTGCCGGTGATCACGAGGGGGCCGTCGGGCAGCGGTTTGACCTTCATCACGCCGCCCACGGGCGTCTCGCCGTCCGGGTCGCCCAGGGGTTCCCCGGTCGCCGTGAAGCCCGCGTCGATGTGGGAATTGTCGCAATAGGGCTTGTTCTTCGACTGCCCGCAGCGGCACAGGAGCACGCGGGTCGCCGGGTCCTCGTCCCCGATCCGGATGTCGCCGCGCAGTTCGTTCGGGCCATTTTCCCACGGGCGCACCGTGTTCACCATCGGGACCTGTTCGCCCATGCCGCCGTCATGGCGCACGTAGCTGAGCGCGCCGGAGGGACAGCTGTCGACCACGCGCGCGATCTCGGCGGCGCGGGCATGTTCGGGGAACATCCAGCCGCCGGGCGTGCCGGGCCGGAACACGTCCGGTGCGCCCAGCACGCAGCGACGGGCGTGGACGCACTTGGAACTGTCGAAATACAGGGTGATGTCTTGGCTTTTGGCGCGGGACATGCGGCCTCCGGGGCTGAGTCCCGGTCAGCCTAGCGCAGGCGGCCGTTTCGGCAAACGTTCAGTCGCCGCTTTCGTGCTTGTTCCACAGGTCGGGGCGGCGTTCGCGGGTGATCTTCTCGGATTGCTCGCGCCGCCATTGCTCGATCGCGGCGTGGTTGCCGGACAGCAGAACCGGCGGGATCGGGCGCCCGCGCCATTCGGCCGGCCGGGTGTATTGGGGATGCTCCAGAAGGCCGCTCGCGTGGCTTTCCTCCTCGGTCGAGGCGGCGTTGCCGAGGATGCCGGGGCGCAGGCGGACGGTGGCGTCGATCATCGCCTGCGCCGCGATCTCGCCCCCCGTGAGGACGAAGTCGCCGAGGCTGACTTCCTCGATCCCGTATTCCTCGAGCACCCGCTCGTCGACGCCTTCGAAGCGGCCGCAGAGCATGGTGATGCCCTCGGCCCGGGACCAGCGGCGTGCGGTCGCCTGGTCGAAGCGGCGGCCGCGCGGCGAGAGGTAGACGACCGGCCAGCGCGCACGGTCGGCGGGCGTGCCCTCGGCGGCACGGTCGAGCGCGCGTGACAGCACGTCGGCGCGCAGCACCATTCCGGCGCCACCGCCCGCAGGCGTGTCGTCCACGTTGCGATGCTTGCCCTCGCCGAAGGGGCGCAGGTCGATGGTCTCGAGCCGCCAGGCCCCGTGCTTCAGCGCCCGGCCCGTGAGGCTTTCGCCCAGCACGCCCGGGAAGGCCTCGGGAAAGAGGGTGATCACCTTGGCGACCCACGATCCGCGCAGCTCCGGCGCGTCCATGAGCGAGCGCGGCTGGAGCGTGGGCCGCATGGCGAGCCGGCCGTGGGATTTGGGTTTGTCAGTCATGGCGCGCGGCATAGCGCGGCCCGCGCGGCTTGGGAAGCCCGCGTGTCAGCCCGCATGGGTCACGCGGCGGGCGAGCGTGTCGTAGCCTTCGTCCGGATGCGCCGCGTGCAGGTCGGTGAGCCAGGCGGGGTCCGGCAGCTGTTCGGCGGGCGCGCCCGCGTCGATCAGCACGCCCACAAGCCGGCGCGCGGCGGCGCGGGTCTCCGGCGCCTGTGCGTTCAGGAGGAGGGTCGGCGCCATGCCGGCCTCGCCCCGTTCGATCAGCCTGTCGCGGAGCTCGGGGCGCGCGACGAAGCGCAGGAGGGCCCGTTCGAGGGGCGGGTCGGTCGCTTCGGTTTCGACCACGGCATCGTAGAGCGGGTCAAAGGCACGGGCCCCGACCACGTCCCCGAGCGTGTCGAGGATCGCGTCGATGCGGTCTTCTGCGGCGTCGTCGGGAAGGGCGCGAAGGTCGGCGAGGGCCTGGCGGGTGGCGGCTTCGACCTTGCGTGCCGGGGTCGGGTGGATGTCCGCCCAGTCGGTCGGACGGCGCCGGTTCTGGACTTCCAGTTCGCGGATCGCGCTGTCGAGGAAGACATCCATCTCGGCCTTGTCCGAATACCGGAGCGCGCCAAAGACGGCGGCCAGCGCCGTGAGCGCGACGGGGACCCAGAGGGGCAGGGCGATGGGACCGGTCAGAAGCGCGAGGGCCACGCCCGCCGCGAAGCAGGCCGCGACCAGCGCGCATTGCACCAGCGCCATCAGGACCAGCGCGGCGACGCCCGATGCCTCATTGAGGTTGGGCCGGCGCGTGGCGGCGATGAAAAGGAGGAAAGCGAGCGCGAAGACCGGCAGCGTGACCGGCGACAGCCGCGCCCAACCGGCCAGTACCGGGCCCAGGTAGAGCGGCCCGAAGATGAGCGCGAGGCCCGCGCGGCTGTAGGGGTCTATCCTCATGACGGCCCTTCCGCGACGAGCGCGGCCTTGCGCGCGCGCAGTTCGGCCTTGGGCATGTCCTGCCGGTTGAGGTCGAGGAACGCCGCGCGCAGGTCCCGGGATTGCCCCGCGTTGGCGCGCCCCGCCGGGGTGAGCCCTGCGCGCAGGTCGGTCGGGATGCCGGCGAGATCAAGAAGCGCGCCGGCCGGCCCTTCGCGGTGGTCGCGCCAGTCCTCCAACGCGGCCGTGACGACCGGGACCGGTGCCAGTGCGCCGCGCATGCGCCGGGCTTCCTCCGCGGGGCTCGCGAGGGCGGGGAAACGGGTGCGGAACGTGTCGTAATCGTCCGTGAGCCGGATCGAGCGCAGCAGGTGGCCGTGAGCCGAGCGGATCCAGTCCTCGCGCGCGCGGGTGGTGTAGAAGAACACGATCTCGACGTCCCGGCCGAAACGGCGCCGCAGCTCCGCGATGATGACGCGGGCGAGCTTGAGCGCGGGGCCGAAATAGGAGGTCATGAGCGCCCCCCCGAGGCGCCGGTGCCCCGGCATCCCGCCGGAGAAGGTTTCACGCGACAGGACGATCAGGTCGTCCTCGGGGATGGCGGCCAGGAACCGGCGCAGGCTCAGCCGGAACCGGGCCAGCCGCCAGGGGTAGGGCCGCTGGGCATAGATGCGCGCGTCGGCGCCCGCGCCGCGAAAATCGGCCTTGCCATAATAGGCGAAGTGGGGGGCGAGCGCGGTGCGGTTGGCGGCCATGAAATCCTGCAGGCTCGTCGTGCCGGTCTTGTGGTAGCCGGCATGGACGATCACGCGGGTCATTCCGGCAGCGCCCCCTCCGGCGGGTCGATCACCACCAGCCCGGCGCCCAGGTCGACCGTGGGCACGTTGACCAGCGTGAAGGGGATGAGCGCCGGGGTCTTGAAACCGGGGCCCGTGACCTCGATCAGGTCGCCCGCGCCGTGGTTGTGCACGGCGCTGACCCGGCCGCGCTCCACGCCGCCGGTGTCCATGACCTTCAGCCCGATCAGGTCGGCGTGGTAGAATTCGTCATCCGGCAGCGACGGCAGCGCGTCCCGGTCGGCATAGAGGCGCACGCCCTTCAGCGCGTCGGCCTCTTCCTTGGTGGCGACTTCTTCGACATCGGCCGCGAATCCGTTCTTGATCGCGCGGGTGACGGCGACGGTGAAGCTGCGTGTCCCGTCCTCGGTCCACAGCGGGCCATAGGTGCCGATGTCTTCCGGTTCGGCACAGAAGGATTTCAGGCGCACCTCGCCGTGAACCCCGAAGGATCCGGCGAAGGCTCCGACGCAGATGCGGTCCTCGCTCACGACAGACGGCTCCCTTCCAGACGAAAAAGGCGCGGGGCCATGTAACCCCGCGCCCTGATATTTTCCAAGGGAAAGCGCGGCTTACTCCGCGGTTTCCTCGGCAGCCGGCTCTTCGGCGGGCGCGGCGGCTTCGGCGGCCTTCGCGGCTTTCTCCTCGGCGCGCTCCTGGGCTTTCTTGCCCGGGGTGCCCTTGTTCGGGTTGTTGCGCTCTTTCTTGTCGAGCACGCCGGCGGCCTCGAGCATGCGGGCCACGCGGTCGGTGGGCTGGGCGCCCTTGTCGAGCCAGACCTTGACGGCGTCGAGGTCGATCTTCACGCGGTCTTCCGAGTCCTTCGGCAGCAGCGGGTTGTAGGTGCCCAGCTTCTCGAGGAAGCGGCCGTCACGCGGCATGCGCGAGTCGGCGGCGACGATGCGGTAGAAGGGGCGCTTCTTGGTGCCGCCACGGGCGAGGCGAATTTTCATAGCCATGATTGATGTCTCCTGAGCTTAGCTATGGAAGGGGTCAAGCCCCTGATTCCTGGTGTTTTTCGTGGTGCTGGATGACTTCCTGAATGATGAAGTTCAGGAAAGCCTTGGCGAATTCCGGGTCCAGATCGGCCCGGCGTGCCAGATCTTCGAGCCGCGCGATCTGGGTGGCCTCGCGGGCCGGATCGGACGGTGGAAGGTCGTGTTCGGCCTTGAGTTTCCCCACGGCCTGGGTGTGCTTGAACCGCTCGCCCAGCGTGTAGACGAGGATCGCGTCGAGCCGGTCGATGGAGGCGCGGTGCTCCTGCAGGAGCTCGGCCGCGCGGGCGGTGACATCGGTGGTCATGGCGCGAAGGCCCCCTGTCTTGCTTCGGCGTGAACGGTGCTGGTCATGCGTAGGCCTCCATCCCGCCATCGCCGCCGGTCGGGGCGTGACGGTAGACGGCCACGGGATCGTCGAACCGGGCTTCGGCCAGGTCGTCGCGGAACGCGCCCAGCCGTTCGGCCAGCCGCGCGGCGCGGGCGTTGTCCGGGTCGGTGTAGCTCACCAGCCGGGTGAGGCCGGCCACGTCGAGCGCGTAGTCGCGCGCGGCCTCGGCGGCTTCGAAGGCGTAACCGTTCCCCTCGGCCTCGGCATGGAAGAAGAAGCCCAACTCTGGCTCCTGGTCGCCCGCTTCCATCTGCACGGTCACGTAGCCCAGCGTTTCGCCGGTCGCGCTCAGCGTCACGGCGAAGGGGCCGTGGCCGCGCAGGAGCCAGTTGGCGACCGCGCCGGTGAAGTCCGCCCAGGCCTCGACCCGCGTGTCGGGTCCGTCCATGTAGCGCGCGCGCTCGGTCGTGAGGATGCGGGCGTAGTCGTCGAAATCCTCGAGCGCGAGGGGGCGCAGCGTGAGCCGTGCGGTGGTCAGCACCGGCAGGCGGTCGCGCAGGGTCGCGGCGAAGTCCGCGGCCGGGCCGGGGATCGGCTGCTCCCAGGGATATGCGGTCCCGGTCGTCACTTACTTCTTCTTCCCGAAGCCCGACAGGTCGGAGGGAAGGTGCTGGCCGCCCAGCCCCGGCAGGTTGCCCCCGCCCGGGTAGGTCGCCTGCTGTTGCAGCATCTTGGCGGCTTCCTGCATCTTCGCGCTGTCCTGCATGTCGGCGTCCGAGACATCCTTGCCGAACATCGACTTCATCGCATTCTTGAGCATGCCGCCTTTGCCCATCTTGCCGAGCTTCTTCATCATGTCCGACATCTGCCGGTGCATCTTGAGAAGCTTGTTCAGGTCGGACACTTCCATACCCGCGCCCTTGGCGATGCGCTTCTTGCGGCTGGCCTGCAGGATCTGGGGATTGCGGCGCTCGCGCTTGGTCATCGAGTTGATGAGCGCGATGTGCTGGCGCAGCATCTTGTCGTCCATGCCGGCGGCCGACAGGCCCTTGGCGGCCTTGCCCATGCCCGGCAGCATGCCGAGCACGTTCTCCATGCCGCCCATCTTGATCATCTGCTCGAACTGGCTCTTGAGGTCGTTCATCGAGAACTGACCCTTCTGGAACCGGCGCATCATCTTCTCGGCCTGCTCGGCCTCGATCGTGTCCTGCGCCTTTTCCACGAGCGCGACGATGTCGCCCATGCCGAGGATGCGGCCGGCGATCCGGTCGGGCTCGAAGGTTTCGAGCGCGTCGGTCTTTTCGCCCACGCCCACGAAACGGATCGGCTTGCCGGTCACGGCGCGCATGGACAGCGCGGCGCCGCCGCGCCCGTCGCCGTCCATCCGGGTGAGCACGACGCCGGAGATGCCGACCTTGTCGTCGAATTCCTGCGCCACCTCGACCGCGACCTGGCCGGTGAGGCCGTCGACCACGAGCAGGGTTTCACGCGGGGTGACGGCGTTGCGGACCTGCTCGACCTCGTCCATCAGGACTTCGTCGATGTGGAGCCGACCGGCGGTGTCGAGCATGTAGACGTCGTAGCCGCCCATCGTCGCCTGCTGCTTGGCGCGCTTGGCGATGTCGACGGGCTTCTGGCCTTCGACGATGGGGAGCGTGTCGACGCCGATCTGGTTGCCCAGCACCTCGAGCTGGTGCATGGCCGCCGGACGGTAGACGTCGAGCGAGGCCATGAGCACGCGCTTGCCCTCGCGGTCCTTCAGGCGCTTGGCGAGCTTCGCGGTCGTCGTCGTCTTGCCGCCGCCCTGCAGGCCGACCATCAGGATCGGCGCGGGCGGGTTGTCGATCTTGAGCTTGCCCGGATCCTCGTCGCCGGTGAGCGTGGCGACCAGTTCGTCGTGCACGATCTTGACCACCTGCTGGCCCGGCGTGACCGACTTGGTCACCGCCTGGCCGGTGGCCTTTTCCTGCACCCGCTTGACGAAGTCGCGCGCGACCGGGAGCGACACGTCCGCTTCCAGAAGCGCGACGCGCACTTCGCGCAGCGCGGTCTTGACGTCATCCTCCGACAGCGCACCCTGCTTCGTCAGCCGGTCGAAGACACCGGACAGGCGATCTGAAAGGCTCTCAAACATTGCGGCTCCTTTCGCCGTTGGTTTGACCCCCAGATAGGGGTGCGCGCGGTGGGGACCAAGGCCAAACCAGTAGCGCCCCCGTGGGCGCAACGCGCTGACGGAGGGCGATCCCGGCAAAAGCCATGGGACCGGAAGCTTTCGACTTCCGGAATTTGGATCGGGCAATAAGCGGCGCGGGCAGGCGAGTCAAGGCTTTCGAGCCCTATGGCCCGGGTCCGGGGGCGATGCGCCGGGGGGCGGATGCGCCGAGCGCCCCGCAGCTTGCGCGATGCCGGGTTTCATGCGCTCATCCGGAACATGGAGAAAGGCGTCATATACGTGGCCACCGGCGCCGACTACCGCGATCTGGCGGTGGCCTCGGCGCGCTCGCTCCGCGAGGTCGAGCCGGACCTGCCCGTCGATCTTTTCACCGACACTCCCGGTGGCGTGCCGGAAGGCCTGTTCGACGCGGTTCATCTCATCACCGAGCCGCACGACCGCTCGAAGCTCGATTGCCTTGCGCTGACCCGCTTCGAGCGCACGCTTTTCCTCGACTGCGACACTCTGATCGTGAACCCGCTGGGCGATGTCTGGGGGATTCTCGAGCGCTTCGACCTCGCGATGGCCCACGAGGTGCGCCGCATGACGCCGCTGATCCGGGCCGGGCACGCGGTGGAGACGCCCTATGCCTTCCCCCAGCTCAATTCCGGGGTGATCCTCTACCGCCGTTCCGGCGCGATGGACGCGTTCCTTGCAGAGTGGGTGCGCCGTTACGCGGCCGCGGGGCTCTACCGTGACCAACCGGTGCTCAAGGACCTTCTGTGGGAGAGCGACCTGCGGTTCTACGTATTACCGCCGGAGTTCAACCTGCGCCGGGTGACGCTGCTCGACGCGTGGGAGCCGGGGGATGCGCGCCCGGTGATCATTCATTCCCACCGGCTGATGGACCACATGCGCCAAGGCGGCACGCGCATCACCGACGTGGCCGACCTGGTCAACGCCGAACGCGCGGCGCTGGAAGAGGAATGGACGCGCGCAGGCGGGCGCGACGATCACCCGGTCAGGCGCTTTTCCCCGAAAGCCAGTCGTTGATGCGATGGGCCACGCGCTCGGGCGCGGGGGCCGAGAGGAAATCGCGCGTCAGCGGGTAGCTACGTTCAGGCGTGGTGAGGACCGTGCGCCGGATCGGCGGACCGTCGTGTGAACGGATGGTCTGGACCCCGGCCTTCGTCACCTGCGACAAGGGCAGGGTGCGGTGCGTGACACCCGCGCCGTCGAGCCACAGGATGGAGGCCTTGCCCGTCTCGCGGTCCAGCGTAACGGTGGTGTGGGCGCGGAAGTCCTCGTGCACCAGAACGGCGAGCGCGAGGCCCGCGGCGAAGAACACGACCGCCCAGCCGCTGCCGCCGATCGCGAGGTCGGTGGCGAGAACCAGCGCCACGCCAGCCAGCGCGGCCAGCAGCAGCATCAGGCTGCGCGGCCGGTGTTCGATGACCAGCCTCGTCTCCGTGCATGTCGCGATGCGCATCGCCGCCCCGTTGCTCGTTTCCGCCCCGTTTCTGCCCTGCCGGGGCGCGATTGGCCAGCGTTCAGCCCGGGTGCGGTCCCGATAGCCACGCGTTGATCGCCTCCGCGACCCGCCGATGCCCGGACCCCGACGAATAGGCGAAGGTCAGCGGGTGGCGCCCCACGCTCTGGCCCGCTTCGATCACCAGCACGGTGCGGTAGGTGGTGGCGCCTTCCGATGTGCGGCTGCTCTCCACCTCGGCGCGATCGATCTCGTCCAGCGCATGGCGGACCTTGCGGGCGCGAAAGGCGTTCTTGCGCCGGATCTCGACGTAGCCCTCGGGCCGGTGAAACACGACCTGCACCCGGCGCACGAAGACGATGAAGGCGCCGGCGCCAAGGCCGCCGCCCATCAGCGCGAAGACAAGACCCAGCGGCTCGCCCGAGAAGACCAGCCCGAGGCCCACCCCCACGAAGAGGAGGATGAACAGGATCAGCATGATCCCGATGAAGAGCGGCCGGTCGTCGACGATCAGCAGATCGGGGGTGTTGGTGGTGACTTTCATGGCGCCTCCCGCGGGATGCGCAACGCTAGCGCGGCGCGCGGTCCCGGGGAAGCATTTCGGCTCAGACGTCGGCCGGAACCGCGTGCGCCTGCAACGCCCGGGAATAGGCCGGCGTGTCGCGCACCGCGTCGCACAGCCGCGCCAGCGCCGGGCGCCCGGCCATGAGCGCGTCGCGGTCCGAGACCCACTCGGCCAGCATCGCCGCGTAGAAGTCGAGCGCGGTCAGCCCGCGGGGCAGGAAGTACAGGGTGCCCCCGATGTTGCGTTCCAGAAGATCAAAGAAGTCGAGGAAATCACGGTCCCCCTGGTCCTTGACCTGAGCGATGGCCGCGTCGTCGCGGGCGAACCGTTCCGGGTGGCCCACGCGGCTCGAGGTGACGTAGCCCGCCGTGGCCATGACGCTGAGCCAGAACAGGAAGGCACCGCGGTCCGGTTCGCCGGGGTTGGGGGCGATGCCGCTGTCCGGGTGGCGTTCGCCGAGGAGCGTCAGGATCGCCGCCGTCTCGCCCACGGTTTCCCCGTCGGGCAGCGTCAGCGCGGGAACCCGGCCCGCGGGGCTCAGGAAGAGGAAGGGCGGCTCGCGGTGTTCGTCGGCCCCCATGTCGACGTAACGCGTGCCGTAATCCGCACCGATGGTTTCGAGCGCCGCCTGCACCACGATCGACCCCGCCATCACTTCCCAGTAGAGCATGTACATGCCGTCCTCCTTTCACTTCACCCCGAGTATCGGGGCGGCGCGGCGCCCCACGCACGGCTGATTTTGTTTGGGCCGGCTAAAGGAAAGCTTTAGCCTCGGGACATGAAGCTTTCGCACCTGAACGGATTGCGCGCGCTCGAGGCGACATTGCGGCTGGGCAGCTTCTCGGCCGCGGCCGGGGAGCTCGGGGTGACGCCGGCGGCCGTGGGGCAGCGCGTGCGGGTGCTGGAAGATTACCTCGGCCGCCCGCTTTTCACGCGCACCTCGGCGGGTGCGGCGCCCACCGCCGAGGCGCGGCAGGTCCTGCCGGTGCTGAATACCGGCTTCGCCGCGATCGCCGACGGGCTCGAGCGGCTCAGGGCCGACCAGCCGGCGCGCCCGATCCGGGTGACGATGCCCGAGTCCTTCGCCGAGAACTGGTTCTCCTGGGTGCTCGCGGGGTTCAGCGCGGCGCATCCGGCCGCCGACCTGCGGCTCGACGCCACGAACCGGGACGTGGCGTTTCCCTCCGACACGCTGGATTTCGCGATCCGCTATGGCCGGGCGCCGGGAGAGGGCGTGTCCGCGCACCGCCTGTTCGGCGACAGCGTGCAACCGGTCTGCGCGCCGGATTTCGCCCGTCGCCACGATCTGCATCCGGGGCGCGGCGATCTCACCGGCGTGCCGCTCATCCACGTGATGAACCGGACCGGCGATCCGGGCTGGGTGGGCTTCGACGGCTGGGGGCGCACCTTCGGTGTCGATCCGGCCACGTTGACCCACGGCGTGCGGTTTTCGCGCACCGGCTCGGGCCTGCAGGGGGCGATCGCGGGGCAAGGGCTCGTGATGGCCGGGCTGGTCGAGGCTTTCCACGCGCTCCGGGCGGGGCGGCTCGTCCTGCCGTTCGGACCGGCGCGCCGGGTCACGACCCATTATGCCTACCGCCTGATCCACGCCCCCGACGCGCCGCAGGGGCGCTTGCATCGCGCCTTCCACGACTGGGTGCTCGAAAGCGCGACCGGCTACCGGCAGGATCGCGACGCCCTGCTGGCCGCGCTGGCGGAGGGCGGCTAGGCCGACGTGCCCTTGCGGTTCCGCACCGCGCATGGTTGTCTGCGATCGAATTGTTCACGTCCGCACAGGAGTAGTCATGCAGGATTGGGACGGGCTGCGCACCGCCTTCGAGGTGGTGCGCCACGGCACGGTGTCCGGGGCCGCGCAGGCGCTGGGCGTCCATCACGCCACGGTCATCCGCCACATCGACGCGCTCGAGGCGCGGCTCGGCGTGAAGCTGTTCCAGCGCCATGCGCGCGGCTACACCCCGACCGAGGCGGGCGAGGACCTGGCCCGTGTCGCGCAGGCGACCGACGACCAGTTCGCGCAGCTTGCCGCGCGGCTGTCGGGGCAGGGCAACGCGGTGCAGGGCGAGCTGGTCGTGACCACGCTGGCGTCCTTCACGCGCCGCCTGATGCCGGTGCTTGCCGATTTCCAGTCCGAGCACCCGGACGTGCGGCTCGTCTACCGCACCGGGCGCCGCCTGTTCCGGCTGGAATACGGCGAAGCGCACGTGGCGATCCGGGCGGGCAGCCCGCCCAAGGAGCTCGACAACGTGGTGCAGGCGCTCGCGACCCTCGACACCGCGCTCTATGCCTCGAAATCCTATATCGAGCGGCGCGGGATGCCGACCGAGGCGGACGTGTTGGAACACGACTTCATCGGTCCGGACGACGAGAACATCGGCGCCCCGGCGCTGCGCTGGATCATCCAGCACGTGGACCGGGCGCGCATCGTGTTCCGCGCCAACGACGACCTCAGCCATTTCGAGGCGCTGCGCGCGGGGGTCGGCCTGGGTTTCTCGCCGGTTGGCGAGGCGGGCGACGACCTGGTGCAGGTCCTGCCACCGCGTGACGAATGGGCCGCGAAGCTCTGGCTCGTGACCCATGTCGACCTGCACCGCACCGCCAAGGTGCAGGCTCTGACCGCGCATCTGAAGACCGCGTTGAGGGATTGTGAATGAGTGAAAGGTTCGGGGGCGCGGAGGCGCTCAAGGGTCACGGCGCGATGCTGGCCTTTTCCGGCATCGTGGCAGGGTCCTTCACGCTGGGTGCGCTGACGGCCAACCTGGTCGATCCGGTCGCCTACCAGGCGCTGCGCTTCTTTTTGGCCGCGCTGATCCTGGGGGCCGTGGGGTTCGCCACCGGTTCGATCCGGGCGCGCGATGCGCGCGCGCCGTGGCGCTGGCTGGTGCTGGGCGCGATCTTCGGCAGCTACTTCGCGCTGATGTTCGAGGGGCTGAAGACTGCGGTGCCGGTCTCGGCCTCTTCGGTCTTCACGCTGGTGCCGCTGATGACGGCGGGCTTTTCGTGGGTGCTCCTGCGCCAGGTGACGACGAAGCGCATCGCGCTGGCGCTCGCGCTCGGGGCCATCGGCGCGCTCTGGGTGATCTTCCGGGGCGACCCCGCGCGGCTCGCCGCGTTCCAGATCGGGCGGGGCGAGGCGATCTATTTCCTGGGCTGCGTGTCACATTCCCTCTACGTGCCGCTCATGCGCAAGTTCAGCCGCGGGGAAAGCGCCGTCTCGGCCTCTTTCTTCGTGCTGGGCGCGGGGGCCGTGGTGCTCGCGCTCTACAGCTGGCCCGAGTTGCGCGCGGTCGATTTCGCGACGCTGCCCCCGATCTTCTGGATCGCGCTGGCCTATCTCGCGATCGGTGCCTCGGCCCTGACCTTCGTGCTTCTGAACTTCGCCACCCTGCGTCTGCCGGGGGCCAAGGTCATGGCCTATACCTACCTCACGCCCGGCTGGGTGATCCTGTGGGAACTGGCCTTCGGCCACGGACTGCCGGATCCGCGTGCGCTCCTGGGGCTCGTCATCACCGCGGTCGCGATCATCCTGCTTCTCAAGCACGAAGCCTGAGGCGCGACCTGCCTCTTCTCCGGTCCGGAAATATCCCGGGGTGAGGCCCGCCCCGGCGGGCCGAGGGGCGGCGCCCCTCGGCGACCCCGGTCTTCAGCAGTAGCGTTCGATCCCGACGATCTGCGCGTCCGAGTAGCGGTCGCCGTGGGCCCATCCCACCGGCATGATGTCGGCCAGCGCGGCGCGGTCGGATTCGGTGAAGATGATCTCGTCCGCGTCCGCCCATTCCATCAGGTGCGCCGGGTTGCGCGTGCCGGGGATCGGGACGATGTGATCGCCCTGGTGCAGCGTCCAGGCCAGCGCCACGGCCGAGGTGGTCCAGCCACGATCCCGCGCGAAGGTGCGCAGCGCGCGCACGTGCTCCATGTTGAAGTCGAAATTCGGCTCGATGAAGCGGGGATTGTTCTTGCGGAAATCGGTGTCGCCGAACGCGGCGGGATCGAGGTCGTGGTCGCTCAGGATGCCGCGCCCGAGGGGCGAGAAGGGGACGAAGGTGGTGCCCAGTTCCTTCGCGGTCTGGACGAGGCCGAGATCGGGGAGGCGGGTCCAGAGGGAATACTCGTTCTGGACCGCGGCCACCGGGGCGACGCTTGCGGCGCGGCGCAGCGCGGCCGGCGAGATCTCGGAGAAGCCGAAGCCCTTGATCAGGCCTTCCTGCCGGAACCCTTCAAGCGTTTCGGCAACCTCCTCGATCGGGCGGGGAAATTCGCGGCGGTGAACGTAGTAGAGTTCCACGCTGTCGACCCCGAGCCGCTCGAGCGAGCCTTCGAGATGTTCGCGCAGGTAGGGCGCGGAATTGTCGGCGGTGCCGCGCGGGGCGCCCGCGACGATGCCGCCCTTGGTGGCGATCTGGAAGCGATGGCCGCGATCCTTCTGCCATTCGCCGATCATCTCTTCCGATAGCCCCTTGCCGTACATGTCGGAGGTGTCGAGAAAGGTGATGCCCGCGTCGCGGGCCGCGTCGAGTGTGGCGAAGGCCTCGTCCCGGCTGGACTTGCCGTAAAAGCCCACGAAGCTCATGCAGCCCAGTGCGATGGCGGATACGTCGATGCCGGTCTGGCCCAGTTTGCGCGTCTTCATTCTCGTCTCCCGTAACAATGCGTGCGCGATCATACGGACCGCTCCGCGAATGGAAACCCGCCGGGCCCGCGAAGATTCCGCGGGCCCGGTTCATTCGGTATTCTGGTTGGAAATCGCCGCCCCGAGGGTCACGCAATCCCGGCGCAGCGCGGGAATTCAGATCCGGATATCGTCGAGCGAGCCGCCGTTTTCCAGGAATGCCACGACCCATTTCGGTTTCCGGCCACGGCCGGTCCAGGTCATGCTCTCGTCGTCCGGGTTGCGGTATTTCGGTGCGACTTTTGCGCGGCCGTCGCCGGATTTCGCGGCCTTGCGCGGCGCCTTGCGGCCGGCCTGCACTTCGGCGAGATCCTCGAGAGAATAGCCGTAGGATTTCGCGGCTTTCTCGGCCGCGATCCGCGCGGCCTTCATTTCTTCTTCGCCGACACGTGCCAGCGCCTTGTCGACATCGGCCCGGAGTTTTTCCAACTCCTTGCGGCTCATGCCCTTGAGATTGACTTTCATGTGAGTGGTCCTTTTTCGAGATTAAAGCGACAATCATGTCGAATAAACATCCCGAAATTAGACTCAAAAAGCGCGCGCCACAATACCGGTTATCCTTCCGGTTAACGGACGCGAAATTCAGACCTGGAAATGGTCCAGTTGGTTATTCGCGGCGCGCGCCTTCGGATCGACCAGCGTGACGATATCGTCCATGATCACGTTCAATTCGAAGTCCTTCGGCGTATACACCTTCGCCACGCCCATCGCGCGCAGGCGCTCGGCGTCGGCCTCGGGAATGATGCCGCCGGCGACGACGGGCACGTGGCCCAATCCCGCCTCGCGCATACGGGTCATGAGGTCCTCGATCAGGGGCACATGGGAGCCCGACAGGATCGAAAGGCCGACGACATGCGCGCCGGTTTCGAGGGCCGAGGTCACGATTTCCTCGGGCGTCAGGCGAATACCGTCATAGGTAATATCCATGCCGCAATCGCGGGCGCGCGCGGCGATCTGTTCGGCTCCGTTCGAATGGCCGTCGAGGCCCGGTTTGCCCACGAGGAATTTCAGTTTGCCGCCCAGGGCGGTCGAAACAGCGGCCACGCGGTCGCGAATATCGTCGAGCCCCTCGGTGCGGTTCGACGGGTTCTTCGACACGCCGGTGGGGCCGCGATACTGGCCGAATTCGGCGCGCACGGCGTCGCCCCATTCGCCTGTCGTGGCCCCGGCCTTGGCGGCCTTGATGGAGGCGGGCATCACGTTCTGGCCCGAGCGCGCGGCGGCGCGCAGTTCTTCCAGCGCGGCCTGCACGGCTGCCTCGTCACGGCTTTCGCGCCAGGCGTTCAGGCGGTCGATCTGGTCGGCTTCCGCGTCCGGGTCGGCCACCATGATCGCCTCGGGTCCGGAGGTGAGCGGCGAAGGCGCGGCCTCGGTCCATTTATTCACGCCCACGACGGTGGTTTCGGAATTCTCGATTTTGGAAATACGCGCGGCGTTGGATTCCACGAGGCGCGATTTCATGTATTCGATGGCCTTCACCGCGCCGCCCATCGCGTCGATCTGGGCAAGCTCGGCGCGCGCGCCGTCCTTCAATGCGGCGACTTTCGCCTCGACCGCCGGGTTGTTGTCGAACAGGTCTTCGTATTCCAGAAGGTCGGTTTCGAAGGCGAGGATCTGCTGCATCCGGAGCGACCATTGCTGGTCCCACGGGCGCGGCAGGCCCAGGGCCTCGTTCCAGGCCGGCAATTGCACGGCACGGGCGCGGGCCTTTTTCGACAGCGTCACCGCGAGCATTTCCAGGAGAATCCTGTAGACGTTGTTTTCCGGCTGCTGTTCGGTCAGGCCGAGCGAGTTTACCTGCACCCCGTAGCGGAACCGGCGGAATTTCGGGTCCTGGACGCCATAACGCTCGGCGGTGATTTCATCCCACAATTCGACGAAGGCGCGCATCTTGCACATCTCCGTGACGAACCGGATGCCGGCATTCACGAAAAAGGAAATACGCCCGACCATCGCCGGGAAGTCCGCCTCGTCCACCTTGCCCTCGAGGTCGTCGAGAACGGCGGTGGCGGTGGCCAGCGCGAAGGCCAATTCCTCTTCCGGCGTCGCGCCGGCTTCCTGCAAGTGATAGGAACACACGTTCATCGGGTTCCATTTCGGCAGGTGTTCACGGGTATAGGCCGCGACGTCGGTAATCATCCGCAAACTGGGTTTCGGCGGGCAGACATAGGTGCCGCGCGAGAGATATTCCTTGATGATGTCGTTCTGAACGGTGCCCGACAGTTTCGAGATGTCGGCGCCCTGTTCTTCGGCCACGGCGATATAAAGCGCGAGCAGCCAGGGGGCGGTCGCGTTGATCGTCATGGAGGTATTCATCTGCTCGAGCGGAATATCCTCGAACAGCGTGCGCATGTCGCCGAGGTGCGCCACCGGAACACCGACCTTGCCCACCTCACCCTTGGCCAGGACATGGTCGCTGTCATACCCGGTCTGGGTTGGCAGGTCGAAAGCGACCGACAGCCCGGTTTGCCCCTTGGCCAGGTTTCCCCGGTAGAGCGCGTTCGACGCCTTGGCCGTCGAATGCCCCGCATAGGTGCGGAACAACCAGGGTTTGTCGCGGGTCGGCTGATCGGTCGGCATCGGTGACTCGTCCTATATTGCACTGCAGCATTTATCGCAGAGCAATAATATTACGCAACCCCCGATTGGCTGGTCACAATCGTGCGCGCGCGATTCGGCCTTACGGGTTGAAGGTGAAGGTCGACAATTCGCAGATGTTGCGGTTCCAGACCTCGACTTCGTCCCCGTCGTCGAAGACGGCCTTGAAATCGAAGATGCAATAGCCGGAGCGGTCGTCGAAGTTGATGTTCACCTGCCGGCCCGACGGCAGGACGTCGGTGCCCAGGATATCCTCTTCCCAGGTCTTCGCATCGCGGTGGGACGCGTAGAAGCGCACCATCGTGTAGCCGGTGTTGTTGACGATCGTGACCCAGCGGTCGAGCGCTGCGGCGGGCAGCGTGGTTGCGGCAAGGGCGGCGGCAGCAATCGCGCCTCCCAAGCCTGCCTTGATCGCGCGAAATGCCATGTTGTCCCCCGTTTCCTGTCATGGGTGCTTCGACTTTAGGCGGGTCGCTCCCGCACGTCATCACTTTTAACCATTTGGTGAATGGCTTGGCGTACCACGGAAAGCCACAGTCGGGACGCGATCGGCACGGATATGTGCAAATTCAGTTGCCGCCGCGCGCGGCGGTTGCAAAAGTCCGCGCCATGACCCGCACGGTGGAATTGCCCCTTTGGGCCCTGATCCTGATCCTCGCCTTCGCGGCCGTCACGTTCGCGTCCCACTTCCTGTTTCCGTCCGTGCGCTGGTTCATCCGGCGGCGGATGGAGCGCGCGGTGGCGCGGCTGAACACGCGGCTGACCCGCCCGATCGAGCCGTTCAAGATCGCGCGCCGCTACGACATGATCCAGCGGCTGATCTACGACCCGGAGGTCTCGCGGGCGATCCAGCAGCACGCCCGGGAGGAGGGGGTGCCCGAGCAGGTGGGCTTCGAACAGGCCCGCCGCTATGCGCGCGAGATCGTTCCGCGCTTCTCGGCCTTCCTCTACTTCGGCTTCGCGATCCGCGTGGCGCGGTTCATCTCCAAGGCGTTCTACCGGGTCCGGATCGACCAGATCGACGCGGAGGTGATCGAGGGGATCGACCCGGAGGCCACTGTGGTCTTCGTCATGAACCACCGGTCGAACATGGATTACGTGCTCGTCACCTGGCTCGCCGGGAAACGCTCGCACCTGTCCTATGCCGTGGGCGAATGGGCGCGGGTCTGGCCGTTTTCCGGCCTGATCCGGGCGATGGGCGCCTATTTCATCCGGCGCAAGAGCCGCAACGCGCTCTACCGCAAGGTGCTGGCGCAATACATCCGCATGTCGGTCGAGAGCGGCACGACGCAGGGCATGTTTCCGGAGGGCGGGCTGAGCCTGACCGGCGCGGTGGGTGAGCCAAAGCTGGGCCTGATGTCCTACATCCTCGACGGATTCGTGCCGGGCGAGTCGCGCGATGTGGTCTTCGTGCCGGTGGCGATCAATTACGACCGGGTGATCGAGGACCGGATGCTGCTCGCGGCCGGGAAGACGGGCGTGCGGCGGTTCCGGCTGCGCATCTTCGACATCCTGCGCCACGTGATCGCCCACCTGTTCCTGCGCATCACCGGCCGTTTCCGCCGCTTCGGCTATGCCAGCGTGAGCGTGGGCGAGCCGCTGTCGCTGACCGGCTTCCTGGGCGATCACCCGATGCTGGGCGAGCGCACGACGATGCAGCTCGCCCGCCGGGTGATGGCGCGCATCCGGGCCGTGGTGCCGGTGCTGCCGGTGCCGGTGGTGGCGGCGGTCTTCACCCGCGAGGACAACCTGACCCGGGCCGAGGTGGGCGAGCGATTCAACCGGCTGGTGCGCGGGATGCGTGAGCGCGGCGCCCAGATCCACATGCCCCGCGCCCCCGACATCGACCCGGTCGAACAGGGCCTCGAGCTCCTGCTGGTGCGACGTGTCATCGAGGAGCGCGACGGGCGGTGCCACGTGAACCCGGATGAGCGTCACGTGCTGGAGTATTACGCGCGTTCCATCGGCCATCTGTGCCCCGGCCTGTCGATCCCGGAGAAATCCGACACGACATAAAATTACAAAACTCGACCAATCACGGTTGCAATGTTACCCTTCCATCCGTAATGCTGCATCAGCACCCGCGATTCTGCATCGCGGCAAGAAGTGGTTTATGGAAGGAGGCCGACATGGCTCTCGACGACGCGCCCGCCATCGCTGCCTACGAGGCGGAGGAAAAAGACCTCTACGAGATCGGGGAGATCCCCCCGATGGGCTACGTGCCGAAACAGATGTACGCCTGGGCGATCCGGCGCGAGCGTCACGGCGAGCCCGACAAGTCCTTCGAGGTCGAGGTGGTGGACACGCCCGCGCTCGACAGCCACGAGGTGCTGGTGCTCGTGATGGCCGCCGGCGTGAACTACAACGGCGTCTGGGCGGGCCTGGGCGTGCCGATCTCGCCCTTCGACGGCCACGGCGCCGATTACCACATCGCGGGCTCCGACGCCTCGGGCATCGTCTGGGCCGTGGGCGACAAGGTGAAGCGCTGGAAGGTGGGCGACGAGGTCGTGATCCACTGCAACCAGGACGATGGCGACGACGAGGAATGCAACGGCGGCGACCCGATGTTCTCGCCCTCCCAGCGGATCTGGGGCTACGAGACGCCGGACGGCTCCTTCGCGCAGTTCACGCGGGTGCAGGCCCAGCAGCTCATGCCGCGCCCCAAGCACCTGAGCTGGGAGGAAAGCGCGTGCTACACGCTGACGCTCGCCACCGCCTACCGGATGCTCTTCGGGCACCACCCGCATGAGCTTAAGCCCGGCCAGAACGTGCTGGTCTGGGGCGCCTCGGGCGGGCTGGGGTCCTTCGCGATCCAGCTCATCAACACCGCGGGGGCCAACGCGATCGGCGTGATCTCGGAAGAGGACAAGCGCGAGTTCGTGATGAGCCTGGGCGCGAAAGGCGTCATCAACCGCAAGGATTTCAATTGCTGGGGGCAGCTGCCCACGGTGAACACGCCGGAATACAAGGAGTGGTTCGGCGAGGTCCGCAAGTTCGGCAAGGCGATCTGGGACATCACCGGCAAGGGCAACAACGTCGACATGGTGTTCGAACACCCCGGCGAGGCGACCTTCCCGGTCTCGACCTTCGTCGTGAAGAAGGGCGGCATGGTCGTGATCTGCGCCGGCACCACCGGTTACAACCTGACGATGGACGCGCGTTACGTCTGGATGCACCAGAAGCGCATCCAGGGCTCGCACTTCGCCCATCTCAAGCAGGCGGCCGCGGCCAACAAGCTGATGGTCGAGCGCCGGATCGACCCCTGCATGTCCGAGGTCTTCCCCTGGGAGGAAATCCCCGCGGCGCACATGAAGATGCTGCGCAACGAACACAAGCCGGGCAACATGGCGGTGCTGGTGCAATCGCCGCGCACCGGTCTGCGCACGCTCGAGGATGTGCTCGAGGCGCGCTGACGGGATTTACGTGACGTGGAGAGGCCCCGCCGGTTCGGCGGGGCCTTTTTCGTGCGCGGGCAGGGCCCGCGCGCAGGACTTGCGCCGTCCTGCCTGCGGCCGGACAGCGCGGGGACGAGGGGGCTCTGCCCCCTCGCGCTCCCCCGAGGTATTTATGAAACGAAGAAGATCAGGTTTGCGCGGGCTTGAGGCCCGCTGCCTCGATCCCCGCGACGGCGGCGCGGTCATCCTGGTCGCCCGTGTCACCCGAGACGCCGACCGCGCCCATCACCTGGTCGTCATCCCCCAGGATCAGCGCGCCGCCCGGCTGGGCCGCGAAGGCACCGGAGGTGGCGGTCGAGATCGCGGCGGAGAAACCGGGGTTGTCCTTGAACATGGTGAAGAGCTGGGCCGAGGGCACGCCCATGCCCGCCGCGCCCGCGCCCTTGGCGCCTGCCACCGCGAGCCGGGCGGGGCCCGCGCCGTCCTGGCGGCAGGCCAT
The DNA here is from genome assembly GCF_009882975.1 of Maritimibacter harenae. Lineage (GTDB taxonomy): Bacteria > Pseudomonadota > Alphaproteobacteria > Rhodobacterales > Rhodobacteraceae > Maritimibacter > Maritimibacter harenae. The sequence goes on from NZ_WTUX01000019.1 coordinate 456,053, forward strand.
CACGACGTTGCCGCCGGCGTCGTAGATCACGGCCGCCAGCGGGGCGAGCCCGTTGTCGGAGCCGAAGGCGAAGACGCCCGCGGCGATCGCCTGGGCCTGCGAGAGGGTGAGCGAAGAGGGGACGGAATAGGGCATGTCGGCTCCTGTCGTTGGGTCGTCCCGAGCGTCGCAGATTGTCGCGACCGGGGGAAGGCCCGCGGGCCGAACCTGCTGGCGTGTCGGCCCGGCGCGGGATAGGGTCGCCGCATGGCTCTTCCCGCACTTCAACTGTCCGACGACCAGGCCGAGGCCCATGACCGCGTGGCCGAGCTGCTGCGTGCGGCCGGGGTGGATATCGACGAGGGGCACCTGACCCCGCTCGCCGAGGGGAAGTCCAAGGTCATGGCGGTGATCGGCAAGGCGGGCTCCGGCAAGACGCTGCTCCTGGCCCAGCTCTACGAGGCGTTGGAAGAGGCCGGGGTCGAGATCGTGTCGGGCGACTGGGAGGGTAGGCGGCGCAAGGACAAGCGTACGCTGGCGATCCTTGCCCCCACCAACAAGGCGGCGAGCGTTCTGCGCCGCCGGGGCGTGCCGGCGACCACGATCCACCGCATTCTCTATACCCCGGTCTACGACCCGGAATACGAGCAGATCGCGGAGTGGCTCGCAGGCCAGGCCGATCGGCCCGAGATCGAAGCGCTGAGCGATGCGGCGCTGGACCGCGCCTATGCCTTCTACCAGGCGCAGAAATCCATCCCCGGCGCGCTGGCGGCGGCCGGTCTGCGGGGCTCGGATTTCATCACAGGCTGGAAACGGCGCGAGGATCCGCTGGACATCGGGTTCATCGACGAAAGCTCGATGCTCGACGAGAAGCAGTTCGAGGATCTGAAGGAGATCTTCCCGACGCTGGTCCTGTTCGGCGACCCCGCGCAGCTCGCCCCTGTGGGGCAGTCGGGCGAGATGGTGTTCGACCGTCTGCCGAAACCTGCCGTGATGTCCTTGAGCCGGGTGCACAGACAGGACGATGACAACCTCATCCTCGATCTCGCCCATGCTTTGGGCGATGAAAATGTTGATTTTCCGACATTCGAGCGACTGGTCGAAGAGGCCGCGCGCAAGGACGACCGGGTGGTGATCGCGCCGCAGGTCAATTCCGACATGATGGCGCGCTCGCCGGTGCTGGTCTGGCGCAACAAGACGCGGATCCGGCTGATCCACGCCTTCCGGGCCGCACACGGTGCACCGGGGGACCGGCTGATGTCGGGCGAGCCGCTCATCTGCGACGGGATCGAGCTTCCGCTCAAGCACCGCAAGAAGCGCATCGACCTGGAAGCACGGGGCCTCATCAAGGGGGCGCAGGTGGTCTTCCGGGCCGAGGGCAAGAAGCCCGGCTTTTCCCGCGTCCACGTCGTGGGGGCGGAGGATCCGAACATCTCGGTCGCTTCGATCGTGAAGATCGAGATGCCGGACGAGGAAGAGCCGTTCATCCCCTTCGCCGCCACGATGGGGGCCGCGTTCCTGCACGGGGCGGCGGTCACGATCCACAAGGCGCAGGGCTCGCAATGGCGCGATGTGCAGGTCTTCGCCCCGGACCTGTCGGCGGCGGCCTACATGGGCCGGAGCGAGGCGGGGGTGCCGCTGTGGAAGCGGCTGGCCTATGTCGCGATCACGCGGGCCGAGGAGCGGCTTTTCTGGTGCACGCGCTACGCGCTGGCGCGGCCCAAGACGCGGCTGGGCATCTCCGACCTGCCGGAGCCGGTTGCGAAGCTGAAACTGGAGGCGGAGAAGGCCGATGAGTAGCATCCTGATCACCGGCGCCTCGGGCGGCATCGGGCGCGCCTGTGCCCAAGCGTTCCTGGACGCGGGTTGGACCGTGGGGCTCTTCGCGCGGCGCGCGGGCGCGCTTGAAGAGGTCGCGGCGGGGCGGGAGAACGCGCTGGTCCTGCCGGGCGACGTGACCGACCCGGGGGCGGTCGAGGGGGCCGTCGCGCAGGTCGCCGAGGCGGCCGGGCGGCTCGACGTGCTCTTCAACAACGCGGGGATCTTCACGCCCGCCGCCCCGATCGACGAGATTTCGCTGGAGGACTGGCACCGGGCGCGGGCCGTGAACCTCGACGGCATGTTCTATGCCGCGCGCGCGGCCTTCGGGCAGATGCGGCGCCAGGATCCGCAGGGCGGGCGGATCATCAACAACGGCTCGATCTCGGCCCATGTGCCGCGAGAGGGGTCGGCAACCTACACCACCACCAAGCACGCGGTCACCGGGCTGACACGGACTTTGAGCCTGGACGGCCGGCCCTTCGACATCGCCTGCGGACAGATCGACATCGGCAACGCGCGCACCGAGCTTCTCGACGGAATAATCGAGAAGGCCCGCGCCGCCGGAGAGGCGCCGCCGCCCTCGATGGACGTGGGGCTCGTGGCGGACGCGGTGATGAACATGGCGACCCTGCCGCCGGAGGCCAACGTCCAGTTCATGACGATCATGGCGACCAAGATGCCCTTCATCGGGCGCGGCTAGGCACGGGGCGATCCCGGTTGATTTTCCCGCACGCTTGCCGCAATGACGGCGTGACGGAACAAGGGACACCCGCATGACTCGCATCGACGCCAAGTTCGCCGCTCTCCGCTCCGAGGGAAAGAAAGCCTTCGTCGCCTACATCATGGCCGGGGACCCGGATGCGGCGACGTCGCTCGAGGTGATGAAGGGACTGCCGGAGGCGGGCGTGGACATCATCGAGCTGGGCGTGCCCTTCACCGACCCGATGGCCGACGGCCCGACGATCCAGCTGGCCGGCCAGCGCGCGCTCGAGGGCGGCATGACGCTTCAGAAGACGCTCGACATGGCGGCCGAGTTCCGCAAGGGCGACGACACGACGCCGATCGTGCTGATGGGCTACTACAACCCGATCTATTCGCGCGGCGTGGACAAGTTCCTCGAGGACGCCAAGGCGGCCGGGATCGACGGTCTGATCGTGGTGGACCTGCCGCCGGAGGAGGATGACGAACTCTGCATCCCGGCGCAGAAGGCGGGGCTGAACTTCATCCGGCTCGCCACGCCCACGACGGACGACAAGCGGTTGCCCAAGGTGCTCACCAACACGTCGGGCTTCGTCTACTACGTGTCGATCACCGGGATCACCGGCTCGGCCGAGGCGCAGGCGGGCGACGTCGCCCCCGAGGTTGAGCGGATCAAGGCGAAGACGGACCTGCCGGTCATCGTCGGCTTCGGCATCAAGACGCCGGACAGCTCCGAGGCCATCGCGAAGGTCGCGGACGGCGCCGTGGTCGGTTCGGCCATCGTGGACAGGATCGGGAAGGGCGAGGACCCGCAGGCCGTGCTCGACTTCGTGCGGGGCCTGGCGGACGGCGCGCATCGCGCCTGACGCAAGAGACCGGCGCGCGTGCCGCGCCGGCCATCTTCATCTCACTACGGTCAGGCGCCCGTGCCGATCGGGCAGCTGACGCCGGTGCCACCGAGCCCGCAGTACCCGTTCGGGTTCTTGTGCAGGTATTGCTGGTGGTAATCCTCGGCCCAGTAGAACGGCCCCGCCGGCTCGATCTCGGTCGTGATCTGGCCGTAGCCTGCCTTGGAGAGGCGCGGCTGGAATGCCTCGCGCGAGGCGCGGGCGGCGGCGAGCTGTTCGTCGGTCGTGGCGTAGATCGCCGAGCGGTACTGCGTGCCCCGGTCGTTGCCCTGGCGCATGCCCTGCGTCGGGTCATGGCCTTCCCAGAACACCCGCAGAAGCTCGTCGTAGCTCACAACCTCGGGGTCATAGGTCACGCGGACCGCCTCGGCATGACCGGTGCGCCCGGTGCAGACCTCTTCGTAGGTCGGGTTCGGGGTGAAGCCGCCGGCATTGCCCACCATCGTCATCCAGACGCCGGGCACCTGCCAGAACTGGCGTTCCACGCCCCAGTAGCAGCCCATCGCGAAGATCGCGACCTCCATGCCCTCGGGCACCTCGGTGGTCAGCGGGCGGTCGAACACCGCGTGATGGCTGGCCGTCGGGATCGGCCGGTCCCGTCCCGGCAGCGCCACTTCGGCGGTGACCATTTCGGGCTCTTTCAGAAATCCAAACATGCGCGTCCTCCTTTGGGGCCAATATAGGCGCGGATCATTCGGCGGGCGAGGCGAGGGGCCGGGACAACACGGTCTCGTGACCCTTGTCCGGGTGCCGCGGGATCAGGAACGCCAGCATGAGCGAGGCCGCCGCCATCCCCGCCGCGAGCGCGAAGACGCCGCCGGGCGATTGCACCCAGATGTAGCCCAGAAGCGCGGGCAGGAACACCGCCGCGATGTGGTTGATGGTGAAGGCCACGGCGGCGGTCGGCGCGATGTCCGGCACGTCGGCGATCTTCTGGAAGTAGGTCTTCATCGCGAAGGCCAGCGAGAAGAACAGGTGGTCGATGACGTAGAGCGCGCCGGCCAGCACCACGCCCCAACCGAAGTAGTAGATCCCGCCATAGGCCAGGAACACGACGATCAGCCCGCCGTATTCGAAGATCAGCGCCCGGCGTTCGCCCCAGCGTGCCACCGCCCTGCCCATAAGAGGCGCGAACAGCATGTTGGCGACGAAGTTGATGATGAAGAGCGCCGTGACCTCGTGCACCTCGAAGCCGAAGCGCTCGACCATCATGAAGGCCGCGAAGACGACGAAGATCTGGCGCCGCGCGCCCGACATGGCCTGCAGCGCATAGTAGAGCCAGTACCGCCGGCGCAGGACGAAGGTCTTGAGCTGGGGCTCGGGGCTTTCGAATTGCGGAAAGACGATCAGCGCGCCGAGCGCCAGCGCGGTCGCGATCCCGCCCGCCGTCAGGTAGACGAAATTGTAGCTCAGGTCGAAGGTTTTCCAGGTCACGACCAGCAGCCCGTAGGAGGCCAGGGACGCGGCCGAGGCGATGGCCACGAGCCAGCCCAGGACCTGCGGCGCGCGATCGCGCGGGATCCATTGGAGCTGGAGCGACTGGTTCACCGTCTCGTAGTAGTGAAAGCCGATCGAGGACAGCATGGTGATCGTGAGGATGCCGCCCAACGAGGGGAACCAGGCCGTCACGGCCGTCGCCATGCCGAGCATCAGGAGCGCCACGAGCCCCAGCACCTGTTCGCGGATGAACATGATCAGGGCGATGACCCCGATGGCGAGAAAGCCGGGAATCTCCCGCACGGAGTGGAGCCAGCCGATCTCGACCCCGGTGAAGCCCGCCACCTCGATGACGAAGTTGTTGAGAAGCGCGTTCCACGTCGCGAAAGCGATCGGCATCGCGGCGGCGGTGACCACCAGGAGCGCGATCGGCTGACGCCAGCGGGGCAGGGCCCGGGCATCCGCGAGACTGACCTTGTGAAACTTCATGGCCTTCCATACGCCCGGCCGCGCGGTGAGGCGAGCGGAAAACATATGCAAGGATTCACATGTGACCTGATCCAAATCAAGGACGCGGGCCGCGGGCTGGGCCAGACCGGCGCACGAAAGGATCATGCGTCATGGATATCGTCCCGCTTCTGGACTGGATCGGCGAGGCCCGGGTGGGCGCGCTTTTCGGGCTCGTCACCGGCATCGTCTTCGGCGTCGCCGCACAGCGCTCGCGCTTCTGCCTGCGTGCCGCGACTGTGGAATTCGCCCGGCGGCGGATGGGGCCATCGGTGGCGGTCTGGCTCCTGACCTTCTCGACCGCGCTGGCCTGGGTGCAGGCGGCGTCGCTCACCGGGCTGATGCGCCCCGATGACGCGCGGATGATGGCGGTCACGGGCTCCTGGTCCGGCGCCGTGATCGGCGGGCTCCTGTTCGGCGTGGGCATGGTGCTGGCGCGTGGGTGCTCGGGGCGGCTTTTGGTGCTGGCGGCCACCGGCAACCTGCGCTCGGTCGTCTCCGGGCTGATCTTCGCCGTGGTGGCGCAGATGTCGCTTCACGGCTGGCTCGCCCCGCTGCGCGACCGGCTTGCCCGCCTGTGGGTGACCGAGGGGGGGACGAACCTGAACCTGCTGCACGCGGCCCGGGTGCCGGACTGGACGGGTCTCGCCCTGGGGCTCGCGCTCGCCGTGCTGGCGCTCGCGGTGGCGCGGCGCAACCGGATCGGGGCCGGGCGGCTGGTCTTCGCCTCCGGCGTGGGCTTCGCGGTGGCGCTGGGCTGGGTGCTCACCTTCACGCTTGCCCAGTCCGCCTTCGATCCGGTCACGGTGACCTCGGCCACGTTCACCGGCCCCTCGGCCAACACGCTGATGTTCTTCCTCGCGCCGAACCCGGTGCTGGACTTCGACATCGGGCTGGTGCCCGGCGTGGTGATCGGCGCCTTCGCGGCGAGCTGGCTTGCGCGCGAGTTCCGGTTCCAGGGCTTCGACAACGAGCGCAACATGCGCCGCGCCTTCGTGGGGGCGGCCCTGATGGGGTTCGGCGGCATGCTGGCCGGCGGCTGTGCGATCGGCGCCGGGGTGTCCGGCGGGTCGATCTTCGTGGGCACCGCGTGGCTGGCGCTGTTTTCCATGTGGATCGGGGCGATGGCCACGGACCTGCTCGTCGACCAGCGGGGGGCGGTAGCGCAGCCGGCGTGACGCGCTTTAGCTTGCGCGTGCGCGCGGAGCCGACCCGATCCTGCCTACATGGATCAACACGTCATGTGCGCAAGAAGCGGCGACCGCTGCATTGCGGTGGTTGTCATTGAATGATCCATAGAGCACTCTGCCGCTCGGGCCGAACAATGCTCATCGATTGCCAGCCGTACCAAGGTCGGCGCGCGATCGTGCGACGGTTCTTGACTGGGAAACGGAAAGACCGACCTGTGACAAATCTTGTGGGAATTGCCTATTGCTCTCGTCCGGTTGAGTTCTCGTTCGAGGAGGTCGAGAACATCCTGAGAGTTTCTCAGGAGAAGAACGCCCAGGCGGCGATCACCGGGGCGCTTGTCTATGACAACTTCACTTTCCTGCAATGGCTGGAGGGTGATCCGATCGCGATCCGGGAGGTGTTCGAGCGGCTCTCGGATGATCCGCGTCACACGGATATCAAGCTCATCGCTGTCAGGAAACTGAGTGATCGCCTGTTTCCCGATTGGAGCATGACTGCCGCGGTGACCAACGATCAGGACCTTCGCGGGCTGAAACTGGTGCCGCATATTTCGCTTGCGCAATTCAATCCGTTCGACTGGTCCGAACCGGATGTCGCGGCTTTCATGGATGCGCTCAGCGATTACCTGACGTCTCGGCCCGCGCCGAAATCCGAGGCAATGCCGGAAAGTGTATCGCCACGGAGGGCTGGTGGTGATCCGCTGACGCGGCTCGAGCGGCATCTCGGAAAGATCACGTAGTCGAACCCTTCGTGCCCGGCACGGTACGGACCAATCAGCCTGAGTTTCGGTTCGCTGATTGACGCCAACAGCGCAGACGCCCTGTTGGCACCGTCCACATGCTTTACAAAAGCAGGGCGACGAGAATTGGCGCCAGGATACTCGTCAGCACGGCGTTCAGGGCCAGGCCGATGCCGGCGAATGCGCCGGCGGTCTCATTCACCTGGAAAGCGCGTGCGGTTCCGATGCCATGCGCCGCGACGCCGACGGCGAAGCCGCGTGCGCGCCAATCGTTGATGCGCAGCAGGTTCATCAGCGGGGTCACCACGACCGCCCCGACGATGCCGGTCAGGATCACGAGGACCGCCGTCAGCGTCGGGCTGCCACCGAGCGCCTCGGAGATGCCGAGCGCGACCGGCGCGGTGGTGGACTTGGGACTGACGGAGACGATCACCTGTTCCGGCAAACCGAACGCCATCGCGATCAGGATCGCGGACCCGGCTGCGGCAAGCGAGCCTGCGAATAGCGCGGCCAGCAGCGGCAGGGCGCTTCTGCGGATCGTGGCGAGGTTCGCGTGCAAGGGTACGGCGAGGGCGACGGTCGCCGGACCCAGAAGGAAGTGAATGAACTGTGCGCCGTCGAAATAGGTCGCGTAGGGCGTCTGCGAGATCGACAGGAGCGGCGCGATCAGGAGCACCGAGATCAGCACGGGGTTGGCGAGCGGGTGGCGGTTCAGCCGCGCCGAGATACCGTCCGCCAGAACGTAGGCCACAACCGTGCAGGTCAGCCAGAGCAGCGGGCGGGCGGAAAGGTAGCTCCAGATTTCGGCCACGTCCGTCATTCGCGTTCCCCGGCCAGCCGTTGCACCGCAAGGAACGTGCCCACGCCGACCAGAAGCGCGATGACCGTGCTCGCCACCAGCGTGAGGCCGAGCGCGAACCAGTCGCGCGCGAGCACATCGAGCTGCGCCATCACGCCGACGCCGGCGGGAACGAACAGGAGCGACAGGTGCGCCAGCAAACGCCTCGAAACGGGTGCCACGACGTCGACGGTTCTCGGACGAAGGACGAGCGCGGCGAATAGAAGAAGCAGTCCCAGCACGGGGCCCGGCACGGGCAGGCCAAGAGCTTGGCTGATCGTTTCACCCGCCAGTTGGCAGGCGAAGAGGATCGCGATTGTTATCAGCATGGCAGGTCGATGGCCCCGGGGCTGTTTCGGTTCGCGGGCCGTCGCCGCAGGTGCGTGGCGACGGCCCGTGTTCACCTATCGTCCTGATCCTGCCGAACATGGCAACCAGTTTGCCAGTCGGCCCTTGGCGTGTTCCTGGGCGGCGACGTGGAAGGGTGGCGCCGAAATCGGTGTAGGCGGGGTCGCGCTGCAGGACCTCGAAGAACAGCCCGCCCGCGAAGGCGGGGTTGCACGGCAACAGGCGTGGAACCCCGCAGGGGGCCGGCGGCGGACGACCTCATCCGGCGCGGAGAACGCAAGTGACCGTCTGCATCGGGGGCCGGGGCTGACCTTTCGGATGTGGCGGACTTCAGGCGGCCGCAGGTTTCCTCTGAAGAAAGGCCACCACGTCTCCGAGGGTCGAGAGCCGCTCGATGACTTCGTCCGGCAATTCCACGAAGAAAGCGTCTTCAATGGCCATCCACACTTCGATCGCATCGAGGCTGTCGACCCCGAGGTCGTTCACGAAATGGGTGGTGGCGCTGAGCTTGGCGTTGGCTTTCGAGAGGGTCTGGGCCACGATCTCGATAACGCGGGTTTCCGTGTCGGGCATGACAGAACTCCGGGCGATGGCAGGCTTACGTAAGGTAAGGCAACAGGCCCGATTTCCGAAGCCAAAGTTTCTTCACGGTGGCAAAGGCTTGCTGCGTCCGCGAAAAGAATCGGTGCCTCTCGCGGTCGGTGCCGCGATCAACCTGCGGAAACCTCCGGGCCGGGACGAGCGAACTGGCGGGTCGCGCGATCCGCCGAACGGGGCCGGGCTTTCCTTCAATCCTCCCCGGTATTTTCGCGCCGGGCCGTCTCCATCGACGTCTCGGCCTCTTCGATGTCGCCGGGCCGCAAGGTTGGGGGCGAACGCTCGGAGGACCGGTGGCACAAAGTGACCTCGACCGGATAGTGATCCGATCCGAAACCGCGCAACACCTCCATCGACACGAGGTCCAATCCGGGCTGGTAGAGCACCTGGTCGAGCGGCCACGCCATCCACCAGGACTTGGCATTGTAGGTCGGCAGCAGGCCCGTATCGCGACGAGGGTCGACCAACTGCGCAATCCTCTGCGTCCGCGCGACGCTGCGTTCCCAGGGGACTGCATTCAGGTCCCCCGCCAGGACAACGGGCGCGCCCGCGTCCCGGGCCCGCAGGGCGGTCCACATCAGTTCCGCATCGCGGCCGGCGGACGACTGGCGCGGATGCGGCGGCCGGGGGTGCAATCCGACGAATGCGACATCGTCGCCGGAGGGCAGCTCAATCGTGGTCCGGATCGAGGGCGTATTCCCTTCCGCGGGGAAAAGGATTTGCGTGGCTCTCAGTGGCAGCCGCGAGAAGACGTGCATGCCATAGTAATCCTCGTCAATGTGCGAGGCAGTCTCGGGCATCGTGTCCGACAGGGGTGAGAGGTTTCGGTCCCAGAATTCGTTGGTTTCCAGGGCCAGGAACAGATCGGGTTCCTGCTGCCTAACGATTTCGAGCAACTCGTCGGTATTGCGGTTCTCCATTTGCACGTTTGCGAGCACGATGGAAAATGCCTGCTCGACCGGACACGCCGCGGCCGTTCCTTCAGTCGGGGCAAGATAAGGCGCCAGCTTCACCGCATTGAACGACAGCGCTGCCAGGGCGATCGCGGCCAAGGCGACGCGGACCCGGGTGGCGACAGGTTTGGCGATCACGAGTGCGACCAGCAGGACGGCCGATGCAATCACGTATTGCAGCCGGGGAAAATCGGTCATGCGGACCCACCAGACATTGGTTTCCGCCAACGCAAGGAATGACACCACGGCAAGTCCTGCGGCCACGAGCGTCAGCGTCATCGTCAGAAGTAGGCGCATGGATTTTCGAACGACCCGGTGCTGGTTTCAGAAATGGGTTTGCGACAAAGTGGCCCGCCATCAACCTGTCATCCCCGACCGGAAGGCCCGCAGATTGAAGCCGCGTTCCTGACACCACAAACGCGGCCCCGTCGTGCCCGGTTCCCACGAAGACGGTGTCAGCCGTTGGAATGTGATGCGTTCGGATTCAGAGTTCCTGATCGACGTCCTGGCCCGTCCGGCTTGCCTCAAGTCCGGCCAGGACTGCGCGCTGACGCAGGACCTCGCGGCGGAGTTCTTCCGCTTCGGAGCGCCTAGAGTCTGCGAGAGCCGCCTCCATCCTGCGCTCGAGCCGCGGTATCAAATTCTTAAGCACTTTCGCGTGCTGCGCGTTCAGTTCCCCCATAGGCAGCCTCTGGTTGAATTGCGTGGTCATTGACGGACGATTTGGTTTTCCGCGAGGCGGCGCGGGGCATCCAGCCGTCACACGGCCCATGGCGAACCTCTGAGGCTCGGCGTGGTGCGGTCTGCGCGGATCGTTGGTGAAAGCCTCACTGATTCCGGGTCTCCAATATGAGCGAAAAATCCGGTGCCAACCTGCACATCCCGGACCGCCCCGTCGGCAACAATTGTTGCCTCACATACGTTCGAGCTCGCCATCCATATCCGGAAACACCGGCGGGTGGGCATTCATGTAGGCGTGGGCGGCGCGCAGGACGCGGATGTCGTCGTGTTTGCCGCCGGCCAGCTGGAAGCCCACCGGAAGGCCGGCGTCGGTGAAGCCGCAGGGCACCGAGGCCGCCGGCTGCTGGCTGAGATTGAACGGGTAGGTGAAGGGCGACCACTCGGTCCAGTCGGACATGCCGCTGCCGGTCGGGACGTTCTGGTCCGCCTCGAAGGGCGGGATCGCGACGGTCGGCGTCATCAGCAGGTGGTAGTCCTGGTTGAACCGCTCGAGATGCCGCGTGAACTCTGCTCCGCGGGTCTGGGCGCGGAAGAAGTCGACCGCGTCCCAGCCTTCGGCCCGCAGGGCATTGCCCACGAGGCCCGGGTCGAGCTTGTCGCGCTGCTCCGCGCTGCATCGGCGATAGAGATCGAGAGAAGCGGTGAACCAGATCGTCTGGAAGATGTCGATCGGACTCTCGAAACCGGGATGGATCTCGACGACCTCCGCCCCGAGCGCGGCCATCCGCTCCGCGGCTTCGCTGACACGCGCTGCCACCTCCCGGTCGACCTTCGCGTAGCCCAGATCCTGCGACCAGGCGATCCGCAGCCCGTCGAGCCCGCGGCCCAGATCCTCGCCCCAGTCCGCCGGCTGGCCGCGCTGGGCGTAGGGGTCGACCTGGTCGTAGCGGCCGATCACGTTCAGCATCAGCACGGCGTCCTCGACGGTCCTCGTGATGGGTCCGATATGGGACAGCGTCGGTGCCCGGGAGGGTGGCCATTGTGGCGTCCAGCCGAAGGTCGGCTTGAATCCGAAGGTCCCGGTGAAGGACGCCGGAATGCGGATCGATCCGCCGCTGTCCCCGCCCTGGTGCAGGACGCCCATGTTGAGCGCGGCCGCCGCGGCGGCGCCGCCGGACGACCCGCCCGGCGTCAGGCTGGTGTCCCACGGATTGCGGGTTGCGCCGAAAACACGGTTGTCGGTCACGCCCTTCCACCCGAACTCCGGCGTGTTGGTCTTGCCGAGGATCACCGCCCCCGCCTCGCGCAGCAGGCGCGCCGGTGGTGCGTCGTTTTCGCAAGGTTGGTCATCGGTCAGGAGCGAGCCGTCGCGCGCGGGCATGCCGGCGACCTCCGTCAGGTCCTTCATCGAAACCGGCAGCCCGTCCACCGCGCTCAGGGGGTCGCCGTCCGCCCAGCGTTTCGCCGAGGCATGGGCGGCCGCCTCGGCACCGGTATGATCGACGTGGACATAGGCGTTCACCGCCGGGTTGAAGCGGTCGATCCGGTCCAGTGCGGCCCGCGCGGCCTCGACCGGAGAGGTGCGGCGGTCCCGAAATGCCTGCACGAGCTGCACTCCGTTTAGGCGTCCGATGTCGTCTTGCATTGCGGTCCTCTTGGTTGCCTTTATCGGAGCAACGCACGAGGGAGCGCTCAAGGTCCGACCGACCCGCCCGATGCGCCCGGAAAGCACGGCATCGTTTCGCGTTGGATCACTGTTTCGCGTTGACCGGGTGCGTATGGCGTCGCCCCTCCGGGGCAAGTCGATGGACCCGCCTGCACAACGCATGTTCCTTAAATGTTCCTTTCGGGGTAGACTGACGGCCGAAGCACGACAACGAGGCGGGCAGGATGCAGGCGGGCTATCTCGAAAAGCTCAACGACCGGCAGCGGCAGGCTGTCGAACACGGCGGGACGGGCGAGACCATGGCGCCGCCCCTCCTGGTGATCGCCGGGGCCGGGTCGGGCAAGACCAGTACGCTCGCGCATCGCGTGGCGCACCTGCTGGTGAACGGCGCGGACCCGCGGCGAATTCTACTCATGACCTTCTCGCGCCGGGCCGCGGCCGAACTGACCCGCCGGGTGGAACGGATCACGAAGGAGGCGATGGGCACGGGTTACGCCGCCGAGGCGCTGACCTGGGCGGGGACCTTCCATGCCATCGGGGCGCGGCTCCTGCGCGAAAACGCGCCGGCGATCGGGCTCGATCCGGATTTCTCCATCCATGACCGCGAAGACAGCGCCGACCTGATGAACCTCTGTCGGCATGGACTCGGTCTTACGGAGACGGATCAGCGGTTTCCGACCAAGGGCACCTGTCTCGCCATCTATTCCCGCGTCGTGAATGCCGAAGAACCGCTCGCCGAAACGCTCGCGCGGCATTTCCCGTGGTGCGCGCGGTGGGAGGCCGAGCTGAAACGGCTGTTCGGCGCTTACACCAGCGCCAAGCGCGAGCAGAACGTCCTGGATTACGACGACCTCCTTCTCGCCTGGGCACAGGTGATGACGGATGCGGACTTCGCGGCCTGGCTCGGCGGGATGTGGGACCATGTCCTGATCGACGAATACCAGGACACGAACCGCCTTCAGGCGCGCATCCTCTTGACGCTGAAACCCGAGGGCCGCGGGCTGACGGTGGTCGGGGACGATGCCCAGTCGATCTACGCCTTCCGCGCTGCCACCGTGCGCAACATCCTCGACTTCCCGTCCGCCTTCTCGCCGCAGGCGAGGGTGGTGACGCTCGACCGCAACTACCGGTCCACCAAGCCGATCCTCGCCGCCGCCAATGCCGTGATCGGCGCGGCGTCCGAACGCTTTGCCAAGAACCTCTGGACCGAGCGCGAGTCCGCGGAGAAGCCGCGCCTCGTCACCCTCGCCACCGAGATGGACCAGGCCCGGTTCATCGTCGACCGGGTGCTGGAGGACCGCGAGGCAGGTACGCGGCTGATGGATCAGGCGGTGCTCTTCCGAACGGCGAGCCACTCGGGTCAGCTCGAAGTCGAGCTGACCCGGCGCAACGTGCCCTTCGTGAAGTTCGGCGGGCTCAAGTTCCTCGACAGCGCCCATGTGAAGGACCTGCTTGCCATGATGCGGTTCATCCAGAACCCGCGCGACCGGGTCGCCGGGTTCCGGGTGCTTCAGCTCCTGCCGGGAGTGGGTCCGAAGGCCGCGGGCCGGGTGCTCGATGCGCTGGCGCTTTCACCCGACGCCACGTTCGCGCTGGAGACGATGGAACCGCCGTCCCGCGCGGCTTCGGACTGGCCGGCATTGGTCAAGGCCCTGACGACCCGCACCGAATGGCCCGCGTCGCTGGGTCTGGCCCGTGCCTGGTACGACCCGCATCTCGACCGGATCCACGAGGACGCGGAGGCGAGACGCGCGGACCTGCTGCAACTGGAGCAGATCGCCGCCGGATATCCGACGCGCGAGGCCTTTCTCACGGAATTGACGCTCGATCCGCCCAGCGCCACGAGCGACCAGGCCGGTATTCCGCACCAAGACGAGGACTACCTGATCCTTTCGACCATCCATTCCGCCAAGGGCCAGGAGTGGAAATCCGTCTACCTGCTGAACGCCGTCGACGGCTGCATCCCCTCCGATCTCGGCACCGGCACCACCGAGGAAATCGAGGAAGAGCGCCGCCTGCTCTACGTCGCGATGACGCGCGCGAAGGATCGGCTGACGCTCGGCGTGCCGCTGCGGTTCTACGTCACGCAGCAGAAGCGCAACGGGGACCGCCACGTCTATGCCATGCGAACCCGGTTCATCCCGAAGTCCATGTTGGAGCACTTCGACTGCTGCACCTGGTCACCATCTCGCGAGAACGCCGTCCCGCCCCCGGCCCCGGGGCGGATCGACGTGGCACGCGGCCTGCAGGCGCTTTGGGAGTAGGGTCCCGGGGGTGCAGTCGGCGTTACTGATTCAGGCGCCTGCAGCCGAAACACTTTGCCACCACTCCAGCGGAGGCGCGGCCCTGCGCCTCAGGCGCTTTCGTAGTGGCGTGCCCAGTTGTTGTAGCACTCGAACGTCTTGGGATAATCCGAAACGCGCTGGTCGCCGTACGCGCGCTTCCGCTTTTTCGAGCCGAGCGCCTCGCCGTATTCCTCGACCGGGACGTAATACAGGAACTTCAGCGTGCGCTTTGAGAATTGCCAGACGCCATTCTCGCGCCGGTATTCGTCGTCGTAGCGCACGCTGCCCACGAGCGTCTGACCGTTCCGGTGTGATTCCGCGTGGCAGAAACATTCGCCGGTGGCGCGGTTCCGGTCGGAGTCGTCGAAGGTGATGATGTTGTCGTGGGTCCAGTGGACCGAGATGTCGAGGACCTCGAAGCGTCCGCGATACATCTCCATAACGCCGTCGCGGCCAATGCCCTTCATCATGCCGTCCTGCGACACGACCTCGGCGTCCTCGGTGAAGACATCAAGCGAGTAGCGACCAGACATCACCGGCCGTTGACCGGCAAGGACAGGCGCGAACCGTTCTTCTGGCAGTACCCCGCGAACACGAAAAAGGGCCGCGTGTTTTCACGCGGCCCTTTCGATTGTCGAAGTCCGGCTTACGATTGTCGAAGTCCGGCTTACCAGGTGGGGCGCTCGAACTCGTCCACGTTCTCCGGCAGGACCTTGGGCGTTTCGATGCCCTGAAGCTCGGGCACTTCGATGCCGTTGGCCACCTTGACCGCGGTCTGGATCGCGAGGATCGCGTCGTCGACCGGCGATTGCTTGTTCGAACCCGAGTGCCAGCCGGCCTTCATCGCATCCCAGCCTTCGCCGAACTGGTTGCAGGTCACGACCTTGACTTCGCCGGGCTCCTTGCCCGCGCCCTGAAGTGCGCTGATCACGCCAAGTCCCATGCCGTCGTCGAAGGCATAGACGCCGTCGATCTCGTCACCGAACTGCGTGAGGTAGGTCTCCATCACGGTCTGGGCCTTCTCCCGGTTCCATTCGGCGGTCTGGCTGGCCAGGATATTCACGTCCGGGTAGCCGTCGGCCAGCCGGTCGAGGAAGCAGTTCTTGCGCAGGATCGACACCGAGTAGCCCGGCGTGCCCTCGACCACGACGATATTGCCTTCGCCCCCCAGTGCGTCGCCGAGCATCTCGGCGGCCTGTTCGGCCTGGGCGCAGTCGTCCGGTCCGGTATGGCCGACGATGTAGCGCCGCCCCGCCTCGCCGATGGGCGAGTTGGAGGTGATCACCGGGATGCCCGAGCGCGAGGCATTGCGGATCGCGGGGATCAGCGCGTTCTGCGACGTGGGCCACACGACCAGCGCGTCGGGGTTCTGCGAGGCCATGTCCTGGATCTGGTCGAACTGCACGGCCGGATCGCCCTGCGGGTCCATCACGGTGGCCTGGATGCCAAGCTCCTGGCTATAGGCCTCGGCGGTCTCGGCATATTTGGCCTGGTAGGCGTTCGAACCGGGATACAGCACGGTGATGCCGATGCGCGTTTCCGAGAGCGGTTTCTTGAGCTCGCCGCCCAGCCATTCAGGCGCGTCCTGCGCCCCGGCGATCCCCGCGGAAACGGCGACGGAGACGGCAATCGCCAATGCCTTCTTCAATTGGGTCATGTGTTTATCCTCCAAACGCTGCCCCTCCTCCTGAATGCACCCCGTCGGCAGCGGGTCGGGGCGCTTGCCTCTCCATGATCCGCAGACCGCACATCCAAACAATTCCTCAGATGTCCAAATCTGACTTTACGCGAATTGCAGGCCGCGGAGCCGGTCCGCATGCCTTCGTCATCCCGACGGCTCGCAAAAGAGTCATTTTGGATTTTTCGGTCGTTCTTCGGACGCCGCGGTCTGGCTAACGTCGGGACAAGGAGGAGGTTCACACATGGAACAGAGGTTCAAGCGCCTGTTGCGCAGGCACGGATTGGTGGTTGCGTTCCTGGTGTTTCTGGCAGGCGTCGCGTTCAACGCGGATGCCTTCCTGACGCCGGGCAACATCCTGGACGTGCTGCGGCAGGTCTCGATCACCGGCATGATGGCCGTCGGCGTCACCTTCGTGGTCCTGACCGGACGGCTCGACCTGTCCGTGGGGTCGCTCCTGACCCTGCTCACGGTGATCGTCGTCGATCAGCACAACGTGGCCGGGCCATTCCCAGCGATCGTGATGACGCTGATCGCCGGGCTCTGCATCGGCGCCTTCAACGGGCTGCTCGTGGGTTTCGTCGGCCTCAACGCGCTGATCGTGACCCTTGCCATGCTTTCGTTCCTGCAGGGGCTCGTCCTGTTCTACTCCGGTGGTTCGAACGTCAACGTCGAGAACGCGCAGGACACCTGGTTCGCGGTCTTCGGACGGGGCGAGTTCCTGGGCCTGCCGCTGCCGGTCATCCTGTTCCTCGTGGGCGCCGTGATCGCGGGCCTTGTGCTTCAGTTCACCACCTTCGGGCGCCGGGTCTACGGCGTGGGTGGCAACGAGACCGCCAGCATCTTCTCGGGCATCGACGCGCGCTGGACGGTCTTCTGGACCTACGTGATCTCGGGCTTCACGACCGGCGTGGCCGCGATCATCATGGGCAGCCGCGTGATGGGGGCGCAGAACACCATCGGCCAGGGCTACGAGCTTACGGTGCTGGCGGGCGTCATCCTTGGCGGCACGTCGCTCCTGGGCGGGTCCGGCAGCATCTGGCGCACGGTCATCGGCATCTCGATGCTGGGTTTCATCCAGAACGGACTGCTTCTTCTGGGCTTTCCCTACTACGTCCAATGGCTCGTCACCTGGGCCGTCATCATCGTCGCCGTCTGGATCGATCTGGGCGCCAAGCGCGGGAGGATCTTCGCATGAGCCACACATCCACGGTCACGACCGACAGATCGCCCGCGCTGGCCGCGCTGTCCTGGCTGCTGCGCAACCACATCTGGGTGTTCCTGGCCCTGACGATCATCGTCTTCTCGCTGGCGAGCCCCTATTTCCTGACCCTGAACAACCTGGGCAACATCCTGACCCAGGGGGCGTTCATCGGCATCCTCGCCATCGGCATGACGATGGTGATGATCGACGGCGAGATCGACCTGTCCGTCGGCGCCGTGCTCGCACTCGCCTCGGCGCTCGCCATCGGTTTGCAGGATCACATGGGCGTCTGGCCCGCCGTCTTCCTTGGTCTGATGTCCGGCGCGGCGCTTGGTTTCCTCAACGGATCGCTCGTGGCGCTGTCGGGAATGCACTCCTTCATCGTCACGCTGGGCGGACTGATCGGCATCCGCGGGCTCGTCTTCGTCTACACCGGCGAGAATGCCCTCATGGTGCCCGACTTCAGCTATACCGAGATCCCCGAGATCTACCTGGGCCCCGTCTCTCTCACCGCGATCATCTTCTTCGGGCTGGCGCTCCTGTTCCAATGGGTGCTGTCGAGCACCCGGCACGGACGCGAAACCTACGCGGTGGGCGACAATATCGAGGCCGCGCATGACGCTGGCATCAACGTGAAGCGCCACAAGATCATCAATTTCACCCTGTGCGGCACGCTCGCCGCGGTCTGCGGCATCCTGCTTTCGATGCGCCTGGGCACGGCTGAACCAAACGCGGGCCGGATCTGGGAACTCTGGACGATCATCGCGGTCGTTCTGGGCGGCACGCGGCTCCAGGGCGGGTTCGGGAGCCTCTGGATGACAATCGGGGGCGTTCTGACGCTGGCCGTTCTGCGCAACGGACTGCGGCTTCTGAACACGCCCAACTACGTCGAACTGATGGTGATGGGGTCCGTGCTGATCCTTGCGCTGGTGCTCGACAAGATACTCAACCGCCGGGAGGCCACGTGATGAGCGACGTCGTTCTCAAAGTGAAGGACATCACCAAGACGTTTCCGGGGGTGAAGGCCCTGGACCGGGTGAGCTTCGACATACGCCCCGGAGAGGTCCACGCGCTCGTGGGCGAAAACGGGGCAGGCAAGTCCACTCTGATGAAGGCGCTGGCAGGGCTTCATCGCCCGGACGAGGGCCAGATCTTCTACCAGGGCGAGGCGATCGAGGTCGCGGGCCCTCTCGACGCGCGCCGCAAGGGTATCCTGCTGATCCACCAGGAGCTTTCGCTGTCGCCGGAACTGTCGGTGGCCGAAAACATCTATCTCGGCGCCTGGCCGACCAACCGCTTCGGGGTGCTCAAGAAACGCGAACTGCGCCGGGACGCGACCGCCGCGCTCGAGGCGCTGGGCTGTGGTTTCGGCCCGGATGTGCGCGTGGGCTCCCTGTCGGTCGCCAAACAGCAGATGGTCGAGATCGCCCGCGCGGAAGCCTTTCGCGCCAACGTGGTCATCTTCGATGAACCCACCGCGTCGCTCACCGACAGCGAGAAGGACCAGCTGTTCCATACGATCCGCGGCCTGAAGGCACGCGGCGTCGGCATCGTCTACATCTCGCACAAGATGGACGAGATCTTCGACATCACCGACCGGATCACGGTGCTGCGCGATGGCCAGGTGCAGGGCACGGTGGACACGCGTGACACCGACCTCAACCAGATCACACGTATGATGATCGGCCGCACGCTGGACACCTATTTCGTGAAGGCCAAGGCCGAATTCGGGGCCGAGGTGCTTCGGGTCGAGGGGCTGAGCAACCGGCCCCTCTTCGAGGACGTGTCCTTTTCCGTGCGTGAAGGCGAGGTGTTGGGACTTTACGGCCTTGTCGGCGCCGGGCGTTCCGAACTCGTCGAGACGATCTTCGGCGTGCGCAGGGCGGATGCCGGCAAGCTGTTCTGGAAGGAAGGCGAGATCGAACTGCCCACACCGCGCCAGTCGATCGACATGGGCATGGCGCTGGTCCCCGAAAGCCGCAAGGAACAGGGACTCGTCCTCATGATGGGCGGGCGCGAAAACACGTCGCTCCCGCACCTGCGACTGTTCTCCGAGGTTTCGGTGATGAACCGGGCCAAGGAAATGGCGGTGTTCGAGAAATACCGCTCTGCGCTTTCGATCAAGACGACCGGCCCCGACCAGGCCGTTTCCCAGCTGTCGGGGGGCAACCAGCAGAAGTTCGTGCTGGCCAAGTGGCTCTGCGCCGATCCCAAGCTGATCATCCTCGACGAGCCGACGCGGGGCATCGACGTGGGTTCGAAATCCGCAATCCACGAACTGATCGCGGAGCTCGCCGAACAAGGGCTCGCCGTGATCGTGATCTCCTCGGAGATGCCCGAGGTGCTTGGCGTCAGCCACCGGGTGCTTGCCATGTCGGAAGGATCGGTGGTGGCCGAGTTCGAGGGCGCGGCGATGACCGAGGAGCACCTGATCGACGCGGTTTCCCATGCGCGCGAACCGGTGGCGGCAGAGTGAAACACATGTACCGGTGGCGCGAACTCGAGTGCCGCGCGCT
This sequence comes from Maritimibacter harenae, assembly GCF_009882975.1. Classification (GTDB taxonomy): domain Bacteria; phylum Pseudomonadota; class Alphaproteobacteria; order Rhodobacterales; family Rhodobacteraceae; genus Maritimibacter; species Maritimibacter harenae. The sequence continues at coordinate 476,100 of NZ_WTUX01000019.1, forward strand.
GCCTTCTGCTTGCGCCGGTGGTGGGCCACGACGGACAAGGCGCGAGTCGACCATCGAACGGGCCGCGCGGGATCACGCGGCCCTTTTTTCGTGCCCGTTCGCTGAAACCGGCGCTCAGTAGTGTCCGCGTTCGCGCATGATCGCGTCGATCCGGTTCTGCGACCGGGCCAGCGCTTCGTCGACGCCCTGCGCGCGTTGCAGCATCATGTGGATCTCCTCGCCCAACACGTTGAGCACCGCGCTGAACTCCGGGATCGGCGGGCGCGGCCAGGACTGAAGCTCGCCGCGGCGTTCCATGCCGTCGACCTTGCTGATGATCTCGCTGCTGGCCTGCACCTCGGGGTCCGCGCTGGTCGAGAAGCGCGGGCTCGTCAGGTTGCCGTTCAGCACGTTCCACTTCAGCATCTCGGGGCGCGTGAGGAACTCCAGCACCTTCCAGGACGCCTTGCGCCGTGACGGGTCGAGCCCGGCGGGAATGGCCAGGGAGAACCCGCCGATCGGGGTGACCGTGCGGCAGCCGGGGGCATGGGGATGGGGCAGGAAGGTCACCTTGCCGTGGGCCGGGGCGTGTTCGTTCTTCTCGAAGGCGGCGGCGCGGATGCTCCAGCCGTAGGTCATCGCCGCCTCGCCGCGCGAGAAGATGGCGATGCGCCGATCCCAGTTGCACACCAGGCTTTCCTTGTGGGCGTAGGCCGAGAGCTCCAGCAGGAACTCGGCCGCGCGCCGGGCCGGGTCGGTGTCGAGCATGGGGCGGTAATTGTCCTTCTCGATCACCGTCAGGTCGAATTCGTCGCCCAGCGGCGTGAGGTTGATGATCGGCTGACCGAAATCCGCAAGCGTCTGCACGAAGGTATGAGCGACCGGCGTGCCCTTGCCGAAATTCATCACGATACCGGACAGGCCGAAGCCGGCCCGGTGCAGCGCGCGGGCCGAAAAGAGCACGTCATCGGTGGTCTTGGGGATCGGCAGTCCCGCTTCGGCGAACAGGTCGGACCGGCAGAAAAGAAGTTCCGCGGTCGGCTGGATCGGCAGGCCATATTGGTTCTTGTTCCAGGACGAGCCGCGATAGGCCGCGCTGTGGAAGTCGGACGGGTTGTAGCGCTCTTCCTGCATGAGCTCGTCCAGCGGGTCGATCACGCCCTCCGTGGCGAGCTGGCCGATCCACGGCAGGTCGACCGCGACGAGATCGTATTTCGAAACCGGACGTTTCGCGTTTTCCATGATCTCGCCGTGCAGCTCGTCGAGCGGCAGGTTCACGATCTCGATGCTCGTGCCGCACAGTTCGTCCAGATTGGACGAGTATTCACTCAGCGTCTTGAAGGTCGGGTCGATAGGGCAAAGGATGCGTATCGTGCGGTCGATCCCGACGCCCGAGCGCATCGCCGAAGGGTAGGGCAGGATGCGCGAGGCCATGTAGTAGCCGCCGAAGTAGAAATCGCCGATTTCCCCGTCGCCGTTTCGAAAGCCGAAGGTGTTGCCGACCATCGCCTTGAGCTGCAGCGCGAAGCTTTCGAATTCCTCGATCAGCTTGCGTGTCGGGTGAAGCGAGAAGGACTTCCCGGTCTTTGATTTCGGGCGTTTGTGCAGGAGCCCTTCGTCCATCAGCTCCGAAATCCGCCGCATGGCGGTGCCGTAGGGCACGTCGGCGGCCATCGCCGCTGACGTCACGGTCAGCAGCTTTCCCTCGAGGTGTCGGCGCATTGCGTAGGAGATGATGTTCCAGCGCGGATCGACCGTGGCGAGCGGGGTCCGCTTCTCGGATATCTCGCGGTTGGAATCCACGAAATTCAGGATGCGTAGCAGTTCCTCACGCGTCATGGTCCGTCCTCCCAGCACGCCGGATGACATGATCCTACCAGAAAACGGCGCCCGGGCGGGGTCCGCCAGCGCCGTTTTGTCCATTTCTGATTTTTCGGCGTCCGGGCCTGCCGGGCAGCTCAGTAGTCCGGCGCGATGCTGCGCCCTTCCCGGGCCGAACGCGCGCAGGCCAGCGCGATGGCAAGCGCCGCGCGGCCGTCCGCGGCGGTGGCCGACGGCGCACGCCCTTCCGTCAGGGCGCTGTGGAATTCGTCCAGGGCGTTGTAGAAAGATTGGTCGTAGCGCTCGAGAAAGAAGTGCTTGAGCGGCTCGCGCGCCTCCGTGCGCGTGGCGTCCCAGCGCACCAGCGTGTCGTCCCGGTGGTTGACGGTCTGGACCATGCCGGTGTCGCCGAACGCTTCGAGCCGCTGATCGAAGCCGTAGGCGCAACTGCGGCTGTTGTTGATGTGGCACAGAAGGCCCGACGGCATCTTCAGCGTGGTCATCGTCATGTCGAAATCGTCCAGCGCCCCGATGTCCGGGTCGAATTGGCAGGACCCGAAAGCCTGCACCTCGACCGGACGCTCGCCCGCGATCCAGCACAGAAGGTCGATGTCGTGGATCGTGGCGTCCACGAAGTAGCCCCCGGACGCCTTCACGTATTCGATCGGGGGCGGGGCCGGTTCGCGCGACGAGCTCATCAGCATGTTCAGGCGCCCGATCTCGCCGCGGGCGACGGCCTCGCGCAGGGCGCGGTTGTCGGGATCGAAGCGGCGGTTGAAGCCCAGCATGAAGGGCACCGGGTGGGCTTCGAGGGCATCCATCGCCCGACCGACCCGCTCCAGCGTCTGGTCGAGCGGCTTTTCGCAGTAGATCGGCTTGCCGGCCCGGGCCGCACGTTCGATGTAGTCGACATGCGTGTCGGTGGGCGTCGCGATGACCACCGCGTCCACGGCAGGGTCCGACAGGACCGCGTCGAGGTCGTCCATCGCCCGTCCGCCGTATTGCGCGGCCGCCTTCTGCGCCGACGTCATGCGCGGGTTGTAGATCACCTCCAGCGAAAGGCCGGGGTGCGCGTTGATCTTGGGGCCATAGACATGGGCCATGCGGCCGGTGCCCATGAGCGCGATGCCGAGTGTCGTGGTCATGCCGTCACCTTTGCGTCTTCGAGGATCATCGAGGCGGCCTTCTCCCCGATCATGATAGTGGATGCGTTCGTGTTGCCCGTGACGATGCGCGGCATGATCGAGGCATCGGCGACGCGCAGCCCCTCGATCCCGTGGACCCGCAGGCGCGGGTCGACGACCGCGTCCGAACCGGTGCCCATCTTGCAGGTCCCGACGGGGTGCAGCAACGACAGGCCGTTCGCCCGGCAGTATTCCAGCAGCTCCGCCTCGCTCTGGACCTCTGGCCCGGGGGAAATCTCGTGGTCGACGCAATCCGCCATCGGCGGGGTCTGCGCGATGCGACGTCCGAACTTGAGACCCGCGATCGCGGCCTTCCGGTCGGCCTCTTCGGCGAAGAAGTTGAACTGTATCTCCGGCTGATCGGTGGGGGCCGCGCCGGTGATACGCACGTGGCCGCGGGACGTCGGGCGCATGTGTTCGGCCAGTATGGTGAAGCCCGAGAACGGGTGCGGCTTGAGCTGTTCGTCGGTGCACCAGGCCATGAACGTCACCATCATGTCGGGCCGGTCGATCTCCGGCCCCGACCGGATGAAGGTGTTGGAATAATTGCCGTTGTCGGCGAAGGGGCCTGTCCGGAAGACAAGGTGGCGCAGCAGCTGCAGACCGCCCTTGATCTTGTTGTTGTAGAGGTCGTTGACGGTCGAGCGCACGGTGGAACGATATTCCGCCCCGATCCCGAAATGGTCCTGCAGGTTCTCGCCCACACCCTTGAGCTCATGCTGCACGTCGATTCCGTGCGACCTGAGAAGCGGGGCCGGGCCGATCCCCGACATCTGAAGGATCTGCGGCGAGTTGAACGTGCCGCCGCTCAGGATGATCTCGCGTCGCGCGCGGGCCTCCTGCGGGCCGGAACGATCCGTCCAACGCACCCCGGTCGCGCGTTTTCCGTCCAGAATGATCCGTTCGACCATCGCGTTGAGCCGCAGATCGATCTTCTCCATCGCCGAGCCGCGCAGGTAGCCCGCCGCCGTGCTCCAGCGCATGCCGTTCCTCGTCGTCGTCTGGACGTAGCCGGTGCCCTCCTGCTGGGCCCCGTTGAAATCGCCATTGCGCGGCACGCCAAGCGCCTCGGAAGCGGCGTGGAACGCCTGGCCCAAGGCGTGGTCCGTGCGGATGTCCGAAACCGAGACGGGGCCGCCCGTGCCGTGGAAGTCGTCGGCCCCGCGTTCCTGGTCCTCGCAGGACTTGAAGAAGGGCAGCACGTCGTCCCAACCCCACCCCTCGCAGCCCGCCGCTTTCCAGCCGTCGAAATCCTCGGGCTGCCCGCGCATGTAGATCATGCCGTTGATCGCCCCGGTCCCGCCCAGCACTTTCCCACGCGGCTGGAACAGGCGGCGGTTGTTCAGGTGCGGCTCCGGCGCGCTCTCATAGCACCAGTTCACCTTGGGGTTGGCGTAGAGCAGCGAATAGCCCAGCGGGATGTGGATGAAAGGGTTGCGGTCACGACCGCCCGCTTCGAGCAGGAGCACCGAATGCCCGGCTTCGCCCAGCCGACCGGCGACGGCGCAGCCCGCCGAGCCGGCCCCGATCACGATGTAGTCGTAAACCTGCTGCGCCATGTGAACCTCCCTTGTCTGGCTCGAAGCTGCCGGAAACCGGGGGGGCTTGGAATTCTCGAAATGTCAGATCTGGACAGAACGCCGGTCGCGGCGTGCGCGGGCGAGTTCCATTCTGCTGGCAACGGGCAAGAGGAGGGGAGAATGACCGCCAAGCGCAAACCCAAGGTCGGAATCGGACTGGTCGGGTCCGGCTTCATGGGGCGCTGCCACGCGAACGCGTTTCGTTCGGTGGCGGGTCTCTTCGACGTGGCCGCGGAACCGGAACTCCGGGTGCTCGCGGATGCGACCGACGACCTGGCCGCGCGCGCGGCAGCCACCTTGGGGTTCGCACGCGGCACCGGCGACTGGAATGAGTTGGTGGACGCCGACGACGTGGACATCGTGGCGATCACGGCGCCCAACGTGCTCCACGCCCCGATCGCCAACGCCGCTGCGGCGGCCGGCAAGACGGTCTATTGCGAAAAGCCCCTCTCCACGACCGCCGAGGCCGCGCTCGAGATGACCCGCGCGGCTGAGGCGGCGGGTGTCGTCACACTGGTGGGCTTCAATTTCCTGCGCAATCCCATGATCCGGCTCGCGCGCGAGATCATCGACAGCGGCGAGATCGGCGAGGTCACGGGCTTCCGGGGACGCCACGCGGAGAACTACATGGCGGACCCGGACGCGCCGCATTCCTTCCGGACCGATCCGCAGGGGGGCGGGGCGCTGGCCGACATCGGCAGCCACATCATATCCATGGCGCGCTTCCTGTTGGGTCCGATCGACGAGGTGCAGGGCGAGTGCCGCACGCTCCATGCCACCCGTCCGGCCGAACCCGGCAGCCATGAGCGCCTGCCGGTGGAGGTGGACGACATGACCCACGCGCTGGTGCGTTTCGCCTCCGGCGTGTCCGGCAGCTTAGAGGCGAACTGGGCGGCCACCGGCCGCACCATGGACCTGTCGTGGGAGATCACCGGCACGCGTGGCGCGCTCGCCTTCAGCCAGGAGGCGATGAACGAGCTTCTGCTCTATTCGAATGCGCCCGGGCGGCGCGGCTTCACCCGGATCGAGGCGGGGCCGGCCCATCCGCCCTACGGCCGGTTCTGCCCGGCGCCGGGGCACCACCTGGGGTTCAACGACCTCAAGGTGATCGAAGTGGCCGACTTGCTCACCGCCCACGCCGGCGGTCCCGCGGTCGGCCCGGATTTCCGCGAGGCTTACGAAGTGCAGAGGACGGTCGAGGCGATCCAGTCCTCGAGCGCAACGCGCCGCTGGGTCAGCCTCAGACCGGGGCCTTGAAAGTGGACGACATCGCTCCGACGGGGTTGGAGGTGCCAATCTCGGTGCTACTGGACGCCTCCTGCTTGGCCGTCGCCCAACAAACATTGTCGTTTTCATCCGGAGCCAATTTGGCGGGGGCAACCTTCATTCTGACAATGCCGGCCGGTCTACACCGAAGCCGGCAAAGTCGATGCTGGCCAACCGCGCCGCCGCTCTGACCGAGTGGCGGGGTCTCTGCGCGGAATAAGGGACAGCGGAACTGCCCTGGCTGAGACGAATTCCAAACAGTCCGTCAGCACCTTTCGGAACGATGAATGGGCGTCAGTAGAAGCTCTGCGGGTCGATATCGACCGAGAGGCGGATGTCGCCCTTGAGCGAGAGCGGCTCGAGCCAGGTGCGCAGGGCCGGTTGCAGCGGGGCGGTCTTGGGGGCCTTCACCAGCAGACGCACCCGGTGGCGGCCGCGCACGCGCGCGATCGGGGCGGGGGCGGGGCCGAAGACCTGGGCGCCGATCCGGTCGAGGGGGGCCGTGTTGCGCGCCATGGTGTTGCCCAGCCCCATCGCGGCATCGAGGTCCGGCGAAGAGATCACGATGCCCGCGAGGCGGCCGTAGGGGGGGACGCCCGCGGCCTGGCGTTCGCTGGCCTCGGCGCGCCAGAAGCCTTCCTCGTCGCCCGACAGGATCGCACGGATCACGGGGTGTTCGGGCTGGAAGGTCTGAAGCAGCGCGAGGCCGGAGACGTCGCCGCGCCCGGCGCGTCCCGCGACCTGGCGGATGAGCTGGAACGTGCGCTCGGCGGCGCGCAGGTCAGAGCCCTGGAGCCCGAGGTCCGCGTCGATCACCCCCACCAGCGTGAGCTTTGGGAAGTTGTGGCCCTTGGCCACGATCTGCGTGCCGATGATGATGTCGGCGCCCCCTTGGGCGATGAGCTCGATCTGGGCCTTGAGCGCGCGGGCCGAGCCGAAGAGGTCCGAGGACAGCACCGCCACCCGCGCCTCGGGAAAGGTTTCGGCCACTTCCTCGGCCATGCGTTCCACCCCGGGGCCCACCGGGGCGAGCCGCCCCTCGGCCTCGCAGGAGGGGCATTTCTCCGGCATCGGTTTCGTTTCGCCGCATTGGTGGCAGACGAGGCGCTTGAGGAAGCGGTGCTCGACCATGCGCGCGTCGCAATGATCGCAGCCGATCTGGTGGCCGCAGGCGCGGCAGATCGTGACCGGGGCATAACCGCGCCGATTGAGGAAGATCAGCGCCTGTTCGCCTTCCTCGATCCGGCCGCGCACCGCCGTCGCCAGCGTGGGTGAAATCCAGCGGTTCGCGGGCAGCTGTTCGTTGCGCATGTCGATGGCGCGCATTTCGGGCAGGACGGCGTCGCCGAAGCGGCTGGTGAGGTCGAGGCGCTTGTACTTGCCCGCTTCCGCGTTCGCCCAGGTTTCGAGCGACGGTGTGGCCGAGGCGAGCACGACCTGCGCGCCGTTGATCGAGCCCCGGAGCACCGCCATGTCGCGAGCCGAGTAGAGCACGCCGTCCTCCTGCTTGTAGGAGCCGTCGTGTTCCTCGTCGACGACGATGAGCCCGATGTCGCGAAACGGCAGGTAGAGCGCCGAGCGCGCTCCGATCACCATCTGCGCGCCGCCCTCGGCGACCATGCGCCAGACGCGGCGCCGTTCGGTCATGGTGACGCCGGAGTGCCATTCGGCGGGCTTGGCGCCGAAGCGTTCCTCGACGCGCTTGAGGAATTCCGAGGTGAGCGCGATCTCGGGCAGCAGGACGAGCGCCTGGCGCCCGGCGGCAAGGCAGGCCGCGACCGCTTCGAGATAGACCTCGGTCTTGCCCGACCCGGTGACGCCTCGCAGGAGCGTCGCGCCGAATTGCCCCCCGCGCACGCCCTCGGTCAGCACCTTCGCCGCCTCGGCCTGGTCGCCCGTCAGGGTCTTGCCGGGGGCGGCGGGGTCGAGATGGGGGTAGGGCAGGTCCCGGGGGCTTTCCTCTTCCAGCACAGCGCCCTGTTTCACCAGCCCCTTGATGACGGAGGAGGTGACCCCGGCCTCGTCGGCAAGTTCCTTGAGCGTGAAGGCGGCGTGCGCCTGCGCCTCCAGCACCTCGAGCACGCGGGCGCGGGCATCGGTCATCCGGTCCGGTTCGCGGTGGCCCAGCCGGTAGATCTTGCGCATCGAGGGCGGGTTGGTGAGCCCCGGCGCACGGGTGGCGAGCCGCAGCATGAAATTCATCGGCGTCAGGGTGTAGTCGCCCACGCGGGTCAGGAACTCGGCCATCTCCGCGCGCATCGGGGGGACATCGAGCACCCGGATGATAGCGCGCAGTTTCGCGGCATCGAACCCCGTCTCGCCGGGGCCCCAGACCGTGCCCATGACCTTGCGCGGCCCCAGCGGAACCTCGACATATGCGCCCTGCCAGCAGCCGCCCTCCGGCGCGCGGTAGGTCAGGAGCCGGTCGAGCGGCTGGGTCGTCAGCACCGCGACCCGCGCGCCCTCGTCGAAGAATTCAGCCATGCGTGACCGTCCCGGCAAAGTCGCGCGAATCGCCATTCGGGGGCTTTTTGCGCGGCGTCAGCTCCTGTATGACACCGCTAACATTTTCCATCCGCCGAACCTGGGAGCCTGCCATGAAATTCTTTGCCGATACCGCCGATGTCGATGCGATCCGCGAGCTGAACGAGCTCGGACTGCTCGACGGCGTGACGACCAACCCGTCGCTGATCATGAAATCGGGGCGCGACATCCTCGAGGTGACGAAGGAGATCTGCGACATCGTCGACGGTCCCGTCTCCGCCGAGGTCATCGCGACCGAGTCCGACGCCATGATCGCCGAGGGCAAGAAGCTTGCCGCGATCGCCGACAACATCGCCGTTAAGGTGCCGCTGACCCTGGACGGGCTGAAGGCCTGCAAGGTTCTGAGCGAAGACGGCCACATGGTGAACGTGACGCTTTGCTTCTCGGCCAACCAGGCGTTGCTTGCCGCCAAGGCGGGCGCGACCTTCATCTCGCCCTTCATCGGGCGGTTGGACGACATCAACCTTGATGGCATGGAACTGATCTCCGAGATCCGCCAAGTGTATGACAACTACGCGTTCGAGACGCAAATCCTCGCCGCCTCGATCCGGACCGTCAACCACGTGAAGGATGCCGCGATGATCGGTGCCGACGTGATGACCGCGCCGCCGGGCGTGATCAAGTCCCTGGCGAGCCATCCGTTGACCGACAAGGGCCTTGCCGCCTTCCTCGCCGACAGCAAGGCAGCCGGGATCAAGATCCTCTGAGATACGCGCGACACCGGCGCACTCGACACAGCGGGGCCTTCGGGCCCCGCTTTTGTTGAAAAAAGTTGCGGAAATCCGATTCGCGACCTGTTAGACTTGTCTGCAAAGAAGGAACAAACGGCAGCAGTAGGACAGGCAAATGGCGACGAACGTCCCGATCAGCGACGAGGTGCGCGAGCACCTTCTCACCCGGCCCGAAGTCATCCTCGAAGACCACGACATGATGCGCGCGCTCATCCAGGCGAACGAACGCGCCATGGGCGCGAATATCGTGGATTTGCGCGGGATCGCGATGGAGCGGCTGGAAAGCCGGCTCGACCGGCTGGAAGACACCCATCAATCGGTGATCGCGGCCGCCTACGAAAACCTGGCGGGCATGAACCTGATCCACCGTGCGGCGCTCCGGGTGCTCGAACAGGATGATTTCGAGGGCTTCATCCACGACCTGGGCACCGACATCGCGGACGTGCTGCGGGTCGATTGCATCCGTCTCGTGCTGGAAACGGAGCAGGAGGAAGACTGCGCCGCGATCCGCAGGCTGGGTGACGTGCTGGTCACCATGCCGGCGGGGTTCACCGACAGCTACGCGGGCGTGCCCTACGAGGCGGGCGGGCCGAACGTGGTGCTGCGCCAGGTTCAGGAGCAGGACAAGCGGCTCTACGGCGATAGCGGCTACTGGATCCGGTCCGAGGCGATCCTCCGTCTCGACCTGGGCGAAGGGCGGTTGCCCGCGATGCTGATCATGGGCGTCGAGGATCCGAACCAGTTCAAGCCGGGGCAGGGGACCGATCTTCTCGCCTTCTTCGGCGGCGTGTTCGAACGTTCGATGCGCCGTTGGCTGGCCTGACCGGGCTTTCACCATGACCCACGGGATCGAGATTTCGGCCGGCGCGCGCGACGCGCTGTCGGGCTGGCTCGATCACCTGCGCGCGCTCGACGGGGCGGCCGAGAACACGATCGAGGCCTATCGCAAGGACGTGGTCGCGTTCCTCGCCTTCCTGTCGGTACATCACGGCCGGTCGCACGGGCGGGCCGCGCTGGCCGATGTCAGCTTGCGCGACATGCGTGCCTGGATGGCGCATGAGCGGGCCGGCGGGTTGTCCGCGCGCTCGCTGGCGCGGGCCCTGTCGGCGGTGAAGGGGTTCTACCGCTGGCTGTCCGACCGGGACGGGTTCGACGCGTCGACCGTGCTGTCCACCCGCGCGCCCAAGTTCAAGGCCAAGCTGCCGCGCCCGGTTTCGAGCGAGGCGGCGGCTGAAATGATCGCGACCGCCGGCACGCAGGCCCCCGACGGCTGGGTCGGCGCGCGCGACGCGGCGGTGCTGACGCTGCTCTACGGCTGCGGCCTGCGGATTTCAGAGGCGCTGGGCCTGCGGGGCGCCGATCACCCGCTGCCGGAGGTGCTGCGCATCACCGGCAAGGGCGGCAAGGAACGTATCGTTCCGGTCCTGCCCGCTGCGCGGCAGGCGGTTTCGGCCTACGTGACTCTATGCCCCTACCCGGTGAACGCGCAGACGCCGCTCTTCTACGGGGTGCGCGGCAAGGCGCTGTCGCCGCGTCCCGTGCAGAAAGCGATGGAGCGGGCCCGGCTTCAGCTGGGGCTGCCCGCGACGGCGACCCCGCACGCCATGCGCCATTCCTTCGCGACCCACCTTCTGGATGCCGGCGGCGACCTGCGCGCGATCCAGGAGCTTCTGGGCCATGCCTCCCTTTCGACCACGCAGGCCTACACGGCCGTGGATACCGCGCGGTTGATGGAGGTCTACGACCGCGCCCATCCCCGCGCGCGTTAGCAGAATTTTCAGACACGCCCGCCATGGTGGCCGGACAGATTCGCTTGTCCAGAAAGGAAAAGCCATGGTTCCAGCCATCCTTGGCGCCGCCGCGCCCATCGCGCTTGCCGGCAAGGCGCTGAACACGATCTCGACCATTGCCTCGAACGCGCAGGAGCGGTCGTTCCAGAGCTCGGTCGACAAGCTGAGCGCGCAGTTGGAAGAGCTCGGCATCCAAGGTGACGGCGCCGGGCGCGCAATCTCCGGGGCGGCCAAGACGTTAGAGCTTCATGACGGCGCGCCGCTGCCACCACCACCGCCGGTGTCGCAGGGGCCCATCGCGCCCAGTGTCGAGGGGATCCACCGGCTCTATCACGAAATGCGCAGCCTGCGCTGAAGCACGGCGGGCTTGAGAAACGACCGCTGATCGTTCAAGACGTGGGGCATGAATCGTGAGTTGAAGGCGCTGGCCGTCCACCTGTTCACCGCGCTTGGCGCCATTTTCGCAATGCTGGCGATGCTCGCAGCGGTCCAGGAAGAATGGGGCCTGATGTACGTCTGGCTCGTCGTTGCCTTCATCGTCGACGGGATCGACGGACCGCTGGCGCGCCGCTACGAGGTGAAGAAATACGCAGGCCAGATCGACGGGGTCCTGATGGACCTGATCATCGACTACCTGACCTACGTGTTCATCCCCGCCTACGCGCTGTTCAAATCCGGGCTGTTGCCCGGCTGGACCGGCTGGATCGCGATCATCCTGATCACCTACACGTCCGCGATCTACTACGCCGACAGCCGCATGAAGACGAAGGACAATTCCTTCGCGGGCTTCCCTGGCTGCTGGAACATGGTGGTGGTCGTGCTCTTCGCGACCGCGCCGAATTTCTGGTTCACGCTCGGCCTCGTGGTCGTGCTGGCCGTGGCGATGTTCACCCCGCTGAAGTTCATCCACCCGGCGCGCACGGAGCGCTGGCGCCCGGTGTCGCTGCCCGTTGCCATCGCCTGGACCGGGTTCGCGGGCTGGGCGGCCTGGGTCGATTTCGCCCCGGGCAGCTGGGCGCACTGGGGCCTCGTGGTGACCAGCGTCTACCTGCTCCTGGCCGGCATCCTGCAACAGATCGTGCCCGCCCGCCGCCAAAGCGCCTGACGGGCCACCGGCCGCCTCAGTTCCGGATGTGCACCACGGGCTCGGCCCCGAGGGCGTTGGCGAGGCTCTGGAACCGCGCCTCGGCCACTTCGCCGAAGAGCCCGGCCGCCTCCGCCTCGATCGTCAGGTGCAATTCGCGCCGCTTCGGACGCCAGGCCAGCGCGGCCTTCTTGTGCGGCTCGTCCACCGCGAACATCGCGCCGAAGCGCATCGCCTTGCCGACCATCTCGGCCTTGGTGATGAGCTTTTCGTCGAGGATCTCGAAGACCCGGTCGAAACGGTTGTTCTCGCGGCTGTTCTTGTAGCGGTGCAGAAGCGCGAGCCCCAGGAACACCCGTTCCTTGTGGGTGAGCCCGCCCAGGTTCGCGCGCGTGACGTTGTCGAAGCAGACCTCGTGCCGGTAATCCGGATGGGCGCGCCAGGTCACGTCGTGAAGCAGGCACGCCGCCTTGATCAGCCGGCGCCGGTGGGACGGCTCATTGGCCACGATCGGGCGGATGAAGGCGTAGAGAGACGCGCCGAAGCCGGGCATCCGCGCGTCCTTCTGCTCGGAGAACTGGCAGGCTTCCATGAGCGGATCGCGCTGGCGCAGCCGCTCGGGCATCTGTTCGTAGAGCAGCCCCTCGCGGATCCCGTAGGAGGATACCGCGACCTCCTTGGGCTTGAAGGTGCGCACCAGGCGCTTGAGCACTTCGGACGCGGTGGGCACGAGCGCCATGCGCGTGGCCGACGTGCCGGTGTGGCTGCGCACCTCGTTCAGGTCCGTCTTGCCGATCCATTTCAGCGTCGATCCCAGCGCCTTGGGCGCCATGCGGTATTCGTGGAGCACGGTCAGCGGGTAGTTGCGGCGATACATGTCGAGCCGCGCGATGGCGCGCCACGAGCCGCCGACGAGGTAGAGGCGCTTGTGACCGGTCCCGATCTCTTCCGCCAGCTCCTCGAGCACGGCGGTGATGTGCTTGCGCATGGTCTTCTTGCCGCCCTTCATGCTCTCGAGCTTGAGGGGGCCGAGGCCGGACGAGATGCGCTTGCCGACCTGTCCGTCCTTGATCACGGCGAGCTCCATCGACGAGCCGCCGATGTCGCACATGAGCCCGTCGGCGTCAGGCCAGCCCAGGAGCACGCCCTGGGCCGACAGGCGGGCCTCTTCGCGCCCGTCGATCACGTGGACCCGGAGGCCCGTTTCGCTCAGGATCTCGTCGCAGAATTCCGCCCCGTCCTCGGCGTCGCGCACGGCCGCCGTGGCCACCGCGGTGAGGGGGGCGAGCTTCATGCCGGCCGCCAGAAGCTGGAACCGCCGCACCGCTTTCAGCGCGCGCTGGCGTCCTTCCGGGTTCAGTCGCCCGGTCTTGGAAATCCCCGCGCCCAGGCCGCACATGATCTTTTCATTGTAGAAATAGGCCGGGCTGCGCGCGGCCCCGTCGAACACAACCAGCCGGACCGAGTTCGACCCGATGTCGACGACGCCGACGCGGCTGAGGTTGCGGGATCTGGGATCTTCGAAGAGCGGGCGCCCGAACGGGCCCCATTTGCCTTCCTCGCTTCCGTCCATCGTCGTCTCCCGGTCGCTTGTCCCGGTTTATGGACCGCACCCGCCACGCGCGGCAACCCCGTTTGTGCGGGCAACGCCGGGGGCGGGCGAGATGTTTCGCTTCAGTCGTGGCTGTGGGCCAGTTCCGGCACGTCCGCCGCGCCGGCCGTGCCGCGGCCCGACAGCGAGGGGTATTCCATGAAGAAGCGGTGGCAGTTGAACGGCGTCTCGTTGCCCGACAGGTCGGGGCGCAGGAAGCTGCCGTCCGGCTGCATGACCCAGCTCTGCGCCTCGTCATGCAGGTTGGCGGCCATGATCTGGCTGACGATCTGCGCCTTCACCGTGGGGTTCGTGGTCTCGACCAGCGCCTCGACCCGGCGGTTCAGGTTGCGGCCCATCCAGTCGGCCGAAGACATGAAGACGCGGCACTTCTTGGACGGAAGCCCGTGGCCGTTGCCGAAGCAGACGATCCTGCTGTGCTCCAGGAACCGGCCCACGATGGACTTCACCCGGATGTTCTCCGACAGACCCTTGATGCCGGGCCGGAGCCCGCAGATGCCGCGTATCACGAGGGTGATCTTCACGCCCTTCTGGCTGGCCGCGTAAAGCGCGTCGATCACGTCTTCCTCGATGATCGAGTTCATCTTGGCCCAGATTTCCGCGGGCTTGCCGGCCTCGGCGTATTTCGCTTCCTGCTCGATCAGTTCGATCAGCTCGGACTTCAGCGTGAGCGGCGAGATTTCCAGCTTTTCCAGCTTCTCGGGCTGGGCGTAGCCGGAGAGGTAGTTGAACACCCGCGTCGCGTCGCGCCCCAGTGCCTCGTCGCAGGTGAAGAGGCTCAGGTCGGTGTAGATGCGCGCGGTGATCGGGTGGTAGTTGCCGGTCCCGAAGTGGGTGTAGGTGACAAGGTCGTCGCCCTCGCGGCGCACCACGGTCGAGATCTTGGCATGCGTCTTGTAGTTCATGAAGCCGTAGACGACATGCGCGCCCGCGCGCTCCAGCCGCCGGGACTGACGGATGTTGGCGGCCTCGTCGAAGCGTGCCTTGAGTTCGACCAGCGCGACCACGGATTTGCCCGCCTCGGCGGCTTCGCAGAGCGCCGAGACGATGGGCGAGTTGCGCGAGGTGCGGTAGAGGGTCTGCTTGATCGCCACCACGTCGGGGTCGAGCGCGGCCTGTTCCAGGAACCGCACCACCATGTCGAAAGTCTCGTAAGGGTGATGGAGCAGCATGTCCTTCTGGCGGATCGCCGCGAACATGTCGCCGTCGTGGTCCTGCACCCGTTCCGGGATGCGGGGCGTGAAGGAGGGCCAGAGCAGGTCGGGGCGGTCGTCGGTCACCAGCTCGGACAGGTCCGAGATGCCGATGAGCCCGTCCACCTCGACCACCTCGTCGTCGCTGACGTGGAGTTCACGCTTGATGAGCGACAGGAGTTCCCGCGGCGCGTCGGCCGAGATCTTCATGCGCACGACCTCGCCCCGCCGGCGGCGCTTGAGCGCAGTCTCGAATTCGCGCACCAGGTCCTCGGCTTCTTCCTCGACCTCGAGGTCGCTGTCGCGCAATACGCGAAAAGCACAATGTCCCTTGGTCGAATAGGCCGGAAACAGGGAATCGATGTTGAGAAGCAGCAATTCCTCCAGGGGCAGGTAGCGCATCGCGCCGCCCCGATCGGGCAGGCGGACGAAGCGGTCGATCTGGTGCGGGATCGGCAGGAGCGCCTGCAATTTGCGCCGATCGCTCTTGCGTTCGAGCTCCAGCGCAAGGGCGAAGCCGAGGTTCGGGATGAACGGGAACGGGTGGGCCGGGTCGATCGCCAGCGGCGAGAGCACGGGAAAGACCTTGCGCAGGAAGACCCCGTCGAGGAATTCGAGGTCCTCGGCGTCCAGCCCGTCGCGCGTGCAGATCGAGATGCCGGTCGCGGCCATGTCGCGGGCGAGCTCGTCGAACACCTCCTGCTGGCGCGCCATCAGCTTGCGCGCGTCCGCGTTGATCAGGACGAGCTGGTCGGCAGGCGACAGCCCGTCGGCGCCCGGCGTGGTGTGACCGGCGTTGGCGAGCTCGCGCAGGCCCGCGACGCGCACCGTGTAGAATTCATCGAGATTCGAGGCCGAGATCGACAGGAACCGCAGCCGCTCGAGCAGCGGCACGCGCAGGTTCTCGGCCTCTTCCAGCACCCGCCAGTTGAAGCCCAGCCAGCTCAGTTCGCGATTGAAGAACCGCTTGGGGCCGGCGTATTCGGCCGCGTCGAGCGTCACGGGGGCGGGAAAATCCGACTCCAGGAAATCTGCATTGACGTTGTGTTCGGTCATGCGGGCGGTATCGGGCATTCACGTAACCTTTCTGTGACGTTATGCGCCCTCCGGCCCGTCACTGTCCAGCAATCTGGCCGCCAGCGCCCGCGTCACGTCCCGCTTTTCGGCCAGTGCCAGCGCATCGAGCCGGATGACGAAATCCTGTGCGGCCGCCAGCGAACGGGGCAGGCGCGGGGCGAGGTAGGCGATCACGTTCGGCGCCACGGCGATCTGCCGGTCGTCGAAGAGCTTGACCAGCACCGCCGAGATCAGGGCTTCGTCGGGCGCCTCGAGCGCGACCATCGGCGTGCCTTCGATCCGGCTGGCGAGGTCGGGCAGGTCCAGCCCCCAGCGCGAGGGCGCCGCGCGCGACGTGAGAAGCAGGGAGCCGCCCTCGGCCAGCACGAGGTTGTGCAGGTGAAAGAGTGCGGCTTCGGCCTCGGCAAGTCCCGCGACGCGGTCGGCATCCTCCACCGCGACGGAATGGCCGGCGAGCGCGGCAGTGTCGAGCGCGGGCAGCTGCGCGGCGGGCACGATGGCGGCACCCGACAGCGCGGCCCAGACCTGCGCCAGGTGGCTCTTGCCGGATCCGTTGGGGCCGGTGAGGACCAGCTTGCGCCCGGGCCAGTCGCGCCAGCCTTCGACGGCGGCCAGCGCCACGGCGTTGGAGTCGGCGACGAAGAAATCGCCCCGGTCCCGTGACGTGCGCACGGGCAGATCGAAAGTCAGCTGTTTGGCCATGTCAGCGTTTGTCGTCCTGATCCTGCGGCAACAACGCCCCCTCGGACAGGCCCTTGTAGAGCCGCCCCTCCTTGTAGCGTTGGATCAGGTAGCGCGCGATCACGCCCATCGCCGCGGCGACGGGGACGGCCACCAGCATGCCCACGAAACCGAAGATCGTGCCGAAGGCGGACAGCGCGAAGATGAGCCAGACCGGGTGCAGCCCCACGGAGGTGCCCACCAGGTTCGGCGTCAGGATGTTGCCCTCGACGAACTGGCCGGCGAGGAAGATCGCGACCACGCCGCCCAGGAGCCACCATTCCCCCCAGAACTGGAACAGGCCCAGCCCGATGGCCAGCGCCCCGCCGACGAGCGCGCCGACGTAGGGGATGAAGGTCAGAAAGCCCGCCACGGCCCCCACGATCAGGCCGAACTGCAGGCCGATGAGCATGAGCGCCACGGCGTAGAAGGTGCCCAGGATCAGGCAGACGGTGCCCTGGCCCCGGATGAAGCCCGCCAGCGTGCGGTCGATCTGGCGCGCGAGATCGCGGATCACCGGCGCGTGGTCGCGCGGCAGAAGGTCGTCGACCTTGGCGACCATGCGGTCCCAATCCCACAGGAGATAGAAGGTCACCACCGGCACGATCACGAACAGGAGCACCACGTTCACGATCCCCATCGCCGAGGACAGGGCTGCATCGAGCAGTTGGCCCCCGCGTTCCTTCAGCGTCGATCCGAGACTGTCGAGCGACTGGCGCAGCACGCTGTCCTCGTCGACCACGTCCGGGAAGGTCTCGATCAGGAAATCGCGCACGTTGCCGGCCATCTGCGGCGCCACGTTCACCAGCTGCGCGGCCTGGTTCACGAGCGAGGGCACCACGAGCAGGATCAGCAGGATGAAGACGATGAGCGCGAGGAACGATATGGTCACCGTCGCCCAGATCCGCTTCATCCCCCAGGCTTCCAGCTTGTCGGCCACGGGGTCGAGGAAATAGGCGATCGCGCCGCCGATCAGGAACGGCATGATCACGTCGCCCAGGAACCACAGCAGCGCGAAGAACACGACTGCGGCGACCGCCCAGTACCTGAATTGTGTGCCAACCGGCAGTGCCATGACGCTCCTTTCGGGGTTTCGGCCAGTCTTGGCGGGTTTGCGGGCCGGGATCAAGCATCCTCGGCCTTGTCGGGCGCGGGGCGGGCGGTCATACCCGGGGCATGGATATCTGCCTGATCCACACCGGCGGCACGATCGGCATGGCGCCCTCTCCCGAGGGGCTCGTGCCCGAGCGCGGGCGGGTGGAACACGCCGTCGCCGCGCTCATGCCCAAGGGCGCCCGGCTCACCACGCATGTCTTCGATCCGCTTCTCGACAGCGCGAGCGTCGGGCCCGCCGACTGGAACCGGATGCTCGACCTGGTCGACGCCGACCCGGAGGCCTCGATCCTGATCACGCATGGCACCGACACGATGTCCTTCACGGGGGCCGCACTGGCCGCCGCCCTCGCCGGTCTGGACCGGCGCGTGATGCTCTGCGGCGCGATGGCGCCGCTCGGGGCGGGCGAGGGGGCGCGGGCGAACCTCACCCTTGCCGTCGCGATGTCCCTGGCCCCGGGTTGGAGCGGCGTGAAATGCGCCTTCGCGCAGAAGGTGCTGGAGGGTGGCGGGCTCGTGAAACACGACACGCGCGGGGACGATGCGTTCCGCTCGGTGCCGCAGGCCCCCCTGCCCGCACCGGGGGCGCGCCGGTTTGCCCCCGACAGGCGGTTCGCGATGCTTGCGCTGACGCCGGGGCTGCCGGCCGCGGCGCTCACCGGGGCGCTGGAGGCGCTCGACGGGGCGGTGCTGCGGGTCTTCGGATCCGGCACGGTCATGGACGATCCGGCGATCCACGCGGCGCTGCGGGACGCGACCGGCCAGGGCAAGCGCCTGCGGGCGGTCAGCCAGTGCGAAGAAGGCGGACTCGCGCCGGGGAATTATGCTGCCGGTGCGCCCCTGTGGGCGGCGGGGGTCGAGAACGGCGGGCGCGAGACGCCGGAAGCGGCGCTCGCGCGGCTCTGGCTGGACGCCTGAAGGGCCGAAATCCCAATTTTCATTGGGCCAAATAAAATGGTGCGGACCTCCGGGAAAGAGGCCCGCACCGATGCCGGGGATTGGGGTGCCCCGGCTGGGACAGTCATGGGACACCTACTCTACGCGCGAGGGTGGGATATGGTTCCCCGCTATCGCGAAAAAAGTGTCACTGCCCGCTCAGGTTCAGCACGAGGCGCCGGATTCACCCGGCATGACCACGGTGTCGATCACGTGGATCACGCCGTTGTCCGCCTCGATGTCGGCGGTGACGACCATCGCGGTGTTGCCCGCGCCGTCCATCAGGCTCACGCCGTCGTCGCCGGCCATCACGCAGAGCGTCGGGCCCGCGGCGGTTTCCACGGCGGTCGTGCCCATCGAGAGGTCGCCCGACATCACGGCACCCGGCACCACGTGGTAAAGCAGGATGTTGGTCAGGTCGTCCTTCATGTCCGGCTCGAGCAGGCTTTCGACCGTGCCCTCGGGGAGCGCGGCGAAGGCGTCGTTGGTCGGGGCGAACACGGTGAACGGCCCTTCGCCGCTCACGGTCTCGACCAGGCCGGCCGCGTCGAGCGCGGTGACGAGGGTCGAGAAGTCTTCGTTGCCGGCGGCGATCTCGGCGATCGTGTCGGCGGTGGCGGTGCCGGCGGCCAGAACGGCGGCGGCGGCGGTCATCATGATCTTCTTCATTGGGTATTTCCTCCTGTCTGTCGTCCTAATGCCCACGATTACGCGGGGTCTTCGGAAGCTGATCAGGGGAATAACGAAGCTGTCACCGCACGTGATCAACGCGTCAGGTCACGTGCCATGCGCGTTCAAGCGCGGCCTTCATCCGGGCCACGTAATCGCGGGCCACGGGGGCGGAGCCCTCGGTCTGGACGAAGCCGTGATACGCGCCATCGACCTCGTGAAGCTCGGTCGCGATGCCGGCGTCGCGAAGGCGGGCGGCATAGGCGGTGGCTTCTCCATGAAACAGGTCACGGGTGCCCACGCCGATCCACGCGGGCGGCAGGCCCGACGCGTCGGTGAGCCGGGCGGGCGAGGCCGTGGCGGGCACGTCGCCCTCAACGCCACTCAGGTAGCCGTCCCAGGCCCAACGGTTGATCCCGTGCGACCACAGGCGCAGCGTGTCCGGGGCCGGCGGCGGTGCGTGCCGGGTGGCCTCGTCCAGCATCGGTTCGTGCAGGAGCTGGAAGGCGATCTTCGGCCCGCCCCGGTCACGCGCGCGGATCGCCAGCGCGGCGGCGAGGCCGCCCCCGGCGCTGTCCCCGCCGACGGCGATGCGATCGGGATCTACGCCGGGCTGCTCCGCCAGCCAGGTGAGAGCGGCATACGCGTCGTCGAGGGCTGCCGGATACGGGTGCTCGGGCGCGAAACGGTAGGTGGGGCAGGCGACCAGCGCGCCCAGCTCGTCGCGGACGTCGGTTGCGAACCGGCGCTCTGTAAGCGGATGGCCGAAGACGAGCCCGCCGCCATGGATCCACAGAAGCGCCGGGTGCGGTCCATCCACGGTCGGGCGATAGACCCAGATCGGTTGCCCGGTAGGGCCGTCCGCCTTCTCGACGCCGCGCCCCGTCAGCGCGCCGCCCAGCGACAGAAGTGCGCGGTAGGGGCGCAGGGTGGCCGGCGACACCGCCTGCCGCGACATCCGCCGCGCCCGTTTCAGGTCCGGGTGAAATCTCTCCGCCATGCCTCGCCCCCCTGTCCTCACGCCACTCAAGCGTGCAGGGCGGGGCGCTGCAAGTCCTACTCCGCGGGCTCAGCGATGCGGTCGGCCGCATCCGTCACCATCGGCTTCAGCCCCTCGCCGCCGGCCGCGATGTAGTCTAGCAGTTGGCGCCGCATCCGGGGTTCCCAGAAGTCGTTGATATGGTCGGCGAAACGGCCGAGCTGATCCTCGCCCGGCTGCGTCTCGAAGAACGTGGCGATCTGGTTGGCCATTGTGACCATCTTTTCAGGCGACATCGGTGGCTCCCGTCTTGATCCGGTGCGGATGGGAATAAAGGTCGAAGCTTTCGCCGCGCACGAAGGCGGCGAGGGTGATCTGCGCTTCGTCGGCGAGACGCAGGGCATGGGTGGTGGGGGCCGAGGCCGCGACGATGACGGCCGATCCGGCCTGCGCGGTCTTCTGCACCATCTCGACCGACACGCGGGAGGTGAGCACCATCGCGCCCTCGGCCGGGTCGATCCCGGCCCGCGCCAGCGCCCCGATCAGCTTGTCGAGCGCGTTGTGCCGGCCCACGTCCTCGCGCGCCATGACGATGCCGCGGCCGGGGAGGAGGAAGCCGGCCGCGTGGACGGCGCGCGTGAGATCATGGAGCGGTTGGTGTTCGCGCAACGTGTCGGTCGCAGTGGCGACCTCGTCGCGGCTGAACGTCGGGTCGGCGGACACGGCCGGCAGGCGGGGCAGTGCGCCCTCAAGCGAGTCGATGCCGCAGAGCCCGCAGCCGACCGGGCCCATCAGGGCACGCTGGCGGCTGCGCAACTGTTCGGAGCGGTCGTCGCGCAGAAGCATCCGCGCTTCGATGCCCGCGTCGAAATGCAGGATCTCCAGCTCCTCGATATCCTCGGGGCGCTCGATCACGCGTTCGGTGAGCGCGAAGCCCACCGCGAAATCCTCGAGATCGGCCGGCGAGGCCATCATCACGGCGAGCGTCGTGCCGTCGAAGGTCATCGCCACCGGCGTTTCCTCCGGCAGCGTGCGCGTCACCGACCGTGTCCCGGTGTGGGACATGGCCTGCCCGGGGCGCGATTTCGCCGCGTCCGTCATTCCGCCGCCGGAAGGATCCGCCGCGACTGCGCCGCCTGCTCGGAATAGCGCTCCTGCCAGTCGGTCGGCCCGTTCGACGGGCTGACCTGCACGGCCGTCACCTTGTATTCTGGGCAGTTCGTGGCCCAGTCCGAGAAGTCGGTGGTGATCACGTTGGCCTGCGTGTCCGGGTGGTGGAAGGTCGTGTAGACCACGCCCGGGCTCACCCGGTCCGTGATCGTCGCGCGCAGCGTCGTCTCACCCGAGCGCGAGGCGAGCTTGACGAAGTCGCCCTCGTTCACGCCCCGCACCTCGGCGTCGTGCGGATGGATCTCGAGCAGGTCCTGCTCGTGCCAGGTCGAGTTCGCCGTGCGCCGCGTCTGCGCGCCCACGTTGTACTGGCTGAGAATCCGGCCCGTGGTCAGAAGAAGCGGGAAACGCGGGCCGGTCTTCTCGTCCGTCGCCACGTATTCCGTGATCATGAACCGGCCTTTGCCGCGCTTGAACTCGTCCACGTGCATGAGCGGCGTACCTTCCGGCGCGCTGTCGTTGCACGGCCACTGGATCGACCCCAGCTCGTTGATCCGCTCATAGGTCACGCCGGCGAAGGACGGCGTGGTCGCCGCGATCTCGGCCATGATCTCGCGCGGGTGGGTGTAGTTCCAGTCCGCGCCCATCGCCTGGGCCAGGAGCTGGGTGACTTCCCAGTCGGCGTAGCCCGCCTTCGGTGCCATCACGCGGCGCACCATGTTGATGCGACGCTCGGCGTTGGTGAAGGTGCCGTCCTTCTCGAGGAAGGACG
Organism: Maritimibacter harenae; assembly: GCF_009882975.1. GTDB lineage: Bacteria > Pseudomonadota > Alphaproteobacteria > Rhodobacterales > Rhodobacteraceae > Maritimibacter > Maritimibacter harenae. Next base: position 498,260 of record NZ_WTUX01000019.1, read on the forward strand.
AACCGGGCAGGAAGACGTGGGCGTAGTTCGCGGTCTCGTTCAGGAAAAGGTCGTGAACGATCACGCATTCCATCGCGGCAAGGCCCGCGGCCACGTGCTTGGTGTCCGGGTCCGATTGCAGGATGTCCTCGCCCTGGCAGTAGAGGCCCTTGAAGGTGCCATCCACGGCGGCATCGAGCATGTTGGGGATGCGCAGGCCCGGTTCCGGGTCGATGGTCACGCCCCAGGCGGCCTCGAACGTCTCGCGCACCTCGGGCAGCTTCACGTGGCGATAGCCCGGCAGCTCGTGCGGGAACGAGCCCATGTCGCACGACCCCTGCACGTTGTTCTGACCGCGCAGCGGGTTCACGCCCACGCCGGGGCGCCCGATGTTGCCGGTCAGCATGGCGAGGTTCGCGATGCCCATGACCGTGGTCGAGCCCTGGCTGTGCTCGGTCACGCCCAAGCCATAATAGATCGCGCCGTTGCCGCCGCGCGCGAAGGTGCGCGCCGCTTCCCGCAGCGTTTCGGCGGGCACGCCGGTCAGCATTTCCGTGGCTTCGGGCGAATGACGCTCCTGCTTCACGAATTCCGCGTATTCGAGGAACTCGTTCCAGTCGCAGCGCTCGCGGATGAAGTCCTCGTCCATCAACCCTTCGGACACGATCACATGCGCCAGCGCCGTGACCACGGCCACGTTGGTGCCGGGGCGCAGGGGCAGGTGATGGGCCGCTTCGACATGCGCGGATTTCACGAGATCGATGCGGCGCGGGTCGATGACGATAAGTTTCGCACCGGCGCGCAGACGCTTCTTGAGGCGCGAGGCAAACACCGGGTGCCCGTCGGTCGGGTTCGCCCCGATCACGATCACCACGTCCGTGTGCTCGACGGAATCGAAGTCCTGCGTGCCCGCCGACGTGCCGAAGGTCTGGCCCAGGCCATAGCCGGTGGGCGAATGGCACACGCGTGCGCAGGTGTCGGTGTTGTTGTTCATGAAGACGCCACGGGCGAGCTTCTGGACGAGGAAGGTCTCCTCGTTCGTGCAGCGGCTCGACGTGATGACGCCCACGGACTTGCGCCCGTATTTCTCCTGGATGCCCTTCAGCCGGCCCGCGGCGAAGTTCAGCGCTTCGTCCCAGGAGACTTCACGCCACGGCTCGTCGATGCTCTCGCGGATCATCGGGCTCGTGATGCGGTCCTGGTGGCTGGCGTAGCCGTAGGCGAAGCGGCCCTTCACGCAGCTGTGGCCGCGGTTCGCCTTGCCGTTCTTGTAGGGCACCATGCGGACAAGCTGGTCGCCGTTCATCTCGGCCTTGAAGGAACAGCCCACGCCGCAATAGGCGCAGGTGGTCACGACGCTGCGCGTCGGCGTGCCGAGCTCGGCCACGCTCTTTTCCTGCAAGGTCGCGGTCGGGCAGGCCTGGACGCAGGCGCCGCAGGACACGCAGTCCGACGACAGGAAATCGTCCACCGCGCCACCGGCGGAGACGCGGCTTTCGAACCCGCGCCCCTCGATGGTCAGCGCGAAGGTGCCCTGCACCTCTTCGCAGGCGCGCACACAGCGCGAGCACACGATGCATTTCGACGGGTCGTAGGTGAAGTAGGGGTTCGACTCGTCCTTCGGGATGTAGCGGAAGTTCCCCGGTCCCTCGCGCCCCTTGGCGTCGGCCGCCGACAGCGCGCCGGTCCCGGTGGGGTCGTAGTGGTTCTCGCCCGGCGTGTAGCGCACGTCGCGCAGGCCCACGGCGCCCGCCATGTCCTGCAATTCGCAATCGCCGTTGGCCGAACAGGTCAGGCAGTCGAGCGGGTGGTCGGAGATGTAGAGCTCCATCACCCCCTTGCGGATCTTCTGAACCTTGGAGGACTGGGTGTGCACCACCATGCCCTCGCTCACCGGCGTCGTGCAGGAGGCGGGCGTGCCGCGCCGCCCCTCGATCTCGACCACGCAGAGCCGGCAGGACCCGAAGGCCTCGACGCTGTCGGTCGCGCAGAGCTTCGGCACGGCGATCCCGGCCTCGTAAGCGGCGCGCATGACGGAGGTGCCCTCGGGCACGGTCACGGCGGCGCCGTCGATGGTCAGCGTGACGGGCGCGCCGGTCTTGGCGGGCGTGCCCATGTCGGGGTCGTTCCAGGGGATGATGAAATCTTTCATTCGGCTGCCTCCTTCGCGGTGGCGAAATCGTCCGGGAAATGGGTGAGGGCGGACATGACCGGGTAGGGGGTGAAGCCTCCGAGCGCGCAGAGCGATCCGTCGGTCATCGTCTCGCAGAGGTCGGCGAGCAGGTCCTTCGCCGCGTCATCGCCTTGCGCGATGCGGTCGATGGTCTCGACCCCGCGCACCGCGCCGATCCGGCAAGGGGTGCATTTGCCGCAACTCTCGACCGCGCAGAACTCCATCGCGAAACGCGCCATGCCCAGCATGTCGGCGGTGTCGTCGAACACCGTGAGGCCCGCGTGGCCGATCAGGCCCCCGGCGCCATCGAACTCCTCGTAGCCGAAGGGTGTGTCGAAGGCCGACACCGGCATGTAGGCCCCGAGCGGCCCGCCCACCTGCACCGCCTTGACCGGGCGCCCCGAACGGGTGCCGCCGGCGATGTCGTTGACGATTTCACCCAAGGGCAGGCCGAAGGCGACCTCGTAGAGCCCACCGTGTTTCACGTTGCCCGCGATCTGGAGCGGGATCGTGCCCTTCGAGCGGCCCAGTCCGAAATCGGCGTAGTATTCCGCGCCCTTCTCGAAGATCACCGGAATGGTGGCGAGCGATATGACGTTGTTCACGACCGTCGGCTTGCCCAGGAACCCCTCGAGCGCCGGCAGAGGGGGCTTGGCGCGCACCACGCCACGCTTGCCTTCGAGGGAGTTCAGGAGCGAGGTTTCCTCGCCGCAGACATAGGCGCCCGCACCGACACGGATCTCCATGTCGAAGGCCGGACCGCGGCCCAGCACGCTGTGACCCAGCAGGCCCGCCTCGCGGCCGATCTTCACCGCCGCGTTCATCACGCGGATCGCGTCGGGGTATTCCGAGCGCAGGTAGACGTAGCCCTTGGTCGCACCCACGCCCACGCCCGCGATGATCATGCCTTCGATGAGCGAGAACGGGTCGCCTTCCATGATCATGCGGTCGGCGAAAGTGGCACTGTCGCCTTCGTCGGCGTTGCAGACGATGTATTTCTGGTCCGCCTCGGCCTTGGCCACGGTTTCCCACTTCACGCCGGTGGGAAAGCCAGCGCCGCCCCGGCCACGCAGGCCGGAGGCCTTGGCTTCCTCGACGATGCCCAGGCCTTCCATGTCCAGCGCGCGCTCGAGCCCGGAAAGGCCCCCGTGGGCGCGGTAGGCGTCGAGATCGAGCGGGTCGATTACGCCGCAGCGTTGGAAGGTGAGGCGGGTCTGGTTGGCGAAGAACGGGATCTCCTCGGTCGGGCCGTGGCCCTCGAGCGTGCCGTCGACAAGTGCGGCGACGTCCTCCACCGACACCGGGCCGAAGGCATGGCGCATGCCGTCGATCTCGACCTCGGCCAGCGGTTCCAGCCATGTCATGCCGCGCGACCCGACGCGGATCAGCTCCACGTCGTGCTTGGCGATCTCGGCCGCCACATCGTCGGCGCCGAGCGCCCGTGCGACCGCGTCCTGCGACAGGTAGATCTTCATGCGCCCGCCTCCGAAATCACGCGTTCCAGCTTCGCTTCGTCCAGCCCCGCGACGACCTTGTCGTCCACCATCGCGGCCGGGCCGTTGGCGCAGAGGCCGAGGCAATAGACCGGCTCGATGGTCACCGCGCCGTTGGGCGTGGTGCCGTGCCAGGAGGTGCCCAGTCTGGTCAGCACCGTGTCGGCCAGCCCGTTCGCCCCCAGCGCCTGGCAGGCCTCGGCCCGGCAGATCTTAACGATGTGCCGGCCGGCGGGGAGGGTGCGGAAGTCGTGGTAAAAGCTGATGACACCGTGCACCTCGGCGCGCCCGATGTTGAGCGCGTCGGCGATCGGCTGCACGGCCGTCTCCGGAACGTGGCCGAACGCTTCCATCATCCCGTGCAGGATGGGCAGAAGCGGGCCTTCGAGATGGGTGTGGGCGTCGATCACCTCACGGATCGCGGCCTCATCGGGCGCGGCTGCTGGCGTGCTGGCTTGCATGGGTCCTCCGAAGTTGACGGAAGATCGCATGTGTCACTAGGTGTTTCAATATCGCGGTTTCGTTGCTTGATAGAAATTATCTATCAATTGGCAAGCTCGCGCGCTTCATCCAAAAGAGCTTGCAAAACGGGGGTTTGCGGCTCCTGGTACGGCGCGACAAGGCCCACCGAAGGGCCCGGCAGGTCGCGCGCGATGGGTACGACGGCAAGATCCCGCCCCTTGGCCAGCGACCTGGCCATGTCGGTGGGCAGAATCGTGGACCATCCGCCCTGTTCCACGTGAGTGACCAGCACGACGGTGGAATTCGACTCCATCCGCGCCTCGGGGGTGAGGCCCGCGTCCATGAAGGCGCGGTTGATGATGCGCCGGTTCTGCATGTCCGGCGTCAGCAGGCACAGCGATTGTCCCTCCAGGTCGGCCCATTGCAGCGTTTCCTTCGCCGCCGCCGGATCGTCCGGCGCGCAGACCAGCGCGTAGGTCTCGCGGTAGAGCTCCTGCGTCGTCACGCGGCCCAGGGGTTCGTTGTCGAGGTAGCTCAGCCCCACGTCCGTCTCGAGGTTGTCGAGCATGTCGAGGATCTCGGTCGAGGCGCGCGACAGGATGGTGAAGGTCACGTTGGGGTGGGCGGCCGAGAAGCGGGCGGCGAGGCGCGAGGCCCAGGTTAGCGCGGTGGGGATCACGGCCAGCCGCAGGTGGCCCGACAACCCTTCGCGCGAAAACCGCATCTCCTCGCGCAGCCGCCGCGCGTCGCCCACGATCTGGCGCGCCCATTCCAGCGTGCGCGCACCCTCCGGCGTCAAGCCCCCGAAGCGTGATCCGCGCTGCACGAGCTTGACGCCCAGCTCGGCCTCGAGCTGCTTGATCCCCGCGGACAGTGTCGGCTGCGTGATGCCCAGGCTTTCCGCCGCCCGCCCGAAGTGGCGTTCGTTGGACAGGGCGATGAACATTTCGAGCTTTCCGAGCATGGTCGGTCCTTACCATCGCCGTGGCGCAGGTCCATCGAAAAAGCCGATCGAGTGCCCTAGCGGCGGTTCTTCTTCTCCGATTGCACGCGCCGGTACATCTTCGCGGTCGCGCGCGCCTTGTCGCGCTTTTCATGGACCGTGGCCGCGTTCAGCTCCTCCTCGGCGGCCAGCTTGCGCCAGCGCATCAACCGTTCGGGATCGAGATCGCCCGCTTCGATGGCCGCGCGCACGGCGCAGCCCGGTTCCGTTTCATGCGCGCAATCGCGGAACTTGCAGGTGGTGGCGAGCTCCTCGATGTCCGCGAAGAGCGTGGACAGACCGGCCGAGACGTCCGCCAGCTGCAATTCACGCATGCCCGGCGTGTCCAGCACGACCGGGCCTGTGCCAGTGATGTAGAGCTCGCGGTGGCGGGTCGTGTGCCGGCCCTTGGCATCATCTTCGCGGATGTCCTGCGTCGCGGCCTCGGTCCCCGCCAGCGCGTTGGTGAGCGTGGTCTTGCCCACGCCCGACGAGCCCAGGAAACCCACCGTCTGTCCCGGCTTGGCCCAGGGGGCGAGCGCGGCCTGCACGTCGTCCGCACGTGCGTCGAGCGCGATGACGGGCACGCGGGCCGAGATCGCCTCGGCCTGTTCGACGTAGGGCGCGGGATCCTCGAGGTCGGCCTTGGTCAGCACGATCACCGGCGTGACGTCCGCCTCGAAGGCGAGCGCCACGTAGCGTTCCAGCCGGGCGACGTTGAAATCCGCATTGCAGGACGTGGTGATGAACACCGTGTCGAGGTTGGCCGCGATCAGCTGCATCCGGGTCTCGCGCCCCGGGGCGCGCCGCTGGATCAGGCTCTTGCGCTCGAGGCGCCGCGACCGGCCCGGCGTCTCGGCGTCGTAGAGGAGCCAGTCGCCCACGGTCACGTCGGCATCCGGAGGCAGTTGCACGTCGCCCGCCGCGCCCCGCGCGCGCAGGCCGGAACGGTGCACCTCGGTCACCCGGACCGGGGGCGTTTCGGTCATCTCGTCGGCGTCGAGCTGGCTTGCGAAGAAACTCTGCCATCCGAGCGCGCGCAGCGGGTTCGGGGGCGTGGTGGGCGTGGAGCCGGGGAAGAGTTGGGAATAGTCCCGTGTCATGGATATGTCTCTCTGGAAGGGAAGTTCAGGCGGCGCGGCCGACATTGCCCCGCGGTGCGGGCTGGTCGTGTCGGTCTGCGGGGAGGGCCATCGGCCCCCGGCCTTACCAGGTCATCAACGCTCCATTTTCGTCACCGGAATCATACGGGGGCGCGGGGCGCGCGGCAAGCGGTGATGCGCCAATCCTGCAAGGGGCGTTGACTCCCGCCGCGCGGACGCTATAAGCCCGCCATCTGGCCCCCGCGTGGGGCCGGTTTCATTGGTGTTGGTGGCCCCCGCAAGGGGAAGCCTGTCAACCCGGGTCGCTGGTCCGCGAGGGGCAGTCCGGGGAGAGGACAACGCCCTTTACACACGGCCCCAAGGCGGGTCCGGCAATCGAAGCCCCACGGTCGAGCGACGCCCGCGTCCGCGACCCGCAAAGTGGGGACCGGTTCTCGGGTCGGTCGCGGAGCCACAATAAAGGAGATCAGCCGTGACCAAACGCACGTCTGCCAAGTACAAGATCGACCGCCGCATGGGCGAAAACATCTGGGGCCGCCCGAAGTCCCCGGTCAACCGCCGCGAATACGGCCCCGGCCAGCACGGCCAGCGCCGCAAGGGCAAGATGTCCGACTTCGGCCTCCAGCTGCGCGCCAAGCAGAAGCTCAAGGGCTACTACGGCGACCTGACCGAAAAGCAGTTCCGCCGCATCTTCGCCGAGGCCGAGCGCCGCAAGGGCGACACCGGTGAGATCCTCATCGGCCTGCTCGAGCGTCGCCTGGACGCCGTCGTCTACCGCGCCAAGTTCGTGCCGACCATCTTCGCCGCCCGCCAGTTCGTGAACCACGCCCATGTGCTGGTGAACGGCAAGCGCGTGAACATCCCGTCCTACCGCGTGAAGGAAGGCGACGTGATCGAGGTCCGCGAGAAGTCCAAGCAGATGGCGATGGTTCTGGAAGCCTCGCAACTGCCGGAGCGTGACGTTCCGGACTACCTCGATGTCGACCATTCCAAGATGAAGGCCACCTTCGTGCGCACCCCGGGTCTCTCGGACGTGCCGTACCCGGTCCACATGGAACCGAACCTCGTCATCGAATTCTACGCCCAGAACTAAGTTCGGGCCGATACAGATCGAACATCACGGGCCGCGCCGAAAGGTGCGGCCCGTTTTCGTTGCGCTGGTGTCTTCTTTATATTCAAATTTTTGATTGGGTCTTTTCACCTGCAGTCGGGCTGACTAGCTCGGGGGGTAACGAAACCCATGGCCCGCGGGCCGGATCGGAGAACACCATGAAGACCGAAGACGTGAACGGAAAGACGCTCGAGACCTGGACACCGGAAGAGGTGGCGCAGGGGCTTCGGGACGAGAAGATCGTGCTGATCGATGTGCGCACCCCGCAGGAATACATGTTCGAGAGTATCGAGGACGCGCTGCTCGCGCCGATGAGCCACATCTCGTCCAAGGCCCTGCCGGCCGGGCTGGGCAAGCATGTCGTGCTCTACTGCGGCTCCGGCATGCGCTCGCGCAAGGCGGCCGAGATCTGCCTTGCCAAGAAGTTCGACAAGATCGCGCATCTCGACGGCGGTTTTGCGGCCTGGAAAAACGCGGGCCTGCCCTATCTCGGGACCAACATGTCCACCGGCGCGCCCGAGGTGAAGACCGCCTGACGCCCGGACCATTGCTGCGGGGCCACGCTTGGCGGGCCCCGCGGTGCACGGGTGGTTTGTTCTGGCCCTGAAGATCGGTCAACGTTATGACGGGCGGGCAAATTCCGGGGATGAATATGACCAAGTCGCCCAAGCCGCAGCCCGGCATCATGGACATCGAACTTTACCAGGGTGGCGCCTCCAAGGTGGAGGGCGTCGACAACGTGGTGAAGCTGAGCTCGAACGAGAACCCGCTGGGTCCCTCCGAGAAAGCGATGGAGGCGTATCAACGCGCCGGTCACAACCTGCACCGTTACCCGAACACCGATCACGAGAGCCTGCGCACCGCGATCGGCGAGGTTCACGGGCTCGACCCCGAGCGGATCATCTGCGGTGTCGGTTCGGACGAGATCATCACCTTCATCTGCCAGGCCTATGCCGGCCCGCGCGACGAGGTGATCTACACCGAGCACGGTTTTTCGATGTACAAGATCTCGGCCAGCGCGGCCGGGGCGAAGCCGGTCGAAGTGCCGGAGCGCGAACGCGTCGTCGACGTGGACGAGATCCTGAAGGCGGTGACGGGCAAGACAAAGGTCGTCTTCATCGCGAACCCCGCCAACCCGACGGGCACGATGGTGGGCCAGAAGGAACTGTCGCGTCTAGCGCGCGAATTGCCGGGTCACGTGGTGCTAGTGCTCGACGGGGCCTATGCCGAATACGTCGACGGGTTCGACGGTGGCGCCTCGCTGGTCGAGCGGCACCCGAACGTGATCATGACCCGGACCTTCTCGAAGATCTACGGGCTGGGCGGGCTCCGGATCGGCTGGGGCTATGCCCAGAAAGAGGTCATCGACGTGCTCAACCGCATCCGCGGGCCCTTCAACCTGTCCTCGACCCAGCTCGCCGTCGCCGAGGCCGCCGTGCGCGACCGGGCGCACGTGGACCGCTGCAGGTCGGAAAACGCCCGCCTGCGCGCCTGGATGGCCGAAGCGCTGGCCGAGCACGGCGTGCCGTCCGACACCTCCTGCGCCAACTTCGTGCTGGCGCGCTTCACGGACGAGAAAGAGGCGACTGCAGTCGACAACTACCTCAAGGCCAACGGGATCATCGTGCGGCAGGTGGGGGGCTACAAGCTGCCGCACTGCCTGCGCATCACCGTGGGGGACGAGCCGTCCTGCCGCCGGGTGGCGCACCTGATCGGGCAGTTCAAGGGAAGCGTGTCCGATGCCGGCTGAAGCGCCGATCTACGACCGCGTCGCCCTGATCGGGCTGGGGCTCATCGCCGGGTCCATGTCGCTCGCCATGCGGCGGGGGCGGCTTGCCGGTGAAATCGTGGGTACGGCCCGTTCGGCCGAGACACGGGACATCGCGCGCGAGATCGGGTTGGTGGACCGGGTGGTCGATACGGCGGCCGAGGCGGTGGTCGATGCCGACCTCGTGGTGCTCGCCGTGCCGGTGGGCGCGATGGCGGCGGTGGCCGAGGAGATCGCCCCGCACCTCAAACCCGGCGCGACCGTGACCGACGTGGGCTCGGTCAAGCGCGCGGTGATCGACGCGGTGGGTCCGCATATCCCCGAAGGGGTGCATTTCATCCCCGCCCACCCGCTGGCCGGGACCGAGCATTCCGGGCCGCGTTCGGGCTTCGCGACGCTCTTCGACAACCGCTGGTGCCTGATCGTGCCGGTAGAAGGGTCCGACCGCGACGCCGTCGCCCGGCTCGAGGCGATGTGGCAGGGGCTGGGCGCGCATACGGACGAAATGGATGCCGATCACCATGACCTCGTCCTCGCCGTGACCAGCCACACCCCGCACCTCATCGCCTACACGATGGTGGGCGTGGCCGACGACCTGCGCCGAGTGACCGACAGCGAGGTCATCAAGTATTCCGCCGCGGGCTTTCGTGATTTCACCCGGATCGCGGCCTCGGACCCGACCATGTGGCGTGACGTGTTCCTGACCAACAAGGATGCGACGCTGGAGATCCTCGGGCGCTTCACGGAAGAACTTTTCGCACTTCAGCGGGCCATCCGGACCGGGGACGGCGAGCAGTTGTTTGACTATTTCACACATACGCGGGCCATCCGGCGCGGCATCATCGAGGCCGGTCAGGACACCGACGCCCCGGACTTCGGACGGGTGAAGCCGGAGTGAGGGCGCGCGCCGGGATATCGGCGGCGCTCATGGCCACGCTCTTCACCACCGCGCTGGTGGCCGAAGCGCCGACCCGTTCCCCGATCCCGCCGGACCGCCCGGGCGACGCGATCGACGCACTCATCGCGGACATCGTCCGCCCCGAACCGCGCCCCGGCGCGGGCACCGAGGTGGTGCAGATGAGCGCCGCGCAATCGTCGTCGCGCACGCGGCTGGCGGTCGCCAGGTCGCTGGTCCCGCGAGAGCGTCCCGACAACCTGGTGCGGCGCAGCACCGTCCAGCGCACCGGCATGGCCGCGCCGTCGCGCGAGGCGCAGCGGGTGACGCGGGCCGGGTCGATCTGCGGCGTGCCCGCGATCAAGGGCGTGCCACTCCAGTCGATCCCCGGGCGCATCCGCGGCTGTGGCGTCGAAAACCCGGTCAAGGTCACGTCGGTCTCCGGCATACCGCTGTCGCAGTACCCGACCATCGATTGCCCCACCGCGAAGGCGCTCAACACTTGGGTGAGCGACACGGTGATCCCCAGCGTCGGCCGCCTCGGCGGCGGCGTCGGCGAGGTCCACGTGATCGCGCATTATGCCTGCCGCACCCGCAACAACCAGCGCGGGGCCAAGATCTCGGAACACGGCCGGGGCCGCGCGGTCGACGTCGCCGGCATCATCCTGAAGAACGGGGTCGAGCTCTCGGTGCTCGACCATTGGCGCCACCCGCAGCACGGCAAGGTGATGCAGGCGATGTGGCGCGGGGCCTGCGGACCGTTCGGCACTGTCCTGGGCCCCAATTCCGACCGCTTTCACAAGAACCACTTCCACCTGGACACGGCGCGCTATCGCTCCGGGTCCTATTGTCGCTGAGGAAAAAGAACATGGCGCTGCGCAACGATATCGATCCCGATGGCCTTCTCGAATTCTCGGTGGTGTTCACCGACCGCTCGCTCAACCACATGTCGGCCGCCTTCCAGCAGGTCATGCGCGACATCTCCGAGGGGCTGTGCGACGTCTACCAGGCCGACGCGGTCGCGGTCGTCCCCGGCGGCGGCACTTACGGCATGGAAGCCGTGGCGCGCCAGTTCGCCACCGGCAAGCGCGTCATGGTGATCCGCAACGGTTTCTTCTCCTACCGCTGGTCGCAGATCTTCGAAATGGGCAGCATCCCGGCCGAGGAGACCGTGATGATGGCCCGGCGCACCGGCAACGACCCGCAGGCGCCCTTCGCGCCCTGTCCCATCGACGAGGTCGTGGCCAAGATCGCCGAGGAAAAGCCCGACGTGGTCTTCGCCCCGCACGTGGAAACCTCGGCGGGCATCATCCTGCCCGACGACTACATCAAGGCGGTGACCGAGGCCGTTCATGCCCACGGCGGACTGTTCGTGCTCGACTGTATCGCGTCGGGGACCATCTGGGCCGACATGCGGGCGCTGGGCGTCGACGTTCTGATCTCGGCCCCGCAGAAAGGGTGGTCGGCGCAGCCTTCGGCCGGGCTCGTGATGATGAACGAGACCGCGCTCGCGGCCGCCAAGGCCACCACCTCGACCAGCTTCGCCATCGACCTGGGCAAGTGGATCGCGATCATGGAGGCCTATACGAACGGCGGCCACGCCTATCACGCGACCATGCCCACGGATGCTCTGCGCGCCTTCCGCGACGCGCTGTTCGAGACCCGCGATTACGGGTTCGAGCGGTTGAAGGAAGCCCAGTGGGAGCAGGGGCGGCGGGTGCGCGCGCTGCTGGCGGAGCGCGGCTTCAAATCCGTGGCCGCGCCCGGGTTCGAGGCGCCGGGCGTCGTGGTGGTCTACACCGACAACCCCGAGTTCCAGACCGGCAAGGCGTTCCTGTCGCAGGGCGTCCAGATCGCTGCCGGCGTGCCGCTGATGGTGGGCGAGGGCGACGACTACAAGAGCTTCCGCCTGGGCCTCTTCGGACTCGACAAGCTCTACGACGTCGACGCCTCGGTCGCCCGGCTGGAGACCGCGCTCGACGCGGTCACCTGAGCCCGGCGGGCTACTTGCCGATCGACAGGAGCACGAGCATCGCGACGAGGATCGGGGTGGCAATGACCATCACCATTGCCGCCCCGGGCAGCCCGAAAATCGCGTAGGCGCCGCCAAGCACGACGATGATCGCGAGGGCGATGATGAAGCCCCAGAGGGTTTCCTTGCGTTCCTGTGCGGTGTCCTGGTTGCTGGCCATGAATCAATCCTTTCCGATCCGTGTGTTCGGGACCTGATCTAGATGTTCGGGCGCCGGGGTCAGCGTGGCACACTGACACAGGCCGGCGCCGTCAGGCGGGGCCGAGCCCCGCGCGCATCACGCCGCGGCGCACGGGCGCGATATCATGCACGGCGCGTAGGCCCATCTGCCGCAGCGCCTGCACCTGCGCTTCGCCCGATCCCGCGACGCGGTTGAAAAGGTCGATCACCCGGGCGCGCGCCCGGATGTCGGCCTTGCGGGCGTGTTCGTAGTTGGCAAGCACATGGGGTTCGCCGGGGTCCGCCGGGTGCGCCTCCAGCGCCGCCACGAGGGCCGCGATGTCGTTGAGCGAGGTGTTGAGCCCCTGCGCGCCGATCGGGGGCAGGGCGTGGGCGGCCTCGGCCACCACGGCGACCCGGCCCTCGACGAGCCGGTCGGCGGTCTGGGTGATGATCGGCCAGATCGAGCGGTTTCCTTCGAGCTGCATCCAGCCCAGGAGCCCGGTGGAGCGTTCGAACATCACCTGCTCGAACGCCTCGACCTCCATCTCCATCAGTTCGACCGAGCGCGGCCCCTTGTTCATCCACACGATGGCCGAGGCCGGGCGCCCGTCCAGATCGGCCAGCGGCACGATGGTGAACGGCCCGCCCTCGTTGTAGATCTCGGTCGAGATGTTGTCGTGCGGCAGCTCGTGCGTGACCGTGAAGGCCAACGATTTCTGGCCGTAGCGGGTGGTGGTAACGCCGATGCCCGCCGCTTCGCGCAGGGGCGAGAGCTTCCCGTCCGCGGCGATGGCGAGCTTGGCGCGCACGCTCGAGCCGTCGGTGAGCGTGACGATGGTTTCCGTGGTGCGGTTGACCAGCGACTTGAAGCCCGTGCCGTAGAGCGCGGTGACGCGTGGCGCGGCCTGGAGGTAATCCCACAGCTCGCGGCGCACGACCCAGTTCATCAGGTTCCAGCCGAACGGCTCGTCCGACATGTCGGCGGCTTCGAATACCCGGCGCTCGCCTTCCACGGGCGGCCAGCCGGTCGTGTCGATGACCTGTAGCCGGTCGAGCGGCGTGGCCAGCGGCGCGAGCCGTTCCCACAGGCCGCAGGAGACGAAGAGGTCGCGGGCGGGCTGGAGGAAGGCGGTCGAACGCAGGTCGGCGCCCGCGCGGTCGGCCCCCGTCGCCGGGGGCACCGGGTCGGCCAGGACCACGGAATAGCCGCGCGCGGCCAGAACGGCCGCCGCCACCTGTCCGGCGATCCCGCCACCGGAGATGAAGATATCCGCCTCGTGCCGTGTCATGGTCACGATGTAGGCGCCTTGTCGGCCCGGGCCAAGCCGCCGAGCTGCGACAGAAAGGCGCTGAGATCGTCGGTGTGGTGGTGGATGTGGTCGGCCACGTGCGGCTCGGGCGCCACGTGCACCGTGCGCATCCCCAGCGTGTGGGGAACGGCGAGGTTGCGGGGATCGTCCTCGAACATCGCCGACGTGGTGGGGTCCAGCCCGTCGATGGCAAAGACCGCATCGAAGGCCGCGCGCCGGGGTTTGGGCTGGTAGCCCGCGTGCTCGACCCCGTAGACCGCGTCGAACAGCCCGTCGAGCCCGCGCGCGGTCAGGACCTTGCGGGCGTAGGATTCGGAGCCGTTGGTATAGACGATGCGCCGCCCTGGCAGGGCGCCGATATGCCCGGCCAGCACCGGGTCGGGATCCAGCGGGTCGAACGAGATGTCGTGCACCTCGTGCATGTAGCCGTCCGGGTCGATGCCGTGCACCTCGATCAGCCCCGCCAGCGTCGTGCCGTGGCTTTTCCAGTATTTCGCGCGCAGGCGGTCGGCCTCGGCCCGGTCGACGCCGAGCGTGCGCATCACCCAGTCGGTCATGCGGACCTCGATCTGGTCGAAAAGCCGCGCGGAGGGCGGATAGAGCGTGTTGTCCAGGTCGAAGACCCAGTCGGTCACGTGAGAGAAACGATCAGCTACCATGTCCCCTTGTTACTGCGGCACAAGGTCGCCTTCGACCCCGAAATGACCGGGTTGCTTGATTGTGAGCGCTGCTTGGGCATAGTCACCGGATGGAAACGGGGGAGCGTTGCGTGACCGAGACCAAGACCGGACCCAAGGATGCCTACGAGCTGATCCTCGAGGCGATCGATGCCGGGACCTACAAGCCCGGCGACCGGATGGTCGAAAGCGAGCTGGCCGAGCGTTTCGGCGTGTCGCGCACGCCCATCCGCGAGGCGCTCCAGCGGCTTGAAACGCAGCGGCTTCTCAACCGCGATGGCCGTTCGCTCATCGTGGCATCGCTCGATCACAACCAGCTGGCCGAACTCTACTCGGTGCGCGCCGAGCTCGAGGGGCTGGCCGCGCGGCTGGCCGCCCAGCACGCCGCACCCGAGGAGCAGAAGGTGTTGCGTGCGATGATCGAAGAGGATCGCGGCCTGATCGACGACCCCGCCGCGCTGGCGCGCGCCAACAGGCGCTTCCACCGGCAGATCCACCTGGCGTCGCACAACCGCTACCTGCTGCAGCAGCTCGACCTCGTGCATCGGACGATGGCGCTTCTGGCTACCACGTCGCTGGCGGCCGAGGGGCGCTCGGAAGTGGCGATCGAAGAGCACGACGCGATCGTGCGCGCGATCGAGGCGCGCGATGCGGATGCGGCCGACGACGCGTTGCGCACCCACATCTCCAAGGCGTTCGAGACGCGGCTCACGCTGGATTCGAAGGCGCCGTGACCCCCGGGTCGGGCCGTGGCCCGGCCTCCGCGTGGTCGTCATGGCCGTGCTGCGTCTTGTCCCAGAAATACGGATTGCGAAGGATCTCGGCCAACCCCTTGAGCGCGGCGAGCGAGGCGAGGGGCGTGTAGAGGTGCAGCGTGGGCACCCAGATGCGCAGGAACCTGTGCTCCTTGCCCGACACCGCGATCAGCCCGCAGGCAAGATTGATCGCCTCGGCCCCGAGAAAGGCGACGAGCATCGTCCAGGCGGCCCAGCCGGGGATCACCGGGGCCAGCGGGTGGGGCAGGCCGAAGGCGACACCCCAGTAGCTCCAGAGCACCGGGGCGAGCAGCAGATGCGACAGCGTGCCCAGGAACACGAGCTGGAAGCCAAGGAACTTCCGCGCCCCCAGTTCGCGCCACAGCCGCACGGGGTCGCGCATGTGGACGCCGTAGGTCATCGCGTAGCCCTTGATCCAGCGTGAGCGCTGCTTGATCCAAGGCCACGCCCGGCAATTGGCCTCTTCCCCGGTGACCGTGTCGATCAACTCGGTGCTAAACCCCTCCCGTGCAAGCCGGATGCCCAGGTCGGCGTCCTCGGTCACGTTGTGTGCGTCCCAGCCCCCCATCGCCTCGAGCGCGGCGCGGCGCAGGAACAGCGTGGTGCCACCCAGGGGCACGGCAAAGCCCATGCGGGCAAGCCCGGGCAGCACGATGCGAAACCACGTCGCGTATTCGATCGTGAAGCAGCGGCTGAGCCAGTTGGTGCGCGCGTTGTAGTAGTCGAGCGTGCCCTGCAGGCAGGCGACATTCGGTCCCGCCTCTGCGAAACGGGCCGCGATTCGGTCGATCTGGTCGGGGTCCGGCGCATCCTCGGCGTCGTAGATGCCGATGATCGTGCCGCGCGCGAAATCCAGCGCGTAGTTCAGGGCGCGCGGCTTGGTGCGCACGCTCCCGCGCGGGACGGTGACCTGGCGCATCCACGGGGGCAGCCGGGCGCCGGCCAGCGTGCCCTGCGTCAGGGTGTCGTCCTCTTCGACGACGAGGCAGATATCGAGCCGTTCGCGCGGGTAGGTCAGCCGCTCCAGCCGCTTGACGAGTCGTCCGGCGATCTCGCGTTCCCGGAAGAGGGGGACGAGGATCGTTACCACGGGGCTTCGGCGCGGATCGTGCGGCGCGGCGCGTGGGAGGGCCGCGCGCGGGCCGTGGCGGGCGCGGGGGCGCGTCAGGACGGCGGCGAGCTTCACCCCGCTGGTGGCGAGCAGCGTCAGGACCGCCCAGCCGGTGAGGAGCGCCCAGGCCGTGACCGGCGACAGGGCAAGGAGGGCGGCAATGAGCGCGGCCAGCAGGGCCCAGACGCGCCATGCGGCGCCCGTGCGCCAGGTGCGGCACGCCAGGTCGCCCGGCACGCGGGTTTCGGCGCGTTCGACCATCGCCTCGTTTCGTTGGGACGAGAGGATCGTGCGGATCTGGTCGTCGCGCGCGACCACCATGCGCACCTCGGCGCCGTGTTCGTCGAACGCGTGACGCAGGCGGGGGAACCGGTCGGGAAAGGCGCAGGCCAGGATCAGCGTGTCGCCCACGCGCTTCCACGGCACGCACATGGCCTCGAGGCAGGGGGGCAGACCGATTTCGTCGATCAGGCGGACGTCCGGGGGCGCCTTGACCAGGTCGACAAGCTCCGTGCGATGGGCGCGGGCCAGCGCGCGGAAGAAGGCGCCGCGCCCGACCAGCCCGCGTGACAGGAGCACGTCGCCCAGCCGCAGCACGCTGCCGCGGCAGCTGCGCCGCGCATCGTCGAGTTCGTCCTGCCGCAGCAGGCCCCCGGCGACGAGGATGTCGCCGAGGTCGCGGGAGGCGGGGACAGGCGGCGGGGGATTGTCGATCGCGAGGCGCGGGCGCGGCCGGGGGACAAGGTGCCACGGCGGCGGCTCCCGCGCGGGGGCCTCCGCGAGCGCCTGCCTTTCAACCTGTCTGTAAGGCCCATGTGCCATCCGGCTCCCCTGTCCGTCGGGACAGGGTGCGCGCATTTCGTTAACGGACCGTTAAACCCGCCCGTCCACGGAAAGGATCAGGCCGGCTTGCGCGCCGCCATCGCGTCGGCGAAGCGCTCGAACAGGTAGTAGCTGTCCATCGGGCCCGGCGAGGCCTCGGGGTGGTACTGCACCGAGAAGACCGGCCGGTCGTCCATCGCGATGCCGCAGTTCGATCCGTCGAAGAGCGACACGTGGGTTTCCTTGACGCCTGCCGGCAGGGTCTGGCTGTCCACCGTGAAGCCGTGGTTCATCGAGGTGATCTCGACCTTGCCGGTGGTCTTGTCCTTGACCGGGTGGTTCGCGCCGTGGTGGCCGTGGTTCATCTTCACGGTCTGTGCCCCGAGCGCGCGGGCCAGCATCTGGTGACCAAGGCAGATTCCGAAGACCGGGATATCGGTGTCCTTCAGGATCGACTGGATCATCGGCACCGCGTATTCGCCGGTGGCCGCCGGGTCGCCCGGACCGTTCGACAGGAAGAGCCCGTCTGGCGAATGGGCCATGACTTCGTCCACCGTGGCCGTGGCGGGCAGAACTGTCACGTCGCAGCCGGCCGAAGCCAGGCAGCGCAGGATATTGCGCTTCGCGCCGTAATCGATCGCCACGACCTTGTGGACCGGCTTCTCGAGCCGGGGGTAGCCGTCGGGCCAGGCCCACCGCATTTCGTCCCAGCGGTAGCTCTGGGCGCAGGTGACCTTCTTGGCGAGGTCGAGCCCCACGAGGCCGGGGAATTCGCGTGCCTTGGCGACCAAGGCCTCCAGGTCGAAGTTGCCCTCGGGGTCATGGGCCAGCGCCACGTGCGGCGCGCCCTGCTGTCGGATCGCGCGGGTCAGGCGCCGGGTGTCCACGCCGCCGATCCCGATCCGCCCGCGCTTCTCGAGCCAGGTCCAGAGCGGTTCGGCCGCGCGCCAGTTCGAGGGCTCCGTCGGGTCCCATTTCACGACCATGCCGTCGGCGACCGGGTCCTGCGTTTCGTCGTCTTCCGGGTTCACGCCCACGTTGCCGATATGCGGGAAGGTGAAGGTCACCACCTGGCCCGCGTAGGACGGGTCGGTCATGATTTCCTGGTAGCCCGTCATGGCGGTGTTGAAGCACAGTTCGGCCGTGGTGATGCCACTCGCCCCGAACCCTGTGCCGTAGAAAACGGTGCCGTCTGCCAGGGCAAGGCAGGCGGTCGGTTTGGTCTTGGTCGGCATGGTCGGCTCCCGCGTCGGATCGGGTGGTCATTACGGGCGCGCCCGCGAAGCGTCAAGGGGTCGCCAACGCTTGTTTCCGGCTTTGGACGGGTGTATTTTCCGGGTTTCGTGACGGGGCTTGGGAAGGATTCCACCAGATGCGAAAGCGGCTGAGCGAGGCGCTGAAGACCGCCATGCGGGAAAAGGACACGGAGCGTCTGTCGACGCTTCGACTGATCAATGCGGCCATCAAGGACCGTGAGATCGCGCTGCGCGGTGAAAGCGACGAGGCGGGGGAGCTCACCTCCGACGATATCCTGGCCATTCTGGGCAAGATGGTGAAGCAGCGACAGGAATCGGCGCGCGCCTACGAAGAGGGCGGGCGGCTGGAACTGGCCGAGCGCGAGCGCGGCGAGATCAAGGTGATCGAGGAGTTCCTGCCCCGCCAGATGTCCGAAGCCGAGGTCGACAAGGCGATCGACGACGCCGTCTCCGACGTGGGGGCGAACTCGATCCGGGACATGGGCAAGGTCATGGGCGCGCTGAAGACCAAATACACCGGCCGGATGGATTTCGGCACGGTGGGCCCGAAGGTGAAAGCACGGCTGGGCTGAGGCCCGGCGTTTTTCCGCTGTCTTTTCGAACGGTGCGCGCTGACGCGCGCGCGGGATGTGGCGCGGTCCTGCCTTCGGCAGGTCCACGCCCGGACGAGGGGGCGCTGCCCCCTCGCGCTCCCCCGGGATATTTCCGGACCGGAGAAGGGGTCAGGGCATCCGGCGTGATTTCGCCAGCGTGAAGGCGCGGGTGAGCTCGTCGAAGAGGGCGGGGCGCTCGTCCTCGTGCAGGAAGGCGCCGATTTCGACCTCCCGGGCGCCACCCTTCAGCGTGATGTAGTCCTTCACCGGGCCGCCCGTGGGGTGGCGCTGGACGGTGACCCAGTGCGGGTTCGCCTCCCATTCGGCGTGGCTGCGCTTCGGGCCTGTCCGGGTCAGGCGGACGTGGTCGGGCCAGATCGTGAGTTCTTCGAGGATCTCGCCGTCGCGGTAGCTTTTGCCGAGGAACCACCACAGGCCGACGATGGCGATCAGGCCGGGGAAGAACAGCCACCACATCGCGGCGGTGCCCACGAAGCCCGCCACCGGGATCATCAGCATCAGGTAGGCGAACCCGATGGCGAAGGCGAAGCCACGCTTGGGCAGGCTCCGGTAGGGCCAGAGGTGAAGCACCGCGATGGGGGCGCCCCCCGCGTCGTGGCCCGGCGCATCCGGCGCAGGGGCCCGGGTGATCGGAGTGTCCCATTCGTAGGGCATCAGCGTCTCCCGAGCAGCCGCCCGGCGGCGCGCAGGGCCGGGCGCAGGGCGATGGCGAAGAGGAGCACCAGCCAGCCCGCGAGGGCGACCGTGTCGCCAAGGGTGGCGAGCGTGTCGCGCGGGGGGCCGGCGGCGAAGGTGGCACCCGTCAGGCTGGCGATGAGGCCGGTATGGGCGAGCCAGAAGCCCGAGAGCGTCAGGGTGCGGGCGGGCGCGCCCCGCCGTTCCTTGATCGCCTGCGCGACGGCCGCCACGGCCAGCGCCACGAAGGTGCCGAGGAGCAGGGCGAACACCGCGAGGGTTTCGTAGGGGACGGACACCGGGGCGCCCTCCGCGCCCCCGGTCACGAGGTCGTCGGCGAGGATCCGGTGTGCCAACGTCAGCGCGCCGATCGACAGCGCGCCGGCCGCGATCACCAGGCTCGCGCGGCGGCCCATGAGGTGAACGGCCAGCGGCGGCAGCAGGGCGGCGAGAAGATAGGGCCAGGTCAGGACCACTGGGGAGCCTCCATTGAAAAGGCCCGGGCGTTTCCACCCGGGCCGTTCGTTTGTCTCAGGTCGCGGGCCTTAGTGGGCGTGCGACTTGTCCCAGTCTTCGCGCTTCGGGAGCTGCTCGAAAGTGTGCTCCGGCGGCGGGGTGGGCAGGGTCCACTCCAGGGTGTCCGCGTATTCGTTCCAGTAGTTCTTCTCGGTGACCCGGCGCCCCGCGAGCAGGGTGTAGATCATGATGCCGAAGAACAGCACGAACGAAGCGAAGGAGATGAACGCGCCCCAGGACGAGATCTTGTTCCAGTAGGCGAAGGCCTCCGGGTAGTCGATGTAGCGGCGCGGCATGCCCTGACGGCCCAGGAAGTGCTGCGGGAAGAACGTCAGGTTCACGCCGATGAAGAAGAGCCAGAAGTGCAGCTTGCCGGCCCATTCCGGGTACTGGCGGCCAGACATCTTGCCGATCCAGTAGTAGATCCCGGCGAAGATGGTGAAGGCTGCGCCCATCGACATGGTGTAGTGGAAGTGCGCCACGACGTAGTAGGTGTCGTGGTAGACGCGGTCGACGCCCGCCTGCGACAGGACCACGCCGGTCACGCCGCCGATGGTGAACAGGATCAGGAAGCCGATGCCGAAGAGCATCGGCGTCTTGAACTCGACCGAGCCGCCCCACATCGTCGCGATCCACGAGAAGATCTTGATGCCGGTGGGCACCGCGATGACCATGGTGGCGAGCATGAAGTAGGACTGCTGCTGCAGGGACATGCCGACCGTGTACATGTGGTGCGCCCAGACGACGAAGCCGATGACGCCGATGGCGATCAGGGCCCAGACCATCGGAAGGTAGCCGAAGATCGGTTTCTTGGCGAAGGTCGCGAAGACGTGGCTGACGAGGCCGAAGCCGGGCAGGATCACGATGTACACTTCCGGGTGGCCGAAGAACCACAGGATGTGCTGGTAGAGGATCGGGTCACCGCCGCCGGCCGGGTCGAAGAAGGTCGTCCCGAAATTGCGGTCCATCAGCAGCATGGTGATCGCGCCGGCGAGCACCGGCAGGGCCAGCAGGATGAGCCACGCGGTCACGAAGATCGACCAGGCGAACAGCGGCACCTTGAAGAGCGTCATGCCCGGGGCACGCATGTTCAGGAAGGTGGTGATCATGTTGATCGCGCCGAGGATCGACGAGGCGCCCGAGACGTGCACCGCGAAGATCGCGAGGTCCATGGAATAGCCACCCTCGGTCGTCGACAACGGCGGGTAGAGAACCCAGCCCACGCCGGAGCCCAGCTGGCCGTTGCCGCCCGGTGAAAGCAGCGAGGCCACGCCCAGCGCGGTGCCGGTGACGTAGAGCCAGAACGACAGGTTGTTCATGCGCGGGAACGCCATGTCCGGCGCGCCGATCTGCAGCGGCATGAAGTAGTTGCCGAAACCGCCGAACAGGGCCGGGATCACGACGAAGAACATCATCAGCACACCGTGATAGGTGATCATGACGTTCCAGAAATGGCCGTTGGGCGTACATTCCGCATTTGCGTCGGCGAACAGGCGGAAGCCCTCGAGACACATGTGCTGGACGCCCGGGTCCATGAGTTCAAGGCGCATCAGCACCGTGAAGCTGACCGAGATCAGGCCGACGATGGCCGACGTGATCAGGTAGAGGATGCCGATATCCTTGTGGTTCGTCGACATGAACCACCGCGTGAAGAACCCGCGGGTATCTTCGTGGTCATGGCCCTGGATGGCTGCGTCCGCCATTGAGGTCTCCCTTAGCTGTCCATAGCCGCGGGGGAGTCGTCCCCGCGAAATTGCGATGTGTTTACTGCGACAAGTTGCACAGGGCAACGCTCAGCGCGATCAAATCTTCGCCTTCGTGCATGTAAACCAACGGGAAAACGGCGCCGGATCAATGCCGCCGGACCGATTCCGGGCAAAATGTCGCACGAGGGGCCGGTTTGATCCGGCTCAAGGACAGCCGCCCGGCTCCGAGTCGCGGCCGGGCCTCTGCGAACGAAAAACGCCGCCCCGTGAAGGGCGGCGTCCGTTTTCTTCCGCGCGGCCCGGGCCGCTGCGCGATCAGCTGTCGCTGTCTTCCATCTCTTCTTCCGGGTCGTAGTCGGGCGAAACCGAGACGAGGTAGGCGACCATGTCATCCACGTTGTCGAGGCGCTGGGGCGTCATCGCCGAGCGCACGGAGGAGTCGCCGCTCTTTTCCTGCAGGTACTCGCGCGCGTTCGGGATGTAGGCGGCCAGCTCTTCCGGGGTCCAGACCAGGCCTTCTTCGCCGAGCTCGACGATCGTGTCGGAATAGCGGTTGAACTCCGGGTCGGAGCCCGCCTGGCTGCCCACGATGTTGTAGAGGTTCGGGCCGGTCTTGCCGCCGCGCACGATGGCTTCGCCTTCGTCGTCGACGATGGCGTGGCAGGCTTTGCACTTGCGGAATTCCTTCTCGCCGGCCTCGGCATCGCCCATCGCGGCGTGGCTTTCGGCGAAGGCGGCGCCCGACAGGACGACCAGGGTTGCTGCAGTTGTCAAGATGGCTTTCATGGCGTTCCTCGCTTTTTGCAATTCTTCACCGCCGCGGGAATCGGACGGTATCCTTCCCGCGCAGCTTGGCGGCAAGTTGCAGGCGATGCAAATCCGGGACAACCGCGCGGTTGGTCGCAGGCCGATGGCGGCGGGACCGCGCCGGAACCGCGCCGGGACGCGCTGGGGCCATGTTTTCATGCAAATTTCCCGCAGGACTTGCGCGTGTCGCAGGTCCGGCGCTCACATATCGCGCCAATCAATGTGAGATATTGCTTTCTTGTGGGCAGGGCGCCGCTCGAGGCGCTCAGTCGCCGAAAACCTCGTCGAAGGTGCGCCGCAGCGCCACGTCCAGATCCTCCATCGTCACCGGCAGGCCCAGGTCGACGAGCGAGGTCACCCCGTGTTCCGTGATCCCGCACGGCACGATTCCCGTGAAATGGTCGAGATCCGGATCGACGTTGATCGAGATGCCATGAAAGCTCACCCATTTGCGCAGGCGCACGCCGATCGCGGCGATCTTGTCCTCGGCCGCGGCGCCCGTCACGGTGCGCGGCTTGTCGGTGCGTGCGACCCAGACGCCCACGCGCCCTTCCCGGATCTCGCCCTTGACGTTGAAGGCGTCCAGCGTCGCGATCACCCAGCCCTCGAGCTGCTTGACGAAGGCGCGCACGTCGCGTCCGCGCCGGCCCACGTCCAGCATCACGTAGACGACGCGCTGCCCCGGCCCGTGATAGGTGTACTGGCCGCCGCGCTTGGTCTCGTGGACCGGGAAGCGGTCGGGATCGACCAGGTCGGCGGGGTTCGAGGACGTGCCGGCCGTGTAGAGCGGCGGGTGCTCGACCAGCCAGATCAACTCGTCGGCTTCGCCTGCGGCGATGGCGGCCGCGCGCGCTTCCATGAATGCGACGGCCGTATCGTATTCCGTCAGCCCCTCGGTGATCTGCCATTCGACCATGCGCACTACGGGAGAAGCCCCGCCTCCTTCACCGCAGGCACATAGGTCCGGCTGACGGGAATGTCACGCCCGTCCGACAGCGTCAGGATCGCGCGCGCCCCGTCGCGCCGGGCCGCCGTCACCTCGCCGGTGGCCACCCAGTGGGAGCGGTGCACCTGAAGCCCCGGCGTGTCCCCGGTCTCGGCCATCGCGTCCGTCAGGCGCATGAGGATGAGCGCGCTGCCGGCCGACGTGGCGACCTCGACGTAATGATCGGCCACCGAGATCGAGATCAGCCGCCCTCGCTTCCCCACCGGCAGGCGGGCGAGAAGCCGCGGCGGTTCGGCCACCCGCGGGGTGTCGCGCCCGAGTTGGTTTTCGATCATCACGTAGGCGCCGGCGATGATCACCGAGATCACCGCGATGTTCACCGCGAAGCCGGTGAGCGCGTCGGGGCTCAGGAAGGCGGGGCCGAAGACCTGGACGTTCACCACCAGCAGCAGGACGAAGTTGACGACGCCCGCGGCAATCCCGGCCAGGCTCACGGCGATCCAGCGGTTCACGGACAGGCTGCGCAGCCCCTCGGCGATGAGCGTGGCGACCGCGCTGCCCACGAAGAAGCTCGAGACAGCGACCAGAAGCCAGTAGACGAGCCGGGGCAGGGTGCGCATCACGTCGCCCGTGCCGAAGGGGCCTGCGAGCCCCAGAATCACGCCGGTGGCACCAAGCGCGACCCAGACCACGCGGTTCGTCGCGAGCGATTGCATTTCACGCTTCGCGATCTGCAAGGCGCTGTCACTCACGCAGCCCACTCCCCGTTTCACGTATCCGCGCTCGCCCCGGCCGGCGTGCGGGTCCATCCAGGATCCAGTTTCACCGTTGCAGTCCAGGGAGACAAGCCATGCTCGACCCAGCCCCTCTTTTCCAGGCCGACCTCGCCGTGCAGATCCATGCCCTCTCCGCGATCGAGGCCATCGTGTTGACGCCCTTCGCGCTCTTTCGCAGGCGACGCGACCGGATACACAAGATCGCCGGGTACGCCTGGTCGACCAACATGCTGATCGCGGCGTTCTCGTCCTTCTTCATTTCCGGCTTCGGGCTGATCGGTCCCTTCGGCCCGATCCATGCGCTGTCGCTGCTGGTTCTGTTCAACGTGGTCTGGGCGATCCGCGCGATCCGCAGGCGCGACATCCGGGCCCACGAAGGGATCATGAAACAGACCGCCTTCTGGGGGCTCGGCGTGGCCGGCGGTCTCACCTTCGTGCCGGGCCGGTTGATGCACGACGTGGTCTTCGGCCCGGCCCCGAACGATGGGACGAACCCCGGCCTGTGGCTGTCGTTCTCGGTCGTGGGGATCGCCGCCGCGTATACCCTGCTCAAGGCCGCGCGCGACCGGCGGGCCGCCCCTGCGCGCTGAGGGACCGAGTTTTTTGCAAATGGCGCAGATACCCCCTTCACATCCCCCGAATCCCACGCTATTCAGCGCGCCACCAAGCCAAGACAGTGCGGTCGTGGCGGAATTGGTAGACGCGCAGCGTTGAGGTCGCTGTGGGGTAACACCCGTGGAAGTTCGAGTCTTCTCGACCGCACCAATCACCCGCCCTCGTGGCGGGTTTTTTTGTTGGCAATGTCCGGAGTTCCGGCGGCCTTTGGCGCGGTGATGCTCAGAGCGCCGCCAGCACCGCGCGCGCCTTCGCGCAATCGTCGTCCATCTGCGCGATCAGGGCATCGAGCCCGTCGAACTTTTCCTCGGGGCGCAGGTAATCGACCAGCGCCACGGAGATGTGCTCGCCGTAGAGGTCGCCCTGGAAGTCGAACAGGAAGGTCTCGATGTTGGGAAGATTCTCCCCGAATGTCGGACGCACCCCGATCGAAGCGGCCCCCCCGTAGGCCCCGGCATGGGGGCCGGTCAGCACGTCGGCCTTCACGGCATAGACCCCGTAGCGCGGCGGGTGCAGGCCTGCGATCGACATGTTGATCGTGGGATAGCCCAGGTCGCGGCCGCGCTGATCGCCCCGGATCACAACCCCGTCGACCCTGTGCCAGTGCCCCAGCATGCGCGCCGCGTCGCGCGGGCGGCCCTCGCTCAGCGCGGTGCGGATCGCGGTGGAGCTGATCTCGACCGAGTCGTCATGCATGAGCGGCGCGATGGTCACGCCGAAGCCCATCTCTTCCCCGAGCGCGGTGAGCGTGTCGGGGGTGCCGGCCCGCTTGGCGCCGAAGTGGAAATCCGCCCCCACCACCACGTGGCGCAGGCCCAGCCCCTCGACGATCACGCGCCGGGCGAAGGCCTCGGGCGTGAGGGCCGAGAGCGTGTCGTTGAACGTCAGCTCGTAGAGCCGGTCGACCCCGAGCCATTCAAGCCGGTTGGCACGCGCCTCGGCGTTCATCAGCCGGAAGGGCGGGCCGCCGGGGGCGAAATATTCGCGCGGATGCGGCTCGAAGGTCATCACGCCCAGGGGCGCGCCCAGGGCCTTCGCTTCGCGCCGCGCAATGTCGATGACGAACTGGTGGCCACGGTGGACGCCGTCGAAATTTCCGATGGCGGCCGAAGCGCCCCGGTCCTGCTCGTCGACGAATTGGAAATCCCGGATGATCCGCATGGTTCGGAAGTAGCCTCGCCGCAGGGCCCGTGCAAGCGCGAAGGCGTCGCGCGCCGGCGTCCCCTTCTTCGTTTCGAAAATACCTTCGGGGGTGAGCGGCGCAGCCGCGAGGGGGCGGACAGCCCCCTTGCAGCCCCTTGCCGCGTGCGCCGGGCCCGGGACCCGGCGCGCCCCGTCAGCCCAGTTCGGCCAGCCGCGCCTGCGCCTCGCGCAGCTTGGCGGCTTCCGCCTCGCGCGCCTCGAGGTTGGCGCGCGCCTCGGCGACCACCTCGTCGGGGGCGTTCTCGGCGAACTTCGGGTTGTTCAGCCGGCCCTTGAGCCCCCCGATCTCCTTCTCGAGCTTGCCCAGCGCCTTCTCGAGCCGCGCCTTCTCCTCGTCCACGTCGATGATGTCGGCCAGCGGGAGGGCGAAGGTGCCGCCTTCGACCGGGATCGTGACGCTGCCCTTGGGCAGGTCGGCCATCTCGGTCACGCTGTCGAGGCGGGCGAGCTTCAGGATCAGCGCCTCGTTGGTGGCGAAGGCCGCGCGGCCCGCCTCGTCGAGGTCGCGCAGGATCATCGGGATCTTGAGCCCGGCCGGCACGTGCATCTGGGCGCGCGCCGAGCGCACCTCCTCGATCAGGCGCACCACCCAGTTGAGCTCGCGGTCCGCCGCCGGGTCGATCAGCTCGGAGCCGTAGGTCGGCCAATCCTTGTGCACGAGCAGCGTGTCGCGCTCGGCGATCTGGCCCCAGAGCTCTTCGGTGATGAAGGGCATGATCGGGTGCAGGAGGATCAGGCACTGGTCGATGACCCAGGCCATCGTCGCGCGCGTCTCGGCCACGACCCCGGCATCGTCGGAGGCCAGGAGCGGCTTGGCGAATTCCAGGTACCAGTCGCAGACCTTGCCCCAGACATAGGCATAAAGCCCGTTCGCCGCGTCGTTGAAGCGGTAGGCGGTGATCGCCTCGTCCACGGTCTCGCGGATGCGCGCCGTCTCGCCCACGATCCACTTGTTCACCGTGGCCGTGACGCCGGCCGGGTCGAACGCCGGGTCCGGGCGACATTCGTTCATCTCGGCGAAGCGCGCGGCGTTCCACAGCTTCGTGCCGAAGTTGCGGTAGCCCTTGATGCGCTCTTCGGACAGCTTCAGAACGCCGCCGATGGCCGCCATCGAGGCATTGGTGAAGCGCAGCGCGTCGGCGCCGTATTCGTCGATGATTTCCAGCGGGTCGATGACGTTGCCGGTCGTCTTCGACATCTTCTTGCCCTTCTCGTCGCGCACGAGCTGGTGAAGATAGACGGTGTGGAAGGGCTCCTTCTCGACGACCGCGAGTTGCATCATCATCATGCGCGCGACCCAGAAGAACAGGATGTCGAACCCGGTGACGAGCACGTCGGTCGGAAAGTACTTCTTCAGCTCCTCCGTCTCTTCCGGCCAGCCCAGCGTGCCGATGGGCCAAAGGCCCGACGAGAACCAGGTGTCGAGCACGTCCGGGTCGCGCCAGACCGGGTAGACGAGCTTCGAGGGATCCTGGTCGACAGTGTACTGCGCCAGGCTTTCAGCGAGCCGATCGATGGCTTCCTTCTTGTCGGCCACCTCGATCACGCGGGCATGCATGATCGGGACCGGCGTGTCGGCCAGTTCGTCCATGAAGGCGTCCGTCACGCCCTCGAAGGTCTCGGCGGCATGGTGGACCTCGCCGCGGTGGACGAGCCCGCCGATCAGCACCTTGAGCATCTCGACCTCGTCGAGGTCGCCATCGGCGCTCACGTAATCGGTGTAGGACAGGTCGAGCCCGTACCACACCGGGATCTGGTGGCCCCACCACAGCTGGCGGCTGATGCACCACGGCTCGATGTTCTCGAGCCAGTGGTAATAGGTCTTCTCGCCGCTCTCGGGGATGATCTTGGTGCGCCCCTCGCGGACGGCGTCGAGCGCGGGGCCCACGACTTTTTCCGCGTCCACGAACCACTGGTCGGTCAGCATCGGCTCGATCACGACCTTCGAGCGGTCGCCGAAGGGCTGCATGATCGGCTTGTTCTCGACGTAAGGCTCGGGATCGCCGTCCTCGTCGGTCGTCATGACTGCGAGGCCCTCGGTGTTGATCTGGTCGACCACGCGCTCGCGCGCCTCGAACCGGTCGAGGCCGCGCAGGTCGTCGGGGACGAGGTTCAGGGTGTCGACCTCGGCGCCGGTGAAGTCGCCGCCCTCGGCGATCTCCTGGGCGCGGCGCGCGCAGGTCGCGTAGTCTTCGCCGTCCGCGCGCATCTGCCCGGCCATGTCCATCAGCCGGTACATCGGGATGCGGTTCCGCGAGGCGACGCCGTAGTCGTTGAAGTCATGCGCGCCGGTGATCTTCACGGCACCCGAACCGAAGTCGGGATCCGGATACTCGTCTGTGATGATCGGGATCAGGCGGCGGTGCTCCTTCGGGCCCACCGGGATCTCGCAGAGCTTGCCGACGATGGGGGCGTAGCGCTCGTCCTTCGGATGCACCGCGACCGCACCGTCGCCCAGCATGGTCTCGGGCCGCGTTGTGGCGATCGAGATGTAGTCGCGCTCTTCCTCGAGCACGACGTTCCCGTCCTCGTCCTTTTCGACATAGGTGTATGTCTCGCCACCCGCGAGCGGGTACTTGAAGTGCCACATGTGGCCCTGCACTTCGATGTTCTCGACCTCGAGGTCGGAAATCGCCGTCTCGAAATGCGGGTCCCAGTTCACCAGCCGCTTGCCGCGGTAGATGTAGCCCTTCCCGTACATGTCGAGGAAGACCTTGATGACCGCGTCGTGGAAGTTGGGCGAATTCTCGTGGCCCGTGCGCGGATCGCCGTCGGCGCCTGCCATCGTGAAGGCGTTGCGGTCCCAGTCGCAGGAGGCACCGAGGCGTTTGAGCTGCTCGACGATGGTGCCGCCGTACTGGCCCTTCCATTCCCAGACCTTGTTCAGGAATTCCTCGCGCCCGAGTTCGCGGCGCGACGGCTGCTGGGTGGCGGCCAGCATCTTCTCGACCTGGAGCTGGGTGGCGATGCCGGCGTGGTCCTGGCCGGGCTGCCAGAGCGTGTCGAACCCGCGCATCCGGTGCCAGCGCACGAGAATGTCCTGGAGCGTGTTGTTGAACGCATGGCCCACGTGCAGCGCGCCGGTGACGTTGGGCGGCGGGATCATCACCGTGAAGGTTTCCTTGCGCGAGGCATTGGCCCCCGCGGCGAAGGCTTTCGCCTCGTCCCATTTCGCCGAAATCCGCGGCTCGGCGGTCTTGGCGTCGAAGGTCTTGTCCATGGCCATGGGTTCTTCCCCGTCTTCTGGGCGTCTGTGGTCGTGTGGCGTGATAACGGCTGGCGCGGGGGAGGGGAAGTGGGCGTGCCAAAATGTGCCGCTTCGCCGCGCCCGTCCCGGTCCCCGCGACCAATGGGCTGAGACGGGGCGCGGGCGCGGCGCCGGCCGCCTTAACCGGCGTTCCGCGCCGGAACCGCCGTCAACTCAAGCGCGGTCTTGCCCTGACCGGATCAGCTTCGCACCCACTAAGGCATTGAAACTCAACCGAAGCCTTCTCCGGGGAAGGTCAGGTGACCACGTCCGGCACGTCGCGCCCGGTGCGCGCCTCGATCCCCGCGATCTCGTCGGCCGCCTGCGCCACCCGTTCGAGCGCTTTTTGCGGGTCCTGCGCGAGGTTGCCGTCCGGCGCCTCGTGGTTTTCGAGGTAGAGCCGGATCGTCGCCCCGGCCGTCCCGGTCCCCGACAGGCGCAGCACGGCGCGCGCGCCACCTTCGAAGCGCAGGATGATGCCCTGGGCCTTTGCCTGCGATCCGTCGACCGGATCGGTGTAGTCGAAATCCTCCGCCTCGATGACGGTGAGCCCCGCGAAGGATTTCCCCGGCAGTGTTTCGAGCGCGGCGCGCAGGTCATCCATGAGGGCGGAGGCGACGTCGCTGTCCACCTCCTCGTAGTCATGGCGCGAGTAATAGGTGCGGCCGTATTCGGCCCAGTGATCGTCCATGATCTGCTGAACCGTCTGGTTGCGGGCCGCGATGATGTTGAGCCACATCAGGACGGCCCAGAGGCCGTCCTTCTCACGCACGTGGTTCGAGCCGGTCCCGGCGCTCTCCTCGCCGCAGATCGTGGCGCGTCCCGCGTCGAGGAGCGTGCCGAAGAACTTCCAGCCCGTCGGCGTCTCGTGCGCCTCGACGCCCAGCTTCCGTGCCACGCGGTCCGCTGCGGCGGAGGTGGGCATGGAGCGCGCGATCCCCTTGATGCCGCCCGCGTAGCCCGGGGCGAGATGGGCGTTCGCGGCGATGACCGCGAGGCTGTCGGAGGGCGTCACGTAGATGCCGCGGCCCATGATCATGTTGCGGTCGCCGTCCCCGTCCGAGGCGGCGCCGAAATCCGGCCCGTCGGGGTCCATCATGTGCCCCACGAGATCACGCGCCCAGACGGGGTTCGGGTCCGGGTGTCCGCCGCCGAAATCGGGCGAGGGGCGGCCGTTCACCACGCTGCCGCTCTTCGCGCCCAGGCGGCGCTCCAGGATCTCGACCGCGTAGGGGCCCGTCACCGCGTGCATCGCGTCGAAGCGCAGCGTGAAGCCCGTGGCGATCAGCTCGCGGATGCCGTCGAAATCGAACAGGGTTTCCATGAGGTCGGCGTAGTCGGCCACCGGGTCGATGACCTCGACCTCCATGTCGCCCAGGGCGTAGCGGCCGATCTGGTCGACCGTGGGGGCCTCGTCGCGGGAGGTGCGGTATTCGGTGATCTCCAGCGTACGGGCGTGGATCGCGTTCGTCACCGCCTCGGGCGCGGGGCCGCCGCTGGGGATGTTGAACTTGAGCCCGAAATCCCCGTTCGGCCCGCCGGGGTTGTGACTGGCCGACAGGATGAAGCCGCCGTCGGTTTCGTATTTGCGGATCAGGTGCGAGGCCGCGGGCGTCGACAGCAGACCACTTTGCCCGACGATCATCTTGCGCACCCCGTTCGCCGCTGCCATGCGCAGGATCGTGGCGATGGCCGGGTCATTGAAGTAACGCCCGTCCCCGCCCAGCACGTAGGTCCGCCCTTCGGGCTCGATCACGTCGAAGATCGCCTGGACGTAGTTCTGGAGGTAATCGGCCTGGGAGAAGACCTCGGTCTTCTTGCGAAGGCCGGAGGTGCCGGGCTTCTGCCCGTCGATCGGTTGGGTGGCGTGCGTCGTGATCTGCATCGTGCTTCGAAACCTGTAGCCCGCCGGGCTCAGCCCGGCCGTTGGATTTTCGTTGATAAATGTATCAACGTCTCTGACCCTTTCACACCGTCAATCTCCCCGATCACGTCGAGCGTGGCATCGAGGGCCGCGGTGTTCGGCGCGGCGAGCGTCAGCACGAGGTCGGCGCGGCCCGACGCGGTATGCGCGGCCTCGACCTCGGGCATCTTCTCCAGCCGTTTCAGAACCGCGGCCGTCGCCCGCGGCTCGAGCGCCAGCAGGACGGTCGCGCGGATCTGGCCGGCCCGCGTCGCATCTCCGAGTCTCAGGGCGTAACCCGCGATCACCCCGCTGCGTTCCAAACGTTCGATCCGGGCCTGCACGGTGGAGCGCGCGAGGCCCAGATCGCGGGCGAGCGTGGCGATCGGGGCGCGGGCGTTTTCGCCAAGACGGGCCAGCAGGCGGCGGTCGGTTTCGTCCATATGTCGGTTTCTCCGTCGGTATGACGAAAGAAAAGCACAGATCGACCGATCTGACCATTTGAATCGACGGAATTCCGGGGGACGCTGAAGGAAACACGTCGAACAGGGGCATCAAATGAGCAGGCATTCCCGCATCTGGCCGACCGAGATCGACCACATCAAATCCGTCGGACCGGACCACCCGGTCCTCTATTTCTCGCCCGAGACGCTGGCGGAGACCGCGCGGCGGTTCCGCACCGGCTTTCCGGGGCTCGTCACCTATGCGGTCAAGGCCAACGACAACCCGGCGGTGACCGACACGCTCGCGCAGGCCGGCATCCGGGCCTTCGACGTGGCGTCGCCCTACGAAATCGACCTGGTCCGTCGTCTCGTCCCCGAGGCGGCCCTTCACTACAACAACCCCGTGCGCAGCCCGGGCGAAATCGACGCGGCGGTGTCGGCCGGCGTGTCATCCTACGCCGTGGACGGGCTGTCGGAGCTGGCCAAGCTCGAGGGGCGCGTTCCACGGGGGACAGAGGTCTCCGTGCGGCTGGCACTGCCGGTGCCCGGAGCGGCCTATGATTTCGGGGCGAAGTTCGGCGAGGGGCCGGAAGGCTGCGTGACGCTTCTGCGCGCGGTGGCCGCCGCAGGGTTCACCCCGTCGATGACCTTCCACCCCGGCACCCAGTGCACCGACCCCACGGCCTGGTCGCGCTACATCGCGACCTGCGCCGAGGTGGCGCGCGAGGCCGGCGTGCGGCTGTCCCGGCTCAACGTGGGCGGCGGCTTTCCGTCGGACCGGGGCGAGGGCGCGCGGCTCGAGCCAATCTTCGGCGAAATCGCCCGGAGCGTGGCGGAAGCCTTCGGCCCCGACCGTCCCCGCCTGCTGTGCGAACCGGGGCGTGCGATGGTGGCGGAATCGATGTCGCTCGCCGTCGCCGTGAAGGCCGTGCGCGAATGCGGCTCGCTGTTCCTGACCGACGGGATCTACGGCCTTCTGGCCGAGGTTCCGATCATGGGGTCGCATGTCCGTCTGCGCGTCGTTTCGCCGGACGGGCAGGCCCGCGGCGGGGCCGCCGTTCCCCGCGTGCTCTACGGGCCGACCTGCGACTCGCTCGACCGTCTTCCGGGCGAGGTGGCGCTGCCCGGCGACGTGCACGAGGGCGATTACCTCGTCTTCGACGGCATCGGCGCCTATTCCACCGCGACCAACACCCGGTTCAACGGCTACGGGGCACATGAGATCGTGACCGTGCGCCGGGGTGGACATCGCGCGACGCAGAGCTAGTCTCACCCGCGGTAACGAGCGGGAGTCACAATGGAAAAGTTCGGACGAGCCCAACCCTTCACCCGGCTGGAAGATGTGCGGTTCTTGAAAGGGGAAGGGCGGTATATCGACGATATCGCGCCGGAAAAGGCATATTTCGGCTATTTCCTGCGCTCTCCCGTCGCACATGCCGAGATCGGTGAGCTCAACGTCGCGGACGCGCGCGAGGTGGAGGGTGTGCATCTCGTGCTCACCGCCGACGACCTGATCGAGGCCGGCGTCGCGATGAAAATGTTCGCCGCGCGCACGCCGAACCGCGACGGATCGAAGGGAACCGTGCCGGATCGGCCGCTGCTTGCCCACCGCAAGCTGCGCTTCGTGGGCGAGGCGGTGGCCTTCATCGTCGCCGACAGCATCGAAGCCGCCAAGGACGCGGCCGAGATGATCGAACTGGATTTCGACGAGCTCGAGCCGCATCTCGAAATCGCGCCGGGCGGGCCACTGGTCCACGACGACGTGCCCGACAACCTGGCCTACGATTTCGGGCTGGGCGACGAGGCCGCGACCGAGGCGGCGATCGCCGAGGCGGCGCATGTCGTCACCTGCGAGGTCGACGACACCCGCGTGGCCGCCGTGTCGATGGAGCCGCGCGGCGGCTTCGCCGAGGTGATGGAGGATGGCCGGCTGCACGTCGCGCTGTCGGGGCAGGGTGTCTGGGGCCCGAAGAACCAGATCGCCAAGGCGCTGGGCATCGAGCCCGACGACCTGCGCGTGACCACGCCCGACGTGGGCGGCGGTTTCGGCATGAAGGCGCAGATGTACCCGGAATACATCGTCATGGCCCATGCCGCGCGGACGCTGAAGCACCCGGTGCGCTGGATGGCGGACCGCACGGAATCGCTTCTTTCCGACAATGCGGGGCGCGCGCTCACCCACACTGCGACGCTGGCCTTCGACGAAGATTACAAGATTACCGGCTACAAGGTCGAAACCCTCAGCGACCTCGGGGCCTACAGCTCCCAATTCGGGCAGATGATCCAGTCCAACCTGTTCGCCCGCGTGCTGACCGGGGTCTACGACATCCGCGTGGCCTGGCAGAACGCGCGGGGCATCTACACCAACACGGTGCAGGTCGATGCCTACCGCGGCGCAGGCCGGCCCGAGGCGATCTACCTGCTCGAAACGATGATGGACCGCGCCGCGCGCGAGCTGGGGCTCGACCCGTGGGAGATCCGGCGCCGCAATTTCATTCCCGCCGATGCGTTCCCCTACGACACGATCTCGGGCGAGACCTACGATGTCGGCGATTTCAACCGCGTCCTGTCGCGCGTGGCCGAAGAGGCCGACCTCGCGGGCTACACCAAGCGCCACGAGCAGTCCGAGGCTGCCGGAAAGCTGCGCGGCATCGGGCTCGCATACTACATCGAATCCATCCTGGGCGCCCCGGAAGAGGACGCGACCCTGGAGTTCACCGACGACGGCCGGGTGCTTCTCTACGTCGGCACGCAGTCGAACGGGCAGGGGCATGAAACGGTTTATGCAAAGTTCCTGTCCGATCAGACCGGAATTCCGGTCGAAAAGATCGAAATCGTGCAAGGCGACTCCGACCGGATCGCGCGCGGGGGCGGCACCGGCGGGTCGCGCTCGGTGACGGTGCAGAACAACGTGACGCTGGTGGCCATCGAAACGGTGGTGAAGAACTTCAGCGCGTTCCTGGCCGAGCTCGAGGGCGTGTCGGCCGACGAGGTGAGCTTCGATGACGAGGTCTTCCGCATCGCAGGTTCGAACCTGACGCCGACGATGCTGGATGCCGCCGCGCTCGCCAAGTCCAAGGGGCGCGAAGAGCTCTTGCGCGTCACCGAGACGGCCAAGCTCCCGGCGCGCTCCTTCCCCAACGGCGCCCACGTGGCCGAGGTCGAGATCGACCCGGAAACCGGCAAAACCGTGCTCGACCGCTATACCGTGACCGACGATTTCGGGAACATGATCAACCCGCTTCTCGTCGAGGGGCAGGTTCACGGCGGCGTGGTTCAGGGCATGGGGCAGCTCATGATGGAGCACCTCGTGACCGACGAAGACGGGCAGGTCCTGACCGCCTCCTTCATGGACTATGCAATGCCACGCGCCGACACGACGCCATTCATGAAGTTCACGACCGAACCCGTGCCGTCAACCGCGAACGTGCTGGGCATGAAGGGCTGCGGCGAGGCGGGGACGGTCGGCTCGATGGCCGCGATCGGCAACGCGATCACGGACGCGCTTTGGCAGAAGGGCGTGCGCGCGCCGCAGATGCCCTACACGCCGCAGCGGGTCTGGAAGATGCTGAAGGACGCGTCATGACACGCGCCGCCCGGTCATGTCGGTGAAAGCCCGGCTCAACCGGGCGCTTCACGCGCTGACCGACGGCGGGTTCACCCGGTTCCGCAAGTGGCTGCGCGGCCGCGTCCTGTCGGCCAGCGCCGACACGCCGTCGCGCGAGGTGGTCCACCATGTCATCGTGCTCGACGGCACGATGTCCTCGCTCGAGGAGGGGTTCGAGACGAACGCGGGCCTCGTATACCGCCTGATGGACGAGGTGCGGCGCACGCGCGGCGCGCCGAAGGTGTCCGTCTATTACGAGGCGGGCATCCAGTGGCGCGGCTGGCGCAGCGCCTGGGGCGTGGCGACGGGCAAGGGGATCAACCGGCAGATCCGGCGGGCCTATGGCGCGCTCGCCTCGCGCTACCGGCCGGGGGACCGGATCTACCTGTTCGGTTATTCGCGCGGGGCCTTCGCCGTGCGCTCGCTCGCCGGCCTCATCGGCACGGTGGGCATCCTCAAGCCGCAGTTCGCGACCGAGCGCCACGTGCTCCAGGCCTACCGGCATTACGAGAATGAGGAATTCACCGACGCCTGCCGGGATTTCGCCGCGGCTTATTGCTACGAGGGCGTGGGGGTCGAGATGATCGGGGTCTGGGACACGGTGAAGGCGCTGGGCCTGACCTGGCCGGTTGTCTGGCGCCTGTTCGAGCCGGCACACCGGTTCCACGACGCGAACCTCGGCCTCCATGTCCACCACGGCTTCCACGCGCTCGCCCGGGACGAGACGCGCCACGCCTACGCGCCGCTCCTGTGGACGACGCGCGGTGAGTTTCCGGGCCGGGTCGAACAGGTCTGGTTCCCCGGCAGCCACGGGGACATCGGCGGGCAACTCGACGGGGACGAGCGCGCGCGGCCCCGGGCCTGGGTGTCGCTGAACTGGATGCTGGAGAAGGCCGAGGCCGTGGGCCTGCCGCTCCCGCCCGACTGGCGCGAGCGTTTCCCGTTCGACCCGGATGCACCGTCGATCGGCACGTTCCGGGGCTGGGGCAAGATCTTCGTACTGCGCGGCAAGCGCGTGCGCGGGGGTGACCCGTCCGAGCGGGACTGGAGCCCGGATACGCCCGAGCCGGTGGACCCGGTCACGCCGGGGGCGCAATCCGCATGACGATGCAGGTGGTCGAGCCGGTGGCGTAGAGCTTGCCGTCCTCGACCCCGCGAATCTCGCCCACGGCCACGCCGGTGGAGCGCCCGCCGTGCTGCACGGTGCCGATGGTCTCGACCTCCATGCCCAGCGGGATGGAGCGCACGATGTTCACCTTGTACTCGAGCGTCGTGTAGGTCGATCCCTTGGGCACGGTCGTCATCACCGCACATGCCATCGCGCTGTCGAGAAGCGTGCCGTACCAGCCGCCGTGGACGGTGCCCATCGGGTTGCAGAAATCGAAGCGCGGCGTGCCCCGGAAGATGACCTTGCCGTGTTCCACGTGCGTCGCGGCGTAGTCGAGCACGCGCCCGATCGGCGGCCCGGCCAGTTCCCCCGCCAGCATGCGCTCCATGTATTCGAGCCCGGACATGCTGAGCGCCTCTTCGGGCGTCGTGAGGTCTTCGGGTCTTTCGGCAAAAGTCATCGCGCGTCCTCCTCGGCGCAAGCTCGCGGTGCGGGGCCGGCGGGGCAAGCGTTACGTTGGGTTGCGCAGGTCAGCTGTCGGGCAGGAATTCTGCGAGCGCGGGGATCGATCGTTCGATCTCCTCGAGCAGGTAGGCGTCGATCGTGTCCTGGCCGTAGAAGATGTCGGATACCGATTCCAGCACCACGCGTTCGATCCCCGCGCCCTGCCAGTCGATCGACCCGAAGATCGAGAAATGCACCGCCCCGTAGCACCCCTCCGGCGTGCGCTTGGCGTTGACTTGCAGCACGAGCGTGGTGCGCGCGGCCTCGGGGTCGTTGGACAGTTCGATTTTCGTGCCACGCAGCGTCTGGCGCAGGTGTGCCTCGGCGGCGGGGGGATCGGTCCAGCAGCCGTCCTGCGCGAAATCGACCAGCATCGTGGCCATCGGGGACAGGTTCTGCTCTGTCAGCACCGTCGGCGGCCCGTCCTGGGCCGGGAGCGGACTCGTGAGCAGGCAGAGCGCGGTTGCGGCGCCGAAGATTCTCTTCATTCCGATGGTCCCTTCCCAGACGCGCACAAAGTGACCGCAGGGGCGGGGAGGGTCAACGGTGAGCGCGCGAAAAATCCGGCGCCCCGGACCCGGTTCTTTCTGCCGGTTGCCTGACCCCCGGTTGAAGCCGGGCGCCTTGGAAGATAGGGGGCGTTGCGGGTGCATAGGCGCGTGGCCGGGCCGTCGGCAAGGCCCAGGCAGGTGCAGCGAATTTTTTTCGATCACGCGCAGTTGACACCCCGCGATCCTCCCCCTAGCTAAACGCCGTTAGCACTCTCCACTGGTGAGTGCCAAACGGGAACAACGAGAGTTGAGGAGCCTCAGAAATGGCATTTACTCCCCTGCATGATCGTGTGCTCGTCGAGCGCGTCGAAAGCGAAGAGAAGACGT
Organism: Maritimibacter harenae; assembly: GCF_009882975.1. Taxonomy (GTDB): domain Bacteria; phylum Pseudomonadota; class Alphaproteobacteria; order Rhodobacterales; family Rhodobacteraceae; genus Maritimibacter; species Maritimibacter harenae. The sequence continues at coordinate 535,920 of NZ_WTUX01000019.1, forward strand.
CTGGCGGGCTGATCATCCCCGACAGCGCGAAAGAAAAGCCTGCCGAAGGCGTCGTGGTTGCCGTGGGCGCCGGCGTGAAAGACGACGACGGCGATCGTATCGCTCTCGACGTCAAAGAGGGCGACAAGATCCTGTTCGGCAAGTGGTCGGGCACCGAGATCACCCTCGACGGCAAAGAGATGCTGATCATGAAAGAATCCGACATCATGGGCATCATCGCCTGATCGCCGGACCCTCCAACACAGATATTCAGGAGCTGACGAATGGCTAAGGAAGTCAAATTCGATACGGAAGCCCGCAACGCGATGCTGCGCGGCGTCAACACGCTCGCCAACGCTGTCAAAGTCACGCTCGGCCCGAAAGGCCGCAACGTGGTCCTCGACAAGTCGTTCGGCGCCCCGCGCATCACCAAGGACGGTGTTTCTGTCGCCAAGGAAATCGAGCTTGAAGACAAGTTCGAGAACATGGGCGCCCAGATGGTGAAGGAAGTCGCTTCCCGCACCAACGACGAAGCCGGTGACGGCACCACCACCGCGACCGTTCTGGCCCAGTCCATCGTGACCGAGGGCATGAAGGCCGTGGCCGCCGGCATGAACCCGATGGATCTCAAGCGCGGCATCGACCTGGCCTGCAACAAGGTCGTCGAGGCGATCAAGGCCGCGGCGCGCCCGGTCAACGACTCGGACGAAGTCGCCCAGGTCGGCACCATTTCGGCCAACGGCGAGACCGAGATCGGCCGCTTCATCGCCGACGCGATGCAGAAGGTCGGCAACGAGGGTGTCATCACCGTCGAAGAGAACAAGGGAATGGAAACCGAGGTGGATGTCGTCGAAGGCATGCAGTTCGACCGTGGCTACCTGTCGCCCTACTTCGTGACCAACCCGGACAAGATGGTCGCCGAGCTGGAAGACTGCTACGTCCTGCTGCACGAGAAGAAGCTCTCGTCGCTGCAGCCGATGGTCCCGCTCCTCGAGCAGGTCATCCAGTCGCAGAAGCCGCTCCTCATCATCGCCGAAGACGTTGAAGGCGAAGCGCTGGCGACCCTCGTGGTCAACAAGCTGCGTGGCGGCCTGAAGATCGCTGCCGTCAAGGCGCCGGGCTTCGGCGATCGCCGCAAGGCCATGCTGCAGGACATCGCGATCCTGACCGGCGGCCAGGTGATCTCGGAAGACCTCGGCATGAAGCTCGAGAACGTCACGATGGACATGCTCGGCACCGCCAAGAACATCAACATCTCGAAAGAAGAGACGACGATCGTCGACGGCGCTGGCGACAAGGCCGAGATCGAAGCCCGCGTGGCGCAGATCCGTACGCAGATCGAGGAAACCACCTCGGACTACGACAAGGAGAAGCTCCAGGAGCGTGTCGCGAAACTGGCCGGCGGCGTGGCCGTCATCAAGGTCGGCGGCATGACCGAAGTCGAAGTCAAGGAGCGCAAGGACCGTGTCGATGACGCCCTGAACGCGACCCGTGCGGCCGTGCAGGAAGGCGTGATCGTCGGCGGCGGTGTTGCCCTGGTCCAGGGTGCCAAGTCGCTCGAGGGTCTCGAAGGCGCCAACACCGACCAAGCGGCCGGTATTGCTATCGTGCGCCGTGCGCTGGAAGCCCCGCTCCGTCAGATCGCCGAGAACGCCGGCGTCGACGGTGCCGTGGTTGCCGGCAAGATCCGTGAATCGGACGACCTCAAGTTCGGCTTCAACGCCCAGACCGAGGAATACGGCGACATGTTCAAGTTCGGCGTGATCGACCCGGCCAAGGTCGTGCGCACCGCGCTGGAAGACGCCGCCTCGATCGCCGGCCTGCTGATCACCACCGAAGCGATGGTGGCGGACAAGCCGGAAGAGAAGGGTGCTGCCGGCGGCGGCGGCATGCCCGACATGGGCGGCATGGGCGGCATGATGTAAGCCACCCCGCTTTGAAGATCGGGAAGGGTCGGGCATTTGCCCGGCCCTTTCTTTTTTGTGCGTTTGCGTGCAGGCGTCTTAAAAGCGTCACGCGGTCTTCTTATCTAATCGCCGATAACATTTTCATGATCGAGGGCTGACCATGTTCAAGCGGTTCCTATTCCTTCTTCTCATCGCCGCGGCGACCCCGGTCGCGGCCCAGGACACCAACCGCGCGGTGCTGGGCGGTGATGCCTATGTCGCCGGCGGCAACGTCGAGGTGAGCGATCCCGTCGCGGGCGACCTTTTCGCCGCCGGCAACCGGGTCGAGGTGACGGCCGAGGTCCAGGGGTCCGCCCACGTGGCCGGTCGGGTCGTCACCATCGAGGAACGCGTCGGCGGTTCGGTCTATGCCGCGGGCATGAACGTCGAGATCGACGCGCCGGTCTCCGGTGCGGTCACGGCGACCGGCAACTCGGTCAGTATCGAGGATGCGGTCAGCGGCAACCTGCGTGCGATGGGGGCGGACGTGACCCTCACGGGCCCGGTCGCAGGCAGCGCGATCCTGGGTGGTGAAAGCGTGGTGGTGGAGAGCGAGATCATGGGGGATCTCGCCATCTCCGGCCAGAGCATCGACTGGGGCGATGACGCCCGCGTCGGTGGCATGATCTATTACTATGCCGAGGACGAGGACGACGTGTCGGTCCCCGAATCCGTGGCTCCCGCCGAGCGGGTCGAGTTCCGCTCCACCGCCGAGTGGGAAGAGGACATCGAGGCCGCGACCGAACAGGCGCGCCCGGGGTTCTGGGCCAAGCTTTCGGGCCTTTTCGGCGGCGTCATCCTGACCACGCTCGTGGCCACGCTGGTGGCGGCGCTTGCGCCGAAATTCACCCAGACGCTGCGTGAGGGCGCACTCGCCTCGCCGCTGCGCAGCCTCTGGATCGGCGCGCTCGGGCTGGCGACCGTGTCCGGGTCGACCGTGGTGCTTGCCATGACCGGGATCGGAATCTTCCTCGTCCCGCTGTCGGTGGCGGCCGCCGTCGCGCTGGGCTTCGCCGGCTACGTGGTCGGCGCATACCTTTTGGGTGTCTGGGTGGTCGAAGCCGTCGGGCAGGGCCTGCCGGACTCGACGCTGGACCGGGCCATCGCGGCCTTCGTGGGCGCGGCAATCCTGGCGCTGGTCATGTTCATCCCGTTCATCGGATGGCTCGCGGTGCTGGCCGTGCTGCTGATCGGGATCGGCGGGCTCGTGATCCGGCTCTTCTCGCCCAGGTTCCACACCCGGACCGAGGCATGAAGCGGCTCTTTGCCAGCATCCTGATCCTGTCCGCGCTGGCCCTGCCGGCGCGGGCGGACTGCGTTGTGCTTCTCCACGGGCTGGCCCGCACGCCCAATTCGCTCCTCGTGATGAAGGAGGCGCTGGAGCTCGCGGGCTACCAGGTCGTGAACCGTGACTACCCGTCGACAGAGGCGCCGATCGCCGAGCTGGTGGACGAGGCGGTGCCGGGCGCCGTGGGGCAATGCGGACGCCAGAAGGTGCATTTCGTCACCCATTCGCTGGGCGGCATCCTCGTGCGCGCCTGGCTCGAGGACAATCGGCCCGTGGACATGGGCCGCGTGGTGATGCTGGCCCCGCCCAACAAGGGCTCGGAAGTGGTCGACACCTTCGGCGACCTGGCCCCGTTCGAATGGATCATGGGTCCGGCCGGGGTGGAACTGGGCACCGGGCCCGGATCGACCCCGAACCGCCTGGGCCTGCCGCATTTCGAGCTGGGCGTGATCGCGGGCAACCGGTCGCTGAACCCGATCCTGTCGTCGATGCTCGACGGGGCGGACGACGGCAAGGTGTCGGTGGAATCGACGCGCATCCGGGGGATGCAGGACCATATCGTGCTGCCGGTCACGCACACGTTCATGATGTCCAACCCGCTGGTGATTGCCGAGGTGCTGGAATTCCTGGCGACGGGTCGGTTCGACCACGACATGACCATCGCCGACGTGTTCGACCGCATCGCGCGCGAGGCGGGCTACCGCGACTGACCGGGCAGGGGGTGGCGCCGGGCGTGCCTTTGTTCGCTGGTTTGGCACTCCGCCAAAAAACCGGTTTTCCGGAAAACCGGAAAAGTGGTTTTCGGGCGGGGGGCCGATTTTCGGCACACGTAACGTGACGGGCTGCCTGGAGAGAGAAGGTCGCCGGGGCTCAGTCGGTCTGAACATACCCCAGCAGGTGCGACAGGCGCGCCGCCGTCGCCTCCACCCGGTCCTGCACCTCGGCCGGGACGTCCGTCACCCCCTCGATCGCTCGCGTGGCATTGATCGCCGCGATCACCTCGCCGGTCAGGTCGCGCACCGGGGCGGCGACGGAGGAGATCCCGGCCTCGAAGCTGCCGACCTGCACCACTTTGCCCGTCGCCCGGTCCCGCGCGCATTGCGCGAGGATGTCGGTGAGCGACAGCACGCTCCCCCCGGCCACCGCCGGCGGGGCATCGCGGTAGAGGCGGGTGATCGTCTCGTCGTCCAGCGCGGCCAGCAGGACCCGGCCCATCGTGGTGCTTGCGGCCGGGAGGCGGCTGCCCACGTGGACGATGCTCCCCATGCCCATGCGGCTTGCCACCCGCAGCGTGTAGACCACCCGCGCCCCGTCGCGCACGCCCAGGTGGGCCGACCAGTCGGTTTCGTCGCGCAGCCGCTCCAGTTCCGGCATCGCGATTTCGACGAGCTCGCGATTGGCCATGTAGCCGTGGCCCAGCTTCATCACGGCCGGGCCGAGGCTGTAGGTCTTGCGCCGCTCGTCATGAAGCAAGAAGCCCATGTGCGTGAGCGTGTAGACCGTGCGGAACGTGGCCGACCGGCTCTGTCCGATCGCGCGGGCCACCTCGCTCAGGGTCAGCTCGCGGCGTTCGGGGGTGAAGATGCCCAGCACTTCCATCCCGCGCATGAGTCCCGGGACGAGGTAGCGGTCCTCGGAGCGTTCGGCTGATGTTTTGTCCATAAAACGCCGTATAGATAGTAAAACGCAACTTGGCTACCTCTTTGGCAACACCTGTCGCGAAAGAGGAGAGACCGCATGAACACCCAAGCCGGAACGCCAAGCTCGCTGGCCGCCGACCTCAAGGCCCACACCGGGCGCTTCACCGACAAGACCTTCGACTGGGATGCCTTCCCGTCGAACGCCGGCTACGCCGACCTGGCCCGGGCGCAGATGCGCTACATCGGGGCGGGGGGCTCGCCCAAGGTCGGCGACACCTCGACGATGAAGCCCGACCATTTCACCCTGTCGCTGATCTACAAGGAGCCGGGCAAGTACGCCGCCTGCCACAGCCACGAGATCGAGGAGAGCTTCCTCATCATCGACGGCGCGCTCATCGTCGGGTGGGAACGCGACGGAGAGGTGGTCGAGGTCAACCTCGGCCCCAAGGACATGATCCTGAACGCGCGCGAGGTCGGCCACGGTTTCCGCGTTGACGGCGTGGAGCCGGTGCTGATGTCGATCTCGGTCGACGTGGGCAAGCCGCTGCCGCCGAAGTACCACTACCACCCCAAGGACCACGCGCCGGAACTGGCGCGCAGCTTCGGGGCGGAGCCGGGCAAGACGATGCCGTTCGACCCGGCCGGGGATCATCCGCTGCAACAGCTCATGGGCAAGTACGTGGTGCGCCACGCCGAGGTGCCGACGAAATGGGAAGACGCGGGCTTCACCCGGAAGGTCTATGTCGGGGCCGGAGGCATCGACAACGACACTTGCCGCAAGGAGATGTGGGGTGTGCCGAGCCGCGTGGGCGTGAAGCCGTTCGTGCGTGACGTCGAGGATGCGTTCTTCGTGCTCGAGGGTTCGCTCACGGTCGGCTGGGAAGACGAGGTCGGCGAACAGGTGGAGGTCGAGCTCGGGCCCCGGGATCTCGTCAAGACGCCGGCGGGCCGCAAGCACTGGTTCCGCAACAACGGGGCGGGCCATGCCACCGTGTGGACGGTGATCGGCACGGCCGAGGATGACGGCGTCACGTACGAAGCCGCCTGAAGCCCCTGATCCGAAAAGAACGGCCGCCCCATCGGGCGGCCGTTCTGCATTGCGCGGGGACTCCAGCCCGCTCAGGCCGTCGGGGCCGGTTCGCCCAGCGGCGTCGCCCAGGCATCGTAGCCATAGACCCAGTCGGCATTCCCGCCCTGCTTGAGCCAATCGTTGGCCAGCGATCCGCGCTGGACCGCCGCGGTACGGTCGCGCCGGCTGTCCTCGTAGAGGCGCAGGGCGGCGGGCACGTCGTCCGCCCGTTCATCCAGCGCGCGCGCCAGGAGGATGGCGTCCTCGATCGCCATGCAGGCGCCCTGCGCCATGAACGGCACCATGGGGTGCGCGGCGTCCCCGAGGATCGTCGCACGCCCTTTGGACCACGCAGCCATCGGTTCGCGCACGTGCAGGGCCGAACGCGTGACCTCTTCCACCGCGTCAAGCAGCGCGCGGGCATCGGGGTGGAAATCCGCGTAGGCGGCCCGCAGGTCCTCCACGTTGCCCGGCAGCGTCCAGCCTTCCTCGGTCCAGTCGGTCGCCGGCGTGGTCGCGAAGACGAAGATTTCTTCGCCGCGCGACAGGGGGAAGGTGACGATCTGGCGGTCGGCCTTCGGCCCCCACCACTTGGTGAAGCTGTCGAGGTTGTCGAGCCCGGCGACCGCCGTGCGCGGAACCACCGCACGCCAGGACACGAGCCCGGTAAAACGCGGTGCGTCGGCGCCGAACATCTGCGTGCGCAGCGCCGAATGGATGCCGTCCGCGCCTATGATCACGTCGACGGGGTCGCCGTCGCGCCCGTCCGCGAAGACCGGGCGCACCTTCGGGCCCTCTTCGCGATACCCCGTGACGGCGCGCGCGAAGCGGATCGTGCCGGGCGCGAGGGCCGCCTGGAGGGCGGCGAGAAGGTCCGCGCGGTGAATGGTCAGCTGCGGCGCGCCATATGCCTTTTCCGCCTGCGTGCTCATGGGCAGGCGCGAGGTTTCGCGCCCGTCGTCCCACATGCGACTGATTCGGAAATCCGGGCGCGCGGCGGTTTCGCGCAGCGCCGCACCGATGCCGCGGCCCAGCCCGTCCAGCGCGTGGACGGCGTTCGGCGTCAGGTTCACGTCCGCTCCGACCCGGCCGAACGCCGCGGCCTGTTCGAAGATTTCCACTTTGTGGCCAAGGGATTGCAGCGCAATGGCCGCGGTCATGCCGCCGACGCCACCTCCGGCGATCGCGATGTTCAGGTTCGTCATGGTCTCGACCTTCTCTTTTCGAGGATAAGAGTTCAAAAAAGAACACAAATTTCAAATATGAATGGTGCCGGTGGAGACGCCTCCGGTCAAGCCCCGCGGCCTGTCATGGCGGCCCACCGTGCAAATCCTGAAAAAAATGTTGACTCAAACCATTTTTCCGACAAACTCGTATTTGAACAACAAGATCAAATATGAACAACGGCGAACACGACACGAAACGGGGAGTGCCAGACATGGACGCATTCAAGGACAGACTTTCGGAGCGGGCCCGCGACACCGGCCGTCCGGCGCTCGCACACCAGAGCCGCGGCCGCGACCTGACCGCCGATGAACAGGCGCTCGCCTCCGCGCTCATGGAGATCTACGCCGACGGCACCCACGACTTCGCCAAGGTGGCCGCCGCCCTGACCGAGCGCGGCGTGACCAAGCCGATCTCTGGCGGGAGCGAGTGGACCGAGGAGAGCCTCGGTACCGAGCTCGCCGCGATCAACGCCGATCTCGAGGACGCCTACCAGGAGCATGGTTATGGCGCTTGAATTCTCGGAAGTCTCCAAGTCATTTCCGACGCAGGGCGAGGGCAGTCTGCTGGCCGTCGACAACGTGAGTTTCCGGGTCGAGGAAGGCGAGTTCGTCTCGGTCGTGGGCCCGTCCGGCTGCGGCAAGTCGACCATCCTGTCGATGACCGCCGGGCTCTACCAGCCGACCTCGGGCGAGGTGCGCGTGTCGAACGAACTGGTGACCGGCCCCAACGCCCATGTCGGCTTCATGCTCCAGAAGGACCTGCTTCTCCCCTGGCGCAGCATCATCGCGAACATCGAGTTCGGGCTCGAGGCCCGTGGGGTGGGACGCGAAGAGCGCCGGGCGCGGGCGATGAAGGAATTGGAGCACTGCCAGCTCTCCGGGTTCGAGGATCATTACCCCTACCAGCTGTCGGGCGGAATGCGTCAACGCGCGGCGCTTGCGCGCACGCTGGCGATCAACCCCGAGATCATCCTGCTGGACGAGCCGTTCTCGGCGCTCGACGCCCAGACCAAGCTCCTGCTTCAGAACTCGTTCGCCAAGACGATCAAGGAAGCCGGCAAGACCACGCTCCTGATCACCCACGACCTGTCCGAAGCGGTGCTGATGTCGGACCGTATCCTGGTGCTGTCCGAGCGCCCGGGACAGGTGATCGCGGAGATCAAGGTCGACCTGCCGCACCGCGACCAGCCGATCAAGCGACGCGTCCTGCCGGAAGTCGGCGAATACGCCGCACAACTCTTCAAACATCTCAAACTCGAAGAAAAAGCAGCCTGAACAGGGAGATCTCACAATGAAAAAACTGCTTATGAAAACGGCCGCCGCCGCGGCGATCGCGGTTTCGGCCACGGCGGCCTTCGCGGCCGAGAAGGTGACCTATCTCTTCCCCGCGCCGGACTTCCTCCCGGCTTTCGCGCCGTTCCAGCTCGCGCTGGGCAAGGGGTATTTCGCGGACGCCGACCTCGATGTGACCTTCCAGGTCGGCAAGGGCGGCGCGGACGTCGCGACGCAAGTGGCGCTCGGCAACGCCGACCTCGGCGGCGGCATCGGCGACACGCCGATCATCGTGCGCGCCAACGGGCTCGAGATCCGCGGCGTGGGTCTCCTGGGCGGGCGCGGCCTGACCCAGCTGGCCTGGCGCAAGGACAGCGGGATCACCGGCCCGGAAGACTTCAAGGGCAAGTCGATCGGCGTTCTCGCCTTCCAGGACACCACCTACTACAACCTGCTGGGCGTGCTCGCCTCGGTTGGCCTGACCAAGGATGACGTCGACATCCAGGCCGTGGGCCCGGGCGGCATCATCCAGCTGACCATCGCGGGCAAGCTCGACGGCATGTCCGGCGTGCCGGAATGGATCGGCGCGATCCAGGGCGCCGGCGTCGAGATGGACCAGGTTCCGGTCGACACCGTGTTCCCGGCAATGGCCCAGGCGATCATCGCGTCCGACGAGACGATCGAGGAGCGCCCGGAAGTGGTCTCCGGCTTCGTCAACGCGGTGCTCAAGGCGATCGGCGACATCACCTCGGACCCGGCGCAGGCCGCCAAGGACTACGTCTCCTACGTGCCGCAGCATGAAGGCAAGGAAGCCGAGATCGAGGCGGTCATGCGCGCCTATGCCAACCTGATCTACCCGGAAGGCCAAGATCAGCCGCTGGGCACCTTCGATCCCGAGCGCATCGCCGCGGTCCAGAAGTTCTACGTCGACAGCGGCATCGTGCAGACCGCGGTTCCCGTCGAGGACCTCTACACCAACGACTTCGTGCAATGACCGACGCGACCCATCCCGGCACCGGGGCCCCTGCGGCCCCGGACACCCCCGCCCAGAGCCCGAAACCCGCAACAAGGAGCACGTCGATGATCCGCAAGCACGGCATCAAGCTGACCAGCGCCACGATCCTGATCCTCGTGCTCGTCGCCTGGCAGGTCCTGCCCACGGCACTGGACGTGCCCCGGTTCATCATCCCGACGCTGTCGGACTCGGTCGTGGAGCTGAAGCGGATGTGGACGAACGAGGGCCTGCTCGGTCACATCCTGTCCACCGCGCTCTACACCGTTCTGGGCTTCGTGATCGGGAGCCTGCTGGGCGCCGTGATGGGTTACCTGCTTGGCATGTCCAAGTTCTGGGAGAAGGTTCTCTCCCCCTACATCCTGGCGCTCCAGATCGCGCCGAAGGTCGCTTTCGCGCCGCTCTTCATCATGTGGTTCGGCTACAACTCGATGCCCAAGCTGCTGGTGACGGTGCTGATCGTGTTCTTCCCGGTCCTCGTCAACGTGCTGCAGGCCATGCGCACCGTCGACCGCGACCTGGTGAACCTGGCGCGCGCCTACAGCCTCACGCGGCTCGGGGTGTTCTGGAAGATCGAGGTGCCCTCGACCGTGCCCAACCTGATGGCCGGTCTGCGCATCGCCTCCACGCTGGCCGTGATCGGCGTGACCGTGGGCGAACTGGTCGGCGGCAATACCGGCCTTGGCTACCTCATTTCCTACGGCGGCGGACAGGCCAACGCGGCCATGGTGTTCAACGCCATCATCCTGCTCACCGTCATCGGGTTCCTGCTCTACGTGGTGCTCGAACGGATCGAGGAGCGGGTTCTGCATTACCTGCCCAAGTCGCAGCACTGAGCGACCGGGCGAGACAGGGAGACGAACGATGACCGTCGACAAGAAAGCATTGATCGAGGAACGGGTGAACGAGGGCCTGCGCGGCCAGTGGTACCCGGTGGCGAAATCGGTGGAGGTCAAGACCTCCAAGCCCTACGGCACGCGGCTTCTGGGTGAGAAGATCGTCCTGTGGCGCGACGGGTCCGGCAAGATCCGCTGCATCGAGGACTTCTGCCCCCACCGCGGCGCGCCACTGTCCTACGGCGAGATCCACGAGGGCCACATCGGCTGCCGTTACCACGGCGTGATCGTCGACGGCGACGGTGTCGTCGTGCGGGTGCCCGCCATGCCCGATTGCGCGCTCGAAGGACGCAAGGCGCTCAATTCCTACGAGGTGACGGAAAGCAATGACGCGGTCTTCGTCTACGTCCCGTCCGTGGACCGGCCCGAAGCGCCGGAGCTCGTGCTGCCCAAGGAACTCGTCGCGGAGGAATGGTCGGGCTTCCTGTGCACCTCGGTGTGGGAGGCGAACTACCGCTACGCGCTCGACAACCTCGCCGACCCGATGCACGGCTGCTACCTCCATTCGGAAAGCTTCACGCTGGCCTACGGCTCGAAGCAGGACCTGATGAAGCTCGACAAGACCGACAACGGGTTCCGGATCGAGCGGGTCGGGCAGTCGGGCGAGAACTTCGACTGGACCGAGTTCGAGGTTCATCCCGGCACCATGTTCTGTTTCCTCGACATCCCCTATCCGCCGGCCGGCGGCCCTGGCGGGGTATTCCGCATCATCGGTTACACCACGCCGATGGACGCCCACACGACCAAGGTCTTCTTCTGGCGCATGCGCCAGGTCGAGGGCACCGCGCGCGAAAGCTGGCGCTTCCTCTACCGCGCGCAGCTGGAAGAGAACCACTGGAACGTGCTGGAGCAGGACCGCGTGATGCTCGAGGGCATGCCGGACGACGCGCGCAAGCGCGAGATGCTCTACCAGCACGACCTCGGGGTCAGCCGCATCCGCCAGGTCCTGACGCGCGCCGCGAAGGCGCAGGTCGAGGCCGAGCTGAAGGCGGCCGAGGTGGCAGCCGAATAATGACGCTGAATGGACGACATATCCTTGTCACCGGCGCGGCCCGCGGCCTCGGGGCCGAGATCGCGCGGGTGCTGGCGGCCAACGGGGCGCGCCTGATCCTGGCCGACATCGCCGAAGAGGCGGGGCAGGCCACGGCGCGCGAACTCGGGGCGCGCTTCCTCCCCGTCGATCTCGGCGATCCGCAGTCCATCACGGACCTCGCGGGCGCCGTGGCCGACGCCACGGGCGGCGCGCTGCACGGTCTCGTCAACAACGGGGCGATCGCCACCGGCATCGGGGGCATCCCCTTCGACGAGATCGAGATCGACAGCTGGGACCTCGTGCAGCGCGTGAACGTGCGCGGCACCTGGCTCATGACCCGGGCCGCGGCACCGATGCTGAAGGCGTCGGGCTCGGGCCGGGTGGTCAACGTGGCCTCCGACACGGCGCTCTGGGGCGCGCAGAACCTGCTGTCCTATGTCGCTTCCAAAGGTGCGGTCATCTCCATGACCCGGTCGCTGGCGCGCGAGCTGGGGCCGGACCGCGTCGGGATCACGGCCGTCGCGCCGGGCATCCTCACAACGGAAAGCACCGAATACGTGCCGGAACATCGTCACCGCTTCTACCAGGACGGCCGTGCCGTTCCCGGCCCGCAGGATACCGGCGACGTCTCCGAGGTTGTCAGCTTCCTGCTGTCCGACAGCGCGCTCACGCTCACGGGGCAGGTGCTGCCGGTCAACAACGGGTTCGTGTTCACATGAGCGATTGGACCACGCATACCACCGGCGGGATCGAGTATCTCGAACGCCCCGGGACCGGCGAGACCATCGTGCTGCTGCACGGTATCGGGTCACAGGCGATGTCCTTCACCCCGCTTCTGGCCCACCTGCCGCGCACGGCCCGGGTCATCGCCTGGAACGCGCCCGGCTACGGCGGGTCCGAGCCATTGGAAGACGACTGGCCGGAGGCCCGGGATTACGCCGTGAAGCTGCGCGACCTCGTCGACGCACTGGAGCTGAAGGCGGTCACGCTGGTCGGGCATTCGCTGGGCGCCCTCATGGCGGCGAGCTTCGCCGCGCGCAACACGAACCGGGTCGCGCGCCTCGTGCTTGCCTCGCCGGCGCTGGGCCACGGCATGATGCGCGGGGCGGGGCTGAGCTCGGCCGCGCAGGCGCGCATCGACGACCTCGAACGCCTCGGGGCCGAGGATTTCGCCGACGCCCGATCGGCCAAGCTGGTGCATGACCCGGAGGCCCACCCGGAGGCGGTCGCGATCGTGCGCGACGCCATGTCGAAGGTGCGCCTGCCGGGCTATGCGCAGGCCGCGCGGATGCTGGCCGCGGGCCGGCTCCTGGACGACGCCGAGCGGCTCGCCGTGCCCACGGACGTGATCGTCGGGGCCGGCGATGTCGTGACCCCGCCCGAAGGCGCGCGGCGCGCCCATGCCGCCATCCCGGCGCGCGCGCGGGGCACGCTCACGATCGTGCCCGACGCGGGACATGCGCTCTACCAACAGGCGCCGGCGGCCTTCGCCGCGGCACTCGAACAAGAACCGGCCCCGGTCAAGTGAACCGGGCCGAGGCAAGGAGGACAGAATGGTGAACGAGACAACAAGAGTCGGCCATCTGCGTGGCATCATGATGCGCGCGCCGGGCATGACCGAAACGCTGCCGTTCTATCTCGACATGTGGGGGCTCACGCTGGCCCACCAGGAAGACGGCGAAGCGCTGCTGCGCGGGACCGGGGACGAACCCTTCCTCTACGGGCTCAAGGACGGCGACACGCACGGCATCGAATACGTGCATTTCGGCATGCCCGACCGCGCCTCGATGGATGCGCTCCACGCGCAGGTCGTGGCGAAAGGCGCCGATGTCGTGGGCGCACCCGCGCCGTTCGACGACTGGGCCGGCGGCTACGGCTTCGAGGTGCTCGACCCCGACATGCGCCGCCTGCGCTTCCGCACCGAGGCCCGCGCGGTCGAGGCCGAGCCCGACTGGGCCAAGCCGCGCAAGGTGAGCCACGTGGTTCTGAACACGCCCGACATGGAAGGCACGCAGAAATGGTACGAGGATGTGCTGGGCTTTCGCGCCTCGGACTACTCGGCCGACCAGATGGTCTTCCTGCGCTGCAACACCGACCACCACTCCATCGCGCTGGTGCGCGCGAGCTATCCCAGCGTGAACCACGTGGCCTTCGAACTGCCCAGCCTGGACGAATACATGCGCTCAATCGGGCGGATGAAGCAGAAGGGCCACGTGCCCAGCTGGGGGCCGGGCCGCCACGGGCCGGGCAACAACCCGTTCGCCTATTTCGTCTCGCCCTCCGGCTACGTGATCGAGTTCACCTCGGAGCTTCAGCAGATCGACGAGTCCACGCACGAGGCCAAGGTCTGGTCGCGCGCCGATCCGGAATCGATGGACCGCTGGATGACCGCCGGTCCGCCCACGCCCGCCCAGCGGGCGGTGATGCAGGGGCGCCCGGACCCGGGGTTCCCGGAGCTGGCCAAGCGCAAGCGGGGGGCCGCCTGATGCAGTTCGACTACGAAAACGCGGTCGCCGTCGTGACCGGCGGCTCCTCCGGGATCGGGCTGGCCACGGTCAAGACGCTGCTCGGCGCCGGCGCGCGCGTGGCACTCTGCGCGCGCAACGAGGGCCGGCTGGAACAGGTGGCCGACGTCCTGCGCCGCGACTTCGGTGAAGAGCGGCTGCTGGCGCAGGTCGTGGACGTGCTCGACGAGGACGCGGTCAAGGGGTTCGCGGGTGCGGTCGAGGCCCGGTGGGGCCGGTGCGATCTGCTCGTCAACAACGCGGGCGCAGGGCGCCAGTCGACCTTCGCGACCACGGAAGACGACGAATGGCGCGCGGAATACGAGCTCAAGCTCTTCAGCCAGATCTACCCGATCCGGGCGTTCCTGCCGCTGCTTCGCGAGGCGAAAGGCGCCATCGTGGCGGTCAATTCGCTGCTCGCCTACCAGCCGGAAGAACACATGGTCTGCACCTCCTCGGCGCGGGCCGGCGTGCAGAACCTGCTCAAGTCACTCTCGATCGAGTTCGCGCCGGACGTGCGCGTGAATTCCGTCCTGATGGGGTTGATCGAAAGCGGCCAGTGGACCCGCCGGTTCGAGGCCCGCGACGACAAATCCGTCAGCCGTGCGCAGTGGTACGGCGCGCTTGCAAGCCGCAAGGGCATCCCCCTGGGCCGCCTGGGCGACCCCGAAGAAGCCGCGAACGCCATCGCGTTCCTCGGCTCGCGCGCGGCCAGTTACATCACCGGTGCCCAGCTCGACGTGTCGGGCGGCCTGGCCAGACACATTTGAGGAGATGGGCATGAAACACGAAACCATTCAGGACGTCGAAACCGTCGGCGACTACATCGCCCGCTACCTCGCCGAGATCGGGGTGACGACGATGTTCGGCGTGATCTCGATCCACAACATGCCGATCCTCGACGCGGTCGCCCGCCAGGGGCGCATCCGGTTCGTGCCGGCCCGGGGCGAAGCGGGGGCGATGAACATGGCCGATGCCTTCGCCCGCGTGTCGGGCGGTCTGGGCGTGTGCATCACGTCGACGGGCACCGCCGCGGGCAACGCCGCCGGCGCGCAGGCCGAGGCCCTGACCGCCGGCAGCCGCGTGCTTCACATCACCAGCCAGGTCGACCTCGCGTTCGCCGACCGCGACCGCGCCGCGATTCACGACGTGCCGCGCCAGCCCGAGATGCTGCGCGGTGTCTCGAAGAAGGTCTACCGCATGTGGGATTCAAACGGGGCGGTCGGCACGCTGACCGCGGCCGTCTCGGACACGCTGTCGGCGCCTTCGGGGCCCGTGAGCCTCGAGATCCCCGTGGACGTACAGCGCCAGATCGCAACGCGCCAGGCGACCTATTTCGTGCCCGAGGCGCATGTTCCACGCGCGCCGGACGCGGCGATCGACGCGCTGGCCGACGCCCTGATGAAGGCGAAGCGCCCCCTCCTGTGGCTTGGCGGCGGGGCGCGCGAAGCGTCGCGCGAAGCCACCGAGCTGATGAAGCGGGGCGTGGGCATCGTGACCTCGACCAACGGGCGCGGCACGGTGACCGAGGAAGCCTCGGCGAACCTCGGGGCGTTCAACATGGGGCCGGAGGCCGTGTCGCTCTACGAGAGCTGCGACCTGATGATCGTCGTGGGCTCGCGCCTGCGTGGCAACGAGACGCGCAACAACCTGATGCCGCTGCCCCGCCCGCTGATCCAGGTCGACGCCGACGCCTCGCAGGGTGGGCGCAACTACCCGGTGGACATGTTCGTCCAGGGTGGCGCGGCCGACACGCTGGCCCGCCTGCTCGACCGGCTGCCGGAGAAGCTGTCGGTCGATCCCGACCTCGGGTTCGATATTGCCCGCACCCGTGCCACGGCCGAGGGCCGGATGCGCGATCAGCTGGGCCATTACAGCGTGCTGGCCGACTCGATCAGCGAAGCGGTCGCGGCCGGCGGTCACGCCTGGGTGCGCGACGTGACGATCTCGAACTCCACGTTCGGCAACCGCTACGTACGCCTGTCGCGCCCGGAGCAGGGCGTTCACGCGCTGGGCGGCGGGATCGGGCAGGGTGTCGCGATGGGCATCGGTGCCGCGCTGGCCTGCCGGGACGGGCAGAAGGCCGTCACGCTCGTGGGCGATGGTGGCACGATGCTGGGACTGGCCGAAATGATCACCGCCGTCGATGAGCGCGCGCCGCTGATCTACGTGCTGATGAATGACCGCGTCTACGGCGTGATCCAGAACATCCAGGATGCGCAATACGACAGCCGCCGCCATTACTCGGCCATCGCGGTTCCCGAGTTCGACACGTTCTGCGCCTCGATCGGGATGCCCCACACGCTCGTCGACGATGTCGAGGCGTTCGGCGACGTGCTCGACCACTTGCTGACGCAGGACGGCCCGGCACTGATCGAGGTCGACATGAACGCGATCGGCCCGTTCGCCGAAGCCTTCGCGGGTCCGCCCGCGGGTGCCGCCCAGACGAAAGAGGTGTGAGCCATGCATCTGGGCCTCATCGGTTGCGGGAACATCGTGAAGACCCTTCTGGGCTTCCTTGATGCGCCGGACGCGCCCGCGGTGGAGCGCATTACGCTCCTCGTGCGCAACGGCCAATGCGACCGCGCCCACGACGAGATCGCCGCGATCGTGCCCGAGGCCCGCATCGTCGAGGAGACTTCGGACCTGATCGCCGCGGCCCCCGACCTCGTGGTCGAGGCCGCGGGGCACGCGGGCGTGCTCGAACATGTCGCGCCCTGTCTTGAGGCCGGGTTCGACGTGGTCGTCGTGTCGGTCGGGGCGCTGGCGGAGACCGCGCTGGCCGACCGGCTGGAGCGGGCCGCCCGCGCGGGCGGCGCCCGTATCATCCTGCCCGCTGGCGCCGTGGGCGGCATCGACATCGTCTCGGCGCTCTCCGTTTCCGGCGACGTGACGCTGACCTATCGCGGCACGAAGCCGCCCGGGGCCTGGGCGGGGACGCCCGCCTCGGACACGCTCGACCTCGACGGCCTGAGCGCGGCGGCGGTGTTCTTCTCGGGCACCGCGCGCGAGGCGGCCTCGCAGTTTCCCAAGAACGCGAATGTCGCCGCGACACTTGCGCTCGCGGGACCGGGTCTTGACCGCACGCGGGTCGAACTGGTCGCGGACCCCACCGCGTCGGGCAACCTGCACGCCTACGAGCTGACCTCGCCCGCCGCCAAGGTGCGCGTGGAGATCGAGAACCTGCCCTCGACGGGCAATGCGAAAACCAGCGTCGCGACGATCTATTCCGTCCTGCGCGAAATCCGAAACCGTATCGGACCGATGGTGATCTGATGAAGGATGGCAACGTGAACATGGACCTCCCCGACGGCCGGCTCTTCCTTGCGGGTGAATGGCGCGCGGGGGCGGGGGCCGAGATCACCTCGGTCTTCCCGGCGGACGGCACGGTGAACTGCACGCTCAAGGGGGCGAGTGCGGCGGATGGCGAAGAGGCCATCGCGCGCGCCAAGGCCGCGCAGGCCGACCCGGCATGGCTGGACCTCAAACCGCACGAACGCGCGCGGCTCCTTTACCGCATCGCGGACGGGATCGAGGCGAACGCGGCGCGCATTTCGCACATCCAGTCGCGCGACACGGGCAAGACATTGCGCGAAACCGCGGCGCTCGCGGCCTCGGCCGCCGGCACCTTCCGCTATTTCGGCGCGGTGCTGGAGACGATGGACGAAGAGGTCACCACCCGGCGCGGGCCTGCGATGACCCTGTCCGTTTACGAGCCGATGGGCGTGGTCGCCGCGATCACGCCTTGGAACTCTCCCATCGCCTCGGACGCGCAGAAGGTCGCCCCGGCGCTTGCCGCCGGCAACGCGGTGATTCTGAAGCCCGCCTCCTGGTCGCCGCTGACCGCGCTGGAACTCGCCCGGATCGTCGACGAGGCGGGGTGTCCCAAGGGCCTCTTCTCGGTCCTGCCCGGATCGGGGCGCGAGATCGGAAACCTGCTGGTCGAACACCCCGACATCGCACGCGTCAGCTTCACCGGCGGGACCGAAACCGGCCGCGCGCTTGCCGTGAAGGCCGCGCAGAAGCTGATGCCCGTGAGCCTCGAGCTCGGGGGCAAGTCGCCCACAATCGTGTTCGCGGATGCGTACATGGAACAGGCGCTGGCCGGCGTGTTGTTCGGGATTTTCTCATCCACCGGGCAGAGCTGCATCGCCGGGTCGCGTCTTTTCGTGGAGCGTTCCATCTACGACGACTTCGTCGCGCGCCTCGTCGCGGCCACCGAGCGGCTCGTTGTCGGCCATCCGTTCGACGCGGCGACCCAGGTCGCCCCGCTCATCCATGCCGATCACCGCGAAGAGGTGGCCGCCCACGTGGCGCGCGCGCTCGAGGACGGGGCGGAGCTGCTCACCGGCGGCCGGGCCCCCGACGGGGACGCGTTCGCGGCGGGCAGCTATTACCTGCCCACCATCCTCGCCGGGCTGCCCAACACCGCGCGACTGTGTCGCGAAGAGGTGTTCGGCCCCGTGCTGGCGGTACTTCCGTTCGAAGACGAGGCGGACGTGATCGCGCAGTCCAACGACAATGAATACGGGCTGGCCTGCGGTCTCTGGACCCGGGACTTCCCGCGCGCCTGGCGCGTGGGCCGCGCGATCCAGGCCGGCACCATCTGGCACAACACCTACAAGCAGTTCTCCGTCTCGGCACCCTTCGGCGGCGACGGGGCGAGCGGCATCGGGCGCGAGAAGGGCCGGCAGGGCCTGCGCGCCTACATGCGGCAGAAGAGCTTCTACACGGACCTCACGGGCGCCCCGGTTCCTTGGGCGGGCGACGCGGTGACGGCATGACGGGCAAGATCGCCATCGTCGGCGCCGGTCCCTCCGGCTGCTACCTGGCCCAGGCGCTGCTCAAGGCTGCGCCGGAGCTCGAGGTCGACATCGTCGACGCGCTGCCGGTACCCTATGGGCTGGTGCGCTACGGCGTGGCGGCCGATCACCAGGGCACCAAGGGCGTGACGCGCCAGTTCGCCCGCGTGTTCGAACGCCAGGGCGCGCGCTTCTTCGGCAACCTCAAGCTGGGCCGGGATGTCGACCTCGACGCGCTGCGCGCGGCCTATGACGTGGTCGTGCTGGCGACCGGCATGTCGGTGGACCGTCCGCTCGGCATCCCCGGCGACGACCTGCGCGGCGTCTACGGGGCGGGGCGCCTGACGCGCGCGCTCTACGAGCACCCGGATGCCGAGGCGCTGCCCGACCTCGGGGCGCATCCGCTCATCGTGGGCAACGGCAACGTGGCCATCGACCTGTTGCGCCTGCTGGCCAAGGCGCCGGATGAGTTCGCGGGCTCCGACCTCGGGCCGGGGCCGAGCGGCTGGCTTGCCAAAAGCGGGATCGAGACGATCACGATCACCGGCCGCTCTGCCGCCGCGCGGGCGAAGTTCGACCCCGTCATGGTCAAGGAGCTGGGCAAGCTCACGGGCGTGCGTTTCGACGTGGTGGACGCGGGCGACAGCGACGACCCGGCGGGCGCGAAGAAGATCGAGGCGCTGGCCGGGCTGTCCGGCACCGGCGCGCGCACCGTGACCTTCCGCTTCGGCCTGACGCCGGCCGAGGTCATCGGCCAGGACGGCGAAGTGCGTGCCATGCGCTTCGCCACCGCCACGGGCGAGGAGACGCTGCCCTGCACCTCGGTCCTGACCGCCATCGGTTTCGACCCGTCGCCGGACCTGCCACGCGATGTGCTGCTCGCCGGGGCGACGGATGCGGAGGCGGGTGCGCTCGCCCCCGGGCTCTACGCGACCGGCTGGTTCCGGCGCGGCCCGCGCGGCACGATCCCCGAGAACCGGGCGGATGCCCAGGCGCTCGCCGCGCGCATTCTCGATGACATCGACCCCGACCTGGAAAAGCCCGGTCGCGCCGTGCTGGACGGGCGCGCCGAGCTGGTGGATTACGACGGCTGGTGCCGCATCGACGCCGCCGAAACCGAAGCGCTGCCGGACGGGCGGTGCCGGGCCAAGATCACGACGCGGGCCGAGATGGTCCGGATCGCAAAATGAGGAGTGACCCCAGATGATGATCAGCATTCTCTACGGGACCGAGACCGGCAACGCCGAGATGCTTGCCGAGGATATCCAGGCCGAGCTCGAGGGCGACCACGACGTGACCTGCGAGAACCTCTCGGACGTGGATCCGGCAGCGCTCGATCCGAACCGGCTCTATCTGCTGGTGTGCTCGACCTACGGCGACGGGGAACTGCCCGCCTCGGCGCAGCCTTTCGCCGAGGCGATGGACGCCGCCAAGCCGGACCTCTCCGCGATCCATTTCGCGATCTTCGGGCTGGGTGACAGCGAATACGACGAGACCTTCAACCATGGGCCCAAGCGTCTGGCCGAGCTCATGCTGGCCCACGGCGCGACACAGATCGGCGAACGCGTGGCGCATGACGCCTCCGGGTCGGACATGGCCGAAGACCTGGCGTTCCCGTGGGCCGAAGAGATTGTCGGGCAGGCCGAGGACCGGCTCGGCGCCGCCGCATGATCGCAGCCGCCGACATACGCGCGGCACTGTCGCGGCCCCACCGGCACGGGACGCACAGTTCCTTCGTCGGCGAGACCTGCGATGGGCCGCTGGATTTGTCGGGGCTCACGCTCTCCGGCGTCGATTTCTCCGGCGCGATCTTTCCCGAAGGCCTCGATGCGCGCGGCGCGACGTTCGAGGGGTTGAGCTGGTTCTCCCGCGTCACCTTCGGCGCGGACGCCCGCTTCGCGGGGGCCACCTTCGCCTCCGACGCCCGCTTCGAGGACGCCGCGTTCGCGGGTTCGGCGGACTTCGAGGGCACGGATTTTCGCGGTATCGCGCGGTTCGACCGCGCCCGGGTCTCGGGCGACCTGCGCATGCGGGGCATCACCTGCAACGGGAACCTGTCGTTCGAGGCCGCCCGGATTGCGGGCGCAGCCGATCTGTCGCAGGCGGAGTTCATGGGCGGGCTGTGGCTTCAGGACGTGGGCTTCCCGGCCGGCACCGCCTTCGCGGACACGCAGATCCACGGCCGCTTGTGGCTGCGCGGCGGGCATGTCGGAAACCGGGTGCTCAGGCCCGCCGATTTCGACATGGCCTACGGTTATGCCTGGACCTGATCGCCCTCACATCTGTTCGGAATTCCAGCCCCGGTAACCCAGCGCCTCGGAAATCTCGCGGGCAGCGTCCTTGAGGCGTGCTTCGATCTTGCCGACCAGCGGACCGTCCTGCGCGAAGGTGCTGGCATGTCCCGTCACGTTGATCGCCGCGACCGCCTGACCTTCGTGGTCGTAGATCGCGACGGCGGCCGAGCCGATGTCGGGCTCGAAATTCGCAACGCTCCAGGAAATCCCCTTCGTACGGTCCGTCGCGAGCTGTTCGTGCAGGTCGGCGAGCGTGGTGCGCGTCTTGTCCGAGTAAGCCTCGAGCGGCTGGCCCGCGTAAAGCTCGTCGACCGCGCGCGCGCTGAGCGACGCCAACAGGATGCGCCCGATCGTCGTGGCGTGGGCCGGCAGGCGCGTGCCCTCGCGCACCATGCTGGCAAGGTGCGAATTGGGCGTTTCGCGTGCCAGGTAGACGATGTCGCGACCGTCGCGCACGCCCAGATGCGCCGAGAGATTGAGGTCTTCGACCAGTTCCCGCAGGACCGGGCGCGAGGTGGGCACGAGGCCGCGTTCGTTCAGGGCCTGGCTCGCCAGCGTGATGAGCCCCGTGCCGAGCCGGTAGCCCCCGTCGTCCGGGATCGCCTCGATCATGCGCTCGGCCTCGAGCGTCGCGAGCAGCCGGATCAGCGTCGTGCGGTTGATGCCGATGTCCTCGGCCGTCCGGTTGATCTTCCGGCACCGATTGCCCGCCGCGATATGGCGCAGCACGCGGAAGGCCCGCTCGACCGGCGGCACGGCGTAGTCGGGGCGGGTCTTTTCCTTTTTCGTGGCGGTCTCGGTCATGGCTCGATGAATTTGCACAAATTTGAACTCTAGAATCCATAAACGAACAATCAGAAGGCGAAAACCCATATTTTGGGCGGTGCGACCCGCGATTGCCCAATCGGCGGACGCGGTATGAGCGCGCCGGTCGGTTCAGGCGCCTTGCGCCCCGCGGGTCCGATGCATGGCGCGCGCGATGGCGTGGGACAGGGCATGCAGGCTGTAGGGCTTGGTCAGCACCTCGATCCCGGCGGTCGGATCGTCGTCATCGGGCGGTACCCGCGCACCGCTGTAGCCCGTCGTCATCACGACCGGCAGGCCGGGGTAGTCGGTCAGGATCCTCTGGGCAAGGTCGCGGCCATTGAACTCGCCGGGCATCACGATGTCGGTGAAGACAAGCTGGATGTCGGCGTTGTGTTCTAGGCAGACCAGCGCCTCGTGCGCGTCGCGGGCCTCGACCACCCCGTAACCCAGCGCGTGCAGCCGTTCGCGCGCCGCGTCGCGCACGGGCGCCTGGTCTTCGACGACGAGGATCACGCCCTTGCCGTCCCCCGCGACCGTTTCGCTCCTGCGCGTCTCGATGGCGGAGGTGCCGTCGCCGTGGCCGCGTGGAAGGTAGAGGCGGACGGTCGTGCCCCGGCCCGGCGTGCTGTCGATCTGCAGGAACCCGCCGCATTCGCGTACCATCGTCTGCACGCTGAACAGGCCGAGCCCTGCGCCGGTGCCGTGTTCCTTCGTCGTGAAGAAGGGGTCGAGCGCGCGGGCGAGGACGTCCGGCGCCATGCCTTCACCGGTGTCCGCGACCGACAGGCAGACGTAATCTCCCGGAATGGCGGTCGCCGCGTTCCCGGTGCCGATCGCCTCGTTGGACGTGACGACGCTGATGGTCCCGCCGCGCGGCATCGCGTCACGCCCGTTCACGGCGAGGTTCAGGATGGCGCTGTCCACGTAGGCCGGGTCGATGAAGGCGGGCCACAGGTCCGGGGCGAGGTCGAGGTCGAGCCGGATGCGTTCGCCGATCGCGCGATCGAGGATCGAACCCAGCTGCCGGACCAGGCCGTTCAGGTCGACCAGCTGCGGGCGCACCGGGCCGCTCTTGGACCAGACCACCAGGCGGTTGTTGAGCCGCTCGCCCAACTGGGCCGCACGCATGGCCTTGTCGAGATGGGTGTTGCGCGTTTCCGCATCGCCGCGGATCTGCGCCATCTCGATGTTCGCGACGATCACCGTCAGCAGGTTGTTGAAATCGTGCGCGATCGACCCCGCCAGGCGCCCGACGACGTCCAGCCGTTGCGAATGGACCAGCGCTTCCACGGCCTCGCGGCGCGCGGTGATGTTGCTGGCCGCGCCGAACCATTCGACGATGTTGCCGGCGTCGTCCAGCATCGGGATCGCGCGCGACAGCGTCCACCCGAGTGAACCATCGGGCCGCTTGACCCGGTGTTCGAGCTTGAAGGTCTCCTTCCCGTCGATCGCCTGCTGGATTGCCTTCGCTACCCGGTCCGCTTCTTCGGGGGGGATGTAGTCGGTGAACCAGTCCGTCGTCGGTTCCGGCGCATCCTTGATGAAACCCCGCCCGTCGAGTTCCCGCATCACCGACCAGTCCGGGCTCATCCGGTACACGACCTCCGAGGTGGCGTTGACCAGGGCACGGAAGCGCTGCTCGCTCGCCCGCAGCGCGGCCTCCGCCTGGGCGCGCCCGATGGCCGACCAGCTGCGTTCGGCCACTTCCTCGACCAGCGCGACCTCGTCGCGGCTCCAGACGGTCGGCGCGGCGTTCGCGACGCTGAGCACCACGAGTTGCTGGCCGTCCATCAGGAGGGGCGCCGAGATGAAGGCCCGGATGGCGAGCGCGCGGTAGGCCGTGAGCTGCTCTTGCGACACGCCCGGCTGCGCTTCGATGTCCTCGACCACCAGCGATCGACCGGTGTGACGCGAATCCGCCCCGTCCGGCCGGAAGCCCGGCGACGTGAAGATCGGCGTCATCGGTGGCAGGTCGGACCGAAGGTACTCCTGTGCCGTCGTGCAGTCTTCGCCGTCGATCTCGACGTAATTGACGCGGTCGACCCCCATGAACGCGCCAAGCATGTCACAGGCCGTCTTCATGACCTCGCCGGGCTCATCCAGGTACCTCAGCCTGTCCGTCAGGCGCAGCAGGAACTCTTCCCGGGCCTGGCGGGCCCGCAGCTCGGCCTCCGCGCGGCGCTGGGCGGTCACGTCACGGATCACCGCCATAAGGCGCCGTTGGCTGTCATCCGTGATCCGGGAGACGAACATCTCCAGGACCATGCCCTGCGGCACCGAGCCCCGTTCGATCCGCACCGCTTCGCCGCTTTCCAGCACGTGGTCGTAGTCGTCGTACCATTCCTCCGCCTCGTCGGGAAAATTGTCCCGGATCGACTGCCCGCTCAGGTCCGCGATGCCGAACATGGCCTGCATGGCGGGGTTCATCGTGATGTAGCGGTAGTCGCGCAGCCCATCCTGCCGCCGGGGGAGGCGTTCGAACACGCAGACCGCCTCGTCCATCGAGTCCACCAGCGTGCGGTAGCGTGCCTCGCTTGTCCCGAGGGCCGCCTCTGCCCGCGCGCGTTCGACCGCGGTCCAGATCAGGTCGGCCGCATCCCGAAGGAGCGAGACATCTTCGTCGCGCCAGTCGCGCGGGTCCGAGTCGGCGACGCAGAGCGCGCCGACCAGCCGGCCCTCCTTGATCAGGGGCGCGCAGATACAGGCGATGATCTCGAGCGCCGCCGAGGCCGGCCTTGCGTCGTCGGGGACCAGGTCGGAGGTCCGCGTGTCCCCCACGACATGGCATTCCCCCCGGCGCAGGATCTGCACCGACCAGCCGAAATCGGCCACGTCGTGTTCGCCGACCAGGGACTTGATGCCGTCGCGCACGAAGTCGCGCGCCACGGTCGCGATCCCCAGGTCATCGTCGATCTCGACGTAATAGGCGCGATCCACCTCGAGCCAGTCGGCAATCATTTCGCTGGCCCGCGCGGAAACCTCGACCGGGTCGCCCAGCTCACGCAGGGCGTTGGAAAGACCCAGGAGCATGCCGTGACGCTCCGGGCGTTCAGGAACCCCGTCGACCTCGGTGCGCATCGGGCTCTTTCCAGAGTTTCTTGTCGCCTGCCGGAAAGTTTAGCGCCGGAAACGGATCGCGCAATATGGCTTGTGTGCAGCGGCAGCGAGACGCCGGCGCCTAGAGGTCGCGCAGACGCAGGTGTGCCTTGATCTGCCCGTGGTCGGAGGCGAGCTTGTTGTAGGGCGCTTCCGGGTGCGAGCCGTCGGTGATGTGGTCGTTGAGGACCGAGAAATACTCCATGTCGGCGATCCGGGCCGCGTTGTCCGGGTGGAAGTGACGGCTGAGATAGATCTGGTCGATGCTCTCGAACACGCCCGCGAAGGCGGTGGTATAGACCATGTCGCGCAGGGACCGGCGCACGAAGAGTTTCTCGGCGGAATGAAGCCGGAACCGCTCGACCGCCGCGTCGATGTCGCGCGCCTCGTCGGCCGAGTAGCGGTCGGAATAGCTCTCGGCGTCGTGGCGCAGCATCCACTGGTAGTTGCGGAACGGCACCTCGCCCGAGACGATCTCGCTGCTCACCGCGTGTTCGCCGTCGTTGAAATCGCCCATCACGGCCACCGGGTTGCCCGCGTCGAGTTCGGCCACGATTTCGCGCCTGAGCACCCAGGCCTCGGCCATCCGGCGGACCGCTGCGCGCAGGGCGCCCATCGCGCGTCCTTCGGGGTCGTAGCGCGTGAGGTCTTCTTCGGGGGCGTAGTCGGCCCCCGGCGGCACGATGTATTCGCCGAGCTTCGATTTCAGGTGGCAGTTGAACAGCGTCAAGGTCACGCCGCCCACCGGGATGCGCACCTTCAGGATCGGGCGCGACAGGCGGTGGAGCAGGAAGCCGCCCGCCTCGAGGTCGCCGTCGAGCCCGCGCAGGGGCTGGAACGGGATCTCGATCGGCGTGTCGAAATCCTGGATCACCTCCGGGTCGCCCGAGAAGCCGAAACGCGACAGCACCGCCACGCCCGGCCGGCGCTTGCCCGGCAGCCCCGTGTCGGCCGCGTTGGGGGCGAAGGCCAGGGCGGCTTCGTCATAGGGTTCGACACCGAGTTTTCGGAAGATGACCTTGCGGTGATACGCCTTGCCCCGATCCGGGATGACCGCCTGGTTCAGTGCATGGGCCCGGGTCGACGCTTCCTCGATCACGTCGACGAGCGCTTCTTCCTCGAAGATCTCCTGGAACCCGATCACGTCCGCGTCGAGGTCGACGATCTGGTTGGCCACCCAGTTGCGCTTCCAGGCGTATTCCTCGGGCGTGTAGCTCTGGAACTCGTAGTATTCCCGGTCGGGTCCGATCAGGTTCTTCACGTTGAACGAGGCGAGGCTGAACTCCATGCGCGGGTCTCCTCTCAGAGCGTGTCGAGCGCGCGGGCGAACATGGCGGGATCGACGTTCCCGCCGGAGACGACCGCGATCACCGTATCGGCCTCGAGCGCGCGGGGGTGGAACAACGCGGCGGCCAAGGCGACCGCGCCGCCGGGTTCGGCCACGATCTTGAGCCGGAGGAAAGCCTGCGCCATCGCGCGCAGCGCCTCGTCGTCGCTCACGGCAAGGCCGGGGCCACAGAGCGCCTGCATGATGGGAAATGTGAGCTCGCCGGTGCTGGGCGTGATGATCGCGTCACAGATCGAGCCGGTGAGATGGGGGTTCGACACGCGCCGCCCGGAGGCGAGCGATCGCGCGGCGTCGTCGAACCCCTCGGGCTCGACCGGGCGCACGCGCATCCCCGGCGCTTCTTCGTGAAGCGCGATCGCGGCGCCGGAGGTCAGCCCGCCACCGCCGCAAGGGATGAGCACCTCCGCCGCCCCGATGCCGGCGTCGCGCGCCTGGCCGGCGAGTTCCAGCCCCAGCGTGCCCTGGCCCGCGATGACCTCGGGCGCGTCGAAGGGCTTGATCAGGGTGAGCCCGCGGGCCTCGGCCAGTTCGGCCCCGATCGCGTCGCGGTCTTCCGTCGCGCGGTCGTAGGTCACCACCTCGGCCCCCAGCGCGCGCGTGTTGTCGAGCTTCAGGCGCGGCGCGTCGGACGGCATGACGATCACCGCGGGCACCGCGAAGTCGCGCGCGGCCTGCGCCACGCCCTGGGCATGGTTGCCCGAAGAGAACGCGATCACGCCCTCGGCGCGCTCCGCCTCCGGCAGGGCCGAGACTGCTGCACGCCCGCCCCTGTACTTGAAGCTGCCGGTAACCTGCAGGCACTCGGGCTTGACGAACACCCGCCGCCCCGCGAGCGCGTCGAGGAACGGCGACGACAGAAGCGGCGTCACCCGGGCATGGCCGCGGATGCGGTCCGCAGCCGCGCGAATACGCTCGATGTTCATCGGCAGTCGTCCAGCCAGCTGCGGATCGTCTCCAGCGCCTCGGGCTCGTCCAGGAAGGGCACGTGACCTCGATCCGGCACGCGGGCGTAGCGCAAATCGGGGCGGCGCTTGCGCATCTCGTCCACGGTGTCGTCGGTCAGAAGGTCCGAATTCGCCCCGTGGACCAGCGCGACCGGCTTGTCCGCGAGCGCGTCGAAGAAGGGCCAGAGGTCCGGCGTCTCGGCCGCCATCGCCGCGAGGTAGCTTTCACGCAGCGCCGGGTCGTAGCGCAGGTCGAGGCCGTCTTCGGTCTCGACATAGCTGCGCTCCACGTCTTCGCGCCAGCGTTCCTCGGGGACATTGGCGAAGCCGCGCGCGGTCTTCTGGCGAAGCCGCGCCATCTCGTCCAGCGATTTGGCGAAGGGCTTGCGCCCGATGTAGCCGTCGATCGCCTTCAGCCCTTCAGCGTTCACCACCGGCCCCACGTCGTTCAGGCAGACGCCGATCACCGCCTCGGGCTTGCTGGCGGCCATCACCATCGAGATCAGCCCGCCGCGCGAGGTGCCCAGGAAGGCCGCGCGCGCGATACCCAGGTGGTCCATGAGCGCCGCGACGTCGCCCAGTTCGTGGGGCACCGTGTAGGTCTGCCAGTCCGCGTGGTCCGACGCGCCGCGCCCCCGGTAATCCGGGCGCACGAGGCGCACGCCGGACAGGTGCGGCGCGAGGAAGTCGAAGTCGCGGTGATTGCGGGTAAGTCCGGGCAGGGCGATGAGCGGCATGCCCTCGCCCTCGTCGCGATAGGCGAGGCGCAGCCCGTCGGGCGTCGTGAAATGCGAAAGATCGGTCATCAGATGCCCTTGGCGATATCGGGGATGGGGGCGAGGTCGGTCAGCATCTCGTGCGGCGGGTGGCCGAGGCGTTCCATCGGGTCGCCGGCGCGGTTCACCCAGGCGGTGAAGAAGCCGTAGCCTGCCGCGGCGGAGGCATCCCAGCCGTTGGAGGACACGAAGAGGACCTCGTCGCGGGCGCAGTCGAAGCGCTTCGTCACGAGTTCGTAGACCTGCGGCGCGGGCTTGAAGATGCCCACGCTCTCGACGCTGAGCACGTCGTCGAGCAATTCGCCGATCCCGGCCGAGCTCACCGCACCGTCCAGCATGTCGGGCGAGCCGTTCGACAGGATCGCGGTGGAGAAGCCCTCGGCCTTCAGGCGTGCGAGCATGTCCGGGACCTCCGGGTAGGCCGACAATTCCCAGTAGAGCGCGAGAAGCCGTTCGCGCAGTTCGGCCTGTCCGCCCAGCCCTTGGGCGTCGAGCGCCCAGTCGAGTCCATCCTGCGTGACCGTCCAGAAATCCGTGTGCTCGCCGGTCACCGCGCGCAGCCAGGTGTATTCCAGCTGCTTGCGCCGCCAGTCGGCGGCCAGCGCGGGCCAGGTCTCGGCGAGCGTTTCGTTGCCGGGCTCGGCCGCGGCCTCCCGTGCGGCGGCGGATACGTCGAATAGCGTGCCGTAGGCATCGAATATGCAGGTCTTGATGGCCATGTCGTCCTCCCCGGGGCTCGGGGCGAGACTTGCATGGGCGCGGGGCGAGGGAAAGGGGGTCAGAGCGGGTGGGTGATGAAGAGCAGGACCCACCAGCCGCCCAGGAAGAACGCGCTGAGCGTGGCGAGGTAGGCGGGGATCGCGAGACCCAGCTGATGCAGCGTCATGGGGTGCCGGTCGGCCGGGATCGCGGGCCGGATGGCGAAGGCCATCGCGCCGATGGCGGTGACGAAGGACAGGGTGGGCGACCCGGTATGCCAGGACAACGCGATGAGGCCCGCGAATATGGCGGCCACCGGAAGGCTGCCGACGCGCGGATGCCCCGGGCGGAGGATCAACTGCACGAGCGTGCCGCCCGGCAGCGGCCAGACCGGCAGGAGCGCGAGGAAATTGAAGGCGCCGAGCGTCAACGCGACCCGCCCGAAGAGGTGGTGCAGCGCGCCGTCGGCGAAGAGGTCGGACAGCGCGAAGGCCAGCACCATCGGCGCGAGTCCGAGCGCGGGACCCATGAGCGTCACGAAGAACTGCTCCAGGTCGTCGGCATGTGGGGCGGGCGACACCGGGCCGCCGCGCGGAAGGGCCGCGAGTCGGTAGCGCACGGTCCCGTGCCCCGCCAGCCGGTGACCCAGCACGAGCCCTGCCTCGTGCGTGGTGAAGGCGATCGCAAGCGCGGCGGCGGTCGCGACATCGAAGGCGAGGGCGACGGCCACGAAGGCAGTTGCCAACAGGGTGATATGCCGAAGCGAGGCGCCGGTGACGGGAATGGGATTGCCGGGATCCATGGCGGGCCGCACAACAGAGATCGTCACGCCGACCAACACCATGGAGAGTAGAAAAAAGGTCATGCGACCCCGGCGTTCACAGGAGGCCACCCGGACAGATGTTACGAGGGACAATCGCGGGTGACCCTGCCTTGGATTATGCCGGTTTCGGCCCCAATCTCGCAACGAGTTAGACTGAAACTCACTGTTTCCGTTGCCTCCCGGCCCGCATTGCGCCCCAATATGACCGAAAAGGACGGATCGGGAGGACGCGGATGTCCGGACGCATCGAGGAATTGAGGAGCCACGCGCGCGAGGTGCGCGCGGCGTTGGAAGCGGAATACGAACGGCGCCTGGCCGAACTGGGCGGACGGTGGGAACGGGGACGGCTGATCTTCGACGCGGAGGTGCGCCGGCGCCAGCGCGCGGCCCGGCAGGCGTTCGGCGAGTACGTGCGCAACATCCGCCCCCTCAACGTGCTGACCGCACCGGTGATCTACTCGGTGATCGTGGCGTTCGTGGTGATGGACCTGTTCGTGACCGTCTACATGCACATCTGTTTCCCGGCCTACGGCATCCCGAAGGTGCGACGCCGCGATCACGTGAAGGTGGACCGGCATCGGCTTCCCTACCTGAACTGGGTCCAGAAGGTGAACTGCGTCTATTGCGGCTATGCCAACGGGGTCATTTCCTACGCGCGCGAAGTGGCGGGGCGGACCGAGGCTTACTGGTGCCCGATCAAGCATGCGGAGCGCTGGGAGGGGGCGCATGATCATTACGCCGGGTTCATGGATTACGGTGATACGGCGGATTTCATCGCGCGCTGGGAAGAGAGCCGGCGCCATGTGACGCGCGGGAAAGAGCAGCGCGGCGGGTCTGACACGGCGTGACAGGCGCAGTGTGCGCGGCGGCTGCGTGGGGTTTCATGCGGTGCAAATAACGGAATTTAATGAGAATTATTCTTGATCTGGCCCTCTGGCCATGTGACGGTTTTCCGGTTTTCCGGTTTTCCGGTTTTCCGGTTTTCCGGTTTTCCGGTTTTCCGGTTTTCCGGTTTTCCGGTTTTCCGGTTTTCCGGNCG
>NZ_WTUX01000019.1:566445-713796 GCF_009882975.1 Maritimibacter harenae
GGGTTTTCCGGATGTGGGCCGAGGGCTGAGGCCCCCGGCGCCCCGGCTTGGGCCAGCCCCCGGGGGCTGGCCTCCGTCTTCTCAGAGATCCATGTAGACGTGCTTCTCGGCCTTGCCGCCGGGGTGGGTCACCGCGCCCTTGTAGGTCTCGCCCACGAGCTTGGCGAATTTCCACACGGCCCCGCTGGCGTAGATCGTCTCGCGCGGGCCGGACCAGGCCGCGCGCCGCCGCGCCAGTTCGTCGTCTGACAGGTCCACGCTCAGCTCGCCCTTGATCGCGTCGATGGTGATCCGGTCGCCGGTCTCGATCAGCGCGATGGGCCCGCCCTGGGCCGCTTCGGGCCCCACGTGGCCGACACAGAAGCCGCGCGTCGCGCCCGAGAACCGGCCGTCGGTGATCAGCGCCACCTTCTTGCCCATGCCCTGGCCGGACAGCGCGGCGGTCGTGGCCAGCATCTCGCGCATGCCCGGGCCGCCCGCCGGCCCCTCGTTGCGGATCACGATGACCTCGCCTTCCTCGTATTCGCGCGCACGTACGGCCGCGAAGGCGTCCTCTTCGCATTCGAAGACGCGCGCCGGGCCGGTGAAGACCTGGTTCTCGGCCGCGATGCCCGCGACTTTCACGATGGCCCCCTGGGGGGCGAGGTTACCCTTGAGGCCCACCACGCCGCCGGTTTCGGTCAGCGGCGTCTCGATCGGGTAGATCACGCGCCCGTCGGCCTCGCGGTCGATGCGGTCCAGTTCCTCGCCGATGGTGCGCCCCGACGCGGTGATGCAATCGGTGTGGATCAGCCCGTTCTTGCGCAGTTCCTTCATCACCACGGGGATGCCGCCCGCGTCGTAGAGATCCTTGGCCACGTAGCGCCCGCCCGGCTTCAGATCGACGAAATAGGGCGTTTCGCGGAAGATGTCGCAGACGTCGTCGAGGTAGAACTCGATCCCCGCCTCGTGGGCGATGGCCGGAAGGTGCAGGCCGGCGTTGGTCGAGCCGCCGGTGGCCGCCACGACCCGGGCCGCGTTCTCCAGGCTCTGACGCGTGACCACGTCGCGCGCGCGGATGTTCTTCTCGACCAGGTTCATGACCGCCCGGCCCGAGGCCGCCCCGTACTGGTCGCGATCCTCGTAGGGGGCGGGCATGCCCGAGCTGTTCATCAGCGCGAGCCCGATCGCCTCGGAGACGCAGGCCATCGTGTTCGCCGTGAATTGCCCGCCGCAGGCCCCGGCGGAGGGGCAGGCGACCTTTTCGAGCAGCGCCAGCGCCTTGTCCGACAGGTTGTGGTTCTGGTGGCGACCCACTGCCTCGAACATGTCCTGAACAGTCAGGTCGCGGCTGCGGAAGTCCTCGGGGATGGCGTCGTCCTTCGGTGCCCGGCCGGGCAGGATCGACCCGCCGTAGAGGAAGACCGAGGGCACGTTCAGCCGCACCATCGCCATCATCATCCCGGGCAGGGACTTGTCGCAGCCCGCGAGCCCCACGAGCGCATCGTAGCAATGCCCGCGCATGGTCAGCTCGACCGTGTCCGCGATCGCCTCGCGCGAGGCGAGCGAGCTGCGCATCCCCTCGTGCCCCATCGCGATCCCGTCGGTGACGGTGATGGTCGTGAATTCGCGCGGGCTGCCGCCTTCCTCCTTCACGCCGGTCTTCACCGATTGGGCCTGGCGCGCCAACGCGATGTTGCAGGGCGCGGCTTCGTTCCAGCAGGTGGCGACGCCGACGAAGGGCTGGTGGATCTCCTCCTCCGTCATTCCCATCGCGTAGTAATAGGAACGGTGCGGCGCCCGCTGGGGCCCTTCGGTCACGTGACGGCTGGGTAGCTTGGACTTGTCGAACTTGCTCATGAAGGCCCCCGTGTTCAGCTTGAAAGGACGTCGAACCGACGCCCCTTTTTGGTAGCGGTCCGAAGCGGGGCTGGCAATGAAAGCGAAGTGGACCGCCCCTACCTGATCCACAACGAACCCGTCTGGAAGGACGGGGCGCTGGACGGGCCCGTCAAGGGCGACATCATCCGGGGCTGACCCCGGCGCGGCTCAACCCGTGGCGATGAGCGCGGACATCGCCTGCCACTGGCGGCGCGACAGCGCCTTGGGCCCTGCAAGCATCCAGTAGCTTTCGTGGTGCGGCAGGGCCTCCGTGCCCAGCCGGGCGAGCGTGCCCTCCTCGAGCGCCGCCGTGCACAGGGGGCGGGAGGCGAGGAAGACGCCGAGCCCCGCCTTCGCGGCCCCGAGCGCCGAAAGATGCGTGTCGAAGCGCAGGCGTGGCACCGGCGTGGTCGGAATTCCGAATGTGGCCGCCCAGGCGTTCCAGCCGGGGCGCGGGCCGGAACAGGCGATGCGGGGCAGGGTCGTCCACGCCCCTTCGCGTGCGGCAAGCGCCGGGGCGGCGACCGGGATCATCTCTTCGTCGTAAAGGCGGGCGCGATGTGCATGTGGCCAGTCGCCGGTGCCGTAGCGGATCCGGATCACGTCGTCCTCCGGCGCGTCATGCGCCCCGACAACGAGGGTCTGGACCGAGATTTCCGCTTGCGTCAGCGTGGCGAGGCGTTCCAGCCGCGGCAGAACCCACAGTTCGATCACCGATTGGCTGGCAGAGATCGTCAGCCGCCGGTGGCCGGTTCCGAACACCGCCTCGGTGCTGGCGCGCAGACCGTCGAGCGCGACGCGCACGTGGGGCAGCCACGCCTCGCCCTCGACCGTGAGACGGATGGCGCGCGCCTGTCGGTGAAAGAGGGCGACGCCCAGGCGGCGTTCGAGCTGGCCGATGCGCTGGCTCACCGCGGCCTGGGTCAGCCCCGCCTCGTCGGCGGCGGCGGTGAAGCTGCCCAGCCGGGCCGCGGCCTCGAAGGCGCGGATCCATTCGAGCGGGGGGAGTGGGTCTTTTCGCATAAGTATTTCGATGCCTCAGACAGCATAGCCTTAATTTGAGTTTATGCGTCGCGGCTGCGAGACTCCAGATCAGTCGAAGCTGCAACCGAAAGACCCGCCATGCCCTCCGTGACCGTCGATCCCACCGGCACCGTGCTCACCCTCGCCACGCCCGCCGGTCCGCGCCGCTTCCATGCCGTGTGGCTGCGTGACAACGCGCCGGACCCGGAGACGCGCGCCCCCGGCAACGGCCAGAAGCTGATCGCCCTGCGCGATATCCCCGCCGACACGCGGATCGCGGCGGCCGGGATGCGGGGCGACGGGCGGGTCGAGGTGCGGTTCGACCCCGAAGAGAAAACGGTCGCCTTCGATCCGGCGTGGCTCGAAGAGCATGCCTATGACCATCCGACGCCCCGGGCGCGCGGATGGTTGCCGGCGGGTGTCGAGACCTGGGATGCCGGGCTGGCCGAGAGCGTGCCCTGCGGAGATTTCGCCGCGCTTCAGGGTGGCGGCGCGGCGCTCCGTGACTGGCTGGGCAGCCTCATGCGCTACGGCTTCGCCAAGGTCGCGAACGCACCCGCTGAGCCCGGGGCGCTGTTCAAGGTCGTCGATCTCTTCGGCTACGTGCGCGAAACCAACTACGGTCGCCATTTCGAGGTCCGGACCGAGGTCGACCCCACCAACCTCGCCTTCACCGGGCTTGGTCTTCAGGCTCACACCGACAACCCATACCGCGACCCGGTCCCGACGGTTCAGGTGCTGCATTGCCTCGAAAGCTCGGCGGCCGGGGGCGAGAACATGGTGGTCGATGGTTTCGCCGCGGCGCTCCGGCTGCGCGACGAGAACCCCGAGGCGTTCGACCTGTTGGCCGACCATTGCGCGCGGTTCGAATACGTCGGCGAGGAAGGTGTCTGCCTGACCGCGCGCCGTCCGATGATCGAGCTCGCCCCGGACGGGGAACTGGTCGGCATCCGGTTCAACAACCGCTCCTGCGCCGCGCTCGTCGACGTGCCGTTCGATCGAATGGAGGCATATTACGCCGCGTACCGCCGGCTGGGCGAAATCATCGACGACACCGCGATGGAGGTGACCTTCCGGCTCGCGCCGGGCGAGGCCTTCGTGGTCGACAACACCCGCGTCCTGCATGCACGCAAAGCCTATAGCGGCACGGGCACGCGTTGGCTCCAAGGGTGTTACGCCGACAAGGACGCGCTGCGCTCCACCCATGATGCGATGGTGCGGGCCGGTCGGCTGGAGGCTGCGCAATGACGGCCGACATCGACACGCTGACGCGGGACAATATCGTCGCCTTCCTCGGCGCGATCTTCGAACGCCACGGGAGCGAGGCCTACCTGGGCGAACCCGTCACGATGGGTGAACACATGCTGCAGGGCGCGACGCTGGCCGAACAGGGCGGGCAGCCCGACGAGATCGTCGTGGGCGCGCTGCTTCATGACATCGGGCATTTCACCAGCGCCTTCGGCACCTTCACGATGGACGACACCCACGACCGTCACCACGAGGACGCGGGTGCGGCGGTGTTGGAGCGCTTCTTGCCGCAGGTCGTGACCGATTGCTGCCGCTACCACGTGGCGGCCAAGCGGTACCTCTGCGCAACGCGCCCGGGCTATTTCGACCGCCTGTCGGAGGCGTCGGTCCTTTCGCTCAACCTGCAGGGCGGCCCGATGAGACCCGAGGAGGTCGCCGCGTTCGAGAGAAACCCGAACCTCGCGGCGATCATCGCCGTGCGCTACCTCGACGATGCGGGCAAGCGGGCTGGCATGGCGACGCCGGATTTCTGGCACTTCGCCCCGGCAGTGCAGCGACTTGTCGACCGGCACGCCGCCGGGGACTGAGGGTCCGGACGGGCTGCTCCGCCATACTTGACAGGGTGACGGGGTCGCCGAAGACTTGAGTTGACCCGGGCCCGATGCCCGATCCCATCACCGTGCGAGCGCCCCTGTGACAGATCCTCTGGCCCCTCTCATGACGGCGATCGCCGGAGGCGACAGGGCCGCGCTCGCGGGGCTCTACCGGGAACTCGAGCGCCCGGTCTACAGATTCATCCTGTCGAAATTGAACGATCCGCACGAGTCGGCCGACATACTTCATGACGTGTTCATGGAGGTCTGGCGCAGTGCCGGCCGGTTCGAAGGGAGATCGAAAGTGCAGACCTGGGTTTTCGGAATAGCCTGGCGCAAGGTGATCGACCTGCGCCGCAAGACGGGGCGCCTGGACATGCCCGGCGATCCGCCAGACACGGCCGATGAAGGGGTCGACACGGAAGCGGCAGTCCTGGCGGGGCAGGAGGCCGTGCACGTGCGCCATTGCCTGGAGGAACTGGGCGATGACCACCGGATGGCCGTCGCGCTCGCCTTCTACGAGGATATGCCCTACGGCCAGATCGCCGAGGTCGCCGGCGTGCCGGAAGGCACCATCAAGACGCGCATCTACCACGCGAAGAAGCTTCTCTTGCGCTGCCTCTCCGGCCGGGTGACGCGGGGGGTGGCGACATGACGGATCGCAGCGATATCGAGGCGCTCCTGCCGTTCTACGCCAATGGCACGCTGTCCGAGGCCGAGCGGGCCGAGGTCGAGGCGGCCTTGCGCGACGACCCCGCGCTCGAGCTGGAGCTGTCGGCGCTGCGCGCGATGCGCGACACGCTGCAGGCGGAAGAGACCCGCAGCCCCGGCGAGTTCGGCCTTGCCCGCCTTATGCGCAGCGTCGAGGAAGAGGGCAGGTCGCGGAGCTCCGGACGGGGGCTTCAACCGGCGCGGCTCTGGCGGATCGCGGCCGTGATCGCCATCGCCGCCTTCCTGGCGCAGAGCGTCTTCCTTCTCGACCGGGGTGGCCCGGGCTACGAGCTTGCAGGCGACGGGGCGGGTGCGGTCCGCGTGACCTTCGACCCCGACGCGACCGAGGCGGAGATCCGCGCGTTTCTCACCGAGCTCGAGCTGGAAATCACCGGCGGGCCGAGTGCCTTGGGACTTTATGATATCATGGCACTCGACGGAGAGGTTTCCGACGAGGACATGATGGCGTTGCAGGCGTCCCCGCTGATCGAAACGGCCACGCGCGATGACTAGCCGCGTGGTTTCGGTCGTGGCCGCGATGCTGGTCGCGGTGCTGGCCTTCGCCCAGGTGGCCGAGGCCCAGGTGCCGCCGCGCGGGGGACCGCCGCCGGGCGGGGCGCGAGTGGGGCCGCCCT
Source organism: Maritimibacter harenae (assembly GCF_009882975.1). Lineage (GTDB taxonomy): Bacteria > Pseudomonadota > Alphaproteobacteria > Rhodobacterales > Rhodobacteraceae > Maritimibacter > Maritimibacter harenae. Next base: position 572,516 of record NZ_WTUX01000019.1, read on the forward strand.
CCGACGACGGCAGGCGCGCGACGCGCCCTGGTGACCCGGCAGAGGTGCAGACCTTCAACGGACGGACGGAATACATCGCCGTGGGGCCGGCGGCGGAGGCCGCAGCGACCCTCGCGGCGCTCGAAGATCTGGGGGCCACGCTCGTTCGCCGCCGCGACTATCCCGGGCTGGGGCGCGTGGGGCAGGTGGTCGTGTTGCCCTTCGCCCTGGCACCCGACCTCGCGCGGCAGGCGGTCGAGGCGGCCGCACCGGCCACGGCCTTCGACATCCATGCGCTCTACGGTTTCGCCCAGGGCAGCCCCCGGCTCTTCGCGCGTGATCTGGTCCTGCGTCCGGGCGGGTGCCGGGAGCCGGCGCGCGGTGCCGTGGGGATCATCGACGGACCGCTCGACCCGTCGCACCCGGCGCTGACGTCCGCGCGGGTCGAGACGGTCGCGATCACCCCCGGCGGGCGCCCGCAATCGTCGACGGATCATGCCACCGCCGTTGCCGCGCTGATCGTCGGAGAGGACGCGAGCGGGGCGGTCGCGGGCTTTGCGCGAGGCGCCCGGCTGGTCGCCGTCGACGCCTTCTCGGGCTCGCGGCGACGGGCGCGCACGGATGTCGACATGATCGGCGCCGGACTCGACGTCCTGCTGCGCAGTGGCGTGCGGCTGGTCAACCTGTCTCTCTCCGGGCCCGCGAACCGGGCGCTCGCGGACCTCCTGACGGCGGCGGCCGGACAGGGGGTGGTGATGATCGCGGCGGCCGGCAACGACGGGCGCGCCGTGGGTTGGCCGGCCGCGGCCCCCGAGGTGATCGCGGTCACGGCGGTGGACGCGGCGCTCAGGCCGTATGCCCGCGCCAACACCGGGCCGGAGATCGAGTTCGCGGCCCCCGGCGTGGATGTCTGGGTCGCGCGACCGGGCGGCGGGGCCTATGCCAGCGGCACGTCCTATGCCGCGCCCATCGTCACGGCGCTGGCCGCGCAGCTTGGCGCGGGCACGACGCGCTCGGCGGCGTCCCTGCGCAGAGTCCTGGCGGAAAATGCGCGCGATCTCGGCCCTGCCGGGCACGACCGCGCGACCGGGTGGGGGCTGGCCCAAGGGCCCGGTTGCTGAAAGCGACGCGAAAAAAACGCGTGTGATTTCAGTGTTTTGCAAGAAAATTCAAAAAATCTTCGGGTTTCTTTGAACCCCGCCGCGTCGTCATCCGACACACGAATACTCCCGGCGCAACCGGGTCACATTCAAACCAGGAGACGACACAATGACCATCATCACCAAAACCGCCCTCGCCGCTTTCGCCCTCTTCACCACCTCCACCACGGGCATCGCGACCGCCGGGAACGCCGGCGCCAGCCTTCCGGCCTGCGTCGACCACGTGGTCGCGGCCTGTAACGAGAACTCGAACCATCCCGAGGCCTGCGCCGATGCCGGCATCTCGGCCTGCGAGGAACTTCACGGCACCGGCGAATCGGCCGCGAACCTTCCGTCGATCCGCATCTTCGAACTTGCGAACGGCCGCTACCGGGTCGTTCTGGAGGGCAAGCCGCGCCCGGCCCGCTTCGAATACGAAGCGCCCGGCCGTGGTCCGACGCCGACCCCCACGGGCCGCCCGGCCCGCTGACATCAAGCGCAACGAGACCAGGAAAGCGGGGCCGGATGGCCCCGCTTTTTCGTTGTACGCGTGTGCCCGAAAATTCATTGCAAATGCAATGAATTTGATCTGGATCAAATCGCCGGCCCGCCTTTTCGCGATAATCATTGCAAGTGCAACGAATTTCCAGGGAGGAGAAACATGTCCACGCCAGAGCTCAAGGTCCAGCAGATCCACCACGTCGCCTATCGCTGCAACGATGCGAAGGAGACCGTCGAGTGGTACAAGAAGAACCTCAACATGGATTACACGCTCGCCTTCGCCGAGAACCACGTGCCGTCCACCCATGAGCCAGACCCCTACATGCATATCTTCCTCGATGCGGGGAACGGCAACGTGCTGGCCTTCTTCGAGCTGCCGACGAAGCCCGAGATGGGGCGGGACGAGAACACGCCGATCTGGGTGCAGCACCTCGCGCTGAAGGTGGCGGACCGCGACACGCTGGTGGCTTACAAGGAGCACCTGGAGGCCAACGGGGTCGAGGTTCTGGGCGTCACCGATCATTCGGTCTTCCACTCGATCTACTTCTTCGATCCGAACGGCCACCGCATCGAGCTTGCCTATGACGATCCGGGCGCGGCCGACATGGCGCGCAAGGCCGCTGCGGTGAAGGAAGAAATGCTCGAGGAGTGGTCCAAGACCAAGCGCGCGCCCCGTCATGCCGCGTGGCTTCACGAAAAAGAACTGACCGAGGTGTGAGATGCTGAACACCTACGAGTTTCCCGAATTCGACTACGTCCAGTCGCCCGAGCAGACCGCGGGCGAGGTGGTGCGCCACCCCGTCGTGGTCGTGGGCGCGGGGCCCATCGGGCTGACCGCCGCGCTCGACTTCGCGGCGCGGGGCCTGAAGGTGGTCGTGCTGGACGACAACAACACCGTCTCCGTCGGGTCGCGCGCCGTGTGCTATGCCAAGCGCCCGCTCGAGATCTGGGACCGGCTGGGCGTGGCCAAGCCGATGCTCGACAAGGGGATCGAATGGAAACTGGGCCGCGTCTTCATGCGTGACCAGGAAGTCTATGAATTCGATCTTCTGCCCGAGGACGGCCACAAGATCCCGGCCTTCATCAATCTCCAGCAGTACTACCTTGAAGAATACATGGTCGAGGCCTGCGAGAAGAACCCGCTGATCGACCTGCGCTGGAAGCACAAGGTCGTCTCGCTGAAGCAGGGGGCGAATTACGTCGACCTCGCGGTCGAGACGCCGGACGGCATCTTCCACATGGAGGCCGACTGGCTCCTGGCCTGCGACGGCGCCAATTCCGACGTGCGCCGCATGGTGGGGGCGGAATTCACCGGCCAGTTCTTCCAGGATCGGTTCCTGATCGCCGACATCGTGATGAAGGCGGACTTCCCGACCGAGCGGTGGTTCTGGTTCGACCCGGACTTTCACCGCGGCCAGTCGGCGCTGCTTCACAAGCAGTCCGACGACGTCTGGCGGCTGGATTTCCAGCTTGGCTGGGACTCCGATCCCGAGATCGAGAAGCGCCCGGAGAACATCATCCCGCGCGTGAAGGCGATGATCGGGGAAGACGTGGATTTCGAGCTCGAATGGGCCAGCGTCTACCAGTTCGCCTGCCGCCGGGTGGACAATTTCCGCCACGGCCGCGTGCTCTTCGCGGGCGACGCGGCGCACCAGGTGTCGCCGTTCGGCGCGCGCGGGGCCAACACCGGCGTGCAGGACATCGACAACCTGAGCTGGAAACTGGCCGCCGTCATCAATGGCGACGCGCCGGAGGCGCTGATCGACACCTACCACGACGAACGCGCCTTCGCGGCTGACGACAACATCCTGAACTCGACGCGGTCGACCGACTTCATCACGCCGAAGAACGGCGCGTCGCGCCTCTATCGCGATGCCGTGCTGGCGCTGTCGAGGCAATTCGACTTCGCCCGCCCGCTGGTCAATTCCGGCCGCCTGTCGTCGCCTACGCCCTATGTGGAAAGCCCGCTCAACACGGCCGACGCGGATGCGTGGGAGGGGGCGATGGTGCCCGGAACCTGCGCGGCCGACGCGCCCGTGGTCGAGGATGGTCAGCCCGGCTGGTTGCTTGAACACCTGGGAGAGGGCTTCACGCTCCTGGTCTCGGGGTTGGCGGTCAAGCCGGTCGAGGCCGGAACATTCACCCCGACGGTGCTGGAAATCGGCACGCACGTGGAGGACGTGGAAGGCAAGATCGCCGAGCGCTACGACCTGCGCGACGGGGCCGTCTACCTCATTCGCCCGGATCAGCACGTCGCGGCGCGCTGGCGCAGTTTCGATCCCGACAAGATCCGCGCGGCGATCGCGCATGCCACCGGAGGAGACCTGAAATGAGCCTGATCCTGAGCCCGAACATCGAGAACCCGGACGCGTTCTACCAGGAGCTGACCGAGGCGCAGCGCGATCTCACGGATGCGGAGGCCAACGCGATGAACGCGCGACTGGTCCTGATCCTCGCCAACCAGGTCGGCTCCCTCGAGGACCTGCGGGACGCGATCGAGTTGGCCGGCGCCACGGCGGCCTGATCTCTCGGAAAAAACGAAGGCGCCGGACGGGGATCCGGCGCCTTTTCGCGTTCTGGACCGGCGGGGCAGGGCGCCCGGCGCGGCCTCAGAGGTTTTCCGGCTGCGGCATGCCCAGCACGTGGAAACCGCAATCGACGGTGATGATCTCGCCCGTCGTGCAAGCGCCGTAATCGGAGGCCAGATACACCGCCGTGCCGCCGATCGATTCCAGCGTCGCGTTCTGGCGCAGGGGCGAGTTCGCCTCGGTGTGCCGGAAGGTCTTGCGCGCACCGCCGATGGCCGCGCCCGCGAGCGTCTTCATCGGGCCCGGGCTGATCGCGTTCACGCGGATGCCCTGCGGGCCGAGGTCGTTGGCGAGGTACCGCACGCTCGCCTCGAGCGCCGCCTTGGCCACGCCCATGACGTTGTAGAACGGGGTCACACGGTTCGAGCCGCCGTAGGTGAGCGTCAGGATCGTCCCGCCCTCGGCCATGTAGGGCTCGACCCGGCGCGCCACCTCGATCAGCGAGTAGCAGGAGATGTCGAGCGAGTTCTTGAAGTTCCCGCGCGAGGTGTTGAGGAACCGGCCCGTCAGCTCCGACTTGTCGGAATAGGCCACCGCGTGGACCAGGAAGTCGATCCGGTCCCAGCGTTCCCACAGGGACGCGAAGCCGGCGTCGAGCCGCGCGTCATCGGTGACGTCCATATCCACGAGGATGTCCGACCCCACGGAGGCGGCGAGCGGTTCGACCCGCTTGCCGAAGGCTTCACCCTGGTAGGAAAACGCGAGCTCGGCCCCTTCGTCGGCCATCGCCTTGGCGATGCCCCAGGCGATCGAACGGTCGTTCGCGACGCCCATGACCAGGCCGCGCTTGCCCTTCATCAACTGACCCATGTTCCCGTCCTATCCTTGATACTTGCTCACGAGCATGGAGCCGTTGGTGCCGCCGAAGCCGAAGCTGTTGGTCATGACCGTGTCGAGCCCGGCGTTTTCGACGAGCTTCAGAGCGATCTCGTGTTCGTGGATCGCGGGGTCGAGCGTCTCGACGTTGATCGAGGGCGTGATGAAGTCGTTCTCGAGCATGAGGATCGAGAAGATCGCTTCGAGCGCGCCGGCCGCGCCCTGGGCATGCCCGGTCATCGACTTGGTGGACGAGATCGGGGGCGTGTTGCCTTCGCCGAAAACGCGGCGCACGGCTTCCACTTCTCCGACATCACCGACCGGGGTCGAGGTGCCGTGAGCGTTGATATAGCCCACTTTCCGATCTTCGGGCAGGGTGGAGAGCGCAAGGCGCATCGCCCGCTCGCCGCCTTCGCCGGACGGGGCCACCATGTCGTGACCGTCCGAGGTGGCGGCGAAGCCTGTGATCTCGCCATAGATCTTCGCGCCGCGTGCCAGCGCGTGTTCGAGGCTTTCCAGCACGACCATCCCGCCGCCGCCGGCGATCACGAACCCGTCGCGTTCGGCGTCGAAGGCGCGGCTGGCCTTGTCCGGCGTATCGTTGAACTTCGAGGACATCGCGCCCATCGCGTCGAACAGGCACGACAGCGTCCAGTCGAGCTCTTCCCCGCCGCCGGCGAACATCACGTCCTGCTTGCCCATCATGATCTGCTCGGCCGCGTTGCCGATGCAGTGCAGCGAGGTCGAGCAGGCCGAGGTGATGGAGTAGTTGATGCCCTTGATCTTGTACTGTGTCGCGAGGTTCGCGCTCACGGTCGAGGACATGCACTTCGGCACCGCGAGCGGGCCGATCCGCTTGGGCGAGCCGGATTTCAGCACCGTCTGGTGCGCCTGGAACATCGCGCTGGTCGACGGGCCGCCGGAGCCGGCGATGAGCCCGGTCCGCTCGTTCACCACGTCCGATTCTTCCAGCCCGGCATCGGCGATCGCCTGGCCCATCGCGAGATAGGCATAGGCCGCGCCCGGACCCATGAAGCGCAGCGCGCGCTTGTCCACGTGCTCTTTCAGGTCGATGTCCACATCGCCGGCGATCTGGCTGCGAAAGCCGTATTCGGCCATGTCGGCATTGGCGGTGATGCCCGAGCGGCCCGCCTTGAGCGAGTCGGTGACTTCGGTGACATCCAGCCCGATGGGCGAAATGATCCCGAGCCCCGTTACGACGACACGTTGCATCTTCGGCTCCTTTTCTGGCTGCGCCCGACCCTCAGGTCTCGGAAAGCGCGACCTTCATGTCCTTGACTTGATAGATGACTTCGCCGTCGGCTTCCACGATGCCGTCCGCCACGCCCATCGTCAGGCGCCGGGTCTGGACCGCTTTCGTGAAGTCCACGTAATAGGTCAGCATCTTGCGGTCGGGGCGGACCATGCCGGTCAGCTTCACCTCGCCCACGCCGAGCGCGTAGCCGCGCCCCTGCCAGCCGCGCCAGCCCAGGTTGAAGCCGGTGAGCTGCCACAGGCCGTCAAGGCCGAGACAGCCGGGCATGATCGGGTTGCCGGGGAAGTGGCATTCGAAGAACCACAGGTCCGGCGTGATGTCGAACTCGGCGACCACGTGGCCCTTGCCGTGCTTGCCGCCGTCCCCGGAGATGTCGGTGATCCGGTCCATCATCAGCATCGGCGGGGCGGGAAGCTGCGCGTTGCCCGGCCCGAAGAGCTCGCCGGCTGCGCATTTCAGCAGGTCGTCCTTGTCGAAACTGGTTGGATACTCTGCCATCTGGCCCCCGGTTGTTGTCGCTTGGTCGCGTGATGTGGTTCGTGACCGTCTATCACCGGCGCGGACTCCGAGGCAAGGGCGACGGGCCCTGCATGGCGTGCGCAGCAAGGCAAAACCGTTTGAAATCCGGGGGTGATCCTGCCTATATATGCGGTCAGACCAAGGCAGAGGCATGACATGACCCAGAGCCAGGCAACACAGACCCGGAGCCAGGCAAAAGACATGGGCGCGCGGTGGCTGGAAAGCGCCGGACTGCGCCCGACGCGGCAGCGCGTGGCGATCGCCACCCTGCTGATTGGGGACGGTCAACATCGGCACGTCACCGCCGAGAGCCTGTTCGACGCGATCCGCGAGGCGGGCGAAAAGGTGTCGCTCGCCACGGTCTACAATACCCTTCGCTCGTTTTCCGAGGCGGGCCTCCTGCGGGAGATCCTGGTGAACGGGACCAAGGGGTATTTCGACACCAATACCACCAACCACCCGCATTTCTTCTGGGAAGACACGGGTGAGCTGATGGATGCGCCGGAAGAGGATCTTGAAATTTCCGCGCTGCCCAAGGCGCCCGAAGGCGCCGAGGTGTCGAAGGTCGACGTGGTGATCCGGCTGCGCGCGAAGGGCTGATCAGCCCGCCGCGCGGTCCTCGATCACGTTGATGTCCACGTCATGCTCGATCTGGGCCTTGGCGGCGACCAGCACCTGATTGAGGACGGCCGTCTGTGTGAGCGCCCGGGTCATCTTGTCATCCTCGGACCCCTTGAAGCCGCTTTCCACGACCTTGATCTCGGTATGCGGACCCTTCTCGGTGAAGGTCCACGAGACGTGGGTCTCCGTCTCACCCGATCCCCAGCGCATGTCGATACTGTCGCCGGGGAAGGCGTCATCGATCGTCACGGGAATGCATTGCGCGTCCTTTTCCTCGCCCATGTACCATTCCAAATCCGCGCCGGGCCGGATCGGACCGGACACGCGCGGGAACCAGAAGCGCGTCAGGCGCTCGGGTTTTGCGAAGGTGTCGTGGCAGATGACGGGAGAGGCCGCGACCATGATCGCGGCTTTGGCGTTATACTCGGTCATCGCGTCCTCCTTTCATCAAGGAAACGCGAGCCCGGCGCCGGGTGTTCCGGGGCGGGCCGGCTGAGCGGCCCGCCGCCGAAGGGAGATCAGGCGATCTCGACCAGTTCGATGTCGAAGGTCAGGTCCTTGCCCGCCAGCTGGTGGTTGGCATCGATCGTCACCTTCTCCTCGGACACGTCGGTGACGGTCACGGGGATCTGGCGGCCATCCGGCGTGGACATTTGCAGCATGATGCCGTTTTCCAGCGGAATGTCCGCCGGGATGTCGCCGCGCGGAATCTCGGTCACGCCTTCGGGATGATGCTGGCCATAGGCCTCGTCGGCCGGAACCGGGACGGTCTTCTTCTCGCCCACTTCCATGCCGGGCACCGCCTTGTCGAGCCCCGGGATGATCTGGCCGGAACCCACGGTGAATTCCAGCGGGTCACGACCCTCGGAGCTGTCGAACACGGTGCCGTCGGTCAGCGTGCCGGTGTAGTGAATACGGACGGTATCGCCCGATTTGACTTGCGCCATGATTGCCTCGATGTCGGGAATGAGTTCTGCAAGGCCACGCGCTTGGCGCAGGTGCTTGCGGGGTGTTCCTATAACATAGGGGGGCGTGAGCGATTGTAAACGGGGGGTCAGGGCCGGTTTTCGGTGAAAAACCTGGGGTTTTCCGTCAGAACCACTGACCCGGTTCCATCAGACCCAGGTCGAGAAGCTGCTGCGAACTCCAGTCGAAGGGCACCGAATTGTGCCACTTGAAGGTGGGGATGTCGAAGGTTGAGCCCGCGTTCGACTTGAGCGCCTTGGCCGTCCGGAAGCTCACGATCGCCGCCGTCAGGCTGTTGTGCCAGGGGCAGGCATAGGTGTTGTATTCCTCGTCGTTGAACGTGTGGTCCGCCCGCAGCGCCAGGTCGCGGCGCGACCTGAACAGCGCGATCCGGTCGATCTTGCGCCGGTGGCGCGGCACGTGTTCCTCGTAGCGCCAGCGCAGCCCGCCGAAGAAGTCGAGCTGCCGCTCCTTGGGATAGTTCTTGTTGGCCGGGTCCGGGCGCGCCTGCGCGTAGTAGCCCGACTTGTCCATCCAGGCATGATCCAGCGACACCGCCTTCGGGTGGCGTTCCAGGTCGTCGGCGTAGAGGTCGACGACGTAGGTCAGCATCGCGTCGCGCCGTTCCTCGCCGTGGAAGGTGAGAAGCTCGTTGACGCTGCGCGTCTCGCAGAACGGGAAGAACAGGTACTCGGCGTTGTAGCAGTAGTAGAGCCACGCGCCCTCGGCGATGTCGATGACCGCGTTCACCGCCTTCTGAACGTCAGAGACCTCGATCACCGCGTAATCGACCCGGTAGACCGTGTTCTCCATCCCGGCGGGCAGCTCGAGCTCCACGGGGGCGAAGACGACGATGTCGCGAAAGCCGATCAGCTGGTGGTAGCGGATCGTGCTTTCCACCTCGACCAGATCCTCGACGAAGATCAGGGCGGTCGGCCCGGTGGCGACCGCCGCCTTGCCCTTCTCGATGAACTGCGCGAGTGATCTGAACCGCATCGTTGCCCCGACTGCCCTTTCCCGCGGGCCATGGTAAACTTTCCCTGAACGACACCGCGGATGCAACCGTTGCGGCGCGCAGGGACATGCGGTAGGACGCGCGCTGATCCTGACCCCGAGAGTGCCTGACATGAAAGACGAGACGGCGGACCCCAAGAAGCTCTTCATCCGGACCTACGGGTGCCAGATGAACGTCTACGACAGCGAGCGCATGGCCGAGGCCATGGGCGGGCAGGGCTATGTCGAGGTCGGCAGCCCGGACGAGGCGGACATGATCCTCCTCAACACCTGCCACATCCGCGAAAAGGCGGCCGAGAAGGTGTATTCCGAGCTGGGCCGGTTCAAGGACCTCAAGGACGCCAAGCCGGACCTCAAGATCGGGGTGGCCGGCTGCGTGGCGCAGGCCGAGGGCGAAGAGATCATGCGCCGCCAGCCGATGGTCGACCTGGTGGTCGGGCCGCAGACCTACCACCGGCTGCCGGACATGGTGGAGAAGGTCGCCAAGGGCGAGAAGGCCGTCGACACCGATTTCCCGGCCGAGGACAAGTTCGAGATCCTCAAGAACCGCCCGGTCGCGAAGCGCGCGCCGACCGCGTTCCTCACCGTTCAGGAAGGCTGCGACAAGTTCTGCGCCTTCTGTGTCGTGCCCTACACCCGTGGGGCCGAGGTCAGCCGCCCGCCCGAGCGCATCCTGCGCGAGGCGCGCGAACTCGTGGAGCGCGGTGTGCGCGAGATCACCCTGCTGGGCCAGAACGTCAACGCCTACCACGGCGCGGGGGAGGGTGGCGACTGGTCGCTGGCCCGCCTGATCTGGGCGCTCAACGACATCGACGGGCTGGAGCGCATCCGTTTCACCACCTCGCATCCCAACGACATGTCCGACGACCTGATCGCGGCGCACGGCGAATGCGAGAAGCTCATGCCCTACCTGCACCTGCCGGTGCAGTCCGGGTCGGACCGGATCCTCAAGCGGATGAACCGCAAGCACACGGCGGAGGAATACATCCGGCTGATCGAGCGGATCCGCGCGGCGCGGCCCGACATCCTGATCTCGGGTGATTTCATCGTCGGCTTCCCGGAAGAGACCGACCGTGACTTCGAGGACACGATGGACCTGATCCGGGAGGTCAATTACGGGCAGGCGTTCAGTTTCAAGTATTCCTCCCGGCCGGGTACCCCGGCCGCGGAACGCCCGCTGGTCGATGCCGACGTGGCTTCGGCCCGGCTGCAGGCGCTGCAGGGACTGATCAACGACCAGGCCCGCGCGATCATGGAGGGCATGGTCGGGCGCGAGGTGGGCGTTCTGTTCGAAAAGCCCGGCCGGATGGAGGGCCAGATGGTCGGCAAGTCCGACTATCTTCATGCCGTCCACGTGAAGGCCGATGGAATCGCTCCCGGGGACCTGAAGCGGGTGAGAATCACGGAAGCGGCGCCCAATTCGCTCGCCGGGACGCTCGTCTGAAGACCGGCCTAACTGCCCGGCATGGCCGGATCTTTCTGATTCCCTGTGGTAATGAACCTCTTTGGACCAGATTGTTCACCCGGGCGGGGCGAATATAAAGCGGCCAGCGTTTACACGAACACTTTCATCGGTTTAACCTCCATACAATTGATGTAGAGCCGTTTGCCACGCGGCCATTTTGGGGGATTAGGAGTGAAAAACCGGATAATGTCTGGGGTCAGGACCATGGCGGCCGCCACGGTTTTGGGTCTCGCTGCCGCAGCCGGGGTTGCAACCACGGCATCGGCACAATCGCAGGTCACGGTCACCGGAAAGATCAATTGGGGTCTCTGGGTCGATCCGGACGGGTGCATGCACTGGTGGGCCGACGGCGGTGTCGAAGGATACATGGTGTCGCGCCGCGATCCGAAGACCGGTCGTCACATGTGCCTGGAAAAGAACACCTGTGCCGTTCAGAACACGGACGTGCTTTTCGCGACCGACAGCTACCGGCTGACGGCGCAGGGGCGTGAATGGCTGCGCAAGTTCTTCTCGTCCGCCGGGGCCTTCGCCTACGCGGTCTACGGGCACACCGACAGCCGCGCCTCGGACGAGTACAACATCCGCCTGTCGCAGAACCGCGCCAAAGCGGTTGCCGGCGTCGCGCGCCAGTCCGGCGCGGTCGTCGACCGGGTCGTGGGCTTCGGCGAACGCCGGCCCATCGCGCCCAACAACTCGGCGGCGAACATGCAAAAGAACCGCCGTGTCGAAATCGTCTGCTACAGGTACCCTTCGCCATGATCACGAAACACGCAATTATCGCGCTCGTCGCCACGATGGGCGTCGCCGGCTGCCAGTCGACCGTCTATGACGGCGGTTCGCCGAAACTCATCGCCACCAACGTGGACCGCACCATCGGCGACAGCCCCGGCCCGCGCGATGGCATCGCGGCCGTGGCCGTGCTGCCCGACGGCTGCGAGGCCTGGATCACCGACGACGGCCTTGAAGGGTATGGCGGCGACCGCTCGGACCCGCGCTCGGGCCTGCCGCGCTGCTCGAACGAGCTGCCGCGCGGCGCCGTGATCGGCGAGTGGCGCGCCTCGGACGACCTGCCGGACTACCTGCCGCGCTGAGGTCGCGGACCGCACAATATGAAGGCCGCGCATCCCCGGTGCGCGGTCTTTTTGTATCAATCTCGTAATTTTCACACGGGAGAGCTTGCGCGGGAACAAGGGGGCGGGCACGATCGTTGATACAGGCACCCGTGAAACGGAGACATAGTTGGGACTTGATGCGCTGAACCCGCCGAAACCCGAAGACATTCACGAAACGCTGCTGGAGTTTCCCGACAATCGATTGCTGATCGACCTGTGCGGGGAATTCGACCGAAACCTCGCCCAGATCGAACACCAGATGAACGTGCACATCCTGCGCCGCGGCAACCAGCTGGCCGTCGTCGGCGACAGCGAGGCGCGCGGGCAGGCCGCGGCGGTCCTCCAGGCGCTCTACCAGCGGCTCGAGCAGGGCAAGCAGATCGAGGCCGGCGACATCGACGGCGAGATTCGCATGGGGCCCGCCGAGACCGAGGGCGCGGGCCCGGACGCGCAGATGGAGCTCTTCAAGGGCGGGCGGGTCGAGATCAAGACCCGCAAGAAGCTGGTCGAGCCGCGCACGGAGGCCCAGAAGGCCTATGTCAAAAGCCTGTTCAACCACGAGCTGGCCTTCGGGATCGGCCCGGCGGGCACCGGCAAGACCTACCTCGCCGTGGCCGTGGGGGTGAACATGTTCATCGGCGGCCATGTCGACCGGATCATCCTGTCGCGTCCGGCCGTCGAGGCGGGCGAGAAGCTGGGCTACCTGCCGGGCGACATGAAGGACAAGGTCGACCCCTACATGCAGCCGCTCTACGACGCGCTGAACGATTTCCTGCCCGGCAAGCAGGCTGCGAAGCTGATGGAAGAAAAGCGGATCGAGATCGCGCCGCTGGCCTTCATGCGCGGTCGCACGCTGTCCAACGCCTTCGTCGTGCTCGACGAGGCGCAGAACGCCACCACGATGCAGATGAAGATGTTCCTCACCCGCCTGGGCGAGGGGTCGCGGATGGTGATCACCGGGGACCGCAGCCAGGTCGACCTGCCGCGCGGCGTGAACTCGGGCCTGCGGGATGCCGAGACGCTTCTGAAGGGGATCGACGACATCGCGTTCAACTACTTCACCGCGAAGGACGTGGTCCGCCACCCGCTGGTCGCCAAGATCATCGACGCTTACGACGCGGCGGACCCCGCCAAGGGGTGAGGGTTTCGCGCGATGCGGGCCGCCGGGCGGCCCGCGCAGGTCTGGCGCCGTCCCGCCTGCGGCGGGCCGGCGCGGTCGTCGGGGGACCGGTCCCCCGAACCCCCTGAAGTATTTACGGAACGATGAAGAGGGATCTCTTGGCCTGGACGATCGAGGATGCGCCGCCGCAGAGCGGCAGGGTGGCCGTGGTCACGGGGACCAGCGGGCTCGCGACCGCGATCGTCGAGGGGCTGGCCCGGACCGGGGCGCAGGTGATCATGGCCGGGCGATCGGTCGAGCGGGGGGAGGCCGTGCTCGACGCGATCCGGTCGCGGGTGCCGGGCGCGGCGCTGTCGTTCCGGCAGGTGGACCTGGCCGAGCTTGCCTCGGTCGCGGCGTTCTGCGACGGGGTGCTGGCCGAGCTCGACCGGCTCGACATCCTCGTGTGCAACGCGGCGGTGATGGCGGAGCTTGGGCGATCGGAGACCCGGGACGGGTTCGAGATGATGTTCGGGGTCAATCACCTTGCCCATTTCGCGATGGTCCTGCGTCTGCTGCCGCTTCTGAGCCGGAGCGGCGCGCGGGTGGTCAGCCTGTCATCGGGCGCGCACAAGTACGGTGAATTCGATTTCGACGATCTGCAGAGCGAACGGGCCTTCAAGCCGATGGGGGCCTATGGCAGGACCAAGCTCGCCTGCCTGATGTTCGCCAAGGAGCTGCAGCGGCGCAGCGCGGCACAGGGCTGGGGGATCACCAGCGTCGCCGCGCACCCGGGGTTCGCGCGCACGCAGGGCGTTCACGACAGGCTCGCCACCTTGCCGGTGGTCGGCTGGATCGCGGGGCGGACGGTCGTGCCGCTCCTGTCCCATCCGCCCGAACAGGCGGCGCAGTCGATCCTGTTCGCCGCCCTGTCGCCCGAGGTCGAGGGGGGCGGCAATTACGGCCCCCAGGCCTGGCGCGAGCTCAAGGGGCCGGTGGGGCCGGCCTCGGTCGCCCACTACGCGGAGCGCCGCGACGTGGCCGAGCGGCTCTGGGCCGAGAGCGAGCGGTTGACCGGCGTGCGGGTGCCGGAGGCTTTGCGCGCATGAGCGAGGAGCAGGCGATGATCGTGGATCTCGTGGAAGAAGACGCGCGCTGGGCGGCGTTGGATCTTGAAGCGCTGGCCGAACGCGCCTGCGCCGCGGCGCTCGACCACCTCGGCATCGAGGGGGCGGAGATCGCGCTGCTCGCCTGCGACGACGCCCGGATCGCGGCGTTGAACGGGGCGTTCCGAGACAAGGGGCAGCCCACCAACGTGCTCTCCTGGCCGTCGGAGGAGCGCGCGGCCGAGACACCCGGCGCCACGCCGCCGGCGCCGGAGGACCTGGAGCTTGGCGACATCGCCATCGCCTATGAGACCTGCGCGCGGGAGGCGGCCGAGGCGGGCAAGCCGATGGCCGATCATGTCACTCACCTGGTCGTGCACGGGACCCTGCACCTGTTGGGTTATGATCACATCGACGACCGCGATGCGGCGCTCATGGAAGGTCTCGAGACGGAAATACTTGGCAAACTGGGTGTGGCTGACCCATATGGAGAGGCGGAGGCATGATCTCCCGGACAGCGGAAAGGAAAGATGGGCGACACCGACGGGTCTTCTAGCGCAGCGCGAGGCGCGCGCGAGGAAGAGGAAAACGCGCGGCACGAAGGGTTCTTCGGCCGCATCATCGGGGCATTGAGCCCCGCGGAAGCCGACGAAGAGGAGGCGGACGACACGTCCGCGGGCGCGGGCGACAGCGCGCGCAACCTGCCGCTCGGCATGGGCAACCTGCGCCGGATGCGCGTCGAGGATGTGATGATCCCGAAGGTGGAGGTGGTGGCCGTCCCCGAGGACATCACGCTGCCCGACCTGGTGGAGGTGTTCCGGGAATCCGGCAACACGCGCCTGCCGGTATTCCGCGACACGCTGGACACGCCCGTGGGGCTCGTCCACCTGAAGGATTTCGCGCTCAAGCACGGCTTCAACGGCGAGAGCCCGGATTTCTTCCTGGGCGATCTCGTGCGCCCGCTGATCTACGCGCCGCCCTCGATGCCGATCGGCGTCCTGCTTCAGAAGATGCAGTCGGACCGGATGCACATGGCGCTGGTCATCGACGAATACGGCGGGGTCGACGGGCTGGTCACGCTCGAAGACCTCGTGGAACAGGTCATCGGCGAGATCGAGGACGAGCACGACCTCGAGGAGGGCGCGCTCTGGGCGCAGGAAAGCTCCGGCGCCTGGCTCGTGGAGGCGCGCGCGCCGCTGGACGAGTTCGAGGAAGCCTCGGGGCTCAGGCTCATCACGGAGGACGCCGAGGAAGAGGAAATCGACACGCTGGGCGGGCTCGTCTTCCTCGAGGCCGGCCGGGTGCCGGCGCGTGGCGAGGTGATCGAGCATCCCTCGGGCGCCGAGTTCGAGGTGGTCGATGCCGAACCGCGCCGGATCAAGCGGCTCCGTGTGCGCATGACGGGTCAGGCGGGGGAGTAGGCCATGCACGCCAGGATGCGGCGGCTGGCGGATGCCAGGTGGAAGGGGCTGTTCGCAGCCCTTTTTCTTGGCGCGCTCGCAGCGCTGGGGCAGGCCCCCCTCGGGTTCTATCCCGTCAGTGTGATCGCCTTCGCGCTTGGCTTGGGGCTCGTGCTCGAGGCGGGAAGCTGGCGGCGGGCCGGGGTGCTGGGCTGGGCGCTGGCGACCGGGTTCTTCGGTGTCGGCTGGCTCTGGATCGTCGAGCCCTTCCTGGTCGATATCCGGCGGCATGGCTGGATGGCGCCCTTCGCGCTGATCCTGCTTGCAGGCGGCGTCGCGCTCTTTTGGGGCGTGGCGGCCGGTGTGGCGGCGCGGGTCCGGTCGGAATGGCGCTGGCTGGCGCTCCCGGCGGCGCTGGCGCTTGCGGAATACGCGCGCGGCTGGGCCTTCACCGGGTTTTCCTGGGGTGGCCCGGGGCTTGCCTGGATCGACACGCCGATGGCGCAGCTTGCGCCGTGGATCGGTGCGCAGGGGCTGGGCGCCCTCACGCTGGTCGGGGCGGGCGCGCTCTACCGGGCGATCTACGGGCGTGTGACGGTGGCCGCCTGGTTGGCGGGGCTCGCGGTCTTCGTGGGGCTCGGCATATGGGCCGAGCGGCGGCCGCTGCCGCCCACGCCCGAGGACGCGCCGGTCCTGCGGCTCGTCCAACCCAACGCGCCGCAGCATCTGAAGTGGGATCCGGACTGGATCATGACCTTCTTCGAGCGCGCGCTGGCGGCGTCGTCGGCCGAGGCGGAGGGCGGACGACCGGACCTGGTGGTCTGGCCCGAAAGCTCGCTCCCGGCGCTGCTGGGGCAGGCCCCCGCGATGGAGGCGCGCGCGATCGCGGCAGCTGCTCCTGCACCGCTGGTCGCGGGGGTCCTGCGCCGGGACGGGGCGACCTACCACAATTCCATCGTCTTCTTCGACGGCCCGGGCGAACCCGAGTGGGTCTACGACAAGCATCACCTCGTCCCGTTCGGCGAATACGTGCCCTTCGGCGACCTGTTGTCGAAGGTGGGCATCCGGGGACTGGCCCAGCAGGAGGGCTTCGGCTTCTCCGGCGGGCCCGGACCCGTGATACGCACGCTGCCCGGCGCGTTGGGCGACGTGGTGCCGCTGATCTGCTACGAGGCCATCTTCCCGCGCGATATCCGGGGGGCCGAGGGGCGCTCCGACTGGCTCATGCAGCTCACGAACGACGCCTGGTTCGGCACCTTCGCCGGGCCCCAGCAGCACCTGGTGCAGGCACGGTTCCGGGCGATCGAGTTTGGCCTGCCGCTGGCGCGCGCGGCCAACACGGGCATCAGCGCGATGATCGACAGCCGGGGCAGGATCACCGCGTCTCTGCCCCTGGGCGCACAAGGGTTCGTCGATGCGCGCCTGCCGGCGCCGGAGCCGCCGACCGTCTACGCGCGGTGGGGTGACTGGCCGGTGATCGCGCTTCTGGTCGCGATCCTGGGCACGCTCCTCTTTACCGCGAGGCGGAAAACCCGTTGACCGGGGGGCGGGGCCCCTGTAACCGCATATGGACCCAACCGTCACAACGGCTTCCTGGCGTGGCGGGGCTATCACAACGGAGCGACTTTCATGGCACGATCGAATTACGTTTTTACCTCGGAATCCGTTTCCGAGGGGCACCCGGATAAGGTCTGCGACCGCATTTCCGACGCGGTCCTCGACGCTTTCCTCACCGAAGACCCCTATTCCCGCGTGGCTTGCGAAACCTTCGCGACGACCGACCGCGTGGTGATCGGCGGCGAGGTGCGCGGACCGGGGAGCGTGATCGAGCGTGTCGAGCAGATCGCGCGCGACTGCGTGCGCGACATCGGCTACGAGCAGAAGGGCTTCCACTGGGCCAATATCCACGTGGACAACTACCTGCACGCCCAGTCCGCCGACATCGCCCAGGGCGTCGATGCCGCGGGCGACAAGGACGAGGGCGCGGGCGACCAGGGCATCATGTTCGGCTACGCGACGGACGAGACCGAGGCGCTGATGCCGGCCCCGATCCTTTATTCCCACAAGATCCTCAAGCGGCTGGCCGAGGCGCGCAAATCCGGCGAAGCCCCGCAGCTGGGCCCGGACGCAAAGAGCCAGCTGTCCGTGCGCTACGAGAACGGGCAGCCGGTCGCGGTGACCTCGCTCGTCCTGTCGACGCAACACCTCGACGACAAGCTGACCTCGGACGACGTGCGCGCACTGGTGACGCCCTACATCAACGAGGTGATCCCGGATGAATGGATCACCGACGAGACCGAGTGGCATGTGAACCCCACCGGCAAGTTCGTGATCGGCGGCCCCGACGGGGATGCGGGTCTCACGGGGCGCAAGATCATCGTGGACACCTACGGCGGCTCGGCCCCCCATGGTGGCGGTGCGTTCTCGGGCAAGGACCCGACCAAGGTCGACCGCTCGGCCGCCTACGCCGCGCGCTACCTCGCCAAGAACGTCGTTGCTGCGGGGCTTGCCAAGAAGTGCACGCTCCAGCTGTCCTACGCCATCGGCGTGGCCAAGCCGCTGTCGATCTACGTCGACACCCACGGCACCGGCCAGGTCGACGAGGCGGCGATCGAGAAGGCGGCGGCAGAGGTGATGAACCTCACCCCGCGCGGCATCCGCGAACACCTGGGCCTCAACCGACCGATCTTCCAGCGCACCGCGGCCTATGGCCATTTCGGGCGCCCGCCGGAGGCCGACGGGGGGTTCTCCTGGGAGAAGACGGACCTGGTGGACGCGCTCAAGGCCGCGCTCTGATCAGCCCAACGGACACGAAAAAAGCCCCGGCCACGGCCGGGGCTTTTGTTTTTCGCGGGCGCGCTGATCACTCGGCGGGAACGAGTGCGCCGTCCGACTTCGTGGCCGACAGCTTGCCCGGGCCGAAAGCCACGACCATCAGAAGGCCGCCAGCGATGGTCACGTTCTTCATGAAGGAGATGATCTGCGCCTGAGCGGCCATCGCGTCTTCCATCCCGAGCCCGGGCAGGAGGTGGAAGAGCAGGCCCGACAGGATCGAGAAACCGGCAAGCAGGAAGGCCGCGATGCGCGCCTGCCAGCCGATCAGGAGCGCGATGCCGGCGCCGAGTTCGACGATGATGACCAGGGGCAGAAGGCCGGGGGCGACACCCATCGCCTCCATGTAGCCCTGGGTGCCGGCATAGCCGGTGATCTTCTGAACCCCCGAGATGATGAACATCGCGGAGAGGAGGAGCCGGGCCAGCGGCGCGGCATTGGCAAGAGTCTGTGCAGTCATGGGTCAATGTCCTTTGGTTTGCGTCGTGCCCGTCGGGCGATGCGCAGAGCATTAGAGAAGTGCGTCGGCACACGTAACCCGGGATAAACCCACATGTTGTGTGCAGTTATACGCAGACCTGTCTGGCACCCCTGTCCTTTCTGCGTTTCGGAAAACACCTCGGCGACAGGCTGGTCGTGGGTGCACGCAAACAGGACCTGGTTGGCCTCCCCGGTCGAGATCGGCACCCGCGCACCCTTGACCCGGGCGCCCCGCCCGCTAGAACCCGCCGCCATGACGGACACCAGACATTCCAGCGGCGCGCCCTGGCGCAATTTCTACGGCCGGTTCAAGGGCAAGGGCCTGCGCCCGGCCCAGCAGGCCTATCTCGACGAGGACCTGCCGCACCGGGGCCTCCCGGGTGTCGACTGGGAAGACAATCCCGAGCGTGAGAAGATCGACCTCGCCGAGGTCTTCGGCCCACGCGACGTCTGGCTCGAGATCGGCTTCGGCTCCGGCGAGCACCTCGTCCACCAGGGCGAGACCCACCCGGACGTGGGCCTCATCGGCTGCGAACCCTTCGTGAACGGGGTTGCGACCTGCCTGGGCAAGCTGCGCAAGTCCTCCGCCGACAACATCCGTCTGCACCCGGGCGACGCGCGCGACCTGTTCGACGTGCTGCCGGATGCCGCGATCTCCAAGGCGTTCCTGCTCTACCCGGACCCCTGGCCCAAGAAGCGCCACCACCGGCGCCGTTTCGTGACGCCCGAACACCTGGAGCCGCTGCACCGCGTGCTGAAACCGGGTGCTGAGTTCCGCGTGGCGACCGACATTCCCGACTACGTGCGCCAGACGCTCGAGGAAGTGCCGCGCGCCGGGTTCGAATGGCTGGCCGAGGGCCCGGCGGACTGGCGGACGCCGTGGGGCGATTGGCTCTCCACCCGCTACGAGCAGAAGGCCCTGCGCGAAGGCCGGGTGCCCCATTACCTGACGTTCCGAAAGCTCTGAGCGCCGCGAAGGCGTATTTTCGGAAAGATGAAAGGCAGGGCGTGGACGGGCTCTCGCGCCTGCGCTATCAGGCCGGGACCGCTTGAGGAGGCGCCCATGTCAGGCCACGGCAACCCGATCCCCATGACCAGCCGCAAGGCCGGCCCGCTTACCGGCGAGGCCCATGTGCCCGGCGACAAGTCGATCAGCCACCGCTCTCTGCTGCTGGGGGCAATGGCGGTGGGCGAGACGCGGATCACCGGCCTGCTCGAGGGCGAGGATGTACTGGCCACCGCTGCTGCCATGCGTGCCTTCGGTGCCGAGGTCGAGCGGACGGGCGAGGGCGCCTGGTCCGTGCACGGCGTGGGCGTCGGCGGCTTCGCCGAGCCCGAGGACGTTATCGACTGCGGCAACGCGGGGACCGGGGTGCGGCTCATCATGGGCTGCATGGCGACCTCGCCGATCACCGCGACCTTCACCGGCGACGCGTCGTTGCGGTCGCGCCCGATGGGCCGCGTGACCGACCCGATCGCGCTCTTCGGTGCGCAGAGCCATGGCCGGACCGGCGGGCGGCTGCCGATGACCGTGGTGGGCGCCAAGGCCCCGGTGCCGGTGCGCTACCGGACCCCGATGGCTTCGGCGCAGGTGAAAAGCGCGGTGCTGCTTGCCGGTCTGAACGCCCCCGGCGAGACCGTGGTGATCGAGGCGGAAGCGACCCGCGATCATACCGAGCGGATGCTTGCGGGCTTCGGCGCGGAGCTCACGGTCGAGGACAGCGACGAGGGCCGGGTCATCACGCTCGTGGGCCAGCCGGAGCTCGGACCCCAGACCATCGCCGTGCCGCGCGATCCGTCCTCGGCCGCCTTCCCGGTCTGCGCCGCGCTGATCGTGCCGGGCTCGGACGTGCTGGTGCCCAACATCGGGCTCAACCCCACGCGCGCCGGTCTTTTCACCACGCTGCGCGAGATGGGGGCGGACCTCACCTATGAGAACGAGCGTGAGGAGGGGGGCGAGCCTGTCGCCGACCTGCGGGCCCGCTTTTCGCCCGACATGCGCGGCGTGCGTGTGCCGGAAGAGCGCGCGGCGAGCATGATCGACGAATACCCGGTGCTCTCCGTGGTCGCCGCCTTCGCCACCGGCAAGACCGAGATGGTGGGGGTCAAGGAACTTCGGGTGAAGGAGAGCGACCGGATCGACGCGATGGCGCGCGGGCTCGAGGCGGGCGGCGTCACCGTGGAGGAGGGGGAGGACTTCATGGTGGTCCACGGCATGGGGCCGGACGGCGTGCCCGGCGGTGCCACGGCCGCGGCACGGCTCGACCACCGGATCGCGATGAGCTTTCTCGTCATGGGGTTGGCCGCGCAGGCCCCCATGTCGGTCGACGATGGCGCGCCGATCGCCACGTCCTTCCCGATCTTCGAGCCGCTCATGTCGGGCCTCGGGGCGGAGATCACGCGCACCGGCGCCTGATCCGCCCTTTCCACGCGCGCCGCGCTCTGCCTTACTGGCGGCAGGATGCGGGAGGGGCCGATGGGTCGGACGGGGATATTCTGGGCTTTGCTGGCGGTGACGCTCGCGGTCTACGGCGTGCTGGTCGCGGTCGTTGGGCCGCCGATGCAGGCGCTCGCCAACGGGGGCGCGATCCCCGACCTGCGCATCACCGGCTACGATGCCGCCGACATCCGGGCGCTGCTCGACGGCGCCGAGCCGGGTTTTGCCGAGGCCTATGCCCGCGTTTCGCGCAGCTGGGACCGGGCGGTGCCGGTGCTTTTCGCGCTGACCTTCGGCTACGGGATCTGGATCGGCGGGCTGCCGCGCGTCTTCGTGCTGGTTCCCATCCTGATGGGGCTTGCCGACCTGGCCGAGAACACGCTGGCCGCGCGCATGCTTCTGGCGGGCCCCGCGGCGCTCGACCCCGGGCAGGTCGCCTGGGCCAGCGCCTTCACCGTGGCGAAATGGGTGCTCTTCCCCGTCACGCTCTTGCTTCTCGTCACCGGGTTGGTCAGAAGGCGCAAGGCAGACAAAGAGGTCCGGACTTGAGTTTCACGGTGGCCATTGACGGGCCCGCGGCGGCGGGCAAGGGCACGATTTCGCGGGCGGTGGCCGATCATTTCGGCTTCGCCCATCTCGACACGGGGCTGCTCTACCGCGCCGTCGGCAAACGCGTGCTGGACGGCGAGGCGGCGCTCGATGCTGCGCGGGGCCTCGTGGCCGAGGACCTGGAGGCCGAGGGCCTGCGCTCGCCCGAGGTGGCGCAAGCCGCAAGCCGGGTCGCGGTCGACGCCGACGTGCGCGAGGCGCTGGTGGATTTCCAGCGCGCCTTCGCGATGCGGTCGGGCGGTGCCGTGCTCGACGGGCGCGACATCGGGACGGTGATCTGCCCGGATGCCGCGGTGAAGCTTTTCGTCACCGCGAGCCCCGAGGTGCGCGCCGAGCGGCGGTACCGCGAGCAGGTGGGCAACGGCCACGCGGCAAGCTATGCCGAGGTTCTGGCCGACGTGCGTGCCCGGGACGAGCGCGACGAAAGCCGCGCGGCTGCGCCCCTGAAGCCCGCGCCCGACGCGGTGACGCTCGACACCAGCCACCTGTCGATCGACGAGGCCGTGGCGGCGGCGTTGGCGGTGGTGACGAAGGCGCGGGGCGCCTGAAGGCAGCTCGTCAGCCGGACGCTTCGAGATGTCGCGCGCCGGTCGCGCCGCATGTGGATGATCTGCGCATCGGGAAAGAGCATCGGGATCGCCCAGGCGAAAACGTAGTTCTCCGGCATCTTGTCGATGAAGATCCCGTGGTCCGGCACGCCCTCGAGATAGGCCGCGCGGGCTGCCTGCAGCCGGGAGCGGTCGAGCCCCTCCAGGAAGGCGAGGTGCGGATTGCGCCCCGTGCCCGGCCGCGCCAGCGCGGGGCCGAGCGCGACGCGCTCGCCCAGGTTCGTGATCTCGGGGTGGGCGGCCAGCATCTGGCTGGCCAGCGACGTGCCCGAACGCGGCATGCCCAGAACGAAGACCATGCGCGGCCCGGACGGCGGCAGGCGGATGTCGGGCGCGGCCTCGACCGCGGCGATGAGCGCGCGGGTCAAAGCGGCCATGCCGGCATCGTCGAACCTTACGCCCTTGAGCCGGTTGGCCGCGACCACGTCCTCGAAACCGGCTTCGTGCTCGCCGAGGTCGTCGCGCGCCTTGGCGCGCATGAAGAGAAGCTGTGCGCGCAACGGATCGGCCAGTCCCGCCTGTGCCAGGAAGGCCTCGATACGCGCGAGCACCGGATCGTCCTTCGCGAAACGCGTGCCATGGGTATAGGTCCAAAGACCCGCCAGGCTGCCCGGATCCACGGCGAAGACGTCTTCCAGCGCAGCGTGCATGTCGGCGAACCGGCCCGCATTCAGCGCCTCTTCGGCACGGGCGAGAAGCGGTCCGAGGCGGGCGGTGCGGTCTGTCATCGGGATCCTTTCGCAGGCCACCTTGCCCGCAAACCGGATCGCTTGGGAAGACGGCGCGACCGCGCACCGTGGTCTCCTTCTCTGTTTCCGAAATACCTTCGGGGGTGAGCGGCGAAGCCGCGAGGGGGCGGACAGCCCCCTGCGCCGCCGCGTCACCTCCGCCCGGGGTCCCCGGCAGGGCGCTCCGCCGCGACCGGCGCAAGACCGCCGGCGAACGCGTGCCGGGCCGCTCTCTTCATCCTTGCCAACAAGGCCCGGAGTGCGTATATGGCGCCCCAGACAGGCGTAAAGCCGCAGCCGAAGAGCGAGCAGGGTCGGGCAACCGGCCCTCTTTGTTTTGCGGAGCCTGACTGGAAATCCATGAAAGACCCGCGGAGACAACCGTGCGGCCCGAATAGAACTGTAAAGGACTAGACACCGCTTATGAGCGCCAATGCATCCATGGAGGAGTTCGAGGCCCTCCTGAACGAAAGCCTCGAAATGGACACCCCCCAAGAGGGCTCTGTCGTCAAAGGCAAGGTCATCGCCGTCGAGGCGGGCCAGGCCATCATCGACGTCGGCTACAAGATGGAAGGCCGCGTCGATCTCAAGGAATTCGCGAACCCCGGCGAAGCGCCCGACATCTCCGTCGGTGACGAGGTCGAGGTTTACCTCCGTGCCGCCGAGAACGCCCGTGGCGAAGCCGTGGTCAGCCGTGAAATGGCGCGCCGCGAAGAAGCCTGGGACCGTCTCGAGAAGGCCTACGCCGACGACGCCCGCGTCGAAGGCGCGATCTTCGGCCGCGTCAAGGGCGGCTTCACCGTCGATCTCGGCGGTGCCGTGGCCTTCCTGCCCGGTTCGCAGGTCGACGTGCGCCCCGTGCGCGACGCGGGCCCGCTGATGGGTCTCAAGCAGCCGTTCCAGATCCTCAAGATGGACCGTCGCCGTGGCAACATCGTCGTGTCGCGCCGCGCCATCCTTGAAGAATCGCGCGCCGAACAGCGTGCCGAGGTCATCGCCAAGCTCAGCGAAGGCGACACCGTGGAAGGCGTGGTCAAGAACATCACCGAGTACGGCGCGTTCGTCGACCTCGGCGGCGTCGATGGCCTGCTGCACGTGACCGACATGGCCTGGCGCCGTGTGAACCACCCCTCCGAGATCCTGTCGATCGGCGAGACGATCAACGTCCAGGTCATCAAGATCAACAAGGAGACGCACCGCATCTCGCTCGGCATGAAGCAGCTGCAGGAAGATCCGTGGGATCTGGTCGCTGCCAAGTACCCGCTGGGCTCGGTCCACAAGGGCCGCGTGACGAACATCACCGATTACGGTGCATTCGTCGAGCTGGAGCCGGGTGTCGAAGGCCTCGTGCACGTGTCGGAAATGTCCTGGACCAAGAAGAACGTCCACCCGGGCAAGATCGTGTCGACCTCCCAGGAAGTGGAAGTCATGGTTCTCGAGATCGACCAGGCGAAACGCCGCGTGTCGCTCGGCCTCAAGCAGACCATGCGCAACCCGTGGGAAGTCTTCGCGGAAACCCATCCGGAAGGCACCCAGGTCGAAGGCGAAGTCAAGAACATCACCGAGTTCGGTCTGTTCATCGGCCTCGACAACGACATCGACGGCATGGTGCACCTGTCGGACATCTCGTGGGACCAGCGTGGCGAGGAAGCCATCCAGCAGTTCCACAAGGGCGACGTGGTCAAGGCCGTCGTCACCGAGGTGGACACCGAGAAGGAGCGCATTTCGCTCTCGATCAAGGCGCTCGACGGCGACCCGTTCGCCGAAGCGGTGGGCGGCGTGAAGCGCGGCCAGATCATCACCGTGACGGTCTCCGCGATCGAGGACGGCGGGATCGAAGTGGAATACGAGGGCATGAAGTCCTTCATCCGCCGCTCCGACCTGTCGCGTGACCGCTCCGAGCAGCGCCCCGAGCGTTTCCAGGTGGGCGACCACGTGGACGTGCGCGTCACCAACGTCGACAACAAGTCGCGTCGCCTGGGCCTGTCGATCAAGGCCCGCGAGATCGCCGAAGAGAAGGAAGCCGTGGAACAGTTCGGTTCGTCCGACTCCGGCGCTTCGCTCGGCGACATCCTCGGCGCCGCGCTGAACAAGGGCGACGACGAGTAAGTCGGACCCCATACGCCACAGAGACGGCCCCGGAGCGATCCGGGGCCGTTTTCATTTCCGGTCCCGCGATTGCGCAAGCGCAAGGCGGCGGCGTGGGATCGGTGGCAGGATGGTCCGAAACGGAGAGGGCGCATGCGAAAGAGACGAACGGAATGGATGGGCGTGACCGGGGCGCTGGGTGTCGCGGTCTTCCTTTTGGGGCTCCTGGGCGGGCTCTATTCGTTGGGCCTGGCAATCGCGCTGTCGGTCTCGATCTGGGCGGTGGGCGCGACGCTGGTCATCGCGCTGACCGATCCGCCCGACAGGGGCTGAGCCGGCGCCGCCGGGTCTGCGAATCATGGGCCGATCACCGTGCCTGCGGCGGCCGTCCGGGCGGCGTTTCTGCGGGCGCACGGTCTAAGGGCCGGGTTTTCCATGAAAAAATCAGCGCAATGATGCCAAAATCGCTGGCTTGCCGCTGCCTGTGCTGTTTCGCGGTCCAACGTTTCGCCCTATAGTCGATCCAACGTGGCGGGCTGCCTGACATCGCCACACTGACCTTTTCGGGGGGATGACGGGATGATCCGGTCTGAGTTGATCCAGAAGATCGCGGACGAGAATCCGCACCTGTATCAGCGCGACGTCGAGCGTATCGTGAACACCATCTTCGAAGAAGTGATCGAAGCCATGGCGCGGGGCGACCGGGTCGAGCTGCGCGGTTTCGGCGCCTTTTCCGTCAAGAAACGGGATGCAAGGGTGGGACGGAACCCGCGTACGGGTGAGTCGGTTGATGTCGAAGAAAAGCACGTGCCGTTCTTCAAGACCGGGAAGCTCCTGCGCGACCGTCTGAACGGGAACTGAGAGGCCCAGATCCATGCGTTACATCCGCTACGCGTTCCTCGCCGCGCTGGCCGTGGTGTTGATCACCGTCGCGCTCGCCAACCGCAACATCGTCGAGCTGCGCATTCTGCCGGGCGAGATGGCCGGGTTCCTCGGGTGGGACTGGACCGTCGACATGCCGCTCTTTATCGTCATTTTCCTCGCGATCATCGCGGGCGTGCTGATCGGGTTCGTCTGGGAATGGTTCCGCGAGCACAAGCTGCGCGCCGAAGGGCGCCGGGCCAAGAGCGCCGCGGTGAAACTGGCGGGCGAGGTGCAGGAGCTCAAGCGCGAGAAGGCCGGCCCGAAAGACGATGTGCTGGCGCTTCTGGAGGATGGGCGCTAATCACACGCCCATGAGCGACATCCGAGTGAAAATCTGCGGGCTGACCAGCGCCGACGCCGTGACGGCGGCGGTCGAGGCCGGCGCGCGCTACGTGGGCTTCGTGTTCTTCCCGAAATCGCCGCGCAACATCGCGCCTGAGCTGGCCGCCGAGGTTGCCACCCAGGTGCCGCCGGGCGTGGCGAAGGTCGCGCTGGTGGTGAACCCGGATGATGCGCTTCTCGACGAGATCACGGCCCGCGTCCCTCTCGACATGCTCCAGCTTCATGGCGCCGAGACGCCCGAGCGTGTGGCCGAGATTCGGGCGCGCTACGGTCTGCCGGTGATGAAGGCGGTCGGAATCGCGGATGCCGCAGACCTTGCGACGCTCGACGACTACGTGGGCGTGGCCGACCAGATCCTGGTCGACGCGAAGCCCCCGAAGGAGGCCGAGCTTCCGGGTGGCAACGGGCTTGCCTTCGACTGGCGCCTTCTGCAGGGCCGCCACTGGAGCGTGCCGTGGATGCTCGCCGGTGGGCTCACCCCCGAGAATGTGGCGCTGGCCGCCAAGCTCACGGGCGCGCGGCAGGTGGACGTGTCCTCCGGCGTGGAAAGCGCGCCCGGCGAGAAGGACGCGCGGCTCGTGCGCGACTTCATCGCGGCGGTGGCATGAGCGTGACCTTCCGCGCCGCGCGGCCCGACGAGGTGGGCGCGGTGATGGCGCTTCTGCGCGAGGACCGGGCGCCGGGGACGCCGCCGGTGCGTGACGAAGACCCGATGGCGCAGTACCTTGCGATGATCGGGGACGGGACCACGCAGCTCATCGTCGGGGTGGACGGGGACACGGTCGTCGCCTGTTACCAGTTGACGATCCTGCACCTCGTCTCGCCGTCGATCCCGATCCGTGCGCAGCTGGAATCGGTGCGGGTGCGTGCCGACCTGCGCGGGCAGGGGATCGGGACCGCACTGATGGAAGATGCGCAGGACCGGGCCCGCGCGGCGCGGGCGACGCTGATGCAATTCACCTCGAACACCGCGCGCGCGGACGCGCACCGGTTCTACGAGCGCCTCGGGTTCTCGGCGACGCATGCGGGTTTCAAGAAAGAGCTGGGCACCGGTTAACCGCGGATTCACCGCGATCGGGCATGGTCTGCCCATGACCCAGCTTGTTTCGCCCCAGAGCCCCGACCACTGGCTGTCCGCAGCCTTCTCCTCCACCACCGCGACCACCGGCGGCGTCATCAAGCGCCGGATCACCGACATCGACCGCATCGTCGGCCGGGACAGGTTCCTGGGCGAAGTGCGCGCCCGCGGGTTCCAGGCGGTGGAGAACGGCGACAGTCTGGTCGTCTTCTGCAATGCGCAGCCCGTGCGGCTGGCCGCGGCCTGTACGATACACGCCTGACACGAAAAAGGGCGCGGTTTCCCGCGCCCCTCACCGTCATCTCGTTTGCCTTACTGGCAGGTGAACCCGTCCCCGTCGGCCTTGGCCACCTCGGGGTAGAGGCAGAGCGGGCGGGTTTCGCCGCGCACGGCCTCCGGCGCTTCCTCGTTGCCCGGACGCACCGTGGCGATGACCGGACCCGGCGCCTCGCCGTCCTCGACCCAACTCGTCAGGACGGAGAGCATGTCGAAGGCGTCGGCGGCCGGGCCGCCCTGTCCGTGCTGCATCCCGGGGACGGGGTAGAGAACCACGTGGTCAAGCACGTCTTCGACGTTTTCCGACAGGCGATCGTACCAGGCCGCCGTGTCGTTGAACGAAAAGACGGGGTCGGCGGTGCCGTGGAAGATCACCATCTTGCCGCCCGACGCGATGAAATCCTTGAGCATCGGGTCGTCCATGTCGGGCGGGGACATCACCTCCACCGCGCTTTCGGGAAAGGCCTCGGAGGTGGCGCTGACGCGACCGGCCATTTCGTCGAAGTCGTAGCTGGTCAGGAAAGCCTGAAGCTCGGTCGGACTGCCGCCCACTTCCGTCGGTGGGGTCGAGAAGACCTGCGCGAGCGAGCCTGCGCCCATCACGGCGATGAGCGGCTGCTGCTCCCACGGCGGAATCGGGCTCTCGAGCTTCCAGAAACGCCAGCCGCCGGACGCAATGCCCGGATCCCAAGGCCAGTCGCTGTAGAGCTGTTCGCCCGCGCTGTTTTTCGGCCCGCCGTGGATCGCGATGAGCGCCTCGACCTTCTCCGTTGGGAGGCATTCGCTGTTCTGCCCGTCCGAGCAGGCCATGCTCATCGGATCGAACGCGTCCTGACAACCCAGCGGGTCGAGCACGAGACCGTCCTCGGCCCCGTCCAACCCGTCGCAGGCCTGGGTGATCGAGGTGCCCACGAGGCTCATTTCCTCGCGCGAGAAGGATTGCGGCAATGTCTCGCCCACGCTGAGGAAGTTCTGCACATCCCAGGCATGCTGGATGGCCGCGCGCGGAAGGTTGAAGCCCGGGTACCCCGCAAGCAGGCCGTCGAACGTCTCGCCCATGCGGGTCGCCGCCACCATCGCGTGACGCCCGCCGTTGGAGGAGCCGAGTCCGTAACGGTAGGCGATCTCGCCATCGTAGTAGCCGGTGGTCAGCGCCTCGGCGGCGCGCTGGACCTGCGGGACCGCGCCGTAGCCGTAGTTTCGGCGCGCTTCGAATTCCATGCCGAAGACGTTGCCGCCCGCAAGGCCGGCCTCGGGGTTCGCCTGACCGTCATGGCCGGCGTCCGATGAGACGACCGCCATGCCGCGCGCAAGGGCACCGTCGCCCGGCGCAAGGCCGGTGATCGCCCCGAGGGCCGGAACGACCGCACCGTCGTTGCCCCCGTTGAACTGGTGCACGAGCGCGCCGTCCCAGTCGTCGGGCAGGCGCAGTTCGAAGCGGATGGCGTAATCCTTGCCGTCCGTGCCGGTGCGCTCGGCCATCCGCCCCTGCACGATGCAGTGATCGAGCGGGCTTTCTTCGCCCTGCGGGGCATAGGCTGTGGACGTGATCGTCACGCCGTCGACGGACAGGTCGGCCGCGGCGTCGCAGTCCTCCGGCGAGGCCATTGCGGCCAATGGAACAAGGGCCAGCACCGAGGCGCCGGTAAGTATGTTTTTCATGATGTCCTCCCTTCAATACCCCAATTCTATGCGCAGGGAGATTTTATTTTCCAAGGAAAATATTTGGGCTCCAGCATTTTTCAACGCGCCGCGCCACTTCTTGCGTCGCTTTCCGGCAGGGGCTAGGAACAGGCAAAGCTTCCGGAGGGCGACATGGCCGACGATCTCTTCAATTCCTTCATGAACGGTCCCGACGAAAAGGGCCGGTTCGGCGATTTCGGCGGGCGTTTCGTGTCCGAAACCCTGATGCCGCTCATTCTCGAGCTCGAGGCGGAATACGAGAAGGCGAAAACCGACCAGAGCTTCTGGGACGAAATGGACTTCCTGTGGAAGCACTACGTGGGCCGTCCCAGCCCGCTCTACTTCGCCGAGCGGCTGACCGAGCAGCTGGGCGGTGCGAAGATCTATCTCAAGCGTGACGAACTCAACCACACTGGCGCGCACAAGATCAACAACGTGCTGGGCCAGATCCTGCTGGCGCGCCGGATGGGCAAGGAACGCATCATCGCCGAAACCGGCGCCGGCCAGCACGGCGTGGCGACCGCCACGGTCTGCGCCAAGTTCGGGCTGAAGTGCATCGTCTACATGGGCGCGCACGACGTCGAACGGCAGGCCCCGAACGTGTTCCGCATGAAGCTCCTGGGCGCCGAGGTGGTGCCCGTGACGTCCGGGCGCGGGACGCTCAAGGACGCGATGAACGACGCGCTGCGCGACTGGGTGACCAACGTGCGCGACACGTTCTACTGCATCGGCACGGTCGCCGGGCCGCACCCGTACCCGGCGATGGTGCGCGACTTCCAGTCGATCATCGGCACCGAGGCCAAGGCCCAGATGCAGGAGGCCGAAGGCCGTCTGCCCGATACGCTGATCGCCGCCATCGGGGGCGGGTCCAACGCGATGGGCCTGTTCTACCCGTTCCTCGACGACAAGGATGTGCACATCATCGGGGTCGAGGCCGGCGGCAAAGGCGTGAACGAGAAGATGGAACACTGCGCCTCGCTCACCGGCGGACGTCCGGGCGTGCTGCACGGCAACCGCACCTACCTGCTCCAGGACGACGACGGGCAGATCCTCGAAGGGCACTCGATCTCGGCGGGGCTGGATTACCCGGGGATCGGGCCGGAACATTCCTGGCTGCACGACATCGGGCGCGCGGAATACGTGTCGATCACCGACAAGGAAGCGCTCGAGGGCTTCCAGCTCCTGTGCGAGACCGAGGGCATCATCCCGGCGCTGGAGCCGTCCCACGCGCTGGGCCACGTGATGAAGATCGCCGGCGACCTGCCCAAGGATCACATCATCTGCATGAACATGTGCGGGCGCGGCGACAAGGACATCTTCACGGTGGCCAAGGCGCTGGGCACCGACATGTCAGGGCTCGCGGACTGATCCGAAAACGGCGCCGCCCAGGGGACGGCGCCGCTTCATCGGCTTTACGGGTCGCTCAGGGCGACTGATCGTTTCCAATCACTGGAGCGACGTGGAGGTATCCACTTCCGCGTTCGCGTCGACCTCGGCGCCAGCGGCCGCATCGGTGCCGCTGTCCGTCGGGGTGTCGACATCGGCGCTGGCGTTGCCGTCGACACTGGCGTTGCCATCGACGCTGGTGGTCGTTTCGTCGTCCGCTGCCGCGTCAGCTTCGGTCTCAACGTCGGCATTCGGGTCGACGTCCGCCCCACCGGCGGCGTCGTCCGTGCCGCTCTCCGTCGGGGTGTCGACGTCCGCACTGGCGTTGCCGTTCGCCTCGCCTGACGCATTGGTATCGGTTCCGGCGTCGGTACCCGCATCAGTGCCGGCATCCGCATCGGTTCCGGCATCCGCGCCGGCGTCAGCACCGGCATCGGCGCCTGCGTTGGCATCGGTGTCGGTCCCACCGTCGGTACCGGTGTCAGTGCCCGCATCGGTGTCGGTCCCACCATCGGTGCCGGCGTCAGTGCCCGCATCGGTATCGGTTCCGGCATCCGCGCCAGCGTCAGCACCAGCATCGGCACCAGCGTCGGCGTCCGTGTCGGTCCCGCCGTCGGTGCCGGCATCAGTGCCAGCATCGGCACCGGCGTCAGCCCCGGCGTCCGCGTCGGTGTCGCCGTTCGTGGAGTCACCGTCGCTTCCGCCGTCGGACTGAGCGCCCGAGTCGGAACTGGTCTGGACTCCGCCCTCGTCGGCGAAGGCGCCCGAGGCCGCGGCCGCTGTGACGTCCTCACCCATGTCGAGACTGACGGTTTCGTTGACGTCGATACAGGCGGCCAGCTCGTCGGAGAGCACGCTTCCGGCCTCGCCGAGCTTCAGGATGCGACCACGTTGTTCGTCGCAGCCATAGAAGGTCAGTGCGCCCGTGGAATACAGGCGGACCGCTTCGATGGTGTAGCCGTCGGACCGGAGTTCGGTCACGCCCTTCGCATAGACGTCTTCGTTCAGCGTCTGCGAAAAGGCCGGCGCCGCAAGGGCGAGAGCCGCAGCGGAGGCGAGGGGAAGGGTTGCGAAATTGCGCATGGTTCATTCCTTTCAATGCAGAACGAGAGCGGGATGCGATCGCAAATCCCATCATTGAGAAGTGGGGCACACCGTCTCGTGTCTGCTTGGTGAATGAGGCCTCGCGCAACTTTGTTCCAAATATTCCATTCTATTTGGCAATTCTTTAATCACTCCGGGCCTCGCGCGGGACGGGCGCACGTGCGCGGCCTTTATCGTTTAAAAACAACAAATTGTGCGTCTGTCCGCTTGAGGCCCGCCGCACAAAAAAGAGGCGCCGCGATCCGCGGCGCCTCTTCGTGAACGGACGGACGCATCAGCTGTCGCTGTCGGCCGAGATGCCGAGGTCAACCCCCGCATCGATGCCAAGCGACGCGCTGTCGTCGCCATCGTCGCCGTCGGCCTCGATACCGATCGAGGTGTCCGAGCCGATGTTGACGGACGCAGAACTTTCGTCATCCGTGCCGTCATTTTCGCCATCCGCCTCGACATCAATTCCGGTGTCGGCGCCGACCATGACAGAGGCTTCGCCGTCGTCATTATCTTCGCCTTCGAACTCGATCCGGGTGGAGGCGTCCAGGTCGGTCATGGTGTCGGACACGACATCGCCGTCGTCGTCCATGATCAGGATGCGGCCGTTGGTTTCATTGCGCGCCATGAAGGTCAGGCTGCCTTCGTCATCCTGGCGCACGGTTTCCACGTCGTAGCCGTCGCCGGTCAGCTCGGCCATGCCTTCGGCATAGACCTCCTGGTTCAGTTCGGCGCGGGCGTCGTCCTGCGCCAGGGCCGTGACGGCCGGCGTGGTGGCGAGAAGGGCGATCGCGGTCATGCTGGCAAAGCGTTTCATGGTATCTCTCCTTTTGTCTTCGACCCCGTGTCCGGGGCGGCGCCGCGGGATCGGCCACCGGATCGCATCGGTCGGCATGACCGGATGAGGGTGGCGCCTCGGACGCTGTGACCGGGCAACCCGCGCCGGACGCCCCCAGTTCCGGCCGGGAGCCAAAACACATTGTGACGATCCGAGGGGCAGTTTTCTGAAACTTTTCAGGGACTTCATTCGTGTTCGCGCGCGCGGGAAGTGACCTGATGAAAACGACCGGCGCCGCGGGCCGCGGCGCCGGTCGATGGCATGGGTGAGGTGGTTCTCAGCGGGCCTGGGCGGTCCGTACCGGCAGGGGCTTCAGCGTGCCATTGTCCAGCGCATGCATCGCCTCGTCCGAAAATACGTCCCAGCGCTCGACCCTTTCGTCGCGCAGGACGGCGCCGGCGCTGTCCAGCACGAGGACGCGGCCGACCGCGTTGTCGGCGGCGAAGAACTGATGCTCTCCGTTGCGCTTGATGCGGATCGAGATGACGTCGAACCCGTCACCGGACAGGACGCGGACCCCGTCGCGCTGCACCGCGTCGGTGTCGGCCAGTACCGGGGCAGGGCCTGCAAGCGCGAGCCCGAGGATGAAGGTTTTGAAGATATTACGCACGACCAAGTCCTTTCACGGCTGGTCCCGACGCTGTCCGTCCACGAAGTTATATAAGACCTACGTCCGAGCGTGACATCGGGTTCCGCGAAATATTCCGGTCAGAGCGCGTATTGCTTGAGGATGCGCAGCGGCACGACCTCGAGCGCACGGCCATGCGTGGCCTCCAGCCGGACCTTGGGCGCGCAGCCTTCGTCATGGGCCTGGAGGAAGCGCGCGGCGCACAGGCACCACTGGTCGCCCGCCCGCAGGCCCGGGAAGTCGAACTCCGGGCGCGGGGTCGACAGGTCGTTGCCGACGTATTTCGAGTAGGCGAGGAACTCGTCCGTCATGACGGCGCAGACGGTGTGGTTGCCGCGATCGGCGTCGCAGGTGTTGCAGTATCCGTCGCGGAAATACCCCGTCGTCGGATCGTCTGAGCAGGACAGGAGGGTTCCGCCAAGGACGTTGATCGGCTCAATCGGTTCGGGCTTCATACGCGGCTTTCGTGATCTGGCGCAGGGTTGCGATATTGTCGGCCAAGACCCCGGGTTCCGTAAAGTCCCGGTTGGCGGAATTCACGGCGATGACGACTTCGCGCGCGCGGTCGATCCAGATGTACTGGCCATAGACGCCGATGGCGAAGACCTCGCCGTCCTCGGCCGCCGGTGGCACCCACCATTGGTAGCCGTAGCGCGTGTCGGCCGGGGAGTCGCCCGGGGGCGCCGTCGGGGCCGTCGAAGCGTCGATCCAGTCTTCGGGCACGATCTGCGCGCCCTGCCAGCGGCCGCCCTGCGCGATCATCTGGCCGAAGCGGGCGTAATCCCGGGTGCGCATGTTGAGCCCGCCCAGGACGAAGGCGTTTCCGTCGCCGTCGGTCAGGTAGTAGGGATCCGCTTCGAGCCCCAGGGGCGCGACGATGCGTTGTTCCAGCAGGTCGGGGATCCGCTCGCCGGTCGCGCCGCGGATGACCATCCCCAGCACGTGGGTGTCCATCGAGACGTAGTGCCATTCTTCGCCGGGCGCTGCCCGGGTGTCCTCGATGTCCGCGGTGAAGTCGTCGAGCGAGCCGCCGAGCGCGATGACCCGGCCCATGCGATTGATGTCCGACCAGAAGTCCAGGTAATCCTCGTCGAAGGCCACGCCCGAGGCCATGTGCGCCACGTTGGCGATGGTCGCGCCTTCATAGGCGGTGCCTGCAAGCTCGGGGGCATATTTCGTCACCGGGTCGTCCATCGAGTCGATCGCGCCTTCCTCGATCAGGATGCCCATGAGGGCGGAGAGCCAGCTCTTGGCCACGGACCATGAGATGCGGCGATCCTCTTCGTCGGTGCCCTGGAAGTAATCCTCGTAGACGATGCGTCCGTCGGAGAGCACGACCATCGCCGTGACCGCGCGCGCCTCGATCCAGTCGTCGGTGCCGTCGGGCAGGGCGATCGGCTCACCGTCGGGCAGGGCGGCCACGGACCCGTCGCCGCGTGACATCTCGGCCGTCAGGAACAGGTCGTCCATCTTGGAGAAGTTCGTGACGATCTTGTCTTCATCGAACAATGTCTGCACGGCCATGAGGCGCGAAAGCTCTTCGCGTTTCACGATTCCGACAATCGCCGCCACTGCGACGAGCACGATGAGAACGTAGACGATCCGGCGCATGCTGGGCCCTCCCTTGCGACGGACTATGGCCGCGGGCGGGTGCAGCGTCCACCCGGCGCCGGTGAAAATCGCCGCGGCCCTTGCGGGAACGTTGCGGCGGTTGTGCCTACTTGAACTTGTCGACGAGCTTCTGCAGCGGCGAGCGCTCGTCCTCGGCCGGGGGGGCGGGCGTTTCGGCCGGCTTCGGCTCGGGCTTGGCGGGCGCTGCTTTGGTGGACGTGGCAGGCCCCACGCGCCGGGCCACCGCGTTGGTGAACTTCGCGTTGTCGTCGTCGACCAGGTGCACGGCCCCGTCCGACACCCCGCGCAGCACGTCGTCGAGCCAGTCCTGGTCGGCCTTGGCGAAATTCGACAGCACGTAGGGCGACACCTTGTCCTTGTGCCCCGGATGCCCGATGCCCAGGCGTACCCGCGCGTAATGCGGGCTGATGTGCTGGTGGATCGAGCGCAGGCCGTTGTGCCCCGCATGCCCGCCGCCGAGCTTCAACTTCACCTTGCCGGGGGCGAGGTCCAGCTCGTCGTGAAAGACGGTGACGTCGGTCGAGTCGAGCTTGTAGAAGCGCATCGCCTCGCCCACCGACTGCCCGGAGAGGTTCATGAAGGTTTCGGGCTTGAGCAGGATGACCTTCTCGCCGTCCAGCTTGCCCTCGGACACCTGCCCCTGGAATTTCGCGCGCCACGGCGCGAAGCCGTGATCCTCCCGGATCCGGTCCACGGCCATGAAGCCGATGTTGTGGCGGTTGCCTGCGTATTTGTCGCCCGGATTGCCGAGGCCCACGAAAAGTTTCATGGCGCGCACTCTATGGCGGGATCGCGCGGGCGTAAATCCGTCCAAGCCGGTATGCACCGCGCCGAACTGGACTTTCACCGGCTGCACTCTAGGATCATCGAAAACGGCGGGCAGGGTCACATGGCGAGCTTCATTCTCAACGACATCAAGCTGCGCGTGCCCGGCAAGGCACTGACCGCATCGCTGCGCGCGGCGCTGGAATCCGGCCATTACGAATGGAACGAAGCCGCGGCGATCGACCGGCACGTGAAGCGTGGCGACCGGGTGCTCGATATCGGGGCCGGGGCCGGCTACATCTCGATCCTCGCCGGGCGCAAGGCAGGGCCCGAGAACGTGGTCGCGGTCGAGGGCAACGCGGTGATGATGGACGTGCTGCGCCGAAACCTCGACCACAACGGGTCGGCCGAGACGGCGCTGGTGCACGGCGCGGTGGTGGCTGACAATTACGACGAGGACACGGTCCTTTTCGCCAACCGCGATGCGTTCTGGTCCTCCTCCATCGCCGACGACACCGTACGCCCCGACAGGCTCGCCGAGGTGCCGGCGCTGAAGCTCAGAGATCTTCTGGAAGAGTATCGCCCGACCATCGTATCGATGGATGTCGAGGGCGGGGAACTGGAGCTCTGCCAGCAGCCCTGGCCCGCGCATGTGCGGCTGGTGATCATGGAGATCCACACGAAGAAGTATCCGCCATCCGGGGTGAAGGCGATCTTCGACGGGATGTCGCGCAACAACATGACGATCATGCCGTGGGGCACGCGGGGCGAGGTGATCGTGCTGCAACGCTGCGACCGCTGAGGAGCGGACACGAAAACGGGGCCGCGCGGGCCCCGTTCGCAGATCGAATTGTCGGTCTTCTTATTCTTCGGCGGCTTCGGTCTCTTTTTCCTCGCCGATGACCTCGGTTTCCGGGGTCTCTTCTTCCTCGTCTTCCGAGGCGCGCAGGCCGGACGGGGCCGAGATGTTGGCGATCACGAAGTCACGCTCGACCGTGGTCCGCGCGCCTTTCGGCAGCTCCACGTCCGAGATGTGGATCACGTCACCGATTTCACGGCCGGACAGGTCCACCACGATCTTTTCCGGGATGTCGCCGGCGACAACGTCCAGCTCGACTTCCGGGCGCACGTGCACGACCACGCCACCCTTCTTCACGCCCGGCGCGCTTTCTTCGTTCACGAATTCGACCGGGATGAACAGGTTGATGCGCGAGGTGCGCTTGAGGCGCAGGAAGTCGACGTGAGTCGGCAGATCCTTGACCACGTCCCGCTGCACGTTGCGGCAGATCACGCGGACGTCGTCGTGGCCTTCGACCTTCATGTTGAGAAGGGTCGACAGGAAACGGCCGTCCTTGAGCTTCTTCAGCAGTACGTTGAAGGGGATGTTGATCGGCAGCGGATCGAGGTCGCCGCCATAGATGATGCCCGGTACGTTGCCTTCGCGGCGTGCCTGACGAGCGGCCCCCTTGCCCGTCCCCGTCCGTACCGTGGCGTGAAAGTCAGGAACTTGTCCAGCCATGGGTATTCTCCAGATTTTGAATGCAGCGGGGTTCCTCCAAGGGTGCAACCCCGCATGAAGCCGCGCGTATAGACGGGATTCGCGCGCATGGGAAGGGGAAAAGTGGGCCCGGGCGCCCCTTGCGGGACCGGGGCGGCGCCGGTATCGCGGCAGGCGACAGGAGACCCCGAGCATGACCCTTGGCGAACAGTTCAGAGCGGTGCGCGGCCCCGCGCTCGTCCTCATGGCGACGGGCGTCTACTGGGGTGCTCTGGCAGGACTGATGCCCGACATCAAGGCCCATATCGGTGCCTCGGACGGCATGATGGGGGCGCTCCTGCTGTTTCCCGCGACCGCCTCGGTCATCGCGATGGGGATCGCCCCGGGGCTGGGCGCACGGATCGGGGGGCTCGCGCTGCCACTCTCGGGCCTGTTGATCTCGGTGGGGCTGGGCCTCTTCTTCATCATGGAAAGCACCACGAGCGCGGCGGTCGCGCTGTTCCTCGGCGGCTTCGCGGTGGCATTTTCCGACATGACGGCCAACGTGCGCATCGCGGCGCACGAGGCGCGGCGCCGCGTGCACCTGATGAACGTGGCCCACGCGATGTATTCGCTGTCCTTCGCCATCACAGCGCTGATCGTCGCCGCGCTGCGCTCGGGCGGCTGGGCCTTCGACTGGATCGCCTTCGCCCTGGGCGGTCTTGCGCTTTTCTACGTGCTGGCGGGCTGGGACGGGCGCGATCCGCCGCCGGCCGACGGCGCGCAGGAGACCGGTGGGCGGTCGGCGCCGAGGGACGTGGTCTGGCTCGCCGGGCTCGTGCTCTTCGCTTCCTTCGTGTGCGAGAACGCCGCGGAAGGCTGGTCGGCGCTCTATATCGAGCGGACCTTCGGCGCGGTCCAGGGGGCGGGCAGCCTTGGTCCCGCCACCTTCGGCTTCGTGATGGCCGGGGCGCGGTTCTTCGGGCAGGCGGTCGCCGGGCGGCTGGGGGCCGAGCGGCTGATCCTGTCCTCCGCGGCCCTGGCGGTGGTCGGAGCGGCCGGGATCGCGGCGGCGCAGAGCGTGCTGCACGTACACGCGGGCGTCGTGCTGATGGCGCTGGGCGTCGCGGTGATCGCGCCCTCCACGAACTCCATCATCGCGCGCAAGGTGTCGGACGCGGCACGGGCGCGGGCGATTTCACGGGCCTGGATGCTGGGCCTGCTGGGCTTCTTCGCCGGACCCGCGCTGATGGGCATGTTCTCCGAGATCGGCGACCTGCGCATTTCCTATGCCGCGATCGCGGTGATCGCGGCGGCGATCATCCCGGCGATCCTTCGGCTTCGCCACCGATGAGGTGGAGGGCTCAGTCCCAATCGCCGGAGAAGCCGCGCGGCACGCGCAGGATCTCGCGGTTCACGTCGTTGATGTCGCGGTGGCCGCAGAAGGCCATCGACACGTCGAGCTCCTTGTGGATCACCTCGAGCGCCCGGGTCACGCCCGCTTCGCCCATCGCACCCAGCCCGTAGACGAAGGCGCGGCCGATGTAGGTCCCCTTGGCTCCCATCGCCAGCGCCTTGAGCACGTCCTGGCCCGAGCGGATGCCGCCGTCGAGGTGAACCTCGGTCTGGTCGCCCACGGCCTCGAGGATCGGCTCGAGCGCGCGAATGGTGGAGAGTGCGCCGTCAAGCTGGCGACCGCCGTGGTTCGACACGATGATGGCGTCGGCCCCGATCTGGGCGGCGCGGCG
This sequence comes from Maritimibacter harenae, assembly GCF_009882975.1. GTDB lineage: Bacteria > Pseudomonadota > Alphaproteobacteria > Rhodobacterales > Rhodobacteraceae > Maritimibacter > Maritimibacter harenae. The sequence goes on from NZ_WTUX01000019.1 coordinate 611,768, forward strand.
GGCGTCCTCGGCCTCCATGATCCCCTTGAGGATCAGCTTGCCGCCCCACATGTCGCGGATCTTCTCGATCTTGGCCCAGTCGAGCGCGGGGTCGAACTGCTCGGCCGTCCAGGACATGAGCGAAGAGGGATCGGAAATCCCCTTCACGTGGCCCACCACGTTACCGAACTGCCGGTTCTTCGTGCCGAGCATGCCCAGCCCCCAGCGCCACTTGGTCGAAAGGTTGGCGATGTTCGACAGAGTGGGTTTCGGCGGGGCCGACAGGCCGTTCTTGATGTCCATGTGGCGCTGTCCCAGGACCTGGAGGTCCAGCGTGACGACGAGCGCCGAGCATTTCGCATCCTTCGCGCGCTGGATCAGGCGGGCGAGGTAGTCGTCGTCCTTCATCACGTAGACCTGGAACCAGAACGGCTTTGTGGTCGCTTCCGCAACGGCCTCGATCGAGCAGATCGACATGGTCGACAGGGTGAAGGGCACACCGAATTTCTCGGCGGCGCGCGCGGCCTTGATTTCGCCGTCGGCCGATTGCATGCCGGTCAGGCCCACGGGAGCGAGCGCCACGGGCATCGCCACGTCCTGGCCGATCATCTGCGTCCTGGTGGAGCGGTTCGTCAGGTCCACCGCGACCCTCTGGCGGAAATAGATCCGGTCGAAATCCGAGCTGTTCTCGCGGAAGGTCTGTTCCGTCCACGATCCGCTTTCGCAGTAGTCGTAGAACATTTTCGGCGTTCGCCGCCGGTAGATGCGCTTGAGGTCTTCGATGTCGGTGATGACGGGCATCGTGGCTTCGCTCCCGGACGTGAAATGTCCGACGCTTCTAGCGGCCGCGACCCAAACGCGCAACGCGCGACGCTGGGGCTTGCACGGGGCCGGCCTGCGACGCATTGATGCGCCATGTCGATTGTCCTGATCGGTTTCCTGGCGAGCCTCGGCGCGGGGCTTCTGACCGGCGTGGGGGCCCTGCCGGTCCTCTTTGGCCGGACGATTTCGCGCAAGGCCTCGGACATGCTGCTGGGCTTCGCGGCCGGGGTGATGCTGTCGGCTTCCTTCTTTTCGCTGCTCCTGCCGGGGATCGACGCCGCCGAAACCGCAAGCGGGTCGATCTGGGTCGCGGCGGGCGTGGCGGCGGTCGGGATCGCGCTTGGCGCGGCGGTGGTCGCGTGGATGAACGCCACCCTTCCGCACGAGCATTTCATCGCGGGGCCGGAGGGGGCCGATCCCGGGGCCCTGTCGCGCATCTGGCTCTTCGTCATCGCGATCACGATCCACAACCTGCCCGAGGGCATGGCGGTGGGCGTGGGCTTCGGGGGCGGCAACGTCGCCAACGGCCTGTCGCTTGCAACCGGGATCGGGCTTCAGAACGCGCCGGAGGGGCTGGCGGTCGCGATCGCGCTCAAGGGGCTGGGCTACAGCCGGGCGCAGAGTTTCCTCATCGCGCTGGCCACGGGGTTGGTCGAACCGCTGGGCGGGCTGATCGGTGTCGTCGCGGTGACGGTCTCAGAGGTTCTGCTGCCCTGGGGGCTCACCTTCGCGGCCGGTGCGATGCTCTATGTCATCAGCCACGAGATCATTCCCGAAACCCACCGGGGCGGACATCAGCACCGGGCCACGGCCGGGCTGATGATCGGGATGATCCTGATGATGGTGCTCGACGTGACGCTGGGATGAACCGGCAGGTTTCGCTTGCACCCGGCCGGATGAATGGGTCTTTTCAGCGACATGAACGCCCGCACCGCCCTTCGCATCGGCCTTGTCCTCTGGTCGGCCGCCTTCATCCTGTCCTTCGTGGATTTCCGCCTGACCGAGGCGAGCGGTGACGGCTTCCTGTCCGGGATGAACAAGCTCGGCAAGTTCGCCATCTGGCAGGGCGTCGCGGCGGTGGTCGCCGCCGGCGTCTGGGTGATCGGACTGCGGTTCGAGAAGCGGACCTCGCAGCGCGGGGTAAGCCGTATTCCGGGCATCATCGCGATCGCCCTGGTCGCGGCGGTGGGATTGTTCATCCTGAGCGCCAATCTGCTGGGCGGAAGGACGGTGACATCGTCCCCGCCCGAGATACCGACGAAAGACCAATCGCAATGACACAACGCTATTTCGAAGACCTGCCGGTGGGGTTCACGTTCCGCACCGAGGCGGTGGAACTGACCCGCGACGCCATCGTGAAATTCGCCAGTGAATGGGATCCGCAGCCCTTCCACCTCGATGACGCCGCGGCGGCCGAGACGCATTTCGGAACGCTGATCGCTTCCGGCTGGCACACGCTCCTGATCGCCTTCAACCTGTCCATGCAGGCCGGCGTCTGGGACGAGGCGTCGATGGGCGCGTCCGGGATGGACGAGGTGCGCTGGTTCAAACCCACGCGACCGGGCGACAAGATCCACGTGCGTGCGGAGGTCGTTTCGGCCGAGCGGTCGAAGACGCGCCCGGACCGTGGGCGGGTGGCGTTCCGCATCGACGTGCACCGCGAAGACGGCGAGAAGGTCGCCTCCTACATCGGCAACCACCTGATGAAGGCGCGCGGCACCTCGGTCGCCTGATCCGTCAGGCGGGCAGTCCGCCGTCGTCCGCCGTGTTGTCGGCTGGCGCCGTCACCGTCCAGACCTCGCGCGCGCCCTCGGCGGGCGCGGAGGTCACGGTGAGGTTCGCGGCCCGCAGGAAGTTCATCACGTCCTCGACGATTTCCTCCGGTGCATCCTCGGCCCGGCCGATGGGGATCGGGCGGCGCACCTCGCGCTTGCCGGCCGGAAAGAGCGTCAGCGTCTCGTAGGTGCCGCTGCCCCGCCGTTCGACACGCACCACGCGCGACCACGGCAGCATGATGTGAACGCCGACCTGCGCGCCCTCGTCGGTGAGGCGGGCGAGCCTGCGGCGCATGTGGGTTTCGCTGAGCCCGACCCAGCCCAGCATGATGCCGATCAGCACGGGCACGACGCTGATCACCCCGACCGGCTTCGTCCAGAGCAGGGCGATGTCATCGGCCGCGAGCCGCGCCATGAGCACGCCTCCGAGCACCAGGAACGCCAGGCCCAGCCAGCGCATGGTGCGAAACGACGGCGGGGCCGCGTAGATCTCGCGCTCTTTCGTCATGTCTTGTCCCGCCAGCGGTTCACGATGGGATAGCGCCGGTCGAGCCAGAAGCTGCGCATGGTGAGCCGCGCGCCCGGCGCGGCCTGGAAGCGCTTGTATTCCGAGATGAAGATCAGGTGCTCCACCTTTTTCACCGTCTCCCGATCGTAGCCCTGCGCCACCAGTTCGGCGACGGAATGCTCCTTGTCCACCAACCCTTCTAGGATGCCGTCGAGGATCTCGTAAGGTGGCAGGCTGTCGCTGTCCTGCTGATCCTCGCGCAGCTCCGCGCTGGGCGGCTTGTCGATGATCGAGGTCGGGATCACCTCGCCCGGCGGGCCCATCATCCAGTCACGGTGATTGGCATTGCGCCAGCGGCAGGTCTCGAAGACCCGCATCTTGTAGAGATCCTTGATCGGGTTGTAGCCGCCCGCCATGTCGCCGTAGATCGTCGCATAGCCCACCGCCACCTCGGACTTGTTGCCGGTGGTGAGCAGCATTTCCCCGAACTTGTTGGACATCGCCATGAGGAGCAGGCCGCGCAGGCGCGATTGGATGTTCTCCTCCGTGAGGTCGGGCGCGTAGCCTTCGAACAGGGGGGCGAGCGTTTCGGTGACCGCGTCGCGCGGGCCGGTGATCGGCACGAAGTCGTAGTGACAGCCCAGGTTCTCGGCCACCGCCTTCGCGTCGTCGAGCGACCCCTGGCTGGTGTATTCCGAGGGCAGCATCACGCAGCGCACGTTCTCGGGCCCCAGCGCGTCGGCGGCGATGGTCGCGACGATCGCGCTGTCGATGCCCCCCGACAGGCCCAGCAGCACCTTCCGGAAGCCCGTCTTGCCCATGTAGTCGCGCAGCGATTGCACCATGACGCGGTAATCGGCCTCGTAGGCCGGCCGCGCGGGGACCACGTCGCCGGGCACGATCGTCCACCCGTCGTCGCCCTTCTGGAGGTCGATGTGCCGGATCACCTCGTCGAATTCCGGGAACTGGAAGGCGAGCTCGCCCTGCGTGTCGAGCCCGAAGCTGGCGCCGTCGAAGACCTGGTCGTCCTGCCCGCCCACCATGTTGAGGTAGATGAGGGGAAGCCCGGTCTCCTCGACCCGCGCGCGCATCACGCCGTGGCGGGTCTCGACCTTGCCGCGGTAATAGGGCGACCCATTCGGCACGGCGAGCACCTCGGCCCCCTTGCGCGCCAGGTCCTCGCAGACCGCCTCCGGCCACCAGGCGTCTTCGCAGACGGGGATGCCCAGCATGAGCGGACCGACCTTCACCGGTTCCTGCGGCGGGGCGTGGGCGAAGAGGCGCTTTTCGTCGAACACCGTCTCGTTCGGCAGCATCTGCTTGAGGATGTGGCCGCGCACCCGGCCGCCTTCGAGAATCCAGTAAGCGTTGTAGAGGTCGCGCCCGTCGTGGAACGGGCACCCCATGCCGATCGCCGGACCGTCGGCGCAATCGGCCGCCAGCGCCTCGCAGACCTCCATCGCCTCGGCCCAGAAGGCCGGGCGCATCACCAGGTCCTGCGGCTGGTAGCCGATGAGGAAGCTCTCGGTGAACATGATCATGTCCGCGCCCGCATCGCGCGCCTGCGCCCAGGCGGCGCGCGCCCGGTCGGCGTTGCCGGGAATGTCGCCCACGGTCGGGTTGAGCTGTGCCAGCGTCAGGCGAAAGGTCTCGGTCATCGTCATCCTCGCGTTACGCCGGACTGTTTAGCAGGTTCATGGGCAGACAAAAGCCGGGTGCCGTCTTTGTCATAGGAAAAGAATTGTGTCGCGTGGCCTCGTTGCTTAGGTTTCGGACACTTCGGAAAAAATCGACCAAGAGGTCCCCATGTCACGCACCCTGCGTCTTGTCGTTCCCATCGCCGCGACCCTTCTCGCGGGCGGCGCTTTTGCGCAAGAGGCGGTCGAGACGATGCAATACGACGACGGGCGCGTTTACGAGGGCACCTTCAAGGATGGCCAGCCCCACGGCCAGGGCACCCTGCGCACGCCGTCGGGCTACGAATACACCGGCACCTTCGTGAACGGCGAGATCCGGGGCGAGGGCGTCGCGCGCTTCCCCAACGGATCGGTCTACGAGGGCAATTTCGCTGCCGGCAAGCCGCACGGGTTCGGCAAGATCACCTTCGCCGACGGGTCGAGCTTCGAGGGGGACTGGGTCGACGGGAAGATCACCGGCACGGGCCTGGCCGAATACGCCAACGGCGTCGTCTACGAAGGCGGGCTGCGCGAGGCGATGCATCACGGCAAGGGCCGGATGGAGAGCCCTTCGGGCTTCATCTACGACGGCGACTGGAACATGGGCCAGAAGGACGGGCAGGGGCAGGCGACCTATGCCGACGGCTCGGTCTACGAAGGCGGTTTCCAGGACGACGAACGGCATGGCCAGGGCGTCTATGTCGGCGCGGACGGCATGCGCTACGAAGGCGAATGGGTCGACGGCCAGATGCACGGCAATGGCCGGCTCGAACAGGCCAACGGTGACGTCTACCAGGGCCAGTTCGTGGAAGGTCAGCGTTCGGGCCAGGGCAAGGTCACCTATGCCAGCGGCGACGTCTACACCGGCGCGTTCCTGAACGATCAACGCAACGGGCAGGGCGTCTTCGAGGGTGAGGACGGCTATCGCTACGACGGCAACTGGGTCGACGGCCAGATCGAGGGTCAGGGCACCGTCACCTATCCCGACGGCTCGGTCTACGAAGGCATGTTCCGCGCCGGGCTGCCGGACGGGCAGGGCACGATCACCTATCCCGACGGCGGCACGTATACCGGTGACTGGCGCGACGGCGTGATCGAGGGCATGGGGCGCGCGACCTATCCCAACGGCTCGACCTACGAAGGCGGCTTCGTCTCCGCGCTCTTCGAGGGCGAGGGGACGCTCACCTTCGCCGAGGGCCACGGCTATTCCGGCGGATGGGAGAAGGGCAAGCGCCACGGCCAGGGACGCGAGGAATACGCGGATGGGTCGGTTTACGAAGGCGGCTGGATCGAGGGCAAGCGACAGGGCGACGGCACGCTCACGCTGGCCGACGGGTTCACTTACACCGGCGAGTGGCTCAACGGCATGAAGCACGGCATGGGCAAGGCGACCTACGCCAACGGCGATGTCTACGACGGCCAGTTCGCCAACGACCAGCGTAACGGCCAGGGGACGGTGATCTACGCGTCCGGCGAGACGGTATCGGGCGAATGGGTGAACGGCGTCATGGAATCGATGCTCGAGGGCGGCACGCCGGCCCCGCTGGTCCCCGCCGCGACGGATGAAACGGTGGACGAGGCGCCGGCGCCCTCAGAAGCGCCCGAAGAGGACACCCAGCCGGTGGTCGAGGAGGCGCCCGCGCCGGACGAAGCTCCGGCGGAAACGCCGGCCCCGGAACCGGCCGCCGACCCGGAGCCCACGCGGGTGCCCGAAGGGCTGGCCGATCCGGATGCGTCGCTGGGGTCCGGCGGTCTCTACTGATCGCCGGGCAGGTTCAGCCGCAATCCGCACCCTTCTGGACCGGCGGGCAGGGCACTGTGCCGTAGGAACAGAAGACGCAGCAATCCCCCGCGCGCGGCCTGAGGACCGCCCCACAGGCGGTGCAGTCGTAGAACCACTGGCATTGATCCGGCGGCATGGTTTCCCGGCGGGCGTGGCCACACTCCGGGCAGGTCAGCGTGCTGATGAGGGTGATGTCGCTGTCTGTCATGGCGCCATGTGTTCCCCTTGTTCGGGCGAAGGCAGCCGTGAACGCGTGGTCCGAAATCGCCGCGCGCCGGTGTGGCGCGGCGGCGCGGGTCAGGACCGGCCGATCAGGCCGTCCAGATTGGCGATGAAGCGTTCCGCCTCGTCGGCCATGTCGAAGCGACGATCGGCCAGCACCCAGTCGAGCGTGAGGCTCTTCAGCCAGCCCAGGATGATCGTCGCGACGTCGCGGGCCGGCAGTTCCGGGTGGAACGTGTCGTCCTTCTGGCCCGCCTCGATGAACTTGGTCACCTTGTCGTGGCGGTTGCGGTCCAGCGTCCGGAAGCGCTGACGCAGGCTTTCGTGTTCGGTCTGCAGCTCCAGCGAGTGCAGGATCGACGGAACCGCCGGCAACACCTCGACGAGCGAAACATAGCCGCGCACGGACCCGGCGATGGCATCCTGCGAGGCGGCTTCTTTCGGCATCGTGTCTTCGATATCCGAGACGATCCGCTCACTCACGGCATCCCAGATCTCCGCTTTCGTCGAGAAGTGACGAAAGATGGCGGGCTGCGTAACCCCGACGGCATCTGCGAGATGTTGGGTGGTCACACGGTCAGGCCCCATCCTGCCCGACAGATCTATAACGGTTTCCACGATCTCTGCTTTGCGGTCGGCGGCGCTTTTTCTTTTGCGCACCTGGTTCAAGTTACCCCCTAACAAGCCGGCAGCACCGGCGTATGGTGGATGGATTGAAAGATAACACTCATGACCACTCCATAACACGACCTTGCGAGTCAACTTTTGTCGTTCCGGCGAGTTCCCGCCAAGGGTTCCTCTTATACGTGTGCGCCGCTGTCGAGGCGAGCCAGAAATGCTTCCGCATCGGACAAAATCTGGCGTCGTTTGTTGGCATCCATGCGCTGCCAGGTCGCGTAAATCGTTCTCATCCGGTGATTCTTTTCGAATCGTTGCCGGTGGCGGTCAAGAAACCACCAGTAGAGCAGGTTGAACGGGCAGGCCCCTGCGCCGGTCTTCTGGCGCACGTCATACGTGCAGCCGTCACAGTAGTCCGACATCTTGTCGATGTAGTTTCCCGAAGACACGTAGGGTTTGGAGGCCAGCATCCCGCCGTCGGCGAACTGGCTCATGCCAAGCGTGTTCGGGGCTTCCACCCATTCGAAGGCGTCGGCGTAGACGCCGAGGTACCACTCCTGCACCTGCTGCGGATCAACGCCAATCAGCAGCGCGAAGTTCCCTGTCACCATCAGGCGCTGGATGTGGTGGGCATAGGCGTTCTCCCGGGTCTGGCGCACGGCTTCCGATAGGCAGGCCATGTCGGTCTCGCCACTCCAGTAGAGCCAAGGCAGGTCGCGGTGGTGGCGCAGGGCGTTGCGCGACGTGTAGCCGGGGCCGTCCATCATGTAGATTCCGCGCACGAATTCGCGCCAGCCCAGGATCTGGCGGATGAAGCCTTCGGCGGAGTTGAGCGGCACCTGTCCGTCGCGGTAGGCGGCTTCCGCCCGCCGGCACAGGTCGAGCGGGTCGAGAAGGCCGATGTTGAGGGCGGGCGACAGCACGGAGTGGTAGAGATACGCCTCACCGGTCAGCATGGCGTCCTGGTAGGGGCCGAAGCGGGGCAGGCGGTTGGCGATGAAATCGTCCGCGGCACGCGCGGCATCCTCGTGGGTGGTGGGAAAGGCGAACCCGTCGAGATCGCCGAAATGGTCGGAAAACTCCGATCCCACAAGCTCGAGCACCTCTTGCGTGACCGCGTCAGGTTGGAATCGGGGAATCTTCGGCTGGAACAAGTCGTGCGCGGCGGGCTCCCGGTTGTCGTGGTCGTAGTTCCACTTGCCGCCCTCGGGCTTGCCGTCATCGTTCATCAATATGCCGGTCTTGCGGCGCATCTCGCGGTAGAAGAACTCCATCCGCAGCTCCTTGCGCCCCTCGGCCCAACTTTCGAATTCCTCCTGTGTGGAAATGAAGCGGGTGTCGGGCAGGCGCGTGACCTTCAGAGGCAGATCGTCGAGGAGCTGGATCAACCGCCAGTCGCCGGGCGTGGTGCAGATGAGCTCTTTCGCATCATGGTCTTTTGCCCGGCGCAGAAGCTCGCCGTCGATGCTCTGCGCGTTGTGCGGGTCGGTGAGCCGGGCATAGGCGACGGTCCAGCCATCCGCCTCCAGCCGGGCCGCGAACTTGCGCATCGCCGCGAAGATCAGCGCGATCTTCTTGGGGTGATGCTTTGGGCGCCCCGCCTCCCCGCGCACCTCGGCCATGACCACGACGTCCCGCGCCCGGTCGGCCTCGCGCAGCGCGGAGAGATCCGGGGTCAGCTGGTCGCCCAGGACGAGGACGAGGCGGCTCACCACACTACCCGGTCGCCGCGCCAGTCGAAGAACTGGCCGCTCTGCGCGACGTCGAGCGAGGACAGCACGCGCAGCAGGTTCGCGGCCGCCTCGGCCGGGGTGACCTTGTCGTGACCCGCGCCGTGCACGGCTGTCAGGTCGGTCGCCACGGTGCCCGGATGGAGCGCGACGCAGATCGCCTGCTTGTGGGTGCGCCCGAGCTCGATCGCGGCGGTGTGCATGACCTGGTTCAACGCCGCCTTCGCCGCGCGGTAGCCGTACCAACCGCCCATCCGGTTGTCGCCGATCGAGCCCACGCGGGCCGAAAGGGCGGCGATATGGGCAGGGCGGTCACGGGGCAGAAGCCGTGCCGCGTGCCGCAAGACGAGCGACGGGCCGATCGCGTTGGTGCGGAACTGGGCGGCCAGCACCTCTGCGTCGAGATGCTTGAGCGCCTTCTCCGGGCCTCTGCCATCGGTCTCGAGCGCGCCGGTGGCGATGAAGACGAGATCGAAGGGACCGTCGAGGTCCGAAAGCAGTGCATCGACCCGCTCGGGATCCGCGAAGTCGAAGCCATCGGTGCTGCGCGACAGGCCGGTGACGGCCCAGTCGGCGTTCGAAAGGTGGCGGGCGATGGCGCCGCCGATTCCGCCGGAGGCGCCGAGTATCAGGGCTTTTTTCGTCATGTTCCCGCTACGCGCGGGGCGCGCGCGCGGACCAGTCGTGGCAAAAATCACTTTTCATTCGCTATGTGAGCGGTATAACGGCCCCATGACGAAGACGGCACATACCATCGGTCTGACCGGCGCGCTTGCGCGTCCGTCCCGTCGTGCTGCCCTCCTTCTTCTTAGCTGCCTCTGAGCGTGCCGACGGCGCGAGCGCTCAGGGGTATGGCATCGCGCCGCCGAACCACGGCTAAGACAGTATAAGAGAGACATTCCAATGACACAGACGACCAAGCAGGACCGCGTCCTGATTTTCGACACGACGCTGCGCGATGGCGAACAGAGCCCCGGCGCGACGATGAGCCACGAGGAAAAGCTCGAGATCGCCGAGATGCTCGACGAAATGGGCGTGGACATCATCGAGGCGGGCTTCCCGATCGCCTCGGAGGGTGACTTCCAGGCGGTCAAGGAAATCGCGCAGCGCTCGAAGAACGCGACGATCTGTGGCCTGGCGCGGGCGAACACGACGGATATCGACCGGGCCTACGAGGCGGTGAAGCACGCCAACAGCCCGCGTATCCACACCTTCATCGGCACCTCGCCGCTCCACCGCGCGATCCCGGGGCTGAGCCAGGACGACATGGCCGATCTGATCCATGAGACGGTGAGCCACGCGCGCAATTTGACCGACAACGTGCAATGGTCGCCGATGGACGCCACCCGCACCGAGCACGATTACCTGTGCCGGGTCGTCGAGATCGCGATCAAGGCGGGCGCCACGACGATCAACATCCCCGACACGGTGGGCTACACCGCGCCCCGCGAAAGCGCCGACCTGATCCGCATGCTGATCGAGAAGGTGCCGGGCGGTGACGAAATCGTCTTCTCGACCCATTGCCACAACGACCTGGGCATGGCGACCGCCAACAGCCTCGCCGCCGTGGAAGCGGGCGCGCGCCAGATCGAGTGCACGATCAACGGCCTGGGCGAACGCGCCGGCAACACGGCGCTGGAAGAGGTCGTGATGGCCCTGCGGGTGCGCAACGACATCATGCCCTATGCCACCCACATCGACACGAAGAAGATCATGCAGATCAGCCGCCGTGTCAGCCAGGTGTCGGGCTTCCCGGTGCAGTACAACAAGGCCGTGGTCGGCAAGAACGCCTTCGCGCACGAATCCGGCATCCACCAGGACGGGATGCTCAAGAACGCCGAGACGTTCGAGATCATGCGCCCCGAGGACATCGGCCTGGCCTCGTCCTCGCTGCCGCTGGGCAAGCATTCGGGCCGTGCCGCGCTGCGCGACAAGCTCAACGCGCTGGGGCTGGAAGTCGGTGACAACCAGCTCAAGGACATCTTCGTGCGCTTCAAGTCGCTGGCCGACCGCAAGAAGGAAGTCTACGACGACGATATCATCGCGCTGGTGGCCGATACGGCCGGCGACAAGGCGGTCGAGAAGATCAAGCTGAAGTCGCTGAAGGTCGTCTGCGGCACCGAAGGCCCGCAGACCGCGGACCTGGTGCTGGAGATCGACGGCGAGGAGGTCTCGACCACCCAGACCGGCGACGGTCCGGTGGATGCGACCTTCAACGCGGTCAAGGCGCTCTTCCCGACCGAGGCGCGGCTCGAGATCTACCAGGTCTCCGCCGTGACCGAGGGCACGGACGCGCAGGCCACCGTTTCGGTCCGTCTGTCGGAGAACGGGCGCATCTCGACCGGCCAGTCGGCAGACACGGATACGGTGGTCGCGTCGGCCAAGGCCTACATCACCGCGTTGAACCGCCTTCAGATCCGGCTGGCAAAGTCGGCGCCGGAGGTGCATTACACCGACGCGAGCTGATCGCGCGGGCGCGAATGCGCCCGTTGCGCCGGGGTGAAGGGAACCGGGACCACGCGGGTCCGTTCAGGCAAGAATTCGCTTGAGCGGGCATGGTCCCCCCCTTTTACCCGGGGCGGCTCATCAATATAAGTCAGCCAGCCCCGGCGACGAGTCTCGGGGGCATGGGCATCGGGAGCAGGGACAACCTTCACATGGCTGGTATTTCAGGGCTGTTTTCGTCCGACATGGCGATCGACCTCGGCACGGCGAACACGCTGGTCTACGTGAAGGGCCGCGGGGTGATCCTGAACGAGCCTTCGGTTGTCGCCTATCACGTCAAGGACGGCGTCAAGAAGGTGCTCGCCGTCGGCGAGGACGCCAAGCTGATGCTGGGCCGGACCCCGGGCTCGATCGAGGCGATCCGGCCGATGCGCGAAGGTGTGATCGCCGACTTCGACACCGCGGAAGAGATGATCAAGCATTTCATCCGCAAGGTTCACAAGCGCACCACCTTCTCCAAGCCCAAGATCATCGTCTGCGTGCCGCACGGCGCGACCCCGGTCGAGAAACGCGCCATTCGCCAGTCGGTCCTGTCCGCCGGTGCCCGGCGCGCGGGGCTGATCGCAGAACCCATCGCGGCGGCCATCGGGGCCGGGATGCCGATCACCGATCCGACCGGCTCGATGGTCGTGGACATCGGCGGCGGCACCACCGAGGTGGCCGTCCTCAGCCTTGGCGACATCGTCTATGCGCGCTCCGTGCGCGTCGGTGGCGACCGGATGGACGAAAGCATCGTCAATTACCTGCGCCGCCAGCACAACCTGCTGATCGGCGAAAGCACCGCGGAACGCATCAAGACCTCGATCGGCACCGCCCGCATGCCCGACGACGGGCGCGGCGCCTCGATGCAGATCCGGGGGCGCGACCTGCTCAACGGCGTGCCGAAGGAGCTCGAGATCAGCCAGGCCCAGGTGGCCGAGGCGCTGGCCGAACCGGTGCAGCAGATCTGCGAGGCGGTGATGACCGCGCTCGAGACCACGCCGCCGGACCTGGCCGCCGACATCGTCGACCGTGGCGTGATGCTCACGGGGGGCGGCGCGCTGCTGGGCGAGCTCGACCTCGCGCTGCGCGAACAGACCGGTCTGTCGATCTCGGTCGCCGACGAGTCTCTGAATTGTGTAGCCTTGGGCACCGGCAAGGCACTGGAATACGAAAAGCAACTGCGTCACGTTATCGACTACGACAGTTGAGGCCCCGCGGGGCGCCGCGCATGCCCCATGAGACCGGGGGGACAAATTGGCACGTTCGAAGGCACGGACAGAGGACTACGTCGGTCCGGTCAGGCGCATCCTGATCGGGCTTACCCTCTTTTTGCTCTTCGCGCTGTTCCTTCTGTGGCGCATCGACAGCCCCCGGGTCGAACGCTTCCGGGCCCAGCTGGTCGACGCGGTGGTGCCCAATTTCGAATGGGCGCTGGTGCCGGTCACCAAGACCGCGGACGCGATCGAGAACTTCCAGAGCTACCAGCGCATCGCCCAGCAGAACCAGGAATTGCGGCGTGAACTGCGCCAGATGCAGGCATGGAAGGAAGCCGCGCTTCAACTGGAGCAGGAGAACGCCAAGCTGCGCGACCTGAACAACGTGCGTCTCGACGCGCGGCTGTCCTATGTCACCGGCGTCGTGCTGGCCGACAGCGGGTCGCCCTTCCGCCAGTCCGTGCTCATCAACCTCGGCGCGCGCGACGGGGTGGTCGACGGCTGGGCGGCGATGGACGGGCTTGGGCTCGTGGGCCGGATCGCGGGGGTGGGGGAGCGCACCTCACGGGTCATCCTTCTGACCGATTCCAACAGCCGTATCCCGGTGACGGTGCAGCCTTCGGGCCAGACCGCGATCCTGACCGGCGACAACTCGGCGGTTCCGCCGCTCGAGTTCATCGAGAACCGCGAGCTGGTGCGCCCGGGCGACCGGGTTCTGTCGTCCGGCGACGGTGGGGTGTTCCCGGCCGGGCTTCTTGTGGGCGAGGTCGTTCAGGACAAGGACCGCCGCCTGCGCGTGCGGCTGGCGGCGGATTACGAGCGGCTCGAATTCCTGCGCGTCATGCGCTCCCACCCCGGCGAGGTGGTCGAGGACACGGGCGCGCTCATCGTCATGAACCCGGCCACCGCCCCGGTGGCCGAGGGCGTGCCGGAGGCCTGCCTCGACCTTGCCGAAGGACAGGCGCCCCCGGATGAATGCCCGAGCATCGGGCCGGACGAGACGGCGGAGGTCACCCAATGATCGACCCGTATCTCCTGCGCCGGCTGCTTTACTTCATGCTCTTCCTCGGGCTGTCCGCGCTGATCCTGTTCACCCGGATGCTCCCGCTTCACGGCGGGTCCGGGGGGTTTCCGCCGCCCGACCTGATCCTGTGCTTCGCGCTTGCCTGGACCGTGCGCCGGCCCGACTACATGCCGGTGCTGGGCGTCGCGGGCATCCTGCTGGTCGCTGACATGCTCACACTCGCGCCCCCGGGCGTGGCGCCGTTCCTCGCCATCCTCGGGATCGAGGCTTTGCGCGCGCGGCGCGGGCTGCTGGCCGACCAGGGCTTCGCGGTCGAATGGCTGTCGGTCGCCGCGATCCTCACGCTCATGATGATCGGCGAGCGTCTGCTGCTCGGCGTCTTCTTCGTGCCGCAGGTGGGCTTCGGCATGTCCGTTCTGAGCCTGCTCGTCACGATCCTGTTCTACCCCGTCGCCGTCCTGATCTCGACACTCGGGTTCCGGATCGAATGGCTCAAGCCCGGCGCGATCGACCCGGAGGCGCACGCGGCATGAAACGCACACCCGCCGACACCGAGCGTAGCGCGCGCAAGATCACCCGTCGGGGGCTTCTTCTGGGCGGGGCCCAGATGGCGATGGCCGGGGTCCTGGTCGCACGTATGCGCTTCATGCAGGTCGACCAGGCCGACCAGTACCGGATGCTGGCCGACGAGAACCGGATCAACATCCGGCTGGTGCCGCCGGTCCGGGGCCTGATCTACGACCGCAAGGGCGTGCTGCTCGCGGGCAACGAACAGAACTACTCGATCGTCATGGTGCGCGAGGATGCGGGCGACCCCGAGGACGTGCTGTCGCGGCTGGAGAAGATCGTCTGGATCGACCCGGCCGACAAGGCGCGCGCGCTCGAAGAAATGTCGCGCCGCTCGCCCTTCGTGCCTGTGACCGTGGCCGACCGCGTGTCGTGGAAGGACATCTCCGAGGTCGCGGTGAACGCCCCCGCGCTGCCCGGCGTCACGCCCGAGATGGGGCTCAGCCGCGTCTACCCGCTGGGCAAGGATTTCGCGCATATCGTCGGCTACGTGGGCCCGGTGTCCGATTACGACCTCTCGAAGATCGAAGACCCCGATCCGGTGCTCCAGATCCCGCGCTTCCAGATCGGCAAGACCGGGATCGAGTCCAAGCACGAGGACGTCCTGCGCGGCAGCGCGGGCACCCGGCGCATCGAGGTGAACGCGGTGGGCCGCGTCATGCGCGAACTCGACCGCGAAGAGGGCGTCGCGGGCGCCAACATCCAGCTCACGGTGAACCACGCGCTCCAGAATTTCGCCGAGGCGCGCATGGCCGGGGAAAGCGCGGCGGCCGTGGTCATGGACCCGCGCAACGGCGATATCCTCGCCATCGCCTCGGCCCCGTCGTTCGATCCGAACAAGTTCGTGCGCGGGATTTCGTCGAAGGATTACAACGCGCTCCTCGAAGACCCTTTCCGTCCGCTGGCCAACAAGACGGCGCAGGGCACGTATCCGCCGGGCTCCACCTTCAAGATGGTCACCGCGCTCGCCGCCCTCGAGGCAGGCGAGATCGAGCTCGACGAGACCATCACATGCCGCGGCTTCGTCGAGTTGCACAACCGCCGCTTCCACTGTTGGCGGCGCGGGGGACACGGGCGGCTCGACCTGATCGGGTCGCTGCGCGAAAGCTGCGATGTGTTCTACTACGAACTGGCCCAGCGGGTCGGGATCGAGGGCATGGCCGCGATGGCGCGCAAACTGGGCCTTGGCACCCGGCCGGAACTGCCGTTGTCGGGCGTTGCCGAAGGGCTGATCCCGTCGCGTGAATGGAAACGACAGGTGCGCGGGGCCGACTGGGTCGTGGGCGACAGCATCAACGCGGCGATCGGCCAGGGCTTCGTTCTGACCTCGCCCCTGCAGCTGGCGATCATGTCGGCGCGCATCGCGACCGGGCAGGCGATCGAGCCGCGCCTGGTGCGCGCGATCGACGGGGTCGAGCAACCGATCCTCGGGGCCGAGGCGATCGACATCAACCCGGACCACCTCGCGGTTGTGCGCGAGGGGATGTACCAGGTCGTCAACGCGACGCGCGGAACCGCTGGCGGATCGCGCGTCATCGCCGAGAACCTGCGCATGGCCGGCAAGACCGGCACCAGCCAGGTGCGCAACATCACCGCGGCCGAGCGCGCCGCGGGTGTCACCCGCAACGAGGACCTGCCGTGGGAGCGGCGCGACCATGCCCTTTTCGTGAGCTACGCGCCCCACGACGCGCCGGAAGTGGCGGTGTCGGTGGTGGTCGAGCACGGCGGGGGCGGGTCGACCGCGGCCGCCCCGATCGCCCGCGACATCCTGCTGGCCGCGCTCTACGACGACATTCCGCCTCTCGAGGCCTACCCGACCTCGCAGCGCGGCACGATCCGCTCACGCTTCGAGGCGATGGACCTGCGCGAACCGCTTGCCCCGTCGCAGGGGAGATCGCGCGCATGACCTTCCTCGAATACAACGTGAAGACCACGCCCACGGGACTGTCGAAGATCCTGCACGTGAACTGGGTGCTGGCGCTTCTGCTGGCAGCGGCGGCGTCGATCGGGTTCCTGATGCTCTACTCGGTCGCGGGCGGGTCGTTCTCGCCCTGGGCCGAGCCGCAGATGAAACGCTTCGCGGTGGGCTTCGTGATGATGCTCGTGGTCGCGATGGTCCCGATCTGGTTCTGGCGCAACATGTCCGTACTGGCCTTCTTGGCCTCGGTCCTGCTGCTTGTCGCGGTCGAGGTCGCGGGTGACGTTGGCATGGGCGCGCAGCGCTGGATCGATCTCGGTTTCATGCGCCTGCAGCCCTCGGAGCTGACGAAGATCACGCTCGTCATGGTGCTGGCGGCCTATTACGACTGGCTCGACATCGACAAGGTGTCGCGCCCGCTCTGGGTGCTGATACCCGTGCTTGTCGTGCTGCTGCCGACCTTCCTCGTCCTGCGCCAGCCGGACCTCGGGACCTCGATCCTGCTGGTGCTGGGCGGCGGCGCGATGATGTTCCTCGCGGGCGTGCATATCCTCTATTTCATCGTTGTGGGCGCGGCGGGGGGCGGGCTGGTGGCCGCCGTCTTCGCCTCGCGCGGGACGGAGTGGCAGCTTCTCAAGGACTACCAGTACCGACGGATCGACACGTTCCTCGACCCGGCCTCCGACCCGCTCGGGGCGGGCTATCACATCACCCAGTCGAAGATCGCCCTCGGCTCGGGCGGCTGGACCGGGCGGGGCTTCATGCAGGGCACGCAGTCGCGGCTGAACTTCCTGCCCGAGAAGCATACCGACTTCATCTTCACCACGCTGGCCGAGGAATTCGGCTTCGTCGGTGCGGCTTCGCTGCTTGCCCTCTACGTGCTGATCATCGTGTTCTGCATCGCCTCGGCCGCGCGCAATTCGGACCGGTTCGGGTCGCTCCTGACGCTCGGCATCGCGACCACGTTCTTCCTGTTCTTCGCTGTGAACATGTCGATGGTCATGGGGCTCGCCCCGGTCGTGGGCGTCCCGCTGCCGCTGGTGAGCTACGGCGGCTCGGCGATGCTGATCCTGATGATCGGCTTCGGGCTGGTCCAATCCGCACACGTACACAGGGCGCGCTGATGCTGAAAGTTCAGATGATCACGCCGGCCGAGGTGGTGGCCAACTGGTCCCCGCATCTCGAGGCCGCCTTCGAGGAGGCGGGCGTCACCGCCAAGCTGGGGACCGACTTCGACCCCGAAGAGGTGGATTACGTCATCTACGCGCCCGGCGGCGGTTCGGCCGACCTGTCGGGCTACGTGAACACGAAGGCCGTGCTGGGGCTCTGGGCGGGGGTCGAGAGCATCATCAAGAACGAAACGCTGACCCAGCCCTATGCCCGCATGGTGGATGAGGGGCTGACCGAGGGCATGGTGGAGTGGGTGACGGGGCACGTTCTGCGCCATCACCTGGGCATGGATGCCCACATCACCGGCCGCGCGGGATGGGACCACAGCCCGCCACCACTTGCGCGGCACCGCAAGGTCGGCATCCTCGGGCTCGGGGTGCTGGGATCGGCCAGCGCGCAGGCGCTGGCGCGGCTCAACTTCGCGGTGGCGGGGTGGAGCCGGTCGCCCAAGGCGCTGCCCGAGGTCGCCTGTTTCCACGGGGACGCCGGGCTCGCGCAGGTGCTGGAGCAATCCGAGATTCTGGTCCTGCTGCTACCCTCCACGCCGGAGACGGAGAACACGCTGAACGCCGAAACCCTCGCCCGAATGCCCGAGGGCGCGGTGATCCTGAACCCGGGGCGCGGCGCGCTGATCGATGACGACGCGCTTCTGGCCGCCCTGGATCGCGGGCAGGTGGGGCATGCGACGCTGGACACGTTCCGCGTCGAACCTCTGCCCGAGGACCATCCGTTCTGGGCCCATCCGCACGTGACGGTGACGCCGCACATCGCCTCGGAAACCCGGCCCGAGACCGCCTCGACGGTGGTGGCCGAGAACATCAGCCGGGTGGAGGCGCGCCAGCCGCTTCTGCACGAAGTCGACAAGTCGCGCGGCTACTGAACGGGGGGCGGCGCGCCGACATGTGATTGGACAGCGCGCCCCCGCGCCGCTCATTCTGAACGCATGAGATGGCTCGCGGCCCTGTTTTTGTCCCTCTGGCTCGTCCCGCCCGCCCTGGCCGAGGACGTCTGGGTCGATGTCGAGCTGGTCCTGATGGTCGACGTATCGCGCTCCATGAGCGAGCACGAGCTCGAGATTCAACGGGTGGGCTATGCCGAGGCGCTGCGCTCCGACCCGGTGCTCGCGGCGATCCAATCGGGCTATTTCGGACGCATCGCGGTCACATACGTCGAATGGGCGGGCACGCAGCAGGTCGTCGTGCCGTGGCGCGTGCTGGAAAGCCGCGCGGACCTCGATGCCTTCGCGGCCGACCTGTCGATCACCTTCAACCCGGCGCTGCGACGCACATCGATCTCGGAAGCGCTCTATTTCGGCGCGCGGCTTTTCGAGGGGAACGGCTATGCCGGCGACCGGCGGGTGATCGATATTTCGGGCGACGGGCCCAACAACCTGGGCCGTCCCGTCGACCGCGCCCGCGACGCGGTGGTGGGGCAGGGGATCGTGGTCAACGGCCTGCCGCTCATGACCCGCGAGGGGCTGGGCGCGCAATGGCATCTCGAGGGGCTGGATCTCTACTACGAGACCTGCGTCATCGGCGGGCTCGGGGCCTTCGTGCTGCCGGTCTACGACTGGGACGATTTCCCGGAAGCCGTGCAACGCAAGATGGTGATGGAGATCGTCGTGGGCGCGGCGCCGCCGCCCCTGCCACGTCCGGAGCGCGTGCAATACGGGGTCCCAGACCCCCGCGATTGCCAGGTCGGGGAAAAGATGTGGGAGGCGCGGCGCGGCTACGGCCTGCCCTGAGCGCGGGCGATGCCAAGCGGTGCGCGCCGGTGGCGCGCGCTCTGTCAGCGCTGACGCGCGGTCGGGGGGCGTTGCCCCCCCGGAGCGGCCTTGCGGGGCAAGGCCGCTCTCCCCCCAGGATACTTGGGGCCCGAAGAAGGGATCAGGCGCGCGCCTCGCGGATGAGTTTCAGGATGTCCTTGGCGGCCTCGGGGATATTGGTGCCGGGGCCGAAGATCGCCTTGACGCCCGCCTTCTTGAGAAAGTCGTAATCCTGCTGCGGGATCACCCCGCCGCAGATCACGATGATGTCTTCGGCGTCCTGCGCCTTCAGCGCCTCGATCAGCTTCGGGGCGAGCGTCTTGTGCCCGGCCGCCTGGCTCGAGATGCCGACCACGTGGACGTCGTTGTCCACCGCGTCCTGCGCGGCTTCTTCCGGCGTCTGGAAGAGCGGGCCCACGTCCACGTCGAAGCCGATGTCGGCGAAGGCGGTCGCGATGACCTTGGCGCCCCGGTCGTGACCATCCTGGCCCATCTTGACGACGAGCATCCGGGGGCGGCGCCCTTCTTCCTCGGCGAAGGCTTCCACGTCCTTCTGGATCGCCGCGAACCCTTCGTCGCCTTCGTAGGCCGCGCCGTAGACGCCCGCGAGCGTTTTGACTTCCGCGCGGTGGCGGCCGAACACCTTTTCCATCGCCATCGAGATTTCTCCCACTGTGGCCCGGGCGCGCGCGGCTTCCACCGCGGCCTCGAGCAGGTTGCCGCCTTCCTTGGCCCGGCGGGTCAGTTCATCGAGCGCCGCATCGCAGGCGGGCTGGTCACGTTCCGCGCGGATGCGTTGGAGCGCCTTCACCTGGCCGTCGCGCACGCGCACGTTGTCCACGTCGAGGATGTCGATCGGATCCTCGGTCTCCTTGCGGTACTTGTTCACGCCCACGATCACCTCGTCGCCGCGGTCGATGTCGGCCTGGCGGCGCGCCGCGGTTTCCTCGATCCGGAGCTTGGGCATGCCGGAGGCCACCGCCTTGGTCATGCCGCCCATCTCGTCGATCTCCTCGATGAGGGCCCAGGCCTTGTCGGCAAGCTCGTGCGTGAGGCTTTCGACGTAGTAGGAGCCCGCGAGCGGGTCGACCACGTTGGTGATCCCGGTCTCTTCCTGCAGGATGAGTTGGGTGTTGCGCGCGATGCGGGCAGAGAACTCGGTCGGCAGCGCGATCGCCTCGTCCAGCGCGTTCGTATGAAGCGACTGGGTGCCGCCCAGGGCCGCCGACATCGCCTCGTAGGCCGTGCGCACCACGTTGTTGTAGGGGTCCTGTTCCTGCAGGCTGACGCCCGAGGTCTGGCAGTGGGTGCGCAGCATCTTGGAGCGTTCCTGCTTGGCGCCGACCTCGTCCATGATCCGGTACCACAGGAGCCGCGCGGCCCGCAGCTTGGCCGCCTCCATGAAGAAGTTCATGCCGATGGCGAAGAAGAAGGACAGGCGGCCGGCGAACCGGTCCACGTCCATGCCCGCCTCCATCGCCGCTTTCACGTATTCCTTGCCGTCGGCCAGGGTGAAGGCCAGTTCCTGCACGAGGTTCGCCCCCGCTTCCTGCATGTGGTAGCCGGAGATCGAGATGGAATTGAAGCGCGGCATCTCGTTCGAGGTGTACTCGATGATGTCCGAGATGATCCGCATCGAGGGCTCGGGCGGATAGATGTAGGTGTTGCGGACCATGAACTCCTTCAGGATGTCGTTCTGGATGGTCCCCGAAAGCTGCGCGCGGTCGACGCCCTGTTCCTCGCCGGTGACGATGAAGTTGGCGAGGATCGGGATCACCGCACCGTTCATCGTCATCGACACGGAAATGTCCTGAAGCGGGATGCCGTCGAAGAGGATCTTCATATCCTCGACGCTGTCGATGGCGACGCCGGCCTTGCCCACGTCGCCCACGACGCGCTCATGGTCCGAATCGTAACCCCGGTGGGTGGCCAGGTCGAAGGCGACCGACACGCCCTGCTGCCCGGCGGCGAGAGCCTTGCGGTAGAAGGCGTTGGATTCCTCGGCGGTGGAGAAGCCCGCGTACTGGCGGATGGTCCAGGGTCGGCCGGCGTACATCGTGGCCTTCACGCCCCGGGTGAAGGGGCCGAATCCGGGCAGGCTGCCCATGTGGGGCAGATTCGCTGTGTCTTCCTCGGTGTAGACCGGCTTGACCGTGATGCCCTCGAGCGTTTCCCAGTTCAATTCTTCGAGTGCGCGCCCGCGCAGCTCCTTCTCGGCCAGTGCTTTCCAGTCGTTCTGGTCGCTCATTGCCAAACTCCTCGTGATCCGCCGGTGATCCGGCTCTTCTGTCGGGCTTCTCCTGCGCCTATATTGAGGCGGGAAGGAGAAATGATGTTCAAAGCCGCACCCTTGGCCGCCGCGTTGATGCTGGCCTCTCCCCACGCGATGGCGGCGCAGGAAGCGCCGGAACTGCCGATCATCGAGGCGGGGGAGCATGAATTGTCGGAATACCTGTGGGAGGCGCGGCCGCTGGTCGTCTTCGCCGACTCGCCGCAGGATCCGAGGTTCCTCGAACAGATGTCCTTCATCGCCGACCGGCCCGAAGACCTGGCCAAGCGCGACGTGATCGTCATCACGGACACCGACCCCGACACGCTGTCGCCGATCCGGACCGAACTGCGCCCGCGCGGCTTCATGATCGTGCTCATCGGCAAGGACGGCGAGAAGTACCTGCGCAAGCCCTTCCCGTGGGACGTGCGCGAGATCACCCGTTCGATCGACAAGATGCCGGTACGGCGCCAGGAAATACAGGACGAGCGGCTGGTGCGCTGAGGGCTGTCGGCGTGGATCATGGTTCCATGCCCTCCGCCCAGACGAAGCGGCTGTGGGGCAGCAGGGATTTTTCCCATTCGGCGATCGCATCGGCCGTCATCGCAACATGCGCGGGCGCGGTGGCGTAGAAGGCCACGGCATATCCGCCCAGGAATCCGCCTTCGATCGTGAGGTGGAAGTCCCCGAGCTTCACCCAGTCTTCGCCGATCCCGTCCTCGAACCAGTGGTCGTAGACCATCGCGACGGGCACGTCATGCTTGGCGGTGAGGTCGCCGGTCCACCCCGGGCCGGGGTCCGATAGCCGGATGCGCCGCGCCTCGGCCGAAGCGAGGCCCCAGAGATCCAGCACGTAATTGTCGTTCTGCCACGCGACGTAGCCCAGGTCGTTCACCGCCACGTCCGTGTCGAGGACATCCTTGGCGAAGCGGGCCATCTGGCCCTGCTGCGTGTGGATCGCGCGGGCGGCCGGGGGCAGCTCGAAGGCGTGCATCGGCAGGCGGTAGGCCAGCGCGCCGCCGAGGATCAGGGCCGCGACCCCGCCGATGGCCAACGGGCCGGGGCCGCGGGATCCCGTGGCGATGGGCAGCAACACGAGGAACGTCGCGGCGGTTAGCACGAGGATGTAATGCTCATAGCGGTTGAGCCAGCCCATCTGCCCGAAGGCAAGGTGGGCCAGGGCCGCGAGCACGGTGACGAGGACCAGGGGCGTCCAGCGGCTCGACTTCACACGGTCGTTGAGGCGCCAGAGCAGGAACGATCCCAGCGTGAGCGCGCCCACGAAAAGACCCGCGGGGCCCATGAGGTTGATCGCGAAGATCGCGAGGCGTTCCTGCAGGACGCCCGGGCCCTCCGCCGATCCCACGGCGAGCTTCGTTTGAACCGACGACGGCAGGGGATCCATCCCGAGCGCGACGAGAACGCCCGTGAAGACTGCCACCGGCAGAAGCGCGGCCGCGGCCGTGGCGATCCCCAGCTTTCGGTTGCCGATCACCAGGAGCGCGGCGGCGGCGAGGAGGCCGGGCGCCAGCCCCTCGAGCCGGAAGGCGGTGCCGAAGAAGGCACCGGCGAGGATGAGCGCGCCGCCCGAGCCGTCGCGCAGGAAACGGAACAGGCCCAGAAGGAGCGCCAGCGTCGCCGCGGCGTGAAGCGCGTGCTCCATCCCCACGAACGCGACCATCGGCATCATCACGGCGAGCGGACCAAGGATCGCTGCGGCAAGTCCCAAGGCGCGCCAGCCGGGGCGGGCGAAACCGGCCTCGAACAGGAGCCGTCCCCAGAGCAACGCGCTGAGCGCGAGGCCCACGGCGTTCCAGAAGAGCGGCAGGTAGCGGTGCAGTTCGGTGCCCGAAAACGGGACCAGCAGGAGGGGGAAGAGCGGCGAGGATCCGGGGGAGGACAGCTCGCCCGCGTTCACGCCGTAGCCGCCCCCGGCGATCGTCTCGGCGATGGCGAGGTGGATGTAGGGATCGTCGAGCGGATAGTCGAAGGCCCCGCCGGTCAGGCGCAGGACGAAGGCTTGCAGCACGGCGAACACGATCAGGACGCTCGCCACCGACAGCGCCGGCAGGGTCGCGCGACCTGCCGAGGTGCTGCCGTCCTCGCGCGACAGGGCCATCGTCATGCCCCCGTCCCCGCAGGGCCGGGGCGCACGGCGGGGCCGCCCTGATGGACCGGGGTATGTCCGCCGCGCGAGGTCATGGGCTTATTCGAACTCCATGATCACTTCGTCGACCGCCAAGCTGTCGCCGGGGCCCGCGTTGACCTTCGACACGATGCCCTGTTTCTCGGCGCGCAGGATGTTTTCCATCTTCATCGCCTCGATCGTGCAGAGCGCCTGGCCTTCCTGCACTTCCTGGCCCTCTTCCACGTCGATCTTCACGACGAGACCCGGCATCGGACAGAGCAGCATCTTCGACGTGTCGGGCGGCAGGCGTTCCGGCATCAGGAGCGACAGCTCATGCACGCGCGGGGTGCGCACGTGGACCTTGAGGTCCGCGCCCCGGCTGCGGATACGGAAGCCGTTGGTGATCTTGCCGACCTTGAGGACGAGCGGCTTTCCGTCGACCTCGACCCGGGCCAGTTGGTCACCCGGTGTCCAGTCGGAGGTCACGCGCATGTCCGACCCGTCGTCGAAGCGGATGGTAGAGCCTTCGCGGTCCGCGTCCACGGTGACGGGGAAGTTCTCGCCCTGAAGGCTCACCACCCAGTCGGCGCCGACCATGCGTTCATGGTTGTCCATCGTGCCGGAGATGCGGGTGCGCCGGATCTCGGCGACCCGGTACATCGCCGCCGAGGCGGCCGCGATGCGCTTGAGCACGGCGGTGTCGAGCGTCACGCCGTCGAACCCGTCCGGGTATTCCTCGGCGATGAAGGCGGTGGTCATGTCGCCCGAGGTGAACTTCGGGTGATCCATCACCGCCGACAGGAACGGCAGGTTGTGCCCGATGCCCTCGAGCTCGAACCCGTCCAGCGCGTTGCGCATGTGCTCGATCGAGGTGGCCCGGTCGGGACCCCAGGTGCACAGCTTGGCGATCATCGGGTCGTAGTACATCGAGATCTCGCCGCCCTCGTAGACGCCGGTATCGTTGCGCACCACGTGGTCCTTCGCCGCGAATTCCTCGGGCGGCCGGTAGCGGGTGAGGCGGCCGATCGAGGGCAGGAAGTTGCGGTAGGGGTCTTCGGCGTAGAGGCGGCTTTCCATCGCCCAGCCGTTGATCTTCACGTCCTTCTGCGAAATCGAAAGCTTCTCGCCGGCGGCCACGCGGATCATGTGCTCGACAAGGTCCTGGCCGGTGATGAGCTCGGTCACCGGGTGCTCCACCTGGAGGCGCGTGTTCATCTCGAGGAAGTAGAAGTTGCGGTCGCCGTCCACGATGAACTCGACCGTGCCCGCGCTGGAGTAGCCGACCGCGTGGGCCAGCGCGAGCGATTGCTCACCCATCGCCTTGCGGGTTTCCTTGTCGAGGAAGGGGGAGGGGGCTTCCTCGATCACCTTCTGGTTCCGGCGCTGGATCGAACATTCACGCTCGTTCAGGTAGACGCCGTTGCCGTGCTGGTCGCAGAGCACCTGGATCTCGATGTGACGCGGTTGGGTCACGAACTTCTCGATGAAGATACGGTCATCGCCGAAAGAGCTTGCCGCTTCGTTCTTCGAGGACTGGAAGCCCTCGCGGGCTTCGTCGTCGTTCCAGGCGATGCGCATGCCCTTGCCGCCGCCGCCGGCGGAGGCCTTGATCATCACCGGGTATCCGATTTCCTGGCTGATCTTCACCGCTTCCTCGGCGTCCTCGATCAGGCCCATGTAGCCGGGGACGGTGTTCACCTCGGCCTCCTGGGCGATCTTCTTAGACGTGATCTTGTCGCCCATCGCCTCGATCGCGCGTTTGGGCGGCCCGATGAAGGCGACGCCCTCGGCCTCGAGCGCCTCGGCGAATTTCGCGTTCTCCGAGAGGAAACCGTAGCCCGGGTGCACGGCTTCGGCCCCGGTCTTGCGGATCGCGTCCATCACCTTGTCGATGACGATGTAGGATTGGTTCGCGGGCGCCGGGCCGATGTGCACCGCTTCGTCCGCCATCTGGACGTGCAGCGCGTTGCGGTCGGCGTCCGAATAGATCGCGACCGTCTGGATGCCCATCTGGCGCGCCGTCTTGATCACGCGGCAGGCGATCTCGCCCCGGTTGGCAATCAGGATCTTCTTGAACATGTCCTGTCCCTCTCTCTTACGTCTTGATGGCGGCGGGGCCGCGTGTGGGTGAAGGGGCCCCGCCACCGGCCGTGCGGCCGGGGCATGCGCACGCGGCGCGCATCCGGTTCAGGACCGGGGTGCGGGCGCGCGGCGATGTGGGGGCAAAGAAAATCCCGGGTTGGCCTGGGGGGGCCAACCCGGGCAGAAGGGGAAGGGTAACGGTTTGACTAAACCAGACGGGACGCCGGGATAGTGCGCCCGCCATGTCACCGACCGTGCCAAAGCTTGTCTGTGTCGAACAGGGCGAAAACGGCGTCCGCGCCGCGTGCGCCAAACATTGCGCAAAACTCTGACAGGCCAGCGAAAAATTGCTCATTCGTCGTCCCAGCCGTCATCGTCGAGCCCCTCGAAGCCGAACGGGTCGTCATCGGCGAACACGTCGGGGAAGCTGGCCTCGGCCGCCGCGCGGTCGATCTTCAGCATCGCTTCGTAGCTTTCCGGGTCGAACGGATCCTCGGCCGGCACGACCTCGCGCCCGAAGAGCCAGGACAGGCGCCCGGCGTCGAGATTGCCGCGCTCGAATTCCTCTTCTCCGAAGTAGTTCCACAGGGCGGCCATGAAACCGGTGTCGGCCCGCTTGTCGGCGGGGCGGCGGTCGGCGTAGCGTTCACGCCGGATGATCGGCGTCGCCCCCTTCTTGTTGGCGCGCCGGATGGTGAACTGGAAATCCGTGCCGGGCAGGCGTCCGGGAAATCCACGGTGTTTCGTCATGTATGGAAGCGCCATCAGAAGAAGTCCCAGATGCAGGTGCCGTCGGAATAGGAATACGCCTCGAAGACCTGCGTGGCCTCCGGGTTGGGTTCGCCGAATTCGACCGGGCGGTCCGAGATCGAGATCACGATCTGCTTGGGCCGCGGCCCGCCGTTGGCGATGCGATCCAGCGCGAAGCTTTCGCACAGGAAGGCGGTGTCGTCGGTGACGATGATCATGCCCTCTTCATTCGTGCGGGTGGGCAGGTCGGGGTCGAGGAACCGGAACCGGACGGTAAGCCCGGCCGCCCCGGGTTCGCCCCAGACCACGTCATGGAACGTGACCGTGTGGCCGGAGGGCAGCTCGATCTCCTCCTCGGCCTGCGCGGGCAGGGCGAGCGTGGCCGCGAGGGCGGCCAGCAAGCTGCGAACTGCGGTGGCGCGGCGCATCGTGCGTCCCTCCCGACGTCCCCTTACAGGGGGATGTTGTCGTGTTTCTTCCAGGGGTTCTGGAGCTTCTTGTTGCGCAGGGAGGCGAAGGCCCGGCTCACCCGTTTGCGGGTGGAGTGGGGCATGATCACCTCGTCGATGAAGCCGCGTTCGGCCGCCACGAAGGGGTTGGCGAAGCGGTCTTCGTAGTCCTGCGTGCGCGCAGCGATCTTGTCGGGGTCGCCCAGCTCGGAGCGGTAGAGGATCTCGGTCGCGCCCTTGGCCCCCATCACCGCGATCTCCGCGGTGGGCCAGGCGTAGTTGAAGTCACC
This sequence comes from Maritimibacter harenae, assembly GCF_009882975.1. Taxonomy (GTDB): domain Bacteria; phylum Pseudomonadota; class Alphaproteobacteria; order Rhodobacterales; family Rhodobacteraceae; genus Maritimibacter; species Maritimibacter harenae. The sequence continues at coordinate 638,994 of NZ_WTUX01000019.1, forward strand.
GCGCAGGTGCTTCGAGGCCATGACGTCGTAGGCCCCGCCGTAGGCCTTGCGGGTGATGACCGTGACCTTGGGTACCGTCGCCTCGCCATAGGCGAAGAGCAGCTTCGCGCCGTGCTTGATGACGCCGCCGTATTCCTGCCCGGTGCCGGGGAGGAAGCCCGGGACGTCCACGAAGGTGAGGAGCGGGATCTCGAAGGCATCGCAGAAGCGCACGAAGCGTGCGGCCTTGCGCGAGCTGTCGATGTCGAGGCAGCCGGCCAGCACCATCGGCTGGTTGGCGACCACGCCGACGGTCTGACCCTCGAGCCGGATGAAGCCGGTGATGATGTTCTTCGCGAAATCCTCCTGGATCTCGTAGAAATCGCCCTCGTCCGCCGTTTTGACGATGAGTTCCTTCATGTCGTAGGGCGTGTTGGCGTTGTCCGGCACCAGCGTGTCGAGCGAATGGTCGAGCCGGCCGGGCTCGTCGAAGAACGGGCGCACCGGGGCCTTGTCGCGGTTGTTGAGCGGCAGGTAGTCGACCAGCCGGCGCACTTCGAAGAGTGCTTCCACGTCGTTTTCGAAGGCCGCGTCCGCGACGGAGGACTTCTTGGTGTGGGTGGAGGCGCCGCCAAGTTCTTCGGCCGTCACCACCTCGTTCGTGACCGTCTTCACGACGTCGGGGCCCGTGACGAACATGTAGGACGATTCCTTCACCATGAAGATGAAGTCGGTCATGGCGGGCGAATAGACCGCGCCACCCGCGCAGGGGCCCATGATGACCGAGATCTGCGGCACGACACCCGAGGCCATGATGTTGCGCTGGAACACCTCGGCGTAACCCGCGAGCGATGCCACACCTTCCTGGATGCGCGCGCCGCCGGAGTCGTTCAGGCCGATGACCGGCGCGCCGTTCTGCACGGCCATGTCCATGATCTTGCAGATCTTCTCGGCGTGGGTTTCGGACAGCGAGCCGCCGAAGACGGTGAAATCCTGGCTGAAGACATAGACGAGGCGGCCGTTGATCGTGCCCCAGCCGGTGATGACCCCGTCGCCGGGAAACTGGTTCTCCTGCATGTCGAAGTCATGGCAGCGGTGCGCCTTGAAGGTATCGAACTCCTCGAAGCTGTCTTCGTCGAGCAGCACCTCGACACGCTCGCGCGCCGTCAGCTTGCCCTTGGCGTGCTGGCTCGCGATCCGCTTTTCGCCGCCGCCGAGACGGGCGACCGCGCGGCGATCTTCGAGCTGTTGCAGGATATCTTTCATCGGGCGGCCCTCCATGATTTCGGGGCAACCTAGCGGCTTGCCCCGGGTTTCCCAAACAGATTTCGGCGAATTTGCAAAGACGTTCAAATCGGCCTTCTGCGAAATGAATATCTGCAAACTGCGGCGGTGCAGAAATCTTACATTGCGTCACTTTCGTCGCAGGGTCGTTTTTTTGCTCTCCGCCTGTTCAAGCAGTCTCGACAACCCCGCGCGCTGGCCCTACGCAATTTTCATGATTGAAGCTCCGCGTGTAAAATTTTTAGACACGACCACGCCGCCGCATATTCTGACCCTCACCTTGATGACGGGCGTTTCGGCGTTGTCGATGAACGTATTTCTCCCCTCGCTGCCCGACATGGCCGTCCATTTCGACGTCGATTACCGGGTCATGCAGCTGTCGGTGGCGATCTACCTGGCCATGAATGCGATTCTGCAGGTCATCCTGGGGCCGCTGTCCGACCGGTTCGGGCGCAGGCCCGTCGTGCTGACCAGTTTCTCGATCTACCTGCTGGCGACGGTCGGATGCATCTTCGCCCCGAACATCGCCGTATTCCTGGGATTCCGGATGTTGCAGGCCGTCGTCGTGACCGGGATGATCCTCAGCCGCGCCGTCGTACGCGATATGGTGCCGGCCGAACAGGCGGCCTCCATGATCGCCTACGTGACGATGGGCATGTCGCTCGTCCCGATGATCGCCCCGGCGATCGGGGGCTTCCTGGGCGCGACTTTCGGCTGGACCTCGGCGTTCTGGCTGCAGGTCATCCTCGGCCTCGCCGTGCTGTGGCTCATGTGGCGTGACCTTGGGGAGACGCGACTGAGCGGACATGGCAGCTTCCGCGAACAGCTTCGCGCCTACCCGGACCTCCTGCGGTCGCCGCGCTTCTGGGGCTACAGCCTGTCGGCGATGTTCGCTTCGGGCTGCTTCTTTGCCTACCTGGGCGGCGCGCCGTTCGTGGGAAGCGAGATCTTCGGGCTGGAATCCGGGATGCTGGGCCTGCTCCTCGGGATGCCCGCGGTCGGCTACCTCGTCGGGAACTTCATCGCCGGGCGCTACTCGGTGAGCCTCGGTCTCAACAAGATGATCCTTTTCGGCGGCATGACCCTCGTCTGTGGTCTTACCCTGTCGCTTCTGGCGGAAGGTCTGGGCTTTCGCACCCCGTGGGTCTTCTTCGGCCTGATGTCGTTGGTGGGCCTGGGCAATGGCCTGACGCTCCCGAATGCCAACAGCGGCCTCATGTCCGTGCGTCCGGAGCTGGCCGGCAGTGCCTCGGGCCTGGGCGGCGCGATGATGATCGGCGGCGGGGCAGCGATCTCGGCCTTCGTGGGCACGCGGCTCACGGTCGAAAGCGGCCCCGATCCGCTGCTCGTGATGATGCTGCTCTCCGGCGCTCTCTCGATCGCCTCGATCCTCGTGGTCATCCGGCGCGAGCGGCAGCTTCGCGTCACCGCATAGGCTTGCCGCACCCCTTTGCAAAGGCTAATCATCGGCTTTGCAAAAGGGAGGTGGCGCAATGGCGACCCAGAAACTCTATGCCGGCGTCAAGCTGCGTGAAACGCGCACGCGGCTTGGCCTGACGCAGAAGGCGTTCGCCGAGAAGCTGGGCGTTTCGTTGCCCTACCTGAACCAGATGGAGAACAACAACCGCCCCGTCTCGACCGGGGTGGTGCTGGCTCTGGCGCAGGAATTCGGCTTCGACGTGGCGGAATTGTCGACGGGGGACGCGGAGCGGCTGGTCGTCGACATGCGCGAGGCACTGGCCGACCCGGTGTTCGCCGACGTGGCCCCGCCGGTGGCCGACCTGCGGCTCGTGGCCTCGAACGCGCCGGCACTGGCGCGCGCTTTCCTCGAAATTCACCGCGCCTACCGGCAGGGGCACGAACGCCTCGCCTCGCTCGACGAAGCGTTGGGGCGCGAAGGTGGATCGGTGCAGACGAGCCCCTGGGAAGAGGTGCGCGACTTCTTCCATTATTGCGACAACTACATCGACGCCGTGGACCGGGCAGCTGAAACCTTCGTGCGCGATGCGACGCCGGAGGCCGCGGCCGAAGCCCTGCTCGCGCGGCGCGGCATCCGGGTGGTGCTGTCGGATACCGAGCAGATCCGCGGCTACGACGCGGAGGCGGCGACGATCACGTTGTCCGCGCTCGCCTCACCCGCAACGCGGCGCTTCCAGCTTCTCCACCAGGTGGCACTCATCGCGCAGGATGACCTGCTCGAAGCCACGCTCGACTTCGCACGGTTCCAGTCCGACGCGGCCCGCGCGATCGCCAAGATCGGGCTTGCCAACTACTTCGCGGGGGCAGCGCTGCTGCCCTACGGCCGGTTCCATGCCGCCGCACAGGAGACGCGCCACGACGTGGAGCGGCTCGCCGATCTCTTCGGCGCCTCGATCGAGCAGGTGGCCCATCGGCTTTCCACCCTCCAGCGTCCCGGCGCCAAGGGTATCCCGTTCTTCTTCGTGCGCGTCGACCAGGCCGGCACGATCACGAAACGCCACTCCGCGACACGGCTGCAATTCGCCCGCTTCGGGGGCGCCTGTCCCCTCTGGAACGTCCACCGCGCCTTCGAGACGCCGGGGCAGTTCCTGCGCCAGCTGGCCGAGACGCCGGACGGGGTGCGCTATATCTCGCTCGCCCGCGACGTGTCGAAATCCGGGGGCAGCTTCAAGGCGCCCATCCGGCGCTACGCGATTTCGCTGGGGTGCGAGGTCCGCCATGCCGGGTCGCTCGTCTACGCCGACGACCTGGACGTGACCAACGCCGCCGCCTTCGAGCCGATCGGGATCTCTTGCCGGATCTGTGAACGGCCCGATTGCCACCAGCGCTCGGTCCCGCCGCTGGAGCGCAAACTCCGTGTCGACCCGGATCATCGCGGGGTGCTGCCGTACGAAATCGCGCGCTAGGGAACCGGGTTTACCCGGCGCCATCCCCGCTCTAACGTGCGGGCGCGCTACAGGGAGATGCATCATGGAAATGTCGGGCAGCCGCACCATTTCGGCGGATCGGGACACGGTCTGGCGTCACCTGAACGACGCCGAAACCCTGAAGGCCTGCATCGACGGCTGCCAGGAGCTGACCGGGTCGCCCGAGGAGGGGTTCGAGGCGGTCGTGAAGCAGAAGGTCGGCCCGGTGAAGGCGACCTTCAAGGGCTCGGTCACGCTGGAGAACGTCGACGCGCCGAACGGTTATCGCCTTGTCGGCGAAGGCAAGGGCGGCGTTGCCGGCTTCGCCAAGGGCGGCGCCGACGTGTCGCTGGCCGATGTCGAGGGTGGCACGGAGTTGTCCTACGAGGTCGAGGCCAAGGTGGGCGGCAAGCTGGCCCAGCTGGGCAGCCGCGTGGTCAACGGGTTCGCCAAGAAGATGGTCGACAGCTTCTTCGAACGTTTCGAACAGGTCGTCGAAGAGGGCAAGGCGCCCGAAGAGGTCGACGAGCAGGAATGAAAAACCCCGGCCGTTCGGGCCGGGGTTCTGTCGTCGCTTCGGCGCGTTACGCGTCCGTCGTCAGCAACTTGTAGAGCTCGTCCTTCAACCGGGCGCGCTCCTTGCGCATCTCTTCCTCGTTGAACTGGTCGGTCGGCTCCACGTTGGTTTCCGCGCGGTGCACGGCGCGGTTCACCTCGTGGTATTCGTCGGCCAGTTTCGCGAAATGCGGGTCCGAGGACTTGAGCGCCGTGATCTTGTCGGCGAGCTCGGGGAATTCCTCGTGCAGTTCGTGCGGCGTGTGGGTCATGTCTGTCTCCTGTCAGCGTATGCCGAAGGATTGGCACCGCGCGGCGCGCGCTACATTGACCCGGATCAAATCAGTGAAAATTGTCGCCGTATTCGAGGATCAGCGGCACGATCACGTCCTCTTCGTCCGTGAGGTGTCGGTCGAGGAAGGTCTGGAAGTCGCTCTGCACGCCGTGGAGCTTGCCCGCCGGGTCGCGCGCGTCCTCGCCGTTCTGAAGCGGGCGCAGCACCGCGTTCGTCGCGTCCGCCAGGGCGTTCATGTGATGGGACAGCGCGTGATGGTCGGCGTCCAGCAGGTCGAAGGCCCGTGCCACCCGGTCGTCGAGCGCGACCATCAGGGGGAAGTAATGGTGGTCCTCGATGTTGTGATGGCCATGCAGCCCCTCGAGGAAGAAGCCCGAATACCGCGACGTCGCCGCGCCGTAGCGCATTGGATCGGTCTTGCCGTCGAGGAAGTCCTGCGTGAGTTGCAGAAGCTCGGTCTGCACCGCGCGGAACTTGCCGTGCATCTGGAGCCAGAAGGCGGTCAGCCCCTGGAAGTTCGGATGCCCTTCCCACGTCTCGCGGGGGTAGGTTTCGAGAAGCACCTTCATCTCGGGCGGGAGCCCGTCGCGGGCGTCGAGGGACAGATCATCGGTCATGCCCGCTAATTAGGCCCCGTGACGCCGCTTTGCCAGTGTGCAGCGATGCTTCGGGGGCGAAAGCGGCGCGAAAGAGATGTGCAGCGGGGCACAGGGGCGGCGTCCCCCACGTCAAATCCAATCGTGTGTTTGATCTGGGGGCGCTCGGGTATAGTCTCACCCACAGCCAAGGACCGGCGCCCTGCCACGGGGCGACCGTTGCGAACAAGAAAAACAGGGAGCAACACCATGACCATGAAGACCACATTGTCCGCCATTGCGCTCGCGGCCTTCGCCGGCCCCGCGCTGGCCCAGGTCCAGTGCGAGGAGATCGTGTTTTCCGATGTCGGCTGGACGGACATCACCGCGACCACGGCGGCCACGACCTTCGTGCTCGACGCGCTGGGCTACGAGACCGACATCAAGGTCTTGTCGGTGCCGGTGACCTATACCTCGATGGCCGATGGCGACATCGACGTGTTCCTGGGCAACTGGATGCCCACGATGGAGGGCGATATCGCCCCCTACCGCGAGGCGGGCACGGTCGTGACGGTGCGCGAGAACCTCGAAGGCGCGAAATACACGCTTGCCGTGAACAAGCCGGCGCAGGATCTCGGCATCGCCGATTTCTCGGACATCGCCGAGCACCGCGACGCGCTCGAGGGCAAGATCTACGGCATCGAGCCGGGCAACGACGGCAACCGCCTGATCATGGACATGATCGAGGGCGATGCTTTCGGCCTGAGCGGCTTCGAGGTGGTCGAAAGCTCCGAGCAGGGGATGCTCGCGCAGGTGGACCGCGCCACGGGCCGCGACGAGCCGATCGTGTTCCTCGGCTGGGAGCCGCACCCGATGAACGCCAATTTCGACATGGGCTATCTCACCGGGGGTGACGACTACTTCGGTCCGAACCTGGGCGGTGCCACGGTCTATACCAACACGCGTGCCGGGTTCTCCGAGGATTGCCCGAACGTGGGGGCGTTCCTTGACAACCTGAAGTTCTCGCTCGCGATGGAGAACGAGATCATGGGCGCGATCCTGAACGAGGGCACCGACCCGACCGAGGCTGCGAAGGACTGGCTTTCCGCGAACCCGGATGCCTGGCAGCCGTGGCTCGAAGGTGTGACCACCACAGATGGCGGTGACGCGGTCGAAGCCGTGTCGGCGGCGCTCGAGTGATCCGGACGGGCGGCCGCGTCGCGTGGCCGCCCATTTCCATGCGTCTGATCGCGCTTCTCACCTGCCTGGCCTCACCGGCGCTCGCCACCTGTCCGACGGCGGCGGACCTGCCCGCCGGTGTCATCCTGGTCCAGAACGAGCCCACCTTCATCCGGGCCGATTTCGACCTGACCGCACGCGGTCTGCGCGAGGTGCGCCTCACGCGCACGCCGGGGGCGGGCAACAAGGTCGAGGCGAGGGTCGCCGATCACGTGCTGACGCCGGCGCTCATCGACCGGGTCGAAGGCCGCTCGATCCTGACCTACGACGCGGATGTCGCCGCTCTGGACGATCTCGACCGGGCGGGCGAGGCGCGATTGTCGGCGCTGATCACCTCCGAGACCGAGGGCGACCGGCGCCGCGATCTTCTCTTCATCTATCGCGGCGCAGGGCAGGCCGAGATCCTGAATTGCACATACGATACCTGGACAGTGCGCGAACTGCGCGCTTCCGATAGTGAAATCACAACTTTCGAACATTCCTACGCCCCGGCCCTGCGGCTCGTGCTCGCCAGCCGCGAAGTTCTGGTCGATGGTGCGGAAAGGGTTCTGTTCGACTACACATGGATCGGCACGGCGGCGGACGTGGCGCGGTAAGGGGACTGATGGACTGGATCGAGGACACGAAAATCCCGGTCGGGCAGGCGGCACGGACCGCCTTCGACTGGTTGCAGGACGTGGGCGGACCGGTCTTCGACTGGATCGCCATCGTGGGCGAAGCGATGATCGAGGGCATCCTGTGGGGCCTTCAGACCCCGCCCGCGCTGTTGGTGGTCCTCGTCTTCGGTGCGTTGACCTGGGCGCTCCAGCGTAACTGGAAGATCGCGGGCTTCGTCGTCGTCGGGTTTCTCTTCATCCTCAACCAGGGCTATTGGGAGGAGACGACCGAAAGCCTCACGCTGGTCCTGTCGGCCTGCGTGGTCTGCATGACGATCGGCGTGCCCATCGGGATCGCGGCGGCGCACCGGCCGCGCCTCTACGCCGCCATGCGCCCCGTGCTCGACCTGATGCAGACGCTGCCCACCTTCGTCTACCTGATCCCGGCCATCGTGTTCTTCGGCATCGGGATGGTGCCCGGGCTGCTCGCCACGGTGATTTTCGTGCTGCCCGCGCCGATCCGGCTCACCCACCTCGGCATCAGCTCCACGCCGCTGCCGCTCAAGGAGGCCGCGCAGGCCTTCGGGGCGACCGGGCGCCAGCTTCTGTGGAAGGTGGAACTGCCCTACGCGCTGCCGCAGATCATGACCGGGCTCAATCAGACGATCATGCTGTCGCTCTCGATGGTGGTGATCGCCGCGCTCGTGGGCGCTGACGGGTTGGGCGTGCCGGTGGTGCGGGCGCTGAACCAGGTGAACACCGCGCTCGGGTTCGAGAGCGGGTTCGTGATCGTCGTCGTGGCGATCATCCTTGACCGGATGCTGAGGATCGAGCGCAAATGACCGGAACCGTCGTTTTCGACAAGGTGTCCATCGTCTTCGGCGACGCGCCCGAAAGCGCGCTGCCGCTGATGGACGAGGGGCAGGACCGCGCGGCCGTGCAGGAGGCGACCGGCCAGGTGCTGGGCGTCCACGATTGTTCGCTCGAGGTGGCCGAGGGCGAAATCCTCGTGCTCATGGGGCTGTCGGGCTCCGGCAAATCAACGCTCCTGCGGGCCGTCAACGGGTTGAACCCCGTGGTGCGTGGCGCGGTGCACGTGTCGGACGGGGAGCGGATGGTGGACGTGACCCATGCGGACGCGGCCACCCTACGCCACATGCGGCTCAACAAGGTCTCGATGGTGTTCCAGCAGTTCGGCCTGCTGCCCTGGCGCACGGTGCGCGACAACGTCGGGCTCGGGCTCGAACTCGGCGGTCAGTCGAAGGCGGAGCGCAAGGCCAAGGTGGACGAGCAGCTCGACATCGTGGGCCTGACCGACTGGGCGGACCGGATGGTGAGCGAGCTGTCGGGCGGGATGCAGCAGCGCGTGGGCCTCGCCCGCGCCTTCTGCACCGGTGCGCCGATCCTCTTGATGGACGAGCCCTATTCCGCGCTCGACCCGCTGATCCGCACGCGGCTTCAGGACGAGCTTCTCGACCTCCAGCAGAAGTTCCGCTGTACCATCATCTTCGTCAGCCACGACCTCGACGAGGCGTTCAAGATCGGCGACCGGATCGCGATCATGGAGGGCGGGCGGATCGTCCAGTGCGGCACGCCGCGCGACATCTTCACCGCGCCCGCCAACGACTACGTCGCCGATTTCGTGGCCCACATGAACCCGCTCGGCGTGCTCACCGCGCGCGACGTGATGGAACCCGGGGAGGCAGAGGGCGAGATCGCGGCGGACACCAAGGTGCAGGAAGTCATGTCGCGCCTCGCCACGACCGATGCGCTCGCCGTGACGGAGGACGGCACACCCATCGGCCGGGTCACGCACGAAAGCGTGGTCGCGCGGCTCATCAACCCGCGCGGCTGACCCGAACCACCTTTCAACCGGGGCCAAATCGGTTAGGCTTCGCGAAACGAGCAGTCTTCGAGGTGTCCCCGTGCGCGCTCCCCTTGTCTTCGGTCTTGCCGCTCTCGCGCTTGTCGCCGGGTGTTCCCGGTCTCTGACCCCGAACGAGACGGTCTTCGCGCGCACCCTCTTCGGCGACACGCTGGAGACAGAAGAGATCGAAGTGCTGGCGGGCGTGGGCGTGCTGCCGCTGCCCGTGAAGGACGCCCGGCCCGCGGCTGCAAAGGGGGAGGCGGCCCAGGACCCGGAGCCGCGCGAACCGCCCGAGGATCTTTGCGTGCGCAAGCCCAACCCGCGCAAGTACTGGCGCTGGCCGGCGGCCTTCGTGCTGGGCGACGACATCTACTATTCCTATCGCTGGTATCCGCACGACGCCTTCATGGGCCTGCCCGAGCGTGCGCTCTATCCGGACACCGTGCTGATGGCGCATGAACTGGTGCATGTCTGGCAATGGCAGAACCGGGACCGCACGAATTACTCGCCGCTGGCCGCGGGAAATGAGAGCATCGAATCGCGTGATCCCTATTGGTGGGAATCGGAGGGCGCGCAGGAGTTCCTGTCCTTCGGCTACGAACAGCAGGCGGCAATCGTCGAGGATTTCGTCTGCTACGCGCTCTTCGATCCCGAGGACCCCAAGCTGGACGAGCTGGCCGACATCCTGCGCCCCGTTCTCCCGGTCGACAATTTCCTGAAACGCAGCGCCCGCTAGGTCGTTTTCGCGCCGCAAATCGTCGGGCCAGTGGGACACCGCGCAGTTTGATCAGCCATTGTGTGGCCGGACGGTCAAGGGAGTCGCACGATGGCGAAACATGTGAAAGCACTGGTTGTCGGTGGCGGTGCGGTCGGCACCTCGATCGCCTATCACCTGGCGAAGGCGGGATGGTCGGATGTCGTCCTGCTGGAACGCGACGAGCTGACCTCGGGGTCGACCTGGCACGCGGCCGGCCTTCTGCCGCTCTTCAACATGAGCTACGCGACGAGCCACATCCACGATTACTCGGTGAAGTTCTACAAGACGCTGGAAGAAGAGACCGGGCTCGACGCCGGGTTCTTCGTCGTCGGCAACCTGCGGATGGCGCAGACGCAGGAGCGGATGGACGAGTACGAGCTCTATGCCTCGACCGCCGAGACGGTGGGCGTTCCCTACGAATGGATGACGCCCGCGCAGATCAAGGACCGCTGGCCGCTGGTCCATACCGACGACCTGAAGGGCGCGATCTTCCATCCGACTGATGGCTATATCAACCCGGCCGACGTGACGATGGCGATGGCCAAGGGTGCGCGCCAGCGTGGGGTCGAGATCTTGCGCAAGCGGCAGGTGGACAGCTACGAATGGGCGGGCGACCACTGGATCGTCAAGGGCCGCATCATGGGAGAGAAGGGCGGCAACCTGATCGGCACCGAGGAAGAGTTCGAAATCCACGCCGAGCATGTCGTCACCGCCACCGGCAACCACGCGCAACGCACCGCGCAGCTCCTGGGCATCAAGATGCCGGCGATCCCGGTCGAGCACCAGTTCATCGTGACCGAACCCGACCCGGCACTCGTCGAGTACCGCAAGTCCCACGAGCAGCACCCGGTTCTGCGTGATGCGGATGCCAAGTGGTACGTGCGCGAGGAGCGCGGCGGCTGGATCCTCGGACCTTACGAGGAAGGGGCGCCCGCGCGCTTCGAGCACGGCGTGCCCGACAGCTTCCGCGCCGACCTGTTCCCGCTCGATCTCGACCGGATCGAGGAAGAATACATGTCGATGATCCACCGCATCCCGTCCTCGGAAACCGTGGGTCTGAAGGACGACTACAACGGCCCGATCTGCTACACGCCCGACGGAAACCCGCTCGTCGGTCCCGCGCCGGGCCTGCGCAACATGTGGCTCGCCGAAGGCTTCTCTTTCGGGATCACGGCCGCCGGCGGCACCGGTTATTACCTCGCCCAGATGATGGTCGAGGGCGAGGCCGAGATCGACATGGCCAGCCTTGACCCCAAGCGTTACGGCCAGGACTGGATGACGACCGAGTACGGGGCGCGCAAGAACGAGGAAGCCTATTCCCACGTCTACATCCTGCACCACCCGGACGAAGAGCGCGAAGCCTGCCGTCCGCTGCGCACCGCGCCGGCCTATGACCGGCAGAAGGCGCTCGGCGCGCAGTTCGGTGTCGTCAACGGCTTCGAGCGTCCGAACTACTACGGCCCCGTCGATGCCCCCGAGGATTTCGACCACGCGTCGCGGTCCTTCCGCCGGGGCGGCTGGTGGCAATACGCCAGGGACGAGGCCGACGCGGTGCGCACCACCGCGGGTCTCATCGACGCCTCTGCTTTCGCCAAGCACCTCGTGAAGGGGCCGGGGGCGGCAGCGTTCCTCGACTGGTTCACCACCAACCGGCTGCCGAAGGTCGGGCGCATCAACCTGACCTACGCGCTGACCGATGCGGGCACGACGCGCACGGAATACACCATCATCCGCGAGGCCGAGGATCGCTTCATGCTGATCTCGTCGGGCGGTCTGCACGCCTATGACGAGGATTTCCTCATGAAGGCGGTCGAGGACAAGGAGCCGGAGTTCGGCCGGATCGAGGTGGAGGACTGGACCACCCGCCAGGGCGTCTTCGCGCTGGCCGGCCCGAAGGCCCGCGACATTCTCAAGGAACTGATCGTCGATGCCGACCCGGAGACCGCGCTGTCGAACAAGCGGTTCCCGTGGCTGTCGATGCGCAAGATCGAGCTCAAGATGTGCCCGGTGAACGCCGTGCGCGTCGCCTACACGGGCGAGCTGGGGTGGGAGCTTCATCATCCGATCGAGATGCAGAACTACCTCTGGGACCGCCTGATGGAAGCGGGTGAGAAGCACGGGATGAAGCTGGTGGGCGCGCGGGCGCAGAACTGGCTCCGGCAGGAGAAGAGCTACCGCGCCTTCGGGACCGAGCTTGGCCGGGATGCCACGCCGCTCGAGGCGGGGCTCGACCGCTTCGTCGATCTCGACAAGGAGTTCCACGGCAAGGCCGCCATGATCGACACGGGGATCCGGTCGAAATGCGTGACCCTTCTCATCGACGGGCCGGAGGATGCGGACCCCTGGGGGCGCGAGGCGCTTTACGATGGCGACACCCGCGTCGGGCGCCTCACCTCGGGCGGCTACGCGGTAGCTTTCGGCAAGTCGATCGGGATGGGCTATGTCCAGCCGGACAAGGCGGAGGTGGGCACCAGGCTCAAGGTCAAGATGCAGAACAGGCTCTGGGACGCGGAGATCGTCGAGGACAGCCCACACGACCCGACCAACGCGCGCATCCGCCAGGACGGCTGAGCGGCCGTTTCCGGCACAATGCAGGGAAACTGAAAGGCGGGAACACGGAATGCAGGTGTTCCCGCCTTGAAAGATCGCGATTGTTCAATCGTGGTGCGCACTTGTGTTGCCGGCCGGCCGGGGCGACACTGGCGACGAGCCACGGGACAAGGCGCATGACCATCACGCAGGACAGCGGCCTGGGCCGCGACCCGGATACGGAGTACGAAGCCATCGCGCGGTGGCTGGGGGCCATCGAGTTCGCCTGGGACATCGAACGGGCGCTGGAATTCGCGCTGTTTCGGACCTACGCCGTGCCGTCGATCTCGGGCCTGCTGGCGCGCACCGGCAAGTTCGAAACCGAGCCGCGCAAGCGCTACGACGACACCGAGCTTCTGCTGTCCGAACCGATGGAGCACGGGCTCGACTCGCCGCGCGGGCGCGAAGCGGTCGACCGCATCAACGCGATCCACGGGCGCTTCCGGATTTCGAACGACGATATGCTCTACGTCCTGTCGACCTTCGTGTGCGAACCCGTTCGCTGGTGCGCGCGCCACGGCAAACGCCCCTTCACGCCGGAAGAGATCCGCGCCTGGACGAACTATTACCGCGCGCTGGGCGAACGTATGGGGATCGCGGGCAGTCCGCGCGATTACGAGGGGTTCGACCGGCTGAACCGCGAGTACGAGGAACGCCACTTCCGTTTCGCGCGCTCGAACAAGCGGATCGCCGATGCCTCGCTCGACCTGCTTCTGGGGTTCTACCTGCCGCGTCCGTTGTTTCGCCTCGGCCACCCCGTTGCCCTGTCGCTGATGGACGAACCGCTCCTGGCCGCGATGGGGTACGAGCCGCCACGACCCGCGGTACGCCGGGCCGTGTTGCGGGCCATGAAACTGCGCGCGGCCATCCTGCGCCGCCTGCCGCGCCGCAAAACCCCCCGCCTCATCACCGCCCGCAAGCGCCCGACCTATCCGGGCGGCTACGTGATCTCTCAACTCGGGAACGGTCCGGCCCGGGCCGATTGACGGTGTGATGGAAAGGGTGGGAATTTGGTGGAGCCGAGGGGAATCGAACCCCTGACCTCGTCATTGCGAACGACGCGCTCTCCCAACTGAGCTACGGCCCCAACGCTGCGCTATCTGGCTGTTTCCGGCCTTGGTGTCAAGCGGGATTTGCCTGTTTTCAGGCGCCGACTTTCGCGTGCGAGCGCACGAAGTCCTCGATGGATTTCGCGGGCATCGCGCCGGCCTGGCGGGCCACTTCGCGTCCGTTCTGGTAAAGGATCAGCGCCGGGATGCCGCGGATGTTGTTCTTCATCGAGACGTTCGGGAAATCCTCGGTGTTGATCTTGGCGAGCCGGGCGTTCGGGGCGAGCGCTTTCGCCGCCTTCTGGAATTCCGGCGCCATCATCCGGCAGGGGCCGCACCAGGGCGCCCAGAAATCCACGAGAAGCGGCAGGCCGTCCGACTTCGATGCCTTCGCGAGCGTCTGCGGATCGAGTTCGCGCACCTTGCCGTCGGTCAGCTTGGCCCCGCAGGTGCCGCACTTCGGACCCGCGCCCAGCTTGTCTTCCGGTGCGCGGTTGAGGCTGCCGCAGTCGAGGCAGGTGAGTTTCACGAATTTGCTCATCGGAGGCGTCCCTTTGCATTCATTTGTATGAATATGTATATCGCTCGCACCGGGTTTCAAGCGTGAAAGGCGCCGGAATGAGAAAATGGACCGAGGTGCCGGGCGACGAGCAGCTTCGCCTGCGCGAGGCGTACCAGCGCGAGCTCGACCGGGCCCCCGCGACCTGTAGCCTGGACGAGAAGGTCACGCGCTTCGCCGCCTGGCTGGCGGCGCGCGATATCGCCTTCTCGGCAGAGGACATTTCCCGTAGAACGCGGTGAGCCGAGACAACGGGGCGCAGATGGGCGATCCGAACAGCTATGACGTGATCGTGCTGGGGGCCGGCCCGGCCGGGACCTCTGCCGCGATACGCGCGCGCCGGGCGGGGCTGTCGGTGCTCGTCATCGACAAGGCGACCTTTCCCCGTCCCAAGCTCTGCGGGGCCGGCATCACGCCACGCAGCCAGCAGGCGCTGCGCGATATCTTCGATGCCGAGATGCCGGCCGGGATCACGCTCAGCTCCACGAAGATGGGTTTTCGCTGGGACGGCGAACACCTGGCCGATTTCGATCAGCCCTACCCGTTCAAGTACACTTTCCGCGAGGATTTCGATCACTGGCTCGTCGATCTCGCGCGTTCTGCCGGCGCAGAGATCCGCGAAGGCACGCGCGTGGCGGAGATCCGGGACAGGGAGAACCGGCTGCGGCTCGACGGCGGTGAAGCGGTCGGCTTCAAGGTCTTGATCGGCGCGGACGGGGTGGCAAGCCCGGTGGCGCGGCACCTTTTCGGCAAGGCGTTCGACACCGACACGATCGGCTTCGCCTACGAGGCCGAGGTGCCGGCCACCAATGCAGACGACACGCGGATGTCCATCGACTTCGGGATCGTGCGCTGGGGCTACGGCTGGAACTTCCCCAAGGCGACGAGCCAGACCATCGGGGTGGTATCGATCCGGGGTCTCGACCAGGACCTGCGCGCGCGGATGGAGCGCTACCTCGCGCACGAGGGGGTGGACCCGGCCAGCGTGAAGATCAAGGGCGCGCATATTCCCTTCGGCGACTTCAAGGAAAAGCCGGGGCGCGGCAACATCCTGCTTGCGGGCGATGCGGCAGGGTTCGTCGACGCGATCACCGGGGAAGGGATCGCGCTGGCGATGGAAAGCGGCGCGCATGCCGCCGATGCTGCCGCGCAGGTGATCGGGGAGGGGCGGCCGGAGCGCGCCGACCGGGCCTATTTCCCGCGGGTGAAACCGATTCAGGCGGACCTTGCCAACGTGCGCCGCCTGCGCGTCATCGCCTACGGGTCGCGCACGCGGGCGATGTTCAAGGAAAAGCTCGCGACCTCCACCCGCCTGCGTGACGCGTTGTTCGAGGTGGTGAGCGGCAAGGCCACCTATGCCGAGATCGAACGGCGCATGGCGCGGCACGCGATGGTGCGCATGGCCACGAAGCTCTCGAGCTGGCCCACTCTGTTCAAACGCTCCGCGGGGCGCTGAGCGTCACTCCGGCTTGCGCGCCGTCACCAGCAGGTACTTGACGATCCCCTTGCGGACATCGGGCTCCTTCGCGCTTCCGAAGAGCGCGAAGATCGACAAGAGGCCCGAGACGGAATTGCGGGCGAGGTATTTCGGCACGAAGCGCATCATCAGCCGGTATTTCCACCGAGTGGTGTAGAGCACCCCCATCCGGGCGATCCGGCGCACCGTGCCCAGCGTCTGCTGCGACAGGTCCTCGGTCGTGATGTCGACGAAACCGGCGCGCACGAGCGCCGCCTCCCATTCGCCCTCGGAGAAGAAGTCGTTGGTGACCGCCATGCAGAGCTCGTTCAGGACATGCGCGGTCTGCAGATCCCTGGGGTAGTCGTCCCAGTCCGCCTTTCGGATCCCGTCATGCATCATGAAATGCCCGCCGGGGACGAGGTGGTCGAAGAGATGGCCCGCGATACTGTCGATCTCGTCCCGGTCCGCGTAGCACAGCGTTTCGACCGCGAAGATGATGTCGAACTGTCCGGCGTCCTGCGGGAACGCGGTGAAGCTGCCCTGCGCCGCGTGGAAGTTGGAGAGCCCCGCCTCGGCCGCGCGGGCGTTGGCGCGGTCCGCGTGGTCCTGCATCAGGTCGAGGCCCATGACCTCCACCCCCGGCAGCTCCTGCGCCACGTGGCGCGCATTGAACGCCTGTCCGCAGCCGATTTCGAGGATGCGCTTCGCCCCGGTCCGGCGCGCCAGCGCGATCACCGCGCGGGCCTGCGCGTAGAGCCCGTCGTGGTCGTAATCCTCGCCCTCGCAAAGCGCGTAATGCATCGAGGCGTCGCGGTGGTAGTGCTCGTAGCCCTTGCGCGACTGCTTGTAATACGCGGCCACGAGCCGGTCGCGCGGTGCCGTCAGATCGCGCATGAGCGTGTCGATTCCGAAGCGCCGGTCGACGAGGTCGAGCGCCTCCGACAGGTCGTAATCCCTGATGGACGGCTCCATCTTGCCCGTGAAACGGTTTCGTTCCGGCATCCCTTTCCCCGGCCCCTTGATCCCGAAGACCGGGATAGCAACGGGGGCCGGGTTTTGCCAGTTCGCGAAAGGATTACTCGGCCGCCTCCGCGTACTCTTCGAGCGGCGGGCAGATGCAGACCAGGTTGCGGTCGCCATAGGCGTTGTCGACCCGGTTCACCGGGGGCCAGTACTTGTCGACCCGGAAGGCACCCGGCGGAAAGCAGCCCTGTTCACGCGAATAGGGGCGGTCCCAGTCACCCACGAGGTCCTCGACCGTGTGCGGCGCGTGCTTGAGCGGGTTGGCCTCGCGGTCGGCGGTGCCCTCCTCGATCGCCCGGATCTCGTCCCGGATGGCGAGCATGGCGTCGCAGAAGCGGTCGAGTTCGGCCTTGGTCTCGGATTCCGTGGGTTCGACCATCAGCGTGCCTGCGACCGGCCAACTCATCGTGGGGGCGTGGAAGCCGCAATCGACCAGCCGCTTGGCGATGTCGTCCACGCTGACGCCGGCGCTGTCGGCGAAGGGGCGGGTGTCGATGATGCACTCGTGTGCGACCTGGCCCGTGGGCCCCTTGTAGAGCACGTCGTAGGCGCCTTTCAGGCGCGCGGCGATGTAGTTGGCGTTCAGGATCGCAACCCGCGTCGCCTGCGTCAGCCCGGCGCCGCCCATCATCAGCACGTAGGCCCAGGAAATCGCGAGGATCGACGCCGACCCGTAGGGCGCGGCGCTCACCGCGCCGGTCGCGCCCGTGAACGGATCGGGCGGCAGGTGCGCGGCGAGGTGCGCCTTGACCCCGATCGGTCCCATGCCCGGGCCGCCGCCGCCGTGCGGAATGGCGAAGGTCTTGTGCAGGTTGAGGTGGCTCACGTCGCCCCCCAGCTCGCCCAGTTTCACGAGCCCGACGAGCGCGTTGAGGTTGGCCCCGTCGATGTAGACCTGCCCGCCGTTGTCGTGCGTGATCCGGCAGACCTCGCGCACGGTCTCCTCGAAGACCCCGTGCGTGGAGGGGTAGGTGATCATCGTGGCCGCCAGCCGGTCGCCGGCCTTCGCGGCCTTCTCGCGGAAATCGTCGCGGTCGATGTCGCCGTTCTCGGCCGACTTCACCACCACCACGTCCATGCCCACCATGTGGGCCGAGGCGGGGTTGGTGCCGTGGGCGGACATCGGGATGAGGCAGACGTTGCGCTCCGACTGCCCGTTCGCCGCGTGATAGGCGGCGATGGTCAGAAGCCCCGCGTATTCGCCCTGCGCGCCGGAGTTGGGCTGCATCGACATCGCGTCATAACCGGTGATGGTGCAGAGCTTGTCGGACAGGTCGCGGATCATTTCGGCATAACCCTGCGCCTGGTCGGGGGGGCAGAGCGGGTGGAGCATGGCCAGCTCGCGCCAGCTGATCGGCGTCATCTCTGCCGCCGCGTTGAGCTTCATCGTGCACGAACCCAGCGGTATCATCGCGCGGTCGAGCGCCAGGTCGCGGTCGGCCAGGCGCCGCATGTAGCGCATCATCTCGGTCTCGGCCCGGTTCATGTGAAAGACCGGGTGGGTGAGATAGTCGCTTTCGCGCAGCATCGGATCGGGAAGGCGATAGTCGGTGTCGGACGGGTCGTCCTTCGCCTCGATCCCGAAGGCGCGCCAGACGGCCTCGATGATGGGCGACCTGATCGCCTCGTCCATCGTGATCGCCACCCGGGTCTTGCCGACGGCACGCAGGTTCACGCCCTCGCGCCGGGCGGCGGTGATCACGCCCTTCTGCAAGAGCCCGACCTCGACGGTGAAGGTATCGAAGAAGGCGTCCGGACCGATCTCGAACCCGGCGGCTTCAAGCCCCTTGGCACAGCGCAGCGCCTTGCGGTGCACGTCCTGCGCGATGGCCTTCAGCCCCTCGGGGCCGTGGAAGACCGCATAGAAGCTCGCGATCACCGCCAACAGCGCCTGCGCGGTGCACACGTTCGATGTCGCCTTTTCGCGCCGGATGTGCTGTTCGCGGGTCTGGAGCGCGAGCCGGTAGGCCTTGTTGCCGCGCGCGTCGATCGAGACGCCGACGATCCGCCCCGGCATCGCGCGCTTGTAGGCGTCCTTGGAGGCCATGTAGGCCGCGTGGGGCCCGCCGTACCCCATCGGCACGCCGAAGCGCTGGGTGGAGCCGACCGCGATGTCGGCGCCCATCGCCCCGGGCTCTTTCAGCACGGTCAGGGCAAGCGGGTCGGCCGCGACGATCCCGATCGCCTTCGCCTCGTGCAGCGACGCGATGACGCCGGTGAAATCGCGCACCACGCCGTTGGTGCCGGGATACTGGAAGATCGCGCCGAAGACTGCCTCGGGGTCGACCGTGTCGGGGTCGCCCACGATCACCTCGATCCCAAGGGGCGCGGCCCGCGTCTTCATCACCGCGATGTTCTGCGGGTGGCAGTTCTCGTCGACGAAGAAGCCCGTGGCCTTCGACTTGGACACGCGCTGGGCCATCGTCATCGCCTCGGCGCAGGCGGTCGCCTCGTCGAGGAGCGAGGCGTTGGCGATCTCGAGCCCGGTGAGGTCCGACACCATCGTCTGGTAGTTCAGCAGGGCCTCGAGCCGGCCCTGGCTGATCTCCGGCTGGTAGGGCGTATAGGCCGTGTACCAGGCGGGGTTCTCCAGGATGTTGCGCTGGATCGCGGGCGGCGTGACCGTCCCGTGGTAGCCCTGGCCCAGGAGCGAGGTCAGCACCACGTTCTTCTCCGCGGTGACCCGCATCCGGTGCAGCATCTCGCGTTCGCTCAGCGCCGCGCCGAAATCGAGCGGGTCGGCCTGTCGGAGACTCGCGGGGATGGTCCGGTCGATCAGCGCCTCGAGGCTGTCCGCGCCGATCACCGCGAGCATCTCGTCCATCTCGCTGGGCGAGGGGCCGATGTGGCGGCGGTTGGCGAAGTCGTAGGGGTCATACCCGGTCGGGGTGAACGTCATGTGGCTGTCCTCCATCGCGGGGCCGTCCGGCCCCCGCGGTTACCCGATGAATTCCTTGTATTCTTTCTCGTCCATCAGGTCGTCCATCTGCGAGACGTCCTCGGGCCTGATCTTGAAGAACCACGCTTCGCCTTCCGGGTCCTCGTTGACCTTGGCCGGGTCTTCCACGATGGCTTCGTTCACCTCGACGATCTCGCCGTCGATGGGGGCGAGGATGTCCGAGGCAGCCTTCACGCTTTCGATCACCACGATCTCGTCATCCTTGGATACCGATGCGCCGGGGTCGGGCAGTTCCACGAAGACGATGTCGCCCAGCTGCTCGGCGGCGTGCGCCGTGATGCCGACGGTGACGATGCCGTCCACGTCATCGAGCCATTCGTGTTCTTCGGTGAATTTCATGCAATCTCTCCTGTTGGTCAGCGTTTGTAGGTGGCGGGGCGGAAGGGCAGGGGCGTCACGGTCGCGGGGCGCCGTTTGCCGCGCACGTCGCCGTAGACGGTGGTGCCGGGGGTCGCACGGTCGGCGGGCAGGTAGCCCATCGACATCGGCCCTTCGATGGACGGGCCGAAGGCGCCGGAGGTGATGGTGCCGATCGGATCGGCATCCGTTTCGTCGGCGTAGAGCACGGTGCCCGCGCGCATGGGGGCGCGCCCTTCGGGCAGGAGTCCCACCCGCTTGCGCGGCGCACCGTTTGCAAGCTGGTCCAGGATCACGTCCGCGCCGGGGAAGTCGGTGCGTTCGGTGCGCCGGACCTTCTGGATCGCCCAACCGAGGTCGGCCTCGACCGGCGTGGTGGTGGTGTCGATATCGGTGCCGTAAAGGCACAGCCCTGCCTCGAGCCGCAGGGAATCGCGGGCGCCGAGGCCGATGGTCTCGACCGCGTCGTGCGCCAGAATCGCGCGGGCGAGAGGGTCGGCGTTGGTCTCCTCGACGCTGATCTCGTAGCCGTCCTCGCCGGTGTAGCCGGAGCGCGAAACCCAGAGGTCGCCGAAGTCCGAGGGGATCACCGCCACGTCCATGAAGCGCATCTCGGCCACCCCAGGTGCGATCCGTGCAAGGGTTTCTTCCGCTTTGGGGCCCTGAAGCGCCAGTAATGCGCGATTCGTGACAGGTTCCACCGCGTCGCCCAAGTGTTCGCGCAGGTGCGCGATGTCCCGCTCGGCCATCGCCGCGTTCACGACGAGGAACAGGTGGTCGCCGCGGTTGGCGATCATCAGGTCGTCGAGGATGCCGCCGCTCTCGTCGGTGAACAGACCGTAGCGCTGCCGCCCTTCGGCGAGCCCGGCCACGTCCACCGGCACCAGCGCTTCCAGCGCCTCCGGCGGGCAGCGCAGGATCACCTGGCCCATGTGGCTCACGTCGAAGAGCCCGGCGGCGGCGCGGGTGTGAAGATGCTCCTTCATCACGCCCAGCGGGTATTGCACCGGCATCTCCCAGCCGGCGAAGGGCACCATCCTGGCGCCCAGTTCAACGTGCAGTTCGTAAAGCCCCGTCCGCTTCAAGTCACTCATCGCCCGATCCCTCACCGGGATGTCGCGCCCGGCATCGCTGGGCCGTTTCGGCCCATTCGATGCCCCCTCTGTCCGGCTGCCTGAGATCGTTATCCCTTCGGCGGGCGTCATTGCGCCACTCTCCAGAGTGCTGTCGTCCCGCGAAGGTCCGTGGGCCTGAGAGGTTCCGGGGCGGTTGCTCCTTCGGCACTGGCGATGCCAGATTCTCCCAACGCGGATAGCGGCAGGGTAATCAGCGCCGCCGCCCGCCACAAGGCTTGCGTTTCGCGCCCGGGACCGGGAGAACACGGGCCATGTCCGATCCGTTCTTCTTTGGCTATGGCTCGCTGGTGAACCGGCGCACCCATGACTACCCCGAGGCGCATCCCGCCCGCGTCACCGGCTGGCGCCGGGCCTGGCGCAAGTCGGCGCGCTTCGACCGCTGCCTATTGTCCGCGGTCCCCGCGACCGAGGATTACATCGACGGCCTGATCGCCGCCGTGCCGGGGGCCGACTGGGCCGCGCTGGACGAACGCGAGGGCGGCTATGCCCGCCACGACGCGAGCGCGGCGGTGCGCCACCCGGTCGAGCGCCCGCTCGACATCGCGATCTACGCGGTCGACCTGGAGCGCTTCCCGGTCCCCGGCGATGACGACCCGGTGCTCCTGTCCTATCTCGACGTCGTTGTGCAGGGCTTTCACACGGAATTCGGCCGCGCGGGCGTCGACCATTTCTTCGAGACGACCGAGAACTGGCATGTCCCCGTGCTCGACGACCGGGCGGCCCCGATCTACCCGCGCCACCAGTCGCTGATCGAGGAGGAGACCGCACTGGTCGACGAGGGGCTCGCCCGCGTGGGGGCGCGGATCGTCGGGCTCTGAGCCGGCGCTGTCACAAAACGGAATCAAGCCGTTCCTAGAGTGGACCTGCCCGCGATTCCCCGCCCCTACCGGGGCTTTCGCCGGGCAGCGCGCCTGTCCCAATCCTTTTGCCCGCGCGCGGTCTCGCGCCCCCGGTCGTCCCGCCGGGGGCGCCCTTTTTCCACCATCTGGACCTTCCCCGAAGCCGGGCGTAGGGTCGCGCCGATCAGACGGAGGGCGACATGGCGACGGGCACGAATCTGCGCACGTATTTCGAGGGAACCTGGCACGAGGGCGACGTCCCCGTGATGAAGGCGGCCGACCACGGCGCCTGGCTGGGTACGACCGTTTTCGACGGTGCGCGCTTCGTCGATGGCATGGCCCCGGACCTCGACCGCCACCTCGCGCGCGTCAACCGCTCGGCCGAAGCGCTGATGATCAAGCCGACGGTGAGCGTGGACGAAATGCTCGAGATCGTGTGGGAGGGGCTGTCGCTCTATCCCAAGGACGCGGCGGTCTACGTGCGGCCGATGTACTGGGGGATCGAGGGCGGCTACCTGGGCATCCTGCCCGACCAGTCCGCCACCGGCTTCGCGGTGTCGCTCGAGGAAATCCCGATGGCCGCACCCGATGCCGCGGTGACGCTCACCACGACGCGCTTTCGCCGCCCGGTGCTCGAGGATGCCGTGGTCAACGCGAAGGCCGGCTGCCTCTACCCCAACAACGCGCGCATGCTGGCCGAGGCGCGGTCCAAGGGCTACGGCAACGCGCTGGTCGCCGACGCGCTGGGCAACGTCGCGGAAACCGCGAGCGCCAACGTCTTCATGGTCCGCGACGGCGAGGTGTTCACGCCGATCCCGAACGGCACCTTCCTGTCGGGCATCACCCGCGCACGCCACATCGAGAACCTGCGCGCCGACGGCGTGACGGTGCACGAAAGCGTGCTGTCCTTCGACGATTTCCGCGAGGCGGACGAGGTGTTCCTGTCGGGCAACCTCAACAAGGTGACGCCGGTGACCGAGTTCGACGGGACCATGTACCAGCAGGGGCGCATGGCCCGGCGCGCGCGCGAGCTCTACTGGGACTGGGCGCTGAGCCTCTGAGGCCCTGAAGAGGGGGCTTTGCCCCCGCCGGTGATCCCGGGGGGATCACCGACTCCCCCAAAGTATTTCGGGAACGATGAAGCGGTTGTTGCCAGCGTCCGGCCCCTCGGCCATGATGCGGCGCTGAGAGGAGTGCCTCATGCGAAAGTTTCTCGTGGTGCTGGATGACAGCCGCGAATGCCTGAACGCGATGCGGTTCGCCGCCATGCGCGCCGCGCGCACCGGGGGCGGGGTCGAGATCCTGTCGATCATCGCGCCGGAGGAGTTCAACCACTGGCTCGGCGTCGGCGCCGTCATGCGCGAAGAAGCCCGCGAGCGGATCGAGGCGCATTACGAGGTCTTCGCCAAGTGGATGCGCGACAAGCAGGGGATCGACCCGGAACTGGTCATCCGCGAGGGCGAGGCGGTCGAGGAAATCCTGGCGCAGGTCAACGAGGACCCCGAGGTCGGGGTCGTGGTGCTGGGCGCGGGATCGGGCAAGAAGGGCCCGGGGCCTCTGGTCACTGCGCTCACGCGCGCCTCGGCGAGCCTTCCGGTGCCGCTCACCATCGTTCCGGGCGAGATGTCCAAGGAGCGGCTGGAGAGCATCACCTAGAGGTGCGGCGGGGCCGGTTTGACCGGCACGCGGCGCCCGCGCATGAGCGCCACCGCGTTCGAGATCGCGAGCGCGGTGATCACGATGGCCCCGCCGATCAGCGCCCATTTTCCCGGCACCTCCCCGATCACCGCCCAGGCGAGGAGCGGCGCGAAGACGCTCTCGACGAGAAGCAGCAGCGCCACCTCGGCAGAGGGGAGGAAGCGGGGGCCGGTGGCCAGCAGCGCGGTCGAGATCACGATGAAGAACCCGCCGTGGAGCGCCACCCAGATCCAGTCGTCCGCCGGAACCGAGAAGGGTTGCGCGAAGGGCAGGAGCACCAGCGCCGCGCCCAGCATTCCCGGCGGGATCGCGGGGACCATCGAGACGGGGCGCAGGCTGCGCGCGATGGTCAGGCCG
Organism: Maritimibacter harenae; assembly: GCF_009882975.1. Classification (GTDB taxonomy): domain Bacteria; phylum Pseudomonadota; class Alphaproteobacteria; order Rhodobacterales; family Rhodobacteraceae; genus Maritimibacter; species Maritimibacter harenae. The sequence continues at coordinate 663,051 of NZ_WTUX01000019.1, forward strand.
ATCGAGAAGACCACCACGATCCCCAGCGCGATCAGGTCGCCCTTGAGCGATGCGCCCTCCGTCTCGCCCGATCCGTAGGCGATGAGGCCGATGCCCACCGGCACCACCGCCATCGTGAGCGCCGTGCGCCGGGTGATCCGCTCGCCCAGGGCCACGCGCGAGAAGAGCGCGGACATCAGGGGCATCGCGGCGATGATGAAGACCACGTTGGCGATCGAGGTGTTGGCGACGGCGAGCACGAACATGGTCCCCGCCGCCCCCGTGCAGGCGGAATAGACCCAGACCTTCGGCCCCAGCGCGAAGACGGTGCGAAACGGCCTTACGCCGTCGCGCACCAGGTAGCCCGCGCCCAGCACCAGCGCCACGAGCAGCGCCTTCCAGAACGCCACGGTGACCCCGTCGGTCTCGATCAGGCGCACCATGAGGCTGTCGGGCAGGATGAAGACCACGCCAAGGAACGTGATGATCAATCCCTTGAGGTGATCGGTCATGAAATCTCCTAAAGCTGACTTTCGCGTGAAGGAAAGAAAAAGGGCCCACCGGTTGACTTGGAACGATTCCAAGCTCATATCCGAAGTCGACAGGAAAGGACGTAACATGTTCATTCAGACCGAATCCACACCGAACCCGGCAACCCTGAAATTCCTGCCGGGACAGACCGTTCTGGACGCGGGAACCGCGGATTTCCCGAACCCCGAGGCTGCCGGCAAGTCCCCGTTGGCACAGCGTCTTTTCGCCGTGAACGGGGTGACGGGTGTGTTCTTCGGGACCGATTTTGTGACCGTGACGAAGGCCGACGAGATCGAGTGGGACCACGTCAAACCCGCGCTTCTGGGCGCCATCATGGAGCACTACCAGTCCGGCGCGCCGGTCATGGGGGAAGAGGCGAGCCAGGCGGCCCACGCCGACCATGACGGCCCGGACGGCGAGATCGTGGTCCAGATCAAGGACCTGCTCGACACCCGCGTGCGCCCGGCCGTGGCGCAGGACGGTGGCGACATCACCTTCCACGGCTTCGACCGTGGCGTGGTCTACCTGCACATGCAGGGGGCCTGTGCAGGCTGCCCGTCCTCGACCCTGACGCTCAAGATGGGGATCGAGAACCTGCTCAAGCACTACATCCCGGAAGTGACCGAGGTTCGGCCCGTTGCCGTCTGACCCGACGCTTCTTGCTTTCGACACATCGGCCGCGCATTGCGCGGCCGCTTTGCTTTGTGGCGACGACATCGTCGAATGCGCCGTGGAAGAGATGGGCCGGGGGCAGGCGGAACGGCTGATGCCGCTCATGGACGCGGTGCTCGCGCGCCAGGGCCTGCGCTGGGACGATCTGTCGGCCGTGGCCGTGGGCATCGGACCGGGGAACTTCACCGGCATCCGCATCGCCGTCTCCGCCGCACGCGGCCTGGCGTTGGGGCTTGGCCGGCCGGCCATCGGGGTTTCCGTGCTCGAAGCCCAGGCCTACGGGCTGGCACGCCCGTGCCGGGCCGTGGCGGACGCGCGCCGCGGCATGGTCTATGCGCAGGTCTTCGGCGATGGCGCGGCGGGGCCCGAGCTGATCGAGGCCGGTGACGTGCCGGACGACCTGCCAATTGCGGCGGGGCTGCCGCCGGACCGGCTCGTGACCAATATCGCGCGGATCGGCGTCGGGCGCCTTGCCGCCGGCGGCTCGATCGACCGGCCTGCGCCGCTCTACATCCGCAGCGCCGATGCCGCGCCCGCAAGCGATCCGCCCCCCGTTATACTGCCATGACGCCGGCAGACATGGCCCGGATTCATGCCGCTGCCTTCCCGGCGAGCCGCGCGTGGGCGGTCAGGGAGATTGCCGGATTGATCGAGGGCCCGGGCGGCTTCGCCGTCGATGCGCCGGACGGCTTCGCGCTGGGCCGGGTGATCGCGGGCGAGGCGGAGCTTCTGACCATCGCCGTCGATCCGGCCGCGCAAGGGGCCGGGCAGGGGCGCGCCCTTCTGGATGCGTTCGAAGAGGCCGCGCGCGGCCGGGCCGGCGAAAGCGCGTTTCTCGAAGTCGCGCAGGACAACGCTCAGGCGCTGGCGCTCTACCGCGCGGCGGGCTGGGCCGAGACCGGGCGGCGCCCCGGCTACTACGCCCGCGTCGGCGCGGCGCCGGTCGACGCGATCCTCATGTCGAAATCCCTGCTCTGAGCCACCTGCCGCGACGTGGCCTCTGGACCGTCACGGCGACCCGTGACTAGGGTGGCGAAAACGCCAGGAGGGACGATGACCGACGCCACCACACTCGCCGCCACGATCCGCGACAGGGCCGGTGACGCCCCGGTCGAGCTGGGCCTGATCCTGGGCTCGGGCCTGGGTCACCTTGCCGATGCGGTTGAGGGCACGGCCATTCCGTATGCCGACCTTGTCGGGTTCCCGCAGCCGGGGGTGTCGGGGCACAACCCCAAGCTGGTGATCGGTGACCTGCTGGGCACCCGCGTGGCGATCTTCGGGGCGCGCGCGCATTACTACGAACACGGGGACGCGGCCGCGATGCGCATGCCGCTCGCCGTGCTCAAAGAGCTGGGGGCGAAACGCCTGCTGCTCACCAACGCGGCCGGGTCGACGCGGGCGGACGTGACCCCGGGCGAGTTGATGATGATCACCGACCACATCAACTTCGCCGGGGCCAATCCCCTGATCGGCGAGGCGACCGACGCGCGTTTCGTGCCGCTTGGCGATGCCTACTCGGCCGAGATGCGTGCGGGGCTGCACGCGGCGGCCCGGGCAGAGGCGATCACGCTCGCCGAAGGGACCTACGCGTGGTTCTCCGGGCCATCCTTCGAAACGCCGGCCGAGATCCGGGCGATCCGCACGCTGGGCGGTGACGCGGTCGGGATGTCGACGGTGCCCGAGGTGATCCTCGCGCGGTTCTTCGGTCTGGACGTCGCCGCGATCTCGGCGATCACCAACATGGCCGAGGGCATGTCGGACGAGAAACTGTCCCACGCGCACACCAAGAAGATGGCCGTCTCGGGGGCCGAGAAGCTCGAACGGGTGATCCGCCGCTTCCTGTCCGTTAGCGCATAGGTATTCCCTCCGGTAATCGGCGGCGATCTGGACAAATCCTGTGGCTTGGCGCAGGAGTGTTCCATGCAGGTCTACCTTCCTATCGCCGAGGTTTCGGTCAACGTGTTCCTGCTCTTCGGGCTCGGAGGGCTGGTCGGAATCCTGTCCGGCATGTTCGGGGTCGGTGGCGGCTTTCTGATGACGCCGCTCCTGTTCTTCATCGGCATTCCGCCGGCGGTGGCCGTGGCGACGGGGACGAACCAGATCGTCGCGTCCTCCGTGTCCGGCGTGCTCGCGCATCTCAAGCGAAAGACGGTCGACCTGAGGATGGGTTGGGTGCTGCTGGTCGGGGGTCTGATCGGCGCGCTTCTGGGTGTCCAGCTCTTCACCTACCTGCGGTCCATCGGGCAGGTCGATCTGCTCGTGACGCTCTGCTACGTCGTTTTCCTGGGCATCATCGGCTTCCTGATGCTGGTCGAAAGCACCCGCGCGATCCTGCGCAACCGGCGTGCTACGGCCCCGAAACGCAGGCGGCACAACTGGGTGCACGCGCTGCCCTTCAAGATGAAGTTCCGCACCTCGGGGCTCTACATCTCGGTGATCCCGCCGATCCTCGTCGGGCTTTCGGTGGGCGTGCTGGCGGCCATCATGGGCGTCGGTGGCGGGTTCATCATGGTGCCCGCGATGATCTACATCCTGGGGATGCCGACCAAGGTGGTCGTGGGCACGTCGCTGTTCCAGATCATCTTCGTCGCGGCCTTCACCACGGTGATGCACGCCTACGAGAACCAGACCGTCGATATCGGCCTTGCGATCCTTCTGATCCTCGGCGGCGTGATCGGGGCGCAGCTGGGCGCGCGCATCGGGCTTCGCATCAAGGCCGAACAGACCCGTATCCTGCTTGCGCTGCTCGTCGTCGGTGTCTGCCTGAACCTGGCCGTGGGCCTTCTGATCGAGCCGTCCGAGCTCTACTCGCTGGGGCAGGAGGGCTGATGATGCGCCTCCTCCTGTCGCTTCTCCTCTTTCTCGCCGCCCCGGCGTGGGCGCAGGAGGAACGCATCGTCGCGGGGATGAGCCAGAACCGGGTGGCCATCGACGCGACCTTCGTGGGCTCCGAGATCCTACTCTTCGGGGCCGTCAAGCGCGAGACCCCGATCCCCGATAGCCCTTTGGGCGTGGTCATCGTGATCGAGGGTCCGGAAGAAACCGTGACGGTGCGGCGCAAGGAACGCCAGTTCGGCATCTGGGTGAACACCGACGCGGTGGCGGTGCGCGACGCGCCGGCCTTCTACGCCATCGCCACGTCCGGCCGGTTCGACTACGTCCTGAGCGAGGAGGAGAACCGCGATCGGCTCGTCTCGATCGAGGAGACGGTGCAGGTGATCGAGAACGCAGAGGTGGACGACGCCGAGGCGTTCGCCGACGCGCTCATCCGCATCCGCGAGAAGGAAGGGCTTTATTCGCTGGCCGAGGACAGCGTCTTTCTCGATCAATCGACGCTCTTTTCCACCAGCGTGCAGCTTCCGTCGAACGTGGTCGAGGGGCTCTACACGGCGCATATCTATCTCACGCGCGAAGGAAAGGTGGTATCCAACCACGTCTCCTACGTGAGCGTGCGCAAGGTCGGGCTGGAGCGTTGGGTCTTCAACCTCGCCCATGAACGCCCCCTGATCTACGGTCTCCTGTCGCTCGCCATCGCGGGGTTCTTCGGCTGGGCCGCCTCGACGCTCTTCCGCTTCGTCTTCCGCAATTGACCGGCCCCCGTTGCGGGCGGGCGGAATTGTCCCTAGAAGGCGCGGGGATCATTCCGAAGGAGATGCAAATGGGCTTTCGCATGGGGATCGTCGGGCTGCCGAATGTCGGCAAGTCGACGCTGTTCAACGCGCTGACGCGGACCGCCGCGGCGCAGGCGGCGAATTTCCCGTTCTGCACCATCGAACCCAACGTGGGCGAGGTGGCCGTGCCCGACCCGCGGCTCGAAAAGCTGGCCGCCATCGCCAAGTCGAAAGAGGTGATCCCGACGCGCATGACCTTCGTGGACATCGCCGGCCTCGTGAAGGGCGCCTCGAAGGGCGAGGGGCTGGGCAACCAGTTCCTGGCCAACATCCGCGAGGTCGACGCGATCGCACACGTTCTGCGCTGCTTCGAGGACGGGGACGTGACCCACGTCGAGGGCCGCGTGAACCCGGTCGAGGACGCCCAGACGATCGAGACCGAGCTGATGCTCGCGGACATGGAGTCGATCGAGAAACGGCTCCAGAACATCGTGCGCAAGGTGAAGGGCGGCGACAAGGAAGCGCTCCAGCAGGAACGCCTGCTGAAGGCCGCGATGGCAGCGCTCGAAGAGGGGCGCCCCGCGCGCACCGTCGAGGTCGACGCGGAGGACGCGAAGGCCTGGAAGATGCTCCAGCTGCTGACCACCAAGCCGATCCTCTACGTCTGCAACGTGGGCGAGGACGAAGCGGCCGAGGGCAACGCGCATTCCGACGCGGTCGCAAAGATGGCGCAAGAGCAGGGCGCGGCCAGCGTCGTGATCTCGGCCAAGATCGAGGAAGAGATCAGCCAGCTCGACGCCGAAGAACAGGCGATGTTCCTGGACGAGCTGGGTCTGGAAGAGGCCGGGCTCGACCGGCTGATCAAGGCGGGCTACGACCTGCTGCACCTCCAGACCTACTTCACCGTCGGCCCGAAGGAGGCGCGCGCCTGGACCATCAAGTCCGGCACGCTCGCCCCGCAGGCTGCGGGCGTCATCCACGGCGATTTCGAGCGAGGCTTCATCCGGGCCGAAACCATCGCTTACGACGACTTCGTGGCCCTGGGCGGCGAAGCGGGCGCCAAGGATGCCGGCAAGATGCGCGCCGAGGGCAAGAGCTACGAGGTGAAGGACGGCGACGTCCTGCACTTCCTCTTCAACGCCTAGAGCACCAGCGCCAGCCCCGCGGCGATCTGCGTCAGCGACCGGCTGAGCGCGCTGAGGGGCTTCTCGCTCACGAAGATCACGTCGTCGGGTCGCAGCTCGAACCGGGTGGCCAGCACCAGGTTCGCGGCGTTGTAGGCGTCGAGATGCCAGGCGCGAATCCCGCGCCCGTCGCCGGTGCCGCGCAGCACGTAGACCTCGCCGATGTTTCCGCTTTCGTTGGGCACGCCGCCCGCGGCGTCGAAGATCGCGTCGGCCAACGTGGCGCGCCGCTCGAAGGGCAGGGTATAGCGGCTCTGCTGGCCCACTTCCCCGGCGATGTAGACATGGTCGCGCGCCACCGCATCCATCTCCAGCCGCGCGCGGAAATTGCCCCGCGCCTCGTTCAACTCGGCCCGGCGCATTCCGATTTCGGTCGCAAGCTGGTCGAGCGCGGTGGAGCGGGCGTTGAACCGGGTGGTCCGAAGCGTGATCTGTTCGCGAAAAAACGCCTCGGCCTGCGCGAGGTCGTATTCCGCGTCGACGTAGAGGCTGTCGCCGTCCTTGAGCGTGAGGCCCCGGATCTCGGTGTCCTCGAGGTAGGCGAACAGCGGAATCCGGTAGAGCGCCCCGTCGCGGTAGAGCCGGATCGTGGCCATCTCCCGTTCGGCCGCCGTGATACCGCCCGCCTGGCTGATCGCCTCGGACAGGCGCAGCGGTGTGAGCGTGATCGGGATCACCGCCGGGGCGCCCACTGCGCCGCCGATCGTGACCCGCTGCGCGTTGAATTCGGAGATTTCGAGCGAGAAGCTCGGCTCGAACCCGGCGTCGAGGACTGCCTGGAATACTCTTGCTTCGGCTTCCGGGAGCGTGAGACCGCCCAGCTCGACCCGTCCCACGTCGGGGATCGAGACCGCCCCGTCATCCTGCACCGTGTAGTCCTGCCGGCTGTTCTGCGCGGCCAGCAGCCCGGTCAGCGCCTCGGCCGTCGTATCGCCGCCGGGGGTCGAGAGGACCAGCACGTCGCCCACGCCGATGCGGTAGGGCGCGGGAAGCAGGTCGGGCGGCAGGCGGGTGGGCAGGGATCCCGGTCGCACCTGGGCGCTGTGCACCGGCGCGGGCAGGGCGCCCAACCCGCGGGTCGCGTCCGGGATGCCGGTGGTCCGGGCGAAGATCGCGGGCACGGTGCGCGGCTCATAGCGCGAGGCGTTGGCCGCATCGACGGAATTGGCCGTCATCATCACGATCTCGACCTCGCCGGCCGCGGTGCGCTCCGGGATCACGACCGGCGTGCCGACCCCGGAACAGGCGGTCAGCGTCACCAGGAAGTTCAAGAGGATGAGTATGCGCACGACTGTTCCTCGCACAGGTTATGGCTGTGCCTGGGATCATTATCACACGTTTGAGTTGTATAGAAGCCTGATGCGGGTGCCGACGCTATTCCACGGCTTCGACCACCTCGAGCCCGCCGTCGGGCGACAGGATCACCCCTGAGAGCCGCCCCGTCGCGTAGGCGCCGGTATCGACCCCGATCACGCCCTCGTGCGGCTCGATGGCCGACACGATCGTATGCCCGTGCACGACCCAGACCCCGTCACTGCGCGGCGTGCGCCCGAACGTGGGGTGCCCCCAGATCAGGTGGCCGGGGTTCTGCGCTTCCATCGGCAGCGCTGGCGCCGCCCCGGCGTGGACAACGGCCACGTTTCCGTTGCGGTGCTGCACTGGGCGGTTACGCAGCCAGTCATCGCGCTCGGACCCCAGCGCTTCGCGGAACGCCTCACCCACGGCGGTCATCTCGTCGTCCGGAGCCGATTCCGCCACGCCGGTGATCCCGAAGCTCGCCAGCGTCTGCAGCCCGCCGAAGCGCAGCCAGCGCCGCCCGCTTCCCGCCGGGTCGTCGAGGAAGGTGAGCATCATGTCCTCGTGGTTGCCCATGAGGCACGTCACGCGGGCGTCGCGGTCGCGTTCCACCAGGCGGTCGATCACCCCCCGGCTGTCGTCGCCCCGATCCACGTAGTCGCCAACGAAGATGATTTCCTCGAGATCGTCGCGGCTCTCGATCTTCTCCATGAGCCGGTCGAGCAGCATGGCACAGCCGTGCACATCCCCGATCACGCACATCCGACTTTCGGGCTGAAGTGGCGCCCGGAATTCCGGCGACGCCGCCGGAGCACCGGAGCGACGCAGCAGCCGTTTGAAAATGCTCAAGATTCCGCCTCTCTCGACCAGGTCCCACGTGTCCCGCGGCAAACGCAGGACTGGCCCCGTTCCTATCGCGCCCGAGCGGGTCTTGGCAATCGCTGCGAAGCGGGCGGGGTGGGTGGCGGAGACGAAGGGATTCGAACCCTCGAGACGGTTTCCCGCCTACTCCCTTAGCAGGGGAGCGCCTTCGACCACTCGGCCACGTCTCCGTCGACGGGTATAGCCGCCCAAGTCTTGCGGACACAAGGCGAAATTGGCTCTTGCGTGAAACCGATGCCGGATCTCGGCAACCTCTTGAATTGGCTGCAAAAAGCGGCGGTCCGCCTTGGCGAATCCAGCGCGCGTGCAATCCGGTTGAACCGGCTCGAGCGCCGATCTCATGCGAACAGGCGAGTCAGGCGGGCAGGCCACATCCGATCATTGCGGCGGCTCGGGCGGTTTGATCTGGCCCAACACCGGCGCGGCACGCTCCAGCGACAGCGGGCTCCGGGAGAAGCGGATGGGGGTGCGCAGGCCGGCGATGCCTTCTGGGGTGATCCGCATCTCCCGGGCGTCGACCTGCGGGTCGCCAAGGGCTTCGGCCACGGTGTTGATGGGGCCCGCGGGGATGCCGGCGGCGTCCAGCGCGGCGATGAGCTCGGCGCGGGGGCGTGTCTGCGTGGCGGCGCTGAGGCGGGCGATCAGCGTGTCCCGGCCCGCGACCCGGCCGCGGTTGGTGGCGAATGACGGGTCCTGGCCGAGATCATGAAGCCCGAGGACGTCGCAGAGCCGGACGAACTGCCGGTCATTGCCGCAGGCGATGATGAGGTGGCCGTCGGAGGCCGGGAAGACCTGGTAGGGCACGATGTTGGGGTGGGCGTTGCCGAGCCGGGTCGGAGAAAGGCCACCCAGCAGGTGATTCATCGCCTGGTTGGCGAGCACGCCGATGCCACAGTCGAACAGCGCCAGGTCCACCTGCTGTCCGCGCCCCGACCGGGCCCGTTCGGCCAGCGCCGCCTGCGCGCCGATCACGCCGTAGAGCCCGGTGAAGACGTCGATCCACGCGACGCCCACCTTCTGCGGCTCGCCTTCGGGGTCGCCCGTCAGGTCCATGATCCCGCACATCCCCTGGATCAGGAAGTCGTAGCCGGGTTGCGTGGCGCGCGGCCCGTCCTGGCCGAAGCCGGTGATCGAGGCATAGACGAGGCCGGGGTTGTCCCGCGAAACCGTCTCGTAATCGAGGCCGTATTTCTTCAGCCCGCCGACCTTGAAATTTTCGATGACCACGTCCGCCTCGGCGATGAGCGCCTTGAGGCGGGCAAGGTCGTCCGCGTCGCCGAAATCGCAGGTGATCGAGGTCTTGCCCCGGTTGGCGGCGTGGAAATAGGCCGCCACCGTCTCGGTCCCGCCGTCGGGCAGGGGGCGTTCGATGAAGGGCGGGCCCCAATGGCGCGTGTCGTCGCCATCGGGGCTTTCCACCTTGATCACCTCGGCACCGAGGTCGGCCAACGTCTGGCCCAGCCACGGCCCGGCAAGAATCCGGGCCAGCTCGACCACCTTGAGGCCTGCGAGCGGTGCGTCCCCGGCCATCGGCTCAGGCGAAGGCGGGGAGGTCGGTGATCGCGCGCCCGAGGATCAGGGCGTGCACGTCATGGGTCCCCTCGTAGGTGTTCACCGTCTCGAGGTTCTGGGCATGGCGCATCACGTGGTATTCCGCCTGGATGCCGTTGCCGCCGTGCATGTCGCGGGCCATCCGCGCGATGTCGAGCGCCTTGCCGCAATTGTTGCGCTTGATGAGCGAGATCATCTCGGGCGCGAAGCGGCCCTCGTCGAAGAGCCGGCCGACGCGCAGGGAGGATTGGAGGCCGAGCGTGATCTCGGTCTGCATGTCGGCGAGCTTCTTCTGGTAGAGCTGGGTCGCGGCGAGCGGGCGCTGGAACTGGTGCCGGTCGAGCCCGTACTGGCGCGCGCGGGTGAAGCAATCCTCGGCCGCGCCCATCACGCCCCACGAAATGCCGTAGCGCGCGCGGTTGAGGCAGCCGAAGGGGCCGCCCATGCCCTGGATGTTTGGAAGCAGAGCGTCCTCGCCCACTTCCACGTTGTCCATCACGATCTCGCCGGTGATCGAGGCGCGCAGCGACAGCTTGCCGCCGATCTTCGGGGCCGACAGGCCCTTCATGCCCTTCTCGAGGATGAAGCCGCGCACCTTGCCGTCATGCGCCTCGGACTTGGCCCAGACGACGAAGACATCGGCGATCGGGCTGTTCGAGATCCACATCTTCGACCCGTTGAGCACGTAGCCGCCGTCGGTCTTGGTGGCCCGGGTCTTCATGCCGCCGGGGTCGGAGCCCGCATCGGGCTCGGTCAGGCCGAAGCAGCCGATGTATTCGCCGCTGCCGAGTTTCGGCAGGTACTTCTGCCGCTGCTCTTCCGAGCCGTAGGCGTGGATCGGGAACATCACGAGCGAGGATTGCACCGACATCATGGACCGGTAGCCGCTGTCGATCCGCTCCACTTCGCGCGCGACGAGGCCGTAGGAGACGTAGGAGGCACCGGCGCAGCCGTATTCCTCGGGCACGGTCACGCCGAGAAGCCCGGCCTCGCCCATCTCGCGGAAGATCTCCGGGTCGGTCTTTTCCTCGAGGTAGGCTTCCGTCACGCGGGGCAGGAGCCGGTCGGCAGCGAAGGCGCGTGCGCTGTCGCGGATCATGCGTTCGTCGTCGTTCAACTGGTCGTCCAGAAGGAACGGGTCCTCCCAGTTGTACGAGATCCCCTTGTGCGATGTTGTGGCCATGTCGTCCCTTCCTGTGGTTCTTCGATTATGCGTCAGGCGCGACAATACCAGTGGAAATTCCCCACATGAAGCGGCATTGTCGCATGAGTTCATGCAGAAATGGAATGATCATGCGGCAGCGACGTTTCCTTCCCTCGACCCGGCTGCTTCTCGCGCTGGACGCGGTGGTGCGCCACGGCTCGGTGACGGCGGCGGCGCAGGAGCTGAACCTCACGCAGAGCACGGTGAGCCGCTTGATCCTGTCGCTCGAGGCCCAGCTGGGGGTGGAGCTCTTCACCCGCACGCGGCGCCGGCTGATCCCCAACGACGCGGCCATCGGGTACCAGCGCGACGTGGCCCGCGCGCTCGACATCGTGCAGCGCGCGAGCATGGCGGTGCTGGCCAACCCCGAGGGCGGGACGCTGTCGCTGGCGGTCCTGCCTACCTTCGCGACCCGCTGGCTCGGCCCGCGGCTGGGTGATTTCCTGAACGCGCATCCGGGGATCGCGGTCAACCTGTCGACCCGGATCGGCCTCGTCGATTTCGCGGGCGAGGCCTTCGACGCGGCGATCCGTTTCGGCGGTCCGGACCGGGCCGGGGCCCATCAGCAGAAGCTCTTCGACGAACGGGTCACGGCCTGCGTGTCGCCCGCCTTCGCCGAGAACCACAGGCTCGACACCCTCGACGACCTGGCCGGCCTCCCGATGCTGCACCTCGAATCCCGTCCCAACGTCTGGTCCGACTGGTTCACCGGGCAGGGAGCCACGCCGCCCGCGACCGGCGGGATGATGATGGATCAGTTCTCGATGATGATTCAGGCGGCGATCTCGGGGCTCGGGATCGCGCTTCTGCCCGATTACCTGGCCAGGATCGAGATCGCGGATGGCCGACTGGTCCCGATCTTCGGGCAGGCGGTGCCGGTGCAGGGCGCCTATTGGCTGGACTGGCCGGAAAGCCGGGAAGAGGCCGCCCCTCTTCGGGCCTTTCGCGATTGGCTGGCCGGGGAAACGGACGGCTGACGGCTCAGCCGTCGCGCTCGAGCGCGTTCAGGAGCGCGTCGACCTCGTCGAGCAGCGCCTCGATCCGGTCGCGCCCGACGAGCGTTTCGATCTCCTCGTAGATCGCCGCGCTTTCCGGGGCGACCTGGCGCAGGAAACTGTCGCCCGCCTTGGTCAGCCGGATCAGCGAACGGCGCCCGTCGGCCGGGTCCTTGCGGGTCTCGACCAGCCCCTTTGCCTCGAGCGTGCGGGTCATGCGCGAGATCGAAGGGGCAAGGATGCAGGCCGCTTCCGACACGTCGGTCGCGTCCAGTTCGTCAGCCTCCTGCAGCACGCGCAGCACGCGCCATTGCTGTTCGGTCACGCCATGCGCCGAGAGCATCGGGCGAAAGCGTTCCATCACGGTTTCCCGCGCGCGCAGCAGCGCGATGGGCAGCGTGCGCCGGGTCTCGGACAGTTCGAATCCGTTGCGCGCAGCTTTGCGTGTCATGGCGTTTCCCCGGGCCGGGCGGACGCGCGGGGCGCCGCTTTTGCAGTGGTTTTCTTAACGTGTTCAATTTTCGCGGCCATTTCAACGGTTTCCGGCGATGCAAGTAAGACGGGCCGAAACATTTATCTGATCCATGTCAAATCGCCGGTGGGCGCGACCGGTTAGACTGGCAGGTGATTAGGGAGGGGCCCATGCGTCTGACCATGAGAACGAACCTGGCCGCGCGCGTGCTGATGTACTGCGGTGTGAACGCGGACGCGACAGTGCGATCCGCGCAGATCGCGCAGGCGACGAACGCCTCCGGCAACCACCTGAGCCAGGTGATCCACAAGCTGCAGCAATTCGGCTATGTCGAAACCCGGCGCGGCCGGGGCGGCGGGCTGATGCTCGCCCGTGCGCCCGAGACGATCTCGATCGGCGCGCTGTTTCGCGACTTCGAGGCGGAGGTGCCGTTCACCGAGTGCTTCGATCCCGCGAACAACAACTGCCCGTTGGTCGACAGCTGTCGGCTGCACGCCTACATCCGCCGCGCGCTTGAGGCGTTCTACGCAGAGCTCGACCAGGTCATGCTGAGCGACCTTGTCGATGGCAATTGCGGGTTGGAAGAGCTTCTTTCGCTGAACCCGGCGGCGGCCAACTGCAACAAGGCCGCGCGCGGCTGATCACTCGGCGATGGCCGGGCGCTCAATCCAGAGCGCGTCGCGCAGTATCGCCCTGCGGCCCAGGTTGAACAGCGACGTCATGTAGACCGGGTCGAAGCCTTCCTCGGATTCCTGGTCGAATTCCGCCGGAATGGTGGCGAAGGAGACGTCGTAGCCGCGGCTTCGCTCGGCGGCCAGCACGGCGCGCGTTTCGTTGCGGTAGAGCTGGGCGAGGTTCGCGCCGGTCGTCGCGCCCAGCACGCCGATGACATTCACGTCGGTCGCCTTGAATTCCGGGCGTTCGAACTGGTTGAGCACGACGTAGGATTTCCGTCCCGACAGCACCCGGTCGCCCAACTCCAACAGGATGTATTCCTCGGTCACGCCGCCGTCGCCGTGCAGCATGGGGAAGGTGCGCCCGTCCGTGTCGAACACGGGGATCAGGACCGGCGGGAAGAGCGTCGGAATGGCCGCCGAGGCCTGGATCACGTTGCGGATCAGCTCGAGCCGGTCGGGATGGCCCGACGCCGCGATGGCGGTGATGTCCCAGTAGCGCGGGGCCTGCGCGTCGAGATTGGTGGTCGCCACGATCAGCTTGCGGCCCTGGGCGGCGCCTTCCTCGATCCGCGCCAGCGCATCCTCGTCGAGGTATTTCTCGATCTGCTCGCGAAACCCCTCGGCCGAGGTGAAGGACGGCGTGCCCAGTAGCGCGCTGACGGGCCGGATGCTCACCAGGTCGCGGGTCTTCACGGTGGTATAGGCCGTCTTCAGGTCGGCGTCCTGGTCCGGGCCGAGAAAGGCGAAGAGCGACAGGAGCGCGCCGGTGGACACGCCGGTGACGACCGAGAATTCCGGGCGCTCGCCCGTCGCGGTCCAACCGACCAGCACGCCCGCCCCGAACGCCCCGCGCACACCGCCCGCCGACAGGGCGAGGATCGGGCCGGGGTGGGTCACTTCGTCGGGGTCTATGATGTTGTCGCGCCGGGTGCTCATCAGGCCGTCCATGCCGAGGGGCCGGGCGGTCGGAAGGTCGAAGCCTTCGGGGATCTGCCGTGCGGGCGACAGGCCGCAGGAGGCGACGAAAAGCGGCACGGCGAGTGCCAGGAGAAGGCGCTTCCAGGGGCTCATACGGGTCAGACCGACGCGAGGGCAACTGATCCCCTAGGTATCGGCTGTGGGGTGATCTGTCGATACGCAAAATAATGAAGGCCGCCGGACGGGGACATGTCCGGCGGCCTTCTCGAGAGGGGTTCAAGCCAGGGAGATCAAGCCGGCTCGTCTTCCCCCCGTTCCGCGAGCGTGACCTCGAAGGTCTGCTCGTCACCGCGGCGCAGCACGGTGATCTCCACCTTGCTGCCCGGCATGTCGCCGGCGATGGCGCGCGTCAGGTCACGCGGCCCGTCGATGGCGCTGCCGTTGACGGCGACGACGATGTCGCCCTTCTGAATCCCCGCTTCCTTGGCCGGGGTGTCGTCCATGACGCCCTCGATCATCGTGCCGTTGGCATCGTCGAGACCCAGCGCGGCGATCACGTCCTCGCTCACCGGCCCGATCTGGACGCCGAGCCAGCCGCGCTGAACCTCGCCGTCGTCGGCCAGGTCGGCGACGATTGTCTGGACCATGTCGGCCGGCACGGCGAAGCCCAGCCCGATCGACCCGCCGGTCGGCGAGATGATCGCGGTGTTCATGCCCACGACCTGACCGTCGTCGTTCAGGAGCGGACCACCGGAGTTGCCGCGGTTGATGGCCGCGTCGGTCTGGATGAAGTTGTCGAAGGGTCCGGCGCGCAGGTCACGGCCGATGGCCGAGACGATGCCGGAGGTCACGGTGTTGCCCAGCCCGAACGGATTGCCCATCGCGACGACGTTCTCGCCGACCTTGAGGGTCTCGCTGTCGCCGAAGTCGAGCGCGGGCAGGCCGGTTTCGTCGACCTTGATCAGGGCCACGTCGGTGGCTTCGTCCATGCCGACGAGCTCGGCCGCGATCTCGCGCCCGTCCTCGAGCGTCACGGTGATTTCGGTCGCGCCGCGCACGACGTGCGCGTTGGTCACGATCCGGCCGTCCTCGGAGATGATGAAGCCGGTTCCGGCCCCGCGCGCCTCGCGTTCGGGAGCCTGGCCCTGGGGCCCACCTTCGGGCATCGGAATGCCGAAGCGGCGGGAGAACTCCTCGAAGGGGCTGCCTTCGAAGCCTTCACTGTGGGCCGGCTCGGCACCGACGGTGCGCGTCGTCTCGATGGTCACGACCGCCGGGGCGACCTGTTCGACCAGGTCGACGTAACCGCCCTCGACCGGCGAGGCGGCGATGGCGGGCTGCGGCACGTTGGTCAGCGCGGCCACGCCGGTGCCGGCCAGCAGCGCGGTCACGGCCAGGGCAGGGGCCACGCGGCGCATGATGGGTGTGTCAGCCATGGTTTGTCCTTTCTTCGTCACAACTCGTGTGTGCGGTGGTTTGGCGATGAGACGAAGATGGGGCGGCGGGCTTGCAGACAAATCGCCGGCAGATTGCAAATCTGTAATCCGCGTCACGGGGCCGTGACAGGCGGCCGCGCAAGGGGCACATGGCTGCAAAACGGCGCGTCCGTTTCTATGTTAGGCACAGGTAACCGGTGACTGCCATGAAGATACTTGTCGTCGAAGACGATCCGACCACGTCCGAATTCATCGCCCGCGGGTTCAGCGAGGAGGGCCATTCCGTCGACAGCCTTGCCGACGGGCGCACCGCGCTGGGGCAGGCCATGTCGGGCAGCTACGACGTGCTCGTGGTCGACCGCATGCTTCCGGGCCTCGACGGGCTCTCGCTCGTCAAGGCGCTGCGCGCCGCGCAGGTGTCGACGCCCGCGATCTTCCTGACTTCGGTGGGCGGGGTCGAGGACCGGATCGCCGGGCTCGAGGCGGGGGGCGACGACTACCTCGTCAAACCCTTCGCCTTCGGTGAACTTTCGGCGCGGGTCGCGGCGCTGACACGGCGCCCGCCGCTCCAGGCCGAGGACACGGTGCTGCGCGCCGCCGATCTCGAGATGGACCTGGTCCGGCGCGAGGTGACGCGGGCCGGGGAACCGATCGAGCTCCTGCCGCGCGAATTTGCACTTCTCGAACATCTGTTGCGCCGGAAGGGCCGGGTGCAGACGCGGACCATGCTGCTCGAGAACGTCTGGGACATTCACTTCGACCCCGGCACCAACGTGGTCGAGACCCATATCAGCCGCCTGCGTGCGAAGGTCGACAAGCCTTTCGAGCGCGACCTGATCCGAACGGTGCGCGGCGCGGGATACCGGATCGATGATTGATCGCGCGCGCCGCCTGCGGCTGATCCGCTCGACGCCGGTGCGCCAGGCGGTGCTGCTGGTGGCCGTGGTGGCGCTGGTCAACCTCGCCTCGCTGGGCGTGGCCTGGCTCACGCAACGGGCCGCGACGGTGGAGAGCCTGCGTGCGGAACTGCGCCAGGACGTGGCGAGCTTCGACATCTCCGCCAGCCCCTCGGCGCTGCGCACGCTGGTGTCCGCGCGCGCCCGGGTCGTCGACCCGATGGATACGGTCTACGTCTTCCTGGGCAACGACGGGCGCATCACAGGCAACGCGCGCGCCGTGCTCGACGGGTTCGACGTGGGGCTCACCGCGATGGACCCGGGCAGACCCCTGTCCGACGAGGGCTACCTCGACGAGGTGCGGCGGCTTTCGGGCGGCGTGCTGATCGTGGGCAAGAGCTTCGAGCCGGTGGCACGGCTGAGCGAAACCTTCCTCGTCCTGCTCGCCATCTCCACGGTCCCCACGGTTCTCATCGCGCTGGGTATCGGCGCGCTGATCGCCCGCACCTCGGCCCGGCGGGTGGAGCGGATCGAGGCGGTGCTGGACCGGATCGCCGCCGGCGACCTCGCCGCGCGGTCCGAGGAGACCGGGGAGGGGGACGACCTGTCCCGGATCGGCGCCCGGGTGAACCGAATGGCGCAGAAACAGGAGGCCGCGACCGAGGCGCTGCGCCAGGTGACCACCGACATCGCCCACGACCTGCGCACGCCGCTCCAGCGGATCGGGGTTACGCTGCAGGGGCTCGAGGACAGGCTGCCCGACGGCGAAGCGCGCGAACTGGCGGCGGCCGCGGGCGAGGAGGCGGACCGGGCGGTCTCAGTTTTCCGCGCGCTTCTGCAGATCGCCCAGATCGAGGGCGGTTCGGCCGCGGACCGCTTCACGCCGGTCGACCTGGGCGCTCTGGCCGCCCGTATCGCGGAGCTCTACGAACCCTCGGCCGAAGACCGGGGCGACGGCTTCACGGTGGATATTCCCGAGGCCCCCGTCATGGTGCGCGGCGACGGCGACCTGATCGGGCAGGCGCTGGCCAACCTGGTGGAGAACGCCCTGCGCCACACCCCCGCGGGCGGCGAGATCCGCGTGGCGGTGGGAGCCGACGGGAGCCTGTGCGTCACCGACAGCGGCCCCGGCATCCCGGAGGCGGAGCGCGACAAGGTGCTGCGCCGGCTCTACCGGCTGGAACGTTCGCGCACGACACCGGGCAACGGGCTGGGCCTGGCGCTGGTGGCCGCCATCGCCGAGAGCCACGGTGCGACCCTGGAGCTGGCCGATGCGGATCCGGGCCTGTCGGTCACGCTGCGGTTTCCATCCTAGCGTCGATGCGGAGCGCGGGCGGGCCCGCGCGCAGGTCCTGCGCCGCCCCGCCTGTCGGCGGGCCGGCGCGGTGGCGGGGGAGGCCAGCCTCCCCCGCACCCCCTCCGAAGTATTTGTCGAACGATGAAGGGATCACTCGGCCGGGCTGTGGACGTCGTCCGGGGCCTTGGGCAGGAAGCGCGAGACGAAGCGCCCGAGCCCGTCGGTGTAGGTCAGGACCACCGGCACCACGACCAGCGTGAGCAGCGAGGACGAGATCAGCCCGCCGATCACGGCATGCGCCATCGAGGCGTTCTGCCCGGTGCCGCCATGGATGTTGAGCGCCAGCGGGAGCATGCCGAAGATCATCGCGAGCGTCGTCATCACGATCGGCCGGAAACGGGTCTGCCCCGCGATCACCAGCGCGTCGTACAGGTTGAGCCCGTCGTTGCGCACATGCTGGTTGGCGTTGTCCACGAGCAGGATCGCGTTCTTGGTCACGAGGCCCATCAGCATGATGAAGCCGATGATCGACATGACGTTCAGCGTCGAATCGAAGACCAGGAGGCCCCCCAGCACACCGATGAGCGCAAGCGGCAGGGACGACATGATCGCGAAGGGTTGCAGGAACGAGCCGAACTGCGAGGCGAGCACCAGGTAGATGAAGATGATCGCCAGGGCGAGCGCGGAGGCGGCCGCGAAGCCCAGGTCCTGCATGTCTTCCACGTCGCCGCCGCTACCCTGCGAATAGCCCAGCGGGTAGTCGAGTCCCGCCGCGGCCTCTTGCACCGCCGCGGTCACGTCGCCGGGGCGCACGCCGCTTTCGAGGTTGGCCGTGACCCGGACCGAGCGTTCGCGGTCTTCGCGGGTGATCTCGCCCGGACCCTCGGCCTGGGTGATCGTCGCCACCTGGTCGAGCCGGACGAGCCCCGCCGCACCGGTCGCGCCGGATTGCGCGATGGGCAGGGCGCCCAGGTAGGCCGGGTCGTTGCGCGCCTCTTCCGGCAGGCGCACGACCACGTCGAGGCTTTCGCCCGAGGGAGAGGTCCATTCCGAAACGGTCTGCCCCTCGAGCATCGAGGACAGCGTGTCGCCCACGGCCGAGAGCGAGATGCCAAGGTCGAAGGCCGCGTCGCGGTCGACCTCGATCCCCAGGGTGGGCTGCGGATCGTCGAGCGTGGTGCGGATGTCGACGAGCCCGTCGATGCCGGCCATCTCGTCCGAGAGCTCGTGGGCGAGGCGTTCCAGCACGTCCAGGTCGGGCCCGAAGATCTTGATCTCGATCGGCGGTTCCACCGGCCCCATGCCGCCCGAGGCGCCGACCGAGAACTCGGCCCCGGGGATCTGGGCCAGCGCGTCGCGCACCGGGCTGGTGAGCGCCTGCGGGGTGCGGCTGCGTTGGTCGTAGGGCACGAGGATGCCGATGATCGTCGCGTTGTTGTCGCCCGAGGAGGTGCCGGAATTGACCGTGGCGTAGGTGCGCTCGATCTCCGGGAATTCCTCGCGCAGGAGGGCGTCGACCTGGGCGATCTTCTGCGCGGTCCGGTCGAGCGACGTGCCAACCGGGGCGCGCATGTCGACCTGGATCTCGCCGGTGTCGGCGGGCGGGATGAACTCGCCCCCGATCTTCGGGAAGAGCGCGAAGGCCCCCAGGAACGCGGCGAAGGCCACGAGGAGCGTGGTCTTGCGGTGCTTGAGCGCCCCGCGCAGGAGCTTGACGTATTGCGCGCCGATCCATTCGAAGAGCCGGTCGAACTGCCCCACCGCGCGCCCGACGAGCCCGCGCTTGCGCGACGTGTCGGCGGCCGGGTCGTACCAGACCGAGGACATCATCGGGTCGAGCGTGAAGGACACGAAGAGCGAGATCAGGACGGCGACCGACACGGTGATGCCGAACTGGAAGAAGAAGCGCCCGATGATGCCTTCCATGAAGGCCACCGGCAGGAACACGGAGACGATCGAGAGCGTGGTCGCCAGCACGGCGAGCCCGATCTCGTTCGTGCCATCCAGCGCGGCGCGCACGTGGTTCTTGCCCATGTGCAGGTGTCGCACGATGTTCTCGCGCACGACGATGGCATCGTCGATCAGGATGCCCACCGACAGCGACAGCGCCATGAGCGTCATCATGTTGAGCGTGAAGCCGAGCGCGTAGATCGCGGTCATCGTGGCGATGATCGAGATCGGGAGCGTGAGCCCCGTGATCACCGTCGAGCGCCAGGAGTTGAGGAACAGGAAGACGATGATCGTGGCCAGGATCGCGCCCTCGACCACCATGTTCTGGACCGAGTGGAAGCTTTCGACGACCGATTCCGAGTTGTCGCGGAGCACGCGCACCTCGATCCCGTCGAACTGGGGATCCTCCTGCATGCGCGCGACTTCCTCGATCACGCGTTCGGCCACGTCCACGGTGTTGGCGCCCTGCGTCTTGAGCACGTCGACGGCGAGCGCGTCACGCCCGTTCAGCATGGCGAGGCTGTCGCGCTCGGCAAGCCCGGTGGTCACGTCGGCGATGTCGCCCAGGCGGATCGGCTGACCGGCGCGCCGGGCCACGATGATGTCCTCGAAGGCGCGCAGCGTCTCGATCCGGCCTTCGACCTGCACAGACTGGGTATTGCCGCCCGAGGTGACGGCGCCGGCCGGCAGGTCCTGGTTTTCCTGGGCCACGGATCCCGCGACCTCGGTGATCCCGACGTTGAGCGCGGTCTGGCGATCCGGGTCGATCTCGATCATCACCTCGCGCGGGCGCCCGCCCACGACGTTGGCCTGACCCACACCGCGCAGGTTGGCGAGCCTTTTCGAGATGTAGTCCTCTGTCACCTGCGTCAGCGTGCCGATGTCCATTTCCTCGGAGCTCACCCCGATCGAGATGATCGGCAGGTCGGAGGGGTCGAAGCGCAGGATGCGCGGATCGTCCGCGTTGTCGGGCATGAGTGGCGCGACCTGCGAGACGCGGTCGCGCACGTCCTGCACGGCGGTGGCGCTGTCGACCTCCAGGTCGAACTGGATCAGCACCATCGACGACCCGGTAAGGGCGGTCGACTGGATATTGTCGATCCCGGCCAGCGTCGAGACGCTGTCCTCGATCGGCTCGATGATGTCGTTTTCGACCGCCTCGGGCGTGGCGCCCGGGTATGCGGTGACGACCGCGACAACCGGGAAGTCGACGTCCGGGAACTGTTCGACGGGCAGGCGGGAATAGGAAAACGCGCCCACGACCATGAGCGCCACCATGACCATGGTGGCGAACACGGGTTGGCTGACACTGATCCGTGTGAGGAACATGGCTTACTCCGCCAGGTTAATTTTCTGACCGTCGCGCAGCTGGCTCAGGCCCGCCGCCACGATGGTGCGGCCTTCGAGCGCGGCGTCCGCGATCTCGATCCGGGTGCCGTCGGCCCATTCGCGCACCGGCTCCACGTCCACGCGCTCCAGCCGGTCGCCGTCGATGGCGAGGACGTAGGCGCCGTTCGAGTCGCGGCGCAGGGCGGCCACCGGGACCGACAACGCGTCTTCCTTGCGGTCGAGCGCGATCTGGCCGGAAGCGAACATGCCCCCGCGCAGCTGGCCGCCGGGATTGCCCAGGGTCACGAAGACGGGGAGCATGCGCGAGCCTTCGATCGCCATCGGGCTGATGCGTTCCACTTCGCCGTCGAAAATGCGGTCGCCGAAGCCCTCGACCTTGAGCGCAACACGCTGGCCGGCCGCGATCTCGGCGGAGCGCGAAACGGGCACGGTGGCCTCGAACTCGAGCGAGGCGAGATCGACGATTGTGAAAAGCGGCGACCCGGTGCCGACGAAGGCGCCCGCGTCGACCTGCCGTTCCGCGATCACGCCGTCGAACGGCGCGGTGACGGTGGCCTTCTCAAGCGCCGTGCGCGCAGTTTCCACCGCGGTTTCCTGCGCGGCGAGCTGCGCGCGCACCTGTTCCAGCCCGGTGCGCGCCTGGTCCAGCGCGTTGGGGGCCGCGAGGTCGCGTTCGACCAGCGTCTGCGTGCGTTCGAAATCGGTCTGGGCCTGCGACACCTGGGCGCGCGTGGCCTCGGCGTTGGATTGGGCCTGGGCGAGCTGGTTGGTGAGGGCGGCGACGTCGAACTGGGCAAGCGTCTCGCCCTCCGACACGGCGTCGCCCGCGCGCACGTTCACGTCGACGAGCCGGGCCGAAACCTCGGCCGACAGGTGGACCTGGCGGGCGGGCGTGAGCGAGCCGGTCACGCGCAGCGTGTCGGTGAGGGTACGCGGTTCCACCGTTTCGACCTCGAAGGCCGCGAGGCGGGTGATGGGTTCTGACGGGGCTTCCGGCTCTTC
Source organism: Maritimibacter harenae (assembly GCF_009882975.1). GTDB lineage: Bacteria > Pseudomonadota > Alphaproteobacteria > Rhodobacterales > Rhodobacteraceae > Maritimibacter > Maritimibacter harenae. Next base: position 684,954 of record NZ_WTUX01000019.1, read on the forward strand.
TTCGGCGACCGGCATGGGCGGTTCGGGCAGGAGGCCGTTCTCCTGGGCGTAGTAGTAGCCGCCACCGGCCGCGGCGATGAGCAGAAGGAGCACGATCCAGGGCCACTTGCGCCGCTTCGGTTTCTCACCGGCGGCGATCGCCTCGGCGCGGGCCTTCTCACGTTTCTTCATGGCCCAATCAGGCTTGGGGTTCTGCATGTTCACGTCGGTTGCTCCGTCTTGAGGCCGCGGCGCTGTGCGCGTGCGTTCCAATCGTCGAGAAAGTCGGCCGAGGCGCGGAAGAACTCCGCGAATTCGGAGACCCGTTCCTGCGCGCCGCGCCGGTCGGCCGGGAATTCGCGCGCGCTTTGTTCCATCAGTTCGGCCCGGTTGCGGAACCGCTGGGCCATGCCCGACAGCATGTTCTCGGCCGGGTTGGTCACGGCCTGGTAGCTGTCGGCGCGCGACCCGATCGTGGCGACGCGCCGGAGCGCGCCCTTGTCTGCGAGGTGCCGGCAGTTGGTCGAGGCCGACGCCTTGGAGATCTTCAGCGCCTCGGTGATCTCGGCCAGCGTGCGCGGCTCGCCCTCGATGATGAGGTAGCCGAGAATCTGGCCGGCGATCCGGGGAAGGCCGTCCTCCTGGGTCATGAAGCCCATCTGCTCGATGAAATTGTCGATCGGATCACGTGTCATGGGGCGCCATATAGGGCGGTCCGGGCTTTCGTTCAATCAGAATTGAACGTATTGAACGAAATGATTTCGCACCGCGCGGGCTTGTGCGCCGGTGGGGCCGGCCGGTCCGCGGCAGCCTGTCACGCGCCTTTGTCATTGCCGCCGCGTCGGCAAGGTCGTAGACAAGCGGCCGTTGTGCGCGAAGGAGACATGCATGCCTTATTACCGTTCCCGCCGTTCCACTCATGGCCGCAACATGGCCGGTGCCCGTGGTCTGTGGCGCGCGACAGGCATGACCGACGACGATTTCGGCAAGCCGATCATCGCGGTGGTCAACAGCTTCACCCAGTTCGTCCCCGGCCACGTCCACCTCAAGGACCTGGGTCAGCTGGTGGCGGGCGAGATCGAGAAGGCCGGCGGGGTCGCCAAGGAATTCAACACCATCGCGGTGGACGACGGCATCGCGATGGGCCATGACGGCATGCTCTATTCGCTGCCCTCGCGCGAGATCATCGCCGACAGCGTGGAATACATGGTCAACGCGCATTGCGCGGACGCGATGGTCTGCATCTCGAACTGCGACAAGATCACGCCGGGCATGCTGATGGCCGCGATGCGGCTCAACATCCCCGTGATCTTCGTCTCCGGCGGCCCGATGGAGGCCGGTAAGGTCACGGTCAACGATCTCGAGAAGGCCGTGGACCTGGTCGACGCGATGGTCGCGGCCGCCGACGACCAGTATACCGACGAACAGGTCGCGGAATTCGAACAGAATGCCTGCCCGACCTGTGGGTCCTGCTCGGGCATGTTCACCGCAAACTCGATGAACTGCCTCGCCGAAGCGCTCGGGCTCGCGCTGCCCGGCAATGGTTCGATGCTTGCCACCCATGCCGACCGCGAGCGGCTGTTCCGCGAGGCGGGGCGCAAGATCGTCGAGATCACCAAGCTGCATTACGAGGTCGAGGACGAAGGCTACCTCCCGCGCGAGATCGCGACCTTCGAGGCCTTCGAGAACGCCATGTCGCTCGACATCGCGATGGGCGGGTCGACGAACACGGTGCTCCACCTTCTGGCCATCGCGCACGAGGGAAAAGTGCCATTCACGATGGACGATATCGACCGCTTGAGCCGCAAGGTGCCGGTTTTGTGCAAGGTGGCCCCGGCCAAGGACGACGTCCACATGGAGGACGTGCACCGCGCCGGCGGCATCATGGGGATCCTGGGCGAGATGCTGCGCGGCGGGCTTCTGCACGGCGACGCGCGCACGGTCCACACGGGCTCGATGTCCGAGGCGATCGCCAAGTGGGACGTCATGGTGTCCAACGACCCGGCGACCGAAACCTTCTACAAGGCGGCCCCGGGCGGCGTGCGCACCACGCAGGCGTTCTCGACCGAGAACCGCTACAAGGAGCTCGACCGGGATCGCGAAGGCGGGGTGATCCGCACGGTGGAGCATGCCTTCAGCCAGGATGGCGGGCTCGCCGTGCTCTTCGGCAACATCGCCGAGAATGGCTGCATCGTGAAAACCGCCGGCGTTGACGATTCGATCCTGAAGTTCACCGGCAAGGCGCGGGTGTTCGAGAGCCAGGACGCGGCCGTGAACGGCATCCTCACCGGCGAGGTGAGCGAAGGCGAGGTCGTGATCATCCGCTACGAGGGACCGCAGGGCGGGCCGGGGATGCAGGAGATGCTCTACCCGACCAGCTACCTGAAATCGAAGGGCCTGGGCAAAGCCTGCGCGCTCCTGACCGACGGGCGCTTCTCGGGCGGCACCTCGGGCCTGTCGATCGGGCACGTGAGCCCGGAAGCCGCGGAGGGCGGGCTGATCGGGCTGGTGGAGACCGGCGACACGATCGAGATCGACATCCCGAACCGCACGATCAACCTGGCCGTCGAGGACAACGTTCTTGCCGCGCGCCGCGAGGCCAAGGGCCCGCTGCCGTGGAAGCCGGCCGCGCCGCGCAAGAGGGCAGTGTCGACCGCGCTCAAGGCCTACGCGCTGCTCGCCTCTTCGGCGAACCGCGGCGGCGTACGGATCCTGCCCGGCGAGGAGTGACCGGGCTGCCAGGCGGTGCGGGCTGTCGCCCGCGCCGGTCGAGCCGCGCAAACCGGTCCCCGGTTTTCGCGGCGGCGGGGGGCCAGCCCCCGTCGCGCCGGGGGCGCGACTCCCCCGGCGTATTTGGGGAACGGTGAGAGGGCGGACTTGTCCGTCGTGGCCGCGAAGGCTATCTCACGGCTGAAGATTGGGAAGGACACATGGCCGCGCAGACGAACGAAGAGAGGGCGAAATCCCGCAAGATCGGCGCGCTGGGAGGCCTGTGGCCGTTCCTCGCCCCCTACAAGCTGCTGCTGGTCGCCGCGATCCTGGCGCTCATCTTCACCGCCGCGATTTCGCTGATCATGCCGCTGGCCGTGCGCCGGGTGATCGACGGATTCGCGAGTTCTGCCGATGCGCTGCTCGACAAGTACTTCCTGGCCGCGATGGCGATCGCCGCGCTCCTGGCGCTGGGCACCGGGCTGCGCTACTACCTTGTCACCCGGTTGGGCGAACGGGTGGTGGCCGACATCCGCGAGGCCGTGTTCGCGCGCATGATCGGGATGAGCCCGGCGTTCTACGAGAAGATCATGACCGGCGAGGTTCTGAGCCGGATCACCACCGACACGACGCTGATCCTGTCGGTGATCGGGTCGTCCGTGTCGGTCGCCCTGCGCAACATGCTGATCTTCGCGGGCGGGCTGGTGATGCTGTTGCTCACCTCGGCCAAGCTGACCGGACTGGTCCTGTTGATCGTGCCGGTCGTGTTGGTGCCGATCATCGTGCTGGGGCGGCGGATGCGGGTTCTGAGCCGCGAGAACCAGGACTGGATCGCGCGCTCCTCGGGCAAGGCGTCCGAGGCGCTGTTGTCGGTGCAGACCGTGCAGGCCTTCACCCATGAAGAGCCGTCGCAGGAGGCCTTCGTCGAGGTCACCGAGGAAAGCTACCGCTCGGCGCGCAAGCGGATCACCACGCGCGCGCTCATGACGGTCATCGTGATCACCCTGATCTTCTCGGGCGTGGTCGGCGTGCTCTGGATCGGGGCGCGCGACGTGCGGGCCGACGAGATGTCGATCGGCGCGCTGGTGCAGTTCGTGATCTACGCGATCATGGTCGCGGGCGCCGTGGGCGCGCTGTCGGAGATCTGGTCGGAGCTGCAGCGCGCCGCGGGCGCGACGGAGCGGCTGGTCGAGCTTCTGCGCGCCGAGGACGAGGTGAACGACCCGGATGCGCCCAGGCACCTGCCCGAACCGGTGAGGGGCGAGATCGCGTTCCGCGACGTGTCGTTCCGCTATCCCGCGCGGCCCGATCACCTGGCGCTCGATCATGCCTCTCTGGAGGTGAAGCCCGGGGAGACCGTGGCGCTGGTCGGGCCATCGGGGGCCGGCAAGTCGACCATCATCCAGCTCTTGCAACGGTTCTACGATCCCAACGAGGGCACGGTCGAGATCGACGGCGTCGACCTGCGCGCGCTCGAGCGCTCGGAATTCCGCCGGCACGTGGCGCTCGTGCCGCAGGACGCGGTGATCTTCGCCGACACCGCGCGCGAGAACATCCGCTTCGGTCGGCCGGAAGCATCGGACGCCGAGGTCGAGGCGGCGGCCGAGGCCGCGGCGGCACATGATTTCCTGGTGAAACTGCCGGACGGCTACGACAGCTACGTGGGCGAGCGCGGCGTCATGCTTTCGGGCGGGCAGAAGCAGCGCATCGCGATCGCCCGTGCGATCCTGCGCGACGCGCCGATCCTGCTCCTGGACGAGGCGACGAGTGCGCTCGATGCCGAGAGCGAACGGCTGGTCCAGTCGGCCGTCGACGAGATGGCCAAGGGGCGCACCACGATCATCATCGCGCACCGGCTTGCGACCGTGAAGAAGGCCGACCGGATCGTGGTCTTCGAGGACGGCCGGATCGTGGCCCAGGGCACGCATGACGAGCTCGTGGCAGAGGGGGGACTCTACGCCCGGCTGGCGCGGCTGCAGTTCACCGACGGGATCGCGGCGGAGTAACGTGGCGGCGTGGGGCAGGTTGCCCCCAACGTCAATCTTGCGGCGAAGGAGCAAAAGCCCCATTTTCAACGAAATCACGCCGATCAACGGCGCCTGGGGAGGATCAATGGGACGTTACCAATTCAGCTCGCTCGAAGCGCGAAACGAGATCGAGGCCGAGAAGCCGTGGAGCGATCGGCGCCTGCCGACCACGATCTACGACCTGCTGTCGGATACGGTCGACAAGTTCGGTGATCGCGACGCGCTGTCGTTCCAGATCGAAAGCGGCCCCAAGGACAAGAAGGAAACGCTGAGCTGGCGTGAGCTGCACGACAAATCGGTGCAGACCGCGAACCTGTTCCGCTCCCTCGGGATCGGGCAGAACGATGTCGTCGCCTATGTCCTGCCGAATGCGAACGAAACGGTAATGACGCTGCTGGGCGGGGCCATCGCCGGGATCGTCGCGCCGATCAACCCGCTTCTGGAGCCGGAACAGATCGCCTCGATCCTGCGCCAGACCGGGGCGAAGGTCGTCGTGACGCTCCAAGGCTTCCCCAAGACGGACGTGGCCGAGAAGGTCCACAAGGCGATCGAGGATGCGCCGGACGTGGCCCACGTGCTCGAGATCGACCTGAACCGTTACCTCACGCCGCCCAAGAAATGGATCGTGCCGCTCATCCGGCCGAAGGTCAGCCCGAAGCATTCCGCCACGGTGCAGAACTTCAACGCGGCGATCGCGGGGCAGCCCAAGACGTTGACCTTCGAGGACGAGAAGATCGACCGGGTCGCCGCCTATTTCCACACCGGCGGCACGACGGGCATGCCCAAGGTCGCCCAGCACAAGTATTCGGGCATCATCTACAACGGCTGGATCGGGGCGAACCTGCTCTTCGACGAGAGCGACGTCCTTCTGTGTCCGCTGCCGCTGTTCCATGTCTTCGCGGTGCATGTCGTGTTCATGGCCGTGTTGACCGCCGGGTCGCACGTGGTGTTCCCGACTCCCGCCGGCTACCGCGGCGACGGGGTGTTCGATAACCTCTGGAAGCTGATCGAGCGTTACGGCGTGACCTTCGTCATCACCGTGCCGACGGCGATCTCCGCGATGATGCAACGCCCCGTGGATGCGGACGTGTCGACGCTCAAGGTGGCGTTCTCGGGGTCCGCTCCGCTGCCGCGCGAATTGTTCAACCGCTTCGAGAAGGCGACCGACGTCAAGATCGTCGAGGGTTACGGCCTGACCGAGGCGACCTGCCTCGTTTCCTGCAACCCGACGGACGGGGTGAAGAAGATCGGATCCGTCGGGATCCCGTTCCCCTACACGGACGTGAAGATCTACCACTGCGATGCGGACGGAAACGTCACCAAGGAATGCGGCGTGGACGAAGTGGGGGAGATCTGCGTGTCGAACCCCGGCGTCTATGTCGGCAAGACCTATACCGACGAGACCAAGAACAAGGGGCTCGTGGCGGCCGACAAGTACCTGCGCACCGGCGATCTGGGGCGCATCGACGAGGACGGCTACCTGTGGATCACGGGCCGGGCCAAGGACATCATCATCCGGGGCGGACACAACATCGACCCCGCCGAGATCGAGGAAGTGCTGGCCGGACATGACGCGGTGGCCTTCGTGGGGGCCATCGGCCAGCCGGACCCGGTGGCGGGCGAACTGCCTTGCGTCTTCGTGGAACTGGTCGAGGGGGCGACGGTGACCGAGGCAGAGCTTCTGGACTACGCCAAGGCCAACATCACCGAGCGCGCGGCCGTGCCGAAGTACATCGAGATCATGGACGAGCTGCCGAAGACCGCCGTGGGCAAGGTGTTCAAGCCGGACCTGCGCAAATCCTCGATCATGCGTGTCTACAACAAGGCGCTGTCCGAGGCGGGGCATGACGCGCAGGTGGTCGAGGTGGTCGAGGACAAGACGCGCGGTCTCGTCGCCAAGATCGAAGCGCAGGGCGACGTGGACCGGGCGGCCGTCGAGAAGACGCTGGGCGAATTCACGCGGCCCTTCGACTGGGTCAACTGATCGGCGGGGCGCCCGCCCGGGCGCCTCAGATCAAGCGATAATCCTTGGCGCGCTGGATGGCTTCGGCCGTCGTGCGCGCGAAGAGTTTGCCGCGTGCCGTCGTCAGGCGGGCCTTGAGCGCACTTTCCGATATGCCCAGCCGCGCGGCCCCCGCCGCGTAGCGGTCGCCATCCGCGATGACCTGGAGCGCCTCGCGCTCGGCGGGCGTGAGGTGGTCGGGGGGCTTGGTTTCGTGGTGCAGCCGCAGGACGATGCCGGTGATTGCCGAGATTTCCTCGTCGTCGAATTCCCGGTCATTGCGCGCGAGGCCCGCGATCGTGCGCAGCGTGAGTGGTCCGCAGGACACGCAAACGCCGTAGCCCAGCCCGAACTCTGCTGCCTCGTTCATGATCCCGAACGGGTCGGGCAGGTCGATGTCGCTCCACCGTGTCGCGCCACTGTGGGCCAGACCCCAGGCGATCATCGGGTCGCGCAGGGCGTAGGCGTTGCGCGTGTAATGGTCCATCCACGCAGGATCATACGTCTGGAACATCATGAGGGGCGCCGCGAAGCGGAAGTGAAGCCCCAGTACGTAGCCGGCCGGGGCGAGCTCCCCCAGTTCGTTCAGCAATGCGTCGATGATCTGATTCCGGCCCATGATTCCAAGTTAGTTATGCGGTGCAGGTGGTTACAACCGTCTACCGCGCGCCATGGCAGGGCTGCACGGGGGCATGAAAGGCCGAGGTGGCGTGCAAGGGCCGGCCGGGCAGGGTTGTGCAGAGCGGGTCGGGGTCCTTATGTAGGCGCTCACGCGAGACAGGATGCGAGGATACGGGCAATGCGCAACGCGGCACTCACGCTTGGCGTGATCGGGGGACTGATCGCGATGGTGGTCGGCTTCTTCAGCTACGGTTACACCGAGGTCACGGCGCGCCATGCCGAGATCGGCGAGGCGTTCGGATTCGTCCAGAACGAGCAGTTGATCCGCGTGTCGAGCTTTCTTGCACCGCTCCTGGCGATCGCGGGCGGCGCGATGGCGCGGATCCGGGCTCTCTGGGGCGGCATCCTGATGCTTCTGGCGGGGGCGCTGATCTACCATGCCTTCGGCTTCGGCGTCTTCACCATGTTCCCGATCGGGTTCTGCCTTGTGGGCGGTCTTCTCGCGATCGCGGCCGGCCGGCCGGATGAGCCGAAATCGCATTTCTGACGGTGTTGCGTCTTTGGTCTCAGTGACCCGCGGCGCGCACCACAGAAACGAGCGTGAGCCAGAGCACCGTGGCTTCCTGCCTGAACCCCGCGCGGCGGATGTAGAGTGCGTCGCGGCGCGCCTTGGCCCGGAACGCGTCCATGCCTTCGGCGTATCCCAGCGTCACTTGCGCAAGCCCGCTGATGCCAGGACGCACCACGTGCCGTTCGCGGTAGCGCGGCACCGACATCGCGTATTCACAGGCGTGGGAATAGAGGTCGGGGCGCGGCCCGATGAAGCTCATGTCGCCCTTCAGCACGTTGATGACCTGCGGCAGCTCGTCCACCCGCAGCTTGCGCATCAGCCGGCCCAGCGGTGTGATCCGGTCGCGCTCGAGCCCGTCGTGCGCCTTGCGGGCGGTCGACGCGGCTTTGCGCATGCTGCGGAACTTGTAGATCTTGAAGGGCCGCATGTGGCGCCCCATCCGCTCCTGGCTGTAAAGCAGCGGGCCCGGATTGAGGAACGGGTTCAACACGAACAGCACGATCCCGCTCGCGATCATGACGGGCAGCAGCAGAATACCGAGGACGATGTCGTAAAAACGTTTGACAGCCCAGAAAATTCGCTGGTGCGTCCCATTCCGTTTATTGATTATTTTGAACCGAGGGCTTTTTTCAAAATCTTCAGCCCAGTTGTCGACAAAAATCGTCATGGCGCGGCACCCCTCCGCGTGATTTCTTAATAAATGATTTCCCCGGAAACCCAAAAAGCCGAAGGGCACGAATTAAGTCAAGGCGACGGCGCGCGAATTCCCTTCAGGGCATACCAAAGAGTGTTCCCCTTTGTATAGGTGCCAAAAACCTTACCAAATTATTGAGGCCCTGACGTCCGTTTGATCCAAAATGGAGTTGGAATTCGGCGGTGGCCGGGACGTGATTTGGCGACCGGCACGCCCGATTCGGTGGCTTATCCTTCGCGGCCCCTGCCGATCGCGATGGCCGCTTGGCCGATGATCAGCGGGACGATGCTGAACGCACCGGCGCACAGCAGTCCGGTCCAGCCGGGGAAGGGAAGTCTCAGCACGTCGGACAGGAGGGGGATCGAAACGGCGCCCCCGACGAGGGCCAGGCACAGGGCGAGCGCACCCCAGACGTAGGGGTTGGCCACGATGTCGTTGCGCCAGGCCGTCGTATCCGTCGCGCGCACGTTGAACACGTTCCAGAGCTGGCCGGCGGCAAGCGTGAGGAAGGCCACGGTCACCGCTGCCGGGGCCGGCACGTCGAGGCCGAAAAGGGCGAAGCCGAACGCGCCCAGCGTGGCGAGGGTCAGCGACAGGCCCAGAAGACCCACGCGCCACCACTGCGGGCCCGCCATGATCGCCTCGTCCGGGTCGCGCGGCGGACGCTGCATCTCGCGCCCGTCGCCCTTGCCCAGCCCAAGCGCGAAGGCCGGGAAGACATCTGTCACGAGATTCAGGAACAGGATCTGAAGGGGCAGGAGCGGTGTCGGCAGGCCGATGGCGACCGCGAGCCCGACAATGGCGACCTCTGACAGGTTGCACGACATCAGGTAGACCACGAACTTGCGGATGTTGGCGAAGATGATCCGGCCCTGCCGCACCGCTTCGATGATCGTCGTGAAGTCGTCGTCGCGCAGCACCATGTGGGCGGCCTCCTGCGCAACCTGGGTGCCGCGTTGGCCCATCGCGATGCCGATGTCCGCTTTCTTGAGCGCCGGGGCGTCGTTCACGCCGTCCCCGGTCATCGCGACCACCTGGCCTTCGTCCTGGTAGAAGGCCACGAGGGCAAGCTTGGTGGCCGGGGCGATGCGCGCGAAGACATGGGTTCGCCGCAGGAGATCGCGGGTTTCGTCGGCCGCGGTCGCAGGATCGAAACCGTCCAGTTCGTCTCCGCCAAGAACCGGGGCGTCGGCGGCGGCGATCCCGGCGTCCGCAGCGATGCGCGCGGCAGTGTCCGCGTGGTCGCCCGTGACCATGATCACGTCGATCCCGGCGCTTCGGCAGGCCTCGATCGCGCCGGGGATTTCGGCGCGCAGCGGGTCGGACAGGCAGGCGATGCCGACCAGCGTCAGGTCGTCGTAGGGCTCGTCCGACCCGGATCCGGTCGTCTTGGTGGCGAGGGCGAGGTTGCGAAAGCCCGCCTGTGCCGCCCGGCTCGCCCGCTCGACCCATTCTTCCCGGTCCTCCGCGGTCAGGCGGCCGGGGCCGTCCGCGCCCGCCACGCGCGTGCAAAGGGGCAGGAGAGCCTCTGGCGCCCCCTTCACGGCAAAGAGGTAGCCCGCCTCGACGGCATGGACGGTGGCCATCATCCGGTGCGTCGGGTCGAAGGCGTGCTGCGTGGTCGGATCGGGGTCGGCAACGTCGACCCGGGCTTCTCGGGCCGCGCGCAATAGCGCGAGTTCCATTGGGTCGCCCGCGCCCTTCTCGCCGTCACCGTCCAGCTCCGCGCTGGTGCACAGCGCCCCGATGCGCAGCGCCAGGCCGAGCGTCGTCCCGGCGGGTCCCTCGGAGGGAAAGGGCTGGTCGCCGTCCGCCAAGAGGTATCGCTCCACGCTCATGCGGTTCTCGGTCAGGGTGCCGGTCTTGTCGGTCAGGATCAGCGTGGTGGCCCCCAACGTCTCGACCGAGGACAGGCGGGTGATCAGCGCATTGCGCCGCGCCATGCGCCACATGCCGCGTGCGAGCGTCAGGGTCGCGACCACCGGCAACCCCTCGGGGATCGCGGCGACGGCAAGGGCCACGCCGGTCTGGATCATGGTTCCGATGTCGTGCCCGCGCGCGATTCCGGCCGCGATCATGGCGCCCGCAAGCACCAGCGTCAGCCAGATCAACCGCCGTCCGAGTTGCTCGAGCCTGACCTCGAGCGGCGATACGCCCGATTCCGCCTCGAGCGCGAGGCCGGTGATGTGGCCGAGCTCGGTGGCCATGCCGGTCGCCACGACGACGCCAAGCCCCGTGCCCCGGGTGACGGCGGTGCCCTTGAAGGCCATGTTGACGCGGTCGCCCAATGCGGGCTTGCCGTCCAGGGGGTGCGTGGACTTGGTGACCGCGCCCGACTCGCCCGTCAGGACGGATTCGTCGCAGGTGAGGCCAGCCGCCTCGATCAGCCGCAGATCCGCGGTCACGACGTCACCGGCCTCGAGCACCACGAGGTCGCCGGGGACCACGTCGCGCGCATCGATCATCCGGTCGGAGCCGTCGCGGCGCACGCGCGTGCGGACCTCGCCGAAATGGATGAGCGCTTCCATCGACCGGGCCGCGCGGTACTCGGTCCAGAAGCCGATGGCGGTGTTGAGCACGAGGACGAGCAGGATCGCCGCCGCTTCGACCATGTCGCCGATGACGAAGGAAAAGACGACCGCGGCGGCGAGCAGCCAGATTATGACGCTCTTGAGCTGATGGCCCAGGATCTGTGCGATGCTGCGCGGTTTCTGCTGGCGCAGACGATTGGGACCTGCCTCGCGCAGGCGCGCCTCGGCTTCGTGCGCCGACAAGCCCCGGTCCGCGTCGGCGGACAGGCGCGCGCAGACCTCGTCCGCCGCCAGCGCGTGTGGCGTCTCGACCGTCGGGATCATGATGTTCCGCAACCCGTTCTACCGCTCATCAAGGCAGTCTTCCCGATGATCGCGACGTCGGCAATGGCCGGCGGTCATCCGGTGTAGGCAAGCGCCTTCAGAAGCGCGGCGAGGAGCGCGTGGGGCAGGGTGGGTCCGCGTCCGACGCCAAGGTACTCGTCGTCGTCGCGCGAGGCGGACTGGCGCAGGGCGCAGGTCCAATGCCCGTTGGGCTGCCGCGCGACGCCTTCCATCGACACGCTCCAGCCGGTCCGGCATTCGGATACCAGCGCCAGCACGTCGTCCGTGCGGTCCAGCGCGGCGCGCTCGATGCCGGCGCCGATGGCGTCGGTCAGGGCCTCCTGCACCCGCTCCGCAAGCGCGTCGTCGAGGGCAAGCGCGGCTTCGACTTCGTGGGCCAGGTTGGCAAGCGTTTCGTTCATGGCATGTCCTTTCGCCCCGGATCCTGCCCCGGCCCGGCGGCGTTCTGCCTTGAGGCAGATCAATGCAGGGCGCCCGCGCATCCCTACCGTGGCCCTCACCTTGAGACGGGAAGGACCGGGCATGGCACGTGAAGCCGAAGTCATCGCATTCGAAAAGCTGCGCCGCGCCGACGTGGCGATCGTGGGCGGCAAGAATTCGTCCCTGGGCGAAATGGTGCAGTCGCTGGGCGACATGGGAATCCGCGTGCCGCCGGGCTTCGCGACCACCGCCAACGCCTTTCGCCGGTTCATCGAGGAGAACGACCTCGCCACGGTGATCCGCGATACGCTGGCGGCCTATGCGGACGGGCGCATGACGCTTCACAAGGCGGGCGAGACGATCCGGGCGGCCATCGTCGCGGGCCATTGGCCCGAGGAGACCGAGGCAGAGATCCGGGAGGCCTACCGCGCCCTGTCCAAGCGGGCGGGGAGCGACGACGTGTCGGTCGCCGTGCGCTCCAGCGCGACGGCGGAAGATCTGCCGGACGCGAGCTTCGCGGGCCAGCAGGAGACCTTTCTCAACGTGGTGGGCGAGGATGCGCTGCTCGTCGCCTGCCGCAAATGCTTCGCCTCGCTCTTCACCGACCGCGCGATTTCCTATCGCGAGGCCAAGGGGTTCGATCACCTCCAGGTCGCGCTGTCGGTCGGCGTGCAGCAGATGGTGCGCTCGGACATCGGGGGGTCGGGCGTCATGTTCTCGATCGACACCGAGACGGGCTTCGACAAGGTCGTGCTGATCGACGCGGTCTGGGGTCTGGGCGAGAACATCGTGCAGGGCATCGTGACGCCCGACGCCTACCAGGTCTACAAGCCGTTCCTCGACGACCCGGCCCTGTCCCCGATCATCGAGAAGAAGCGCGGGGCCAAGGAAAAGAAGATGATCTACGCGGGCGCGGGGGAGGAAAACCCCGTGCGCAACGTGCCCACGTCCAAGGCCGAGCGCGCGCGCTTCGTCCTGACGGACGACGAGGTGATCGCGCTCGCCCGAATGGCCGCGACGATCGAAACGCACTACGGCGTGCCGATGGACATGGAATGGGCGAAGGACGGGGTCACCGGCGAGCTCTTCATCGTCCAGGCGCGCCCCGAAACGGTGCAGTCGCAGGCGGGCGCCTTGTCGCTCCACCGCTTCTCGGTCGGCGCGCATGGCGACACGGTGGTGAGCGGGCTGGCGGTCGGTGACAAGGTCGCGACGGGCCGTGTCTGCCTCATCGACAGCCCGGAAGATATCGACAACTTCGTCGACGGGGCCGTGCTGGTCACCGCGAACACCGACCCGGACTGGGTGCCGGTGATGAAGCGCGCGTCGGCCATCGTCACCGATCACGGCGGGCGCACGAGCCATGCGGCCATCGTGAGCCGCGAACTGGGCGTGCCCGCTGTCGTGGGCTGCGAGAACGCGACCTACCTGCTGCACGACGAGCAGGAGGTGACGGTGAGCTGCGCCGAGGGGGACGTGGGCTTCGTCTATGACGGAACGGCCGAGGTCACGGTCGAGGACCTGGACCTGTCCGACCTGCCGGAAACGAAAACGAAGGTGATGCTGAACCTCGCCAACCCCGCGACCGCGGCGCGCTGGTGGCGGTTGCCGGCGGACGGGATCGGGCTGGCCCGCATGGAATTCGTCGTCGCGAACACGATCCGCGTTCACCCCGAGGCGCTGATCCATTTCGACAAGGTCGAGGACGAAGACGAACGCGCCGAGATCGAGGCGCTGACCGAAGGCTACGACGACAAGACCGACTATTTCGTGGACCGGCTGGCGCTTGGGCTCGCGCGGCTGGCCGCCGTGGCCTACCCGAACCCGATGATCCTCAGGATGAGCGACTTCAAGACCAACGAATACGCCGACCTGCTGGGCGGCGCGCCGTTCGAGCCGGTCGAGGCCAACCCGATGATCGGTTGGCGGGGCGCGTCGCGTTATTACGACCCGGCCTATCGTGACGGCTTCCGGCTGGAATGCCGCGCGGTGCGCAGGCTGCGCGAAGAGATCGGGTTCGACAACGTGATGGTGATGATCCCCTTCTGCCGCACGCCCGAGGAGGCCGACCGGGTCATCGCGGTCATGGAAGAGGAAGGGCTGGTGCGCGGCAAGAACGGTCTCCAGACCTACGTCATGTGCGAGGTGCCCTCGAACGTGGTGCTTGCCGAGGATTTCGCGGCCCGTTTCGATGGTTTCTCGATCGGGTCGAACGACCTGACGCAGCTCACGCTCGGGATCGACCGTGACAGCGACAAGCTGGCCCCCTTGTTCGATGAACGCCACCCGGCGGTGGAGTGGATGATCCGCACGGTGATCGAGAAGGCGCACGGGGCCGGGGCCAAGGTCGGCCTGTGCGGCCAGGCCCCGTCGAACTACCCGGAATTCGCGCGGGTGCTCGTCGATGCCGGGATCGACTCGATCTCGGTGGTGCCCGACAGTTTCGTGCATGTGAAACGGCACGTGGCCGACGCGGAGTAGGGGACGTGATCGCGCCGGGCGTCAGACACAATCATGGACATGAATGAGTGAATGAGAGAGACTGGAGCGACAGGCTTTTTCAACATCCGGGAGATGACCCATGCGTATTTTCGCACCCCTGCTGACCGTCGCCGCCGCCACCATCGTGGGCATCGCCCAGGCCGAGCCGGTCGGCATCACCAAGGACATGATGAGCGTCGAGGTCCAGACGCCGGATGGTCCCGTCGAGATTTCCCGCGTGCAGGACAACGAGGCGGTGATCGAGGGCGAATTCGCCAAGATCGCGCGCCCGTGCCCGGTTTTCTGCATCCAGCCGATCATTCCCGCCGAAGGCGTGACGCCGATCGGCGAGCTCGAGGTTCTCGAGTTCCTGAATGACCCGGCGGTGGTGGTCGTCGATGGGCGCGTGCCCCGGGACTTCGCCGGCGGGGCGATCCCGGGCGCGGTCAACATCCCCTACACCGAAGCCGCCGACCGGCTGGGTGAACTGGGCTGCGAGCCGGACTTCGATGGCTGGATCTGCGACGGCGAGGACGTGAAATCGGTCGCGCTCTATTGCAACGGGCCGTGGTGCGGACAATCCCCGACCGCTGCCCGCCGGATGATCGAGGCGGGCTACCCGGCCGACAAGATCTACTACTACCGTGGCGGGATGCAGAACTGGCGGATGCTGGGCCTGACCGTTTCGGACCCGACCGAGTAGGCCTTACCGCTCACGTATCCTCGAAATAGGCCTGCGTCCCGCGCGCTTCCACCGATTGCGCGATACGGCGCAGGCCGTGGACGTAGGCCGCGTCGCGCAGCGACAGGTTCATCTCGTTGTGGAGCGCCCAGATCGCCTGGGCTTCGGTCTCCATCGTCGACTTCAGCTGGTCGCGCACGCGGGATTCGTCCCAGTAGAAGCCCGACCGGTTCTGCACCCATTCCAGGTGCGACACCGTCACCCCGCCGGCATTGGCGAGGATGTCGGGAATGATCTTGAAGCCCTTCTCGGCCAGCTTGGTGTCTGCCTCGGGCGAAATCGGGCCGTTGGCCATCTCGAGGATGATGGGGGCCTTGATGCGCTCCCAGTTGTCCATCGTGATCTGGCGTTCCAGCGCGGCGGGGATGAGAATGTCGCAGTCGAGCTCCAGCAGCTCAGCGTTCGTGATCTCGCGGGTCGAGCCGTGCCCGGCCGCCCCGGTAACGCTGCCGGTTTCGTGCTTGTGCTGCATCACCGCCAGCGGATCGAGCCCTTCGGCGTCATATATTCCGCCCGAGGAATCGGTGACGGCGACGATGCGGTACCCGTCGGCGTGCAGGAGCTTGGCGCAATGGTAGCCCACGTTGCCGAAGCCCTGGATCGCGACCGTGGCGGTGTTCGGATCGATCTCGAGCACGCTTTCAAGCTGGCGCAGGGCGTAGTAGCCGCCGCGCGCCGTCGCATCCACGCGCCCCACGGTGCCGCCGAAGGCGAGCGGCTTGCCGGTGATCGCGCTGGGAGAAGCCTGGCCTGAGATCGAGCTGTATTCGTCCGACATCCAGGCGATGACGATGCCATTGGTGTACATGTCTGGCGCCATGATGTCGCGGTCCTGCCCGATGAAGGGAGCGAAGGCCTCGATATAGGCGCGGCTGAGACGTTCGAGCTCGACCGTCGACAGCGCCTTCGTGTCGACGCAGACGCCGCCCTTGCCGCCACCGAAGGGAAGGTTCGCCACCGCGCACTTGAAGGTCATCCAGAAGGCGAGCGTCTCGACCTCGTCGCGGCTCACGTTGGCATGGAAGCGCACGCCGCCCTTGGTGGGACCGCGCCGGTCGTTGTAGCGGCAGCGCCAGGCCTTGAAGGCGCGGCGGCTGCCGTCGTCCATGCGGATCAGGAGCGTGGCGTAGAGCGTCTCGCGCGGGAGCTTGAGCTCCTCGAACACGTCCGGGTGGATGTTGAGCCGGTCGCAGGCGGCGCTCAGGCTCGACCGGGCCTTGCCCAGCATGCCCTCGTCTTCCCGTGCCGCGTTCGCGTCGCTGTTCTGGTCCGGTGCCATGTGGTCCTGTCCTTGTTGAACGTGTGTCTTGCGCCGGCGCCGGTCAGCCGAAGACGATCGGCGCCATGAGGTAGCCCAACCCTACCGCAACCACGATGCCGATGACATCCAGCGGAGCGCCGGCCCTGAGCATGTTGCCCCGTGTGACGGTTTCGTGGCTGAACACGATGGCGTTGGGCGGGGTCGCGACGGGAAGCATGAAGCCCACCGAGGCGGCGAAGGCGAGGGGGAGCATGAATTGCACGGGCTCAGCGCCCAGCGACATCGCGATCGCGCCGGCGATGGGCAGGAAGATCGCGGCCATTGCGGTGTTGCTGGCCAGCTCGCCCACGTAGACGATCATCGCGGCGATCAGCCCCAGAAGCAGGAGGATCGGCAGTGCGGAGAACGCGTCCACGGTGCCGGCGAGCCACGCGGCGAGCCCCGAGGTCTCGAGGATCGTGGCAAGCGCCAGCCCGCCGCCGAAGAGGATCAGCACGTCCCACCGCAGCGTGGCCGCAGTCGGCCAGTCCAGCAGACGCCCGCCGTCGCCCGACGGCAGCATGAAGAGGACCAGCGCCGCCGCGATGGCGATGCCCGCGTCCGACAGCGCGAGACCCGGGAACACGAGCTCGATCAGCGGCCGGGTGAGCCAGGCGCCGGCGGTCAGCCCGGCCACGAGCGCCACGCGCTTCTCCGCCGTCGACATGGGTGGGCGGGCCCGGTCTGATCCGGCCTTGATCTCGGCCCCGCGCAGGCCCGGCGAGAAGACGACGAGCGAGCCCCATGTCACGACCAGCAGGACCAGCGCGACCGGGACGCCGATGGCCGCCCAGCGGGCGAAGCCGATCTCGATCCCGTAGGTCTGGCCCACGAAGCTCGCGAAGATCGCGTTGGGTGGCGTGCCGATCAGCGATCCCATGCCGCCGATCGTGGCGCCATAGGCCACCCCCAGCATCAGGGCGGTGCTGAAGGCCCGCGTCCCCGATTGGGCGCCTGCGATGGCGGCGGCCACCGGGGCGACGACCATGGCGGAGGCCGTGTTGCTGATCCACAGGCTGAGGAACGCGGTGGTGCCCATGATCGCGGCCAGTACGCGGGCCGGGTTCTGGCCGGCGATCCCGAGCAGTGAATAGGCCAGCCGTTCGTGAAGCCCCGATTTCTCGATGGCCTTGGCCAGCAGGAACCCCCCGAGAAACAGGAACACGATGGGTTCGCTGAACGGGCGCGCAACGGTCTCGAGCGGGGCGATCCCTGCAAGCGGCGCCACGGCCAGCGGCAGAAGCGCGGTGGCGGCGAGGGGGACCGGCTCGGTCAGCCACCACAGCACCATCGCGAGCGCAAGGCCCGAGGCGCGCCACCCGGCTTCGGGAATGGCCTCGGGCGCCGGCAGGAGCACGGGGATGACGAGCAGGAGGAGGCCGGCCGACAAGCTGAGGGTTCTGGCGGTCATCGTGGGGACCCGTTGGTTGCGGCAGGGCGGGATGGCCATTGGCCCGGACCCGATAAAACGCGGGGACGGCGGGCAATTCAAGTCATCGCTCCTGCGGCCCCGCGCCGCGCCCGGCCTCGCGTTGATCTACGTCATCGCGGCGACACCGAAGCCTGTCATCATGCACTCACTTGGATTTTCACGCAGAGGAATTGACCATGGAAGACGTCGAGAAGTTGTTGAAAGGCACGGTCGAGGAGTTGGAGAAACTGCTCAGTGCCAAGAATGTCCTGGGCGACCCGATCGAGCGCGACGGGGCGACCATCATCCCGATCGTGAGCTACGGCTTCGCCTTCGGCGCCGGGGGCGGCAGCGGCCAGCAATCCGGCAAGGCCAGCGGCACGGGCGGCGGCACCGGCGGGGGTGGCGGGATCAAGCCCCTTGGCGCGATCATCATCGACGGCGATGGCGCGCGGGTCGAAGGCGTCCAGGGCGCGGTGTCCGCGATCGCCGATGTCGTCGGACAGGCTGCGGCGAAGGCCATCGACCGGGCGGCGGCCGCGGCGACACCGGGTGACAAGGCCGGGTAAGCCGCATGGTGGCCCTCCTTTGGGTGCTTCTCGCGCTCCTGGCGCTCATCCTCGTCGCCCTGTCGCTGCCGGTCCACGTGTCGGGTACGGCCCGGCTGGGGCCCGATCCCTCGCTCGACGTGGGGTTTCGGCTGCTGGGCGGGCTGTCGCCGCGCATCGCGCTGCCGGGGCCTTCGAGTGTGGACAGGCCGCGCGAGCGCAAGGCCCGAAAGCCGCGCGACAAGGCACGCAGGCGCAGGGGTCCGTCACGCGACCTGGTGATGCGCGGTCTCAAGGCCGCGCCCGCCCTGGTCATGGGGGAATTACGGCAGGTCCACGTCGACCGCTTCCGGTTCGACGCCGATTTCGGGTTGGGCGATCCGGCGGAGACCGGCGAGCTCTACGGCTGGCTCTGCCCGCTTCTCTTCGCCACGCCGCTCCGGCGCGCCGACTTCGACCTGCGGCCGGACTTCACCGCGCGGCGGTTCGACGGGCAACTCGACCTGTCCCTTCATTTCACCCCGATCCTGCTGGCAGGCCCGGTGCTGGGCTTCGCCTGGCGGGTCTTCGTGCGCCGATGATCCGCTACGACGTCATACCTGGGCCACGGGTCGGGGCATGGCGCGTCGCGGTGCTCAAGGCCGTGCGGGTGGAGGGGGAGGCGGGCCCCCGGCACCGGGCGTTTCGGGCGGGGCTGGGGGCCGTGGCGGTCTTTCTTCTGCGCGGGGATGAGGTCGTTGCGCGGGACCCGGCGGGCCGTCCCCTCGACCTCACGGTTCTGGAAGACCTCTACCCGGACCTGCGCGCGGAGCTGATGGCGCAGGAATAAGTGCCGCATACGCCGCGTCAGAACCCGCGGGCCGTCTTTTTCACCTATCCTTTCGGAATGTCTCGTGTCATCGCCGTGGCGTCCCGCGGCGCCTGCCGGTCCGGTCCGCGTTGGCCACGGTCCGGCCTGGCCATCGCCGCACCCGGTGGAGCCGACGGCGCGAATGATCTACGATTCCGAAATGACCCATGACGTCACCCAAGAGGACACCCGCGCCTGGCGCCTGTCGGCAGGTTCGCGCGTTACGGTGGTGTTCCTGCTCCTGTCCGTGCCCTGGATCCTGCTGGGCGACTACCTCGTGGGGACGATCAGCACGGGTGACGAGGGCCAGCTGTTCCAGACGCTCAAGGGGTTGTTCTTCGTGGTCGTCTGCTCGGCCGTGCTCAAGTGGATGGTCGACCGCCACGAGTCGCGCATGACCGGCGTTCTGTCACGCGAACGCGCTCTGCGGCTGCAGCTCGAACGCGCTGAACGCGTCGGTGAATTCGGGAGCTGGCAGCGCGACCTCGACACCGGCGAAGGGTCGACCAGCAGCGAGATCCGCGAGATCCTGGGCTGCGACGGCGGAGCGTTGGAAGACTACGCCGCAGCGCTGCGCGACCGTCTGCACCCCGAGGACCGGGACCGGGTGGAAGCGGCGCGCGCGACGCTGCTGGCGGAGCGCGCCATCGACCTCGAGTACCGGATCGTGCGGCCCGACGGGGACGAGATCTGGCTGCGCGAACGCGCCGAGGTCGTGCGGGACGAAGCCGGCCGCGACCGCTTCGCCGTGGGCACGGTCCGCGACATCACGCGCCTCATGCAGGCCGAAGAGAAGAAGCGCGAGGCCCAGGAGATCGCCGAGCAGCGCGGGGCGCTCGCGCGGATGGCGGCGGAGAAGGCGCATTTCGGCGGGTGGCGCTACGACGTGGCCACGGGGCTCGAGACCTGGACGGAAGGCACGGCCCGGATCCGCGGACTCGAAGAGGTCGACACCATCACGCCCGAGGCGGCGATGGCGCCCTACGTGGAGCGCGACCGGGAGAAGATCGCCCGGCTGTTCAGGGCCTGTGTGGCCGAGGGCGTTCCTTTCGACGACACCTTCCGCATGATACGGGAGGACGGCGACGCCGTGACCGTGCGCACCATCGGTGAGCCGGAATACGACGCGGATGGCCGTATCACGGCCGTGCAGGGCGCGGTTCAGGATGTCACCGACCTGGTCGAGGCCCGCGAAGAGGCTGACCGGCGCAACGCCGAACTCGAGAGCGTCTTGTCGGCGATCGGCGACGGGTTCGTCACCGTCGACCGCAATTGGTGCTTCACCTTCGTCAACCGGCGCGCGGCCCGGCTGACGGGACATGAGCCGGAAGAGCTGATGGGCCACGACCTTTGGGAGGCTTTCCCGGAAGCGCGCGGCTCGGTGTTCGAGCGCAAATGCCACGCGGCGATGCAGTCGGGCAAATCCCAGGTCGCTGTCGAGTACGAGCCGTCGGAAGGCACGTTCCTCGAAGCGAACATTCATCCGCTGCCCGAAGGCGTCGCGATCTATGTCACCGACGTCAGCGCGCAACATCGCACGCGCCGTTGGCTCGAACTCCTCGAAGCGGCGGTGGACAGCACCGACGACATCGTGGCGATCGTGGAGACGGGTCCCGACGGCGGGCCGCAGGACGCGCGCACCATCTACGTCAACCCGGCCTTCGCCTGGCAGCTGGGCATTCCGAAGGACGACGTGATCGGCCAGTTGCCGTGGTTCCTAAACAAGGACACGGTGAACGCGCCCGGGATCGAGAACATCGAACGCGCCTTCGCACGTGGCGTGCCGGGACGCGCGGAGCTCTTCACCCGCACCCGCGACCGGGCCGGACGCTGGTTCGAACTGCGCACGACCCCGATCCGGGACGCGCAGGGCAAGGTGCGCCACTGGGTGGCGATCCACCGCGACATCACCGAGCGCAAGGGCTACGAGGAGCGCATCCTTCAAAGCGAGGAACGCTTCCGCCTGATCAGCCGGGCCAGCAGCGACGTGATCTGGGACTGGGACATCGAAACCGGTTCGTTCTGGCTCAGTGACAATTACGAGGACGTCTTCGGCTTCGACATCTCCGACGAGCCCTCGACGTTCGAGGCCTCGATGGCGCGCATTCACCCTGACGACCAGGCGCGGATCCGCGAAAGCCTGGAGGAAACGATCCAGAGCGATCGCGTGACCTGGTCGGGCGAGTACCGGGTGCGCAACGCCGATGGCGGATACTCGATCATCGAAGAACGCGCCTTCGTCATCCGGGACGGGACCGGCAAGGCCGTGCGCATGGTGGCGGGCATGACGGATGTGACCCGCATCCGGGCGCTTGACCAACGACTGATCGAGGCCGAAAAGCTTGAGGCGATCGGGCACCTGACCGGCGGAATCGCCCACGATTTCAACAACCTGCTGACGATCATCCTGGGCACGACCGACCTTCTGCTCGAAGACCTGGAGGACGCGCGGCAGCAGAAGATGGCCCGCGTCACGATCCAGGCGGCCGAGCAGGGGGCGCAGTTGGTCGACGCGCTGCTGGCCTATTCCCGGCGACAGCCGCTCACGCCGGAGCCGGTGGAAGTGAACACGCTGATCTCGCAGTCCCTGCCGCTTTTCCGCAAGGGGATCGACGCGGGGATCGAGATCCACCACCACCTGAACGCGCCCCAGGCCGACGTGCTGGCGGATCCGGGCCGGCTGCAGTCGGCGCTGCTCAACCTCGTGCTCAACAGCCGCGACGCGACGGGCGAGCGCGGGACGATCACCATCCGGACAGAGGCGATCGACCACGACGGCACGCCCGGCGCGGACGGCGACGACCGGCCCGCCGGTCGCTACGTCGCGATCCACGTGATCGACGACGGCGCGGGGATGGGCGCGGAAACGCGCGAGCAGGCGTTCAAGCCGTTCTACACCACCAAGCAGCCGGGGAAGGGCACGGGTCTTGGCCTGAGTTCGATCTATGGCTTCGTGAAGCAATCGGGCGGTCACGCGCGCATCTGTTCGGAGCCGGGGAGGGGCACGACGGTCAGCATCCTGCTGCCCTTGAGCGAAGCGCCCGCCGCGCGGGGGAAGGAGGCGGCGTATGCCGGCGCGTCGCCGGTCGCGCATATCCTGATCGTCGAGGACGATGCGGCGCTCCGCGCACATGCGGTGGAACTGGTCGAAAGCCTTGGCCACGAGGTATCGGTCGCCGAGGATGCGGATGCGGCGCTGGAATACCTTGAGCATCAGCCCGACGTGACGCTGATGTTCACCGATGTGGTGATGTCTGGAAGCATGAACGGGGACGAACTCGCGCGGATCGCGCGTGCGCGTCATCCCGGCCTGAAGGTGTTGTTCACCTCGGGATACACGCAGGACGCGTTCATGTCCGACGGCCGGTTGGAACCGGGTATCGACCTGCTCGTCAAGCCCTACCGGCGCGAGGCGTTGCAGCAGAAGCTGAACGAAATCCTCGCCGGGTGATGCGGGCGGTCAGCGCGTCCGCATCCTGAACCGTTTGTCGTCCGTGCGCACGACGCGCAGGTAGGGCAGCAGCATCTTCGAGACCGAGCCGAAGGTGCGCACCACTTCGAGTTCGCAGCGATCATCGGCGATGATCACCGGGTCGTCGTCGAGCCAGTCCCCGGGTGTCGCCGCACCTGTGTTGTCGCGCAGCTGCAGGGCCTCGATCACGCGCAGCGTCTCTTCGATACTCCGGCCGATGAAGATCGGGTATTCGAAGATCATCCGGATGCGCATCTGCGGATCGATGATGAAGGATTTCCGGATCGGCCACTCGGTGTGCTCCTTGGCGTGGTTCATCCCCAGGACCTCGGACACCGCCCCCTCGGGGTCGTGCGCCGTGGGGAACCAGATCGGTTCGCCGTAGAAATCCTCGATGTCCTTGTGCCAGGCCACCTGCTCGTCGATGGACGACACGGTGAGTCCCAGCGCCTTGGCGCCCAGCGCCTCGAAATCCGCCCGGTTGGCGGCGATGGATCCCAGCTCCGTGGTGCAGACCGGCGTATTTGCGGCCGGATGGCTGAACAGCAGCACCCAGTGCCCGTCGGCCCAGTCCCAGAAATCCAGGAGGCCATGCGTCGAATCGACCACGAACCGCGGAAAGATGTCCCCGATTTGCGGCAGCCATTTCACCGTGCGGCGAAATGATTGGGGAATACGCATCGGGGAGCCGTCTGCCCCGCGCGGCGCGAAGAATTGCATAGTCATGGAAAACCACCCTTTCATTCGCCATGCACTTGTTGTAGCGAACGGTCTATCGACGAATGGCGTCAGAAATTTCCAATCAAATCGTTAATGTTTTCAAGATTGTTTGAATTGCGTCGGGATTCCGGCAATTAAACAGCCGTTACACGTCATTATTCAATCACTTGAACAAAATCCTTAATCAGGTCTCCGCGGAGAACATGTAACCGGCCCCGCGGATCGTCTTGATCACTTCGCGTCCGGTCCGGTCGCTGAAGAGCTTGGCGCGCAGGCGCCCGATCAGCCCGTCGATGGTCCGGTCGTAGGCGGACCAGTTGGGCCCGCGCAGGCGGTTCATGATTTCCTCGCGCGACAGGACCACGTTGGGCGGGGTCGTCAGCGCGACCAGCAGGTCGAATTCCAGCGTCGTGAGATCGACGGTCGAGTCGTCGGGCTGGCGCACCGTCCGCGCGCCGCGGTCGATGGTGAGCCCGCAGACCTCGTAACGCCGTTCGGGCGCCTGGGGCTGCTCGCGTACGTCCGGGATGCGCCGCGACACGGCCTTCACCCGCGCGCGCAGCTCGCGCATGCGGAACGGCTTCGAGATATAGTCATCAGCCCCCACCTCGAGCCCGAGCACCGTGTCGATCTCGTCGCGCCGGCCGGTGACAAGGATGATGCCGCCGTTCGTCTGCGGACGCAGGTCGCGGGCGATGTCGAAGCCGTCGCCGTCCGGCAGGTTCACGTCGATCAGGAACAGGTCGAACACGTCCTGCTGGAACATCGCATAGAATTCCTGCGCGTTCGAGCAGCACCGCGTCCTGTGACCGTCCGCGCGCAGGCCTTCCGTGAGGATGTCCTGCACGATGGAATCATCTTCGAGGATCAGGATCTCGAGATTTGTCATGGCGTCCCTCGGCCGGGTTCAGGTGTTGATCAACAGGAAAGACGTCTAAACAAACCACCGTACGCAAAGCTCCGCCTCGCCCGGTTGTGCGCCCGGCAATCGCCGGGTCCGGCGACAAAAATATGATTCGCCGGTGCAAGTAAAAACAGGTGACACACTTGCCCGCTCGAGGCAACGCGCGCCGAAGTCCGTCGGCAAACAACCGCTCCGTGTCCTGTGGTCACACCCAATATGTCGTGTGTCAATTGGAAATCCCGTCCATTTTGCGGGGTGGGGAGGCCTGTTGTCGTTTGAATTATCGGGAAAAATTCCGTGTCTCACTGGGAGGGCACCAGTCCGCCACCGGTCCGGGCCACGCAGGCGGAGTCGCCTGATACGGGAAAAGGGGCCGACGACCTGCCGGTTCGTGGACGCCCGTGAAATACAGGGTCCCGCCGTGACGTCGCGTCGCCGCATCCGCCCCGCGGGGGCGCACGTCGATGGACCGGGGGGCGGTCATGCTCTAACCTTTCGGGAGCGGGGAAAACTGGCCCTGCAGGGGAGGAGTTATTATGTCGCGTACCATTTTCTTTGCCATCGCCAGTGCGGCCATCGCGATGTCCTGCATCGCGGCGCTCATGGTCATGACCGGGCGCTGGGAACAGGTCCGGGGCACACCGTTGACCGCGGACGTGGTCCTGAACGAGGTGGCGGTGCCCTCCGACTACAACATCGACCCCGTGGTGATCTCGAAGGAGCTCGTCGCGCGCATGCAGAACAGGTCGCAGAACGACCTGGCGCTCAACATCCTGCTGGGCGACGAGGGCAACGCGCTTTTGCGGGATCGGGCCGTGCCGCGGCTGGTGAATCCGGGCGTCGTGCGCCGCATGGTGCAGGAAATGGAGGGGCTGGGGAGCGTGATCGCCTTCGCCGACTACCACAGTTACGGACGCGTCACCGTCACGAACCGCAGCGACACGGCGCTGGAAGACGTGGCGATGACCCTTCCGACAGCGCTCCGGGCCGAGCGGGACGGCGAACGGCTCGCGCTCGGTGAGCACGACGACGCGCTGGCCTCGGTCACGCTCGGGCGGATGGAGCCGGGCGCGGCGCAGACGATCTCGGTCTGGTTCGCCGCCGACCCGGGCGTCATCTCGGGGCGTGCGTCGGATATGCGGGTTGGGGCTGACGCCGGGGTGCGCGGTGCGGTGCGTACCTACCAGGCTTCGACCCGCTGGAACGGCTCCGAGCTCCAGGTGCGGCCCTGGGCGCGCTGGCTGGTGGCGGGGATGCTGACCGCGGTGACCGTGGCGGCGCTTGCGGCCCTTGCGCTGCTCCTAGTGACGGCGATCCGGCGGGCGCGCGTCAGCCGCGCTTGATGCGCCCGATCGCCCCGCGCGAGGGATCGTAACCCCAGGCGGCCAGCGCGAAGGCCGCCAGCGCGACCCCGGCGACGACGAGCGCGGACAACGCGTTGAACTGGCCGTAGGCGGCGAAGCGGATCAGCTCGACGCCGTGGGTGAAGGGGTTGAAGCTCGCGATCCAGAACAGTGCCTCGGCCCCGCTCTCGCGCAGTTTCCACAGCGGGTAGAGGGCCGAGGACATGAAGAACATCGGGAAGATCACGAAGTTCATCATGCCCGCGAAATTCTCGATCTGGCGGGCGTAGACCGAGATCAGCAGCCCGATGGAGCCCAGCATCAGCCCGGTCAGGAAGATCGCGGGCAGGATGTAGAACATCCCCCAGGCGGTCATGTAGAAGCCGAAGACCGCCGCGAGCCCAAGGAAGACGTAGATCTGCCCGGCCGCGAGGATCGTCGCCCCGAGGATCTTGGCGAAGAGCAGGAATGACCGGGGCAGGGGGCTGACCAGCATGACGCGCATCACCCCCGCCTCGCGGTCGTAGACCATCGAAAGCGCGGATTGCATGCATTGGAAGAGCACGATGATGCCGCACAGCCCCGGCAGGATGTACTCCTGGTAGGGCGTGTAGGTCTCGTAGGGTTCGATGATCGAGATGCCCAGCAGGTTCTGAAGGCCTGTCGCGAAGATGAACAACCACAGCGACGGGCGCACGATGGCCGAGATCAGCCGCTCGCGCTGGCGCACGAACTTGAGCACCTCGCGTTCGGTGACGGCATAGAGCCCGAGGAGGTAATTGGCGCGGGTGGCTTCAGTCACAGGTGAACTCGGCCTCGTCCTGGCCCAGCGTGTCGAGCGTGTTGGTCTTGTGCAGGAACCCGTCGATCGGGGCGATGTCGATGATCGCGTTGTGCGTGGACAGCAGGATCGGCATGCGCATCTGCCCGCTCCAGGGTCGGAAAGACATGGGCACGCCCTTCGATCCGTCGAGCCGCAGATCCTCGGAACGCAGGAACGCCTCGACCCCGTCGGGTCCCGGCTCGCGTGCCTTGGTGTAGGCGGTGAGCACCGCGCGTGCGGCAATCCAGGTTGACCAGTCCTGCCAGGACATGCGCCGGCCGTCTTCGGAGCGGTCCTCGAACCGCGAATTGACCTGCGGCGCGCCGTAGCGCTCCAGGGCCCAGTGCCATTCCAGCGCGACCAGCCCGGTGGCGCCGATCACGGGGCGGGGCAGGGCCGTCTGGTATTCGACGTAGCGGGAATATTCTCCGAAATCGTCGGCGATGAAGATCACGTCGTAATCGCCCACGCCGCCGGTCACGAGCATGATGTTGTTTTCCTCGCGCCGCGCCGGATTTGTGGAGAGGTCGAATTCGCGGGTCTCGATGATGTCGACACGCATCCGGGCCGCCGCCTCGGCGAAGGATTGCGCGCGCACCTGGTCACGCTCGGGTTCGCCGTGCAGGCTGAGCACGTTGGTCCACTTCTGCTTCACAAGGTGCTGGATCAGCGCGTCCGAGGTCATCCGGTCGGAGGCGGCCGTGTGAAGAAGGTTGGCATGACACGCGGTGCGCAGCGCATCCTCGGGTGCGGTGGTGTTGAGGAGCGTGACCTCCGTATCGGCAAGCTCGGTGGCCAGCGCCGCGACGCTGGCGGCCGGAAGGTCGAGCACGATGTAGCGCGCCCCGTCCGCCACCATCTGGCGGGCCCGCTCGAGCAGCGCATCCTGCGTCACGCGGTCCCCGTCGAGGGTCACGCTCATGTCGCGGGCGTCGAGCAGGAAGCTCATGTCCTCGATCGCGAGCTCCACCCCGGTGCGCGTGTTGCCCTGCGGGCGCAGGGGAATGCGGGCATAGGCGAAGTCTTCGTCGAAGCGCGGGTCGTCCTCGAGGCTGAGGTAGCCCAGCCGAACCTCGCGCGCCTCCTGCGCCCCGGCGGGGCCGGCCAGCGCACAGGCCATGAGGAGGGGAAACAACCAGCGCATCAGTCGTCGATCACCACCGTGTGCGGCACGCGTCCGACCGGGATGGACNTGTTTCGTCGCGGTTCAGCGCGACCGACCACGCGCGTTCGCCCACCAGCACGTAATCCTCGAGCTCCTTGGTATGCGCGTCGATGATCGCGATGTGGTTGGCGCGCCCCAGGCTGATGATCCCTGTCTCTCCGTCTTCGGTCAGCGCCATGCCCACGGGCGTCACGTCCACGGGGCGAAAGCCCGGCGGCTGGAATTCCAGAACGTCCTTGATCTCGTTCGTTTCGCGGTCGATCACGTAGATCTCGCTCGACAGTTCGGCCGAAACCCACAGCTCGTTCGTGTCCGGGGTGAGCACGAAGCGGCGGGGCCGGGTGCCTACGATGATGTTGTCGGTGACGACGCCCGCCTCGGGATCGACGACGTGGACCATGTCGGCCACTTCCGAGGTCACGTAGACGGTCGACCCGTCGTCGGTCTGGATCACCCCCTCCGGCTCGGCGCCGGTGGGCACGTCATGGACCACGATGCGGCTTTCCATCTCGATCACCTCGAGCATGGAGTCCTCCTCGTTGGAGACATACATGAACCGCTCGTCCGGCGAGAAGGCAAAGACCTCGGGGCTGGGCCCGGTCGGGATCTGGTCGACCACCTCCAGCGTCTCGACATCGATCACGTCGATCACGTCGTCGTCGCCGCAGGCCANTGCGAGCCCGGCGGCCAGACAGAAAGCGAAGATGCCGTTCTTCATCAGCGCACCACGAACGTGCCGGCGATGCCGCGTTCCTCGTAGCCGGGGACGTAGAAGTCGTAGTTGCCCGGGCGGATCGGGACGAACCAGATGTCGATTGTGCCCGCGTCGTCGAACTCGACCGAGTGAAGGCCAAGAGGCTTCACCTCGAGATCGTTGATGACGACCTGGTTGACCCAGGAATTGCGGAACAGGTCAGGCGCCATGAATTGGAACTCCTCGCCGCCGTCATGGACGATGCGCCAGCGGTAATACTGGCCGGTCTCGAGCTCGAATTCGTTCACCGAAAGCGTGAGTGCCGCGCTGTCGATGACCATGTCCTCGAGCCGCGTCGCGTCGGAGGCCAGGTTGCCTTCCGCAAGCGTCGCGACAGGCATCGTAACAGCGATGGCCAACGCCGTGCCGCACACAAGTCTCTTCATCATAAACCTCCCTTTTCACGGGANNGGTTAGATGTGCTCCGGGCT
>NZ_WTUX01000019.1:713819-755270 GCF_009882975.1 Maritimibacter harenae
CCCGGCAAATAGGATTATTCAATATGCGGAATTGCAAACGACACCGCCCGTGGGTGATAGCTTCGGGCCAAGAGTCGCGGCAAGATGACCGCGAGGGAGGAGAAATGATGAAAAGACGCGAGTTTTCTGCAATGTTCGGCGCCGGCCTTCTGGGGGCGGCTCTTCCGGCTGGCCGGGCGGCGGCCTTCAGCCCGCCGTCGAACGAGGTCGTTCCCGTGACCGTCGGTGCGCTGGCGAACGGCACGGCGCAGTGGGAGCTTGCCGTGATCAAGAACAACGAGCTCGACAAGAAGCACGGGGTGGACCTGAGCCTCAAGGACGTGTCGGGCAAGCAGGCAAGCCACGTGGCGCTGATGTCGGGCGATGTCGACATCGTGCTGTCGGACTTCATCTGGGTGGCCACCGTGCGCGGGCAGGGCGAAGATTTCACCGCCGTGCCGCACAGCTACGCCGTGGGCGGCCTCATGGTCGATCCCGACGGCCCGATCCAGTCGCTTTCCGACCTGCCGGGCAAGACGATCGCCATCGCCGGCGGCCCGGTGGACAAGAGCTGGGTGGCGCTCCAGGCCTATTACAACAAGGAGATGGGCGAGAGCCTGTCCGACAAGGTCGACGCGCGCTTCGGGGCGCCGCCGCTGGTCAACGAGCTCCTGGCCGAAGGCAAGGCCGACGCCGCGCTCAACTTCTGGCACTTCAACGCCCGCTCCAAGGCGGCCGGGATGAAGGAGCTGATCTCGGTCACCGAGATGATGGAAGGTCTGGGCGTCACGAACCAGCCGCCGCTTCTGACCTGGGTGTTCCGCGAAAGCGTGGCCAACGAGCGCGAGAAGGCGATCACCGGCTTCCTCGACGCGTCGTTCGAGGCCAAGAAGATGCTCCTGTCGCGCGATTCCGTGTGGAGCGACATCCGCGACCTGATGCGGGTGGGCGACGACGACACGCTGTTCGAGACGCTGCGCGAGGATTACCGCAAGGGTATCATCCGCGACTATGACGACGCGGTCGTCGAAGCCGCGGCCGCGGCCTATGACATCATGGCCGAGTATGGTGGCCCCGACCTTGTGGAGGACACCACGACCATGCCCGACGGGACCTTCTGGTCCGGTTACCGAACCTGATCCGGGCCCGTGGGCCGAATGGATCGGGGTAGGAAATCCCCCCGAGGAATATCGGGCGGGCTGGAATGGTTCTCGCTGCCACTCCTCCTCCTAACGTGGCAGATACTGGCGGTGGTCGTTGACCACCGCCTCTTTCCCACGCCGATCGAGGTGGTGGGCGAGCTTTGGTATCTCGCGACCGAGCGGTCGCTGCTGGAGGACGTTTTCAAGACGCTGACGCGCGCGGCCATCGCCTTCGTCGTCGCGATGGGGGCGGGGATCGTGCTGGGTGGCATCTTCGGACGGTTTCGCGCCGCCGACCAGTTGTTCGGGTCCTGGGTCCTGATCGGTCTCAACATCCCGGCCATCGTGGTCGCGATCACCTGCTACATCTGGCTTGGCCTGACCGAGTTCGCCCTGATCCTCGCGGTCGTCATCAACAAGGCGCCGCTCGTCACCGTGACCATGCGCGAAGGGGTGCGCGCGCTCGACCATGGCTACGGCGAACTGGCGCGGGTCTACCGTGTGCCGTTCTGGCGCCGGGTCCGCCGCTTCGTGGTGCCGCAGCTCATGCCCTACGTGCTGACGGCGGCGCGCACGGGGCTGTCGCTGATCTGGAAGATCGTGCTGGTGTTCGAGGTTCTGGGGTCGGACGGCGGCGTGGGGTTCCGCATCGGAATATTCTTTCAGAATTTCGACATCGCGGGCATCCTCGCCTATACGATGGCCTTCATGACAGTGGTGATCCTGATCGAATACGCGGTGATGCGACAACTGGAAGCAAAGGTTCTTGGATGGCGTCCGGCGTTCCTGTCCGCATAGACATTGCCGACAAGCACTTTGGCGCCACGCCGCTTTTCGAGGATCTCAAGCTCGAGATTCCGGCGGGCGAGGTGCTGGCGCTGATCGGCCCCTCGGGGGTGGGCAAGTCCACGCTGCTACGGATGGTGGCGGGGATCGACACCGACTTCACCGGCACGGTCGAGGTCGATGGAAAGTCGCCCGAAAAGGCGCCGCTCCCGGGCTTCGTCTTCCAGGATCCGCGGCTGCTCCCGTGGGAAACCGCGACCGGAAACCTGCGGGTCGTGAACCCGGAGCTTTCGGTGGAGGAGGCCCACAAGCTTTTGCGCGAAATGGGGCTCGAAGGCTACGAGGACGCGCTGCCGGGGGAATTGTCCGGCGGCATGCAGCGCCGCGTGGCGCTGGCGCGATCGCTGGCGGTGGCGCCCGGGCTTCTGATCCTCGACGAGCCCTTCGTGTCGATCGACCGCAAGCTGGTGCGCGAATTGTCGGCGCTGATCGGCGAGGTGATCGAAAGCTACGGGCCGACCGTGATCCTCGTCAGTCACGAGCCCGAGGATGCCGCGCGGCTGGCCGACCGGGTGATCCTGCTCGATGGGCGCCCCGCGCAGGTGGCCGAGGACCGGCGCATAGAGGCGCCGCGCGGGTCGCGCGACGATGCCGCCATCCGTGCCGAAACCGCCCGCATCGCGGGGGAGGAGACAGAATGAGCGTGCTCGCCATGAAAGGCGTCGAGAAGAGCTATGGTGCGGTGAAGGCGCTGGACGGGGTCGACCTGTCGCTGGAGGAAAGCCGTTTCGTCGGGCTTCTCGGGCCCAACGGGGCCGGCAAATCCACGCTGTTCCAGATCATCGCCGGGCTTTTCGTGCCGGACGCAGGCGAGGTCAGCCTCTTCGGCCTCACCCACCGCGAGGACGGACCCGAGATCCGGCGGCGCATGGGGGTCGTGTTCCAGGCGCGTTCGGTCGATCTCGACATGTCGATCCGGGCCAACCTGCGCTTCCACGGGCGTCTCTTCGGCCTGAGGGGCAGGGCGCTCAACGCGCGCATCGATGCGCTGGCCGAACAGTTCGGGCTGGCCGAGCTGGTGTCGCGCCCGGTGCGCACGCTTTCGGGCGGCCAGCAGCGCAAGGTCGAGATCGCGCGCGCGCTCATCAACGATCCGGACCTGATCATCATGGACGAACCCTCCGCAGGGCTCGACACGCCTTCGCGCCGCGCGCTGGTCGCGGACATCCGCAAGCTGGCGCGCGAGCAGAAGGTGGCCGTGCTCTGGGCCACCCACCTGGTCGACGAGGTCGAGGAAGCCGACGACGTGGTGATGCTGGTCAAGGGCCGGGTCGTGGCGCAGGGCACGCCGGAGGCGCTCATCGCGCAATCCGGGGCCGATGACCTGACCGATGCCTATTCCAGCCTGACCGGCTGATCACTCCGCCTTGTCCGGTGTCACCGGGGCGGGCGCGGGACCGAATTCCAGCGCACCGAAGTCGAAATCCACCACCCGCTGGCCGATCCGGGCCGAATTGCCCCCGGTCTCGGACTGGGTTTCCTGGGCCAGCTCTTCGGCGGTATCCTCGTCCTCGGCATCCTCGACTTCGCCCGCGATGTCCTCGCCCTTGGCGATCTCGCGCTGGGCCTCCATCACGAGGGCTGCGAGTTCTTCGCTATAGGGCAGCTTGTGCGCACGCGGCTGGCCGACGGGATAATGCTCTTCGTCCAGCTCGCGGATCCACAGGAAGATCGTGCCGGGATCGCCCGACACCTTGTCGGGTTCGTCCACCTGCGCCCAGTAGAGCCGGAAGCGTTCCGGGGGGGCCGAGTCCGAGGGCAGGCCGCGAATCTCGCCGATCCCGCGGTAGGTGAGGAAGATCAGGGCCACGGTCATCACCGTGAGGCCCGCGCGCAGGATCAGCGGGAAGCGCGATTGCAGGAGCACGAGCAGCGCGAGCGCAACCACGAAGGCATAGGCGACGGCGAGCGTGAGGATCGTCTGGGTCATTCCACAACCTCGCCGCTTCCGACATCCTGGGCGCCGCCGGGCGTGTTGCGTCCGGCGGTGCGCGTGAGTTCCACGAGGCTCTTTGGCCGGTTGTTGAGATCGACGATCTCGTCGTCCTCCAGCGTGAAGCGCGCCACGGTCACTTCTTCCCCGGTGCCGCCCAGCTCGACCTCGCCGTAATAGACGACGCGCACGGAGGGGTTCATCTTCTCGATCTTCACGGTGACCGGCACGGGGTCCGTCGACGTGGCGATGAAATGCACCACGTTGACCACGTATTCGCCGTTCATCAGGCCGCGCACCGACACGGTTTCCTGGTTGAGCGGGTTCTCGACCTCCTGGCCGTTCACGAGCAGCACGTCCTTGAACTGTCCTCGGTCGTCACGGTCGAGGTGCATGAGGCCGGCCTCGCGTTCATGGTACCACACGATGTTGCCGACCGGGTCCTCGACGTAGACGTCGATGTCGTCCTCGTTCCCGTCCGGCCAGCGCACGGTGATGAGGATCTCGACCTCGGTGTCGATCTTGCCGGTCTCCGCCACCGGGTTGATCATCGCGAAGGCGATGAAGAACATGAAGGCGAAGCCGACCAGCGCATTGAAAAGCAGGTCGGTGAACGCGTCGTATTCGCCGTCCCTGATATCCTCGAACATCTGCGGCCTAGTCCTTCGCCATCGCGGAGGGCAGGATCACCTCGGAGAAGCGCACCAGGTGCTGCACGATCTTCAGCACGAGGTTGTCGAGGATGTTGAACTGCATCCGCAGGAGCACGCCCGCGGACAGGCCCGTGATGGTCGTCAGAAGCGCCACCGCCATGCCGCCGGTCATGCTCTGGAGCGCCGAGCGCATGGTCTCCACGTCGAATTCGCCCAGGTCGCGCATCGAGACGAGCATCAGGATGAAGCCGATGACGGTCCCGAGAAGGCCGAGCTTGTAGAGCGTGTCGGACACGAAGACGCCAAGGCGCACGGGGCTGCGGCAGGAGGAAGAGAAGGCGGAAAGCAGCGTGTCGGGCGACCCGTCGCCGCTTGCCCGGCGCATCCGTTCCAGGTCTTCGACCACCCGGCGCACCCGCCGGTTCGGCCCGAGTTTGGCGAGGGCCGCGTCCATGCTGGTGATCCCGCCGGTCTCCAACCCTTCGGTCACTTCGGCCAGCGCCGACATTTCGCGCGAAAGATCGAACAGGAACCACAGGCAATAGAGGCTGCCGACCCCGAAGACGATGATGATCAGGGTGGAGATCCCCGAGATGTCGTTTTCGATCAGGTAATCCAGGAACCCGTAGTCCCACAGGATCACCGCCCCCAGGCACAGCACGGCCATGAGGAGCACCCAGCGAAACAGGTCGTCCCAGGCCCGGTTGCCCACGATGCGGGCCGCGAGCCCTTCGTTCTGCTCGATATGACTGTCTGTCACCGATACCCTCCCGGTGTGTTTGCACGGCGGAATTCCCAAGGCGGCTCGAATTGAACGTCGACTGCCCACAGCCCCCGTTCCTCGACGATAGCCTCCATCTGGATGTCGACATAGTCCGTCGACTGTTCCTCGAAGGCGAGCGCCATGCCCCGCCGCACCATTTCCTCGTTGATCTGGTCACCACCGGATTCGCACACGCCGAAGCGGCGGTTGAACGGGTCCGGCTCGCCCGTGAGATAGCAGGTCACTTCGCCGCGGCCCGCGAGGAGCTCGAGTGTTCGCTTGGCTGCGTCCGCGCAGCCCCAGCGCTGGCCGTTTTTGTAGCACGACTGGTTGCGCTCCGGAGCGTCGACGCCCCAGAGAATGACCCGCTGGTTGCCGATCTTGATCACGTCGGCGTCCAGAATATCGGCGTCCCCGGTCACGATGTCGGGGTCGCTCTCGGCATCGGCGGAGAGCGCGAAGGTCGCGCTTAAGCTTATGAAAATAAACGATAAAATGGTGGATTTTCCATGTCTCATGGGCTATGCTCCATCCAGATTGAGGGAGGATCCACATGCGTATTCAGATCGCCACCATCGCTTTTCTCGCGGCCGCTGCACCCGCCGCGGCGGATGTCGTGCAGGACCTGCGCGACGGGGTCATCACGGAGTGCCGTGGGTGCGATCTGCGCGAGGCGAACTTCAAGAAGGCCGACCTCTCGGGCGTCGACCTGACCGGTGCGGACCTGACCGGGGCGCGGTTCCACCGCGCGGTGCTCAACGGCACGATCTTCGCCGACGTCACGGCGACGCGCGCCAATTTCAACGTGGCGCAGCTGCGCCGGGCGGTGTTCACCAACGCCGACCTGACCCAGGCGCTGTTCTACGAGGCGCAGCTTTCGGGAGCCGACATGACCGGCGCGACGCTGGTCAACGCCAAGATGCAGCATTCGCGCATGACCTCTGCGGTTCTGGCCGACGCCACGGTCGAAGAGACCGACATGAACGCGGCGCGCATCAACAATGCGGACCTCTCCGGCGTTCAGATGTTCAACGTCTCCATCAAGGAGGCGAGCCTGGGGCGCACCGACTTCTCGGGTGCGGCGATGAGCTACCTGTCGATCGTGCAGAGCGACGCCGCACGCGCCAACTTCGCCGATGCCACGATCGAATACACGGATTTCTGGGGCTCGGACCTGCGAGAGACCGACTTCACCGGTGCGAAAATCACCGAAAGCCGCTTCTCGCGCGCCAACATGCGCGGCGCGCTCCTCGACGGGGCCGAAATCACCCGCACGTTCCGCGCGGACGGGACGTTCCAGGAATAGGCTCAACGCGCACCTCGCACGGGCGGCGGGGTGGGCTTGTAGGGCGCAGCAAGCATCTCGAGCCGCGTGAAACTTTCGAAATAGGTCGAGTTCAGCTCGCGCGTCTCGGGGTTCACCGCGATCTGTCCTTCCTTGCGCAGGTAACGGGCGTCGAGGCGCAGGTTGATCTCGCCATCCGGCGAGGTGCCGGTGCAGACGCGCTTGGTGAACACGTTGCCGACCTTCATTTCGCCCTCGTCCAGCGGAAGATCCTCGCATTCGAGGTTCCAGTCGGCGTAGCGGGCTTCGAAATTGCGCATGAGCGTGACCGCCCGGCGGCGTTCCCTCTGGGGGACGCGCGGATCGGTCAGGATGCGCTGACCCTGTATGATCCCTTCGTCA
The DNA here is from genome assembly GCF_009882975.1 of Maritimibacter harenae. Lineage (GTDB taxonomy): Bacteria > Pseudomonadota > Alphaproteobacteria > Rhodobacterales > Rhodobacteraceae > Maritimibacter > Maritimibacter harenae. The sequence continues at coordinate 720,823 of NZ_WTUX01000019.1, forward strand.
TCGACGAGCACGGAGACCATCACGGGGTGGGAAAACACGGTCGTGCCGTCACGCAGCACGTCATATTCGGAATTCATCGCGCGGGCGATGTAATCGAGTTCGTCGTCGTAGGAAAAATGCACTTCGTGCAGGCCGGAGTCCTCGGGCGGGCAGGTGGCGAAATCCTCTGCTTCCTCCAGGGGTAGCGAATAGGGGCCGCCGTTCGTGCCGCAGGCCAATTCGTTCACGTTGATTTCCGGGATGATCGAGACAGGCTCCCCGATCTCCGCGTCCCAGATCGCGAACGGCGGCTCCAGGCTCGACCGGCTGTCGCGCCCGGACTGGGCCTCGGCGGTCGCCGTGCCGACAAGCAGCACGGCGAGGCCGAGACGAAGCATGTGCCCCGCGTCCGTCATCAGCGGCCCTCGAGCGGGATGCAGTTGCGGTGGCCTTCTCCGTAGAATTCCTCGCACTGCTCGAAGGTGGTGTCGCCGGCGCCGATCATGTGGGTCAGCATGTAGGCGACGAGGTTGTCGATATCGTCGTCGCGGATCGACTTGCCGCGCGACGGCTTTTCGCCGTCCTCGAAGTCGTCCATCGTCATGCCGTAGCAGCGCCCGTCGGAATAGGCGTTGCGGTCATGGTAGGGCATTTCGGTGTAGGGGCGGCCGCACGCGATGATCTCGTGCAGAAGCTGCGCGTCGGCGGGGAATTCCCTGAGGTTCGGCGCGATGCCCACGGAGCGCGGGTTGCGGCCCATGCCGTCGCCGTCCCAGCCGTGGCACTGAAGGCAGACGCCCACGCGCTCGTAAACTTCCTTGCCGCGTTCGATGTCGTATTCCTGGGGATCGAACGCCTCGTCGGTCGCCGAATCCTGTGCCAGCGCGCCGCCGGCGAAAACCGTCATGGCCAGGGCGGCCGCAGCTGCGAGTGTTCGTCTTGCCATCATTCCTGTCTTTCCTGTGAGGTTCGCGTTTCTTGGTATCTTGGGTTTTTCAGAGACGATGCCCGGCCGTGTGACACGGCCGGGCACCCTGGTTTCTGCTCAGTCTCAGAGAGCGAAGACGTAGAGCATGTTGGCCACTTGCGTCTGCTCGATCTCCGGGTGTCCGAAGGAGCCCAGGCCCAGCGGACCGGCCGTGATGGCGACGTACTGCTTGCCGTCCACCGCGTAGGTCATGGCCGGGGCCTTGAACACGCCACCGACGTTGATCGACCACAGCTGTTCCAGCGTGTCGGCGTCATAGGCGCCGAAGGTGCCGTCGAGCTCGCCGACCCACACCAGGCCCGGCGTCAGCATGACACCGGCATAGCCCGGGTATTCGCGGATCGTCTTGTTGTCGACTTCGCCGGTCGCCGCGTTCACACGCAGGATCGAACCGTCCATCTCACCGCTGTCGGAGTTCGAGCCACCGGTGAAGATGGTGCCCGGAATCACATCCTCCGGGGCCACCGGAACGGTTTCAAGTTCCGAACAGCCCTCGATGGAGTGGCCGTAGGCCTGACCGGTTTCCGGGTTGTAGGCGGTGGGCCAGAAGTTGATGCCGCCTTGCAGGTGCGGGCAGTTCTCGATCGGGCCACCGTCACGCCGAAGCGTGACATCCTCGGCGTAGCTCTGCAGGGAAGCGTTCGGATCGTAGTTGACCGGTTTGCCCGTCTTCGGGTCGATGCCCGGGGTCCAGTTCAGCTTCTCCACATACTGACCGCTGTTGATGAACGAGCCATTGTTGCGGTCGAGGTTGTAGAAGATGCCGTTACGGCCGAAGTGGGCCACGACCTTACGCATCTCGCCGTCGACTTCCTGGTCGATCAGCAGGTGCGAGCCGACCTCGTCGTAGTCGAGGTAGTCGCCCGGCGTATACTGGAAGTGCCACTTCAGTTCGCCAGTGTCGGCATCGAGCGCGATCGCCGAGTTCGAGTAGAGGTTGTCGCCGGGGCGATACTCGGGGTCATACATCGGGACCGGGTTGCCAGTGCCGTAGATCAGCGTGTTGGTTTCCGGGTCATAGGAGCCCGTCACCCACGCCGCGGCGCCGCCTGTCTTCCAGCAATCGGGGTTGCCCGATTCCTCGCAGAGCCAGGTTTCGGAGCCGGGCTGGCCCGGTTCCGGCACGGTGTAGAAGCGCCAGATCTCGTCGCCGGTGGCCGCATCGAGAGCGGCGATCCAGCCGCGCGTGGCCCAGTCACCGTAGGATTGGCCGACGATGATCTTATCGCCAACGGCGAGAGGCGCGCCAGTAAACCCTTCTCCAGGCTGATCGGCGACCTGTTTTTCCCAGACGATATCACCGGAGGCGTCGTCACAGGCAACGACCCGACCATCCGGAAGGTTGGTCACGACCAAGTCGCCCGAAAGCGCGAGACCCCGGTTCGCGACGAGGATGCCAAGGCTCGGGTCGCGGTCCACGGCCGTGTCGCAGATCCATTCGATCTGGCCCTTCTCGCCCGAGGAGACGTCGATCTTGTACGGCGTGCCCCAGGGGTCCGTGACGTACAACTTGCCGTCCTTGACGAGCGGCGTGGTCTCCATCGCGCCGGCGCCGAAGGCCGACGGCTCGGTGCCGCCCAGTGGGACGGCGAAGGCAAGCTCCATGTCGCCCACGTTTTCGGGCGTGATTTCGTCGAGCGGCGAATAGCGATGCGACGAGTAATTGCCGTGAACCGTCAGCCAGTTCGCGGCCTCGTCACCCATCGCGGACATTTCGAGTCGTTCGGGCGTCGCGGGCTCCGCGACGGCTCCTGACACGAAAAGTCCGGTTGCAGCCAAGGCGGCAACCGACAGATTGGTGATCTTCATTTTCACATTCCTCCCTTCGTAACCATCCGCCCCGAACGCCAAGCGTCCGGCAGCGGCTGGAACCATTGGAACGTGAAGTCCGATCAGATGGTTCAATGCCTTACATTGTGAAAATGAATTTTCGAGTTATTCCGCAGCCTTGTGGGTATGCGCCACGCCGGGCAGGGGGCGGATGTTCTCGCTCGCGCCGACGTCGGAATAGGTCTCACGCGCATAGGTGCTTATCCGGTCCGAGAAGGTCGCGAAGGGCTTCAGGCTGCGCAGGTGACGCGGCATGACGAAGACCACGTCACGGATGTGCTGGCCGATGTCGTAGACCTTGATGCGGTCGCGGACCGTGGTGGGCAGGTTCGGCAGGAGCGAGATCGGCGTGTGGCAGGTGGCCAGCCCCGCGGCGACGAAATCCACCGCCGCCTGGTGCGTGATGCAGCCGAAGAACGGCGAGGCGAAGGGCAGCATGGTGCGAAACCAGTTGTCCGAACGCTCCCGCCACGGGATCGCCGGGGTCACGTCCACGTAGCGCGTCAGCGCTTCCGCATCGTCCGGCACGTCGAACGTCGTCAGGGCCCGTTCGATCGCCGCGTCGGGGACCGACGTGGGCACCACCCAGACGATCTGGTCGCGGAAGAGATGCTCGATGTGGAACTGTGCGCGCTGGTCGTCGATCGATGCGGACGAGACGACACCGCAGTTGTACTTGTGCGCATTGATGTTCTCGACGACCTCTTCCGAGGTGATCGCCCAGTCGAAATCGAAGCGCGCGAACTGGTTCTGCTCCAGCGCGGTGCGCGCCGCGGCCTCGGTGAAGCGCCCGCGCAGGGACGGGGTCGTGCCGAAGTGGAGCGTAAGGCGCTTCTCGTCGAACAGCATGCGGTGCTGCTGTTCGGCCTGGTCGAGCTCGGTGAGGATGCGCTTGGCGGTCTTGTACCAGTAGTCGCCGGCGGCCGTGAGCTTGAGCGCCTCGCCGCGGCCGCGGTAGATCAGCTGGGTGCCAAGCGTCCGCTCCATCTTGGCGAGTTGTTGGGAGATCGTGGGTTGCGACAATTGCAGCACGCGCTTCGCAGCCGTGATCGACCCTGCGACGACGATCGCGTGCAGGACTTCCATCTGCTTGACGGTCAGGCGCACCGAGCACCCCACGCATTGCGAAATTGCATGAGCATTATTATCTCCCCCAATTCAATCTATGAGTTTCATTACGAACATCAATACATTCCGATCGCAATGGTATAGGTGATCTGCGTTTTTCCGCTGACGGTGGGCAGGTGTGGTGGGTGCCCCGTGTTGCGGGCTCAACTTATCGGAAAACGCCCCGTTGCGTGGCGGTGTGCCCGGCGTGGGTTCGGACCGGGAAAACGCGAATCGCCGGGGCGGTCGGGCCGCCCCGGCGATGTCCTGCCCCTCTCGTGGCGTGTTAGGCCACGCGTTTGTAGCGCTTCTTGTCGTCGGTCGCGGTCGTCAGCGTGTGCAGCCGCGATTGCAGCCGGGCCAGCGCGGTCGACAGAAGATGCGCTTCGTGCGTGCTGTAGGCCTCGGGCGGGTAGATCACGTGACCGTCCGCGATGGCCGCGGCGTCGCGCGCCAGGTCCGCCAACGGCTTGAGGTACCGCAGGGCGAATATCAGGGCGACTGCCGCGATCGCGGTGAAGAGGGCGGCAATCGGCCAGAACATGGACGCCATGACACCCCCCAGTGCGGTCGGGCCGGCGGCCAGCGGAACCCGCACGACCAGAGACCAACCGAACGCCGGCATGTCGCCCTCGATCATGTCGGGCAGGATGCCGGAGACATAGCGCTCCCCGGCGCCGCCCGACACCTGGGGCTGGAAGGTGGTGCCCAGGACCGCGCTCGAGCGCAGGCTGGGCTCAAGGACCGCACCGACCAGGTCGCCGTGCGCGTACAACGTTTCGCCGCGGTGGTCGAGGATGGCCAGGTCGACGCCAAGGCGATCGGCCGCGTCGGCCATGTAGGTCTCGAGCCACGCGGTCTGAAGCCGGTAGACGGCGACGCCCTTCACACGGCCGGAAATCGGGTCGCGGATCGGGCGCGACATGTTGATGACACCATGACCCGGCTCGCCGGCCGCGGCCGGGATCGTTTCCACCTGGTCGCCGCGCAGCCCGTTCCGGAACCAGGCCCTGTCGGACATGTCGGTGCCTTCATCGACCCCGGAAGTCGCGGCGACAACGGTGCCGCTCAGGTCAGTGACGGCCGCCCAGTAGATGCCTTCGGACACCATGGCGGCCACGTCCGACAGGTTGCGGCTGGTGGTGTGGTCGTCAACGTCGACATAGGCGCTGAAGCCCACGAGACTGTCCCACTCGCGTTCCAGGACGTTCGACGCGGCGAGCTGCAGCGACCGGGCCGCGTGCTGCGTCACCTCGCTCTGTGCTTCGAACGCGATTTCGTCGATCTTGCGCTGAGCCGGCAGGAAAAGGACCAGGATCGACAGAAGGATCGCCCCGCCCGCGCAGACGAGAAGCGCGTATTGAATTCGGGGGTAGTAGGGAGTGCGGTCAATGCTCAACATGGTGGTCATGCCTCTCTGCGAATTAACCAATTGTTCACATTTCCTTTTGTCGAGATTAGGGCGAGAACATGGTTTCCGAAGCACAACCCTGGGGTGAGATGTGGCGGTGCGCAGGCTTTCGTCGCGCCGTTTCCTCTCATAAAGGATAGGTATGGATCGCCGTACCCTTTTGGCCGGACTCACCGGTGCCACAATTGGCCACAGTTTCGTGACGCCACTCTCGGCGGCGGCGCGAACGGACTGGCAGGAATGGAAGAATCGCTTCCTCGCGCCGGACGGGCGCGTCATCGATCATCTGCAGGACAATGCCAGCCATTCCGAAGGGCAGGCCTACGGTCTCCTGTTGGCCCAGGCGCATGGCGACCGGGCGGCCTTCGATGCGATCGAGGCGTGGACGCGCGCGCATCTCCTGGTGCGGGGCGACGCCCTGATGGCCTGGCGCTGGCGTCCGGGGCGGCGCGACGACGACGATCTGCACAGCGCGACCGATGGCGATCTCCTGCGGGCCTGGGCGCTGATGCGGGCCGAGGTGTTCTCGAACTGGGGCGTGGCCCGGCCCGAGGTTCAAGCCATCGCGCGGGCGCTTGGCGGCCAATGCCTTGCTCCCGATCCGCGCGCGCCGACCGAACCCGTGCTCCTGCCGTGGGCGCGCGCGCCGGAGCCCGCGGGCCCGCTCGTGTTCAACCCGTCCTACGTCATGCCGCGCGCGCTACGCGAGCTGGGAACCTATGCCGGGATGGTCGAACTGGTGCGCGCCGCCGACCATGGCGAGACGTTGCTGCGCGAATTGGCGGAAACGGGGCTCGTCCCCGACTGGACGCGGCTCACCGCGACCGGATTCACGCGGGCCGAGGGATTCAGCGGCCATCACGGCTATGACGCGATCCGGGTGGCGCTCTACCTCTCCTGGTCCGGGCAGGCCGCGCATCCCGCGCTGCGCCAGAAAATCCCGGTCTTCGCAGGCGGGGGCGAAACTCCGGTGGTGCTTACGAGAGGCGGGCGGGCGTTGGAAACAAGCACGTTCGCGGGATACCGCGCCATTGCGCGGCTCGTCACATGCGGGCCGGAAATCGCCACGGGCGGGGACGGCGCGCCCTATTACCCGGCGACCCTCGGACTGCTGGCATCCGTGGCGCGCCGCGAAGGAAAAACCTGCTCCGCCTAGAAGTTTCCAAACTTTTGACAATCTCATCCTTTCCTTTGCTTAACGCTGGGGTAAGAAACACGCCCTACGAATCCAACTGAACTTCTTGGGACAATCGTCATGCGTTATCTTCGACTGGTCGTCGGCTCGCTCGTCATCATCGGTGCGCTTTACATCATCGTGGCCGAACAGGTCACCGGCGCAAGCTCGGACGCCTTCGTGAACGCACCGCTCGTCACCGTGCGTGCGCCGGTCGCCGGCGAGGTCACCCTGTCGCCGCGCGCGGTGGGGGCGGAAGTCTCGCTGAACACGGTGCTTTTTTCCGTCACGGACAGCCGGGCCGACCGCGTCCGCCTGAACGACCTGATCCTGGAACGCGACAAGGCAGAGGCCGAGGTCGCGCGGCTCGAAGCGCGCAAGAGCGCTGTCGAGCAGCGGCGCGACCGGCTCTCCGCCACCTACGAGGATTACGCGACCGCGCGCCTGCGGGAACTGCGCCGGAAGGCGGGGGACACGGTCGAACTTCCGCTGCGCGATCCGGGCGCCGAGTCGGCAACGCCCGCGCCGAACGCGACGGACCAGGTCGTGTCGCGTGACGATACGCTCGATGGTTCGCTCGCCGCGCCGACGCTCCTGGGGTTCCAGATCGACGCCGCGCGGCGCGAGATCTTCCTCGACGACTCCGCCGGGGCGGCCTGGAACTATGCCTACTGGAGTGGCGCCGCGCGTCTCGAGGCGACCCGCATCCAGGACGACCTTGTCGCCGCGAAGGCGGTGCTCGCCGCCTACGAGGAGCGGATCGACCGCGAACGCGAGCGGCTGATCGGGCTGACCGCGGCCGACGTGACCGCGCCCGCCGCCGGCGTGATCTGGGACAAGATGACTGCGGACGGCGTGACAGTTCAGCGTGGAGATCCGGTGATGCAGGTGGCGGATTGCGCGTCCTCCGTCGTGTCGCTCAGCGTGTCCGAGATCGTCTACAACCGTCTGCGTACCGGCGACCCGGCGGCCTTCCGGCTCTCCGGCGAGGATCACATGATGCAGGGCACCGTTGCGCGCCTGGCCGGGTCCGGGGCGGCGACCATCTATGACTCGCTGGCGGTCAAGCCCAGCCGCGAACACCTTGAACGCTACGACGTGACGCTCATCGTGCCCGAGCTGCGCCGCGCGCCCATGTCGGAAGGGTGCGGCATCGGGCGTACGGGCCGGGTCTTCTTCGAGGACCGTCCGCTGGATCCGCTGCGTCGCCTGCTGAACTGAGCACCACGCCATGATCTACCCGTCCGAGTTCGGCTCCGCCGTCAACCAGCTGGCCCTCATCGCGGGCATCGCGGCCGTCATGCCCTTCGTCTTCAACAAGAGGAAGAGCTCGCATCGCACGGTGGTGCTGCTGGTCGCGGTGGTGCTCGCCGTGCGCTACATCTGGTGGCGTGCGACCGAGACGGTCGCGCCTTTCGGCCTGACCGTCGACTGGGCGGCGAGCTGGGCGCTTCTCGGGCTCGAGGCGCTGGCGCTCATCGGGTCGATCAGCGCCTTCTTCATCATGATGCGCGTGAAGTCACGCAGCGCCGAGGCGACAGAGAACGCGAACTGGTGGGCGCCGGGGCCGATGCCCTCGGTCACGCTGCTCATCGCGACCTACAACGAAGAGCTCGACGTGCTCGAGCGCACGATCGTGGGCGCAAAGGCGCTGAGGCACCCCAACAAGGAGGTGCTTGTTCTCGATGACGGGCGCCGCGACTGGCTGGGCGACTACTGTGACCGCGTCGGCGTGGGCTACATGCGCCGGCCGGACAACAAGCACTCCAAGGCGGGCAACATCAACCACGCCCTGGAACGGCTGGCCGAGCGTGACACGCCGCCCGACTACGTGGCGGTGCTCGACGCGGACTTCGTGCCGCACCGGGGCTTCCTGCGCCGGTCGCTCGCGCTTTTCCACGACCCGGACGTGGCGCTGGTGCAGACGCCGCAGCACTTCTTCAACGCCGACCCGATCCAGCACAACCTCGGGATCTCCCGGTCCTATCCGGACGAGCAGCGCTTCTTCTTCGACCACATGCAGCCCTCGCGCGATGCCTGGGGCATCGCGTTCTGCTGCGGCACGTCCTCGGTCATTCGGTTCAAGGCGCTCCAGGATATCGGTGGCTTCCCGACCGAGAGCATCACCGAGGATTTCATGCTCACGCTCGCGCTCCAGGACCGGGGCTGGCGCACCGTCTACCTGAACGAGGCGCTGTCGGAGGGGCTCGCCCCCGAAGGTCTCAAGGAATACGTCACCCAGCGCGCGCGCTGGTGCCTGGGTCTCATGCAGATCGCGCGCAGTTCGCTGGGCCCGCTGGGCAGGAACAACCTGCGCCTGCGCGATCGGTGGAGCGTCACGGACTCCGTGTTCTACTGGCTGACGACTTTCACCTTCCGCCTCGCGGCCCTGGTGTTCCCGCTGCTCTACTGGTTCTTCAACATCACCGTGGTGAACGCCGAGTTGGCCGACGTGATAAGCTATTTCGGGGCCTACTACGCCTGGGTGCTCGTGACGCTGAACATGATGTCGCGCGGTCACGTGGTGCCGATCCTGAACGACGTGAGCCAGCTGGTCGGGGCCTATCCCATCGCGCGCGCGGCAATCACCGGGTTGATCAAGCCGCACGGCCACGCCTTCAGCGTCACCGCGAAGGGCGGCGACCGCAGCCGGATCGTGGTGCAGTGGCGCATGCTGCTGCCGTTCGCGATCCTGCTGGCCCTGACCGTGCTGGGGCTCGCCCTCGGGATCTTCACCGACCGCTTCGCGTTCTACGACGCGGGCGACGGCAAGTGGGTGATCCTGTTCTGGACGATCTACAACCTGCTCGTGCTCATCGTGACCATCGTGGCCTGCTTCGAGCTGCCGCGGCGGGAACGTCACGTCGCCGATGCGCCGGAGCAGGTGCGCCTCGTCATGGGCGGGGAGACCGCCCAGGTCTGGATGACGAGCCTTGCATTGGCCTCGGCCCGGGTGCGGGGTCGGTTCTACGATATCGGTACGCGCGGCACGATCGACATAGCGGGGGTCGGTCCGGTCGCCGCCTATGTCAACGAGCAGATGACCGACGGCGTGCGGCTCCAGCTTCTGCCCGACGACATGCAGCGCGAAGCGATGTTCCTGCGCTTCCACGCCGAGGACAACATTCCCGGCGTCACCCGCGTGCGAACCACGGCGATGCTGCGCGACATCGCGCGCCGCTTCACCTTCACGTCGCGCCACAAGAGCATCGGGAAGTAAGGGGCAGGGGGCGCTAGCCTGCCAGCGGATCGGCCGACAGGTGCAGGTCGCAGGCGCCGCGCCGGGCCATGATCATCTGCGCGTTGGGCAGGTCGTTGTTCACGGCGCGTGCCCGGGCCTGCGCTTCGTCCAGCCCTTCGTCGCGCCAGCGCTGCACGAGCCGCTGTTCGAGGTCCGCTTCCGGCGCGTCGATCCAGATCGCGAAATCCCACATCGCGGCGAGCGCCGCCCAAGGGTCCCTGTCGAGCAGCAGGTAGTTCCCCTCGACCAGCACGAACTCGGTCTCCGCGGGCAGGAACCCCGCCCCGGCGATGGCGATATCGCGACGCCGGTCGAAGACCGGGAAGACCAGCGGCTCGCCGGCCACCGCCCGCGCCACGGCCCGTGCGAAGCCCGCGGCGTCGAAGGTCTCGGGCGCGCCCTTGCGGTCAAGCAGTCCGCGCGTCTCGAGCAGCCGGTTGTCGAGGTGGAACCCGTCCATCGGCAACACCACGGCGCTGCGGCCGTCCGCGTTGAGCCGGTCGCACAGAAGGCGCGACACGGTCGTCTTGCCGGCCGCGGGCGGGCCCGCCAGCGCAACCATCTTGCGCCCGGCCGGCAGGTCCGCGAGGGCGGCCTGCGCGGTGCGGGCCATGGCTTCAGGCTGCAACGGCCTCGGGCTCCTTCGCGCCGGTCATGAAGGCGACCGCGTCGGACATCGTGTAGTCCTTGGGGTCGATCACGCAGAGCCGCTTGCCCAGCCGGTGGACGTGGATCCGGTCGGCCAGTTCGAACACGTGCGGCATGTTGTGGCTGATCAGGATGATCGGAATCCCGCGCGAGCGCACGTCCAGGATCAGCTCGAGCACCTTGCGGCTTTCCTTCACGCCGAGCGCCGCGGTCGGCTCGTCCAGGATGATGACCTTCGATCCGAAGGCCGCCGCGCGCGCCACGGCGACGCCCTGGCGCTGGCCGCCCGAAAGCGTCTCGACCGCCTGGTTGATGTTCTGGATCGTCATCAGTCCCAGGTCGTTGAGCTTCTGGCGCGCGATCTCTTCCATCTTCTTCTTGTCGAGCCGGCGGAAGACCGAGCCCAGGATGCCTTCCATGCGGATCTCGCGGCCCATGAACATGTTGTCGGCGATCGACAGGGCCGGGCTCATGGCGAGCGTCTGGTAGACGGTTTCGATCCCGTGTTCGCGCGCCTCGATCGGGGAGTTGAAGCGCACGCGCTTGCCTTCGAGGAAGACCTCGCCCTCGTCGGGGATCACGGCGCCCGACACCGCCTTGATCAGGCTCGACTTGCCGGCCCCGTTGTCGCCGATCACGGCGAGGATTTCGCCCGGCATCAGCTCGAAGTCGCAGTGGTCGATCGCGGTGACGCGGCCGTAGCGCTTCACGAGGTTGCGGGCGGAGAGGATGGGTTCGGTGGACATCACAGCGACACCTTTCTGATCCATTGGTCGACGGCGACGGCGCCGATGATGAGAACGCCGATGAGAAGCAGCGTCCATTGTGCGTTGGCGCCCGCCATGCGCAGGCCCAGTTCGAAGGTGCCCACGATGAGCGCGCCGAAGAAGACGCCCCAGATCGAACCGCGCCCGCCGAAGAGCGAGATTCCCCCGATCACCACGGCGGTGATCGACTGGATGTTGCCCACGACGCCGGTCGAGGCCGACGGCGACACCGAGCCCAGGCGCCCGATCATGACCCAGCCCGCGATCGCGCAGATGAAGCCGGTGAGCATGTAGACGGACATGAGCGTGCCGTGGCGGTTCACGCCGGCCAGCTCGGCCGCCTCCGCGTCGTCGCCCACGGCATAGACATGGCGGCCCCAGGAGGTGGAGCGCAGGCAATAGGCCAGGATCACCACGATGAGCACCATCGTGACGACGCCGAAGGTCACGACGGCGCTGCCCACTTCGAAGCGCTGCCCCATGAACCCCAGGAAGGGGGCCTGTTCGCGGATGTCCTGGCTGCGGATGGTTTCGTTGCGCGAATAGAGGTAATTCGCGGCGAGCACGATCTGCCACATGCCCAGCGTCACGATGAAGGGCGGCAGCTTGACCTTGCTCACGAGCCAGCCGGACATCGCGCCGATCCCGGTGCCCACGGCTAGGCCGAGCGCCACGGCGATGGCGGGCGGGATGCCGTATCGGAACGTGAACTGTCCCATGATGACCGAGCTGAAGACCGCGATGGCCCCCACCGACAGGTCGATCCCGGCGGTCAGGATCACGAGGCTCTGCGCGGCGGCGAGGATGCCCACGATCTGCACCTGTTGCAGGATCAGGGTCAGTGTCGGCCCCGAGAAGAAACGTCCACCCAGGATGACCGCGAACACGATGATCGCGCCCAGGAGCACCACGAGGGGCACCAGGGACGGCGTCATGTGAAGCGTGTGCTGGATGCGGTGAACGATACCTTTGCGCTCGTAGTCGAACTCGGCCTGCTTGTCGCTCGCGTTCACGGCGGATTCGTAATTGTCCTGGTTGGCCATGTCCGCCCTCCCTCGGCGCGCTGGCTGAAGCGTCCCGCCCCCGGGGTCGCGGGGGCAGGACGGTGTTTTCACGTCTGCACTATACAGGATGTCGGCGGGCGATCACGCCCGCCGTGCTGTCGGGGTCAGCCCCAGCAGCGCTCCAGGCCTTCCTCGACCGAGATCGAGGGGACGCCGTCGACCGGGTCGTCGGTGACGAGGTTCACACCCGTGTTGAAGAAATCGAGCCCTTCGGACGGCTCCGGCACCGTGCCCTCGGTGGCGTATTCGTAGATCGCCTCGATGCCGAGACGCGCCATGTCGAGCGGGTACTGCTGCGAGGTGGCGCCGATCACGCCGTCGGCCACGTTCTGCACGCCCGGGCAACCGCCGTCGACGGACACGATCATCACGTCGTTCTCGCGGCCGATGGCCAGCAGCGCCTCGTAGGCGCCGGCGGCGGCCGGTTCGTTGATCGTGTAGACGAGGTTGATGTTCGGGTTCACGGCAAGGCAGTTCTCCATGCCGGTCCGGCCGCCTTCCTGGTTGCCGGCCGAGACCTCGTCGCAGACGACGCGGTCGTCGGGCTCGTCGCCCCAACGGTTCGGATCGCCAAGGTCGACGCCGAAGCCTTCCATGAAGCCCTGGTTGCGCAGGACGCCCACGGTGGGCTGGGCGAGGCTGATGTTCAGCGTGGCGATGACGGCATTCTCGGCCTCGTCACCCATCTGTTCGCGTGCCCAGGCGCCGATCAGGCGGCCCGCCTCGTAGTTGTCGGTGGCGAAGGTCGCGTCGGCGGCATCCGCCGGGTCGAGCGGGGTGTCGAGTGCGATCACCAGCAGCCCCGCGTCACGGGCGCGCTGGATCGTGGGCGCGATACCGGCCGTGTCCGACGCGGTGATCAGGATGCCCGAGGCGCCGTTGGCGATGCAGGTTTCGACCGCTGCGACCTGGGTTTCGTTGTCGCCGTCGACCTGGCCGGCATAGCTGTTGAGGCCGATTCCGAGTTCCTCGGCGGCCGCGGTCGCGCCTTCGCGCATCTTCACGAAGAAGGGGTTGGTATCGGTTTTCGTGATCAGGCACGCGGAGACGTCGTCGTGCGCCTCGGCAAATGCGGCCCCGCTTCCCGCCAACAGGGCGGCCGCGCCGATCGAGGTGAGCTTCGCAGTTTTCAGCATGTGTTCCTCCACTTGTGAACAGGCCCTCCCAGCCCGTTGAGCTCGACTCTTGACCCGACTCGGCGTCCAAGTCAATAAATAACTTCCAGAGAGTTATTATTGTGCGGGCTTCTGGCCGGCGCGGAAAAATGATTGGATCGCCCGGTGGAATCAGGACCGACGCAGAACGAGAACGAGATCGAGCAAACCGGCGCGGGCGCCGGCGGTCTTGCCGTGTCCGGAACCAACCAGAGCGAGATGCGCGCGCGCAACGAACGGTTGGTCCTGACGCTGCTCAGGCGCCGGGGAAGTCTTGCCAAGGCCGAGATCGCGCGCCTCACCGGCCTGTCCGCCCAGACCGCCGCCCGGTTGATCCACGCGCTCGAGGAAGACGGGCTCATCAAGCGTGGCGATCCGCAGCGCGGCCGGGTGGGGCAGCCCTCGATCCCGATGTCGCTCGACCCCGAGGGGGCCTATTTCATGGGGCTCAAGGTCGGGCGGCGATCCGTCGAGCTGGTGCTGACCGATTTCCTTGGCAGCATCGTCGAGCGCCGCAAGCAGGTCTATGACTACCCGGGCTTCGACAAGGTGCTGGATTTCGCCGTCAGCCGCGCGGAAGACATCACGCAGGCGCTGGGCAAGGGTCGGCAGTCCCGGGTCGCGGGGCTGGGGATCGCCATGCCCTTCCACCTGTGGAGCTGGGCCCCGCGCATCGGCGTCTCCCCCGAGCTCATGGCGGACTGGAAGACGCGTGACCTGGGCACCGAGCTGGGGCAGCGCATCGACCTTCCGGTCTTTCTGCAGAACGACGCGACCGCGGCCTGTTCGGCCGAACTCGTCTTCGGCGGCAGCGACCTGCCGGCAAATTTTGCAAGCTTCTACATCGCCTTCTTCATCGGCGGCGGGTTGGTCCTGCGCGGATCGCTTTTCACCGGGGCGACGGGCAACGCGGCCGGGTTCGGCCCGCTTCTCGTCCCTGACCTGAACGGCGAGATCCGGCCGCTGATCGACCTCGCCTCGCTCTCCACGCTGGAAAGCCGCCTCATCCGCGAGGGGCTCGACGTGCGCCATATCTGGGAAAACCCGGAGGACTGGAACCTGCCGGCGGGCATCGTCGACGGTTGGCTGGCCGAGGCCGCGCATGCGCTGGCCTACGCGATCCGCGCGACGCAGACGACGCTCGACCTCGAGGCGATCCTGATCGACGGCTGGCTGCCGCGCGACATGCTGGCCGACCTCACGGCGCGCACGGCCGAGGTGCTGGACGGGATCGACATGACCGGCATGTCACGCCCGCGGATCGAGGCGGGAAGCCTCGGGGCCGACGCGCGGCCCCTGGGCGCGGCGAGCCTGCCGCTCAACGCGCGCTACCTAATCGAGTAGTCAGCCGTAGGAGCGGGCGAAGAAGGTCACGGTCATCGCGAGCCCGATCGCGACGATGATCACGCGCAGGAACGCCGTGTTGTGGATGCGCCGGGCCAGCACCGCGCCCGCGTAGCCCCCGATTGCGCAGGATAGCCCGACGACGAGCAACGCGCTCCAGTCGATCAACCCGGCGATGGAATAGGCCAGCACCGACACCGACGACAGGGCGGCGGAGATCAGGTTCTTGAGCCCGTTCATCCGGTGCAGGTTCGTCATCCCGATGATTCCGAACGCGGCGAGCAGCAGGATGCCCAGCCCGCCGTTGAAATATCCGCCGTAGATGCAGACGGCGAGAACCAGCGCCAGCGCCGCGATTTCCGAGAGGCTGCGCCCGGTGCGCACCAGGTGGCGCACCAGCATCGGCCCGGCGGCGAAGGTGACGGTGGCCACAAGCAGAAGCCAGGGCACGACGCCCGAGAACAGCTCTTCGGGCGTGACCAGCAGGAGCAATGCCCCCAGCAGTCCGCCGAGCACCGCGACGCCCACGATCCGGGCGGGCGAGGGGCGGCCGTCCCCGTCGATGTCGCTGCGATAGGCCCAGGCGCTGCCGATGTATCCGGGAAGCGCGGCGAAGGTCGCGGTCGCGTTGGCCATGATCGGCGGCACGCCGGCCCAGACGAGGGCGGGGAAGGACAGAATGGTGCCCCCGCCGGCGATGGCGTTGACGGCCCCGGCGGCGAACCCGGCCAGGGCAAGCACGATGATGGTCAGCATGGCGACGCTCCTTTGTTGCGTGGCCTGTTGCACGGGCGCGCAATGGTCTGCAAATTGGTCTGGAACGGAGGGGTCCATGTCGGCGCGAAGCGAACAGGTTCTGGTTGATCTGCGGCGGTGGCTCGAGGATCGCGGGCTCGCGGCGGGGGACCGTTTGCCTGCCGAACGGACACTGGCCCGGGAGCTTGGATGCAGCCGGGAGACGCTGCGCGCGGCTCTTGCCGTGATGGAACGGGCGAACGAGGTCTGGCGGCACGTGGGCCAAGGCACGTTCTACGGACCGCGGCCCCTTGGGCATCCGATCCGTGAAAACATATTGGTTCAAGGCGCTTCACCGCTGCAGTTGATGCAGGCGCGGCGCATCATCGAACCCTCCGTGGCGGGTGAGGCTGCCGGTCTGGCGAGCGCGCCGGAAGTGGCCTATCTCTCCGACCTCGTGGCCCAGGGCCGGCGCGCGACCACGCGGGCCGCCTGCGAACGGGTGGATGCGGCCTTCCACCGCGCGATCGCCGAGGCGACGGCGAACCCGATTCTCCTCGGCCTGCTCGACTACCTCGCAGGGGCGCGTCGTCACGCGGCCTGGCAACGGGAGTGGGAGCTGACATATCGCCGCCTCGGCGTGACCGAGTTCACCGGGCGTCACAGCGATCAGCACCAGGCCATCGTCGACGCCATCGCGCGCAACGATCCCGGCGGGGCGGCGGAGGCTATGCGCGACCATCTCGACACAGTCTTCGAGGCGATGCGGGACGCCGGTCTGACAGCCTGAGGGTGCGGGCGGTCAGCCCAGGTCGAGGAAGGCGCGCAGCAGGTCGTGGCGCGACAGCACGCCGACGAGCGCACCGTTGTCCGTGATCGGGTAGGCGCGGAACGGGTCGGTCTGGAACGTCTCCGCCGCCGCGATGATGTCGGTATCCGCCGGAAGGGTGCGCGGCGTGCGCGTCATGTGGTCGGCCACCACGCCGGACCATTGCTGGTAATAGCTCGCGTTCAGGGCGGTGGTGAAACAGTCCTTCGGGGTCAACACGCCGAGAAGCCCCCCTTCTTCGCCGCAGACGCAGGCCAGCGGCTGCGCGCCTTCCACGAGCTTGGCGATGGCGTCGCGCATGGGCGTGGTTTCCTGGAAGATCAGCATGTCGCGCGACATGATCGTCCGGATTTCGCGTTCAGCCATCGGCGCGTCCTTCCTTGCGGCGCGGGCAGACGTCGCAGGCCCCGGAGCAGGCGGCCGCCCCACAGCTGTCCTGCGGCGCGCGCCCGGTGAGCAGCAGCCCGGCGGCCAGGCCCAGGACGCTGGCCAGGGTGATGGCGAAGACAATGATAACTTCCATCGCTCACACCTCCTTCATCAGGGCCGCGATCCGGCCGGTGCGGGTAAGGGCGAGCCCGCTGCCCTCACGGCTCACGATGAGGGCGTTCAGGTCGTTGTCGCGCGCGAGCCCGTGGGCGTCGCCCGGCCCGGCGGCCATGAGCGCGGTGGCCCAGCCATCCGCCTCCATCGCCGTGGGGGCCACGACCGATACCGAGAGAAGCGTTGTTCGGACCGGCGCGCCCCTGGCCGGATCGATGATGTGGCCGTAGCTGCGACCGGCGAAATCGTAGCCGTTCACCCGGTTGCCCGAGGTGGCGATGGCGGCGCCGTCCAGCGCGATGATCCCGACAAGGCCGGTGGAGCCGGCGCGCGGGTCCTCGACCCCCGCCTGCCACATGCGTCCGTCCGGGTGGTGGCCCCAGGCCACGACTTCGCCGCCGAACTCGACGAAACCGGCCTGAGCGCCGGTGTCTTGCGCCAACGCGGCGAGCCGGTCGAGCGCGTGCCCCTTGGCGATGCCGCAGGGGTCGAAGGTCGTGCCGGCATTCGTTTTCACCAACGCCTTGCCCTCCACCGCGAGGTGCCGCCAGTCCGGTCTGGGTGCGCCCGTTTCTATGGGGCCGAAGCCATAGCGGGCGACCAATGGGCCCACGGTGGGGTCGAAATGACCGCCGCTCGCCGCCGCGATCCCGAGCGATCTGCGCGCCACGGCAAGGAGGTCGCGCCCTTGCGCGTGCCCGCCGCGCCCGGCCCGGTTGAAGACGCTGACCGCGCTGTCCGGGCGCCACGGCGACAGCGCCGCGTCGAGGTCCGCGAGCATCGCGTCGGCGGCCTGGACGAAGACCGCCAGGTCCACGCCATCCGGCAGGGTGGCGCTCCACGTGGTCCCGAAGGCCCCGCGCGTCACCGTCCGGGTTGCCGGGGTGCGGCCGACGAGCGGTGTGGCAGCCAGCCCTGCGGCCGTGGCGGCGAGCCCCGCGCCCAGGGCCAGGACATGCCGCCGTCCGAATATGGCACCGTCTTGCATCGCGTTACCCTCCGAAGTCGTCATAATATATCATCTGCCGCTCCACACCGAGCCTGCGCAACGTCGCGAGCACGGCCGAGATCATCAGGGGCGGGCCGCAAAGGTAGAATTCGCAAGTCTCGGGCGCCGGGTGGCGGGCGAGGTGCCGTTCGAGCACCGTATGGATGAAACCCGTCGGCCCCTGCCAGCGGTCGCCCGGCGCGGGGTCGGAGAGCGCAGGCACCCAGTCGAAACGCGGGTGTGCGGCCGCCATGCCCTCGAACTCTTCGACGTAGTAGAGGTCCGCGACCGTGCGCGCCCCGTAGAAATAGGTGATCCGGCGATCGCCCCCGGCCGCGATCTGTTCGTGGGCGATGGCGCGCAGCGGGGCCATGCCCACGCCGCCGCCCACGAGGACGATGTCGTTCGCGGTGTCGCGCACGTGGAACTCGCCGAAGGGTCCGGACACGTCGAGCATGTCGCCCGGCGCGCGCGCGAACAGCCATGAGGATACGATTCCCGGCCGGATTTCGTCCTCGCGGCCCGCAGGCGGCACGGCGAGCCGGATGTTGAAGACCAGGGTGCCTTCGTCCTCGGGCCGGTTGGCGACCGAGTAGGCGCGGGTCGTGGGCTCCTCCGAGCGCGCCGTGAGGTGGTGCCAGCCGGCATGGTCCCAGGCCAGCGCGTGGGCCGCGTCGACCTCCATCTCGGCGAAATCGAGCGCGTAGGGCGGCGCCGTGAGCTGCATGAACCCGCCCGCGCGTAGCGCGATCCCGCGCGGCTCGACCGGGCGCAGAACGAGTTCGCGGATGAGCGGCGCCATCATGCGGTTCGACACCACCTCGCAGGCGAAGGTTTCGGCGGCCAGGATGTCGCCGGGCACCGTCACGTCCACGTCGCCGCCCAGCACGACCTGGCAAGCCAGCCGCGTGTGTGCCCGCCGTTCGGCCGCGGACAGCAGGCTCGTCTCCGTGGGTTGCACGGCGTTGCAGCCCGGCCCCGTCGCCTCGACCCGGCAGAGCCCGCACGTGCCGCTGCCGCCACAGCCCGCGGGGATCGGGATGTCCGCGCCGTGGAGCGTGGACAAAAGCGTTTCGCCGCGCTGCGCGATGATCGGGTCCCCGCCGTTCACCACCACGTGGCTCGCCCCGCGCGGCAGCCAGGCCCGCCGCGCCACCAGAAGCCCGAGGCTGAGGATCAGCACGAGCGCCACCATGACGCCGGATCCGACGAGGATCTCGCTCATGACGTCACCATCTGGGCGAAGGCGGAAAACCCGAGCGACAGCATGCCCGTCAGCAGGAAGGCCGCGCCGAGGCCGCGCAGCCCGGCGGGCAGGTCGGCATAGGCCAGCCGGCCGCGGATCGCGGCCAGCATGATCACCGCCAGCGCGAAGCCCGCCCCGGACCCGAGCCCGAAGACCGCGCTTTCGGCCAGGTCGTAGCGCCGCTCCACCATGAAGAGGCTCCCCCCGAGGATCGCGCATTGCACGGTGAGAAGCGGCAGGAACGCCCCGAAGGCCGCGTGGATCGTGGGCACGAAGCGCTGGAGAAGAATCTCGAGAAGCTGCACGGTGGCCGCGATCACGCCGATGAACGCCAGCAGCGACAGGTAGCTCAGGTCGAGCTCCGGGTAACCCGCCCAGCCCCAGGCGCCGGGGGCGAGGAGCAGGTCATAGACCACGCGATTGA
This sequence comes from Maritimibacter harenae, assembly GCF_009882975.1. GTDB lineage: Bacteria > Pseudomonadota > Alphaproteobacteria > Rhodobacterales > Rhodobacteraceae > Maritimibacter > Maritimibacter harenae. Next base: position 740,295 of record NZ_WTUX01000019.1, read on the forward strand.
GCGGGACGGTCAGGCCCAGCACCAGCGTCATCGCGACACCCAGCCCCAACGCCGCGTCGACCCGGCGCGACAGGGCGAGGAAGGTGCACAGCCCCAAGAAGAAGGTCAGCGGCATGTTCTCCACGAACATGGCGCGCAGGAAGAGGGCGCCAAGATCGGTCATTCCGCGGCCTCCCGGCGGTCGGGCGGCGTGTGGGCCAGGGGCTCGGCCTGCTCGCTGAGCGTCGCGCGGATCGCCCAGACGAGAAGCCCCAGCAGGAAGAACGCGCTTGGCGCGAGGAGCATGAGGCTCAGCGGTGTGAACCAGCCGCCATCCTCGACCGTGCGCAGGACAGGCACGCCCATCAGGGTGCCCTTGCCGAAAAGTTCGCGCAGGGTGCCGATCACCACGAGGATCAGCGAGTATCCCAGCCCGTTGCCCGCCGCGTCGACGACCGACGGCAGAACCGGGTTGTGGCGCGCGAACGACTCGGCGCGACCCAGCACGAGGCAGTTGGTGGTGATCAGGCTGACGAAGACCGACAGCCGCTGGCTGATGTCGAAGAAATAGGCCTGGAGCACCTGGTCGATCACGATCACCAGCGACGCGACGATCAGGATCTGGACGATCAGCCGGATGCTGACCGGGATGTGGCGGCGGATCAGGCTGATGATCGCCGCGGACAGGACCAGTACGGTGGTCAGGGCCACCGACATGGTCAGCGCTGTGTCGAGCGACGTGGTCACCGCCAACGCCGAGCAGATTCCCAGGATCTGGAGCGTCACCGGGTTTTCCCGGATCAGCGGCGTGAAGAAGATGTGGCGAAGCGTGCGGCGGGCCATCTCAGAACTCCCTCCGCCGGATCGCGTCGATCACCGGGCCATAGCCGTCCGGGCCCAGCCAAAAGCGCACCATCTGCGTAACGCCGCGCCCGGTCCGGGAGGCGCCGGTGATGCCGTCGACCTCGTAAGGCGAGACGGCCGGCCCGCGTGCCACGGCGAATTTCATCGTGCCGGCCGGATCGCGCACCTGGGTGCCCTGAAACCCGGCCTGCCAGCCCGGCTCCTCGATCCGCGCGCCAAGCCCCGGGGTCTCCGACTGGCGGGTGACGGTCATGCCCGCGATCGTGTTCATGTCGCCGGTGAGCGCGACCATCGCCTCGATCGGCCCGTTGTAACCCGAGCCGATCATCGGGAAGATCGCGGTCTCGACCCGGTCGTCGCGGCGCAGGATGTAGATCTGGACGTAGCGCGGACGCGTGTCGATCCCGGCGATGTCCTGGTTGTCGTCGAGGTTGGCATAGTTGGCAGGGTCCTGAAGCGCGGCGTCGAGCGTGTCCGGCGTCACGTCGCGCGCCGCCATCCCGGTTTCGAGGTCCACGACCACGGTGGAAAGCGTTGCGCCGTCGTCGGCCTCGAGCATCGCCTCCATCCCCGGGATGGCGTCGATCAGCGCTTCGAGGCGAAGCTGGGTTTCCGCCGCCCGGTTCGCCTGCTGGATTGGGCGCAGGACCACCGTCGCCCCGGTCACGAACAGCGAGCACAACGCGGCGACCAGTATCGCCACCGCGATCGTCTTGCCGCGATTGTCGTTGGGCAGGGCGAGGAAGCGTTTCCACAGCGATATAGGGTTCAGGTCAGCCAAGGCGTCGTCTCCGTCGGGCGTGCCAGGCGAGCAGCGCGAGCTCGTCCAGAAGGGGGGCGGTCAGGTTGGCGATCAGCGCGGCGCTCAGGGCAAGCTGTACGGTGGCGGCCCCTGTCCAGAGCGAAAGGAACAGCGCGATGAGGCCGCCGTAGAGCAGGCCCTGCGCCCAGCGGCCCAGCTGCGTGGCCGCGCTCGTGACCGGGTCGCATGTGAGCAGGGTGAAGGTGACGAGGATCGCCGGGGCGATGAACGGGTCGGCGACCGGCAGGCCCGCGAGGGCGGCAAGCCCGAGCGCGATGGCCGCGCCCGCCATCAGCCGGATCGACACGAGCCCGAAGGCGACCCCGATCCCGAGGGCCGCGAGCGCGCCCCAGGTCGCCGTGATCGGCAGCTCGGGCCAGGGCGCGGCGGGGTAGCCGAATCCAAGGAACGCGATGGCGACCGTCGCCGGATGCAGGATGTTGCGTCCCCAGCCGCCGAAGACCAGTTCGCCGATGACCACGCCGAAGCTCACCCCCAGCACGTAGGCGAAGGGGCCGGGCGCGGCGGGCGCGAGCATCGCGATGGCGAGCGCCGTGATGACACCCGCGAGCGAGGGCGGCTGCGCGCGCAGCAGCATGAAGGCGAGCTGCCAGGCGTAGACGATCACCAGCGTGACGAGCAGGCGTACGATCCCGTCCCACCGCTCGGCCGTGATCCACGTGACCGCAAGTGGCAGGAGCGCGAGCAGCAGGAAGAGCGCGACGGTTTCGCGGGTCCAAAGCCCCTTGATCATGGCGCGACCTCCTCCGCCTCGGCCCGGTCGATCAGGGTGCGCAGCATGTCCGCGACCTTCGGCGCGGCCTGGGTGAGGTAGTCGATGAGCGCCAGGTCCTCTTCGACGAGCGAGAAGGCCCCGAGCGCCCGGGCGCTTTCCGTATCCCCGGCGGAAATCGCGCGGATCAGCGGCATCACCGGCACCGCGCCACAGAGCGCCTGGTCGAGCCCGGCGGTGGGCACGAGGGGCAGGGGGCGCGCGGACCGGCCGAGGGCCGCGCGCAGCCAGTGCGGCGGTTTTTCGGGGCCGGCATCCATGAGCGCGGTCACCTGGTGCACGCCGTGCCCGACCCAGCGCGCGCGCGTGCCGTCGATGGCGGAGCCCGCCAGCACGATGTGGCGGCCCGGGACCACCTTGCCCAGCATGAGTTCGCGGATATCGGCGCCGTGCTGCACCCGTCGCAGAAGCGGCGCGCGCATGCCCGGACCGGTGATCGCGACATGCTTGGTCTCCGGCACGTAGCCGCTTCTCAGGAGCGCGCCGATGTCCGCGACCGCTTCCACGTGGATGTCCCAGACCGGGCGCTCGAAACTGGCGGGCGCGCGCGACAGGATATGCGGCCCGGCTAGGCCCCAGGGGTGCGGCGCGGGCGCCTCGATCCGCGTGACGCGGTCAGAGGCATCGCGGATGTCGACCTCGGCGCCGCGCGGGGTCACGAGGAAGACCGGGCCCTCGGTGAGCGCCCCGATCGCCTTCAGACCCGCCGCGAGCTCGGCCCCCCGGTCATGAACCCAGTCGAGCGGGCGGCCCGCCCCGGGGCGGGTGTCGTGGGCCATCACGAAAATCGCGGCGGGCCGCGCCGCGCCGAACGCCGCGACCATGCCCGGGCGCTGGCGGAAGGCGCGCCAGAGGCCCGCGTTGGCCAGAAGTGTCCAGATCGCGGCCCCGTCCGTGGCCTTCGGTATGTCGAACCGATGCCGCCCGCCCTCGCCATCATGGTAGAAGAGCACCGAATTCAATCGCTTGCCGGGATCCATGTCGATCCGGGCGACGCGGGCGGGCATCGGTGCGGTGATGGCGAAGTCACGCGCCTTAATCGCGCGAAGCACGGGTTGGCCCTGTGCCACGCGGTCGCCGGGCTCGACCAGGAGTTCAACGCGGAAATCGCCGCGAAACGGCGAACTGATCGAGGCCTCGCTCGTGATACGGGTCGCGCTGTCCGCCGGGGCCCGCGCGGGCGCCCCGGTGGGCACGGTCAATCCGATGGCACTTCGAGAAGCCACGCGTTGCTCCTTCGGGTCGCGGTGTGATGTCCCGATGCTATCGAGAATTTGTGACGAATCCAGATTACCTGTAGAGTGCTTCCTGCCAACCCCTTCATTTTACGGAAGGAATTTATGTATATCATGCACAAGAATTCCCGGCTGCCGCGACGCATCACGGCGTTCTGCGCGGCGCTCGCCGTGGTCGTGGCCCCGCCGCTTTTCGCCCAATCCGAACCGGAGGGGGAGATCGAGGCGTTGGGTCAGGAACTGTCCACCTACGTCTTTCCGGACGCCGGTCCCTACACGCCGGAAAGCATCGCCATCGGCAATGCGCGCCAGATCGAACTCTGGGCGCGCTCGGCCCATGCCGATGCAGGCGCCGAAGCGTTCTCTCACTGGGACGAGGACGGCGAGATCCCGGGAGCCTGCGCCGCGTGCCATTCGGGGCAGGGCTTTCGCGCCTTCCACGGCCTGGATGGCAGCACGCCCGGGCCGCTCCAATCGCCCGTTCCCACCGGCGGGGTGGTGGATTGCGAAACCTGCCACAACCCGGGGCTGGCCACGATCGAAACGGTGACCCTGCCATCGGGCGTCGCGCATCCGGCCGAGGCCGCCGAAGTGCCGTGCCTGACCTGCCACACGGGCCGGGCCGCGGGCGAACGGGTGGCGGGCGCGACCGCTGACATGCCCGACGACGCGGTGAACCCGGAGCTGTCCTTCGTCAATCCGCATTACAAGATCGCGGGGGCCACCTGGCTCGGCGGCTATGGTGGTGTGGGGTATCACTACCCCGGCAAGACCTACTCCGGCCGCTTCCTGCATGCCAAGCCGGTCGCGACCTGCCTGTCGTGCCACGAGCCGCACGCCCTGACGGTGAACGAGGCGATCTGCCTGACCTGCCATCAGACCGGCCAGCCGGACGAGATCCGCATCTCGCGCCAGAGCTACGACGGCAGCGGCGACACCGAGAAGGGGATCGCGGCGGACATCCGGGCCAACAGCGACCTGCTGATGCGCGAGATGACCGCTTATGCCGAGGAGATCGCCGGGATCGGCCTGCTCTATGACGGCGCGCGCTACCCGTATTTCTTCGCCGATGCCAACCTCGACGGTGTGGCCGATCAGTCGGACGGGCGGCCCGTGGCCTACAACGGCTGGACACCGCGGCTCTTGCGCGCCGCCTACAACTGGAAGGTCGTGAACGCCGATCCGGGCATCCACGTCCACAACCCGCATTACGCGCTGGAGCTGCTCTACGATTCGACCGAGGCGCTTGCGACCGCGCGCGGGGCTGATTTCGCAGCAATGGGCCTTCTGCGGTAGACGCCGCGCCTCAGTGGCTGTCCGACACCGCGACGCGCACGTCGAGGAGCGCTGCGCGCCCTTCGCTCCGGATCGCGTGAAGCGCGCGCTCCAGGGCGGCGGGCAGGGCGTCAGCCGTCTCCACCCGTTCCGCGTAGGCCCGGCTCGCCCCGGCGATGGCCGCGAAGTCGGGGACCGGGGAGAGCGAGGTGAGCGGCATCTCGTTCGCGCGCGCCGCCGCCCCCTCGGGATAGGACAGCACGACGGAGCGGCGCACCGCGTTCCACATCGCGTTGTTCTTCACGATGACGAGGATCGGCAGGTCCAGCGCCTCGGCGATCTGGTGGCAGGCGACGGGGTTCGCGAAGATGTAGGAGCCGTCCCCCATCGCCGCGATGGTGAGTTTGCCGGGGCGCGCCATCTGGGCGCCGAGCGCGGTGGGCAGCGCCCACCCCAGCCCGCCGGAATGAGGGTTGGAGAACAGGCGGTTCGGACCCTTGATCCGCATCGCGCCGGGCACCAGCCCGAGTTCGCTGATGATCACCGCGTCCTCGTCCATGATCTCCGACAGGCAATGGCTGAGCCACTCGGCCCCCATCGGCTCGGCGCCGCGCGCTTCTGACACCATCGCGTCACGCCGCGCGTCCCGGTCGGCCGCGCGTCGGGCGAGGTCGTCCCGGCGCGCCTTCAGCCGGTCCCCGGACGTCGTCATCGCATCGCTGATCGCCGCGACCGTCGCCGCGGGGTCGCCGGTGATGGAAAGGTCGGAGCGGTAGCCGCGAACCGGCATGCGGGCAAAATTCGGGTCGGCGCCGATATGGATGATCTTCGCGTCCGGTTGCGGGGCCTGGGTTTCCTCGATCCACGGCACGCCGGAATCCACCACGAGGATCACGTCGGCCTCTTTTGCCATCGTGGGCGCATAGCCCAACGAGGCCGGGCCGTCGGAGGCCATCACGTTACGGATCACGAAGGGCTCGACGGTGCCGATCCCGTGCTGCCGGCCCAACTCGGACAGGGCCGCCGCAACGCGCCCCTCGGGGTCGCCGCGCTGGCAGATGACGAGGGGGCGCTCGGCCATGGCGAGCATCTCCGCCGCCGCCCGGACCGCCTCGGGGTCGGGCGCCGCCGGGGTTGCGGCCGGGCGCGGTGACGGATCGGAGCGGCGCGGCGCCTTGACCATCTCGGCGAGCGGTTCACGCGGGAGGCTCAGGTAGACCGGCCCGCGCGGCTCCGACTGCGCCAGCGACACGGCGCGCGCGGCAAGCATGCCGCCCTGGTCCGGGTAGCGCATCTCGTAGTTGAACTTGACCGCGTCGCGCACCAGCGCGGTCTGGTCGTACATCTCCTGGCCATACTGGATCGGGGACTTGCGGCTGCCCGCGTATCCCGCCTCGGTCAGTGGCGTGCGCCCCGACATCATCACCAGCGGCACGTTGTCGGACGCGGCATTCAGCACGCCCATCACCGCGTTCGCGAGGCCCACGTTCACGTGCACCATGACCGATTGCGGCTTGCCGGTCGCGAGGTAGTAGCCATGCGCCATGCCGACGGCCGCCGTCTCGTGCGGGACGGTGACGGGCGTGGGCATCGTATCCGGGTCGCGCGCCGCGAACGCCTCGATGATCGAGGGGAAATCCGTGCCCGCATTGGCGAAAAAGTAATCGATCCCGCTGGCCTTCAGACCGGTCAGCAGCGCCTCTGCGCCGGTCTCGGGCGCGGGGGTGTCCGCGTCTGTCATCACTGTCCTCCCTCGGCCCGGTACGGGGCCGTGTCGATAAATTGTGCTTGTCATCCATGTTTAGCAACCCCAAACTGAACCCGAATCTCATTTCGTGAGATTTTGGTTCGCTCCCGGGGAGGGGAGCGACGCAACTAGGGAGGAAAGAAAATGCGGAAACTCATTGCGTCCGCGGCGATGGCGGCTGGCCTTGTGGCCGGTACCGGCGCCGCCCTGGCACAGAACGTGGGCATCGCCACGTCGAACCCGGGATCGCTGTTTCACAACATCGGCACATCGGTCGCCAACGCGGCCAACGCCAACGGGCTGAACACCACGATCCAGCCCGCCACCAGCCCGAACCAGTACATTCCCTACGTGAATTCCGGCGGGATCGAGTTCGGCGTCGCCAACCTTCAGGAGGTCAACTACGCGATCACCGGGGATGCCTGGTGGAACGGGGTCGAGAACCCGAACATCCGCGTCGTGGGCCACCTGCAGCCGCTGGTCGAAGCGATCTTCGTGCGCAAGGACAGCGACATCATGTCGGTCTCGGACCTGAAGGGGAAACCGATGACGGACGGCTACACCGCGCAGAACACCATCCTGCCGCAGCTGTCGGCCTTCTACGCCACGGCCGGCATGACGCGTGACGATGTCGAGAAGGTCTCGGTCGCCTCGGTGGTCGCGGGCGCGGATGCGTTCATGGCCGGTGACACGGTCGGCTTCATCTTCGCCCACGGCGCGGGCAAGGTGCGCGAGGCCGATGCGGCCGTCGGCGGCCTGCGTGCGCTCGGCGTGGGTGACGACAGCGACGAGGCGCTTGCCGCCGCGCGCGAGCACTGGCCCACCGCCTTCTTCACCAGCCTGCCCGAAGGCGCGATGCCGGGTGTCCTCGAGGAAACCACCTACATCGCGTTCCCGCAGGTCGTGTTCACCCATGCCGACGTGCCGGATGACGTCGTCTACGAGATGGCCAAGGCCATGTACGAACAGGCCTCGGTCATGGGCGAGACGTTCCCGCCGATGCGGGCGTTCAAGCCGGAGAACATGAAAGGCGATCCCGGCATCGCCGAGTTCCACCCGGGCGCCCTGCGCTTCTTCGAAGAGATGGGCTTGAACTGAGGACCCCCTGATGGCGGCTATGGAAACAAGGGAGGCCGGTTTCGGCCTTCCGCCCTCGGTCTGGCGCCCGATCGCGAACGTGCTGGCCACCCTCATGACGCTCACGGCCATCGGCTGGGCGCTGTCGGTGAACCGGTACTTCGGGTTGGGGCTCTACCCGCAGCAATTCTTCGCGGCAATGCTCGTTTTCGTGCTGCCCGTCGCGTATCTCACGCTGCCCGCCCGGCAGGGGAGCGAGCGCACCACCGTGCCGATCTACGACGTGGTGCTTGCGCTCGCGTCCATGGCCGCCTTCGGCTTCATCGCGGTCAAGTATCCGCAACTCGTCCTGATGATCTTCGCGCGTCCGCTCGAGGTCTGGCTGCCCGGCCTGATCGCGATCGTCCTGACGCTCGAGGCGCTGCGCCGGGCGACCGGCTGGGCGTTGGTGATCATCATCGCCGTCTTCCTTCTTTATGCACTCTTCGGCGACGTGTTCCCGGGCCGCCTTCAGGGCCGGCCGCAGAACTGGCAGCTTCTGTCGGGCTACATGGCGTTCGATTCCAACGGTATTCTCGGACTGCCGATGTCGATCGCCTCGACCGTGGTCGTGGCTTTCATCCTCTTCGGCGTCCTTCTCAATCTCACCGGCGGTTCGCACTTCTTCACCGACGCCGCGATCATCGGCATGGGTCGCTACCGTGGCGGGTCGATGAAGATCGCCGTGCTCGCTTCGGGCCTCTTCGGGTCGATCAGCGGCTCGGCGGTGGCGAACGTGGTGGGAACCGGGGTCGTGACGATCCCGATGATCAAGCGGGACGGCTACCCGGGCCACAAGGCCGGCGCGATCGAGGCCGTGGCCTCGACCGGCGGGCAGTTGATGCCGCCCGTCATGGGGGCCTCCGCCTTCCTCATGGCCGAGTTCCTGGCCGTCCCCTATTCCTCGATCGTCCTGGCCGCGCTCGTGCCGGCGATCCTCTATTACGTCGCGCTTTTCATCCAGGCGGACCTCGAAGCCGCCAAGCTGGGCATCCGGGCCATCCCGAAGGAGGATATTCCCGACCGGCGCAAGGTCATGGTCGGGATGCACTTCGTCCTGGCCTTCGCGGTACTCATCTACCTGCTGTTCTGGCAACGCTACCAGCCCGAGCGTGCCGCGCTCTGGTCCGCGCTGGCCCTGATCGGTACGTCGATGGTCATCGGCTACGACGGCGTTCGTCCGACGCTGCGCACCATCCTGTCGGCCCTGTCGCGCACCGGGCTCGGGGTCGTGGAGATCCTGCTGATCTCGGCCGCCTCCGGGATCGTGATCGGCGTGCTGAACGTGACCGGCCTGAGTTTCAACCTGACCTACCTGCTGGTCCAGATCGGGGGCGGCAGCGCGGTGATCCTGCTGGCCCTGTCGGCCATCGTCTGCATCATCCTCGGGATGGGGCTTCCGACCCTCGGGGTCTACGTCCTGCTGGCTGCTCTCGTGGCGCCCGCGCTGGTCGAAGTGGGGATCGAGCCGATCGCGGCGCATCTCTACGTGCTCTATTTCGGCATGATGTCGATGATCACGCCGCCCATCGCGCTCGCCGCCTTCGCGGCGGCCTCGATCGCAAAGTCGCCCTCCATGGCGACGGGTTGGGCCGCGATGCGCTTCGGTTGGTCGGCCTACGTGATCCCGGTGCTCTTCGTCTTCTCGCCCACGCTCATTCTGATCGGTGCGCCGTTCGAGATCGCGCTGGCGCTCGTCACCGCCATCGTGGGGGTCTGGCTGATCTCTTCGGCCCTTGCGGGCTACTTCTCGCAGCGCCTGAGCAAGAGCAAACGCGTGCTGTTCGCCGTCTTCGGCCTTCTTTCGCTCATGCCCGCGGGCATGTTCGAGGGGGCGATCTATTCCGACGCGCTGGGGGTTCTTGGCGGCATCGCCCTGATGGGCAACGAGATCCGGCGCAGCCGCGCGACGGCGGAGGTGCGGGCATGAGCACGGGGGTCGGCAGCGCGGAGCGTATCCTGGGCATTCTGGACCTGTTCACGGAGAACAGGCTGGAATGGACCGCGGACGAGATGATGGCCGAACTCGGCTACACCCGTCCCACGCTCTACCGCTACATCAAGACCCTGAAGGACGCGGGCTTTCTGAGCCAGAACGGCCCCCACGGCCTCACGCTGGGCCCGCGCGTGGTCGAGCTCGACTTCCTCATGCGCAAGTCCGACGCGCTGCTGTTGGAGGGCAGTGCGGTTCTCAAGGACCTGGCCGCCCTGCATCCCGCGACCGCGCTTCTGGTTAGATGGTACGGCAACAAGCTTCTCTGCGTGGCCTCCGAGGTCTCTTCGCCGGAACCAAAGTCGAGCTACCCGCGCGGGCGCCCGATGCCGCTGGCGCGCGGTGCGATCAGCCGGGCGATCCTCGCCCACCTGCCGCGCCGGCAGATGCTGTCGAAGATCCGCGAGAACCTGGATGACCTGCGCGAACTGGGGATGGGCGACACGGTCGAGGAGATCGCCGACAACCTGCGCCAGATGCGAAAGGGCGGCACGCTCATCGCGCGCGGCGAGGTGACCGACGGGGTGGTCGGCATCGCCGCCCCGGTCTTCGACGCGAGCAGGGCGCCCGTGGCGGTCCTGTGCCTGACCGTCGACCGCGACACGCTGGACGACGCGAAGCTGAAAGAGCTGTCAGGCGAAATCTGGGCGGCCGCCACGCGGCTCAGCGATGCCCTGACGCACATGCGCATCGAGGACGTGGTCCTCGGAGAACTTTGAACGACGCAAAAGGTAGTGAGCGACATGAAAAAGATCGACATCTTCAACCACATCTGGCCGAAACCCTTTCACGAGGCGCTGATCGACCACGTGGGCGAGACCACCGACATCACCCGGCGCTCGGAAGCGGTGCCGATGATGACCGATCTCGACCGCCGGTTCGAGGTGATGAACATGTTCGGCGAGGATTACTGCCAGATCCTGTCGCTCGCCTCGCCGCCGTTCGAGAAATACGCGGATCCCGACAAGTCGCTCGACCTGGCGAAGATCGCCTCCGACAGCATGGCGGAGCTTTGCCAGCAATATCCGGACCGCTTCCCCGGTTTCATCGGCTCGGCCGTGATGAACAACCCCGACGCGGTTGTCGAGGAAGCGCGCCGCAACATTGAGGACTTGGGCGCGGTCGGCATGCAGATCTTCACCAACGTCGGGGGCAAGCCGCTCGACCTGCCGGAGTTCGAGCCGTTCTTCGAATACATGGCCAAGAGCGGCAAGGCGGTGTGGATGCACCCGGCGCGGGGCGCGAACTTCCCCGACTACCTGACCGAGGATCAGTCGGAATACGAGATCTGGTGGACCTTCGGCTGGCCCTACGAGACGTCGGCCGCGATGGCGCGCATGGTGTTCTCGGGCCTGTTCGACCGGCACCCCGGCCTCAACGTCGTCACCCACCACGCCGGCGGCATGGTGCCCTTCTTCGAGGGCCGCGTCGGCCCCGGCTGGGACCAGATGGGCGCGCGGACCACGGACCGCGATCTTGCCGCCGTGCGCAAGGCGCTGAAGAAGCCGCATCTCGAGTACTTCAAGGACTTCTATGCCGATACCGCCACCTTCGGCTCGGCCACCGCGATCAAGCACGCGATCGAGTTCTTCGGCGAGGACCACGTGATGTTCGCCTCGGACGCGCCCTTCGACCCGGAGGCCGGCCCGATGTACATCCGCGAGACCATCCGCATCCTCGACGAGCTCGACATCCCCGAGGAGACTCGGCGTAAGGTCTACCAGGACAACGCCGCGAAACTTCTCGGCCTGTCGATCTGAGGGCGCCATGACCTACGACACCGCACGGCATTTTATCGGGGGCAGCTGGATCGCGGAGGGCGCGCTGGGCGACAGCGTGAACCCGGCCGACGACAGCGTGCTTGGACAGTATCACGCAGGCTCCGCCGCGATGGTGGAGCAGGCGGCGCGGCAGGCACGCGAGACGTTCTTCACCACCGATTGGGCCCACGCCCCCCGGATGCGCGCGCAGGCGCTTTTCGAATTCGCCGACCGGATGGAGGCGGCGAAGGACGAGATCATCGACCTGATCGTCGCCGAGAACGGCAAGCTGCGCTCCGAAGCGCTGGGCGAGACGATGGGCTCGATCTCCGAGGTGCGGTACTACGCCGGACTCGCGCGCAACCTGCGCGGCACGATGCAGGAGATCATGCCGGGCCAGATGTCGCTCTTCCACCGGGAGGCCGCCGGGGTCGCGGGGATCATCGTGCCTTGGAACGCACCGGTGACGCTTCTGATCCGCTCGCTCGGGCCGGCGCTCGCGGCCGGCTGCACCTGTCTCATCAAGCCCGCGCACCAGACACCGCTGGTCCATGCCCGGGTGATGCAGTGTCTGGCCGAAAGCCCCTCCATGCCCGCGGGCGTGGTCAACTCGATCAACGAGAACGGGATCGAGGTGGGGCAGGCCATCGTGTCTTCGCCCGACATCGACACCATTTCCTTCACGGGCTCGTCCGCCACCGGCAAGGCGATCATGGCGGCCGCGGCGCCCACGCTGAAACGTGTCGGGCTCGAACTCGGGGGCAAGGCGCCCGCCGTGATCTTCGAGGATGCCGATATCGACCAGGCCGTCACCGACCTCACCCACGGCGCGCTCACGATGGCCGGGCAGATCTGCGTCGCTGCCGCGCGCTTTCTTGTCCATGAAAGCATCGCGAAGGCGTTCGAGGACCGGATCAAGGCCGCCTTCGCCGCCGTGCGCGTGGGGCCGGGAAACGACCCGCAAAGCGAGATGGGCAGCCTGATCGACCGCGCGAACCTCGACCGCCTGAAGGCGATCATCGAGCGCGCGGGCGACGAGGGCGAAATGGTGCTGCGTGGCGAGGCGCTGAACAAAGGCGCGTTCCTGACACCCAGCCTTTTCCGCATCGACGATGTGTCCTCATCGCTCGTGCAGGACGAACTCTTCGGCCCCATCGTCTCCATCGAGACCTTCGCGGACGAGGCCGAGGCGGTGGCCAAGGCGAACGCCACGCCCTATGGCCTGGCGGCCAGTGTCTTCACCACGGACCTTTCGCGCGCCATGCGCATGAGCCGCGCGATCCGCTCCGGGACCGTCTGGCTCAACAGCCACATGCGCCTGGCGGCCGAGGCCGAGACGGGCGGATACGGCCAGTCGGGCCTCGGGCGCCTGCACGGGCCCGAAGGGCTGCACGACTTCATGGAGACCAAGCACATCTATCTGGAACAGGGGATGATCTGAGATATGGCCAACGGCACCGATTACGACGTCATCATCGCGGGCGGGGGGCCGGTCGGCATGGGGCTGGCCATCGAGCTGGGCCAGCGCGGCATCCCCGTGCTCGTGATCGAGCGTTACCCGGAACCGCAGCCGATCCCCAAGGGCCAGAACCTGACCCAGCGCACCACCGAGACGCTGCATTTCTGGGGCTGCGAGAAGGAACTGCGCGCCGCGCGCTCGATCCCCGACGAGGTGGGGATCGGCGGGCTCACCCTCTACAAGCACCTGATGAGCGACTACCACTACGATTGGCTGAACCGGGCCAGCGTGAACGAGTACTACCTCACCACGAACGAACGCCTCCCGCAGTACGAAACCGAACGCGTCCTGCGCGCGCGTGCGCGCGAGATAGAGTGCATCGACATCCTCTACGGCTGGTCGGTGGAGCGGGTCGAGGACACGGGCGACCACGCCGCCGTCGTGGCGGCCGAGCGGGACGGGCCGGGGCAGAAGACGCTCACCGCCCAGTACGTCGTGGGCTGCGACGGCAGCCGCTCGACCGTGCGCGAAACAGGGGGCATCCCGCAGACGCAGTCGGACCACGACAAGCTGATGGTGCTCCTGGTGTTCCGCTCGATGGAGTTGCACGAGATGCTCAAGCGCTATCCGGGCAAGGCGTTCTACAACGTGCTCCACCCGGACCTCGAGGGCTATTGGCAGTTCTTCGGCCGCGTCGACATCGGCAGCTTCTTCTTCCACGCCCCGGTGCCCGCTGGCTCGACCGAGAAGGATGACTTCGAGTCGCTTCTGCAGGAGGTCGTGGGCCAGCCCTTCGACCTCGAGATCGACTATGTCGGGTTCTGGGACCTGCGGGTGTCGATCGCGACGCGCTACCGGGCGGGCCGCATCTTCGTGGCGGGCGACGCGGCCCATTCCCATCCGCCCTACGGCGGCTACGGGATCAACACCGGCTTCGAGGACGCCCGCAACCTGGGCTGGAAGATCGCGGCCCGGCTCCAGGGGTGGGGGCGCGATGCGCTGCTCGACAGCTACGACGCCGAGCGGCGGCCGGTCTTTGCCTCCACCGCGCGCGATTTCATCGAGTTCTTCATCGACGACGACCGCCGGTTCCTCGAGACCTACAATCCGGAAACGGATCGCGCGGCATTCGAAGACGCCTGGGCGAAACGCAACGCGACCGCCGCGGAGGTCGCGAACTTCGAACCCAACTACGAAGGCTCGCCCATCGTGGCGGGGGAGGGGGGCACACCGAGCGCCCGGGGCGACCATCGGTTCGAGGCGCGGCCGGGCCATCACCTTGCCCCGCAGATCCTTTCGGACGGCACCAACGTGTTCCACCGGCTGGGGCAGGGGTTCACGCTCCTGAACTTCGGTCGGCCCGGCGCGGCCGGCGAGGTCGAGGCTCTGGCGAAGCGCGAGGGGTTGCCCCTGACGCTCGTCGAGGACGCCGCCGACACGGCCTATGGCGCCAGCATGATCCTCGTGCGCCCCGACCACTACGTCGCCTGGGCGGGCGACTCGGCGGCGGCAGCGGCAGATGCGCTCGCCCGGTCGGTCGGGCTGGAACCGGTGGCCTGAGCCGGTGACTCGGGGCCCGCGACGCGGTTTCGCGGGCCGGTCCACCCGGCTGGGGCGATGATTCCGGGCCTGATTCCGCCCCGACCGGCCGAAACCGGCCGCGACCTGAACGAAGCGGCCCGGAGCCGGAACCCGCGAAGCGCAATGAAACAAGGCGCAAACGCCGTACAGAGCGGCCGATTTCGGATCGATGCACTTTTTTTGAAAAAACCACTTGCGGGTGTCGGTCGAGAACCGTAAATACCCCCTCACCGGCGGCGCTGAGGCGCACAACGGGACGCCAGACGGAACGACGAAGCGATGCTTCGGAGGGAAGGACGGCGGAAAGATTTGAGGTAAGACTGGGCGGGCGCGCCGAAGAAGTTAGGGCGCATCCGGTTATGTTTTGTCTCT
>NZ_WTUX01000002.1:0-234577 GCF_009882975.1 Maritimibacter harenae
CACTCAACACGCGCCGATCATCAACGCGCGGCTTGCCATGGGACTTCGGAAAGTACGGCTCCAGACGCGCCATCTGCGCATCGCTCAGCCAAAAGAGATCAGACATATCACCGCTCGGTTTTCGTGCGGTGAATCATGACCTTCGACTCAAATCAATGGGTCCTGAGCCTAGCTGAGACTGGTTCGAATTAGTCTGCCAGCACCATCGGAACCGATACGCGGCAGGAAACGGGCCGCTGGGTGAACAACCGCGCTGAGAACTCGCATCTGCCGTTCCGCAGGCGGTAGCGTGCCATGCTCCGGTTCCGGCGCATGCGAAGTCTCCAGAAGTTCGCCTCCGTCTCAAATCATTTCAACCAGGAACGCAGCCTCTCAAGCCGACCTATCTTCAAGGCCAACCGCGCCGCCGCTCTGACCGAGTGGCGCGGCCTCTGCGCAGAATAAGAGGCAGCGAACCTGCCTTGGCTGAAACTGGTTCGAATTAGTCTGCCAGTACCCGTGAGCCTGAACTGAAACCCAGAAGGTTTGCCGTCGACCGGCGCCTCACTCACTCCCTTCAGGGCACCGGACTGCGCGCCATGGCCGCCCCGAACGTCGGGGCGGTCTCAGTGACGATAGCGCATAGGGCCAAGATCGTACTAGTCGCTCTCTTTTCCTAGGGACTAGGTGCGAGAGCCGCTGGTTCGCGAACTCCATTTGAAGTTCAAAAAGTTGGCACATTTTGATATCATTGGCAAATGAAGCATTATTTATGGCGTTTCAGATCAGCCATTTTGATGGCACTTGTCGGCGGGTTCATCGCTGGCCTCGCCGTGGCACAAGATGACGCCTCCGGATCTGAGGAACCTGGTCCACTACTCTATTACAGTCAGGCCGAATGTCTCAGGACGAAGGCTGACATCTATCGAAATGAAGCCGGGGACGGACCCGCATTGATCTTCATCGGATTTTGCGAGGAAGGTATCGTTAGGCCGTCACCCGGGCAGATCAACCCAGACACCACGCGGAATTCGCTGCAAGACAGCGTCATCCGCTTCACCGAAAAACAGATGAGGGAGGTGCCGGGGCTAGGAAACCTGCCTGAGAACATGAAAGCCGTAGTCATCGTATTGTCATGGGAACAAATCACCTGCATCCGTGACCATTTCGACAATGTGGTAGACGTAAAGGAAAACACCAGGTTCACCCGCTCGGGGGGGACGGGTGATACAGTGGATATGGTGGCGGAGCTCAAATTGAATGAGTGCGAACGGTAATCAGCCGGAAACGACTGGCAACGGACCGAATTCCCGACGCTTCATCAAGCGCCTCGCAAAAATTGAGACGGCCCAATTCATTGCGCTGATGATTGCCGGTGCCTACGCCGTCTTTGAACTCACGCTCACTCGGATCGACCGGCATGTCGATACCGCGATGTCGCTGGTGCAAGAGTTCAGCCAAGGCCAGCTTGGCGAAAACCGGCGTCTTCTCAATGATCGATGGTACTCACACTGGGACGATGTGCGGCTGTTGCAGGAAGCCGGATACGGCGCCACCAGCGCTCCAATACAGGCGTTTGTCACGAACACGATCGTAGGCGAGCTTGGTGCAAGCGGTCGCAAAGAGATCCGACTCGCCATCGCTGAAATCACCGACGGACTTGATCGCCTAGCGATCTGCGCGAAGCCGCCATTCAACCATGCCGCATTCAACATGTTTGCGCAATGCGACCCGAAGACAACCAACCAGTCGATCTGTGACTATGCCACGAGTTTCTTTGAACTCTACGGGCCCTTGATTGAAGAAACGCGCAACACGCTTGGCAACGGTAGCCTCGGCGTTGCGCTCGAAGAATACGTGACGGAGGGAACATGCTACCGTTGGCTTCAAGGCTGATCCCGCCTTTCTTTGGCTTTGTTCTGGCCACGTCGCCAGTTGGGGCGGCTGATATCTATTGGGCGGAGCCGATCGAGGCCGATTTCAAACACGTCTACCCGGGTGAAACCATTGGCGATCCGACGGCTGCCGGCGAAAACAAGTCCTTTGCAGCTATGCCGCATTTGCGCGTCGAGGGTCCGATAGAACCCGGGGATGTGGACAAGCTTAGATCAATGCTGCGCGAGGAGAAGCCCAATTGGACCGTCGACATGTTCAAGGACGTGGTCGTGTCGTTCAACAGCGATGGGGGCGACTTTTACGAAGGCCTTGCGATGGCAGACATGATTGCAGGTCTCGCAGTGAGCACGTTCGTCGGCCCAGGTGACCGCTGTTTGTCCTCTTGCGCAATAGCGTTTCTGGGGGGCAGCACAATCGTCCTGCGTGGGATGCCAAGTTGGCCCAGTCGCTTCGTTCACGTGGATGGCGTGCTTGGGTTCCACGCACCGTTTTCCGAGATTCCTATGGCGATCCAGATCCCGGACGGAACGCCGTTGAGAGATGAGCTGGTGCAGCAGATGGCACAGAGCTTCTACGGTCAGGCGCAAGCAGCCATCAATGAGATCGCCGGTCGGATAACGGAGTGGCAGATCTCCCCGGATTTCGTATTCGGGATGCTCACGAAAAACAGCTACCTGGGTGACGAGCGCCCCGTGGCGGAGCGATTTGTCCTGGTCGACAGCTATATCGGCGCGACACAAATCAACGCGACCGTCTTGGCAACCAGCTTGACCTACCCAAGCGAGATTACCGGTGCCGGCGCGAGCGCCGCGTGCCGGTTCTTGGTTCGTGCAAATACAGGTCGTGAGCATTTCTTGATCGGGCTTCCGTCTGCGGGGGACATGTCGGCGTACGCCGACCTTCCCGCTGACGAAGGCTGGAAGCTCAGTTCCGGCAGAAGTGAAGTGGGGCGGTACCCGGAAATCGCGACGCGTAGTACGAACTTTGCGACTTACCGGCGGCTGGTTCCGGGCAATGATCCAGATGCGTTTTTCACCGAGGGGCTGTTGTCTGGTCTCGGATCGATCCAGTGCAGCGCATTCCGCGGAGACGACGGGCGTTGGTATACACGTACATTCAATGAGAACATCCATTTCCCCGATGGTGACGGGACCTATGTCCGTGGCCGGGGCGCCGACCTCATCGATGTGCGCGTTCTAGACTTCGAACAAGCGTACCCGGTCCACCGCTATCTTCTCCTGGGAGACGTTGGTACCTGGTCGAGACCGCCGATGTTGGACGGCACTGTTCCGGATTGGCTGCCAGAGTGGACACACGAAATAGCAGGCGCCAGTTTTGACTGTGGCGGCGATCTCGATCCTGCAGCAGCCGTGATCTGCGAATTCCCGGCTCTTGCTGATGCTGATGGCCGCCTGGGCGCACTCTATGGCGCTGCGCGTGAGAAGCTCGGCAGCGTTGTATTGGATGAGCAGCGAGCGTGGATCCGAAAGCGTGACAGGGTTTGCCGGCAAGATCGTGTCAATCTGAGGGATGACTTCATCCGCTGGAACGTCGCCAATTGTCTGATGGACATGACCGGGATTCGGAACCGGGAGTTGGCCCGACAGCTACAATCATCGAGATAGGCGAGACGGCCAAGCCGACCAATCGTGGCCTGGGCCTTGTCAGGGAAACTTGGCTTTAGGCGGGGCAGGGCGCTGGCTAGCGTTCGAGCATGTCCAAGCCAAGTCCCTTCCGGTACTTCAGAACGTTGCCAGAGATCATCCGTTTGGCGGTGATGTTGTACGTTCGATTTCCGCTCTCGCTGCGCAATGTGGAAGACTTGCTCCACGAGCGCGGGATCGACGTGAGCCACGAGACCGTCCGGTACTGGTGGCATAGGTTCGGGCCAATGTTCGCGGCCGAGATCCGGAAGCGCCGGATTGAGGGCATGCGCTCCACTCGCTGGCGGTGGCACCTCGACGAGATGTTCGTGAAGATCAACGGTGAGCGGCATTATCTGTGGCGCGCTGTGAATCACGAAGGAGAGGTCCTGGAGAGCTTTGTTACCAAGACCCGGGACCGGAAGGCCGCCCTGAAATTTCTAAAGAAAGCAATGCGGAAGCATGGCCGGCCGAAGTCGATCGTGACCGATAAGCTCCGGTCCTATGGTGCCGCCTTGAAAGAGCTCGGAGCCGATACGCGGCAGGAAACGGGCCGCTGGGTGAACAACCGCGCCGAGAACTCGCATCTACCATTCCGACGACGCGAAAGGGCCATGCTCCGGTTCCGGCGCATGCGAAGTCTCCGGAAGTTCGCCTCCGTCCACGCCTCAGTCTCAAACCACTTCAACCAGGAACGCAGCCTCTCGAGCCGACCCGTTTTCAAGGCCAACCGCGCCGCCGCTCTGACCGAGCGGCGGGGTCTCTGCGCGGAATAAGGGAAGGCGAACCTGCCCTAGCCGAGACTGGTTCGAATTAGTCTGCCAGCACCCCAACGGCGGCATGGGCAGCCTCTACCGCTCCAAGCACGAGCTCGTGGCCATCTTCAAGATGCCGGGTGCCGCGCACATCAACAACGTGGAGCTGGGCAAGCACGGCCGCAATCGCACCAACGTGTGGGATTACGCCGGCGTGAACAGCTTCGGCCGGGGCCGTGAGGCCGACCTTGCCGACCACCCGACGGTGAAACCGACGGCGCTGGTGGCGGACGCGATCCTCGACGTGACCCACCGCGGCGATGTGGTGCTAGACCCGTTTGGCGGCTCTGGTGCGACGCTGCTGGCGGCCGAGAAGACCGGCCGCGCCGCCTGCCTCATCGAGCTTGATCCCGCTTACGTCGATGTCGCCATCCGCCGCTGGGAGAAGGCGACGGGCAAGGAGGCGCTACTCGAGGCCACGGGCGAGACCTGGGCCAAGCGCAAGGCGGCGCTGGCTGAGCATGAGGCGATGGAGGCGGATCATGGCTAAGGACGATGGCGATTACGAAGTGGGCTACGGCAAGCCGCCGAAGGCCACCCGGTTCAAGAAGGGCCAGTCCGGCAACCCCAAGGGCCGGCCAAAGGGGGCGAAATCGTTCACCTCCATGGCGGAAGAAGCGTTCACGCGCAAGATCAAGGTTACGACCGATGGTCAGCGGCGCGAAGTGACCATCATTGAGGCCATTTTGCTCCAGTTGGCAAACAATGCCGCCAAGGGGGATCTGCGCAGCATGGACCGTGCTTTCAAGCTCATGACGATGATCGAAGACGCGAAATCGGCCCAGCAGCCCGAGGCCGCCAATGATACGCGCGACCCGGACGCGGACCGGGCGGTCCTTGAGACCTTCGCAGAGATGTTCGGTACCGATGCCGATCAGCTCTTCGCCTCGTTCCAGGAGGCACAGGAAGATGAGTGAGCAATCTGTGGACCTTCAAAGCAAGATGCTGGATGTTCTGGCGCGTGAGAACATGTACCTGTTTTTGGCGGCCATGTTCCCGGTGATCTGTCCGGGCGAGACTCTCGTCCGAGCCCCGTATCTGGAGGCCATGTGCCATAGCCTTCAGAACGTGGCGACGGGCAAGACCAAGCGTCTGATGATCTCAATTGCACCCCGCCACCTGAAATCCATCTGTGGGTCTGTACTTCTGCCGGCGTATGAGCTCGGGCGAGACCCGACCAAGAAAGTGGTGGTGGTCAGCTACAACAACGACCTGGCACGCGAACATGGTGACCTGTTCCGCCGCGTTGTGACCAGTAACGCCTTCAAGCGCATCTTCCCTGACTTCAAGATCGACACGAAGCACGACCGCCTCGAGCACATCAAGACCACGAAAGGGGGCGGGCGCAAATCTGTATCAGTCGGCGGAGGCGTGACGGGCTTCGGGGCCAACCTGATCGTCATTGATGACCTCGGCAAGCCAGCCGACATGCGTCATGACACCTATCGCCAGTCGCTGCGGGACTATTTCGACCAGACGCTGTTCTCGCGCCTGAACGACAAGCAGGAAGACCGCATCGTCTCGATCCAGCAGCGCCTCCACCCGGACGACTTTTCGGCTTACCTGATCGAGAAGGGCACGTTTGATCACTTGTGTCTGCCCGCGATCGCCGAGGTGCCGGAGACCATCCCGCTCTACAATGGCCGGACCTGGGAGCGCAAACGCGGGGATCTTCTGAACCCGGGGCGCGAAAGCCGGGAGGTGCTGGACCAGATCCGCGCCGACATTGGCCAGTATGCATTCCAGGCGCAGTACCAGCAAAACCCCGTCGCCGGGGAAAATGACTTCCTGACCATGGACGACCTTCATCTCGTGGATACCCTCCCGGACAAGGACATGTTCACTCGCCGGGTCCAAAGCTGGGATACAGCTCTAAAAAATGGGCCGCGGTGCGACTATTCGGTGGGGCTGACCTTCGGGTACCACCGGGAGGAAGAGCGGTGGTATCTTCTCGACGTTGTGCGAGAGCGTCTCGACTACACGAACCTCAAGGCCACGGTGCTGCGCAAGCGCAAGGAATGGCGGGCTGACAAAGTCCTTATTGAGGCATCGGCCATGGGAATTGTGAACCGGCATGCAAGATTGACCCCTGTATTGGGGTAATCGGCGTCCAAAAGTGACCCCCCTGATATTTCTGTTCAGAAGCTTCCTCAANGGCCTTGTCAGAGAAACTTGGCTTGAGGCGGGGCAGGGCGCTGGCTAGCGTTCGAGCATGCCCAAGCCAAGTCCCTTCCGCTACTTCAAAACGTCGCCTGAGATCATCCGTTTGGCGGTGATGCTGTACGTTCGGTTCCCGCTCTCGCTGCGAAATGTAGAGGACCTGCTCCATGAGCGCGGGATCGACGTGAGCCATGAGACCGTCCGATATTGGTGGCATCGGTTCGGGCCAATGTTCGCGGCCGAGATCCGCAAGCGCCGGATTGACGGAATGCGGTCCAGTCGCTGGCGCTGGCACCTCGACGAGATGTTTGTGAAGATCAACGGGGAACGGCACTATCTTTGGAGGGCGGTCGACCATGAAGGAGAGGTCCTGGAGAGCTTTGTTACCAAGACCCGCGACAGGAAGGCGGCCTTGAAGTTTCTAAAGAAAGCAATGCGCAAGCATGGCGGCCCGGAGACGATCGTGACCGACAAGCTCCGGTCCTACGGTGCCGCCTTGAAAGAGCTCGGAGCCGATACGCGGCAGGAAACGGGCCGCTGGGTGAACAACCGCGCTGAGAACTCGCATCTACCATTCCGACGACGCGAAAGGGCCATGCTTCGGTTCCGGCGCATGCGAAGTCTCCAGAAATTCGCCTCCGTCCACGCCTCAGTCTCAAATCATTTCAACCAGGAACGCAGCCTCTCGAGCCGACCCGTTTTCAAGGCTAACCGCGCCGCCGCTCTGACCGAGTGGCGCGGTCTCTGCGCGGAATAAGGGACAGCGAACCTGCCCTAGCTGAGACTGGTTCGAATTAGTCTGCCAGCACCCTCGCAGGAGCTTCTGGATGAGCTGGCGCCGGGACAGGGGGAGGCGACCCGCCTTCTGACGCAGCTGTCCGCACTGGGCCTGATCGTGGGGGAAGGATCGGCCGACAGCGAGCGGCTTTTCGACCAGACCTCGAAGATGCAGCGGAGCAGGCGGCTCGCCCAGCTGCGCACGCCGCTGGCGATCCGGTTTCCACTTTTCGATCCTGATCGGCTGCTTTTGAAGCTCTCTCCGCTCGGTCGCTTGATCTTTTCACGCATCGGCCTGTTTCTCTGGCTGGCCGTGGTCGGCACCGGCCTTGGCACGGCCGTCCTGCATGGCGAAGAGCTGTCGGCCAACATGATGGACCGGTTCCTGTCCGCCGAGAACGTCCTCGCCATGACGGCGATCTTCGCCGTCCTCAAGCTGTTCCACGAATTCGGCCACGGGCTCGCCGTGCGCCGTTGGGGCGGAGAAGTGCACGAGATGGGCATCATGCTGCTCGTGCTGGTGCCGGTCCCTTATGTCGACGCGACCGCCGCCAACGAATTCCACACGCGGCTTCGGCGCGTCATCGTCTCGGCGGCCGGCATGTATGTCGAACTGTTCCTCGCGGCCCTGGCGATCCTTCTCTGGGCCCGGGTCGAGCCCGGCATGGTGCGCGCGGGGCTCTACAACGCGGCGCTGATCGGGTCGGTGAGCACGCTGCTGTTCAACCTCAACCCGCTTCTGCGGTTCGACGGGTATTACATCCTCTCCGATCTGCTGGGGATTCCCAACCTGGGCACCCGCAGCACCGCGTATTTCAAGTATCTCACGCAGCGCTACATCCTGTTCCTGGACGACGCGACGACACCCGAGACGCAGCCGGCCGAGAAACGGTGGCTCTTCTTCTACGCGGTGGCGGCCTTTCTCTACCGGATCACGATCGTGCTGGCGATCGCGCTGGTGGTGTCCAAGATGCTGTTCTTCATCGGCATTGCTCTCGCGGTCTGGGCCGTGGGGCAGTTCCTGGTCCTTCCCGCGATACAGATGATCCGCTTCCTCCTGTTCTCGCCTCGGCTGCGGGGCGGGCGCTTCCGCGTCATACTGCGGGCGCTGACGGCCACCGGCGCGCTCGCCTTTCTCCTCTTCGTCATTCCCGCACCACGCTCGACGGTGACGTGGGGGGTCGTCTGGGTCCCCGAAGGCGGCGAGGTCGTGGCGGGGACGGACGGGTTCGTGTCCGACATCGCGGTGCGCAACGGTCAACAGGTTGCGGCCGGTGATGTCATCGCGCACCTGGACAACGAACGCACGCGGGGGGAGCTGGCGCGACTCGAGGCCCGGCGGGAGGCGCTGGAGACCCAGGTGCGCGCGGATTTCGTCGAGGACCGGGTTGCGCGTCGCGTGACCGAGCTCGAGCTCGACCAGATCATCCGGCGGATCGACGACACCCGGCACCGTATCGAGGCGCTCACGCTCGCCGCACGGCTCTCGGGCCAGTTCTCGGTCGCGGTGTCCGGGGACCTGGAAGATCGCTACGTCCAGCGCGGCGAGCGCCTGGGCTTCGTCATTCCGTCCGACCGCGCGACCGTCCGGGTCGCCGTGCGCCAGCAGGACGTCGACCTCGTGCGTGCGTCGCTGAACGACATCCGGCTGATGTCGATGGACGACAGCGGCGTCGAGGGATCGGGCCGGCTGGTGCGCGAAGTCCCGGCCGCCTCGACGCAGCTTCCGTCGATGGCATTGTCCACGATGGGGGGCGGCGACGTGGAGGTGGCGCAGGGCGAAGACGGGCAGCCCGCCGCGCTCGTCGATCACTTCCATCTGGAAATCCGTCCCGAGCGGGTCGAGCACCGGCGCCGCGTGGGCGAAAAGATCCGCGTCAAGTTCCAGCACGAACCACAGCCGATCGGGCAACAGGCCTATCGGCGGCTGCGCCAACTGTTCCTGAGTGAATTCAGTGTCTGACGCGGCGCTCGATATCCGCGCAAGCCGCGCAGGCTCGCGAAAGGCGCGACGCGCGGCGGCCGGCCATTACGACGCCGACCGGCTCGATGCCCTGTTGGGGCAGACGAGCGCACCGGCCACACGCGCCCTTGCTTTGCGCCTGTCGGAGGGGCAGCGCGCGCTCGAGAGCGGCCCTCACGACCTGGCCGTGATCGCGCACGCCCTCGCCAATGTCGCCGGCCGCGGTGGGCGGGTGCAGGTTCTGTCGTTTGACGACACCAGCCTGCGCGTCCATGACAGACTCGCCCCGGTACTGACCCGGATGAACGTCACCTGCGCCGCGATCCGGCCGGACATGCCGGTGCGGGCGCGGGCCCAGGCCTACGACGCCCGGGTCGTGTTTCTCGGCGCGCAGGATGCCGGGCTCGACCTTCTGCGGTCCCGCGTGTCCGCCGTGCGGCTCGGCGACCTGCGCGATGGCTTCACCCGTCTCGCACCCCGCGCCGCGGCCGCGCGACTTCCCCGGCCCAGGGACATCGACTTCGCGCTGGTTCTCGACGCCGACCAGACGCTGATCGAACGCTCGCTCGCGGGGATCGTGCTCACCGGCGAAGCACAAACAGGCCCGGCGCCGGTGTTGAGCGCGACCGAGACGCTCGGGATCGCCTCGCAGTTCGGCGCACGGGATTTCCGCTTCGTCGAGGGCGCGGCCGAATTGACGCCGGCGGGGCGTGAACGGCTCGAGCTTCTGACCTCGACGATGGGCCCGGCCTGGGCCAACCCCGCGCGCGCCGAACTCGCCGTGCGCGCGGGCCTCGCCTGCCTTCACCTTTGGCATCAGGGCGAAGATTACGTGATCGAAGAGGGCGCGGTCCGGGCCAGCGATGCGCTCGCGTCCAGGGCGCTCAACCTGCCGGGGCTCGACCCCGCCGCACTGCTGGCGGCGCGCCACAGGCTCGGAGACGACCGGGAAAAATCGTCTTCGCTGGACCGCATCCCGCTGCGTGCCTTGCTTGCGCTCTACCCAAACCTGTCCACGCTGGTCCGCGATCTGCCGCGCCACGAGCCGGAGTTGAAATCGGCCTATGGGCTGCGTGCCCTGGGCCCGACGCGCAAGGTCCGCACGGAGCCATGCCTTCACGCCGCGCTGTTGCCGCACGCCTGCGGGCCCGCGCGGGCAGGGGATGTCTACCTCGTCGGCGGAACGAGCCGCGACGCGGAGCGGGTGCGGGCCGAGGCCGGAAATCCGCGCATCACCTGGCCCGCACCGGCCGAGAAGCCGGCGGGCGACCGGCCGATTGCCGTCGTGTCGCTCGGCGGCAATGCCTGGCCACAGTGGGCGCTGGACGAGGACGTTCTGCGGATCACCCTTCTTGCGCCCGACGAAGACCGGGCGCCGCCGTCCCGTTTGGCGCGTTTTCTGTCCGGTCACAGGATGTTGCGCCCGTTGAACGCGATCCTCTTTCGATACCTCGATCGGCGTCGCACGGCGGACGCGACCCGATTGCGCCAGCGCCTTTACGACTTCGACCGCTCCTGCCGAAACGCCGTCACCATCCTCGGGAACTACCATGATTGACCTTCGCATCCCCTGTCTCGCCCTGTGCCTCGCCTCCCCGGTCCATGCCGAAACCTACGATTGCCTCATGGCCCCCTGGCGCACCGTGGAGGTCGGAACGCCGGCCGCGGGGATCATCGACACGGTGGAGATCGACCGGGGCGACCGGGTCGAAGCCGGACAGGTGCTGGCGCTCCTCGACTCCGAGATCGAGGAAGCGACCGCCGCCATGGCCCGGCGGCGCGCGGACTCCACGACATCGGTCGACCTTGCGCTCGCCCAGTTCGACTTCGAGGCCGGGAACGTCGATCGCGCGCGGAAATTGAACGAGCGCGGTGTCCTGCCGGACCAGGAAATGGCCCAGGCCGAGGCCGCCTTCGAAATCGCACGGCTGCGGGTGACGGAAGCGCGCGAGGAGCGGAAAGCGGCGGAGATGGAGTTGGGCCGCACGGAAGCCATCCTCAAGCGGCTCGTGGTCCGCAGTCCGTTGAACGGCGTCGTCATGGAGGTCGTCGGGGCAGCGGGCGAATACGTGTCGCAGTCGGACTCGGTGGCGACCGTCGCGATGATCGACCCGATCCAGGTCGACGCCTTCCTGCCGCTCGACCTGATCGGCCGCATTGAGGAGGGGGACGAGGTGACCGTGCGCCCGCAAGCTCCCATCGGCGGAGAGCTCACGGGTACGCTCGATGTCATCGACGAGGTCGCCGACGCACGCAGTGGCACGATCCGGGTGCGCATCCGGCTCGAGAACGGCGCGTACAGGACGCTCGCGGGCCTCAATTGCAGCGTCGAATTCGATCTTCGGCCTTGACGGGGGGCCGTTTTCCAGACCTCCGCGTCATCGCCCCGGGGTTGACTCGTTGGCCAGAACCGAAAGGATGGTTAACGAAAGGTGGTGATCTATATGGCAGCACCAGCCCAAGTGACATGGGCCGAAGTCGGTGCAAACGGTTCGGAAGTGGTCATGATCGGTGGTGAGCGCCGCACGTTGTTCGGGCGCTCCAAGTGGCAACTTTCCGTCGCTGACGCAATCACGATGATCGAACAGGATGAATGGCGCTTCTTCGTCGAAGAAGACGGAGACACGGATTGGCTCGAAATTCGTGAAACGCCGGAGGGCGACAAGGTCCTCCCCCTGTCCGGTCCTATCAGCAAGGTCTTGTAGGCTCCGCGAAAAGGCGGATCGCCGTCTCGCACCGACGAGGCGGCACGGCAGATCTGCGTCAGGATGCGCATGGATGCGAGGAGGGGATCGACCCTCGGATCTCTCGCCCGCTTGCGGCGGGCCGTCAGGCATGCCGGACTGTTGGCTGCCAGTCGCCCCGAGGACTTCTATGGTGCTGCGCCGCCGCGCCGCGAATTTACTTAGAAATTCTAAGCAATACTCCGCCATTCGAGCTCGATGATTTTTCTAATTTACTGAAAAAGATGGAAAAAATTATCAAGCATTTTCTTCCTCTTGCAAAGCAATCAGGCATCCTTAACTTTAATCCTCAAAGAGCAAGCTATGGCTAGCTCTTTCGGCAGGGCGGCAATGACCGCCGAGAACCCGCAGATTCCGGGTCGCCGAGGAGCCCTCCCACGTCGTCATGGCCAACAGAGGAGCACGAAATGAACAATTACGATCCCGAGAAAGGCTACGTCGCCCTGCTGGGCTGGAGCCTGAACGCCATCGACGCAGCGGACCGGTTCGACCGGCGCTACATCGTCGTGGCCCCGTCCTGGGCCGAAGAGTACTGCGCCCAGAACGACATTCCCTTCATCAGCTGGGATTTCGACCGGCTGAACGAACGCTCCCACGAGCTCGCGCATCGGCTGCAGGAGGAAGGGGTCGACGTGGCCATTCCGCTCTACGAGGAGACGGTGGAATGGGCCGGCGCCATCAACTCGGTCCTGATGGGCAACCCGCGGCTTCTGGGGCAATCCATGCTGTTCCGGGACAAGTCGCTCATGAAACGTCGCGCGCAGCTTGGCGGCATCCGCGTGGGCGTTTTCGAAGAGGCGCACGACCGGGGCGACGTGACCCGGTTCCTCGTCCGGGTGAACCAGACGTTGCTCAAGCTCGACGGCGACCCGCACGATCCGATCCACTTCAAGGCGTTCGACAAGTCAGGCACCGCGGGCCACCGGGTTATCCGCACGCCCGAGGACGTGGACAACATTCCCGACGAGGAATTCCCGGCGCTGCTGGAAAGCCACCTCGACGGGTGGGAGTTCGCGGTCGAGGCCTGGATCAAGGACCGCAAGATCCAGTTCCTGAACATTTCCGAATACGTGACGCTGGGCTACTCGGTCTTCGTGCCGGCGACACCGGAACTGGAAGCGCACCGCGAGCGGATCACCGAGGAAATCGAGAAGCTCATCGAGACCTTCGACATCGATTTCGGCTTCATCCATCCGGAGTATTTCCTGACCAACGACGGCAAGCTCTACTTCGGCGAGGTCGCCTACCGTCCGCCGGGCTTCAAGGCGCTCGAACTGATCGAACGCGCTTACGGGTTCAGCGGCTACCAGGGGCTCATCGTCGTGTTCGACCCGAAGACGACGCAGGAAGAGCTCGACGCCTTCTTCCCGACGCCGATCGAGGACGCCAAGGGTCACGCCGGCTGCTTCGGCGTCTACCCGCGCCGCCGCGTGGTCAGCCGGCTCGAGGTGCCGGAGGAAACGAACAACCACCCGTATTTCGAATTCCACGAGCTGTCCGAGCCGATGGAACAGAAGGTCACCAAGCGCACCGCCTTCGGGACGCACTGGGGTCTGGCCTTCTTCTTCGGCGACGATCCGCACCGGCTGCGTGATCTTCTCAAGGAGCAGGAAGAGCTGGACTTCTACGTCTGATCTTTCGGCCCGGGGGCGGGGCGTGTAAGCAGTGTCGCGAACTCGATCGGTCTGGAGGCTGATCCATGACCAACGGTGAACAACACGCGGCGAGACTTGCGGACACTCTGCAGGTTGTCGCCGCGCGGCTGGCGGAAGCGCGCCCCTTCGCGAAGGCGCGCCATCAATCGGCCGCGCTGGACGTGATCGGGCGGCTCGCCGCCCAGCCCGACGGGCTTGAATACCTGTTCGATCAGGCCACGCGGCTGGACAAGGCCGGGCTGTTCGCGGGCTCCGACTGGGACATGCCCGAAACGCTTCTGCCGCAGTTGACGGGCCAGACGCTCGCAAGCGCGGATCGCGCGCTGGTGGCGCTGGAGGCGGCCAGTCTCCTGCGGCTTCTCGCCGTGGCCACGGGTCAGGCGACGCACCGCAACCTGCACGCGGATGCCGCCCGGCATTTCCTGGCGCAGGTGCTGGCCCACAACCTGCGCTATTTCTTCGCGACCGTGAGCGAAGCGGACCGGGAGCAGGACCCGACCGGCCTGCGTCCCCGCATCTTTTCCTTCATCGTCGAGCGGATCGGGTTCGGCGACGTGCTGGGCACGCTCGTCGAAGAGATCTGGCGCATCCTCGAACAGCGGCCGGTTCAGGTCGGTCCGGTCAAGGAAATGATCATGCAGATCTCGCTCGCCATGAGCGCGCGCGAGATCGAGACGGGGCAGGAGCGGCTGGGCGCCGACCGGTTGGTGAGCGCGCTCTTCGGTCCCACGGCGTCCTGCATGGACGACCCGGGCCTCGACGTGTTCCTCGACCGCATCGCGCATCTCGACGACAGCGGACTGCAGCGCGAGGCGCTGGGGTTTTCGCGCGCCATGCACGACACCGGGCTCGTCTCGGCCTACCACGCCGAGTTCCTGCGCTGGATCGCGAAGCGGACGGAGTCGGATTTCATGCCCGACACGCTGGGTCTTGGCCCGACGGGGATCGACTCCCTGCGCAGGTGGCGCGGGCTCGTGGGCGAGCTGATCGAGGTGGGCGTCACGGCCCACACGCCGCAGGCGGTCTATGGTCTCGCGCTCCTGCTCGAGCGCGGCATCCTTCATTCGCCGCCCATCGCGCCCGCACTGCAACGCCAGCTGCGCACCCGGCCGACCGCGGAGGTGGCCGAACGTCTGCGCCTGGCCTTCGGCGACATGGTGGAGCCGGAGCGCCTGCTGCTGGCCGGCACGCTCAACGTGCTGGGCCAACCTCTCGGGCTGGGGCAGGGGGCGAACCCGACCTGCCAGTCCGCTCGCGCGATCGCGATGTGGTCGTTCAATGACCCCGACTACGTCCTGCACCTGATCCGGCAGGTGGCCGAGGTCGATAGCATCATGATGCATTTCGAAGGCCAGCCGATCCATTCCGCCGACCTACCCGCCGGGCTCGCCCTCGGCGCGCCGATCGACGCGGACCCGGTGTCGGTCGCGTTGGTGCCGCACCTGGACCGGATCTACGCCGAGATGGGCCGGCGCTGCATCGGGCGCGAAGGCGATCCGCACCGGTGGGTGAACCCGGAGTTCCACGGCTGGTGGGTGGCGCGCGACTGCGTGGTGGCGGTGGACGTCGCAAGCGGGATGTTGAGCGACTACGACGCCTTCATCACGCGGTTCCACCAGGGCTACCACCCCGAGTACAACGGCGGGCGGCCGGTCATTCACCCCCAGCCCGCCGGGATCGCGGTCACGGATTCCTCGGCGCGCTTCGTGGGCTGGCATGCGATCGCCATCCTGCGGGTGGATGTGGACCAGCACGGCGTTCACCGGGTCTATTTCTTCAACCCGAACAACGACAGCGGCCAGGACTGGGGCGGCGACGTGATCGTCTCGACCAGCGGCCACGGCGAACGCCACGGCGAGGGGTCGCTGCCCCTGGACCAGTTCGTCTCCCGTCTCTACCTCTTCCACGACGACCCGCTGACGGCGGAGCTCCATGTCGAGGTGCCGGAGGCCGTTCTCCGCCGGATCGAGGACATGGCGCTGGCCAGCTGGGCGAGCGGACGCAAGGTGGAAGGTGCGCGTTCGATGGTCGGACTGGCGGACCCCGAAGCCTGATACGCTGACACCCGTTGCGCCCCGTCAATGAGGGCTCCTCCCGTATCGCTCAAGATCAACTGGATCATTGAACGAACGGCACTTGCAAGGGGAGGACGCCGCAATGAAAGCCAGACGCCGGGTGGCCGCACTTACATTGAGCTTTATCGGAGCCGCCTTGAGCGGGCTCACCGGGCCGGCGGTCGCCGACGTGGTGGGCGAACGGGAATACATGGTCGCCTGCGCGGGCTGCCACGGGGAAAGCGGGCTGGGCGACGGCCCGTTCGCGGACCTGCTCAACATCGAGACGCCGAGCCTGGTCGGCCTGTCCCAGGCGAACGGCGGTGCGTTTCCCTTCGAGGCGGTCCTTATGACCATCGACGGTCGCGACAACCTCAGACCGCATGGCAGCCCCATGCCGATCTGGGGTGAACGCTTCCAGGCCTCGGCGACCAGCCAGCGTGGCGAGACCGCCGACATGGTCGCGCGCGGGCGCATCCTCTCTCTCATAAGCTACCTGCGTTCCATCCAGCAATAGGTGGCCCGAGGGCGGCACCGTCGCCGGATGGATCGCTGGCGGCTACATGAGGCCCGGCAGCCAGAGAACGAGCACCGGGAAGAAGATGATCAAGGCCACCCGGATGATGTCGCTCAGAAGGAACGGGATGACGCCCAGGAACGCGTCCTGCACCCGGGTCTCCGGGTCCGACGCGGCGATGATGAACACGTTCAGCCCGATGGGCGGCGTGATCAGCCCCATCTCCACGACGATCAGGGCGAGGATGCCGAACCAGATGGCCGCGGCCTCGGGGGTCATGCCGAGGTCCAGCGACAGGACGAGCGGCAGGAACACCGGGACCGTCAGCAGGATCATCGAGATGCTGTCCATCACGCAGCCGAGCGCGAGGTAGATCGCCAGCATCCCGAACAGCAGCAGGATCGGCGACAGCTGGTACTCGCCCAGCGTGCGGGCGAGCGTCTGGGGCAGGCCGTTCATCGCGAGGAAGCTGTTGTAGACTTCGGCCGCGACCAGGATCAGCATGATGAGCCCGGTCGTCTTGGCCGTTTCCAGGAAGGAGTCCATCAGGTTCTGGACGTTCGCCTGACCCTTGGCGGCCATGATGATGAGCGTTGCGACCACGCCGACGGAGGCGCCCTCGGTCGGCGTGAAGAACCCGCCGTAGATGCCGCCGACGACGATCACGAACAGCAGGATCACGATCCAGATCGACCACAGGCTCTTCAAGCGTTCGCCCCAGCCGGCCCGCATTCCCGCCGGCGCGTGCTCGGGAAACATCCGCGAATAGAGCGCGATGACGATGATGTAGAACAGGACCGCCATCGTGCCGGGCACGAAGGCCGCCATGAAGAGCTTGCCGATGCTCTGCTCGGCGATGACCGCGTAGATCACCAGGATGATCGAGGGCGGAATGAGGATGCCCAGCGTCCCGCCGGCCGCGAGCGCGCCGCCAGACAGCGTCGGGGCATAGCGCGACGCGCGCATCTCCGGCAGCGCGATGCGCGACATGGTGGCGCCGGTGGCGAGCGACGAGCCGCAGATCGCCCCGAAGGCGCCGCAGGCGACGATCGTCGCCATCGCGATGCCGCCGCGGATGTGGCCGACCCAGTAGCGCGCGAATTCGAACAGCGACGCGCTGAGCCCGGCCTTGGTCGCGAAATGGCCCATCAGGATGAAAAGGGGAATGACGCTGAGCGTGTAGTTCGACGTCTTGCCGACGATCGACGATTTCACGAACTGCGACAGCGCGAAGAAGGAATTGTATTCGACGTAGCCGATGCCGCCCACGACGGCCATCGCGACGGCGATCGGAAAACGCAGGACGATGAGGCCGAACATGGCCCCGAACATGAACAGGCCGAAGGCAAGATCGCTCATCCGAAAAGCCTCCAGGCCGACAGGACCGCGGCGGCGGCGGATGCGATCACGAGAAGCAGCATCCAGACGGCGGCCGGTCCGTAGAAGACCCATTCGGGCATGTTGAGGACGAAGGAGCGGCTCAGGCTGTCGAGCGACTCCAGGAAGCCCGCGTAGACCCGCCACAGCGCGAAGCAGGCGATGGCAAGGAACGTCAGGTCCGCCAGGAACTCGAGCCCGTGGCGCACCGGTGCGGGGGCCCCGTTGGTGAAGAACTCGGCCACGACGTTGCCGCGCGTGATGTGCGTGTAGGGAAAGAAGGACAGCACCGCGATCCCGGTGAAGAGCTCCACCAGCTCGAAGATGCCGAAGATCGGCGTGTTGGCGACCGCGCGCGAGATGACGCTGACGGTCGTCATGCAGGCCATCGCCAGAAGCACGATGCCCCCCAGGACAGCGCAGACCCGCGCGAGGCGCAGGATGAAACGGTAGGCCCCGGACAACGGGGCCGGCATCGCGCCGGCCCCTGAATCAGTCGAATTGAATTGCATGGATGTGTGTCAGGCGGATTGGGCTTCGATCAGGGACAGCGCTTCCTCGTAAAGCGCCTGACCATCCATACCACGTTCGTTGACGGTTTCGATCCAGTTGTCGATCACCGGCTGGCAGGCCTCGCGGAAGCGTTCGCGTTCGCTGTCCGAGACCTCGATGATCTCGTTGCCCGCGTCGATCGCCATCTGGCGGCCCTGGGCTTCGTCGCCGTCCCACAGTTCGCCGAGCTCGCGCACGAACTCTTCGCTCGACGCGTCGTTGATCGCCTGCTGCATGTCGGCCGGCAGGCTCTCCCAGCGCGACTTGTTCATCACCATGCCGAAGACGACGGCGTAGAAATCGAGCACGGTGTGGTAGTCGGTGACCTCGTGCAGGCGGATCGGGCGCGTGATGGTCCAGGGCAGGGCGGCCCCGTCCACGACCCCGCGCGAGATCGCCTCGGTCACCGCCGGCACCGGCATGCCGACCGGCGTGGCGCCCATCGTGCCGATCGCCTCGGTGATCGGGCGCGAAGGCCCGCGCAGCTGAAGCCCAGCCATGTCGTCCAGCGTCCGGATCGCCGTGCCTTTCGTGTGGAGCTGCCCCGGCGCGTGGGTGTGGAACAGGATCGGGTGGGTGTCCCCGTATTCCTCACCCATGTTTCGCTTGGCGAATTCATGCACTGCCGGCGCCGTCTTCGTGGCGCTCTTGGCGACGAAGGGCAGTTCGAACACCTCGGTCAGCGTGAAGCGGTTGGCCGTGTATCCCGGGATCGTCCAGATCATGTCGACGATGCCGTCCTTGGCCTGTCCGTAGAGGTCGCCGGGCTTGCCGCCCAGCTGCATCGCGGGGAAAACCTCGATCTGCAGCTCGCCGTCGGTCGCCTCCGCCAGCCGCTCGGCCCAGGGCACGAGGAACTCGGTGTGCGCGATGGAAAGCGGCGAATTGAAGTGGTGAAGGCGAAGATTGACACCTTGCGCGCGCAGGGTTGCAGGTGCGGCCAGCAGGCCCGCGCCGGCGGCAGCGGTGCCTAGAAAAGCGCGGCGTGAATACGATTTTCCGGTTGTCATTGTGGTCTCCTCCCTTTGAATGCGAGCCTGTGCTTGCATTTTTCACTGGGCCCATTCGCATAAGCATAGGTGCCATGCCCGCCATCCGCGTGTCACGAAAATAATTCGGATATCGATTTTTGTTCGAATAACGAACGTTTTGCGTTAGCTTGGACGGAACGGCGCCCCCAGGACCGAAAGGAGAAGGGCAATCATGGACGACACCCCCGAGAAGCCGGCCCGTGCCCCCGAGGGCATGGGCGGTCTTGCCAAGGGCCTTGCCATCATCGAGGCCTTTTCGACCGCGCGCCGGGAAATGACGGTCGCGAAGGCGGCGCAGGCGGCGGGCATTTCCCGGGCCTCCGCGCGCCGCTGCATGCTGACGCTGGCCGACCTGGGCTATGTCAGGCAGGTCGGGTCGGCCTACCTCCCGACGCCCCGCATGCTCAGGCTGGGCGACGCGTTCTTCGAGTCGAGCTCTTTGCCCCAGCTTGCCCAATCCCACCTGGACGACGCCCGCGACGAGTTGAACGAGGCGATTTCGCTTGCCGTGCTCGAAGAGGGGCAGGCCGTGTTCGTCGCCCGCGCCGAGGTCACGCGCCCCGTCAGCTCCTACGTGCGTCTCGGGGCCAAGCTGCCCGCGTTCGCCTCGGCGACCGGGCGCGTTCTTCTGGCGGATCTGAGCGATGACGAGGTCGACGCCTACCTGAAATCCGCCGACCTGGCGCCGCTGTCGACCAAGACCGTGACAGACGTGGGGCGTCTTCACGACCTGATCGCCGAGGTTCGCGCGCAGGGCTATGCGCTGATCAATGAAGAGCTCGAGCTCGGGATGCTGGCGATGGCCGTGCCGGTCCGCAACAGGCAGGGCGAGGCGGTCGCGGCGCTGAGCATTTCGGCCTCGATCGCGCGCGTCGGCGTCGAGCAGGCCAGGCGCGAGTTCCTGCCCGTGCTGAAAGCCCGCGCCGAAGCGCTGTCGCGCATGCTTTGATCCGCCGTCGCTCACGGGAACATCAACGGCCGGCCGGGGCGGTCGGGTTGACAGGTGTGGAACGTCGCTCCTACCATGACCGTATAGCGATCAATGTTCGTTATGCGAACACGGGAGGAGCGAATGCGGGACGTGGCAGAGCGCGCGGGGCCACTTGACGACTGGGAGGGTGGCGTCAATCGCGTGCCCTACTGGGTCTTTTCGGACGAGGACGTCTTTCGGGCCGAACAGGAAAAGCTCTTCCGGGGAAGCTCCTGGAACTATCTCTGTCTCGAGGTCGAGATCCCCAATCCCGGCGATTACGTCGCGACCCATGTCGGCACCACGCCGGTCATCGTGGTGCGCGATTTCGACGGGCAGATCTATTCCTTCGAGAACCGCTGCGCGCATCGCGGCTCGCTCCTCGCCCTCGACGACCGGGGCAATGCGCGCGACTTCACCTGCGTCTACCACGCCTGGCGGCATTCGCTTCAGGGCGACCTGGTGGGCGTGGCCTTCGAAGAGGGGATGAACGGCACCGGAGGCATGGCCGAAGGGTTCTGCAAGAACAACCACGGGCCGCGCAAACTGCGCGTGGCCGAACTCTACGGGCTCGTCTTCGGCAGTTTCGACGAGGACATCGACGACATCGAGGAATACCTGGGCGACGAGATCACGGGTCGGGTCAAGCGCGTGCTCGACGGGCGCGACTGCGTCGTTCTGGGCCGGTTCACGCAGATCCTGCCCAACAACTGGAAGCTCTACGTGGAGAACACCAAGGACAGCTACCACGCCTCGATCCTGCACCTGTTCTTCACGACCTTCGAGCTGAACAAGCTGTCGATGAAGGGCGGCATCCTGGTCAGCCCGGACGGCGGCAGCCACGTGAGCTACTCGGCCATCGACCGGGAGGCGGAACAATCCAAGGCCTACCAGGAAGAGCAGCTGCGCTCGCAGAGCGATTACCAGCTTGCCGACATGTCGCTGCTCGAGAACTTCAAGGAATTCGACGACGACATCACGCTCCAGATTCTCTCGGCCTTCCCGAACTTCGTGCTCCAGCAGATCCAGAACTGCATCGCGGTGCGGCAGATCCTGCCCAAGGGCCCGGACAAGACCGAGCTCAAGTGGACCTACATCGGCTTCGCCGGCGACACCGAGGCGCAGCAGCGCATTCGCCTGAAGCTGGCCAACCTCGTCGGTCCGGCCGGCTACGTTTCGATGGAGGACGGCTGCATCGGCGGTTTCGTCCAGCGTGGCATCGCGGGCGCCGATGACAAGGAAGCCGTGCTCGAGATGGGTGGCACCGAGTTCGGCAACAGCGGCAACCGGATCACCGAGGGGTCGATCCGCGGCTTCTGGAACGCCTACCGCGAGAGGATGCAGTCATGAAGGACATCGACGTGACATCCGACCAGCTGGTCGCGATCGGCCAGCTGCAGAACCGCTACGCCCGCTGCATCGATGCCGACCGGCTCGAGGATTGGCCGGATTTCTTCACGGACGACGGGTTCTACAGCGTCACCAGCGCCGAGAACCACCGCGCGGGTCTTCCCGCCGGGCTCATCTGGCTGGATGGCATCGGCATGATCCGCGACCGGGTGACCGCCCTGCGCGATGCCAACATCTACGAGCGTCATGCCTACCGTCACATCCTTGGCCAGCCCTATGTCGACGGCCGCGACGAACATGGCGACACGCGGGTCGAGACCTCGTTCTTCGTGGTGCGCATCACCCGTGACGGGCAGACCGACGTGTTCGCCAGCGGCTGCTACCATGACAGCCTGCGCGAGGTGGACGGGGCGCTGAAATTCGCCCGTCGCGTGGTGGTCTGCGACAGCAGCCATATCGACACGCTCCTCGGCCTGCCGCTCTGAACGCCATGACCCAGTCGAAAGTTCTTGTGACCTTCGGGGATCCGAACGGGATCGGGCCGGAGATCGCCATCGCGGCGGCCGCCCAATTGACGGGCGAGGGGCGGGTGGCCCCCGTTCTCGTGGGCGACGCGCACGTGGCGGAAAAGGCCGCCGCGTGGGTCGGCGCCGACCTTTCGGCGCTCGACCTGATCGACGTGGGCGCGCTCGCCCCCGCCGACCATGCGCCCGGCCAACCGACGCCGGCTTCCGGACACGCGACGGTGCGCTACCTCGAGGCGGCACTTGACGCCGTGGCCACCACCGGTGCGGTCGGGATCGTCGGCTGCCCGCATTCCGAAACCGCGATCAACGCTTCGGGTCGCCCGTTCTCGGGCTATCCCAACCTGTTGGCCGAACTTCGGGGCGGCGGGCCGGACAGCGTGGTGCTGATGCTCGTCGGTGGGGGCCTGCGCGTTGCGCACGTGACCCTGCACGAGCCGATCCGCAAGGCGCTCGACCGCATCACGCCCGATCTGGTCGGGCAGACGATCCGGATCACCGAGCAGGGGCTGAAGCGGCTGGGCATGGACGCCCCGCGGATCGGTGTCATGGGCTTCAATCCCCATGCCGGCGAGGGCGGCCTGTTCGGCGACGAGGACGACCGGCTCGTCACGCCTGCGGTCGAGGCTGCGCGTACCGACGGGATCGACGTGATCGGACCGGAAGGGGCCGACCTGCTCCTGGGGCGCAAGGACGTGGACGCCTTTGTCGCGCTCTACCACGACCAGGGCCACATTCCCGTCAAGCTGCTGGCGGGGCGCGAGATCTCGGCGCTGTCGCTGGGGTCGGACGTGCTGTTTTCATCGACGGGCCACGGCGCGGCCTTCGATATCGCCGGGCAGGGCAAGGCGTCGCATGCCGCCGTCCTGCGCGCGGCCCGGATCGTGGGAGGTGCGGATGGCGTATAACGTCGAGATCGCGGACACCGATTTCACCTTCGACGTGGAGGCGGGCGAAACCGTGCTGGACGCGGCCGAGCGGCAGGGGTTGGCGCTGCCCTATTCCTGCCGGAAGGGCGTGTGCAACACCTGCATGGGCCGCATCGTCGAGGGACATGCCGGCCTGCGGGGCAAGGGCGACGTGAGCGGTCCGGCGGACAACGTGATGTTCTGCCAGGCGCGCCCCCAGTCGGACCTCACCATCGCCCCTGCCTCGGTCGAGAAGGTCGACCCGGTCCGTCGCAAGACGGTGAGCGCCCGCATACGCCGCAAGCGGCAGATCGCCCCGGACGTGGTGCAGCTGTCCCTGCGCTTTCCCATCGGCACGCGGGTGCCGTTCGAGGCGGGGCAATACCTGCGGGTCACCTTCGGCGACGGGCAGACCCGCAACTACTCGATGGCCAATCCGCCGCGCAAGAACGATGGCTGTGAGCTGCACGTGCGGGTGATCCCCGGCGGTCGGTTCTCGGACCATGCGCTGCGCGATACCGGCCCGGGCGATCACCTCGAGGTCGAGCTGCCCTTCGGCACGTTCGGCGTGGACCGCGACAGCGACCGGCCCGCGATCCTCCTGGCCGGGGGCACCGGCTATGCGCCGATCCGCTCCGTGATCGCGGCGCAGATCGACACCCACACGACACGGCCCCTGCACCTGTTCTGGGGCGCGCGCAGCGGCGCGGGACTCTACGAGCTCGCCTGGCTCGAAGACCTCGCAGCGACGGCGCCCTGGTTCACCTTCACCCCCGTCGTCTCGGACGACGATGCCGCGTGGACCGGGAAAAGAGGCCTCGTCCACCAGGCGGTGCTCGACCATTACGGCGACCTGTCGGGGCACGAGGTCTACGCCTGCGGGGCGCCGGGCATGATCGACGCGGCACGCGACGCCTTCGTGGGGACGGCCGGTCTGCCGACGGACAGATTTCACGCGGATGCATTCCTTCCCACCGAAGGGCCGTCCGCCACCCCGAATGCCGAAAGCGAAGAGTTGGAGCCAAGAACATGAACAAGGATTTCAAGATCGTCATCGTCGGAGGCGGCATCGGCGGGCTCTACGCGGCCAACGCGATGCTCGCGAAGGGTTTCGACGTGGAGGTCCATGAACAGGCCCCCGCGCTCGGGGAAATCGGCGCGGGCGTCTTCATGACGCCCAACAGCGTGCGCCAGATGCAGCGGATCGGGCTGGGCGACGAGGTGGACCGGCGCGGCAGCCTCGTGGGCGACAAGTCACACTACTACCGCCACGACGGCACGCCGATCGCGGGCGTGCAAACGACGGATTCCTCCGGCTGGAACGCGACCTACGGGATGCACCGGGCCGACCTGGTCGACATGCTGGCGCGCAACCTGCCCGAGGGAGTCGTGCACACCGGGCACGTGGCCGAAAGCTTCGAGCAGGACGACCGAAAGGCGCGGGTGAGCTTCAAGAACGGCGACATGGCCGAGGGCGACCTCGTCATCGCGGCCGATGGTATCCACTCGGCGCTTCAATCCTACGTGGTCCCGCCCTCGACCCCGGTCTTCTCGGGTTCGGTCGCCTATCGCGGCACGATCCCGCACGACCGCCTGCCGGACTGGCCCACGGACGCGTGGGAAATGTGGCTGGGCGAGAAGAAGCATTTTCTCGTCTTCCCGCTGCGCGCGGGCGAGATCATCAATTTCGTGGGCTTCGTTCCGGCCGACGACGAGATGCGTGAATCCTGGTCGGCCCCCGGCGACCCTGACCAGCTGCGCGCCGAGTTCGCGGGGTGGGACGACCGGATCACGGGCCTTCTGTCGAAGGTCGATCACACGTTCCGCTGGGGGCTTTACGACCGCGAACCTCTGTCCAAGTGGTATTCGGGCCGGCTTGCGCTCCTTGGCGACGCGGCGCACCCGATGCTGCCGCACTTGGGGCAGGGGGCGAACCAGTCGATCGAGGACGGCATCGCGCTGGCCACGCTTCTGGAGGAGTGCGACGATCTTGAAACCGCGCTCAAGCGGTACCAGGATCTGCGCCTCGACCGGGTGGCGGACGTGCAGTTCAACGCGCGCAAGAACGGCATGCGCTACGATTCCCACTACGAGGATCTGAGTGTGCGCGACGCCGAAATCTCGGCGCATTACGAGTTCCGCAAGTCGCTCTATGATTACGACGTGCTTCAGCACGTCGGGTGACGGCGGTGTGGCGCCCGGGCATGTCCCCGCCCGGGCGCCTCTCTCTGCTCACGTCACGCGTGAGCGCGTCTGGTACTTGGGGTCGCCCCACAGGCCATCGTTGATGACCGTGCCGACGTGTTCGGCCGCGGCCCGGATGTCGTCCTCGTCCAGGTAGAGCGGCGTGAAGCCGAAACGCATGATGTCGGGCGCGCGGAAGTCGCCGATGACGCCCCGGTCGATCAGCGCCTGGATGGCGGCATAGCCCTGGTCGAACCGGAACGAGACCTGGCTGCCGCGCTGCGCCCCATCGCGGGGCGAGGCGAGCGTCAGGGCCGGGCACCGGGCCTCGACTTCGGCGATGAACAGGTCGGACAGCCGGATCGAGGCCGCACGAAGCTCGACCATGTCGATGTCGTCCCAGGCGTCGAGCGCGGCGTCGAGCACCGAGAGCTGCAGGATCGGCGGCGTGCCGACACGAAGCCGCTCTGTCGACATGGCCGGGCGGTAGGCCGGGTCCATCGCGAAGGGCTCTTCGTGCCCCATCCAGCCGGCAAGCGCGGGCTCGATCGACTCGACGATGTCCGGGCGGGCATAGATGAAGGCGGGCGCGCCGGGGCCCCCGTTGAGATACTTGTAGGTGCAGCCGACCGCGAACTCGGCGCCGGTCGCGCTCATGTCCACCGGGACCGCGCCCGCGCTGTGGGCGAGGTCCCAGATCATGACCGCCCCGGCCTCGTGCGCGGCGCGTGTGATCGCCTCCATGTCGTGCATCCGGCCCGTGCGGTAGTCCACGTGCGTCAGCATCACGACCGCCACCTCGTCCGTGATGGCGTCCGCCACCAATTCGGGCTCGGGCGTGCGCAGCTCGTAGTCCTTGTCGATGGTTCCGATGAGACCCTGCGCCATGTAGAGGTCGGTCGGGAAGTTCCCCTGGTCCGACAGGATCACGCGGCGCTCCGGGTTCATCTTCAACGCGGCGGCAAGCGCCTGGTAGACCTTGATCGACAGGGTGTCGCCGGTGGCCACGCTCCCCGCCGGCGCGCCGATGATCCGCCCGATCCGGTCCCCGACCCTGGTGGGCAGCGAGATCCAGTCGGCGGAGTTCCAGGCGCGGATCAGGTCCTGGCCCCATTCGCGGGTCATCACCTCGCGCGCCCTTGCCACGGCATTGCGGGGCAGGGGGCCGAGCGAGTTCCCGTCGAGGTAGAGGACCCCTTCGGGCAGGTCGAACAGATGCTTGCGCAGGACGGTCATAGCTCACCTCTCAGGTGCCAGAGTTCCGGGAAGAGTTCGACGTCGAGCATCTTGCGCAGGTAGGTCACGCCGGACGTACCGCCGGTGCCGCGCTTGAAGCCGATCACCCGTTCCACCGTGGTGACGTGGTTGAAGCGCCAGCGCCGGAAGTAGTCTTCCAGGTCGACAAGCTTCTCGGCCAGTTCGTAGAGCGTCCAATGCGCGTGGATGTCGCGGTAGACGGCGGCCCAACGGTCCTGGATGGCCTCCACCGCCTCGTGCGGGCGCTCGAGCTGCGGCGCGGGCAGGTTCCGGTCGTCGCCGTCGAGCGTCTCGAACAGGAAGCGCACGGCCTCGTCGTACAGGCTGGGCCGTTCCAGTTCGCGGACGAGCTGGGCGTGGATGTGCTCCACGTGCGCATGCGGTTTCAGAAGGTTCGGATTGCGGTTGCCGAGCACGTATTCGATCAGGCGGTACTGGTACGACTGGAACCCCGAGGACGGCCCCAGCACCTCGCGAAAGGTCGTGTAGTCCGACGGGGTCATCGTGCGCAGGATGTCCCACTGGTTGTTGAGTTGTTCGAAGATGCGCGACACCCGGGCGAGCATCTTGAACATCGGCGGCAGGTCGCGCGCGATCAGGGCGTCGCGGGCCGCCTGCATCTCGTGGAGGATGAGCTTCATCCAAAGCTCGCTCGTGTGATGCTGGATGATGAACAGGAGCTCGTCGTGCGCGCCGGACAGCGGGTTCTGCTGGTCGAGCAACTCGTCGAGGTGAAGGTAGTCGCCATAGGACATCGCGCCGGCCATAGCCATCTTCGCGCCGTCCTTGCCGGGATCGTATGCGTCGCTGCTCATGTGTCTGTTCTTGGTCTGAAACGTTGAGAGTTGTCCGCGCGGCGATACGAACCGCACGCCGCGCGCGACCTTCTTAGACCTCGCCGCCCGCGATGGCGATGGCCTGCCCGGTCATGCCTTCGGAGCCCGGCCCGCAAAGCCACAGAGCGGCGGCCGTCACCTCTTCGGGCCGGATCAGGCGCCGCTGCGGGCTCATTGCTTCAAGCTGCGCGCGGGCGTCTTCGGGCGTCATCCCGGTCTTCTCCGCGATGTTCGCCGTGGAGCGGTCGGTCATCTCGGTGTCAAGGAACCCGGGGCAGAGCGCGTTCACGGTAATGCCGGTCCGCGCCATTTCCAGCGCGGCCGACTTCACCATCCCGATCACGCCGTGCTTGGCCGCCGAATAGGCCGAGACATAGCCGTAGCCCTTCAGCCCCGCCGTTGAGGCGACGGCGATCAGCCGGCCCCAATCGGCGCCCTTCAATCGCAGGGCGCCCTCGCGCAGCGTGAGGAACGCGCCGGTGAGATTGACGTCGATCATCTGGCGCCAGGTGTCGAGATCGGTCCGCGTGAACGGCACGCTCGCCGAGGCGCCGGCGTTGGCGATGACGATGTCGCAGGGTCCCACGGTATCGAACATCGCCTTGACCGACGCTTCGTCGGTGACGTCCGCCTCGACCGCGTGAATGCGCTCGTGTTCGGCGGCCATCGCCTCCAGCGGGGCCCTGCGGCGGCCCGCGATCCAGACGGTCGCGCCCGCCTCGGCAAGGCTGCGCGCGAGGTCCGCCCCGAGGCCGGACCCCCCGCCTGTGACGAGGGCCGTGCGTCCGCTCAGGTCCGTCATACGCGGATCCCCAGCCCCTCGCCGCGTTCCGCAAGGCGCTGCATCTGATCACGGCCCGGCAGGTAGGGCAGGGGCCAGGCGGAGTCCGCGTCGCCCAATGCGGCGGCGGCGTGCAACGTCCAGTAGGGATCGGCAAGGTGCGGTCGGGCGAGACAGACGAGGTCCGCGCGGCCGGCCATCAGGATCGAGTTGACGTGGTCGGGTTCGTAGATGTTGCCGACGGCCATCGTGGGGATGCCACGCTCGTTTCGGATGCGGTCCGAGAAGGGCGTCTGGAACATCCGGCCGTAGACCGGCTTGGCCTCGACGCTGGTCTGCCCGGCCGAGACGTCGACGATGTCGACGCCCGCGTCGCGGAACATCTGGGCGATCTCGACGGCCTCTTCGCCCTCGACGCCGCGGTCCCCGACCCAGTCGGTGGCCGAGATGCGCACCGACATCGGCTTTTCTTCCGGCCAGACCTCGCGCATCGCGCGGAACACCTCCAACGGGTAGCGCATGCGGTTCTCGAGCGAACCGCCGTATTCGTCCGTGCGCACGTTGGAGATGGGCGAGATGAAGGACGACA
The DNA here is from genome assembly GCF_009882975.1 of Maritimibacter harenae. Taxonomy (GTDB): domain Bacteria; phylum Pseudomonadota; class Alphaproteobacteria; order Rhodobacterales; family Rhodobacteraceae; genus Maritimibacter; species Maritimibacter harenae. The sequence goes on from NZ_WTUX01000002.1 coordinate 28,563, forward strand.
GGAGGTAGCCGTGGGCCGCGTGCAGCTCGATCATGTCGAACCCGGCGCGCTGGGCCATGCGGGTCGCCTCGACGAACTGGTCACGGACGCGGTCCATGTCGTCGCGGTCCATCTCCTTCGGGACCGGGTTGCGCTCCGACCACGGAATGGCGGAGGCCGACATTACCGGCCAGTTCTCGGCCTCGAGCGGCGCATCCATCTCTTCCCAGCCGAGCTGGGTCGACCCCTTGCGGCCGGAATGACCGATCTGCATGCACAGCTTCGCGTCCGTCTCGGAATGGACGAAATCGCAAAGGCGCGTCCACTCGGCCTCGTGCTCGGGGGCGTAGAGGCCCGGGCAGCCCGGGGTGATGCGCCCCTCCGGCGACACGCAGGTCATCTCGACGTAGACAAGCCCCGCGCCGCCTTTTGCGCGCTCGGAATAATGGACGAAGTGCCAGTCGTTCGGGCAGCCGTCCTTGGCCTTGTATTGCGCCATCGGCGAGACGACGACCCGGTTCTTGAGCCGCATGTCGCGCAGCTGGAAGGGGGCGAACATCGGTGCGCGGTGCACGCCGTTGGCACCGGCCTGCGCCTGGAACCACTCCTCCGCCGAGCGCAGCCATTCGGCATCGCGCAGGCGCAGGTTCTCGTGGCTGATGCGCTGCGACCGGGTCAGAAGCGAGTAGTTGAACTGCACCGGGTCGAGGTGGAGGTAGCGTTCGACCTCCTCGAACCATTCGGTCGAGTTGCGGGCCGCCGATTGCAGCCGCAGAACGTCGAGGCGGCGCTCGTCCTGGTACTTCTCGAACGCCTGTTCGAGTGTCGGCTCCTTCGTCACGAGGTCCGCCAGGGCGATGGCCGACTCGAGCGCCAGCTTGCTGCCCGACCCGATCGAGAAATGCGCCGTGGCCGAGGAGTCGCCCAGCAGGACCACGTTCTCGTGGTGCCATTTCTCGCACAGCACGCGGTTGAAGTTCAGCCAGGCGGAGCCGCGCAGGTGCTTGGCGTTCGACATCAGCGCGTGGCCGTCGAGGTGATCGGCGAAAACCTTTTCGCAGACCGCGATCATTTCCTCCTGGTCCATCTTGTCGAACCCGAAGTTCAGCCACGTGTCCTCGGCGCATTCGACGATGAACGTCGCCGTGTCGGCGTCGAACTGGTAGGCATGCGCCCAGATCCAGCCGTGCTCGGTGTTCTTGAAGATGAAGGTGAAGGCGTCGTCGAACTTCGCGTGGGTGCCGAGCCAGACGAACTTGCAGGCGCGGGTGTCGATCTCGGGCTTGAAGGCGTGTTCGTAGCGCTTGCGCGTCTTGGAGTTGATCCCGTCGGCGGCGACCACCAGGTCGTATTCCTGCTTGAGCGCGTCGATGTCGTCGACTTCCGTTTCGAACTTCAGCTCGACGCCCAGCTCGCGCGCGCGATCCTGAAGGAGCAGCAGCATCTGCTTGCGGCCCAGACCGCAGAAGCCGTGACCGGTGGACGTGATCTCCACGTCCTCCTTGATGACCTTGATGTCGTCCCAGTAGGCGAAGTGTTCGCGGATCGCTTCGGCGCTCTTGGGGTCGTTGGCCTGGAGGTTGTCGAGCGTCTCGTCCGAGAGAACGACACCCCAGCCGAACGTGTCGTCCGGCTTGTTGCGTTCGATGACGGTCACTTCCGCCTCCGGAACGCGCAGCTTCAGGCTGATGGCAAAGTAGAGGCCGGCCGGGCCGCCGCCGAGACAGACTGTCTTCATCTCTTCCTCCTCGAAGTACGATTTCGCCTGAGTGTCACATCGCCAGCAAAACATTTCAAGCATAAAGCTTTAGGCTTGAAATTTTTCTTCATGTGCTGGAATGTGCTCCCTGAGACCGCTAGAGCGACGCCCGTACGAGGGTGCGCCGCCCATGAAGACATGATGGAGGACGACAGGCCGTGAGCACGATGACAATTCACCCCGAGGGCTGGAAACCGGCCAAAGGTTACGCAAACGGAATCGTGGCCGAAGGCCGCGTGCTGTTCGTCGGCGGACAGATCGGCTGGACCGCCGACCAGGTCTTCGAAAGCCACGATTTCATCGGGCAGATGAGCCAGGCGCTCCGCAATATCGCGGACGTGGTGCGTGCCGCGGGCGGCGACGTCACGGATATCACGCGCCTGACCTGGTACGTGACCGACAAGAAGGAATACGTGGCCCGACAGAAGGAAATCGGCGCGGCCTACAGGGAGGTGATGGGCTATCATTTCCCCGCGATGACGATGGTCGTGGTGACCGCGCTGGTCGAAGACGAGGCGCAGGTCGAGATCGAAGCGACCGCAGTGCTTTCCGACGCATAAGCCTTCGCGCCATGAAGAGGCAGCGTTGCCATGCAACGACCACGCCGCCGCTCTTCCCGGGCGGCGGCGTTCTTCTTTGCGGTGTGGGGGGTAGGTGGTCGAGCAGCCCGCGCCGAACGTGGCGCGGGCTGCGCGTTTGTCAGGCCGCCCGGTACTCGGGCGTGGTGGCAAGGAACTTGCCGTAGGCCGAGGCGTCGGGGTGGCTGAACTGTTCGGCTACCGGGTTGGAGCGCTTCCACTGGCGCGCGCCCATGTCCTGCATCAGCTCGTCGAAATGCCGGAAGTGGAAGGGCGCCGAGCAGAGCCCGCCATAGACCTTCGCGGCCGGCCGTTCCCGGCGCCGCCACGCGAGGTTGGCCTCGATGTCCCGCTCCATCTCTTCCCGGCTCGGCTGGCGCTTGAGCTGGCCGTCCATGTAGCGCACCAGCCAATTGGCGATGAGCTCGGCCGACAGCACGGTGCAGAAGCTGGAGTTGAAGCCCACGAACCCCATGTCGGGCAGGTCCGGGTTCACCGAGAGGCGGTAGACCCGGTATTGTCCGTCCGGTTCGATCAGCTTCTCGCGCCAGTGCTCGGGCAGGTAGGGCACGCCGAGTTTCCAGCCCACCGCGAGGATCGAGAGATCGCAGGGGATCACGTCCCCCGTCGTCAGGCGCAGCTTGTGACCCTCCTCGTAACGCTCGAAGGTGCCGATCACGGGCTTGATCTTTCCTTCGTTCATCAGCTCGAATAGCCCCGGCGTGACGATGGGCAGAGAGCAGGACGCCTCTTTCTCGATCGGCGTGTCGGGGACCATGTTGTGCTTCTTCAGCCCCAGCTGAAGTTTCAACATCGTCTCCAGCCCGCGGAAGTTGGCCCACACCAAGGGCTTGGTCACCGCCGCGCCGACGCGGGCGAGCGGGCCGCGGCCCCAGCCGTTGAACTGCATCTCCTGCGCGCGCATGTAGAGCAGCCGTTTGAAGTTGATCCCCCCGATGAAATAGGGGATCCGCCAGACGTTCTCGCGGTAGACGAGGTGAACGGACTTGGCCCCGTTCTTCGCCGCATTCACCGCGATGTCCGTGCCCGATTTCGAGGCCCCCAGCACCGCCACGTGCTTTCCCTTGACGATGGCCGGATCGGTGTATTCCGAGGAATGCATCACCTGTCCGCCTTCGGCCGTGAAGGCCTCCTGCCCGGGGTGGGTGATGATGTTCTTCTCGGAGAACTGGCCGGTGCAGATCGCGACGAAATCCACGTCCTCGTCCCATTCCTTGCCATCGGCGCGCAGCGTCAGGGTCCAGCCTGGGGCGCCGTCGGCGCGACGTTCCATGTTCAGCACCTCGGTGTTGAGCCGGAAGTGCCGCGCAAGATCATGCTTCTTCGCATAATCGTGGAGATAGGCATGCACCTGCGGTCCCTTGGGCCACTCGGGGTAGTCCTCGGGCATCGGCATGTCGGTGAAGCGGTATAGATCCTTGGGCGATTGTGTCTGCACGTCGGGATAGGAGCGTGAAAGCTCCCACACCCCGCCGAAGTCGTGGCTGCGTTCGAAGCCGCGGACTTCGTGTCCCTTTTCGGAAAAAGCCTTGGCAGCGGCGAGGCCGCTCACGCCCCCGCCGATGACCGCCACTGTCTTGCGGTTGACCATATCAGCCTCCGATCACGCTTCGTCGGGGGGCGGAAGGAAGTCGACCTCGTGTTCGGCCGAGATGCGCACCAGTTCCTCGGGATCGGTGACGCCGTCGAGCTTGCCGAAGAGCTCGAACAGCTTGCGCGACGGCGCGACGCCGAAGATGCACACCGCGTCCTTGCCGGAGCGGTTGTAGATGCCGTGCGCCTTGCCCATCGGCATCTTCACGGTGTCGCCGGGTCCGGCCTTCTGCTTGTCCTCGCCGAACTCGACCTCGAGCTCGCCTTCCAGCATGACGATCCATTCGTCCTGCGTGGGGTGGATGTGCGGCGGCACGAACGTCTCGGCGGGGATGAGGGCGTGCCAGATGAAGGCGTTTTCGCTCAGCATCTTGGGGGTGTAGGTGTGACCGACGACGTTCCACTGCGCATCGCGCACGCTGCCGTCGTCCGGCATGACTCCATAGTCCATGAAAGACCTCCTGTTGTGCAGCGGACTCTCCCGGTCCGCCTGCACTCACTGTGCACGAGTCCGTCCAAAAGGATTATCCGTTTTACGAATCCCAATGCTTGAAGCTTGAAATGAATCCGTTGCCGCTCCACGATGCAGGCATGGATCGGACGATGACGCACGGGTACGACACGCTGTTGCAGGGCCATCCGCTGTTGCGGACGCAGGACCTGTCGGAAGCGCGCGACGTCGTCGGCCGGGCCTTCTGCGATCATCGGCTCGAGCTGGGGCGGGGCGAGCGGCTGGACGTGGTGCACGATCATGTCAGCGGGCGACACGTCTCCCTGAACGCGCTGGGCTATGGCGGGGAGGTCGAGATCGACCCGGGCCTGCTCGGCGAATTCTACCTGCTCCAGATTCCGCTGGCGGGGAAGGCCTGCATCCGCCACCGGGGCGAAGAGGTCGTGGCCTGCCGCGACCGCGCGACACTGCTCAATCCGGATCGCGAGACGCGGATGACCTGGGGCGCGGGCTGCCGGAAGCTCCTACTTCAAGTGGACCGCGCGCATTTGGAGCAGGTGGCCGAAGAGATGATCGGCACCCCGCTCCCCGGCCCCGTTCGTTTCGACCCGGCCGTGGATCTCACCCGGCCCGCGGGTGCCCGGCTGTTGCGACAGGTCACGGGTGCTGCCGCGGCCGCCACGCGGGGCGAGCTTTGGGCCGGTCGGCCGGGGCTGTCGGAAATCTGGACCGAGCGTGAACTGGCGGAGGCGCTGCTGACGCTGCAGCCAAGCAACGTGTCGCACATGCTGTGGCGCCAGGACCTTCTGCCGACCGCGCCGCAACTGCGGCGGGCGGTGGAATACATCCACGACAACCTGGTCGAGCCGATCCGGGTGGACGACATCGCCACCCATGCGGGCCTGAACCTGCGTTCGCTGCAACTGGGGTTCCGCCGCGCCTTCGGCCTGTCACCCAAGCAATACCTGCGCGACGTGCGCCTGGACATGGCGCGCTACCGGCTCAGCCGGCGGCAGGACCGCGAAAGCGTCAGCGACGTGGCGTGGTCCTGCGGCTTTTCGCACCTCGGGCGGTTTTCACGGGACTACCGTGCGCGCTTCGGGGAATGCCCCAGCACCGCGCACGGCCCGTCCTGAGCCTCAAGCCTTCAGCCGGAAACGCTGGATCTTGCCCGTCTCGGTCTTGGGGAGCGCCTCGGTGAAGACGATGGAGCGCGGATACTTGTAGGGCGCGATGGCCGCTTTCACATGATCCTGCAGCGCCTTCACCAGGCCCTCGTCGTCTTCGTCGAAGCCTTCGGCCAGCACCACGTGCGCCTCGACAATGGAGCCGCGGTCCTCGTCCGGCTTGCCCACCACCGCGCATTCGGCGACGGCGGCATGCGACAGCAGCGCCGCCTCCACCTCGGGGCCTGCGATGTTGTAGCCCGACGAGATGATCATGTCGTCGTTGCGTGCAGCGAAGTGGAGGTAGCCGTCCTCGTCCATGCTGAACGCGTCACCGGTGACGTTCCAACCCTTCCAGACGTATTTCTTCTGTCTCTCGTCGGCGAGGTAGCGGCAGCCGGTCGGGCCGCGCACGGCCAGCTTGCCGATGGTGCCGCGCGGCACCTCGTTGCCGTCGTCGTCCACCACCTTCGCCTCGTAGCCGCCGACGGGCTTGCCCGTGCAGGCCGGGCGGTGGTCGTCGAAGCGGTTGGAGATGAAGATGTGCAGCATCTCGGTCGCGCCGATGCCGTCGAGCATGGCCTTGCCGGTCTTCTCCATCCATTCCTCGTAGACGGGGGCGGGCAGGGTCTCCCCGGCCGAGACCGCCGCGCGGAGCGAGGACAGGTCGGCGCCCTCGTCCATCGCCTTGAGCATCACGCGGTAGGCGGTGGGCGCAGTGAAGGACACGGTGGCGCGGTATTTCTCGATGATCTCGATCATGTTGGGCGGGGAGGCGTTCTCCAGCAGCGTCGCAGCCGCCCCGAAGCGCAGCGGGAACACCGCGAGGCCGCCGAGGCCGAAGGTGAAGGCCAACGGCGGGGAGCCCACGAAGACGTCCTCGGGCACGACGCCCAGGACCTCTTTCGCGTAGCCGTCCGCGATGATCAGAAGGTCGCGGTGGAAATGCATCGTCGCCTTGGGCGAACCGGTGGTGCCCGACGTGAAGCCCAGAAGCGCCACGTCGTCGCGCCCGGTCTTGACCGCGTCGAACTGCACGGGCTTTTCGAGCGCGAGCCGGTCGAGCTCGGCGTCGTGGTTCGAGGTGCCGTCGAACCCGACGACGGATTTCAGGAAACGGCTCTGCTTGGCGCAGGTCGCCATCTCGTCCATCAGGCGGGTGTCGCAAAGGGCGAACTGGATCTCGGCCTTGTCCACGATCTGCGTCAGCTCACCGGCGCGCAGGAGCGGCATGGTGTTGACCACCACCGCCCCGGCCTTCATCGCGGCCAGCCAGCAGGCGACCAGCGCAGGGTTGTTGGCCGAGCGGATCAGGATGCGGTTGCCGGGCTTCACGCCCATGTCGTGCACCATCGCGTTGGCCAGCCGGTTGGTCCAGTCGGCCAGTTCCTTGTAGGTTCGCCGCCGCCCGTTGCCGATCAGCGCCGTGCGGTCGCCGTGGCCGCGTTCGACCATCGCGTCGGTCAACTCGACGCCCACGTTGATGTGGTCGGGGTAGTCGAACCCGTCGAGCAGGAAATCCGGCCACTGGTCGAGGGGCGGAAGGTTGTCGCGCGTGAATGTGTCGACGTGGGCCGAGGGGCCCAGGACGTCGTCGAAGGAGGTAGTGCCCGTCATCTTTCGATCTCCCTGTTGCCGGTCTTGCCGGAGAGCGTGCGGGTTGGCCCGCATCGCCCGGATGCCGCGCCCCGTTTCCGGATCGGGGCCGCGTTGGTGTCTGTTCAGCCCGCGCGGGTCGCCGCGTCGAGCGTCTGGCGCGCGATGATCACCTTCTGCACGTCCGAGGCGCCCTCGTAGATGCGCAGCGCGCGGATTTCGCGGTAGAGACGTTCGACCGTCTCGCCGGATTTCACCCCGTCGCCGCCATGCAGCTGCACCGCCGCGTCGATGACCTTCTGGGCCTCGTCAGTGGCGAAGAGCTTGGCCATCGCGGCCTCGCGGCTGACGCGGGGCGCGCCGGAATCCTTGGCCCAGGCGGCGCGGTAGACCAGCAGGGCGGCCGCATCGACCCGGAGCGCCATGTCCGAGATGTGGCCCTGCACGAGTTGCAGCTCGGACAGAGGCTTGCCCTGCACCTCGCGCGAGGTGACCCGGTTCAGCGCCTCGTCCAGCGCGCGCCGGGCGAAGCCGAGGCCGGCCGCCGCGACCGACGTGCGGAAGACGTCCAGCACGGACATCGCGATCTTGAAGCCTTGCCCGGGCTGCCCGATCAGCGCCGATTTCGGCAGCCGCGCGCCGGTGAAGCGCAGGGTGGCCAGCGGGTGCGGCGCGATGGTTTCAAGCCGTTCGGCGATTTCGAGCCCCGGCGTGTCGGCGGGGACCACGAAAGCCGACAGCCCCTTGGCGCCCGGACCTTCGCCGGTGCGCGCGAAGAGCGTGTAGACATCCGCGATGCCGCCGTTCGAGATCCAGGTCTTCTCGCCGTCGAGCACCCAGGCGTCGCCGTCATCGGTGGCGGTCATGGTCGAGTTGGCCACGTCCGAACCGGATTGCGGCTCGGTCAGTGCGAAGGCCGAGATCGCCTTGCCGCTGCGGGTCAGCGGGAGCCATTCGTCCTGCTGCGCCGTGCTGCCGAAGAGCGACAGCGCCCCGGTGCCGAGGCCCTGCATGGCGAAGGCGAAATCCGCCAGCCCGTCATGACGCGCCAGCGTTTCGCGCGACAGGCACAGGGTGCGCACGTCGAGCGGCTTCGGATCGGCGGGATCGACGGCGGTGGGTTTCAGCCAGCCGTCCGCCCCCAGCCGGCCTACCAGGTCGCGGCAGGTGGCGTCTGTGTCGTGGTGGTCGATCGGGCCCAGTTTTCCGGCCCAGTCGTCCAGCGCCCGGGCATGGGACCGGTGGCTGTCTTCGAGAAACGGCCAGTCCAGGTAGGTCTGATCGGGCATCAATCCCCCTCGAACACGGGTTTTTCCTTCGCGACGAAGGCGTTGTAGGCGCGGGTGAAATCCTCGGTCTGCATGCAGATGGCCTGCGCCTGCGCCTCGGATTCGATGGCCTGTTCCAGCGACATCGACCATTCCTGGTTCAGCATGGTCTTGGTCATCATGTGGCCGAAGTTCGGGCCCGCGGCGATCTTGCGCGCCATCTCCTGCGCCTCGGCTTCCAGCGCGTCGGCGTCCACCACGCGGTTCCAGAAGCCCCATGCGGAACCTTCGTCGGCGTTCATCGAGCGGCCCATGTAGAGCAGCTCCGCCGCGCGGCCCTGGCCGATGATGCGCGGCAGCATTGCACAGGCGCCCATGTCGCAGCCGGCAAGGCCGACGCGGGTGAAGAGGAACGCGGTCTTGGTCGCGGGCGTGGCCAGGCGCATGTCCGAGGCCATCGCGATGATCGCGCCGGCGCCGGCGCAGACGCCGTCGACCGCGGCGATGATCGGCTTGCCGCAGTTGATCATTGCCTTCACGAGATCGCCGGTCATCCGGGTGAAGGCCAGAAGCTCCTTCATCGACATCTTGGTAAGCGGCCCGATGATCTCGTGCACGTCACCACCCGAGCAGAAGTTGCCGCCGTTGGAGCCGAAGACCACCGCCTTCACGGAGTCGTCGTAATGCAGCTCCCGGAACCAGTCGCGCAGCTCGGCATAGCTGTCGAAGGTCAGGGGGTTCTTGCGCTCCGGGCGGTCGAGGCGCAGCGTCGCGATGCCCTCGTCGATCTCGCAGCGGAAGTGTTTGGTGTCGGTCCTCAAGCCTCGTCCTCCTTCTGGCTTATGGCGTCGAACCGGTCCGAGAGCGTGTCGGCCTCTTCGGGCGAAAAGTCCTCGAGCAGTTCATCGATCCAGTTCTCATGGGCTGCGGCCTGTCGGGCGAATTCCTCCTGCCCCTTGCGGGTCAGGCGCACCATCGACGCGCGGCGGTCGCCCGGAAATGGCTCGCGGACGACGAAGCCGTCCTCGGCCAGGCGGTCGACGATGCCGGTGACATTGCCGTTGGACACGCGCAGCACGCCCGAAAGCGTGCTCATCTTCAGGCCGCGATCATAGCGGGCGAGCGCCGCCATGACGTCGAAGCGGGGCAGGGTGCTGTCGAACTCGCGGCGCAGCCGCTCACGCAGCGCAGCCTCGACTCGCCGCGTGCTCTTGAGCATCCTGAGCCACAGGCGCAGCCGGGCCTTGGAGGCTTCGGTGTCCGAAGCAAGGTATGCCGGATCGGCCTCGTTTGCTGAACGCGCCACGGTGCTTCGCCTCCCTCTCATTGGCCGGTCGACGGAAAGGCTAGGCGTCGCAAAAATTTATTTCAAGCAAAAAAGGTTTGAGCTTGAAATGTTGAATCTTACACGCCACGATGCCTTTCATAATGATGCGCCCGCCATCCGAGCAGGGACGCACGCGAACAGGGAAAAGGAGGCGCCAATGCTCGTCCACGAGGTCGCGGATTGGGATGACGCCTATGAGAATGGCGGCAACATTCCGGGGGGCGATGCCTACCCGGGGCCATGGGTCGCGCCGGCCGAGGCGTATCGCACCCGGATGCAGGCGTCGGATCGCGCCCGGCTGGACATCCCCTATGGTGAGGGCGAGCGAAACCGCTACGACCTCTTCCTGCCGGAAGGCACGCCCAGGGGCCTCTTCGTCTTCGTTCACGGCGGTTACTGGATGGCGCTGGACAAGACCTACTGGTCGCATCTCGCCGCCGGCGCCGTCGCGCGGGGGTGGGCCGTGGCCATGCCCTCCTACGATCTCTGCCCGGACGTCACGATCGCACAGATCACTGCGCAGATCGGTGCCGCGATCGACCACGCGGCGGGCGAGGTCGACGGGCCCATCGTGCTGTCGGGCCACTCGGCGGGCGGGCACCTTGTCTCGGCTATGATGTGCGAAGACAGCCCCCTTTCGGCGGCGACGCGCGAACGGTTGAAGCATGTCGTCTCGATCTCGGGCCTGCACGACCTGCGCCCGATGCTGCGGACCACGCGCAATGACACGCTGCGGCTCGACATGGACAGCGCCGAGGCCAACAGCCCCGCGCTCAAGCGGCCGCTGCCCGGCGTGCGGCTCACCGCGTGGGTCGGCGGCGGCGAGCGGCATGAATTCCTCCGCCAGGCGGCGCTTCTGGCCAACATCTGGCACGGTCTCGGCGCGCCCACCGTGGAGGTGGCCGAACCCGACCGGCACCATTTCAACGTGATCGACGGTCTTGCCGATCCGGACAGCCCCCTGATGCAGGCGGCGCTCGATCCGGTCGAGGCAGGCCGGGACAGGAAAGGACTTGCGTCCTGAACGGTCGGCCCGCTGAATGGGTGGGCAGGCCAAAACAAGCGGTACGACGCCCGACAGACGGCGCGGCCCCAAACCAGAACCAACACGGGAGACAATTATGACTTTCAAGAAAAAGCTACTTGCAACGACACTGCTGGCCGGCATCGCCGCGCCCGCGATGGCGCAGGACGTGCCGCCGGCGGCCGAGGACAACGTCCTGAAGATCGGCCTCATCTACACGCTTTCCGGCCCCGCTGCGGCGCTTGGCGAGCAGGCGCGCAACGGCTTCATGCTGGCGGCCGACAAGATGGGCAAGATCGGCGGAATGGAGACCGAGATCATCGTCGTCGATGACGAGCAGCGCCCCGACCTTGCCGCGGACAACGCCCGCGAGCTGGTCCAGCGTGAAGAAGTCGACTTCGTCGTCGGCCCGATCTTCTCAAACATCCTCGTCGCGATCCACCAGCCGGTGACCGAGACGGGCACGATCCTGATCTCGACCAACGCGGGCACGTCGAACTTCGCGGGGCCGGACTGCAACGAGAACTTCTTCGTCACGTCCTACCAGAACGACCAGAACCACGAGGTGATGGGTGCCTACGCCGAGCAGCAGGGATACCAGAACGTCTTCCTGATGGCGCCGAACTACCAGGCCGGGCGCGACAGCCTTGCCGGGTTCAAGCATTCCTACACCGGCAACGTGGCCGGCGAGGTCTTCACCGAGCTTGGGCAGCTCGACTTCTCGTCCGAACTGGCGCAGATCGCGGCCTTCCAGCCCGACGCGCTCTTCACCTTCATGCCGGGCGGCATGGGCGTGAACCTCGTGAAGCAGTACGGCCAGGCCGGGCTCACCTCGATCCCGTTCCTGTCGGCCTTCACGGTGGACGAGACCACGCTGCCGGCGACGCAGGACGCGGCGCTGGGTCTTCTTGGCGGTGCCAACTGGGCCCCGGACCTGGACAACGCGGCGAACGAGGAATTCGTCACGTCCTACATCGAGAAGTACGACCACGTGCCCGGCACCTACGCGATGCAGGCCTATGACGCGGCCCAGCTGATCAACTCGGCCGTCGAGAAGGTCGGCGGTGACCTGACCGACCGTGACGCCCTGCGCGCGGCCCTCAAGGAAGCGGACTTCGACAGCCCCCGTGGCGACTTCGAGTTCGGCGTCAACAACTACCCGGTGCAGGACTTCTACCTCGTCGAGGCGGTGAAGCGTGACGACGGTCTCTATGCGACCTCGGCCAAGGAGAAGATCTTCGACGACTACGTCGATAACTACGCCGACCAGTGCGAGATGCAGTGACGGCCGGTTAAGGCAAGGGGGCCACGTCCATGACAAACCTGCTCGTGCTTCAACTCCTCAACGGGGTTCAACTCGGCATCATTCTTTTCCTGATCGCGGCCGGGCTGACGCTCGTGTTCGGGATCATGGACGTGGTCAACCTGGCCCACGGCGTCCTCTACATGGCGGGCGCCTACCTGATGGCGACCTTCGCCGCGGCGACCGGGAGCTTCTGGTGGGCTCTCCTGCTGGTGCTCCCCGGGGCCGTCGTGGTGGGGTTGTTGTTGGAGGTCGTCGTGATCCGAAGGCTCTACGACCGCTCGCACCTCGACCAGGTGCTGGCGACCTTCGGGCTCGTGATGATGGCCAATGAAACGGTGAAGATCATCTGGGGCACCTCGCCCCTGTCGGTGCCGATGCCCGACATCTTCTCGGGGTCGGTCCCGCTGATGGGGCCGCTCCAGTACCCGGTCTACCGCATCGCGATCATCGTGGCGGGGCTGGCGGTGGCCGGTGGTCTCTACCTCCTGGTCAACCATACGCGCATCGGCATGCTGCTGCGCGCCGGTGCCACGAACCGCGCGATGGTTTCGGCGCTGGGCGTCGACATCGGCAAGCTCTTCGCGATCGTCTTCACCCTGGGGGCGGTGCTGGCCTGTTTCGCGGGCGCCATCGTGGCGCCGATCCTGTCGGTCGACACCGGCATGGGGGAAAGCGTGCTCATCCTGACCTTCGTCGTCGTCGTCATCGGGGGTATCGGGTCGATCAAGGGCGCGTTCCTGGGCGCGGTTCTCGTGGCCGTGGTGGACACGCTCGGCGGCGTCTTCGGGCCCATCCTGCTGCGCTCGGTCCTCGATGCCTCGGCGGCAGGGCAGGCGGGGCGCACGCTCGCGCCGATGCTGGTCTACATCCTGATGGCCGCGATCCTCTTCGCCAAACCCACGGGCCTGTTCGGAGGGCGCGGCTGATGAGCGACGTGACGACCGCACCCCGCGCCGCCCCGCGCGCCCCGGCGATGGCCATGCGGGTCAAGGTGGCGCTGATCCTTTTCGCGCTCTTCGCGGTGCTGCCCCCGGTGGCCGTGGCGCTTGGCGACCCGTTCATGGTCCTGATCGCCACCCGCATCCTCGCCTACGCGATCGCGGCCATGGCGCTGGACCTGATCCTCGGCTTCGGGGCGATGGTCTCCTTCGGCCACGCGGCCTACCTGGGCTTCGGCACCTACGCCGTCGCGATCCTGTCGAGCTACGGCGTCAACGATCTGCTGCTCCAGATGCTGGGCGCGGTGGTGGTCTCGGCCGCCTTCGCGCTGGTGACCGGGGCGATCTCGCTGCGCACGCGCGGGGTCTATTTCATCATGATCACGCTCGCCTTCGGGCAGATGGCGTTCTTCTTCTTCATCTCGCTCTCGGCCTACGGGGGCGACGATGGCTACGGGCTGTCCAGCCGCTCGACGATCTTCGGCTCCGACGTGCTGGAGAACGACATGACGCTCTACTACGTCACGCTGGGCTTCCTGATCGCGCTCTTCGCGGCCTGTCACCGGATCGTGGGTTCGCGTTTCGGCCGGGTGCTGACCGGCATCCGCGAGAACCGCGAACGGATGGAGGCGGTGGGCTTTCCGCCCTTCCGCTACCAGCTGACGGCCTTCGTGATCTCGGCCTGCATCACCTCGCTCGCGGGTGTGCTGCTGGCCAACCAGGCCGAGTTCGTGTCGCCCGCCTTCATGTCGTGGCACCGCTCCGGCGAACTGATCGTCATGGTCGTTTTCGGTGGTATCGGCACGCTGACCGGCGCCATCGGCGGCGCGGTGGTGGCGTTGTTGCTCGAAGAATGGCTCGGGGCCCTGACCCATCACTGGCCGCTGCTCTTCGGCCTGATCCTCGTGCTCATGGTGCTCTTCTCGCCGCGCGGGATCACCGGGCTGCTTGAGCGCACCGGGCTGTGGAGGGCGCGCAAATGAGCCGTCTGGACGTACAGAGCCTGACCAAGAGCTTCGGCGCGCTGAAGGTGACCGATGACGTGTCGCTCACGGTCGAGCCGGGCGAAATCCACGCGATCATCGGGCCCAACGGCGCGGGCAAGACGACACTGGTGGCGCAGCTTTCGGGACAGCTCAAGCCCGACAGCGGGCGTATCCGGCTGGACGGAGCCGACATCACCGGCCTGTCCATGCCGGAACGGGTGAAGCGTGGCCTTGCGCGCAGCTTCCAGATCACCTCGATCCTTCCGGGCTTCACGGTCCTGGAGAACGTGGCGCTCGCCGTGCAGGCGCGCTCGGGCTCCAGTTTCCGCTTCTTCCGGCCCGTGGCCGGTGACGCCGCCCTGAACGACGCGGCGATGGAGGCGCTGACCGAGGCGGGCCTGGGCGACCGCGCCGGGGTCGTGGCGAGTGCGCTCAGCCACGGGGAACACCGGCGGCTCGAGCTGGCCATCGCGCTTGCGACCAATCCCCAGGTGCTGCTCCTCGACGAGCCGCTGGCCGGCGTCGGCGGCGAGGATGCCGAGGCTTTCGTGGCCCGGCTGCGCCGCTTCAAGGGGCGCTTCGCGATGCTGCTGATCGAACACGACATGGACGCGGTCTTCGCCCTGGCGGACCGGGTTTCGGTCCTGGTCTACGGGCGGATCATCGCCACCGGCACGCCCGACGAGGTCCGCTCCGACGCCGACGTGCGGGCGGCCTATCTTGGCGAAGAGGGCGAGGAGATGGCCGATGCTTGAAGTCACCGGGCTCGAAGCCGCCTACGGCGAAAGCCGCATCCTTTTCGGGATCGACCTGCACGTCGATGCGGGCGAGGTGGTCACGCTCATGGGCCGCAACGGCATGGGCAAGACGACCACCGTGAAGTCGATCTTCGGCATGCTCAAGCCGCGCGCGGGGACCGTTCGGGTCGACGGGGAGGACCTGACCGGGGCCGATCCGCACCGCGTCGCGCTGGCCGGGCTCGGGCTGGTGCCCGAGGGGCGCCAGATCTTTCCCACGCTCTCGGTCGAAGAGAACCTGCGCGCCACGGCGCGGCCCGGGCGGTGGACGCTGAAGCGCATCTACGAACTCTTCCCGCGGCTGGCCGAACGCAAGCGCAACATGGGCACCCAGCTGTCCGGCGGCGAGCAGCAGATGCTGGCGATCGGCCGGGCGCTGATGACCAATCCGCGGCTCGTCGTGCTGGACGAGGCGACCGAGGGGCTCGCGCCGCTCATCCGCGCCGATATCTGGTCCTGCCTCGAGACGCTGAAGGACGAAGGCGAGGCGATCCTGGTCATCGACAAGAATGTCGACGCGCTCACCCGGTTCGCCGACCGCCACGTCGTGATCGAGAAGGGCCGCGTCGTCTGGAGCGGCACCACTCAAGACATCCTAGCAACCCCCGACGTGAAGGACCGTTTCCTGCACGTGTGACTCTTCGAAAGGACAGCCCGCATGACAATGTTGCCCGGCATTACCCGTTCAACCACCGGTATCGACGACGTCTCCTGGAACGTGCTGGGGCAGACCTACGTGCCCAAGCAGGTCTCGGAGAGCTCGATGGCCTGGCACGCGACGCTGCCGAAGGGCACCTTCGTGCCCCCGCACATCCACCCCACGCAGGACGAGTTCATCTATGTCCTCGAAGGACGCTTCGACCTGCTCCTCAACGGGGTCGAGGCCTATGCCGAGCCGGGCGACGTGATCCGGCTGCCCCGGGGCATTCCGCACGGCATCTACAACAAGGGCGACAGCACGATCAAATGCCTGTTCTGGGTGGCTCCGGCGCGCCGGCTCTACGACCTGTTCTGGGCGCTCCACAACCTGGGCCCCGACGCGAACCCCGCCGACGTGGTCGCGGTTTCGGCCGAGCACGAGGTCGATTTCCTGCCGCCCTCGGAGACATGATCCGATGAAGGTTCTGATCGCAGGCGCAGGGATCGGCGGGCTGACGACGGCGCTCATGCTGCATGCGCGCGGCATTCCCGTGCAACTCTACGAGTCCGCGCGCGAGGTGCGCGAGGTGGGCGTGGGCATCAACGTGCTGCCCCACGCGATCCGCGAATTGTCCGAGCTGGGCCTGCTTCCGGCGCTGGATGCGGTCGGGGTGCGGACGCGCAAGCTGTCCTACCTGACCAAGCAGGGGCAGGAGGTCTGGTCGGAGCTGCGCGGCACGCATGCGGGCCACGATGTCCCGCAATTCTCGATCCACCGGGGCCGTCTTCAGAAGGTGATCCACGACGCGGTGATCGAGCGCCTCGGCCCCGACGCGATCCGCACCGGCCGGAGGCTTTCGGGCTTCGTGCAGAACGAGACGGGGGTGACAGCCCACTTCACCGACGCGGTGGAGGGCGGCGCCGGCCAGACCGACCGGGGCGACGTGCTGATCTGCGCCGATGGCATCCATTCCGTCGGACGCCGCGCCTTCTACCCGAACGAGGGCCCGCCCTCGTGGCAGGGCGTCGCGATGTGGCGCGGCGCGACCGACTGGCCGATCTGGGAAGACGGCGAGAGCATGGCCATCGGCGGCGGGTTGGGGGGCAAGTTCGTGCTCTACCCGATCGCGCCGCCCGAGGGCGACCGCCAGTTGATGAACTGGGTGGTCAACGTGCGGATCAAGGATCCCGAAATCTCCACCCCGCCGCCCGACAACTGGTCGCGGCGGGTGCCCCTGGCCACGGTGCTGCCCCATGCGCTGCGCTTCCACGTGCCGGGGATGGACATCGGCGGGCTCGTGCGTGCGACCGATACGATCTTCGAATACCCGATGGCCGACCGCGATCCGCTCCCGCGCTGGACCTTCGGACGGGTGACGCTGCTGGGGGACGCCGCGCATCCGATGTACCCGGTGGGCTCCAACGGGGCGAGCCAGGCGATCCTCGACGCGCGCTGCCTGTCGGACCTCCTCGCGCGCTCCGAACACCCGCGCGCGGCACTCTGGGGCTACGAGAAGGAACGCCTGCCCAAGACGGCCGAAGTCGTGCGCACCAACCGCGTCGGCGGCCCGGAGCGCGTGATCGACGAGGTCGAGAAACTTGCGCCGGCAGGCTTCAAGAAGATCGACGACGTGCTCGACTACGAGGAACGCAAGGCGATCGTCGGCGGCTATGCCTCGATGGCGGGGTTCTCGAAGGTCCGCAAGGCTTCGTGAAGAAAAGCGCAGGTTCGGAAGAGACCGGCGGCGGACGCCGGTCTTGCGCCGGGCAACGCGACTGAAACGGCTCACCACGCTTGGTTCCTCGCACGCCCACGGGACCGCGCCCCGAATGCAGGGCGCGGTCTGTGGCGCGTACCTTTGCATGTCACCATGCCCACAGAAAGCACGGGAAAGCGCTGCTCCAGGCGCTTCGGAAGCCTTCTGCCGATCAACAGAAAACGAACATGTCATTGCCGTGCTACGCCCCGCGGCGCGTCGCCCGTGGTGGTCCCACGTTCCCACCTCCGCGAGGGTGATTGAAATCGCGTCCGAATTTCGATAACCCATGAGTTAGTAAAATTTCGGAATCGTTCGAGACATGGCCAAATTACACCTCGCGCTGGCGGCGGCGCTTCGCGATCATGACGTGCGCACCTTGTTCGGCGTCGTGGGGGATGCGAACGCCTATTTCGTGTCCGCGTTCGCCGACATGGACGACACGCGCTATGTCAGCGCGGGGAACGAGAACGGCGCCGTGTTGATGGCCATCGGTTATGCGATGACCACGGGCGATGTGGGGTTCTGCACGGTCACGCATGGACCCGCGCTCACGAATTGCGTCACGGCGCTGACCGAAGGCGCGCGCTCGCACACCCCGATCGTCCTGATGGCCGGGGACACGCCCGTGGCGGATCGCGAAAACCTCCAGAACACGGACCAGAAGGCGGTCGCCGTGGCAGCCGGGGCCGGGTTCGAGCAGTTGCGCCGTCCCGGGACCGCGCTGGAAGACCTGGCCCGCGCCGTGCGCCGGGCCAAGGCCGAGCGCCGTCCCGTCGTCTTCAACATGCCGGCGGACTTCCAGTGGGAGGACGCCGAGGCGACCCACGAGAGCTGGGACGTGCCGGCGCTGGGACCGACGCGGATCGAGGGTGACGCGCTCGACAATGCGGTGGGGATCATCGCGGTGGCGCGCCGCCCCGTCGTGCTGGCTGGGCGCGGGGCGATCGACGACGCGTCGCGTGCGGCGCTGCTCCGGCTTGCCCGCCGGATCGAAGCGCCGCTGGCCACCACGATCCGCGCCAAGAACCTGTTTCGTGGAGAGGATCACGTGCTTGGGGTGTGTGGCACCGTGTCCACGCCGCAGGCCGCGGAAATCCTGATGGGGGCCGATTGCATCATCGCCTTCGGTGCATCGCTCAATTTCCACACGACCGCCGAAGGGGGCTTCGTCGAGGGCAAGCGCGTGATCCAGGTCGCCGACCGGGCCGAGGATCTCGGGGTCGGCGCGGTCGCGGATGTCGCGATCCTCGGGCAGGCGGCCGAGGCGGCGGACACCTTCGTGCATTGGCTCGACGAGGTCGAGATCCCGGCGTCGGGCTTCACGCGCGACCTGCCGGCCCAAGGGCTCGACGTGCCGCCGATACCCAAGCCGGGCCGCCCGCGCGATGGGACCATCGACTTTCTTGCCGCTCTGAAGCGGCTGAACGACATCCTGCCCGAAGACCGCGTGCTCGTGACCGATGCGGGGCGCTGGATGGTCCGCAGCTACGGGCTTCTGACCGCGCCGGCCCCGCGCGACTTCGTGACCTCGGCGAGCTTCGGGTCGATCGGTCTCGGCCTTGCGACGGCGATCGGAGCGGGGGTGGCGCATCCCGGGCGGCCGACCGTGCTGTTCAACGGCGACGGTGGGTTCATGCTGGGCAACCTGGCCGAATTCCACTCGGCCGTGCGCGCCGGGCTCGACCTGATCGTCGTGCTGATGAACGACGGCAGCTACGGGGCCGAGCACGTCCAGTTCCGCGACAAGCAACTCGACCCGGCGATCACGCTGTTCGACTGGCCCGCCTTCGTGCCCCTCGCGCGGGCGCTCGGCGGTGACGGGGTGGAGGTCCGGTCCGAAGATGCGCTCGCCGCGCTTCCCGACGCACTGGCGGGCCGCGACCGCAGCCGGCCTTTCCTGATCGACGTGCACCTGGATCCGGATCATGTCGCAATGTGGTAGACCGTCCCATAATCCGGGACGAAATTGACGAAAACGTCTCAGGAAATGGGACGCTCTGAGGGTCAAGAGCACCATGTTTTGCGCCATAATATCGGAAAATCAGGAATTTCAGGCGTTTTCGGTGGGGCGCGGCAACTGGTCTCTTGTCCCACTAAGTAGGAGGTGCTAGCGTTTTTTCATCGCGGCCGCGTGCCGCGAACCAGAGATGGCCGGCAACGGCTCAGGGAGGAACACATGACATTCACCACCAAATGGACGGGCCTGTCCGCGGCGGCACTTCTGGCCGCGTCCGGCATGACCTTCGCCACGGCAGCCCAAGCGCAGGAATGGCTCGACAACCTCGAGCCGATGACGCTCAAGCTCGCCGACTTCTCCGGCAACCAGGACGCCAACTTCGGCAAGGCGATGGTCGCCTGGGAGGAGTCGATCACCGAATTCACAGACGGCAAGATCACCTTCGAGAACTACTGGTCGTCCTCGCTCCTTGGCGCGCTCGACACGCTTTCGGGCGTGGGCGACGGGGTGGCCGACATCGGCCTCATCATCCCGTCCTACATGCCCCAGGAGCTTCCCGTGGGTTCGTGGCTCTTCGGGATGGGCGCGGCGCTGTCGGGCTCGACCGTGCATGACGTGGCCGCGGGCGGTGCGACGGCGCTCGAGACCGTGCTGACGTTCGAACCGCTGACCGAGGAATACGCGCGCCACAACGTGAAGGTGCTGCAGGCGACTGCGACGCCGGCCTACAACCTGCTGTGCAACACGCCGATCTCGTCGCCAGAAGAGGCCGAGGGCAAACGGGCCCGCGCGATCGGCGCGGTCTGGTCCGAAACCGTCGAGGCGCTGGGCATGACCCCGGTCTCCATCGCGTGGGGCGAGGCATATGAAGGGCTTCAGCGCGGGGTGTTCGACTGCATGGTCATCAACCCGAACCAGTACGTGGACGGGCTTGTCCTGAAGGACGTGGCGCCGGAATACGTGCCCGTCACGATGGCGCAGCTTCAAGCCTCGACCTGGGTGATGAACCTCGACGTGTGGAACAGCTTCCCGGCCGAACTGCAGGACTTCATCACGCAGGCCAACGTGAAAGCGGCCTACGACATCTGGGAAGGCTACCTGGACATCGAGGCCAAGGCGGGCGAGCTGATCGCCGAAGGCGAGGAAATCCACACCAACGACATCTCCTCGCTCGAGCCGATCGCGCGCGAACAGCGGGCGGCCTACATCGCGGCCCTGCCGGAAAGCGCGCCTGACAGCGTCGAGAACCCGCAGGGCTTCATCGACGACTACCAGGCCCGGATCGGCTATTGGACCGACGCTTTGGTCGAAGACGGCTACGAGGTGACCGAGCGCACGCCGGAGGCCATCCTCGATGCCTTCGCCGGGCTCTCGGAGGTGGACCTGTCGGGCTTCTACGAGAAGTTCAATTCCGAGGTCACCCCCGGGCTCATGAACTGAGACGAACCTGTCCGCCCCGCAACAGGGGCGGACACTCCAGGCTTGCCCGGTGACGGGCGCACGGGCGACACTTCATTCCATGTCTGATGCCACCACTCACGACGACACGGCGCCGCGACCCGATCCGGTTCTCCTGAGGATCGTCGACGCCGTCGCGCTCGCCCTTGCCCTGGTCGCCGGTGCGGCGCTGATCCTTCTCGCGCTGAACGTGCTGGTCGATGTGATCGGGCGGGCGGCGTTCAACAAGCCGTTCACCGGAACGCTCGAATATACCGAGAACTGGTGGATGCCGACGCTCACCCTGCTGGCCTTCGCCTACACGGAGCGCAAGCAGGAACACATCAAGGTGACGATCCTGCTCGACACGCTGCCCTTGCGCATGCGTCGCGCCGTCGAGGGCGTGTTCGGCGCGATCGCCACGGTGCTGCTCCTCGCGCTCGCCTGGCATGGGTTGAGCGAAGCGCTGGAAGCGGCCGAGTACGGGCAGACCACCGCCTCGAGCCCGCCGGTGGCGATCTGGCCCTTCAAGGTCGCGGCCCCGGTGGGCGTGCTTGCGCTGGCGCTCCAGATGGCCGCGACGAGCTATCGCTACCTCGCGGGCCATCTGCCGCATGCCGCGGACGACGACGAGGCGCACGAGGGCGAAGCGATATGACCAGCCAGACCGAAACCCTCACCGGACCGGGCCGCACCGCGTCGCGCATCGGCATGACGATCTTCGTCCTTGGCCTGATCGTGGCCGGCGGGGCGCTCTGGGGCATGCTGGCCGCCGACCTGTCCAAGGAAATCACCGGGCTGCTCATCATCGTGCTGTCCATCGTCCTTCTGCTCATGGGCATTCCCGTGGGCGTCGCCATGCTGGGCGCCGCGGTGGTCGGGCTCTACGCGCTGACCGGCGGACGGGTCGTCCGCTCGACGATGGAGAGCGTGGCCTTCGACGCGACCGCCTCCTGGTCTCTGTCGGTGATCCCGATGTTCATCCTGATGGGCATGATCCTGTGGAAGTCCGGGCTCACCACCTCGGCCTTCTCCGCCGCGCGCATGTGGCTGGGCTGGATGCCCGGCGGGCTCGCGGTGGCCACGAACTTCGCAGGGGCCGCGCTGGCGGCCAGTTCGGGCAGCACCATCGGCATCACCTATGCGCTGGGCCGGGTGTCGATCCCGGAGATGCTGAAGTCGGGCTACCATCCGCAGCTCGCCGTCGGCAGCGTGGCCGCCGCGGGGACACTGGGACAGATCATCCCGCCCTCGCTGCTGCTCGTCGTCTACGCCGGGGCCGCGTCGCTCCCGGTCGGGCAGCAGCTGCTCGCGGGCGTGGTGCCGGGGGTGATCCTCGCCGTCGCCTTCGGGGCCATGATCGTGCTTCACGCCTCGTTGCGCCCCGGCCTCGCGCCGCGCGCCGACATGTCCGACGTGACCTGGTCGATGCGGATCCGCGCCCTGATCGAGGGCACCCCGATCGCCATCGTGATCCTGATCGTCATCGGCGGCCTCTTCGCCGGTATCTTCACGGCGACCGAGGCGGGGGTCTGCGGCATGATCGCCGCGCTGATCCTGGGGGTGATCCACCAGCTTCGCCAGGGCACGCGCGTGCGGGCCATCGGCGTGATGCTGCGCGAGGCGTTGGTCGGCACGCTGACCGGCACCGCCTCGGTCTTCCTGCTGATCGTG
Organism: Maritimibacter harenae; assembly: GCF_009882975.1. Taxonomy (GTDB): domain Bacteria; phylum Pseudomonadota; class Alphaproteobacteria; order Rhodobacterales; family Rhodobacteraceae; genus Maritimibacter; species Maritimibacter harenae. The sequence goes on from NZ_WTUX01000002.1 coordinate 50,819, forward strand.
GGGGTCGCCGTCCTGACCCGCGCTATGGCGCTGAGCCAGGTGCCCAACTTCATCGCGACCGGCATCGCCGAGATGGGACTGGGCCGGGTGGAACTGCTGTTCATCCTGATCGGCGCCTACCTGATCCTCGGCATGTTCATGGACACGCTGGCGATGATGCTCCTCACCATCCCCGTGCTTCTTGGGCCGCTCGCATCGGTCGGGGTGGATCCGCTCTGGTTCGGCGTGTTCCTTGTGGTCATGGCCGAGGTCGGGCTCCTGACGCCACCGCTGGGCATCCTCACCTTCATCGTCCACCGCATCGCGTCCGATCCGGAGGCGAACCTCGGACGCCCGATCTCGCTGGGCACCGTGTTCCTGGGCGTGCTGCCCTTCGCGCTGACCGCGATCGCCGTGGTGATCCTCCTGATCCTCGTGCCCGACATCGTGACCTGGCTGCCCGGGGCCAGCACGGGCCGGTGAGGGGTTGCGCCGCATCCGGGATCCGGGGCAGGGGAAGGTCATGACGCGCGCCGAACTGGGATCCAAGAAAGACCGCCGCGAGGCGTCCGACCGCAGGATGCTGCGGGCGGCGACGGCGCTGATCAGCAAGGGCGGCATCGCGGGCGCCAAGCTGGCCCAGATCGGGATCGACGCGGGCTACAGCCCCAATCTGCCCGTGCAGCGTTTCGGCACCAAGCTCGCGCTGCTCATTGCCGTGCTGGACGGGATCGAGGACCGGTTCCTGCGCCATGTCGAGAACCGGGTCGGCGAGAAGCGCGGGGTCGCGGCCTTGGCCGAGCGCATCCGACTTCAACTCGAAGCGGTGCGCGACATGCCCGAAAGCGCCATCGCGCTCTACCACCTGATCATCGAAAGCACCGGCTCCATGCCGGATCTGAAACCGCGGGTGGCGGGGCTTCAGAAGGCCTACCACGACAATCTGCATACCTATCTCGAACAGGCGCAGGCGGCAGGCGAGCTCGCGCCGGACGCGGACATCAACCGGGCGGCGCGGCTGATCTCCGGCGCCATCAGCGGCATGTCGATCCAGGCCATCGTGGACGAGCGGACGAAGGAACTGGGCGACGACGCCGAGGCGCTGGCCGCCCAGCTGCTCGCGCCGATCCTGGCCCGTTAGATCAACGGGCCGCGATGCGGGTCCGGGTGGCCTCGATTTCTTCGCGGATGATGCTTTTCCACGTCGCGATGCGCGCGTCGTCCACTTCCTCGGTGTGGACCGCGATGGAAATGGCGAGATCGGGTTCCTCCGCAAAGGCGCGCACGCCCATGCCCAGCCCGTAGATCGAGCGGTAGGCGCGGCCGCGACTTTCGGAAAAGCCCGTCGCGCGGGTCTCGGCCACCGCCTCGCGCACCGTGTCGGCGTCGAGGCTTTCGAACACGTCGAGCTCGGGGGCGATCGTCGCGATCACCCGCTCGGCCGTGTCGTCCGGCAGGCCCGCCAAGAGCGCCGTCGCCCCGGCGCCGACGCCCAGGTAACGCCGCTGGCCGACCTCGACCGGGATCACGCGGATGACCGCGCGCCCCTCGGCCTTGTGGACGCAGACCGCCTCGAAGCCCGAGCGGCGCATGAGGTAGGTGGTCACGTTCGACCGCTCGGCGACCCTGTCCACGCAGGCGGTCCAGGGGGCGAGTTCGAGCACCCGGTCGCTCACGGCGAGGCCCAGCTCGTAGCTCAGCATGCCCACCTCGTACTTGCGCGAGGCCGGGTTGTAGGCGGCGAGCCCGGTGTCGGTCAGGCTTTTCAGGATGCGGTGCGTGGTGGAGCGGGGCAGCCCCACGGCCTCGGAGATGTTGCGCAGGTTCATCGGCGCATCGCCCGAGACATGGGCGATCTGCTTCAGGATCGCGGCCGCGCGCCGGATCGCCTGCGTCCCGTCCTGGTTCTCGTCTTTCATGGGCTCTCCCCGCCAGTGTTGCGGCACATTAGCCGCTCTCGCCGGCCCCCGCCACCAGCGCGGCGGCCCTTTTGCGCAGGTCCGGCTTCTGCACTTTGCCCACCGCGTTCATGGGCAGGGCATCGACCCGCTCAAGCCGCTCGGGGAACTTCTGTTTGGCGAGCCCGGCGCGCGCCAGGTGAGCGGTCATCGCTTCGAAGTCGAAACCGTCCCCGGCCACCACGAAGGCGACCACCATCTCGCCGCGCGTCGGGTCGGGCGCGCCGACGATGGCGACCTGCGCGACCTCCGGGTGGGTCAGGAGCGCGTTCTCGATCTCGAGCGGGCTGATGTTCTCGCCCTTGCGGATGATGATGTCCTTCTTGCGCCCGGTGATGACCAGGAAGCGGTCGTCGACGATCCGGCCCAGGTCGCCCATGCGGAAGAAACCGTCCTCGGTAAAGGCGCCGTCGTCATGGGCCGGGTCGAGGTAACCGGGGAACATCTGGGGGCCACGCAGCAGAACCTCGCCGTCCTCGAGCCGCGCCTCGATGGCCAGCTCGCCGTCCGTGTCCGTATGGGTCTCGGCAGCGGCCCGGTCGCGGATGCCGGGGCAGGCCAATGGCACCTCTGTCGACCCATAGGCGCGCGACACGACCGTATCGGGCCACGCCGTCAGCGCCTCCTGCACAAGCTCGGGCGGCACGGAGGCCCCGCCGCAGACAAACCGGCGCAGCGATGGCAGGGTGGTCCCGGCGACGCGCGCGGCGTCGAGCAGGCCGGACAGGAACGGCGTCGCGCCGGCCATGAAGCTCGCACCTTCGGCGTCGATGCGTGACGCTGCGCGCGCCGGGTCCCAGCCATCCTCCAGCACGGTCCGGCAGCCCGTGATCCACGGAAATTCGAACGCGTAGATCGACCCGCCGATGTGACCGATCGGGGAGGGGACGAAGAGCACGTCTTCGCCGTCCATGGCCCAGAACCCGGCCGTGCGGCGTACCACGGCGTCCATGCTGTCGTGCGTATGGATCACGCCCTTCGGCGCCCCGGTGCTGCCCGAGGTGAAGATGATCAGCTTCGCGTCGCGGCTGTCGGGCAGGCGCGGCGCCGCTGGCGCCCCGTCCAGCAGGACGTCGAACGACAGCTCGCCGTCCCCGCGCACCGTCACGACATGTGCCGGGGGCTTTTCCAGCGAGGCGATGAGCCCCGGGTAGTCCACCTTGCCCGCCGGCGGGATGAAGATCGCTTCGACCCCGCAGGTCGGCAGGATCGCGGACAGCTCGGCCGCGCGGTAGATGGGGAGCAGCGGCACGACGCGGTAGCCGGTCAGCGCGGCGGCGAGGTTGATGACCGTCGCTTCCCACCAGTTCGGGAGCTGAAAGGCGATTGCCGCCCCGGGTGTCAGGCCGAGCCGGTCGAGCCCGCCGGCGAGCCGCAGCGCCATGTCGAGCATGCCCTGGCGCGTCAGCCGCATGTCGCCCTGCCGGATCACCTCGCGTTCCGGGTCCGCGGCGGCCAGTTGCAGCGCGATCTCGCCGAGCGTCGGTTGGCGCGGCGCCCGGTGACGCCCGGCGGCATCCAGGGCCGCCATGCGGGCGGCCAGCCTTTCGACCGCCGCGCTCATGGCTTCTTCGTCTTGGCCAGGAATGCCTCGACCCGCGCGCGATGCTCGTCGCTGCGCACGCTGAGCGTTTCATAGGCGATGCCGGGTTCCATCATCTCGTGGGCCAGGCGCTTGAGCTCCATGTTCATGACGACCTTGGTCCAGCGGATCGCCTGGGTCGCGCCGCCGAGCAGCGTCTCGCAGAATTCGTCCACGGCGGCGTCGAGCGCGTCGTCGGCCACCACGTGATTGACCAGCCCGATCTCGCCCGCGCGCGCGGCCGTCAGGATCTCGCCGGTGAACAGGAATTCCTTGGCCCGGTGGAGACCGACGAGCGCGGGCCAGATGATCGCCCCGCCGTCCCCCGCGACGAGCCCGATCGACACGTGCGGATCGCCGATCTTCGCGCTCTCGGCCGCGAAGGTGACGTCGCAGAACAGGGCGATCGTGGCGCCGAGGCCGACGGCGGGTCCGTTGATGCGCGCGATGACGGGCTTCTCGATCTCCAACAGCGTGAAGATCAGAGCCTTGGCCTCTTCGGCCTCGGTGTCGAAAAGCTCCGGTTTCTCGAGGACCCGCGCCATCCCGGCGATGTCGCCGCCTGCCGAGAACGCCCGGCCCGCGCCGGTGATCACCACCACGTCCGACCCGGCGTCGTCGCGCGCGAAGGCCAGTGCGTCGATGATCTCGCGGTGCATCGGACCGCCGAACGCGTTGAGCGCCTCTGGCCGGTTCATCATGATCGTCAGCCGCCGCCCGTCACGCGTGAGGCGTAGGGTTTCGAAGTCCGGCGTGTCGCTCATCGTTTGTCCCATCTTGCATCGGCGTAGTCGAGAAGCGCCTGCGGCGCGCCCCCCATCTCGGCCCGCAGCGCGCGGGCGCGGTAGGTCCAGCGGTGCAGCGGGTGCTCGAGCGTGAGCCCCATGGCGCCCATGAACTGGTGCAGATCATAACCGATCCGCGTGGCATGGGATTGCAGATGCCCCAGTGCCAGCGCCGCATCTGCCGGGTCACGGCTGTCGGCGGCGCGCAGGGTCAGAAGCTGCGCCCCCTCGATCCAGACCGCGTCTTCGGCAAGCCGGTGTTGGATGCCCTGGAAGCTCCCCAGCGGTCGCCCGAACTGCGCGCGCTCACGCACGTGCTCCAGCACGGAGGCCAGACCGCCGGCCAGCGCCCCGCCAAGCTCGGCGGCCAGGGCCACCTGCCAGAGCGTGCGGACCGCGTTCGGGTCGACATCGAGCGGCTGCCAGTCGGGTGCGTCGTCGAGCATGCCCATCGGGTAGGCATAGAGGCTTTCCACAGGCGCGCCCCGGCCTTCGATCTGCGCCCAGCGGATGCCCGCGTCGGTGATCGACAGGAGGGAGCGGGCCTGCGGCAGGAACCGGATCGCGCCGGGCGCATCGTCCACGCGGACCGCGAGCGGGCGGGGAAGCTCCTGGCCCAGGAAGGGGCGCAGGAGCGCCGTTGCAGCGCATTCGATCACGACCGGCGCCTTCGCGACCTCGTGCACCATCGCGGCGGCCGCGACAGCGCCCAGGTCATCTTCGCGCGCCGCGTCGAAAAACCCCGCCTCCTCAAGCCGCGCGTCGAGCGCGTGGCCATAGTCGAAGCGCCCCCAGCCGTCGACCGTGCGGAAGCCGGCTTCCGTGTCGTCCGACAGCATCTGGGCCAGCACGGTGGCGAAGGTCGCCTGGTCTTCGTTGAAGGCAAGCCGCATGGTCATGCCCCCTTGGGCAGGTTGAGGTGGCGGCGCGCCACCAGGTTCAGTTGAATCTCGGCCGCGCCCGCCGCGATGCCCGTCACGATCGCGCGCTCGTGGTGGGCCTGGAAGGCGGGGTGCCCGTCGCCCGAGAAGCAGTCGGGCAGGAAGTCCATCCCGAAATCCGTGACCTTGTGGTCGGCCTCGACCACGGCCACGCGTGCAAGGTTCGCGGCGGTGCCCGGCGGCTCGCCCCGGGCGCGTTCGTCCACTACGCGGTAGACCAGCATGCGCGCCGATTCGCAGGCCATCGCGGCCTCGGCCGCTTTGCTGCGCACGATGGCGTTGCCGAACGACTCGCGCGCCTTGAGCTCGGCCACCATCGCGTCGAGCTCGCGCGACGACATTTCGTAGCGCGGGATGCCGACCCGTTCGTTCGACAGCGCGTAGGAGATGATGTTCCAGCCCTCGCCCTCCTGGCCCAGCCGGCAGGAGGTCGGCACGCGTACGTCGGTGAAGAAGACCTCGTGGATGTCGCCGTGTCCGATCAGGCTGGGGATGGCGCGCACCTCGATGCCGGGGGTATCCATCGGGACGAGGAAGACCGCGATTCCCTCGCGGCCCTCGCCGGTGCGCGCGAGCAGGAAGCACGTTTCGGCCATGCCGGCGTAAGAGGTCCAGATCTTCTGCCCGTTGATCACGTAGTCGTCGCCGTCGCGCAGGGCGCGCGTGCGCAGCGCGGCGAGGTCGGAGCCGGCGCCCGGTTCGGAAAACCCCTGGCACCAGATCGCGCGTCCCGAGGCCATCGGAGGCAGGTAGCGCGCCTGTTGCTCTTCGGAGCCGTAGCGCATCAGAACCGGGCCGATCCAGTTCACGTTCATGTACTGTCCGCCGCGCGGCTCCCCGGCCGCCCACATTTCTTCGCCGAGGATGAAATGCTCCCACGTCGGCCGGTCGGCGCCGCCCCATTTCTCGGGCCAGTGCGGCACGAGAAGGCCGGCGTCGGCCAGCTTGGGGCAGAACGTGAGGCTGAATTCCGTCTGTTCGCGTGACCCGGGGCCATGACGCGCGATAGACTGCCAGTCGGCAGGCAGCTCACTGTCGAGGAAATCGCACACCTTCGTGCGAAACGCGTCGTTTTCGGCCGACCACGCGAAATCCATCCAGCACAACTCCCATATAGTGAGACATATTTGCTCGCATTATCTTTCTGCGAAAATGCCCAGAGCTGTTGCCGGTGTCAACCTTTGCCGCCTTGACCTGATCCTTTCTCGACGTATAGCCTCGGAGCAGCGCCGCCCCGGGGCAGGCGTCGTTTGTGAGCATTGTCCCGCTATATGGAATTTATGAGGGCCAGAAGGCACATGGAACTCACGCCGACATCCGAGGACGAGGCATTTCGCCGGGCGGCCCGCGACTGGCTCCTGGCCAACCGGCCCGCGGGTCCCGCGCCGCGCGAAGGACGGGCATCGCGCGATTACGCCACCGACTGGCTCGCGCGCTGTCATGCGGGCGGTTGGTCCGGTTTGGCGTGGCCGTCCGACTACGGCGGGCAGGGGCTGTCACCCGAGCGCCTCATCCTGTGGTACGAGGAATACGTGCGCGCCCGCGCGCCCTCCGCGCTCGATTGCACCTTCGTGGCGTTGAACCATGCGGGGCCCACGGTGATCGCACGCGGAACCGAGGCGCAGAAGGCGTTCCACCTGCCGCGCATTCTGGAGGGCCGTTCGATCTGGTGCCAGGGCTTCTCGGAACCGGGGGCCGGGTCGGACCTTGCCAGCCTGCGCACCACGGGACGGGTCGAGGGCGACGTGCTTGTGGTCAACGGTCAGAAGATCTGGTCGAGCTACGCCGACATCGCCGACTACCAGGAACTGCTTATCCGGACCGAACCGGGCTCGTCGCGCCACAAGGGGCTGTCCTGGGTGATCTGCGACATGACCTTGCCGGGCATCACCGTGCGCCCGATCGAGAACATGGCCGGTGTCACCCATTTCGCCGAGGTCTTCTACGACGACGTGCGTATCCCGCTCGACAACGTGGTGGGCGACCTGCATGACGGCTGGTCGGTCGCGATGACCACGCTGGCGTTCGAACGGCGCACGGCCGCGCTCGCCCTCCAGCTCGAGCTGTCGGTGAAGGTCGAGGACCTGATCGCGCTGGCCGACGCCCCCGCCGGGTCTGCCACCGCCGCGCGGCTTGCCGACCTGCGCGCCGAGGCCGCCGCGATCCGCGCGATGACCTGGCGCACCGCGCTGCGCGAACCCGCGACACCCTTCGACGGCTCGCTCGTGCGGCTGAGCTTCGCGGAGCTGGCGCAGAAGGTGCACCGCGCCGCGATGGACATCCTGGGTCCCGCCGGGCTGACCGACGGCCATTGGTCCCACGACTACCTCGAAAGCTATTCGGAGACGATCGCCGGCGGCACCGCCGAGATCCAGCGCAACATCATCGCCGAGCGCGTGCTCGGCCTGCCACGGGAGCCGCGGGCATGAGTTTCGATCTGACCCCGGGCGAGGACCTGCGCCAGATCCTCGACGCCGCCGAGACCATGCTGGGCACCCACTACCCGGTCGCGCGCTTGGGTGAGGGGCAGGTCGACGACCTCGCCCCGCTCGAGGACTTCGGCGCCTTCGCCCTCGCGGTGGCCGAGGACGACGGCGGGGCGGGCTTCACGCTGGTGGAGGAGGCGCAGCTTCACGTTGCGCTGGGGCGCCACCTCGTGACGCCACGCGCGCTCGCCACGGCCGTGGCCCGCAGGCTCGATGCGGGGGCGACGGTCTGCGCCGGTGTCGCGGAAGGGGAGGGCTGGCTCGCCCTCGACCCCGATGGGGCGGAGGCGATCCTCGTGCGCGACGGTGGCGGGCTGGTCCTTGCCGCGCTTGGCGACACCACGCCGGTCGAGGCGCTGGGCCATGCGATGCCGATGGCGCGGGTCGCGCCCGGTGCGGACAACCGGCGCGCGGATGCGGCGACAGAGGCCGTCGCGCGCCTGCTCACCTCGGCGCAGCTTCTGGGCGTCGCGACGGGGGCCTGCGACCTGGCCGTCGAGTACGCCCGGACGCGTGAACAATTCGGCCGCCCCATAGGCAGCTTCCAGGCGATCAAACACCAGGCCGCGGACATGGCGATCGGGATCGAACAGGTCTCGGCACTGGTCGACATGGCGGCGATCGCCCTGCGCGACGGTCACGAAGACGCGGGCTTCCAACTGTCTGCCCTGGCCCGCCTTGCCCCGCGCGTGGCGCTCGCCAACGCGCGGACCGGCATCCAGATCCACGGCGGCATCGGCTTTTCCGCCGAGGCCGACGCCCATCTCTATCTCAAGCAGGCGCATGTGTTGCGCCAGTTCCTCGGCGCGGACGACATCATGTCCCACTCCGCGCCGCTCACGCCGTACTGAAAGGACAGTCCATGCGAACCGCCCTGATCACCGGCGCATCCAGCGGCATCGGCCTTACCACGGCGCGCAAGTTCCTGAGCGAAGGGGTCGCCGTCGTCGGTGTCGCCCGCGATCCGGCGAAACTGGATGCGGCCGTGAAATCCTGCGCCGACCTGCCAGCCCCGATGGTGCCCTGCGCCGTCGACATCACCGGGGACGACGCGCCCGCCCGCGCGGTGCAGACCGCGCTCGACGAATTCGGGCGCCTCGATCACCTGGTGAACAACGCCGGCATCGGCAGCCCCGAGCCGGTTCATACCACGGACGACGAAACGCTCGACCGTTTCCTCGGCATCATGCTGCGCGCGCCCTTCCGGTTGGCCCGGGAGGCACTGAAGGGCTTCGGCGACACGGCCACGATCGTCAACGTGTCCTCGACCTACGCGCTGGTCGGGGGGCTGCGTGGCGGCGCGTATTCCGCGGCCAAGGCGGGGCTGAACGGACTGACGCTCCACATGGCCGCGCAATATGGCGCCGCGGGTATCCGGTCGAACGCGGTCGCCCCGGGCGTGATCCCGACCCCGATGACCGAGCATCGGCTGGAGGTCGAAGCGTTCCGCCGGATGAACCACGATATGACGCCCGCCGCCCGGTGGGGCACCGTCGAGGACGTGGCCGAGGCGATCTGGTTCCTGTCCTCACCGAGTTCCGGCTGGATCAACGGCCAGGTGCTGGCCGTCGACGGCGGCTGGTCGTCCACCAAGTACCTTTCGGAAGCCGCCCTGACGGCAGAGCGGGCGGAGACGGATCCGGGATGGAGCCATTCGGGCCGGTGAAGTTGGTCGAGGGTCTTTGAACGGATCGCGACGGGTCCCGGGTGCCCCCGTTCGACTTGCCTCCGCCTAGGCCGACCCGTCCCTGAGCGGGGCGAGGGCCTCTTCTTCCGCGCGAATGCGAACCCAAAGCATCGCCGCGTTGAGCAGGGTGAAGAGGATGGCGAGCCAGATGAGGCCAAGCACCATCGGGGCCACGAATATCTCGGCCACCACGAGGGTGTAGTTGGGATGCTTGAGGTACCTGAACGGCCCGCGCGCGACCAGGGGCTCCGGCAGGACGATGATCCGCGTGGTCCAGCGGGGGCCGAGCGTCGCCAGGATCCAGACGCGCGCGACTTGCAGGATCACGAAGGCGGCGAGCCAGCCGTAGTGCACCGTTTCGTCGTGGCCGAACACGACAAGGCCCGCGATCCACGCGCTGTGCATGGCGACCATCACCGGGTAGTGCGACGCCCCGACCTCGTAGGCCCCCTTGGCCAGGAGGCGTGCCGTGTTGACCCGTGCGAGCGCGAGTTCGCCCAGGCGCTGCAGGACGATGAACCCGAGGAAGAGGAGCGTCGCGATCTCCATCAGGCGGCGCGCGGCTCGGCCCGCAGCGGCAGGTAGGACGCGGTGAACCCGGGGCCGAGGGCGCAGGCCATCATCTGCCCGCTCGCGCCGTTCTCCAGCGCCGCCTTCATGACGAAAAGCACCGTCGGGGCCGACATGTTGCCAGCCGCGCGCAGGACGTCACGTTCGGCGTCGAGGCTTTCAGAGCCGAGGTCGAGCGCGGACTCGATCGCCTCGAGGACCTTCGCGCCGCCGGGGTGGCAGACGTAACGGTCGATCTGCCCGTGATTCAGCCCCGCGGCGGACAGGGCCCGGCCCGTCGCCTCGGCGAATTCCGCGTGCACGAAGGACGGGATCGACCGGTCGAACACGACGCCGAAGCCGATGTCGTCCACGTCCCATCCCATGATGCCCAGCGTGTCGGGCCACATCCTCTGGTGACCCCGGCCCAGCTCGACCCGCTGCCCGTGGGCCGGCGGTTCGGATGACAGGCAGGCGCCCGCGGCCCCGTCGCCGAACAGGACGGCCGCGATGATGTCGGCCTTCTGGAGGCGATCGGCGCGAAACGCGACCGTGCAGGTCTCCACCACGACGAGGAGGACCTTGGTCCCCGGCGTGCCGTCGGCCAGTGTGCGCGCGATCGACAGGCCGGAGACGCCGCCGGCGCATCCCAGCCCGAACACGGGCACGCGCATGATGTGGTCGCGAAACCCCATCTCATTGAATACCTGCGCTTCGAGGGTGGGCGTCGCGATGCCGGTCGAGGACACCGTGACCACGCAATCGACCTCTGCGGCCGTCCAGCCGGCATCGCGCAGCGCCGACGTGGCCGCCTCGACGAAGAGCGCCCTGCCACCTTCCAGGTAGGCTTCGTTGCGCTCTTTCCACCCGTGCTCGTGCGAGAACCAGTCGAGCGGCACGACGGAATGGCGCCGGTCGACGCCCGCGGTCTCGAAAGCGCCGGCGAGCCGGTCGAACTGGGGATATCTGTCCGCGAAGAGCGCCGTGGCCCTCTCCTTCACGTCCGATTGCGCAAGGCAATTGGGCGGCAGGGCCGTGGACAGGCCGTGGAGATATGCCGGCATTCTTCTTCCCTTCCGCGAACGGTCGTCGGAGCCTCTGGTCCTGAGACTACGCCCGCCGCGTCGGGCCGGATCATGCACGGCCCGGTCGGATGAGCTCTCTTCAGGGTGATCCGGATCGCACATGGCGGCCCGGATGCCGACCGCTCGTGCACGGCCGGTCCGGGGCAGGTGTCCGGAAAACGTGGGTCCGGCGCGGTGGAGCGTCAGCCTATTGGAAGCGGTTCCAGGCCTTCTGGAACGAACTCGCGATGTTCTCCCAGGCGGTTTCCATCCCCTTGCGCATATCGTCCCACGCGGCGTCGCTTGCGGCCTGCGCCTCTTTCATCTTGTGCTGGAACTCGTCGCGCTGCTGGCGCATTTCGGCGAGCTGCTTTTCGTAGTTCGCCTTCTGCTCGGCCTCGGCGGCCTTGGCCTGGGCCTGCAATTTCTCGATTTCGGCGTTCCACTCGTCCAGCTTCGCCTTCATTTTTTCAACATATACGTCGCGGTCGCTCATGTTTCGCACCTCCTATTGCCCCCCGAGTGTGTCACAGGCGGGCCTGAATCCAAATAGCGATGGATAACCTGGGCGTTCGCGGGTGCCGGGCGCGCTCGGGTTCCCGGATCAGGGATCGGCGACGGCGGAGGGCAAGAAGCTGACCATCGGCCGGCTCTATCCGCCCATGTCGATGATCAAGCAGACCACGCCGACGATGCTGCGCACCTCGGTGCTGGGTTTCATCGCGGGCGTGTTGCCCGGGGCGGGGGCCTCGCTCGGCTCCTTCATCAGCTACTCTTTCGAGAAGCGGCTGGTCGACAAGGACAAGACCTTCGGCACCGGCGATCCGCGCGGTGTGGCCGCGCCGGAGGCGGGCAACAATGCTGCCGCCGGTGGCGCGCTCGTGCCCATGCTGGCGCTGGGCGTGCCGGGGTCGGGGACGACCGCGGTGCTTCTCGCCGTGCTCCTCAGCCTCAACATCACGCCGGGGCCACTTCTGTTCACGCAGAACCCCGACGTGGTCTGGGGCCTGATCGCCGCGCTCTTCATCGCGAACTTCATGCTGCTCGCGCTGAACATCCCGATGGTGGGCCTGTTCACCCGGGTCCTCCTGGTGCCGCCGCGCATCCTGATGCCGATCGTCGCGATGGTGAGCTTCGTGGGGATCTACGGCATTTCCGGGTCGACCTTCGACCTGCTGGTCATGATCGCCTTCGGCGTCGCGGGCTGGGTTCTGCGCAAGCTCGACGTGCCGCTGGTTCCGATCATCCTGGGTACGCTCCTGGGCAACGCGATGGAGAACAACCTGCGCCGCGCGATCACCATCGACAACGGCAACTGGTGGACCCTGATCGACAGCCCGCTGACGATCATCCTGTGGTCCATCGCCATCATCGGTTTCATCCTTCCGCTCGTGATCGGGCGTCGGGTGAAAGCCAAGATGCGCCGGGACGAGGAAGGCGCGCTGCAAGACTGACAAGAGGCCGGGGCGGCGTTCGACGCCGCCCCGGCCGTTCCGTTCGCGTCAGACGACCTCGGCCGAGGCCCGTTCGCGCAGGACGAATTTCTGGATCTTCCCCGTCGAGGTCCGGGGGATCGTGTCGAAGACGATCCGGCCCGGCACCTTGTAGGGCGCCAGGTGCTCGCGGCACCAGCTGCGCAAGGCCGCATCGTCCACCTCCTGCCCAGCATTCAGCTCGACGAAGGCGCAGGGCGTTTCGCCCCACTTGTCATGGGGCATGGCGACCACGGCCGCTACGGCGACCGCCGGGTGGCGATAGAGCGCTTCTTCCACCTCGATGGACGAGATGTTCTCGCCGCCCGAGATGATGATGTCCTTCGACCGGTCCTTGAGCTGGATGTAGCCGTCCGGATGCACCACGCCGAGGTCGCCCGAGTGGAACCAGCCGCCGGCAAGCGCTTTCCGCGTGGCCTCGGGGTTCCGGAAATACCCCTTCATCACCACGTTGCCGCGGAACATGACCTCGCCCATCGTTTCGCCGTCGCGCGGGACGGGCTGCATCGTTTCGGGGTCCAGCACGTCGAGCTGTTCGAGCGGCAGGTAGCGCACGCCCTGGCGCGCTTTGAGCCGGGCCTGCTCGGAGGCGGGCAGGGCGGACCAGTCGGCGTGCCATTCGTTGACCACGGCCGGGCCATAGGTCTCGGTCAGACCGTAGAGATGCGTCACGTCGAAACCTGCGGCGTCCATCTTGGCAAGCAGGCTTTCGGGCGGCGGCGCGGCGGCGGTGAAGAACTGCACGCGCCGGTCGAGCGCGCGCTTTTCGTCCTCCGCCGCGCTTTCGATCAGCGACATGACGATGGGCGCGCCGCACAGATGCGTCACCCCCTCGTCGGCCAGGGCCTGCCAGATCGGCGCGGCACGCACCTGGCGCAGGCAGACATGCGTGCCGATGACGGCCGAAAGCGTCCAGGGAAAGCACCAGCCGTTGCAATGGAACATCGGCAGGGTCCAGAGATACACGCTGTGCTTGGCCATCGACGTGGTCAACGCGTTGCCCTGTGCCAGCAGGTAGGCCCCGCGGTGGTGCGACACGACACCCTTCGGGTCGCCCGTGGTGCCTGACGTGTAGTTGATCGAGATCGCGTCCCATTCATCCTCGGGCATGAGCCACGCGAAACCGGGATCGCCCGCGGCGACGAACGCCTCGTAATCCTCCGCCCCGTCCATCGCGCCGGGGCCGGTGTATTCCGGATCGTCGTAGAGGATCACCTGCGGCGCGACCCTGGCCAGCGACAGCGCCTCGTCCATCAGGGGCGCGAATTCGCGGTCGACGATGACGACCTTCGACATGGCGTGATCCAGTTGGAAGGCGATGATCGCCGCGTCCAGCCGGGTGTTGATCGAATGCAGGACGGCGCCGCACATCGGCACGCCGTAGTGGCATTCCAGCATGGCCGGCGTGTTGGCCAGCATAGCCGAGACCGTGTCTCCGCGCCCCATGCCGCGCCCGGCCAGCGACGAGGCCAGCTGCCGGGCCCGGTCGTAGAACGTGGCGTAGCTGCGCCGCAGGTCCCCGTGCACGATGGCGGTGTGATCGGGAAAGACGCTGGCGGCGCGCTCCAGGAACGTCAACGGGGTCAGCGGCTGGTGGTTCGCCGGCGTCCGGTCGAGGCCGATGTCATAGGGGTTTTCGCTCATGCTCATCGGTCCTGCCACTGCGCCGCGCGCTTTTCGATGAAGGCGCCGATGCCCTCTTCGGCATCGTGGGCCAGCATGTTGTCGACCATCACCTGGCTGGCGTAGTCATAAGCTTCGGCCAGGGGTTTCTCGCGTTGCGCGTAGAAGGCGCGCTTGCCGGTGGCGAGCGTCATGGTCGACTTGGCGGCGACCTTGCCGGCCATCTCCGCCACGGCGTCGCGCAACGCGTCTTCCGGCACAGCGTCATTCACGAGACCGATCTCGGCCGCGCGCGTCGCGGAGATCATGTCGCCCGTCAGAAGCATCTCCATCGCGTGCTTGCTGGCGACATTGCGTGACAGGGCCACCATCGGGGTCGAGCAGAAGAGGCCGATGTGCACGCCGGGCGTGCTGAACCGTGCGGTATCCGACGCGAGGGCCAGGTCGCAACTGGCCACCAGCTGGCAGCCGGCGGCGGTGGCCACGCCGGTGACCTCGGCGATCACCGGCTTGGGACAATTCACGATCGCCTGCATGACGCCGGAGCACTGCGCCATGACGTATTCGAAATAGGCCCGGCCCCGGTCCGGCGCCTGCCGCCCGGCGGTCATCTCCTTCAGATCATGACCCGCACAGAACGCGGGGCCGTTCGCGGCGAGCACGATCACCCGGACCGCGGGATCGGCGCCCGCGTCGGCGAAGGCCGCGCCCAGTTCGGACAGCATCGCCTCGGACAGGGCGTTGCGTCGTCGCTCGTCGTTCATCGTGAGGCGCAGGATGCCGTCCGGCGCCAGGTCGCGCAGAAGGATGTCGCTGTGATTGGTCATGGCGCGGCTCCCCTCCGGGGGATCAGTTGACGTTGATTTCCACGCTGTCGGCCAGCGTGTTGGCGATGAAGCAGTAGCGGTGTGCGCGGTGCTGCATCTCGTCCAGCTTCTCGGGCTCGACGCTGAACCCTGTGTCGAAACGCACGACCGGGTTGAGGTCGATCCGCGTGACCGACATCTGCCCCTTGGCGTTCTTGCCCAGGTGCGCCTCGGCGTAGTCATGGTAGCTGGCGACCGGCCAGCCGGCCTTGGCGCAGAGCGCGAGGAAGGTCATCATGTGGCAGCTGGACAGCGATGCGGCCAGCGCCTGCTCGGGGTTGGTGTGGTCGGGATCGCCGCCCCAGTCGGGGGCGGCGTCCACCTGCACTTCGTGTGCGCGGTTGTAGTGCACTGCGTGGGCGTTGGAGTACTGGCCCGTTTCCAGGGCCGGCGCGGTGCGTTGCCAGTGCAGCTCGATCGCGAGATCAGACATTGAAAGGGCCTCGCGCCTGGACCTGAACGGGCTGGGCCACGGCGTCCGAGGCCAGTTTCTTGCGCGGATCGAAGAACGGCCGCTCCACCACGGTCGCCGTCGTCTCGCCCGAATGCTTCCAGACGTGCAGTTCGGTGCCCAGCTCGGCCGCCTCGAGCGAAACCATCGCGAGCGCGATGTTCTTCTTCAGGCGCGGCGAATAGACGGCCGAGGTCACCTTGCCGACGGTCTCGCCGTCCCGGGTGATCGTCCAGAACGTGGTGTTCGGGCGAGCCATCGGGTCGCCGTCGACGATCAGGCCCACCTGCTTGCGCGTGATCCCGTTGTCGCGGATGCGCTGCAGGGCGAACTTGCCGATGAAGTCGGCGTCCATGTCCAGGTCGACCAGCCGGTCGAGGCCCAGCTCGTAGGGGTTCGTGTCGCCATCGGCGTCGGCGTGGTAGGACAGCATCCCGCCCTCGATCCGGCGGATGGTCGAGGTGTGGCCGGGCTTGAGCCCCATCGGCAGGCCCACGGCCATGATCCGCTCCCACAGCGCGTCGCCGAAGTTGGAGTCGCGCAGGTAGATTTCATAGCCCAGCTCGCTCGACCAACCGGTGCGGGAGACGACCAGCGGGATACCGTCGAGCTCGGTCTCGATGAGCCAGAAGTAGCGCAGGTCGAGGATCTCGTCGCCGAAGAGCGCCTGCATGATCTCACCCGATTTCGGGCCCTGGAGCTGCAACGGCGAGACGTCGGGCTCGGTGATCGACACGTTCAGCCCCGAATGCACCGCCACGCCCTGCGCCCAGAGCAGGATGTCGCTGTCGGCCAGCGACAGCCAGAAGTGGTCCTCGGCCAGCTTGAGCAGGATGGGATCGTTCAGGATGCCGCCCTGGGCATTGGTGATCAGGACGTACTTGCACTGGCCGACCGCCATCTTGGACAGGTTGCGCGGCGTCAGCATCTGGACGAACTGCGCCGCGTCGGGGCCGGTGATCTCGACCTGGCGTTCAACGCCCACGTCGCACAGGATCGCGTCGTTCACCAGGTTCCAGAAGTTCTGTTCCGGGTCGCCGAAATCGCGCGGGATGTACATGTGGTTGTATACCGAGAAGCCTTGCGCGCCCCAGCGCACGGTGGCGTCGAAATACGGCGATTTGCGGATTTGCGTGCCAAAGCCGAAGTCTTGAATCTGCATCATGGTCTCCACCCTGATCTGCGCTCCGGGCGCGGCCCGTCGACGCGTTGTGTCCTGCGCCGGGTGTAACGCTCATCAATTGAACACGTGGCCTAAAGGTTGGCCGTTCCGGAGACTGCTTGGGCTCGATTTCGGACGTTTCACGGTCCGATTGGACCTGTTTGGTCAGCGCCCGGTCTGAGAGACCAGTTTCGCGAGATTCGGCTGCTCCGCCTTGATCAGGCGCGTGGCGAAGTAGGTCATGTAGCGGTCGATCGACAGGTCCGCCGACAACACGTCGTCCATCAGGGCCTGGAAGGACGACAGGCTGGGGGTGACGACCGTCATCACGTAGTCGATTCCGCCGCCGGTCGCGACGCAGTTGATGATCTCGTCGATCGACTTGATGTGGGCCTCGAACCTGTCGAAGTCGATCTTGCGGTGGTGGGTGAGCGACACCGTCACCACGACCCGCGTCGCGTCGATCACGCGCTCGAGCGCGATGTCGGCGTGATAGCCGCGGATGTAGCCCGCTTCGCGCAACCGGGTGAGCCGTTGCCAGCAGGGTGTTGCGGACAGGCAGACGATCTCGGCCAGCTTGGTCTTGCTGAGCTGGCCATGTTTCTGGACGGCACTGAGAATGCGAATGTCGGTCGGATCCAGCCCTTTACGGTCCCGCATGTCTTTATGCCTTCGATACGCGTCGATACGCAGCCCGACCCCCTGCAAGCCGCGGTCTGCCCACATCTTATGCGACCAGCCCGGCCAGAAAAAAGGTGGATTTGCGACATGTGGCAGCGGGAGAGCGTCACGCCGCTCATGCCCGGCCCTCGGTTCAACGAGATCGGCCCCTGAGCGTTCAAATCCATCGTTACGCGGATCGCGGGAATCTTGGCACCCTGTCGGCAATAGTCATCGACGCATCGGAGATCATCATGGAAGTCGGGTTCATCGGCCTGGGAAACGTGGGCGGCAAGCTGGCGGGAAGCCTTCTGCGCAACGGGATTTCGCTGACGGTCTCGGACCTCAAGCCGGACCTGGTCGTGGATTTCACCGCGCGCGGGGCGCAGGTGGCCGAAAGCACCGCGGCCCTGATGCGCGACTGCGATGTGGTGATCACCTGCCTGCCGTCGCCCGCGGCCTCCGCCGCCGTGATGAACGAAATGCTGCCCGAGGTGCGCCCGGGCAAGATCTGGCTCGAGATGTCGACCACGGACGAAGCCGAGATCCGGCGCCTTGCCGCGCTGGTCGAGGAGAAGGGCGGCACCGCCGTCGACTGCCCCGTCTCCGGCGGCTGCCACCGGGCCGACACGGGCAACATCTCGATCTTCGCGGGCTGTGACCGCGCGACCTTCGAGCAGGTCCTGCCGCTCCTGACCCGCCTGGGACGCCGCGTGCTGCATACCGGGCCCGTCGGCACCGCGTCGACGCTGAAGGTGATGACCAACTACCTCGCCACGGCGAACCTTCTGACCTGCTGCGAGGCGCTGGTGACGATGAAGGCCGCGGGCATGGACCTGGCCACCACCTACGAGGCGATGAAGATCTCCTCGGGCACGAGCTTCGTGCACGAGACGGAGAGCCAGCTCATCCTCAACGGCTCGCGCGACGTGAGCTTCACGATGGACCTGATCCTGAAGGACATCGGCCTGTTCCAGGAGATCGCCGAGCGCAACGACGTGCCGCTGGAACTGTCACCGATGGTCATCGACATCATGAAGGACGGCCAGAAGCGGTACGGCGAGCGCGCCAACACGGACGACATCATCCGCCGGCTCGAGGAGGCCACGGGGCTGTCGATCCTGGCCGATGGCTTCCCGGCCGAGCTGGTCGACGACGAGCCGGAAGAACCGGGCTACGAAGTCTTTCCACCGGGGGCCGAGCGTCCCGTCGCCGCGGAGTGAGTGCCATGAGTTTCGACGACCGGCAGAACATGACCCACTGGGAGGCGCGCACGGACCTGGCGGCCGCCTTCCGCTGGACCGCGCGCCTGAACATGCACGAAGCGGTGGCAAACCACTTCAGCCTCGCGGTCAACGAGGACGGCACGCAGTTTCTCATCAACCCGAACCAGGCGCATTTCTCGCGCATCCGCGCATCGGAGCTCTTGTTGCTCGATGCCAACGACCCCGAGGCGCTCGACCGGCCCGACGCGCCGGACCCGACGGCCTGGGGGCTTCACGGCTCGATCCACCGGCGCTGCCCGCACGCGCGCTGCGTGATGCATGCCCATTCGATCTTCGCGACCGTGCTTGCCTCGCTCGCCGACAGCACGCTGCCGCCGATCGACCAGAACACGGCGACCTTCTTCAACCGCGTGGTGATCGACGAGAGTTTCGGGGGGCTGGCCTTCGAGGAAGAGGGAGAGCGCTGCGCCGCGATGCTCTGCGACCCGGCCAAGAAGGTCATGGTCATGGGCAATCACGGCGTGCTCGTGCTGGGCGACAGCGTCGCCGATGCGTTCAACCGGCTCTACTACTTCGAGCGCGCGGCCGAGACCTATGTCCGCGCGCTCCAGACCGGCCAGCCCTTGCGGGTGATCCCGGACGACATCGCCGAGAAGACCGCGCGCGAGCTCGAGGATTACCCGGGGCAGGCCGAGGCCCACCTGGCCGCGATCCGCCGCATCCTCGACCACGAAGCTTCCGATTACGCCACCTGATCTTCCGCCACGGAGCGAGACCATGACCCAGATCACCCTGACCGATACCGGCATGACCGTGCCGCTCGCGGCCGGCGAGACCTATTTCAACTATTGCTGGCTGCGCGACGCGTGCCCCAGCTGCATCGATCCGCAGACCCGCGAACGCATCTTCGACGTGGCCTCGCTCCCCGCGCTGCCGCGCGCCGGATCCGCGCGGATCGAGGGCGACGAGCTGGTCGTCGACTGGCAGACGGAACCGCAGGTCAGCCGCATTCCCCTGGCGCTGCTCGAGACCTTCGCCGCGCGCGGCCGCGCCGAGGACCCCGCCGACGTGCCACGCACCCTTTGGCATGGCGGCCATGCCCCTGACTTCCTGCGCGTTTCGCAGGAGGCCGTTCAGAACGACCCCGGGGCCCGGGCGCAGCTGACGCGCGCCCTGATCGCGGACGGGATCGCCATCGTCACCGGCATGGACCCGGACGAGGGCAGCCTGCCACGCCTGGTCGAAGCCATCGGGCCGATCACGCCCTCGGCCGAGGGGCTCTTCTTTGACGTGCGGGTCGAGATCGCGCCGACCAACCTGGCGTTCACCGCCGGGCCGCTGGAAATGCACACGGACCTGCCGGGCGAAGAGGCCGCGCCTGGTGTCCAGTTCCTCCATTGCCTCGAGAACACGGTCGAGGGCGGCCAATCGCTGTTCCTGGACGGCGCTGCCGTGGCCGAGGCGTTGCGCGAGGAGGACCCCGAGGCGTTCCGGCTGCTCGCCGACAACAAGATCCCGTTCTTCTATCGCCACGATGACTGGGATTACCGCGCCCATCAGCGGGTGATCGAGACCGATCCGGAAGGCCGGGTGACGGGCGTGACCATCTCCCAGCACCTGCAGGACGCGATGGACCTGCCGCAGCATCTGCTCGACAGCTACTACCCGGCCTTCGTCAAGTTCCTGAAGATGATGCAGGAGGACCGCTTCGTCGTGCGCTTCCGGTCGGAGGCGGGCAATTGCGTGGTCTTCGACAACCACCGCATCGTGCACGGGCGCGAGGGCTATGTCGCCGACAGCGGCAAACGCCACCTGCGGGGCTGCTACACGGACCGGGGCGCCCTGCGCAGCACCTACCGCGTGCTGGCAAAGCAGGGTCATACCGGGCTGGCGCGCGCGGCGGAGAGCCTGCAAAGCGCCTGATCCCACGTAACATGAAGAAAGCCCTGCATCGCTTTGGGAATGCAGGGATTTTCATGTTCTTTGCGGGGCGCGTGCGTCAGGCCACGAAGGGCGCGCGCACCTTGATCTCCTGGTAGTCTTCCAGCCCGAAGACGCCGCCCTCGCGCCCGTTGCCGGACTTCTTGTAGCCGCCGAACGGCGAGCCATAGTCGGTGACGCGCCCGTTGATGGCGATGACGCCGGCGCGCAGGCGGTCGGCCACGCGGCGTGCGCGTGTTTCATCCCCCGTCTGCACGTAGGCGGCGAGGCCGTATTGCGTGTCGTTGGCGATCGCGATCGCCTCGTCCTCCGTGTCGAAGGGGATCATGACCAGCACCGGGCCGAAGATCTCCTCGCGCGCGATCTTCATGTCGTTGTGGACATCCGCGAAGATCGTGGGGCGCACGTACCAGCCCTGGTCGAACCCCTCGGGCTTGCCCGGGCCGCCGGCCAGGAGCGTCGCGCCCTCGTCGATGCCGGCACGGATCATCGCCTGCACGCGGTCATACTGGATCTCGTCGAAGAGCGGGCCGATGTGATCGCCTTCCTCGGTCGGGTCGCCCACCTTCTGGGCCTCGGCCGCCTGGCGGGCGAGCTCGAGCGCGCGGTCGTAGCAGGACCGTTCGACGAGCATGCGCGTGGGCGCATCGCAGGACTGGCCCGTGTTGTCGAAACACAGGGCGACGCTCTCGGCGATCCGGGTTTCGAGGTCGCAGTCGGCGAAGACGAGATTGGGCGACTTGCCCCCCAGTTCCAGCGTCACGCGCTTGATGCCCGGGGCGGCGGCGCGCGACACTTCGGTGCCCGCGCGCGTCGATCCGGTGAACGAGACCATGTCCACGCCGGGGTGTGCGGAGATCGCGGCGCCCACGGTGGGCCCGTCGCCGTGGACGAGGTTGAAGACGCCGGCCGGGTAGCCCGCCTCGTGCACGATCTCGGCATAGATGTTGGCCGACAGCGGCGTGTGCTCGGACGGCTTCAGCACGCAGGTCGCGCCGGTGGCCAGCGCCGGGATCACCTTGAGCGCGATCTGGTTGATCGGCCAGTTCCAGGGCGTGATCATCCCGACGACCCCGACCGGTTCGCGGGTCACGATGTCACCGTTCGACAGGATTTCCTCTTCGGCCTGCTCTTCCAGCGCCTCGATGAAGGCGACGAGGTGCCCGATGCCGCTTTCGGCCTGCACATCGTGGGCCATCGTGGCGGGCGCGCCCATCTCGGCAGTGATCGCGCGGGCAAGGTCGCCCTGGCGGCGGCGCGTGACCTCGAGCAGCTTGCGCAGAAGGGCGAGGCGCTCGTCCTTGCCGGTGCGCGAGAAGCTTTCGAAGGCCTCCCGGGCGGCAGTGACCGCGCGATCCACGTCCGTGGCGTTGCCCAGTGCCAGCGTGCCGATCCGGCTGTCGTCGGCCGGGTTCTTGATGGGCATGGTCTTCGTGCTGTCCGGCGTCACCCATGCGCCACCGATATAGAATGTGTCGAGCGTATGCATCGCGGTCCTCTCGATCGTCAGGGGGTCACCGGCTGCGTCGCCATCGTCAGGTGCAGCTCGGTATCGGTATAGGGCGATGCGGCGATGGCCGCGTCGTCGAGTTCCACGCCAAGACCGGGCGCGTCGGAGGGCACGACATGCCCGTCCTCCCACGTGATGCCGGTCTTCAGGCAGGACATGTAGGGGCCGTCGAACGTGCCGATGCTTTCGAGGATCAGGAAGTTCGGGCTGCAAGCGGCGACCTGGATGTTGGCCGCGGCGACCACGGGGCCGCAGTAGAGATGCGGCGCGATCTGGGCCGAGCGCGTTTCGGCCATCCCCGCGATCTTCTTGGCTTCCAGAAGACCGCCCACGCGGCCCAGGTTCATCTGCAGGATCGACGCGCCGCCCGCCTCCAGCAGGCGGGCGAATTCATGCTTGGTGCACAGCCGTTCGCCCGCGGCCACCGGGATCGAGGTGAAGCGCGCGACCTCGGCCATGTCGGCGGGGTTTTCCGGCGGGATCGGCTCTTCGAACCACAGCGGATCATAGGGCTCGATCCGGCGTGCCATGCGTTTCGCCCCCGAGACCGTGAACTGCCCGTGCGTGCCGAACAGAAGGTCCGCACGGTCGCCCACCGCTTCGCGGATGCGTTTGCAGAAGAGTTCCGAGCGGCTCAGGTCCGCCATGCGCGGCTGGTGGCCGTCATGGACGGAGAACGGCCCGGCCGGGTCGAATTTCACCGCCGTGAAGCCCTTGTCGACCATCTGCGCCGCGACCTCGGCGGCGAGGTCGGGATCGTCGTAGACGCTGGGCGCGCCCGGTTCGGGGTAGACGTCGCCCTCGGGCGGGTAGAGATAGGTGTAGCTGCGCAGGCGGTCATGCACCTTGCCGCCCAGCAACTGGTGGACCGGCTGGTCGGCGGCCTTGCCGATGATGTCCCAGCAGGCCATTTCGAGGCCGCTCAGCACGCCCATGACCGTGACGTCGGGCCGCTGCGTGAAACCCGCGCCGTAGCTCTGGCGCCACAGACGCTCGACGTGGTGCGGGTCGGCGCCCTCGAACTGGCGCGTGAACATGTCCACCGCCATCGCGGCGACCAGATCGGGGCCGAAGGTGGCATTGTAGATCTCGCCCACCCCGGTGATCCCGCAGGCCGTGGTGAGCCGGACGAAGATGAAGTAGCGCCCGCCGTGGCGGGGGGGCGGGTTGCCGAAGACGAAGGTTTCGATCCGGTCAAGGCGCATGGGCGATCCTCCTGTCGTGGGTGCCGGTGGCGGCATCCTCAAGGATCATCTCGGCGGCGCGCGTTGCAAGCATCATGGTGGGCGCGTTCGTGTTGCCCGAGGTCACGGCCGGAAAGGCGGAGGCATCGACCACCCGCAGCCCCGCGACCCCGTGCACCTTCAGCCGCGCGTCCAGCACCGAGTCGTCCGGCCCGTGTCCCATGCGGCAGGTCGACGTTGGGTGGAAGACCGTGGAGGCGCGCTCGCGGAAGTCCTGCATCAGCGTGTCCGGGTCCGCGATGTCCGGGGCAGGGACCAGCCGGCCTTCCGTGACCTCCGCCAGGGCCGGGGCGGCGGCCAGGCGGTCGATGATCGCCATTGCGCGGCGCGCACCCGCGCGGTCGTGCGCGGTCGTGAGCGAATTGGCCCGGATCAGAGGTGCCTCGGACGGGTCGGCGGAGCGGATCGCGATCTCGCCCCGGCTCGTGGGGCGGCAGAGCTGCGCGCTGATGAGGTAGCCCGGCTCGCGGTCCAGCACCGGGCGACCGTCCGGACCGCTGCCGTAGGACATCGGGTTGCAGTAGATCTGC
Organism: Maritimibacter harenae; assembly: GCF_009882975.1. GTDB lineage: Bacteria > Pseudomonadota > Alphaproteobacteria > Rhodobacterales > Rhodobacteraceae > Maritimibacter > Maritimibacter harenae. The sequence goes on from NZ_WTUX01000002.1 coordinate 74,556, forward strand.
ATGTCGGGGCGCGAGACACCCTCTTTGCTGCGCACGTATCCACCGACCTGGTTGACCGGCACGCCCAGCGGCCCACGGCGCGCCAGCAGGTAGTGCGCGCCCGCAAGCAGCCGCGCCGGTCTGCGCCCGAGAATGTTGTTCAGTGTCGGGGTCGTGGCCCGGAAAACGTGGGAAATGGCGAGGTGATCCTGAAGCCCGCGCCCGACCTCCGGAAGGTGGTGGCGGACATCCAGTCCGAGCCCGCGCAGAAGGCCCCCGTCGCCGATCCCGGATAGTTGTAGCAGTTTGGGCGAATTGACGGCCCCGGCGCTGAGGATCACCTCGCGCCCGGCCGTGACCTCGAAGCCCTCGCCCCCTTGGCGGCAGCGCAGACCCGTCGCCCGCTTGCCGTCGAACGTCACCCGCTCGACCAGGACGCCCGTCATCACGCGCAGGTTGGGACGGCGGCGCGCGGGGGCGAGGAAGGCATCCGCCGCCGACCAGCGCATCCCTCGGCTGACCGTGCTGCGGTAGTAGCCCACTGCTTCGCCCGTGGTGGTGCTGAGATCCTCGCAGCAGGCCCAGCCGCACGCCCGGGCGGCGGCGAGGAAGCGGGCGGAGAACGGGTTCATCTGGTCTTCGAGGTCGCTCACACACACCGGCCCCGCGCCGCGTACGCGCGGCGTGCCGTCGCTCCCCCGCTCCAGGTGGCGTTCCATCGCCTCGAAGGCCGAGCGCACGTCACGCCACGCCCAGCCGGTCGCACCCGCGTCGCGCCAGCCGTCGAAATCCTCCGGCAGTCCGCGCATGTAGGTCATGGCGTTGATCGAGCTCGACCCGCCGATCACCCGACCGCGCGGCCAGTAGACCCGGCGCCCGTTCAGGCCCGCATCCGGCTCCGCGTGGTAGCTCCAGTTCAGGCGCGGGTTGGCGAAATTGACGCCGTAGCCGATCGGGACCTTGATCCAGAACCGCCTGTCGGACCCGCCGGCCTCGATCAGCAGGACGCGCGTGCGGCCGTCACGGGTCAGGCGTTCGGCCAGCGCGCAACCGGCCGATCCGGCCCCGACGACGATGTAGTCATAACTGGCGTCGCTCATCCCGCGCGTGGTCCTTCCGATACCCACCGTTTGTGGGCGCAAACGTCCCCGGGGCACAAACAACCGATGTTGCGCCACAGGGGTCGTTCATTTTGACGGTGGTGCCCTCCACATCGGCGCGACTGTCTGTATTCTGGGCGCAGTCCCGTTCACCCATCCGCGCAAGACCGAAGGTGCCCCATGCGACTGCCTCACGTGACATGGCTCAGAGCGTTCGAAGCGGCGGCGCGCCACAGCAGCTTCTCGGATGCCGCGATGGAACTGGGGCTCACGCCGGCGGCGGTCAGCCAGCAGATCCGCCTTCTCGAGCAGCACCTGGGCACGCCCCTGTTTCGCAGGCTGCCGCGCGGCGTCGTTCTGACGGACATGGGGCAGGCCTACGCGCTGCCGGTGCGCAAGTCGTTCTCTGAGATGCAGGAGGCGACCGACGGGCTCTTCACCGTCGACCGCAAGCGCAAGATCCGCGTGCGCGCCTCGATCAGCTACGCAACGCTCGTGCTGGCGCCACGCCTGAAGGCCTTCCACGACCTTCACCCCGATATCGAGATCGCGCTCTCGACCGCCGTCTGGTCCGACAGGATGGATCACGAGACGATCGACGTCGACATCCGCTATGGCACCGGCCACTGGAACGAGGCCGACATCTGGAAGATCGGCGACGAGGTGGCGACGCTCGTGTGCCATCCCGATCACCTGCGGTCCTTCGGGCCCGAGCCGCGCATCCGCGACGTGCTTTCCGCGGGGGTCGTTCCCGTGCTCGGCTCCGAGATCGAGTGGCGGCGGCTGTCCGACCGGTTCGACCTGGACTGCCCGGAGCCGCCCGTCTGGCTGACCGCGGATTCCTCGTTGATCGCGCTTCAGTCGGTGTCGGCCGGGTTCGGCACGGCGCTGATCCACGAAAGCTTCTCGAAGGCGTTCCTGGACCGCGGGGACCTGGTATCGCCTTTCGCGTGCAGCTTGCCGATCCGGGAGGCCTATTACTTCGTGATGCGCGAGGGCTTGGGCCTGCGCGACGAGATCGAGGCGTTCCGCGCCTGGCTCCTGGACGACACGCCGCAATAGGCCCGTCCGCATCCGGCTCAGGCCGGCGGGTAGGGTGCCCCGGATTTGCCGTAGGTGCGCTCGTCGATGCCGATCCGGGTCAGCGCGGCCTCGCAGGCGTTCAGGAAGGCGGTTTCCGCGTTGGACTGGCGGCGCGACGGGTTCGTGACGAGGTAGATCGTGACCATCGGCAGTTCGTCGTAGGGCGGCAGCTGCCGGATGTGCCCGGCCTGCTCATCGCGCTCGGCGACATGAAGGGGCAGGGCGCCGATCCCGATGTTGGACATGATCATCCGCCGGATCTCGTTCAGGCTGGAGGAGACGCCGCGCCAGCTGTTGGCGAGCCCCGCCCGCGCCCTGAGCCGCGAAATGGCTTCGAGCGGCCCACCCTCGGCCTCGGTCTGGAAGGCCACGAAGGGCTCGCCCGCGATGTCCTTCAGGGTGATTTCCTCGGCGTCGAACAGGGGGTGGCGGGCGCCGCAGTAGAGCCCGAAGAACTCCCGGTAGAGCACCATCGTCTCGAGGTTCGGGGGCTTCTCCGACAACAGGCAGATTCCGAAGCTCGCGCGGTTCTGCGAGATCATGGTCACCACGTCGTCGCTTTCGGTCACGGCGAAGGAATAGGTGACGTGGGGATGGGTCTTCGAGAAGTCGCTCAGGATGTCGTCGAAGTGCCTGGACATCACCGCGCTTGTCGTCACGATCGACAGGTGCCCGCGCAGCGCCCCTTGGTCGGCGTCGATCAACGAGGGCAGCTGCGAGATCGTTCCGAAGATCCGCGCGCATTCTGCGTAAAGCGCCTGTCCGGACCGGGTGACGATGAACTCGTTGGGCTTGCGGATGATGAGTTGCTTTCCGGTCGAAGCCTCGAGCCGTTTCAGCGCGGCCGAGACCGTCGGCTGCTTCAGTCCGAGCGAGGCGGCGGCCTTGGATATGCCGCGCTGATCGACGATCACCATGAAGGTGCGCAGCAGGTTCCAGTCGAGATTCCAGGGGAAGCGTTGCTGTCGAGGCAGGTTCATAGATGAGGTCTATATCCAGAGTAGGTTATATTTATTTGCGCAATACATTGCGTCTGTGCAAGCCTTTTCGCGAGCGGGACCAATCCGCCGAATTTCCCGGGCAACGCTCCCGATCCATGACCAACAGGAGAGAGATCAATATGACTGTTCGCCGAACCATCCTGAAATCCATGCTTGCCGCAGCCGGCTTTGCGGCGCTTGGCCTGACGGCCGCGAACGCCGATGAACTGGCCGACCTCAAGGAAGAGGGCGTCATCCGCATCGCGATGTCGGGGGCCTATCCTCCGTTCAACTTCGTGAACGACCAGAACGAGGTCGTCGGCTTCGACCCGGCCATCGGCAAGGAGATCGCCAAGCGCATGGGGCTGGAGGCGGAGATCGTCACCACCGCGTGGGACGGCATCATCGGCGGGCTGCTGGCCAACAAGTACGACGCCATCGTGGGTTCGATGTCGATCACGGAAGAGCGTGACGAGGTCGTGGATTTCGTCGGCCCCTACTACACCACCAAGCGCGCCATCTTCACCAAACCGGACAGCGGCATCACCTCGATCGACCAGGTCGAAGGCGTGCAGGTCGGCGTGACGCTGGGCGAGACGCACGAGGATTGGGCGCGTGACCGCGGCTACAAGGTGCGCACCTACAAGGGCCTGCCGGAGTTGCTGCTCGAGCTCGAGAACGGCCGTGTCGACGTGATCGTCAACGACTCCATCGCCGCGATCCTGGCGATGAAGGAAAACGGCTACGAATACACGATGATCGACGATTTCGAGACCGAGGTGATCGGCGCCGGCATCGCGATCCGCGAGGGCAACCCCGAGCTGGGCGCGGCCATGCAGGAGGCGCTCGACTCGATGATGGAAGACGGCACCTACCTCGAGATCGCCAACGAATGGGTCGGCGGCGACATCCGCTGATCTCTCGCAAAAACAACAACGAAGAGCCCGCCGGTCCGACCGGCGGGCCGCACAAGCTGGCGAATTCATGAAAACGAACTACGGAAAACTCACCTGGGAAGAGGTGCGTGACGCGGACAAGGACCGGGTGGTCATCCTCAACGTCTCGGCGACCGAGGACCACGGGCCGCACATGCCGCTCGACACCGACACGGTGCTGGGCATGGCGGTGGCCAACGGCGTGGCCGAGGCCGCGCCCGACGAGGTCCTGGTGATGCCGCCGATCTCCTATGGCTTCAACGAGCACCACAAGGACTTTCCCGGGGTCATCTGGATCCAGCCCGAGACGCTGATCGCCTTCGTGACGGACGTGACCCATTCGCTCGCCCATCACGGCTTCCGCCGGATCCTGCTCCTGAATTCGCACGGCTCGAATCACCCCGTGCTCGACCTCGCCGCGCGCAAGACCGTCATCCGCGACGAGATCATCTGCGTGTCGGCCTCCTACTGGAACCTCTGCGCCGACCGGATCAACGAGCACCGGAAATCCGAGATCGGGGGCATCGCGCACGCGGGCGAATTCGAAGCCGCGATGTACAAGCATCTCGAGCCCGAGAACGTGAACCTCGAAAAGTCGGCCAACCAGAACCTGCACGATCCCGACAGCCGGTTCTTCAACCTCGACCTCGCGCGCGGGGGCGGGAAGGCCATGCTCATGCGCTGGTGGTCCGAGGTCTCGCCCGACGGGACGATGGGCGACCCGACCGTCGCGGACGCGGAAACCGGCGAGAAATTCCTTGCGGCCGCCGTCGAAGAGACGACGGCGCTCGTGCGCGAAATCCGCGCGCTTCCCATTCTCGAACGCACCGACCACCACTAGGGAGACCGCGCCAATGGACGTCGATCTGATGATGCGGGTCTACCCGTTCTTCCTGAAGGCGGCATGGGTCACAATCCAGCTGTCGATCCTGACGACGATCCTGGGGCTGGCCTGCGGGGCCCTCGGCGCCGCGGCCCGCCTGTCGCGGTTCGCGTTCCTGCGGTTCCTCGGCGCGGCCTATGTCAGCGTGATCCGCGGCACGCCCGCGCTGATCCAGTTGTTCATCCTCTACTTCGGCGGACCGCAGATCGGCATCCAGCTCGACGCGTTCGAGGCCGGGGTCATCGGGCTCGGCGTGAACATCGGCGCCTACATGACCGAAACCATCCGCGGCTCGATCATCGCGATCGACAAGGGGCAGCGCGAAGCGGCCCGCACGCTTGGCCTGTCGAAGGTCCAGGCGTTCCGGAAGGTCACGCTGCCGCAGGCGTTCCGCCTGATGATCCGCCCGCTCGGGGTGAACATCAACGCGCTGATCAAGGGCACGGCCCTGGTCGCCGCGATCTCGGTCGTGGAACTGACCTATACCGCGCAGCGCTACATCGGATCGACCTACAAGCCGTTCGAGATGTTCCTGCTGTCGGGCGTTCTCTACATGATCATCATCTACGGCACCGGGCGGGTGATCACCTGGCTCGACAGAAAGGCACGGATCGTATGACGCGCGCCGAGACGAAAGGAGGCCGTCATGGGGCTTGATTTCACCGTTGTCCCCGGCTTCATGGACATCATCCTTCTGGGCGCCCTCTGGACCGTCGCGATCACGGTCGCCTCGGCGGTGCTGAGTTTCTTCGGCGGCATCTTCTTCGCCGTGATCGCGCTCTACACACACTGGACCGTCCGGCTTCCGTTCAAGGCTTTCGAATGGCTCTTCATGGGCACGCCGCTGCTGCTCCAGCTGTTCCTGATCTATTTCGGGCTGGTGCAGATCGGTATCGACCTGCCCGCCTTCGTGGCCGGGGTCGTCGGGCTGGGCCTGCACTTCGCGGTCTACAATTCCGAGCTGATCCAGACCGCCATCATCGCGGTGGACAAGGGCCAGATGGAGGCCGCGCGCACCCTGGGCCTCAGCCGGGGCGAGGCGCTGCGCAAGGTCGTCATTCCGCAGGCCGTGCGCGACGTGATCCCGCCCATCGGCAACAACATGATCGCGCTTCTCAAGGACAGCGCGCTGGTGTCGGTGATCGGGGTGAGCGAGCTGACGCTGTCGGCGCAGCGCGTGATCGGCAAGACCTATCGCCCGTTCGAGTTCTACCTCGTCGCTGCCGCGGTCTACTACGTCATAAACCTTTGCATGGAGTGGGTGCAGCGCCGGATCGAACGCCGCATCGCCCTTTCGCGCTGATCTCACGAGGCTCAAGATGACCGAAGAAAAACATTTCGTCGAAATCCGCCACGCGAAGAAATCCTTCGGCACGCTCGAAGTGCTCAAGGACATCAACCTGACCGTGGAGCGCGGCCAGATCGTTGGCATCATCGGCTCGTCCGGTTCCGGCAAGTCGACGCTCCTGCGCGCGATCAACGACCTCGATCCGCTGAGCGGCGGCGAGGTCTGGCTGGACGGGGTGCAGGTGAACAAGTCGCTGCCGCACCGGCAGTACGAAAAGCACATCAACGCGATGCGCCAGCAGGTCGGGATGGTGTTCCAGCACTTCAACCTGTTTCCCCACCTCACGGTGCGCGACAACGTGACGATGGCCCCGAAGCTCCTCAAGGGGATCTCGAACGACGAGGCCGAGACGCTCGCGCGCGAACAGCTCGAGCACGTCGGGATGCTGGAGAAGATCGACGCCTTCCCCTCGCAGCTGTCGGGCGGCCAGAAGCAGCGCGTTGCGATCGCGCGCGCGCTTGCCATGAAGCCCAAGCTGATGCTCTTCGACGAGGCGACCTCGGCGCTCGACCCGGAACTCGTGGAAGAGGTGAACCAGGTCATGAAGAAGCTCGCCGAAGAGCACATGACCATGATCATCGTGACCCACGAAATGGATTTCGCGGCCTCGGTCTGCGACCGCGTCCTGTTCATGGAGAAGGGGGTCGTGGTCGAAGAGGGCCCGCCCGAGGTGATCTTCAAGAACCCCGAAAAGCAACGTACGCGCGAATTCCTGCGCAAGCACATCGAAGGTGCCGCGTGACCGACGAAGCCTCCCACCTGTTCTACCAGACCCGCAACCCGCGCCCCTTCCTGGAGCGCGGCGAGGGCATCTACCTGTTCGACGAGAGCGGCAAGCGCTACATCGACGGCTCGTCGGGCGCGATGGTGTCGAACATCGGGCATTCGAACCCGCGTGTTCTCGCGAAGATGAAGGCGCAGATGGACAAGGCGACCTTCGGCTACCGCCTGCATTTCCGCACCCACCCGTCCGAGGACCTGGCCGCCAAGACCGCCGCGATGACGCCCGAGGGGCTCGATCGCGTGTTCTTCGTCTCAGGCGGTTCGGAGGCGGTGGAGAGCGCCGTGAAGCTCGCGCGCCAATACGCGCTGACACAGGGGCAGGGATCGCGCTACAAGGTCATCTCGCGTTTTCCGTCCTACCATGGCTGTACCTTCGGCGCGCTCGATCTGACGGGTTACGACCCGCTGCGCGAACCCTTCGCGCCGATGATGGAGGGCATGCCGAAGGTGGCCGCCCCGGCGACCTACCTCGATCGCGACAACCTGAGCGAGGACGAGCGCGGGCTCAAGTATGCCGAGCTTCTGCGCGACCGGATCATCGAGGCCGGGCCCGACACGGTGCTGGCCTTCGTGATGGAACCGGTGGGCGGCGCGTCGACCGGGGCGCTGGTTGCGCCCGACAGCTACTACGGCCGCGTGCGCGAGATCTGCGACGAGTTCGGCGTGCTCCTGATCTACGACGAGGTGATGACCGGGGCCGGGCGCACCGGCAAGTTCCTGGCCGCCGAACACTGGGGCATCACGCCCGACATCGTGGCCATGTCCAAGGGCTTCGGCGCCGGCTACGCGCCTCTCGGCGCCATCGTCGCGCCCGCGCGCATCGTCGAACCCGTGCTCGACGCGGGCGGCTTCCTCCACGGCTTCACATACGCGGGCAACCCGCTGGCCTGTTCGGCCGGGCTCGCCGTGCTGGAGGAGCTGGAAGAGCAGGGGCTGATCGAGAACGCGGCCCGCATGGGCGACGTCCTGATGGACGAGCTGCGCGGCCTCATGGAGCGCTACCCGTTCATCGGGGACGTGCGCGGCAAGGGGCTCCTGACGGCCTTCGAATTCGTCGCCGACCGCAGCACGATGGAGCCGCTCGCCCCGAAGCTCAACGCCTACGACCGGTTGGTCGAACTGGCCTACGAGCGCGGCCTCATCATCTATTCGCGCCGCACGCGCGGGGGGACGGCCGGAGATCATTTCCTGATCGCGCCACCGCTCATCATCACCCGCGAGCAGATCGGCGAGATGATGGCGATCCTGCACGATGCGCTTGACGCTTTCGCCGAAGAGGTGGGGCTGCCCGTCGAGGTGGCCGCATGAGACTGCCCGACAAGCAATGCACGATGGAAAGTGCCGTCGCGCGGGTCAAGGACGGCGACACCGTGATGGTGGGCGGCTTCGGTGTGCCGGGCACGCCCATGACCCTGATCCACGCGCTGGTGGCGCACGGGGCACGGGATCTCACGCTCATCAAGAACGATGCCAACGAGCCGGGGATGGGCATCGACCATCTCCTGCGAAACGGGCAGGTGTCGCGGCTGATCACCACCCATCTCGGGCTCAACAGCGACGCGATCGCGCTGATGAACGCGGGCGAGATCGAGGTCGAATTCAACGCCCAGGGCATGCTGGCCGAGCGCATCCGCGCCGGCGGCTCCGGCATCGGGGCGGTGCTGAGCGACGTGGGGCTCGGCACGGAGCTCGCCCGGGGCAAGCAGGTCGTGGAGATGGCAGGCACGTCCTATCTTGTCGAGACCGCGCTTCGGGCGGACGTGGCGCTGATCCATGCCGACCGCGCCGATCCCTTCGGCAACCTCGCCTACGTGGCCACGGCCCGCAACTTCAACCCGGTCATGGCGATGGCCGCCGATTGCGTGATCGCCGAGGTCGAAACGGTCCTGCCACTGGGCGGACTCCCGGCCGACACCGTCCACACGCCCGGCGTGTTCGTCGATCACGTCGTCGAGCTCGAAGCGCTGTCCGAGGAGTATGCCGTTGTCCAACGCTAGGGATCGCATGCTGGCCCGCGCCGCGCGCGAAATCGCGCCGGGGATGGTGGTCAATCTCGGGATCGGGCTGCCGACCAAGGTGATCAATCACTTGTCGGCCGACTTCGAGGTGTGCCTGCATACCGAGAACGGCATGTCCGGGATCGGCCCGTCGCTGTCGCCCGAACGCGCGGATCGCAACCTGATCGACGCGGGCGGGGCCTATGTCTCCACCGTGCCCGGCTCGGCCTTCTTCGACAGCGTCACGAGCTTCGCGATGGTGCGCTCCGGGCGGCTCGACCTCACCATGCTCGGCGCGTTCGAGGTGGCCGCGAACGGGGATCTCGCCAACTGGAAGATCCCCGGCAAGTTCAGCCCCGGCGTCGGGGGCGGGATCGAGCTCGCGCAGAAGGCGCGGCGCGTGGTCGTCCTCACGACGCACACCGACCGGGCCGGGAATCCGAAGCTGAAATCCGAATGCGTGCTGCCGCTGACCGCGCGGGCCTGCGTGGCGCGGATCTTCACCGACATGGCCGTCATCGACGTGGGCCCCAACGGGTTCGAACTGGTCGAAACGGCAGAGGGTGTCACGCCCACGGATGTGGCGGCCGCCACGGACGCGCCGCTGGTCCTGCCCGAGATGACGCCGCCAACCTTCTGAAAGACCGCCGCATGCAAGATCTGAACGCCCGCCTGTGCGATGCCGTCGACGCCGCCTTCGACCGGCAGGTCGATTTCCTGTCGGAGCTGACCGCGCATCCCTCGACACGGGGCAACGAACAATCGGCGCAGGAATTCATGGCCCGTCAGCTGACGGCGCGCGGGTACGCGCTCGACCGCTGGCAGATCGACGTGGCCGAGATCGAGCACCTGCCGGGCTTCTCCCCGGTGCTGGGGCCCTACGAAGATGCCGTCAACGTCGTGGGTACGCATCACGCGCACACCGGAAAGGGTCGGTCGCTGATCCTGAACGGGCATATCGACGTGGTGCCCGAAGGGCCCCTCGACATGTGGGATACGCCGCCTTTCGAGCCGCGGGTCGAGGACGGCTGGCTCTACGGGCGCGGCGGCGGCGACATGAAGGCGGGGCTCGCCTCCAACCTCTTCGCGCTCGACGCGCTGACGGCCTGCGGGCTCGCCCCGGCGGGCAACGTGTTCTTTCAATCCGTGGTGGAAGAGGAATGCACCGGCAACGGGGCGCTCGCCTGCCTCGCGCGCGGCTACAAGGCCGACGCGGCGCTGATCCCGGAGCCCTTCTCGGAAAAGCTCGTGACCGCGCAGCTCGGCGTGCTCTGGTTCCAGGTGCACCTGAAGGGGTTGCCCACCCACGTGGCCTATGCCGGCACCGGGTCGAACGCCATCGAGGCGGCGATCCCGCTAATCGGCGCGCTGCGCGAGATGGAGCACCGCTGGAACGCGGCCGAACGGCGCACGGACGACTTCGCCCACATGGATCACGCGCTGAACCTCAACGTGGGCAAGATCCAGGGCGGCGACTGGGCCAGTTCGGTCCCTGCATGGTGCGTCTTCGACGTGCGCATGGGGCTCTTTCCCGGCCAGTCGATCGACGATGCGAAGGCCGAGATCGAAACCGTCATCCTGGATGCGGCGCGCCAGAACGCCTTCCTGCGCAATTCGCTGCCCGAGATCGTCTATCACGGCTTCCACGCCGAGGGGTACGCGCTGTCGCAGGACAGTTCGGCCCGGGCGGTCTCAGCCATCGACGCGCTGGACCGGGCGCATTGCGCGGTCGGCGGCGACGCGCTGGAACGGACCGCGATCACCGCCACCACCGACGCGCGCTTCTTCGGGCTTTATGCCGACACGCCGGCGTTGGTATATGGCCCGCGCGCCGAGGCCATCCACGGCTTCAATGAACGCGTCGAGCTTGAAAGCATGCGCCGGGTGACCAAGGCGACGGCCATGTTCATCGCCGACTGGTGCGGCGTCGAGACCCGTTGAGGAGCCGGAATGCCCGTTCTGTCCCCATCCCGCATCGCCCGTCTGACCTATCTGCGCCACGCGCTGCACCGGCGGCCGGAGGTGTCGGGCGAAGAGCGTGAAACGGCCGCGACCATCGCCGGCGAACTGGAGGCGCTGGGCGCCGACCGCATCTGGCGCGCGCTGGGCGGGCATGGCGTGGCGGCCGAGTTCCGCGGCGCGGCGCCGGGGCCGACGGTGCTTCTGCGCTGCGAGCTCGACGGTCTGCCGATCCGCGAGATTTCGGACGTCGCCCATCGCTCCGAGGTGGCGGGCAAGGGGCACCTGTGCGGCCACGACGGGCACATGGTGTCCATGCTCGGGGTCGGCATGTGCCTTGAGACCCGGCCCGCGTCCGGGCGGGTGATCCTGCTCTTCCAGCCGGCCGAAGAGACCGGCGCCGGGGCGCAGGCCGTCATCGACGATCCACGCTGGCCCGAACTGCGCCCGGACTATGCCTTCGCCTATCACAACCTGCCGGGTCGCCCGCTGGGCGAGATCGGCCTGCGCCCGGGGCCGGGCAATTGCGCGTCGCGCGGCATGCAGGTGATGCTGGAGGGCAAGAGCTCTCACGCCGCCGCGCCAGAGGACGGTCTCTCTCCCGCCGCCGCGATGGCCGCGCTGATGACCGATCTGCCCGCGCTGGGCGGGGGGCGGATCGGCGACGACGACTTCGCGCTGGCGACCCTGACCCATGCCAAGTTGGGGGAGCCGACCTTCGGGATCGCCCCCGGCGAGGGCGAGCTGCGCGTCACGCTGCGCTCCATGACCAATGCGCGGATGGACACGCTGATGGAAGAGGCTGAAGCATGCATCGCGCGCCACGCGCGCAGGCTGGGTGTCACGGTGACCTGGCACGACGTGTTCCGCTCCGTCGTCAACGACCCGGACGCCACGGACATCGCCCGCACGGCCGCCGCCGCGCGCGGGCTGACCACGCACGACATGGCGCTGCCCCTGAGCTGGTCCGAGGATTTCGGCCGTTTCGGCGATGACGGCGCCCGCGCCGCGCTGCTCTATGTCGGGGCCGGCGAGGACCAGCCGCAACTGCACAATCCGGACTACGACTTTCCCGACGCGCTCATCCCCGTCGTCACGGACCTGTTCGCGGGCATCGTCGACGCGCTTCTCGGCGAAAAATGCGCGTAGAGGCGGTCGGCCTTCCCGCGTCCTGGTGCCGGATCCACCTCGACCGCGTGTCGCACAACCTCGAACGCGCGCTGGCGCTCGTGCCCGACGGGCGCAGCTTTTGTGCCGTTCTTAAGGCGGACGCCTACGGGCACGGCATCGACCGGATCGTGCCGATCGTGCGCGAACAGGGGGTGGGCACCGTCGGGATCACCTCGAACCAGGAGGCTTTCGCGGTGCGCGCGGCCGGGTTCGACGGACGCCTGATCCGCCTGCGCGCCGCCGTGCCCGAAGAGATCGAAGGCGCGCTCGAGGCCCGCGTCGAAGAGCAGGTGGGGTCCCGCCAGGCCGCCCTGCATCTGCGTGCGCTCGCGAACGCGGGCCGGCTGCGCACGCCCCTTCACCTCGCCCTGAACGCGGGCGGCATGGCGCGCGACGCCCTGGACATCTCGACCGAGCCGGGCCGGGTGCTCTGCCGCGAGATCCTCGACGCCGTCGGGGGGCATGTCGGCGGCATCTGTTCGCATTTCGCCTCGAACACGCCCGATGCCCTGCCGCGTGCCTCCGCGCTTTTCCAAGGCGAGGTGGCCTGGGTGCTTGCCAACAGCGACCTGCGGCGCGAGGCGCTGTTGGTCCATGTCGGAAGCTCGCTCACGCTGGTGGCCGAGACGCCGGTGGAGACCGACATGTATCGCTGCGCGGCGGTCCTCTACGGTATCCTGCGGCCCGAGTGGGGGTTCGTCCCCACGATGGACGTCGAGGCCCGGGTCGTGAGCCTTCAGGATTATCCCGCGGGCACGCCCGTGGGCTACGACCACGCGACGCGGCTGTCGCGTGCAAGCCGGCTGGCCTGCGTGTCGATCGGCTACCAGAACGGGTTCGACCGGGGGGCCGGCGGGCGCAGCGATGTCGTGGTCCGCGACCGGTTCGCGCCGGTCGTCGGCAAGGTCTCGATGAACGCGATCGTCGTCGATGTGACGGATGTTCCCCGCGTGGCGGTGGGGGACACGGTCGCGATATTCGGGGGCGGCCAGGCGCAGGCCATCGCCCCTGCGCAGGCCGAGCGCCAGTTCGCCACCATCATGGCCGATCTCTATTCCGACTGGGGCCTGCGCAACCCGCGCCACTATGGCTGACCGGTCCGGCCAGGGCCGTCATCGGCTCATTCGGCCAACGGGAAGCTCACGATGAAGGTGCTGCCCTTGCCAAGCTCGCTTTCCACGGTCAGCCCCGCGTCATGCGCCTTCGCGATCGCCTTCACGATCGCGAGGCCAAGGCCGGTGCCACCGCGTTCGCGTTCGTTCGAGGAATCGACCTGCTGGAACCGCTCGAAGATACGAGACCTGTCCTTCTGGGGAATGCCCCGACCGTGGTCGCGCACGGAGACGATGGCGCGTCCCGTGTCGGTTCTGAGGTTCACCTCCACCTTGCCGTCCCGCTCCGAGAACTTGACCGCGTTGGACAGAAGGTTCGACATCAGTTGATCGATCCGGGGCGCATCGGCCTTGATCCGCACGTCCGGCTCGATGCCGTCCGAGACGATCTCGACCCCGTAGGAGGCCGCGTAGGCCTTGTTGCTTTCGATCGTGCGCTCCAGCATCCGTGACAGGTCGACCACCTGGAAATCGAACTCCATCTTGCCGGATTCGAACTTTTCCGCGTCCAGCAGGTCGTTGACGAGCCGCCTCAGCGCCGTGCAATTGTGCTCGGCGATTTCGACCAGGCGGCCTGCGGTGGCAGGCGATTGCGTCCGGATGCCCCGTTTCAGCAGCTCGAGCGACGCCGTGATCGAGGTCAAGGGCGTGCGCAGCTCGTGGCTGATCACCGCGATGAATTGCGATTTTGCGATATCGGCGGCATGGGCTTCCTGCAACAGCGCCTTCTGTTCGCGCAGCGAGCGCCGTGACTGCACGCTGTCGAGGGCGAAGACGACGAAGAGCAGGAAGGTGGCCCCGGACAGGATCAGGCCCATGACGAGGATCGTGCGCGCGATGGCGACCAGGTCGACACGGATGTCGTTCGACTCGGTCAGCGACGCCTGGAGCACGTCGAGCCCGGCCGCCCGCAGATCTCCCAACTCCTGTTCGAACGCTCCGACAAGTGCGCGTGCCTGCTCCGCATCGTTCGGGCCAAGCGCGGCGACGCGATCCTCGGTGGTTTCGAGAAGAGAGGCGAGGCGGTTGTAGACCGTGAGATCCACCCCGTACTCGTTCAGGGTCTCGAGCGTCACGCCGCGCCGCATCTGGTCGAGCCGGCTCCAGAGGATGTCGAACGCGGTCTGCACGTCCGATGAATCCGCCTGGTCGTCGGCGTACTTGAGCAGCGTGTTGTTCAGCCGGAGCGTGTCGAATTCGACGCTGGTCACGAACCAAACCGGGCCACGCGACAGCCGCTGGACCTCGAGCACGCTCATCCTCTGGTTCATGTCGAACAGCCTCAGGCAGGCATAGCCGAGCACGATGATGGCCAGGATCAGGATGACCCAGCGGTAGCGCGTGACCTTGGTGGTCATTTGATGGCGATGGCCGTGAGCTGCCAGACCAGACGGCTGTTGTAGATCGGCGCCTGGAGTTCCGGGTGATCGGACATCGGGTAGATGATCCAGAGCGGCCCGTTCTCGCGCACCGACATGCGTTCGCCGTCGCGTTCCAGCGCGACCATGACGTCGTAGTTCGCCGCGTCGGCGTAGGGCATGTCGAAACGGTAGTCGTTCAGCGCGATCAACTCCAGCGTGGCGTCCTCCGGCACGGACAGGGGCGCCAGAACGTCCCGCAGGAGCGGTCCGGAAAACTCGGTCGGCACGTCGACGAAATCGTTGATCGTGTCGTACCGCGCCTGGGCGAGCGCCTCGAGATCCTCGAGGTCGTAGCGCACGACCAGCGGCGCGTCCGCTTTCACGTCGCTCGTGATGGTCAGCACCGGGTTGGCCGTGGCCAGAGTCGGCGCAAGGCACAGGAGGGCCATGCCGAGGAGACCGAGGATCTTCATGTGGTGCGTCCTTCCAGTTGTTTGGGGTATGAGGACACTCGTGAACGGGTCGGCGGCCGGGCCCCGCCCGGCACTAGAACATCTTGCGGCCCAGGAATTCGACGCCGCGGGCCGCGTGCTTTTCCTTCACGCGCGCGAGTGCGGCTTCGAGCGCCAGGTCTTCGAGGTCCTCGAGGCGCAGGCCCCGTCGCGCGCTGGGCGCCACCGGCGCGCCCACGGCGACTTCGATCTCCAGCGGTGCGCCGTCGTCGAAGGTGAGGTCCATGTCATCGAGCGCGTGCTGGATTTCCGCCTCCAAACGCTCCGCCGCGTCGAGGTTCGCCGCGCTCGAACAGCAGACGAAGGTGCCGGCGCCGACGTAGCTCATGATGACCGATTCCAGCCGGGGCGATGCCATCGCCGCGTCCGCGATCTGGCGCAGCGCGTTGTCGAAGACGGCGGGCGAGCCCTTGTCGAATACGTTGCGGCCGTTCTCGATGTGAAGGGCGAAGAACACGCAGCCCTTCACGCCCATCCGGGAGACTTCCGAGACGTAGTTGGACAGCGCCTGCCGGGGAATGAGCCCCTTGATGCCATGAATGGTCCTGGGGTCGGCGAACCCCGTTTCGGGCGCCTTTTCGTCGGACTGGTCCGGCTTCGCGAACACGCGCGTCAGCTTGCGCACCCGGCGCTGTTCGTCGCTGAGGAACTTGGCCACGCGCACGCGGGCGCAGAGCTCGGACACGTCGAAGGGCTTGGTGGCGTAATCCGTGGCGCCGGCCGCGAATGCCTCGTCGATGAACGACTTGGCATGCATGGCCGTCAGCATGATGATCGGCGCTCTCTGGTAGTCGGGGAGTTTTCGGATCGCGCTGCAAAGCTGGATGCCGTTTTCCCCCGGCATCTGGATGTCCAGCAGGAAGCAGTCGAAGGGCTCGTCCTGCTCGAAGATGACGCTCAGCGCTTCCTGGGAAGATCCTGCAACGGTCACGTCCGTTATGCCGGCGTCGGCCAGGATCAGAGGCAGCAATTCGCGAATGGACTGGTCATCGTCGACTGCCAGTATCC
This sequence comes from Maritimibacter harenae, assembly GCF_009882975.1. GTDB lineage: Bacteria > Pseudomonadota > Alphaproteobacteria > Rhodobacterales > Rhodobacteraceae > Maritimibacter > Maritimibacter harenae. The sequence continues at coordinate 90,766 of NZ_WTUX01000002.1, forward strand.
GCATGTCCTTGCACTCCCGATACGAGTGTTTCCGAAACGAATTAGTCAATCACACAGAACGGCAAACAGCTTGCCGTGAACCCATCCCCACCGGTTTCGAAAGTCCCACCAGATTCTGGCAAAATTAAGATGAATTGGACGATTTGGTACTCTTCTTATGGATGTGTTGGGGTATTTAAATGATTGAATGATAACAATTTTCGGGTTGCGTGGTGTCCCCTCCGGCGACAGTGGGCAGGAGGCCCTGTTCGCCCGCTTTATCGCGCAATTACATGGCCTTCGTGGGTATCGCGCCGCGTCCGAAAACCGGCGGCCGACCCTGCATGACGACGCGGTCCGGCCCGCATCCGTGCCGAATTCGGGCCCTGCGGCGAGATATGTTACACTCGCCTTCCCCGCGTCTTTTCACGGGCGCGCGGCGGACGCGGAAACGGGAGGAGAACATGAACATTCTGAAGACGGCAGCACTCGCAGGCCTGGTCACGCTGCGCGCCGGTACGGCCGCCACCGCCGAAGTCGGGCCCGACGGGCTGCACATGCAGCCCTTTTTCGCCAACACCTTTCTCGACATGTCCGAGGACCTGTCGGAGGCCACCGCCAACGGCAGGGACCTTATGGTGATCGTCGAACAGAACGGCTGCCCCTATTGCGCCGAGATGCACAACGTGAATTTCGCGCGCGACGAGATCGTTTCCTACGTGGAGGACAACTTCCTCGTCATCCAACTCGACATGTGGGGTTCGCGCGAGGTGACGGGGTTCGACGGCGAGACGTTGGAGGAAAAGGATCTCGTGCGGAAATGGTCGGTGAACTTCACGCCCACGACGCTGCTGTTCACGGCCCCGGAGGCCGGATCGCCGCCCGATGACATGCAGGAGGCCCTGGCCTTCGCCATGCCGGGGTATTTCAAGCCCTTCCACCACCTCTCCGCGCTCCAGTACGTGGCCTCGGACGGGTACAAGGAGCAGCCGAATTTCCAGCGCTGGCTTCAGGCGAAAGCGGACGCGATGCGCGAAGACGGTGAGGAAGTCACGATCTGGGAGTGAGGCGCTTTCGCGCCACTCTCACGGGACGCATGCATTCAAGCGGCGCGACGGCAGGCTTGTCCTGCAATCCACCGGCAGCGGGCTGATCGGCGTGGAGGGGCCGCATCAGATCCCCTCGGGGGTGGAAACAAGCCTACGGCCGGACGAAGAAAGCGTCGAACTGCAGGAGCCGCCCGGTTTCGGGTTCACGGAAGCCCGGCTCCAGATCCCAAAGGCCAAATCCGAGACTTTCAAGGAATTCGATATAGAATTCGTAGGTCTTGTCGTTCTCATAAAGGGATACCAAACTGCATTCGAGCTTGACCGCCATGATCTGTTTCAAGGCCCGAAGCGCGCCTTTCAGAACCTGCTCTTCGTATCCCTGAACATCTATCTTGAGCAGTGTCTTTGAAGTCGATTTCACATATTCGTCGAAGATCGCATCGATGGTCGTGACATCAACCTCTTCGATGTCGATGTAGCGTGATCTCGGCGCACTCTGAGCGTGCAACTCTCCCATATCGAGAAATGAAGAACTCTGCCCGTTGTTTCCAGCGACATTGATCTGCAATTTGCTGTGTTCGTCACCAATTGCTGTCCGCGGGTGCACCGTCCAATTGTCGAAGGGGCGGGCGGCCTCGACCAATTGCGCATGGGCTTTGAGGGTAGGTTCGAAACTTACTATTCTTCCGGCGAAATCGTTTTCGATAAGCTTTTTCGCGAATTGCCCTCGGTTTGCTCCGATGTCGAAAACAAGATTAATTCCTAGATACTCGGCTATTTTCATGAACGACGGAGGCTTTTCTAAGGGTGGTGCAGTCTGCACCGGTCCCAAACCCAAGCGTTCAAAGATCCGTTCGGTCAAAGCCACATGGAAATCCTTCATGTAATCAATCAGGGGGCGACGCCCCGGCGAGGATCATCTGAGAGCAAACCTGTTGGAGGGACAACCCTTTATGTCGAACGCCCATTATGGCCCTCTCCGACCGCCGCGCCCTTCAGCGCACGGGTGCTGCGGGGGCGGGCGCGGGGTCCGACCAGTCGCGCTCTTCGATGCCATAGCGTCGGATCCGTGAGTAGAGCGTCGTGGGCCTGACGCCGAGGATGGCCGCGGCGCCACCGGGGCCAGAGACCTTGCCACCGGTTTCGCGCAGGCAGGCGACGAGGTTGTCGCGGATCATGGCGTCGATCTCGGCCTCGGTGCGGATCGGCATCGCCTTGTCGCGCCCACCGGGTTGCGGGGTGCCCAGTTCGAGGATGATCTTGCCCCCGCCCGAAACGATCGCGGCCCGTTCCACGACGTTGCGCAGTTCGCGGACGTTGCCGGGCCAGGGGTAGTCCATCATCTGCTGCACGGCGCGCTCGGTCAGGGTGGGGCGCTTGAGGTTCAGGCGCCGGCAGGTGATGTCGAGCAGGTGCGAGGCCAGGAGCGGTATGTCCTCGCGCCGCTCGCGCAGCGGCGCGCAGGCGATCGGGAAGACGTTGAGGTAGAACAGCAGGTCCTCGCGCAGCGTGCCGGATTTCACCGCGGCCTCGGGCGTCTCGGTCATCGCGGCGATCACCTGCAGGTCGAGCGACTTGGCGCGCGTGTCGCCCAGCCGGGTGACGGTCCCGGTCTGAAGCGTCTGTAGCAGCCGACCCTGCGTCTCCAGCGGTAGTTCCGATATGTCGTCGAGAAACAGCGTGCCCCCATGCGCCAGTTCCAGCTTGCCCGGCTTGTCGCGGAGCGAGCCGGGGAAGGCGCCGCGCACCTGTCCGAACAACTCCGCCTCCACGTCGTCGGCCGAGACGCTGCCGCATTTGAAATGAATCATCGCACGCCGGGCGCGGGCGCTGGCGGCATGGATGGCGGTGGCGACGAGCGCCTTGCCGGTGCCCGTCTCTCCGGTGATCATCACCGTTGCGTCGGTCTGCGCCACCAGGTCGATGCGCGCGCGGATCTGACGGATCGCGGCCGAGGTGCCGATGATGTCGTGATGCGCGCGCTCCGAGGTGATGGCTTCCTGCAGGTAGGCGTTTTCCTGTTCCAGCTTGTCACGCAGCGAGGCGACCTCGTCCAAGGCCTCCTTCAGTTTGCGTTCGTTCTCCTTGCGCTGCGTGATGTCGCGGAAGATGACCACCGCCCCGGCGAGCACGCCCTGGTCGTAGATCGGGGTCGAGACGTATTCGACGCGGATCGGTTTGCCGTCCTTTCGCCAGAACACCTCGTCGTCGATCCGGTTGATCTTCTCGAAGCGGAACGACTGGTAGATCCGGCATTCGTGCGCGGGGTAGACGTCGCCGTTCAGGTGGTGGTGGTGAATGAGCGCGTGGATGTTGCGTCCCAGCAGGTCTTCCGAGGTCCAGCCCAGCATCTCGCGCGCCGCGCGGTTCACGAAGGTCGTCTTGCCCTCCGCGTTCACGCCGTAGATCCCTTCGCCCGCCGCGTTCAGGATCAGCTGGTTCTCGCGCTCGAGCTCGGAGAAGAAGCGTTCCGCGCGTTTCCATTCGTTCAGGCCTGCGCGGTGCATGGCGGCGGTTTCCACCTTGGCGGTGCGTTGCTCGAAGGCATGAAGATCGGTCAGGACCAGAAGCAGCCGGCCGGGGTCGTCGGGCAGGGGACGCGCGCGGATTTCGCAGGGGACATGCCGGCCGTCCGCGGCGGTCAGTCCCACGTCGCGCGTCCAGCTCTGGCCCCGGTGGTCCACCTCTTCGATGAAAACGACGAACTGCGGCAGCGATGGCCCGAGCAGGGCCGAGAAGCTCTCGGGTGGCGGGGCCGAGGTCGCGCCGGCCAGCAGCTGCGCCGCGGCACCGTTCCAGGCCTCGATGGCATCCGAGCGGGTATCGATGACGAGTGCGGCGTCCGGGAGGGCGGCCACGAGGGAATCGACGAGGGCGTGCGATGCGGTCATGGCCCCAACATAGCGTGCGCACGATCACCGTGGTCATGAATTTTCGTAATTTACGAAATATCGTGTTTCTGCACCGCCGCAGCGGACAGTTAAGATTTTGCGATCATTGCGTTTTTCATCGCTGCTCAAATGTTATGCGCCGGCTTCCGCGCCGTCAGGTTCCTTGGAAAACTCGGTCTCGCCACGACATTCACGGAAGGAAACCCGATGACGATCAAGAGCCTTGGAAATCCATTCTCCGAAAAGACCGACCTGCGCCATGGTGCGGATTGCGGCTGCGACAGCTGCCTGTCCGGCCACGGTCACGACAAGGATCACGCCGAACCGGCCGCGATGTCCTCGGAGGACATGCTGGAGCGTGCCGTCGAAAGCGCGGTGGTCCGCTCGGTCTTCGGTCAGAACGATCTCAGCCGCCGGTCCTTCATGGGCATGATGGGCGGCGGGACCTTCGCCGCCGCGTTGGCGTCGGTCTTCCCGATGGACAAGGCCAAGGCCGCCATCCTCGACGAATTGGGGCCGCCCGAGAAGACCGACCTGAACATCGGCTTCGTCCCGATCACATGCGCCACGCCGATCATCATGGCCCAGCCGATGGGCTTCTACGAGCGCTACGGGCTCAACGCGCAGGTGATCAAGACCGCGGGCTGGGCCGTGGCGCGCGACAAGTCGTTGTCGGGTGAATACGACGCGAGCCACATGCTGACGCCCATGCCGCTCGCCATGACGCTGGGCGCGGGGTCGGTGGCCGAACCCTACATCATGCCCGCCGTGGAAAACATCAACGGCCAGGCGATCGTTCTGTCCAACGAGCACCTCGACAAGCGCGATCCCAAGCAATGGAAAGGCTTCACCTTCGGCGTGCCGTTCGAATACTCCATGCACAACTTCCTGCTGCGCTACTACGTGGCCGAGTTCGGCCTCGACCCGGACGTCGACATCCAGATCCGCGTGGTCCCGCCGCCGGAGATGGTCGCGAACCTGCGGGCCGGCAACCTCGACGGCTACCTGTCGCCCGATCCGTTCAACCAGCGCGCGGTCTGGGAAGGCATCGGGTTCATCCACACGCTCACGAAGGACATCTGGGAGGGCCACCCCTGCTGCGCCTTCGCCGCGCCCCTGTCCTTTGCCGAAGAGCTGCCCAACACCTACGGCGCGCTCCTCAAGTCCATCATCGACGCGACGCAGTACGCCTCGAACGCGGAAAACCGCAAGGAAATCTCCGAGGCGATCTCGCCCACCAACTACCTCAACCAGCCGGTGCCGGTGATCGAGCAGGTGCTGACCGGGACGTTCGCCGATGGCCTGGGCGAGGTGCAGAAGGTGCCGGACCGCATCGATTTCGACCCGTTCCCGTGGCACTCGATGGGGGTGTGGATCCTCACGCAGATGAAGCGCTGGGGCTACATCGAGGGCGACATCGACTACAAGGCGGTGGCCGAGCAGGTCTACCTCGCCGGCGACTGCAAGAAGGTGATGGCGGATCTCGGCTACGAGGCGCCGGACGTCACCTACAAGTCGCACATGATCATGGGCAAGACCTTCGACCCGGCCGAACCCAAGGCCTATGTCGAAAGCTTCCCGATCGGCCGGGCGTAAGTCATGTTGGACAATCTCTCCATCAACCAGCGCGCCGCGATCCTGTCGCTCGTGATGCTGGTGGTCGGCCTCCTGATCTGGGAGGCCGCCATACCCGCCCAGAAGGCCGCCGAGGACCTGACGGAATACGAGCGTCTCATGGGGCTCGGCCAGGAACGCGCGGGCGTGCCACCGCCGTCCGACGTGCTGGTCAAGGCCTGGGAACAGCTCAGCGACCCGTTCTACGACGCCGGCCCGAACGACAAGGGGATCGGCATCCAGATCGGTTACTCGATCTACCGGGTGCTGTCGGGCTATCTCATGGCCGCGCTTGTCGCCATTCCGCTGGGCTTCCTGATCGGGATGAGCCGGGTCGCCTACAAGGCATTCAACCCGTTCATCCAGGTGCTGCGCCCGATCTCGCCCCTGGCGTGGATGCCGCTTGCGCTGTTCATCATCCAGGACAGCGAGGCGAGCGCGATCTTCGTGATCTTCATCTGCTCGATATGGCCGATGCTGATCAACACGGCCTTCGGCGTGGCCGGGGTCAGGCAGGACTGGGTCAACGTGGCCCGGACCCATGAGCTGGGCAGCCTGAAGACCGCGTTCACCGTGATCCTGCCGGCCGCTGCGCCGACCATCATCACGGGGATGCGCATCTCGATCGGGATCGCCTGGCTGGTGATCGTGGCCGCCGAGATGCTCGTGGGCGGTACGGGCATCGGCTACTACGTCTGGAACGAGTGGAACAACCTCGACCTCACCTCCGTCATCTTCTCGATCCTCATGATCGGCGTCGTCGGCATGCTGCTGGACTCGGCTTTCGCGGTCCTCCAGCGCGCCGTGGCCTACGCAGAGTAAGGAGAATTCCAATGTCCAAACCTTTTCTCAGCATCGAACGGCTGACGCAGCGGTTTCCGGACGGGCAGGGCGGCACGCTCACCGTGTTCGAAAACGCGAGCTTCGGCATCGAGAAAGGCGAATTCGTCTGCATCCTGGGCCACTCCGGCTGCGGCAAGTCCACCATCATGAACATCCTCGCGGGTTTGGCCGAGCCGACTTCGGGCGTGGTCAAGATGGACGGGCTCGAGGTGGCGGGGCCGTCCCTCGACCGGGGCGTGGTGTTCCAGAACTACTCGCTCCTGCCGTGGCTCTCGACGCTCAAGAACGTCATCTTCGGCGTGAAGGCGCGCTACCCGGACTGGCCGCGTGACAAGGTGGAAGCGCATGCCCGCGACTACCTGGCCAAGGTGGGGCTCGAGGGGGACGTGGTCCACCGAAAGCCCAGCCAGCTGTCCGGCGGCATGCGCCAACGCGTCTCGATCGCGCGGGCGTTCGCCAATCACCCCAAGCTGCTTCTCCTCGACGAACCCTTCGGCGCGCTGGACGCGCTGACGCGGGGCACGATCCAGGACGAGCTTCTGAAGATCTGGGGCGGGACCGAACAGACGGTGTTCATGATCACCCATGACATCGACGAGGCGATCCTGCTGGCCGACCGCATCCTGTTGATGACGAACGGCCCCTACGCGCGGGTGGCGGAGTCCGTGGAGATCTCGATCCCCCGGCCACGCAACCGCACGGAGATCGTGGAGCATCCGAACTACTACACGATCCGCAATCACCTCGTTCAGTTCCTGGGCCAGCGCTCGAAGGAGATGGCCGGCGAACGGATCGAGGGCGAGGACCTGCGCCCCGAGACCGTCCGCATCGACCAGGCCGCCGCCCCGGCGACCGAGGACAATCCCGACAAGCCCCCGCTGCGCGCCGTCAACGAATGAGGGCGCGCGGCCCGAACCTGCAACCGTTCAACGGAGGACCCGATGAAAGACAATTTTGAAGTGCCGTCCATGATGACGAAGGAAGACGTCACGATGATGATCCTGTCGGCCAAGAAACAGGCCGGCCTCACCTGGGAAGAGATCGCGGAAAAGATCGACATGTCGCCGGTCTGGACCCATTCGGCCTGCATGGGCATGAACGGGTTTTCCAAGGACAAGGCCGAGGCGCTGGTCTCGGTCATGGGCCTGCCGCAGGAGGCGGTGAGCGTCCTGGAAGAGCCGCCCACCAAGGTGTGGGAGCAAAGCGTGCCGACCGATCCCTGCATCTATCGTCTCTACGAGATCGTCGGGGTCTACGGCCCGACCATCAAGGCGCTGATCGAGGAGAAGTTCGGCACCGGCATCATGTCGGCCATCGATTTCGACATGCAGGTCGTGCGCGTGCCGCACGAGAAGGGCGACCGTGTTAAGATCGAGATGTCCGGCAAATACCTGGCCTACAACGCCTGGTGACCGCCCGCCGGTGCGGGATGCGTGACGCGACAGGCTCTCGCCCTCGGGCGGGAGCCTTTTCGTTCGGGGTGTCCTAGGTCAGCGCGGCGGGATCCGCCGGGCGCCAGGCGGCCTCGGAAGACAGCCCGAACGTCACGATGGCAGGCAGGATGATCGTCGTGATCTGGGCCAGCTTCTCTGCCCCGTAGTAATCGGCTTCGTGCAGGAGATTGACGGTTCCGATGAAATCGCCGCGCAGGATGACCGGGATGTTGACCACGGACCCGAGGCCCAGCGACGCGATCCGTTCGTGATCGGCGAAGACGTCGGCGAACGCTTCGACCGAGTTCGCGACGAAGATCTGGCGTCCCGCGATCACCTGTTCGGTCCAGCGGTTCGGCACGATCTCCTTCTCGCCGGAGCGCGGGTAGTTCACCTCGTCGCTGGTATAGATGCGCGCGGCCACGCCTTTCTGCGGGCCTTCCATCCGGAAGGTCGAGCAGGAGAACAGGCGGTGGCCTATGATGGTCTGGCACAGCTCGTCGAGCGCGGGGAACAGGCTGGACCAGCCCACCTGCTGAACGGCGGTTTCGAATTGGTGGAGAGGGCGGCATGCATCAGTCAAGGATCACGAGCTCCCGTGTGAAGGATGTCAGGCAATCGCAACCGGTGTCGGTCACGACGACGTCGTCTTCGATCCGCACCCCGATGTCGCCGGCGCGGTAGAGCCCGGGTTCGATGGTGAAGACCATGCCGGCCCGTTGCGGGTCGCCATTCTTGCGCATCACCGGCGGCACCTCGTGGACCTCACGGCCCAGCCCGTGCCCCGTCTTGTGCAGGATCAGGTCGGAAAAGGGGGAGGCTTCGAGGACGCCCGTTGCCGCGTCGTCCACGGCACCCACCGGGGCACCGGAGCGCACCGCGTCGCGACCGCGCGCGTTGGCCTCGCGCACGGTGTCGTAGACCGCTGCGTGGGCGTCGCTCGCATGGCCGCAGAAGGCGGTGCGCGTGATGTCGGCGTGCATGTCGCCCCAGCTCGCCCCGAAGTCGATGAGAAGCGGGTCGCCGGGGCTCACGACCCGGTCGCTCACGTCCCCGTGCGGGTTCGCCGCTTCGCCGCCACTGAGCACGATGGGCTCGAAAGCGAAGCCGATGGCACCGTGGGCCAGCATCGCGGCCTTGAGCCGCCCGGCGATATCGTGGCCGGTGCGCCCGCCGACGCCCGCGTCGAACACTTCGCCAAGGGCCTGTTCGCTGATCTCGACGGCGCGGCGCAGCTGGGCGATCTCCTCGGCGTCTTTCACGAGGCGCAGCTCGGCCAGTGCCGGGTCGGCGTCCACGAGCGCATCCGCCCCGAGATGCCCGGCCAGCGCGCGGTATTCCGAGGCACGCATGCGGAGCCCCTCGACACCCAGCGGCAGGGACGGGCCGAGCGTGTCGGCCAAGGCGGTGAAGGCGGCCTCGGGCCCGTCCTCGTCGGTCCAGTAGATGGTTTCGGCCTCCGGCAGCGCATCGCCCCACTTCTGCCGCTCGAGCGCGGGCATCATCGCGAAAATGTCCCCCTCGGCGGTGAGCACGAAGAGGGTGGGGCGCTCCATCAGGTGCAGGTGCACGCCGGTGAGGTAGGCGAAGTTCGGCCCCGGCACGAAGGCCGCGGCGCCAAGGCCGGCCTTCTTGAGAAGCTTGGCCGCACGGGTCCGGCGCGTGGCGAAGATGCTCATCAGTCGTCTCCCGCTTCGGGACCACCCGGGTCCAGTGACATCCTGTGACCGAAGCGCGGGCCCAGGCCGCGCTGGATCACCTCGAGCTCGAACAGGATCGCGCGCGACACCGCCGCGTCCGCCCCTTCCGCGTCGCCGGTCACGATCGCGTCGGCCACTTTCGCGAGGTGGTCGATCGCTTTCGCCCGGCCAGCGGCATCGAGATGGGGGAAGAAATACAGGAGCTTGATGCGCACCGAGGCGTCCTGCGCTTCCACGAAGTACTTCTCGAGGAAGCGGTTGTCGGCAAGCGTCGCGACCCGCCGGTAGAGGTCGAGCTGTGCGCGGAAGGCCGCTTCCAGGTCCCCCTCCTCGAGCTTCGCGCCATAGGCTTTTACGAAGGCATCGAATTCCTTGCGGTCCGCCCCGCCGTTCAGCGCCGCCGCACGGACGAGTCCGCGCGAGAGCAGGATGAACGTGTCGAGGAAGGCGGCCTGGTTGTGGAGCGACAGCGGCGCCACGATCGTCGTGCGGTTCTGAAGGAACTGGACGAACCCCTCGTTCGCGAGAAGCAGCAGCGCCTCGCGAATCGGGGTCCTGGATACCTCGTATTCCTTGGCCAGGGCGACCTCGTCGAGCGCGGTTCCCGGCTCGATCCGCAGCCACTGGATCGCGTCGCGCAGTCTTTCATGCACCATCAATGCGCCGCGCTTCTTACGTGCGGGCGCTGCTTTTGCGGGTTTTTTGTCGCGGTGTGTCGTCATAAAAATAATTCTTGCATTAAGTTTGCATTATGAGCAAGCTAAAACGCAACGAAGACAAAAAACGACACCACCACTCACAACGGGGAGACCGCTCCATGACCACCTTGAAGACACTGCTTTCGGCCAGCACGGCCCTTGCGCTCGTCGCAGGCGTCGCGAACGCGGAGGGCACCATCGCCTACTTCGCATCCACGTCGCAGAACGGGTTCAACCAGGCGACCTACGAGGGGGTTCAGGAAGTGGCGGCCGAGCGCGGCTACGACACCGAGATCCTCGACGGCCAGTTCGACGCGGCCGTGCAATACAGCCAGATCGAGGATGCGCTGGCCTCGGGCCGCTACGCCGGCATGATCGTGGCGCCCAACGATTCCGTCGGGATCGCGGGCGCCTTCGAACAGGTCGTGGCCGAGGGCATCCCGGTCGGGACCGTGCTGTTCCCGGTGGGCCCGGACCTCAACTCGCTCGATCCTCAGGTCGACGGCATCACCGTGACCGCGGCCTCGCCGCCGGTGCCGGGCGCGACCACCCAGGCCGAGGGGGTCGTCGAATATTGCGCCGACCTCGATCCCTGCAACGTCGTGGTCATCATCGGGGCCCAGATCTTCCCCTTCGACAACCTGCGCCTCGAGACCTACGAGAAGGTGCTGGGCGAGCACGACAACATCGAGATCGTGGCGATCGGCGAAGGATACTACGCGCCGGACCCCAGCCTTCAGGCGATGTCCGACATCCTGCAAGCCAATCCGGACGTGGACGTCGTCCTCTCCAACGCCGACCAGCACCTGATCGGGGTCGAGATCGCGCTCGAATCCGCGGGCATCGACCCGTCCGAGCTCTACCTCTCAGGGGGCGGGGCCGCGGCCATCGCGATCGACGCGATCCGCGAAGGGCGCTGGGACGCGACGCTGGCCTACTTCCCCAAGACGATGGGCGCGCTCGCGATGGAACAGATCGCCAACGCGATCGAGGGCAAGCCGGTCACCCAGTCGATCAACATGGATGAGGCCGGTCCCGTCCAGGCCCTCATCGACGCCGAGGTCCTGGAGGCCAACCCGGACTTCACCGGCGAGTGGGAACAGTAATGCAAACAACGGCCCGGGATGCGCCTGCGCGCGTCCCGGCCGACTGACACCGAAGGGCGTTACCATGAGCAAGAGCTACCGCGTGTCCGCTGATATCGGCGGCACATTCACAGATATTGTCTACCAGGACGTCGAAACCGGGCGCTGTGGCGCGACCAAGGTTCTCTCGACGCCGGACAACCCGGCCCTCGCTGTTCTGGAAGGCATCGACTCCGTCCTGGGCGGCGATGGCGACATGGCCTTCTTCGTCCACGGCACCACCGTCGGCCTGAACGCGCTGCTCACCCGGCGCGGCTCCAAGATCGCGCTGGTGACGAACGAGAATTTCCGCGACATCTACACGATCCAGGGCAACGACCGGGGCGAGATCTTCTCGATCCGCTGGAACAAGCCGGAGCCGCTCACCCCGATCGAGCACACCTACACGGTGGGCGGGCGCATCGCCGCCGACGGGACCGAGCTTGAGCCGCTGCGCCTGTCCGACCTCGACGCCCTGGTCGAAGCCTGCGGGCGCGAGAACTACGAGGCGATCGCCATTTCGCTCCTGTTCTCCTTCAACAACCCGGCCCACGAGATCGCCGTGCGCGACTACCTGCAGGAGCGGCTGCCGGACGTGCAGATTGTCCTGTCGCACAAGGTGTCGCCCGAGTGGCGCGAATTCGAACGCACCTCGACAACCGTGACGGACGCCTATCTCGCGCCCGTGGTGCGCAAGTACATCTCGACCCTCCAGGACGAGATGGGCGACCGGCTGCCCGACGGCGGCGCGCTTCACGTCATGGAGTCGAACGGCGGCGTGATGACGGCGGCGGCCGCGGCGGAAACGCCGCTCCAGACGCTGCTCTCCGGCCCCGTCGGCGGTGCGATCGGGGGCAAGGCGCTATCGGCCTCGACGGGGCGTCCGAACCTGATCTGCGTGGACATGGGCGGCACGTCGTTCGACGCGTCGCTGGTGATCGACGGCCTGCCGTCCGCGTCGAACGAAGCCCATCTCGAGGGGCTACCGATCCAGATGTCGGTCGTCGATATCCACGTGATCGGCGCAGGCGGCGGCTCCATCGCCTGGAAAGAGGCCGGCGCGCTGCGCGTCGGTCCCCAATCGGCGGGCTCGACCCCCGGGCCGGTCTGCTACGGGCGCGGCGGCACCGAGCCGGTCGTCTCGGACGCGAACCTGGTCCTCGGACGCCTCGACGGCGCGAACTTCTCGGGCGGCGACATGACGCTCGACCGCGATGCGGCGGCCGCGGCGCTTGCCAAGCTTGGCGAAGACTTCGGCATGAACGCCGAGGAGATGGCGCGCGGCGTGATCGATATCGTGAACGCCAAGATGGCCGACGCGATCCGCACCATCACCGTCCAGCGCGGCATCGACCCACGGGAATTCTCTCTCGTCGCCTTCGGGGGGGCAGGGCCCGCCCAGGCCGCGGCTCTGGCCGAGGAGTTGGAGATTTCCGAGGTCATCATCCCGGTCCACCCCGGCGCCTTCTCGGCCTGGGGGATGCTACAGACCGACGTGCGCCACGACTTCAAGGAAACGCTCTACAGCTTCTTGGACCTGATCGAACCCGAGACGATCGACACGGCTTTCGACCGGCTCGAGCAGAAGGGGCGCGACTACCTGTCCGAAGAAGGTATCGAGGGCGAGCGCGTCTCGTTCGAGCGCGCGATCGACTTCCGCTACTACGGCCAAGAGTACGTGCTGACCATCGCGCTCGACGACGGGCCCATCGACATGGACAAGGTGCGCGCCGACTTCGACGCGGCCTACGAACGGCAGTACGGGCACAACAGCCCGGAGAACCGCGTCGAGATGGCCAACATCCGCCTCGCCGCGCTGGGCCGGCTCGAACGCCCGGACAATGCCCCGCCCGAACGGGAGGAGCCGAAACCGGCGCGCGAGCGGCAGGTCTGGTTCTCGGGCGAGCCCAGGACCACCGCCATCCTCGACCGCAACAGCCTTTCGGACGGTGAGAAGGTGCAAGGGCCTGCCATCATCGAAGAGGTGACCTCGACCACCCTGCTGCCCCCCGGCTGGACCGCCCAGCTGATCGACGGCGGCCACATGAGCCTTGTGAAGGAGTAAGCGACATGACCACGGCCGATCCAATCACCACCGAAGTCGTCCGCAACTTCGTCATCTCCTGTGCACAGGACATGAACGCCTCGCTGTGGCGCTCCGCCCACTCGGCGATCATCTACGAAGGCAAGGACAGCGCCGTCGCGCTCATGGACGAGCACGGCAACATGCTGGGCCAGTCGACCGGCGTACCGCTCTTCATCGGGGCCATCGACGTCTGCGTGCGCCACGTGAAGGACTACTACGGCGACGATATCCACGAAGGCGATATCTTCATCATGAACGACAGCTACATGCAGGGCACGCACCTGCATGACGTGACCGCCATCGGGCCGATCTTCCACGAGGGCGACCTGGTGGGCTTCGGGGCCGCGCGGGCGCACTGGAACGACATCGGCGCGATGGACCCGGGCTCGACCATGTCTTCGACCGACATCTACCAGGAGGGTTTGCGCCTCGGGCCGACACGGATCGTGAGCCGGGGCCAGCGCGTGCGCGAGTGGTACGACCACCTCAAGCTCAACACCCGCCTCGAAGGCGCCACCATCGGTGACCTGGGCGCGCAGATCGCCGCGATCCGCACCGGCGAGCGGCGGCTGGGCCAGCTTCTGAACAAGATCGGCGCCGACACGTACCGTGCGGCCTGCCAGAACATCTTCGAGCAGGCGCGCCACATGGACCGCGAAGCCATCGCGGCGATCAAGGACGGCACCTGGAGCCGCGAGGGGTTCCTCGACAACGACGGCGTCGGCACCGATCCGGTGAAGGTGAAACTCACCCTGACGGTGAAGGGCGAGGAGCTGATCGTGGATCTCACCGGCACTTCCGGGCCGGTCGCGGGGTCGGTGAACTGCGGGGCGAGCCAGACGGAGTCGCTCCTGCGGCTGGCCTACAAGACCATGATCTCGCCCGACCGCGCGATCACCGGCGGCTCGTTCGAGACGATGAACGTGATCCTGCCCGACGAGTGCATGTTCAACGCCCGTGAACCCGCGGCCTGCGAATGGTACTTCACCGGGCTCGGGCTCCTGGCAGACCTGTTCATCTCCTGCCTGTCCGAGGCGATGCCGGAACGCTCGACAGCCGCGCATTACGGCGACTCGATGGTGGTCGGCTTTTTCTCCGTCGATCCCAAGCGCGGGCAGTGGATCTCGATCGAGCCGACCGCGGGCGGCTGGGGCGGCCGGGCCGACAGCGACGGCGAAAGCGCGCTGATCAACCTGGTCAACGGCGGCTTCCGCAACATCCCCGCCGAGGTCATGGAGACGAAGTTCCCGGTCCGGCTCGAGGAGTTCTCGATCCGCCCCGACAGCGCGGGGCCGGGACAGCATCGCGGCGGCTTCGGCGTCATCCGGCGCTACCGGATGCTCGAGGATTGCTACGGGGCGATCTGGTTCGAACGCTCGAAGACCCCGGCCTGGGGCCTGAACGGCGGCGGCGACGGGCAAGGGCCTGAAATCACGCTGAGCTTCCCCGACAGCGACACGGAGCATCCGCTCAAGATGCGCGCCCGCGCGCTGCCCGCCCGCACGGTCGTCGAAACCCGTACCGGCGGGGGCGGCGGCAACGGTGACCCGATGAAACGCGCCTTCGACGACGTCGCGCGTGACGTCCGGCGCGGGCTGGTCAGCCGCGAGGCGGCCAAGCGCGACTACGGCGTGGTGATCGCGGCGGACGGTTCCGTCGACCGCGACGCCTCGGTGGCCCGGTGAATGCCGACGCCATCCTGTCGGTGCGCGGCATCGGCGTGCGCTTCGGTGATGTCGAGGTCCTCTCCGGCGTGGACCTCGACATCCGCCCGGGCGAAATCCACGGCCTGATCGGCGAGAACGGCGCGGGCAAGTCGACGCTGGGCAAGGTGCTCGGCGGCTACTACCGCGCCACCCGCGGCGAGATTGCCGTCAACGGCCGCACGCAGGATCGCTGGGACACGCCCACGGCGCTCGCCAACGGCGTGGCGATCATGCACCAGGAATTGCAGCTCGTTCCGGCACTCACCACGGCGCAGAACGTGTTTCTCGGGCTGGAGGACCACCGCCGCGGCGTGCTCCGGCGCACCGAGGCGGACCGGCTTGCCGCCCTGATGGAGGAAAGCGGCCTACACGTGGAGCCGAACGCGCTGGCCGCGCATCTGACGATCGCTGAACAGCAGAAGATCGAGATCCTGCGCGCGCTGGCACGCGAGGCGCGGGTGATCGTCATGGACGAACCGACGGCCTCGCTTTCGAAGGCCGAGATCGACCAGCTCCACCGCATCATGCGCCAGCTGCGCGACGAGGGGCGGTCGGTCATCTACGTGACCCATTTCCTCGACGACGTGCTCGATGTCACCGACCGGGTGACGGTGTTGCGCAACGGCGAACTCGTGCAGACCCGCGATACGGCGGGAGAGACCAAGGCGAGCCTCGTGTCTGCCATGCTGGGCGGGGTGAAATCCGAAACGCTCTACCCGCCCAAACCCCGCGACGTGGGCGAGGTCGTGCTGTCCGTGCGCGACCTGTTCTCGCCCAACGGCACGCGGGTCGACCAGCTCGAGATCCGGGCCGGAGAGATCGTCGGGCTGGCCGGGCTCGTGGGCGCCGGGCGAACCGAGATCGCGCGCGCCATCATCGGGGCAGACCGCGCCCAGGGCACGGTCGAGATCGGCGGTCAGCCATTGCAGAACCGCAGCATCAGCGGCGCGACCGAGGCGGGCGTCGTCATGGTGCCCGAGGACCGGCGGGGCCAGGGCCTTGTCATGTCGCTGCCGGTGCGCGCGAACATCTCGCTGCCGCACCTTGGCCGCGTCGCCCGCGGCGGCGTGGTCGCGCAGAAGACAGAACGCGGCATCGCGAAAAGGCTGATCGAGCAACTCGACGTGCGCCCCGCGATCCTCGACGGCGACGTGTCGAATTATTCCGGGGGCAACCAGCAGAAGGTGCTGATCGGCAAATGGCTGGCCGGTGACCCGCGCGTCCTGATCCTCGACGAACCCTCGCGCGGTGTCGATGTCGGCGCGCGCGAGACGATCCACAACGAGATCGTCCGGCTCGCGAAGTCGGGCGTCGCGATCCTGCTCATTTCCAGCGAGATCGAGGAAGTGCTGGGGCTCGCAACGCGGGCCTTCCTGGTCGATCGCGGCACGCTCGTGGACGAGATCGACCCCGACCGGGTGAACGTCGGCGACGTGCTGACGGCCCTGTTCAACCACCAAGGCATGAAGGACGGCGTGACATGACACGGGACCGCATTTTCACTTTCCTGCAGACCTACGCGGTTCTGGTTCTCATCGTTCTGCTGATGGCGGTGCTTTCGGTGTCCTCCGACAGCTTCCTGACCGCGCGCAACCTGCTCAACATCCTCAACCAGAACGCGCCGCTCGCCATCATGGCCTCGGCGATGACGCTGGTCATCATCGTGGGCGGCTTCGACCTGTCCGTCGGCGCGATCTTCGCGATGGGGTCGGTCACCTCTGCGTGGCTCGCGGTCAATGTCGATCCCTACCTGGGTCTCGCGCTCGCCCCGCTGGTCGGGTTCCTGCTGGGCTGCGCGAACGGGATCGTCATCACCGCGCTCAAGGTGCATTCCTTCCTCGCCACGATCGCCACCGCGCTGATCTTCAAAGGCATCGCCATCGCGGTGTCGGACGGCCGCCTGATCTCGGCCCGGATCGACGCCTTCACCTGGCTCGGCCGCGAACGGTTCCTGGGTGTCTTCAACGCGATCTGGCTTATGGTCATATTCGCGGTGCTGCTGACCTTCCTGCTCAACCGCACCACGTTGGGGCGGCGCATCTTCGCAGTCGGCGGGAACGAAGAGGCAGCGATCCTGTCGGGCATCCGGACCAACCGGGTCAAGATCGCGGCCTTTTCGCTTGCCGGTCTCGCCGCGGGGCTTGCCGCGATCATCGCCACCTCGCGCGTCGCGCTGGGGCAGGCGTCGGCAGGCGAGGGGATGGAGCTCCAGGCCATCGCCGCCGTCATCCTGGGCGGGACGAGCATCTATGGCGGGCAGGGGGCCGTGTGGCGCTCGGTGGCCGGGGTGTTCCTGCTGGCGCTGGTCAACAACGGGTTCAACATCCTCAGCATCGACCCCTTCTTCCGCGACCTGACGATGGGCCTGATCATCCTCGCAGCCCTCGGCATCTCCGCTATCGGCCAACGGCGCTGACGGAGCTTCAAAAAGGCCACCGGATCGCGGGCGCCTGGCGAAAAGGGGGCCGGAGGGGTGCGACAGCATCCTCCGCCCCCGGCGCACCATGCGGCTCATGTCGCCAGCGCTCAAATCTTGGGCTTGGCGCCCGCACATTCAGCAGGGTGCGCCGCAAACCGGACGCGCAGCCGCCCATCCCGGCACGCGGCACCGGGTTCCTTTTTACATTCCCCGAGGGCTGCGTTTGCTGTGGCGCATGAACGGCCCTCTTTCCATCGCAGTGATCGAGAACGACCCGGACCGGGCGGCGCTCATCTCCGAGAGCCTGCACGCCACGGGCAACGTCGAGGTGCACGTACTGACCGGGGCCGCGGACCTGGCCGAGCACATCACCGGGCTCAATCCCGACGTCGTGCTGATCGACATCGCGAACCCGTCGCGCGACATGCTCGAAGCGATGGCGATGGCCACGGGACCGCTCGAACGGCCGGTGGCCATGTTCGTTGACCGGTCGGACGAAAGCCTCACGCGCGCGGCGATCGAGGCGGGGGTGTCCGCCTACGTCGTGGACGGGCTGCATTCGGACCGGCTCAAGCCGATACTCGATGCGGCCGTGTCGCGTTTCAACATGTTCAGCCGGATGCGTACCGAGCTCGAGACCACCAAGCGCGCGCTCGAGGAGCGCAAGGTGATCGACCGTGCCAAGGGCCTCCTGATGAAGGCGCGGGGCATCGACGAAGACGAAGCCTACGCGCTTCTGCGCAAGACGGCGATGGACCAGGGCAAGCGCCTGGCCGACGTGGCGCAGGCGCTCGTCACCACCTTCGGGCTCCTGTCATGAGGGGCCCCGCGCTTTCGGTCGGGTTCATCCCGCTGGTCGATGCCGCGCCGCTTGTGGTGGCCCAGGAGATGGGCTTTGCCGCGCAGGAGGGGCTGGCGCTGGACCTGGTGCGCGCGCCGTCCTGGTCCTCGCTGCGCGATCTGCTGGTCTTCGGCCGCGTGGATGCGGCCCACATGCTGTCGCCGGTGCCGGTCGCCGCGGCGCTCGGCGTCGGGGGCAACACGACAGCGCTCTCGGCCATCTCGGTCCTGTCGGTGAACGGCAACGTGGTCGGCGTGAACCTTGCGCTTGCGCAGCGGCTGCGCGACGCGGGGCACGGCTTCGATTTTCGTGACGCGGCCGCCGCGGGCCGGGCGCTGATCGCTGCCGCGCGGGGGCCGCTCCGGGTCGGTGTGCCGTTCCCGTTCTCCATGCACGCGGAACTGCTCTACTACTGGCTGTCCGCCCTCGGTCTTCCCGCACCGCAGGGCGTCGACATCCGGACCGTTCCGCCTCCACTGATGGCCGAGGCGCTGAAGGCGGGCGAGATCGACGCGTTCTGCGTGGGTGAGCCCTGGGGGTCGATCGCGGTGGAGCAGGGCGTCGGCGCGCTCCTTCTGCCGGGATCGGCGATCTGGTCGTTCGCCCCGGAAAAGGTGCTTGCCGTCCGCGAAGACTGGGCCGCGTCCGAGCCCGAGCTTTCCGCACGCCTGATCCGCGCGGTCTGGCACGCGGGGCGGTGGCTCGCGAACCCCGACAGCCGGGTGCTGGCCGCCGAACTGCTGGCCCGCCCCGAATTCCTCGATCTGCCGCCCGAGATCATCGACCGGGCGCTGTCGGGCACCTTCACCGTGGCACCGACCGGTGAGCAGCGGCAGGTCGACGGGTTTGTCGAGTTCCACCGGGGGGCGGCGACCTTCCCGTGGCGCAGCCAGGCGCAATGGATCGCCCATCAGCTGGCCGCGCGCATGGGGCTCGACCGGACCGTCGCCGTGGAGAAGGCCAAGGGCGTGTTCCGCCCCGACCTCTATCGCGCCGCGCTGGAGGGAATCGCCCCGGACCTGCCGGGCGCCTCGTCCAAGATCGAGGGGGCCGTGGAGGTCGAAACCCCGGTCGCGAGCGGCTCCGGCCGCCTCTTCCTTCCGCCGGATACCTTCTTCGACCGGCGCAGTTTTGACCCCGATGCCATCATCGCCCCGAAAAATCTGCACAGGAACTGAGCATTTTCTGCATCGCGGCAATTTTCCCGCGCCGTGGGCCACGGCCCGATTGCACGCCGGGGTGTCGCGGGGGCAACGTGGAAACCAGACGGACAACGATGTCCGCCCACGGAATTCTCCCAGTGACTGGGACACACCTGAGCAAAGCCGCTCGAACCGCGTCGCGACCTCCCTCCGCGACGAAGTTCGGACGGCTTTTTTCGTTTCGGGCCCCGGCCCGCGAGACACAAGGAAACCTGACGCATGAAAAAGACGCTCATCGCATTCGCCGCCTCCACCGCGCTGACCAGCCCGGCGCTGGCCGAGATGCTGGACCTGGAGAAGGACGTTCTCACCTTCGGCTTCATCAAGCTCACCGACATGGCGCCGCTCGCGGTGGCCTACGAGCAGGGCTTCTTCGACGACGAGGGGCTCTTCGTCACGCTGGAAGCCCAGGCCAACTGGAAGGTGCTGCTGGACGGCGTCATCTCCGGCACGCTCGACGGCGCGCACATGCTGGCGGGTCAGCCGCTGGCCGCGACGATCGGCTACGGGACCGAGGCGCACATCGTCACGCCCTTCTCGATGGACCTGAACGGCAACGGCATCACCGTGTCGAACGAGGTCTGGGAGATGATGAAGCCGGGCCTGCCGATGAACGAGGACGGGCTGCCGGAGCACCCCATTTCCGCCTCCCACCTCAAGCCGGTGATCGAGGAATTCAACAGCCAGGGCAAACCCTTCAACATGGGCATGGTCTTCCCGGTCTCGACCCATAATTACGAACTGCGCTACTGGCTCGCCGCCGGCGGGATCGAACCGGGCTACTACTCGCCCGAGGACGTGACCGGGCAGATCGGCGCGGAAGCGTTCCTCTCTGTCACCCCGCCGCCCCAGATGCCCGCCACGCTCGAGGCCGGGACGATCTCGGGCTACTGCGTGGGCGAGCCGTGGAACCAGCAGGCGGTGTTCAAGGGGATCGGCGTGCCGGTCATCACCGATTACGAGCTTTGGAAGAACAACCCGGAGAAGGTCTTCGGCATCACCGCCGAGTTCGCCGAGGAATACCCCAACACGACGCTCGCCGTGACCAAGGCGCTGATCCGCGCGGCCATGTGGCTGGACGAGAACGACAACGCCAACCGTGAAGAGGCGGTCGAGATCCTGTCGCGCCCGGAATACGTGGGCGCCGACTACGAGGTCATCGCCAATTCGATGACCGGCACCTTCGAATACGAGAAGGGCGACACCCGCCCGGTGCCCGACTTCAACGTCTTCTTCCGCTACAACGCGACCTATCCCTACTACTCCGACGCCGTCTGGTACCTGACGCAGATGCGCCGTTGGGGCCAGATCGCCGAAGCCAAGCCCGACAGCTGGTACGACGAGGTCGCGCGCTCGGTCTACAAGCCGGGGATCTTCATGGAGGCCGCCGCGCTGCTGATCGAGGAAGGCCATGCCACCCCCGACATGTTCCCCGGCGCGGATGAGGACGGCTACAAGGCGCCGACCCCGGCCGAGGACATCATCGACGGCATCCCCTTCGATGGCACGCAGCCCAATGCCTATCTCGACAGCCTGCCGATCGGCCTGAAGGGCGACCAGCGCGTCGTCGGCAACGAGATCCAGGGCTGACACGCCGCTCCTCCGCCCACCCGAGCGACATCGCTCGACGGGCGGAGGAGCGCCCCATCCATTCCACCGAGGACGTGACCATGACCACCGTCGATCCCAATTTCGCGGATGCCGAGACCCGCAAGGCCCGGCGCTTTACCCGCATCAACAAGGCCGACTCCTACTTCCGGGTCCTCGGCCTCGCCTGGATCACACCGATCCTGAAAGCCATCGCCGGCGACAACCCGAAGGCGCAGATGAAGGACCTGTGGCGCCTGCTGGGCGTGCCGCTTCTGGCCATCGCCGCGTTCCTGCTCCTGTGGGGCACGCTGGCCCCGCGCGTGCAGACCTCGCTCGGCGCCATTCCCGGCCCCGCCGCGGTCTGGACCGAGGTCGTGAGCCTGCACCAGGACGCCGTGGACAAGGCCGCAAAGGAGGCCGACCACCTGGCCCGCGTCGAGGCGCGCAACGAACGCATGCTCGAGCAGGGCCGCCCCGAGGACGTGCGCGACATCCCGTTCACCGGGGCGCCGAGCTACTACGACCAGATCTGGACCTCGATCCAGACCGTGTTCTTCGGCTTCCTGATCGGTTCGCTCATCGCCATTCCGCTGGGCATCGTCGCGGGGCTCTCGCCCACCGCGAACGCCGCGATCAATCCGCTCGTGCAGATCTTCAAGCCCGTGAGCCCGCTGGCCTGGCTGCCGATCGTGACGATGATCGTCTCCGCCGTCGCCGCCTCGGGCACCGAGGGGCTTCTGCCCAAGAGCTTCATCATCTCGGCGATCACCGTGACGCTCTGTTCGCTCTGGCCGACGCTCATCAACACCGCGCTGGGCGTGTCCTCGATCGACAAGGATCTCGTCTCGGTCTCGAAGGTGCTCAAGATGAACACGCGCACGAAGATCACCAAGCTGGTGCTGCCCTCTGCGCTCCCGCTCATCTTCACCGGTCTGCGCCTGAGCCTCGGCGTCGGCTGGATGGTCCTGATCGCGGCCGAGATGCTCGCCCAGAACCCCGGTCTCGGCAAGT
Organism: Maritimibacter harenae; assembly: GCF_009882975.1. Classification (GTDB taxonomy): domain Bacteria; phylum Pseudomonadota; class Alphaproteobacteria; order Rhodobacterales; family Rhodobacteraceae; genus Maritimibacter; species Maritimibacter harenae. The sequence continues at coordinate 112,952 of NZ_WTUX01000002.1, forward strand.
TCGTCTGGGACGAGTTCCAGAACGGCTCCAGCCAGTCGCTCGCCCGGATCATGGTCGCCGTCTTCACCATCGGGATCATCGGCTTCCTGCTCGACCGGGTGATGTACGCGCTGCAATCCGCCTTCACCTTCTCGAACAACCGGTGAGCCCCATGTCAGTCATCGAATTCAAGAACGTCTCCAAGAGCTTCGGCGAAGGGGTGCACGAAACCCCGGTGCTGCGCGACGTCGACCTGAGCGTGGAGGAGGGCGAGTTCCTGGTGCTCCTGGGCTTCTCGGGCACCGGCAAGACCACCCTCATCAACCTGATGGCCGGCCTGGAATTCCCGACGAAGGGCGAGGCCCGCTTCAAGGGCCGGCCGATCGACGGCCCCGGACCGGAGCGCGGCGTGATCTTCCAGAGCTATTCGCTCATGCCGTGGCTCACGGTGCACGGCAACGTCATGCTGGCGCTGGAATCGGTCTTCCCGAAAATGCCCCGCGCGGAGAAGGAGGCGACCGTCGCGAAATACGTCGAGATGGTCGGGCTGACCCACGCCGTCGGGCGCCGCCCGGCCGAGCTGTCGGGGGGCATGCGCCAGCGGGTCAACGTGGCCCGCGCGCTCGCCATGAACCCCGAGGTCCTGCTGCTGGACGAGCCGCTGTCGGCGCTCGACGCGCTGACGCGGGCCAACCTCGGCGACGAGATCGAACAGATCTGGAACCGCGACAAGAAGACCTGCGTGCTCATCACCAACGACGTGGACGAGGCCATCCTGCTCGCCGACCGGATCATCGCGCTGAACCCGGACGGGACGCTCGGAGAGGCGTTCGAGGTGGGGCTGGCGCGGCCGCGCGACCGGTCGGCCATGAACCACGACGAGACGTTCAAGGCGCTGCGCGCGCAGGTGACGAATTACCTGATGGACGTGGGGATCGAGGCCAAGGTCGAGGGCACCCGCGAGCTGCCCAACGTCACGGCGATCCACGACACGCCGGAGCTGCCCACCGCCCAGGCGAAGGCGGCCGCCTCGAAGATCGAGGACCGGTACCTGGAGTTCTCCAAGGTCCACAAGGTCTACCCGACCCCCAAGGGGCCGCTCACCGTGGTCGAGGATTTCGACCTCATGATGAAGAAGGGCGAGTTCATCTCGCTCATCGGGCACTCGGGCTGCGGCAAGTCGACGGTGCTCACCATGACCGCCGGGCTCAACGCGATCTCCAAGGGCGGGATCGTGCTGGACGGCAAGGAGGTGGTGGAGGCCGACCCGGAACGCGCGGTCGTGTTCCAGTCGCCAAACCTCTTCCCGTGGCTCACCGCGAAGGAGAACGTCGCGATCGGGGTCGACAAGGTCTATCCGAAAGCCAGCCAGGCCGAGCGTCAGGACGTGGTGGAATACTACCTCGAACGGGTGGGGCTGGGCGACGCGATGGACAAGTCCGCCGCCGACATGTCGAACGGCATGAAGCAGCGGGTGGGCATCGCACGGGCCTTCGCCCTGTCGCCCAAGCTCCTGCTGCTCGACGAGCCGTTCGGGATGCTCGACAGCCTGACGCGCTGGGAGCTCCAGGAAGTCCTCATGGAAGTCTGGAGCCGCACCAAGGTCACCGCGATCTGCGTCACCCACGACGTGGACGAGGCGATCCTGCTGGCCGACCGCGTGGTGATGATGACCAACGGGCCGCAGGCCACGATCGGCAAGATCACCAACGTCGACCTGCCGCGCCCGCGCACCCGCAAGGCGCTGCTCGAACATCCCGATTACTACCACTACCGCGAGGAGGTCCTGGGCTTCCTCGACGAATACGAACACGGCGCCACGCCCAAGGCGAAACCGGCGCCCAAAGCGATAGCCGCGGAGTGAAAGCCATGACGCAGAAACTCGTTGTCATCGGGGCCGGTATGGCCTCGGGCCGGATGCTGGAGCATCTCTTCGATGCCGATCCCGACGCCTATGACGTCACCCTGTTCAACGCCGAGCCGCGCGGGAACTACAACCGGCTGATGCTGTCGCCGGTCCTGTCGGGCGACAAGACCTACGACGAGATCGTCACCCACGATGCCGACTGGTACGCCGCGAACGGCGTGACCTGCCGCTTCGGCGAGCGCGTGGTCGAGATCGACCGCGCGCGAAAGGTGGTCGTCGGCGAGCAGGGCGAAGTGCCCTACGACAAGCTCGTTCTCGGCACCGGGTCGAACCCGTTCATGATCCCGCTGCCGGGCCATGACCTCGAGGGCGTGATCCCCTACCGCGATCTCGAGGACACGCAGGCCATGATGGGTCTGGGCGATACGCCGGGCGCAAGGGCCGTGGTCATCGGCGGGGGTCTCCTGGGGCTCGAGGCGGCGGCCGGCATGGCCGCGCGCGGCATCGACGTGGCGGTCGTGCACATCATGGGCCACCTGATGGAGCGCCAGCTCGACGAGGCGGCCGGATACCTCCTGCGCAAATCGCTCGCGGACAAGGGTATCACGGTCATGTGCCAGGCGAACTCGAAGGAGATCGTCGGCGAGAACGGGCGGGTGAAGGCGCTCAGGCTCGACGACGGCACGGAACTGCCCTGTGATCTTCTCGTCATGGCGGTCGGCATCCGGCCCAACATCAAGCTGGCCGAGACGGCCGGGCTTGCCACGGGCAAGGGCATCCACGTGGACGACCGGATGATCACCTCGGACGCGGACGTGCTCGCGCTGGGCGAATGCGTCGAACACCGCGGGGCGATCTTCGGCCTCGTCGCGCCGCTCTACGACCAGGCGAAGGTGCTGGCCAGCACGCTGCTCGGCGAAGAGGCGGCGTTCGTGAACAAGGAGGTGTCCACCAAGCTGAAGGTCACTGGCTGCGACCTGTTCAGCGCGGGCGACTTCGCCGAGGGCGAGGGGCGCGAGGACATCGTCTTCCGCGACCCGGCGCGCGGCGTCTACAAGCGGCTCGTGCTGCAGGACAACCGGATCGTCGGGGCCGTCATGTACGGCGACACGGCGGATGGCGCGTGGTTCTACAACCACATCAAGGAAGGCACCGATGTCGCCGACATGCGCGACACGCTGATCTTCGGCCCGGCATTCCAGGGGGGCGGCACCGCGGACCCTTTGGCAGCCGTTGCAGCCTTGCCGGATGATGCGGAAATCTGCGGCTGCAACGGCGTTTGCAAAGGCACCATCGTCGAAGCGATCGAGGGCGGGGCAGTGGACCTGGGCGCCGTGCGCGCCACGACCAAGGCGTCGAATTCCTGCGGGACCTGCACCGGGCTTGTCGAGCAGGTGCTGGCCGTAACGCTGGGCGACGATTTCGCCATGCCCGCGGCGCAACCCGTCTGCGGCTGCACCGATCTCACCCACGAGGACGTGCGCCGGCTCATCAAGTCGCAGGAGCTGAAATCGCAGCCCGCGGTCTGGCAGGAGCTGGGGTGGAAGACCCCGAACGGCTGCCACGTCTGCCGCCCGGCGGTGAATTTCTACCTGTTGGCCGACTGGCCGCTCGACTACATGGACGACCCGCAAAGCCGTTTCGTGAACGAGCGCAACCACGCCAACATCCAGAAGGACGGCACCTATTCCGTCATGCCCCGCATGTGGGGCGGGATGACCGATGCGGCCGAACTGCGCGCCATCGCGGATGCCGCCGACAAGTACGGCGCGGCGGTCAAGGTGACGGGCGGTCAGCGCATCGACCTTCTGGGCGTGCAGAAAGAGGACCTGCCGGACATCTGGCGCGACCTCAACGCTGCCGGGATGGTCTCGGGCCACGCCTATTCCAAGGGCCTGCGCACGGTGAAGACCTGCGTGGGCAAGGACTGGTGCCGGTTCGGGACGCAGGACAGCACCGGGCTGGGCATCCGGCTCGAGAAGCTCCTTTGGGGGTCGTGGACGCCGCACAAGGTCAAGCTCGGCGTCTCGGGCTGCCCGAGGAACTGCGCCGAGGCGACCTGTAAGGACGTGGGCGTCGTCTGCGTCGACAGCGGCTACCAGGTGTCCGTCGCGGGGGCCGCCGGCATGGAGGTGAAGGAGACCGAGCCTCTGGTGAACGTGACCACCGAAGACGAGGTGGTCGAATGGGTCACCGCCTTCATCCAGCTCTACCGCGAACAGGCCAAGTACCTCGACCGCCCCTACAAGTGGGTTGCCAAGGTCGGGCTCGACTGGGTGCAGGAGACGTTGGGCGACCGGGCGGAACGCGCCGCGCTCGTCGAGCGCTTCGAGATCTCGCAATCGGTCTATCGCACCGACCCCTGGGCGGCGGAGGTCGCCAAGTCCGAGCGCTACGCGCCGCTCGCAAATCTCATGCTGGAGGCTGCGGAATGAACTGGATCGACATCGGCCATATCGACGACATCCCGGAACGCGGCGCACGGTTGGTGAAAACCCGCGCGGGCTGCGTCGCGGTCTTCCGCACCGGCGCCGACGAGGTCTTCGCGGCCTCCGACAGCTGCCCCCACAAGGGCGGGCCACTGTCCGAGGGGATCGTGCACGGCCGCCACGTGACCTGTCCGCTCCACAACTGGGTCTTCAGCCTCGAGACCGGCGAAGCCCAGGGCGCCGACGAGGGCCGCATCGCGACCTACCCGATCCGGGTGGAGGAGGGGCGCCTGCTCCTCGATGCGGCCGAGCTCGCGGCGCGGAGCGCGGCCTGATGGCGACCGGCGACGGGACAGCCATTCGCTCGACCTGCCCCTATTGCGGGGTGGGCTGCGGCGTGCTTCTGCGCCCGGACGGGCAGGGCGGGCTCGACGTGACGGGCGACCCCGATCACCCCGCGAACCGGGGACGGCTCTGCTCCAAGGGTTCGGCACTGGGCGAAACGCTGGGGATGGAAGGCCGGCTTCTCACCCCGATGATCGGCGGGCAGCCCGCGGACTGGAACCGTGCGCTCGACACGGTCGCCGCTCGGTTTCGCGACGCGGTCGCCGAACACGGGCCCGACAGCGTCGCGCTCTATGTTTCGGGCCAGATGCTGACCGAGGATTACTACGTCGCCAACAAGCTCGCCAAGGGGTTCATGGGTACGGCGAACATCGACACGAACTCGCGCCTGTGCATGGCCTCGACCGTGGCGGGACATCGGCGGGCCTTCGGGACGGACACGGTGCCGGGCACCTACGAGGACCTGGACGAGGCCGACCTGGTCGTGCTCACCGGTTCCAACCTCGCCTGGTGCCATCCGGTCCTCTACCAGCGGATCATCGCGGCGCGCGAGACGCGCGGCACGAAGATCGTCGTGATCGACCCGCGCCGGACGGCCTCCTGCGAGGTGGCCGACCTCCACCTGCCCATCGCGCCCGGCGCGGACGTGGCCCTGTTCAACGGCCTGCTGGCCGAGGTGGCCCGGCGCGGGCTGATCGACGCGCATTTCGCCCGGAACCTTTCGGGGCTCGAGGACACGCTGCGCGCGGCCGGGGCCGATGATCTTGCTGCGACCGGGCTCGGCGAGGACGACCTGCGCGCCTTCTTCGACCTGTGGTGCGGGACCGAGAAGGTCGTCACGATCTTCAGCCAGGGGGTGAACCAATCGTCCTCCGGCACCGACAAGGTCAATGCGATCCTGAACTGCCACCTCGCCACCGGGCGGATCGGCAAGCCGGGGCAGGGGCCCTTCTCGGTGACCGGTCAACCCAACGCGATGGGCGGGCGCGAGGTCGGGGGGCTCGCCAACACGCTGACCTGTCACCTCGACCTGGAAAATCCCGCGCACCGCGCGACCGTGCAGGACTTCTGGGACGCCCCGGCGATGCCCGAGGCGGCCGGCCTCAAGGCCGTCGACCTGTTCGAGGCCGCGGGCGACGGCCGGATCCAGGCGCTCTGGATCATCCACACCAACCCGGCGGTCACGATGCCGGATGCCGACCGGGTGCGCGACGCCATCGCCGCCTGCGATTTCGTCGCCGTCTCCGACGTCACCGGCCACACCGACACGGCCCGGTTGGCCGACGTGCTTCTGCCCGCGGCAGCCTGGGGCGAGAAATCCGGCACCGTGACCAATTCGGACCGCACCATCAGCCGCCAACGCGCGGCCGTGCCCGCACCCGCCGGCTGTCGCCCGGACTGGGACATGCTGGCAGAGGTCGGGCGCCGGATGGGCTGGGCCAATGCCTTCGCCTACGACACCCCGGCGCAGATCTTCCGTGAATACGCGGCCCTGTCCGGCGCGGCCGCGCGACATGGTCGCGACTTCGATATCTCCGGCCTCGCCACGCTCACTGATGCGCAATACGAGACGCTTTCCCCTGTGCGCTGGCCCGTCTCGACCGGTCGGACCGGCGGGCGGTTCTTCGGCGACAGCCGCTTCTTCACCCCGGACGGGCGCGGGCGCATGGTCGCGGTCTCGGCGCGCGCACCTGCGGCGGCCCGGGACGACGCGCGGCCCTTCCGGCTCAACACGGGGCGTATCCGCGACCAGTGGCACACGATGACGCGCACCGCGAAATCCCCGCGCCTGTCCTCGCACCTGCCCGAGCCGTTTCTCGATATCCACCCGGAAGACGCGGTGCGGCTGGAGCTGTCCGAGGCCGCGCTGGTGCGCGTCGAAAATGCCCGTGGCAGCGCCATCCTGCGCGCCCGCGTGACCGACAGCGTGCGCCCGGGGCAGGTCTTCGCGCCCATGCACTGGACCGGCGAGACGGCGCCCTCGGCCCGGATCGACGCGCTCGTTCCCCCCGTGGTCGACCCGGTTTCGGGCCAGCCGGAGAGCAAGGCGGCGACGGTTTCGGTCGCGCCCTTCGCGGCCGCGTGGCATGGCTTCGCGGTCTCAAGCGTCGCGCCGGACCCGCGCGCAGACTACTGGGCGCTGTCTCGCAGCCGACAGGGCTACCGGCTCGAGCTGGCCGGGGCGCAGGAACCGGCGGACTGGCTGCGCACGGCCGCCGACCTGTTCGGCCTCGATCCCGACAAGGCGCAGCATGTCGCGGACCCCGCGCGCGGCGGACACCGGATCGCGTTCTTCAAGGGGGATCGGCTGCTGGCGGCGCTGTTCGTGGCCCGCGAACCCATGGCACTCGCGCGAGACTGGCTCGCCACCCAGCCGGGCGAAGCCGCGCCGGGCATCCTCGCCGGTCGTGCGCCGGAGGGGCTGGCGGACCCCGGGCCCGTCGTCTGTTCCTGCTTCTCGGTCGGCGTGAACACGATCGTGGACGCGATCCTCGACCAGCGCCTGACCACCGTCGACGAGATCGGCGCGGCCCTCCAGGCCGGCACCAACTGCGGTTCGTGCCGCTCGGAGCTCTCCGATCTGTTGGCCTCGCAATACGTGCAGGCCGCGGCAGAATAGCCCAGGCGGCCTCAGCCGCGCGTCGCGACCCGTGATTGATACCCGTCGAGCTCACCGACGAGCGCCTTGCCGGTGGGCCGGTCGTTGCGCGCGCAGAACTCGGCCCAGACCGTGCTGAAGGGCATGTCCTTCAGCTCTTCGGTCAGCACGAAGCGCGTGGTGAAGTCGAGCGCCGCCTCGGCTTCCTTCAACCGCGCCTGCGGCATCAGGAGCGCTTCGAGCAGCGCCTTCTGCATGTTGCGCACGCCGATGACCCAGGCCGCGGTGCGGCTGATCGTGGCGTCGAAGAAGTCGAGCCCGATATGTGTGCGACCCAAGAGATCTGCGAAGACCAGCTCCTGCGCCATGCCCCGGATCGCGTCGTCCAATAGGATCACGTGGTCGCTGTCCCAGCGCATCGGGCGGCTCACGTGCAGGAGCAGTTCGTTCACCGACAGCGCGACGGAGGACAGCTTGTCGGCGATGTTCTCGGTCGGGTGGAAATGGCCCATGTCGAGGCAGAGGAGCGTCCCCTTGCGGATCGCGTAGCCCAGGTAGAATTCGTGGCTGCCCACGGTCATCGCCTCGACCCCGATCCCGAAGAGCTTGCTCTCCACCGCGTCGCGCAGGTGCGCCGCGTCATGGGCAGGCGCCAACATCTGGTCGAGCGAGGCTTCGAGCCGCTGCCGCGCGGCCATGCGATCGACCGGCATGTCCTTCGACCCGTCCGGCACCCAGATGTTGTTCACCGCCGCCGTGCCGAGTTCCTCGCCCATCTTCGCGGCGATCTCGCGCGACCGCTTGCCGTGTTCGATCCAGAAGTCGCGGATGCCCTTGTCGGGATGCGACAGGGTCAGGTTGTCGTCGGCCTTGGCGTGGGCGAAGAACGTCGGGTTGAAGTCGAGCCCGATGCCCTGCTCGCGGGCCCAGTCGACCCAGGGCGCGAAATGACGGTATTCGATCTCGTCGCGGTCCGGCGTCTCTTCCGTGTCCAGGTAGAAGGCATGGAGGTTCAGGCGATGCTTGCCGGGGATCATCGAATAGGCGAACTCGAGATCGGCGCGCAGTTCGTCCGGGGTGCGCGCGCGGCCGGGGTGGTTGCCGGTGGCCTGGATGCCGCCGCCGGAGGCGCCGCTCTGGCCCTCGAACCCCACCACGTCGTCGCCCTGCCAGCAATGCACCGAGATCGGGATGCGGGCCAGCGCCTCCATCGCGGCTTCAGTGTCGACGCCCCATTCGGCGAACGCGTCCCTGGCGGATTGATAGCTCATTCTTCCTCCCTGCCGGCGATCCGGCGTTTATCTTGGTCGCAGCATGTCGCGGGTCAGGTCCGACACCGTCGCCGCGCCCATCAGGCGCATGTCGCGTTCGACCTCGTCCTTGAGCAGCCCGACCATCCGTTCGACCCCGGCCTGTCCGGCGGCGGCCAGCGGGAACAGGTAACCGCGCCCGATACCCACCGCCTTCGCGCCCATCGCGAGCGCCTTGACGATATGGGTGCCGCGCTGGATGCCGCTGTCCATCATCACGTCGAGCTTGTCGCCCACCTGGTCCACGATGCCGCCGAGCGCATCGAACGGGGCGAGCGATCCGTCGAGCTGCCGCCCGGCGTGGTTCGACAGCACCACCGCGTCGCAGCCCAGCTCGGCCGCGCGGGCCGCGTCGTCGGGATGGATGACGCCCTTGAGGCAGAACTTGCCGTCCCAGAGCTCAATCATCTCGGCGAGGTCGTCCCAGTTCATCGTGGGGTCCAGCATCTCGGTGAAATAGCGCCCGATGGACATGGTGCCGCCGCCCATGTCGACGTGGTCGTCGAGCTGGGGCAGGGCGAATTTCTCGTGGCGCACGTAATTGATGCCCCAGGCCGGTTTCATGGCGAATTGCGCCATGCCGGCGAGCGTCAGCCTGAAGGGGATGGAGAAGCCGGTGCGCTTGTCGCGCTCGCGGTTGCCGCCGGTCATGCTGTCGACGGTGAGCATCATCACGTCGACGCCCGCCTCCTTCGCGCGCTGCATCATCGCGCGGTTCAGGCCACGGTCCTTATGAAAGTAGAACTGGTAGACCTGCGGCGTGTCGTGTTTGCGCCGCAGCTCTTCAAGCGACGTGGTACCCAGCGACGAGACGCCGAACATCGTGCCGTATTTCGCCGCCGCCGCCGCGACCGCGCGCTCCCCGTCGTGGTGAAAGAGGCGCTGGAGCGCGGTGGGCGACAGGTAGAAGGGCAGGGCCAGTTTCTGTCCCATGATCTCGACCGACAGGTCCACGTCCTTGGTCCCGCGCAGCACGTGCGGCACCAGGTCGACCGCATCGAACGCCGCCGAGTTGCGCCGCATCGTCACCTCGTCGTCGGCGCCGCCGTCGATGTAGTTGAAGATGGGCGATGGCAGGCGGCGCTTCGCGAGCCGCCTGAAGTCGTGGAAATTATGGCACTGAGACAGTCGCATGGGTCCTCCGCTCCGCAAATGGGGCGGCGCGCCGCCCCGCTCCGTCAGCGCGTGAAGGCTTCCTTGTTGCCCGCATCCACGTTGACGATGTTCCCCGTGGATTTAGCCGAGGTATCGGCGGCAAAGAAATAGGCAGCTTCGGCGATGTCTTCGGGCAGGACCGAGCGCTTGAGCAGGGAACGGTTGCGATACATCTCTTCCAGCCCCTCCTTGTCGGTGCCGTAGGTCGAGGCGCGCTGGTCGAGCCATTCGCCTTCCCAGATCTTGGAGCCGCGCAGCACGGCGTCCGGGTTCACCACGTTCACGCGGATGCCGGCCTCGGCGCCTTCGAGCGCGAGACAGCGGGCGAGGTGAATCTCGGAGGCCTTGGCCGTGCAATAGGCCGAGGCGTTCGGGCTTGCCGCAAGGCCGTTCTTCGACGCCACGAAGACCACGGACCCGCCGATGCCCTGCACGCGCATTACCTTGAACGCTTCGCGCGAGACGAGGAAATAGCCGGTGGACAGGATGTCCATGTTCTTCTGCCAAAGCTCGAGGGAGGTTTCCTCGACCGGGGCGGACGAGGCGATGCCCGCGTTCGACACGAGGATGTCGATGCCCCCGAACTCGACCGAGAGGTCGGCATAGGACGCCGTGACCTCGGCCTCTTCAGTGACGTTCATCTTCACCGTGCGCACCACGTCGCGCCCGTAGCGCTGGACGAGGTTCTCCTTGGTGGCTTCCAGGTTGTCCTCGTTGATGTCGGCGAGCATCACGCAGGCGCCTTCCGACAGGTAACGTTCGGCGGTGGCCGAGCCGATGCCGCCCGCGCCCCCCGTGACCAGCGCGACGCGGCCGGCCAGCGACTTGGGCTTGGGCATGCGCTGCAACTTGGCCTCTTCGAGGAGCCAATATTCGATGTCGAAGGCTTCCTGCTCGGGTAGACCCACGTATTCGGACACGGCCGAGGCGCCGCGCATCACGTTGATGGCGTTCACGTAGAACTCGCCCGAGATCCGGGCGGTGGCCTTGTCCTTGGCGAAGGTGATCATGCCGACGCCGGGGACCAGGTAGACGACCGCGTTCGGGTCGCGGATCGCCGGGCTGTCGTCGCGTTTGCAGCGCTCGTAATAGGCCGCGTAATCCTCGCGGTAGGCGGCGATCTGGTCAGCGAGCCCATCCATCACCTCGTCGAGGTTGTTCTTCGCAGGATCGAAATTCACCACCAGCGGGCGGATCTTGGTGCGCAGGAAGTGGTCGGGGCAGGAGGTGCCGAGCGCGGCCAACGGCTCCATGTCGCGCGCGTTGACGAATTCCAGCACCGTGTCGCTGTCCTCGAAATGGCCGACCATGTGCTGGTTGCCGGAGACGAAACCACGGATCGCCGGCATCAGGCGGGCCGCCACGGCGCGGCGTTCTTCGGGGGTGAGGCTCTCGTGGATCGCGCCACCGAAGGCATCCTGTCCGGCGGTCTTGTCGGCGAACCAGTCCATCGCGCGCTGGATGATGCCGATGGTCAACTCGTAGCATTCCTTGGCATCGTCGGCCCAGGTGAAGAGCCCGTGGCTCTCCAGCACGACGCCCTTCGCCTCGGGGTTCTTCTTGCAGAAATCCTCGAGCCAGAGGCCCAGCTCGTAGCCCGGCTTCTTCCACGGCAGCCAGCCGATCTCGTCGCCGAACACCTCCTGTGTCAGCTCCCTGGAGTTCTTCGAGGCGGCGATCGCGATGATCGCATCGGGGTGCATATGGTCGACGTGCTTCTTGGGCACATAGGCATGCAGCGGCGTGTCGATGGAGGCAGCGCGCGGGTTCAGGTTGAAGGTGCAGTGGGGCAGGTAGCCGACCATCTCGTCTTCATACTCGACGCCACGGTAAAGGTCCTTCAGCGCATTCAGCTTGTCCATGTAGAGGGTCGCGAACCCGTCCATCTTGATGGAGCCGACATCACCACCGGACCCTTTGACCCAGAGTACTTCGACCTGATCGCCGGTGAGCGGATCGGTCTCCATCACCTTGGCCGAGGTATTGCCGCCGCCGTAGTTCGTGATTCTCTTGTCCGAGCCCAGGAGGTTCGAGCGGTAGAGCAGTTTCTCGGGCTCGCTCATCCCCTTGGATTTCGCGTCATCCCACAGGTTTTCAAGCCGGTTATCGGCGCGCGTCAGCATGATGTTCCTCCCATGAAAGCCGCGATATGCAGCCAGAGCCATTGGCGGGAGCCTGCGAGAAACGCCGGCCCAAGTCAACCAAAACCAATCAAGAATGATCATGCTGCGTTGCAAAATGATCGAATATGAAAACTTTTGATTGACGCATGACCAGAATCGGGCATGCTGTCAGGAACGGGAGGACGAAGATGCACGAAACGGAACGCCACCGGCTTATCCTGTCCGCGGTACAGGAGCGCCCCATCGTCACGGTGGGTGAGCTGGTCGCCTTGACCGAGACCTCCGAAGCGACGATCCGGCGCGACATCGCCACGCTGGACAAGCAAAAGCGCCTGCGTCGTGTGCGCGGCGGGGCCGAGGCGATCACGCCGCCGCCCCTGCCGGGGCTGGCCGGCCGGCCGTTCGCTGTGAACCAGACGATCAACGCAGAGGAAAAACAGGTGATCGCGCGCGAAGCTGTCGCACTGTGCGACGACGGCGACCCGATCATCATCAACGGCGGCACCACGACGTTCCAGATGGTCCACCACCTTGCCAACCGGCGGGTACAGGTGATGACCAACAGCTTTCCGATCGCCGAGCACCTGCTCAAGCACACCAAGAACACCGTCATGGTGCCCGGCGGCGCGCTCTACCGTGAACAGAACATCATCCTCAGCCCGTTCGAGAACGACATGACGCGCCATTATTATGCCAAGCGCATGTTCATGGGCGCCTACGGGGTCGGCCCGATGGGGCTGATGGAGAACGATCCGCTGCTCATCCAGGCGGAGGAGAAACTGATCGGCCAGGCCGATGAGCTGGTCGTTCTCGTCGACAGTTCCAAGTTCGAGAACCGCTCCAGCCTCGTGCTGTGCGGGCTCGAGCGGATCGACGTCGTCATTACCGACGAAGGCATTTCGGACCGGGTCGCTTCGATGCTCGAAGCGGCCGAGGTCCGGGTGATCGTGGCCCAGTCAGGGGCCACGCGGAAAACGGACGCAAGCTGAACGATTACGCGTCCGCCAAGATACTCAGCCAGGGAGGTTATATCATGAGTATGACGAGGAGAATGTTCGGTGGCGCAGCGGCTGCGGCACTCATGCTGGCGGGCGGCGCGGCCCAGGCACAGGACGACAACGTCCGCATCGCGTTGGTGGTGAAGGCACTGGGCATCGGGTTCTTCGAAGCCGCCGCCGAAGGGGCCGAGGAGGCCGCGGAAGAGCTGGGCAACGTCGAGGTCATCTACACCGGCCCGACCGACACCACCGCCGAGGGGCAGATCGAGGTCATCAACTCGCTCATCGCCCAGCAGGTCGACGCCATCGCCGTGTCCGCCAACGACACCGACGCGCTGGTTCCGGCACTGAAAAAGGCGATGCAGCGCGGCATCAAGGTGATCTCCTGGGACTCCGGCGTCGCGCCCGAGGGCCGGATGCTGCACCTCAACCCGTCGTCCAATTCGCTGATCGGCAACATGATCATCAAGCTCGCCGCCGACGAGCTGCCGGAAGGCGGCGAAGTCGCGGTGCTGTCGGCCACCACCACGTCGACGAACCAGAACATCTGGATCGAAGAGATGAACAAGGTGATGGACAACTACCCGGACATCGAGGTGGTGGGCACCGTCTACGGCGACGACCTTGCCGACAAGTCCTACCGCGAGGCGACCGGCCTGATGCAGACCTACCCGGACCTCGACGCGATCATCGCGCCGACCTCGGTGGGCATCGTGGCCGCCGCGCGTGCCGTCGAGGACGCCGGCAAGGTGGGCGAAGTGAACGTCACCGGCCTGGGCCTGCCCTCCGAGATGGCCGGCGCCATTGAATCGGGCGCGTCCAAGTCCTTCGCGATCTGGAACCCGATCGACCTGGGCTACTCGGCGACCTATCTCGCCTACCAGCTCGCCACCGAGCAGGCCGAGGCCGAGCCGGGCGCGGAAATCCCGATGGGCCGCATGGGCACGCTCACCCTCGACGAGAACAACGAGGGCGCGATGGCCGATCCGTTCGTCTACGACGAGACGAACATCGACGACTTCAAGGACATCTTCTGATCTCCTCCCGCCCCGGCGCGCGGGTCCGCCCGTGTGCCGGGGCACCTTCATCCAACCGATCGGAGGCCGCGATGCAGATGAGCATCGAGACCCAAACACGCGAAGCGTCGCCGGTGTCGACCGACCCCGTGCTGACACTCGACGGGATCACCAAGACCTTTCCGGGGGTCAAGGCGCTCGACCAGGTGTCGCTCGAACTCTACCCGGGTCAGGTGACCGCGCTGGTGGGCGAGAACGGGGCGGGCAAGTCGACCATCGTCAAGACGCTCACCGGTATCTACCAGCCCGACGAGGGCACGATCCGTGTCGCGGGCGAGGACGTGCATTTCGCCACCGCGCAGGACGCCTCCGCCGCCGGGATCACCGCCATTCACCAGGAAACGGTGCTCTTCGACGAGCTCACCGTCGCCGAGAACATCTTCATCGGCCATGCCCCGAAGGGCCGCTTCGGGATGATCGACTGGTCCGAGATGCGCCGCCGGGCGCGCGAGATCCTCGACCGGATCGACGCCGATCTCGACCCGGACATGCCGCTGCGCGATCTGGGGATCGCCTCCAAGCACCTTGTCGCCATCGCCCGCGCGCTCTCGGTCGATGCGCGCGTCGTCATCATGGACGAACCGACCGCCGCGCTCAGCCACAAGGAAATCGAAGAGCTCTACGAACTGGTCGAGCGCCTGAAGGCAGAAGGCCGCGCGATCCTCTTCATCAGCCACAAGTTCGACGAGATCTTTCGCATCGCCGACCGGTTCACCGTGTTCCGCGATGGCAAGCACGTGGGCGCGGGCCTGATTTCCGAGATCACCGAGGCCGACCTCGTGCGTCTCATGGTGGGCCGGGACGTCGACCAGATATTCCCGAAACGCGAACACAAGCTCGACGGCGAAGTGCTGCAGGTCGTGGGCTATTCCCACCCGACCGAGTTCGACAGCATCGGTTTCACCTTGCGCAAGGGCGAGATCCTGGGCTTCTACGGCCTGGTCGGCGCCGGCCGGTCCGAGGTGATGCAGTCGCTCTTCGGGATCACCAAACCCTCGAAGGGCGTGGTCAAGATCGATGGTGACATCAAGGTTATCCGCTCGCCCGCCGACGCGGTCGACAACGGGATCGTCTATGTCCCCGAGGATCGCGGCAAGCAGGGTGCGGTGATCGGGCTGCCGATCTTCCAGAACATCACGCTGCCCTCGCTCAGCCAGACCTCGCGCGCGGGGTTCCTGCGGATGTCGGAGGAATTCGCGCTCGCGCGGGAATACACGGAGAGGCTCGACCTGCGCGCCGCATCGCTCGACCAGGACGTGGGCAACCTGTCCGGCGGCAACCAGCAGAAGGTGGTGATCGCCAAGTGGCTGGCCACCAAGCCCAAGGTCATCATCCTCGACGAGCCCACCAAGGGCATCGACATCGGATCCAAGGCGGCCGTGCATGCCTTCATGGCCGAACTGGCCGCGCAGGGACTTGCCGTGATCATGGTCAGTTCGGAAATCCCCGAGGTGATGGGCATGTCAGACCGCGTGATCGTCATGCGCGAAGGATTGATCGCGGCGGAACTGGAAGGCGACGACCTGACGCCGGAAACACTGGTGCGCCACGCGGCGGGCATCGGGGAGGAGGACCAATGATGGCGTTCCTGAAATCACGCGAGGCGATCCTCGGGGGCGCGATCCTCGTGCTCCTGGCCCTGATCGCGAGCCGCTTTCCCGGCTTCATCGCGCCCGCCAACCTCGCCCGCGTCTTCACCGACACCTCGCCGCTCCTTCTGCTCGCCCTGGGCCAGACCGTGGTGATCCTCACGCGCTGTATCGACCTGTCGGTGGCGGCGAACCTGGCGTTGACCGGCATGGTCTGCGCGATGCTGAACGCGGCGATGCCGGGCGTGCCGGTGATCGTGATCCTCGCCATCGCCGTCGGGCTCGGCGCGATCATGGGCGCGTTCAACGGCATCCTCGTGTGGAAGCTCGCGATCCCGCCCATCGTCGTGACGCTGGGCACGATGACGATCTATCGCGGTATCATCTTCCTTATCTCCAACGGCGAATGGGTCAACGCACACGAGATGAGCGCGGCCTTCACCGGCTTTCCGCGCGCCTCGATCCTCGGGCTGCCCGTGCTCGCATGGTTCGCCATCGTGCTGGCGGCGCTGTTCATCCTGATGATCGCGCGCACGCCGCTGGGCCGCTCCTTCTATGCCGTGGGCGGCAATCCGCACGCGGCCGTCTATACCGGCATCGACGTGGGCCGGACGCAGTTCTGGGCCTTCGTCATCTCCGGCGCGCTCGCGGGTCTGACCGGGTATCTCTGGGTCGCGCGCTACGCCGTGGCCTATGTCGACATCGCGGGCGGTTTCGAGCTGGAGGTCGTCGCGGCCTGCGTGATCGGGGGCATCTCGATCGCCGGGGGCGCGGGGACCATCCTGGGCACGATCCTGGGTGCGCTCTTCCTCGGGATCGTGAAGAACGCGCTGCCGGTCGTCGACATCTCACCCTTCTGGCAGATGGCCATCTCCGGCGCCGCGATCATCACCGCCGTGGCGTTCAACGCCCGCAGCGCGAAGGCCAAGGGCCGTATCATCCTGCGCCGCGCGCAGGCACAGGGAGCACAGGCATGACGGACGCATCCAACACCCGCCACATCCCCGATCGCCTGCAGTCAAATGCGGCGCGGATCCTGAAAAGCTGGGAAGTCCTGCTTGTGGGCGTCGCGATCCTGATCTTCGTCGCGAACAGTTTCGCTTCGCCCTACTTCCTGAACGCCTGGAACCTGTCGGACGCCACGTTCAACTTCACCGAGAAGGCGATGATCGCCTTCGCGATGGCGCTCCTGATCATCTCGGGCGAGATCGACCTGTCGGTAGCCGCGATCATTGCGCTCGCGTCCACGGCGATGGGGGCGGCAGCACAGGTCGGGGCCGGGACATTCGAGCTGGTGCTGATCGGTCTGGTCACGGGGCTGGCCGCCGGGGCGTTCAACGGCGTGCTCGTGACCATGATGGGTCTGCCGTCCATCGTGGTGACCATCGGCACCATGAGCCTCTTTCGCGGGATCAGTTACATCATCCTGGGCGACGGGGCCTTCCGGGGCTATCCGGACGGATTCGCGTTCTTCGGGCAGGGCTATGTCTGGTGGGTGCTCTCGTTCGAATTCGTGCTCTTCGCGGTGCTCGCGGTGATCTACTACGTCGTTCTGCACCGGACGAACTTCGGGCGCACGGTCTATACCATCGGCAACAACGCCACCGCCGCGTCCTTCTCGGGCATCCGGGTGGCGCGGGTGAAGTTCATCCTGTTCCTGCTCACCGGTCTCATGTCGGGCGTCGCGGCGATCTGCCTGACCTCGCGGCTGGGCTCGACGCGCCCATCGATCGCGTTCGGCTGGGAGCTGGAGGTCGTGACGATGGTCGTGCTCGGCGGCGTGTCGATCCTGGGCGGCTCGGGGTCCATCCCGGGCGTGGTGATCGCGGCTTTCGTCATGGGGCTAGTGACGTTCGGGCTCGGCCTTCTGAACGTGCCGGGCATCGTGATGTCGATCTTCATCGGCCTGATGCTGATCGGGGTCATCGCGCTCCCGCGCCTCTGGGCGAAACGGAGGGCCTGATGCACAAGCACGCTTTCAAGATGAAGCTCAACCCCGGCATGGCCGCGGAATACAAGCGGCGTCATGACGAGATCTGGCCGGAGCTCGTCGAGCTCCTGCGCGGGGCGGGGGTGTCGGATTACTCGATCCACCTCGACGAAGAGACTGACATCCTCTTCGCCGTGCTCTGGCGCACGGACGACCACCGGATGGACGACCTGCCGCGGACCGACATCATGCAGCGCTGGTGGGCGCACATGGCGGACGTGATGGAGACGCACCCGGACAATGAACCGGTGGCCAAGGACCTCATCCCGATGTTCCATATGCCCTGATGCATGTCGCGGTTCTCGACATAGGCAAGACCAACGCCAAGGTGGCGCTGGTCGACACCGACACCATGAGCGAGCTTGCCGTGGTGACGCGGCCCAACACCGTGCGCCCCGGGCCGCCTTATCCGCATTTCGACGTGGAAGGGATCTGGGACTTCCTGCTCGAGAGCCTGTCGGTCTTCCAGGCCGACCACGGCATCGACCGGATCAGCGTCACGACCCACGGCGCGACCTTCGTGCTGCTGGACGAAACCGGCGAGCTGGCCACGCCCGTCATGGACTACGAATTCACGGGGCCGGAGGCGTTGGCCGAGGCCTATGACGCGTTGCGCCCGGATTTCTCCGAGAGCGGATCGCCGCGCTTGCCCGTGGGGCTGAACGCTGGCGCCCAACTGCATTGGCTGCTCGAGTCGCAAGATGGACTGCGCGAACGCGTCGCGCAGGTGGTGAGTTATCCGCAATACTGGTCGGGCCGGCTGACCGGGCATTTCGCGAACGAGCTGACCTCGCTCGGCTGTCACACGGACCTTTGGAACCCGCACATCGGGCGGTTCTCTTCTTTGGTGGAGGCATTGGGCCTGTCCGCGAAGATGGCGCCGCTCGCGCTGGCGAGCGACGAGGCCGGAGCGCTCAGGCCGGATATCGCCGCACGCACCGGGATCGCGCCCGGCACATCCGTGATGTCGGGCATCCACGACTCGAATGCTTCGCTCTACCCGCACCTGCGCCGGATGGCGGCGCCGTTCTCCGTGGTTTCGACGGGAACCTGGGTCGTCGCGATGGCGATCGGCGCGCGGGAGGTGACGCTCGACCCCGCGCGCGACGCGCTGGTCAACGTGAACGGATTGGGCGATCCGACCCCCAGTGCGCGCTTCATGGGCGGACGGGAATACGAACGGATGCGCGGCGAAACAGCCGCGCCGAGCGGCGCCGATGTCGCGCGCGTCCTCGAGGCGCCGTTGTTCCTGCTGCCCGCGATCGAGATGGGCTCCGGGCCCTTCGCCGGACACCGCGGCGGCTGGAGCGTGCCGGACATGACACCGGGAGAGAAATCGGTCGCGCTGTCGTGGTACCTCGCGCTGATGACGGCGACCTGCCTCGACATGATCGGGGCGCGGGGACCCAGCGTTGTCGAGGGGCCCTTCGCGCGCAATGCGCACTTCGTGGACATGTTCGCCGCCGCCACCGGGCGTCCGGTCATCCTGTCCACCTCGGCCACGGGGACCAGCAGCGGGGCGGCGCTTCTGGCCGACCGGAACGCGACGTTCGAGATGCCCGGTCGGACGGTCGAGGTGGCGCGGCCAAACCTGAAAGCCTACGCCCAGGCCTGGGCGGAACGCGTGGCGCGAGCCTAGGTGCGGCTCAGAACCGGGCGGCGAACCTGTCGAACAGGTCGGCAGACCCCATCTGCCCGCCCTTCAGCATCACCGGCATACCGTCCTGCGCGAGGTCCGCGTGACGCCCGAGGCAGACGCAGGCCCCCTGTCCGAGATCCGCGAGGAAATCGAGCGCGTCGAAGCCCATCCGCGCCACGATCCGGCTCGAGGAATCGCCCCCGGCCAGCCCCAGGGCGCGCAGCGGGACCTGCCGGGCCACGGCGGTGACGAAGGCGGCGCAATCGTCGGCGAGCCGGTCGGGGCTGCGGCCGTAATCTGCGCCCGGCTCCAGGTGAACGAGAAGCGGCGCCTCACGGTTGAGGCGTGCGGCGACCCGGTCGATCGTGGCCGGATCGCCGAGGCGTGCGGGGGTGAGTGCGAGCGGTTCCAGGGACGCGGCGCGGGCGACCTGGTCCGCCGTTACGGAGGACCGGGATCCGGCGAAGACCAACAGACCGCCCGGACGCGTCGGGGGTAGGACCGGGGCGCGCCGTGTCGGCGGGCCGCCCAGGATCTCCGCCACGCTGCTCGCCCCGACCAGAAGCTGCCGTCCCCCTGCAATGTCGAGTGCGGCGCGGATGCGCGCCTGGTCCTCGGCCGTGGTCACGTCGACCAGAGCGGGCGCCCTGCGCAGCCGGGTGGCCACGTTGTCCGGGTCGGGCAGGTCGGCCAGCGTGATCCATTCGGACAGGTCCAGCCCCTGCGCGCCCAAGTGGCGGCCGAGGTCGGCTTCCGTCATCGGTGTCACCGGATGGTTGGCCATGACGGGGTGGCGGTCGATGCGGTGGACCATGCCGTCCGGTCCGCGCGCGAAGAGGGTGCCGAACGCGCAGTGGCGGCCAAGGCTGGGTTGCCCGCCGATCACGGCGGTCACGTCCGGTTCGAACCGCGCGATGAGTGCGCTCGCCACCGCGCCGATGGAGCCGACATGCGGTGCGCTGTCGAAGGTGGAGCAGACCTTGAGGTGCAGGCGGCCGGGCGCTTCGCATTCGATCATCGGCCAGAGCCGGTCCACGACCTCTTCGGCGCGCTCCGGGGAGAGCGAGCGCAGGTCGGTCGCGATCCCCAGCACGTCAAGCCCGGCTGCAGGTGCGGCCCTGCCGGTGACGAGCCGTGTTGCCAACCCGCGCCCTGCATATGTCGCGAGACTGTCGGAGGCGCCGGTGAAGTCGTCGCCGAGAAAGACGATCCCGGCGCCCATCACCGCGCCCCGAAGAAATCCATCGCCGCAGCGAGCGCCGGCCGCGCGGGCGCGACCGCGTCCAGGGGCTCACCCCGCGACAGGGCCTCGTGCGCCTCGCGCAAGGAAGCGATGCCGGCCGCCGGGCCGTCCGGATGGGCGAGGATCCCGCCGCCGCACATGAACATGAAGTCGGCGCCTTGGGCGGCCTCTGCCGCGGAGGGCAGGGTGCCCGCCCACTGGCCGGAGGAGAAGGCGGGCATCACCCGGTCGTCCGTGCTGGTGCTGAGCGGCGTGAGGCACGCGCGCGCGGCCTCGGTCACCTCGTCGGCGGAATCGACGAACTTGCCGCCGATCCCGTGGACATGCATGTGATCGACCCCCGTCAGCCGACAGAGCGCCTGGTAGGCCGGGAACGCCATGCCGAGGGCGGGGTGGCGGCTCATCGCGCCGAATCCGTTGCGGTGAGCGTGGATGGCAAGGTCGGTGTGGGCGCGCAACGTCTCCATCCCCGACAGACCGCACCAGTTGAGCGAGGCCATGACGCAGGTGCCGCCGTTCTGCGCCACAAGATCCGCGTGACGGCGCATCGCGTCGGTCTCGTCCGTGATGTTGAAGGCCATCATCACCCGGCGGCCCGATCTATCCTCGGCACGCTTGATCGCGTCCATCACGAGCGGCACGCGTTCGGACAGGGGTGCGGTGTCAGGGTTCGCGCAGACCTCGTCGTCCTTGATGAAATCAACACCTGCCGCGCAGAGATCGCCCACGAGGTTGGCGATGGCGTCGGGCGTCATGCCCACATTAGGCTTGATGATCGTGCCGAAGACGGGCCGGTCGGCCACGCCGACGCTTTCGCGGGTCCCGCCTATGCCCTGCGTGGGCAGGGGGAAGCGGGCGCGGTACGCGGCGGGGACAGTGACGTTCATGAGCTTGAGCCCCGTCACCTCGCCCAGGTCGTAGAGGTTGCCGGACACGGTCGCGGCGAGCGTCGGCAGGTTGCGCCCGATGTTGCCGGTGGGAAACGCGATGCGCACATGGGCGCGGCGGAAGGGCCCGGGCGCCCCCTTGCGCTCCACGTAGGCCGAGGCGAGTGTCGGGGCCGGGCGCTCTTCCAGCTCCTTGATGCTCAGCACCTCGGCGGCCGCCCGGGCGCGCAGTTCATCGGTTTCCCCCGCCACGCGCACGAAGGTGCCTGAGGATTGCTCGCCCGCCATCATGGCGGCGACATCCTCGAGCGGGAACGGGGTCTCGATCAGGTAGTCGGCGACGATCCGGCTCATGGTCAGATGGCCGAAAGGTCGGGGAAGGGCCGGACCGGATCCTTGCCGTCCCAGCCGACCGACTCCGCGCGGATCATTTCGAACATGCGCCCCTTGGGCCCCATCACCTCGGAGAGTTCTATGCAGGTGCCCGGGTGGTGTTCCTGCTCGAAATAGACGAAGCGCCCGTTCTCGCCGACGCAACCCGACATCTTCACGGTGAAGCCGCGTGCCTCCATCATGGCGAGGTCGTCGTCGAACCGCGTGGTCCAGAACGCCACATGCTGAAGGCCGCGCAGGCCCTTCTGCATGAAATCGCGGTACATCGACGGCACGTCGTTGCGGGTCTGGATCAGCTCCACCTGCATCTCGCCGGAATTGGCGAGAGCCACGGAATTGTGCGGCTCGTAGCTGTGGCCGTCGTAGATGTAATCCACAATCGGCACCTGGGGATTGTAGAACCACGGTCCGACGCCCATCGTGTCCGACCAGTGTTTCATGCCCGCCTCGATATCGTCCACGACGATACCCAGCTGGCGGATCGGGCCGAGAAGATTGCTCATGCGCGCCTCATTTCATCAGTGTTGTGGGGAGCCACGTGGACAGAGCCGGCACGGTCGTGACCACGAGAAGGGACAGGATCAGCGGGATGAAGAAGGGCATCACGCCGACGATCACCCGGGTGATCGGCATCTTGGTGATGATCGTGATCATGTAGAGTGACATGCCCACCGGCGGCGTCAGGAGCCCGATCATCAGGTTCAGCACGAACACGATGCCAAGCTGAAGCGGATCGACGCCCGCCATCGTCAGCGCCGGGGCCACGATGGGCGCGATGATCAGGATCGCGGCAATGCTTTCCAGCACCATGCCGACCACGAGGAGCAGCAGGTTCACCAGGAGCAGCAGCACCAGCGGGTTGTCGGACAGGCCCAGCAGCAGGCCCGATACCTTCATCGGCACCTGGTCGAGCGTCAGCACCCAGGCGAAGAGCGCGGCGGTGGCCACGACGAAGAGGATGTTGGCGGTCGCCGTGGTCGTCTCGCGCAGCGCCTCGATCAGGCCGCGCAGGCTAAGGCTGCGGTATATGAAGAGGCCGATGAGGATCGCGTAGGCGACCGTGACGCCCGCGACTTCGGTAGGGCCGAAGTAGCCCGACATCAGCCCGCCGATCAGAAGGACCGGGGCGAGTAGGGCGGGGATCGAGATCAGCGTCTTCTTCGCCACGTCCGCCGGGCGCGCCGCGATGTCGTCGCGCGGCAGCGACTTGGTGCGGGCGACCACGGCGACCTGCACCATCAGGAAGGCGGTGAGCAGGAGCGCGGGAACGATCCCGGCCAGCAGAAGCTGCACGGCCGAGACGTTGGCGACGCTCGCGTAGATGATGATCGGGATCGAGGGCGGGAAGATCGGGCCGATGGTGGCGGCGGCGACGGTGAGTCCGGAGGCGAACTCGGGCTTGTAGCCCTGCCGCGTCATCTGGTCGATCTGGATCTTCCCGAGTGCCCCGATGTCGGCGAGCGCTGCGCCCGAGACGCCGGAGAAAATCAGTGAAACGAGGATCGACACCTGCGCCACGGCACCGCGAATGCGGCCGAGCACCATGCGCACGAGGTCGAAGAGATGCGTCGTCACGCCGGTCGCGTTCAGAAGCGCGGCGGCGAAAATGAACAGCGGCACGGCCAGCAGCGGCGAGCTGTCGAGCGCATTGAGGCTGCGCTGGGCCAGCACCGACACCGGCAGACCGTGGGTCACGATCACCACCGCGGAGGACAGGCCAAGGCAGACCGCGATGGGCGCGCCCGCGACGAGCAGGACGACGAAAATGGTCAGGAGCAGGGCGGTCATGTCGTCTCCAGCGCCTCTTCGTCCCCGGCCGGGCCGTAGGGCTGCGACGGGGTCTTGCCGCGCAGGGTCGCGACGATACGCTCGGCGGCGACGATCGCGAGGAACAGCGACCCGGTAAGCGCGAGGGAATAATAGAACCAGTTCGGGACCCGCATGGCGGGCGTGAGGAACTTGCCGGCGCGCGGCAGGAACTCGGCGAAGCTCCACAGGAGCAGCACGCCGAAGGCGAGCGTCGCGATGTCGGCGAGAAGCGTCAGCCAGCGCGCGGACCGTTCGCTCAGGAGGTCCGGAAGCAGCGACACCGACACGAGCGCCTGGCGTCCGGCGAGCGCGGGGACCGACAGGAAGACGAGTCCGATGCCGGAAAACCGGGCCAGCTCGTCGGCCCAGGGCAGCCCGAGATCGAAGAAGTTGCGCGCGGCGACCTGCAGCACGACGAGGCTCGCCATGAGGGCGAGGAGGGCGAGGCCGAGCCCCACCCCCCAGTGCGTGACCCGCGCGAGCATCGCGCGGGGGGAGGACACCTCCGCAGGCATCAGCCGACGGCCGCGATCTTCGCGTAGAGGTCGCCGTACTCGGCGCCGAAGCGGTCGTCGACGAGCTTGGACACGCCCGCGCGGAAGCCTTCGAGGTCGAGCCCGTCCTCTTCGCCGATCACGGTCATGCCGAGATCGCGCAGCTGCTGGGTTTCGCCTGCCTCGTTGTCGAGAATGGCGTTCGTCGCCTTCTCGCGGGTCTGGTTGGCAGCGTCGCGCACGGCGTCCTGTTCGGCGCCCGACAGGCCCTGCCACACGTCCTCGTTCATCACGACGACCTCGGCGTTGGACATGTGGCCGGTCAACATGAGGTGGCTCTGCACCTCGTAGAGCTTGACGTTCAGGACCACGTTCACGGGGTTTTCCTGGCCCTGCACCACGCCGGTGGCCAGCGCGGTCGGCACTTCCGACCAGTCGACCGGGACGGCGACGGCCCCCATGCCCTCGACGGCGGTGGTGTAGATCGGGAAGGGCACGGCGCGGATCTTCGTGCCTTCCAGGTCGGCCGGGCCCATGACCGCCTTGTTGCAGGTCAGGTTCCGGCGCCCGAAGTAGTGGGCGTAGATCACGCGCACGTTTGCGGCGTCGATCAGGCCCTTGTTCAGTTCCTGCATCACCGGGCTTTCCACGTCCGTCACCGCCATCAGGTGGTCGATGTCACGATAGAGGTACGGCGTGTCGAGGGCCGCGAAGGGCTGGTAGAGCGATCCCAGCGCGCCGGCGGTGTTGTGCGAGAACGCGATGGTGCCCAGCGAGACGGCCTCGGCCAGCTCCTGCAGCTTGCCCAACTGCGAGTTCGGGAAGACCTGCACTTCGAGATCCCCGCCGGAGGTCTGGCCAAGCGCTTCGGCGAACCAGTCGGCCTGAGCGCCCGCGACCGAGGCGACCTCGTTGTTGTGCCCGTAGCGCAGGGTCGTGGCGGCAAGCGCGGGCCGCGCGATCAGCGGGGCGGCCAACGCGGCCCCGCCAAGGGCCAGCACGGATCGGCGGTTGAGTCCGGTGGATTGGGTCATCTCTCTCCTCCCAAGAAGCGGTGATGTGTTTTGAAGGGTGAAGGCGTCGACCGACGCGCTCCCTCCCCAGTCACGACGGCTTTGACGAATGGTAGGGAGATCGGGCATGATTGGTCCAGAAGTTTGAAATGATTGTTTTTGATGGGTTGCTGCAGATGCCGGACAGTGAAAACAAACCGCTCCTGGTCGATATCGCCGCGCGGGCGGGCGTGTCGATGGCCACGGTGGACCGGGTGATGAACCGGCGCAAGGGCGTGGCCGACCGCACCCGCCGCAGGGTGCTCGAGGCCGCGCGGGCGGTGGGCTATGTGGGCGAGGCCGAGGCGGAACACATCGGCGCGGCGCGCCCGATGAACGTGACGGTGCTGCTGCCCTCGGGCACCAATCCCTATCTCCGGCTGCTGGGCGACCGGGTGCGCGCGCGGGTCGAGCGCTCGGGCGTCACCGACCCGTTCCTGCGTTGCTACTTCATCGAAAGCTTCAATGCCGCGGCGCTGGCCGACGCGCTGCGCAAGAGCGCGGGCTGGGCCGACGCGATCGCCTTCTTCGCCATCGAACATCCGGAGGTGCGTGCGGCCGCGGCGGAGGTCGCCACGCAGGGCACGCGGCTCGTCACCATCGTGTCAAACCTCGGTGAACGGGCGGGCATTTCCCACGTCGGGCTCGACAATCACGCGGTCGGACGCACCGCCGGGCTCCTCGTGGGACGGTTGGCGGGGCGGGATGCGGGAGCGGTCGCGCTGGTCGCGGGCTCGCGCAACTACCGCGCGCACAGTGAACGCGAGGCGGGTTTTCTCAGCCTGATCGACGAGATGTTTCCGGGCCTCAAGCTCGTCGGCCTGCGCGAGGGGCACGACGACGCAGCCGAGAACTACCGCCACACGCTCGCGCTTCTGGAGCAGGAGCCGGACCTCGCGGGGATCTACAACGTCGGCGGGTCGTCCGGCGGCATCACCCGCGCGCTGCGCGAACGCGGGCGCGAGAACGTGGTCTTCGTCGGACACGGGCTGACTGCCGACACGCGGCGCGCGCTGCTCGACGGGACGATGGACGCGGTCTTCGACCAGGACCCCGACCTGCTGATCGACCGCGCGATCCGCACGTTGGCCGAGCCGGACACGCGTCCGGCGGCCCTGAAGCTGGACATCTACTTCCGTGAGAACCTGCCGTGATTTTTTCCGCGCAGATGCCCGCGTCCGCGATGACGGTCTCACCGACCGATCGTGTGCCTCGTGGCCGGGGCCGGCTCAGCCCGGCTCCTGCGTGCAGGAGCCGCGCGCGATGACGGGGCAGGGGAGGGCGAGGCGATCGCTGGGGACATCCTGGCCCTCGATCAGCTTGGTCAGTCGCTCGGCGCCCCGGTAGCCGAGTTCGTAATAGGGCAGCGCCGCGGTCGTGAGCTCGGGTTTCAGGGCGAGCGACACGGTCCTGAAGTCGTCGAAGCCGACGATGCTGATGTCCTCCGGGATGCGCAGCCCGAGGCCCAAGGCGGCGAGATAGGCCTGCAGCGCGATCTCGTCGTTGCCGCACATCAGCGCGGTGGGCCGGTCGGGGCCGGAAAGCATCTTGCGGGTCTCTTCGAACACGAGGTTGGTCTCGGCCCCGATGGGGCCCTCCATGCCCAGCCTGATGTCGATGTCCGCCTCCGAAAGCCCCGCCTCGCGCACCGTGTCGCGAAAAGCCTCCAGCCGCATCTCGGCCCCCAGCAGGCGCGGGTTCAGGCGAAGGTAGCCGATCTTGCGGTGGCCGTGTTCCAGCACATGGCGCGTCAGGTCGCGCGAGCCCTGGTAATCGTCCGGTTCGATCGACGGGTAGCCGTTCGACGGCTCGGGGTGGCAGTTCACCAGCACCGTCGGGATGGACACGGCCCCCGGCGATGGCGA
Organism: Maritimibacter harenae; assembly: GCF_009882975.1. Lineage (GTDB taxonomy): Bacteria > Pseudomonadota > Alphaproteobacteria > Rhodobacterales > Rhodobacteraceae > Maritimibacter > Maritimibacter harenae. The sequence goes on from NZ_WTUX01000002.1 coordinate 139,794, forward strand.
TATCTCGCGGTGATACATCGAGACATAGAGGACGCCCTCGATCCTGTGCGACTGGAATGTCCGCCAGATCTCGCGCTCCTTGTCCCTGTCGTCGTTTGTGTTGGCCAGCAGGACGGTGAGGCGGTTCTGTTCGGCCCAGTCCTGGATGCCGCGCACGATGTCGCCCGAATAGGGGGTCGTCGAGATGAAGTCCGTGATGATTCCGAAGGTGTAGGACCGGCTCGACCGGACCGAGCGGGCGGCCATGTTGGGCACGTAGCCCAACTCCCGGATGACCTGCTCGACCTTCGTCTTGGTCGCGGGCTTCACGTTGGGTTCCCCGTTGACCACGCGCGACACGGTCTTGTTTGAAACGCCTGCGGCCTTGGCCACGTCCACGATGCTGACCATTTGCGATCCCTCCCGTCGCAGACACCCTATACAAGCAAAATGACAACGTCGACATATTTTGTTGACAACGTTGTCATTCAGATTCTAGCTGTAGGACGTGGAGTCGCGCCTCGCCGCGGTTTCGCCACCAGATCTTTGGGAGGACACCATGAAGAAACTGATGAGCACCAGCCTCGTGGCGCTGGTATCCACTGGCTTCACGGCGCAGGCCGAAAGCATCAACATCCTCGTCGAAGGTGGCGGGAAGATGTTGCAGGAGGCCGTGGCCGAGAAATTCACCGAAGAGACCGGGATCGAGGTGGTCTTCACGGAGGTGCCCTACCAGGGTGTCTTCGACAAGCTCTCCGCCGAGATCGCCTCGGGCTCCTCGAACTTCGACATCGCGACCATCGACGTGGTCTGGAATGCCAACTTCGCGCCCCATGTCGACGACCTGTCGGGGCTGTTCACCGATGAGGTCCGGGCGGACCTGCCGTCGGCGCTGGTCGAGGACGCCAAGGTCGACGGCAAGATGATAGGCATGCCCGCCTGGGCCAATGCCGAGATCGTCTTCTACCGCAAGGACCTGTGGGAAGACCCCGACAACCAGGCGGCGTTCAAGGCGGAATACGGCTACGACCTCGCCCCGCCAGCGACCTGGGAGCAATGGCGCGACATGGCCAGGTTCTTCACCAAGGACGACATGCACGGCACGGCGACCGTGGGGCTGTTCTCGGAAGAGTGGATGGCCCATGTGCTTCAGGCCGGCTCGCCGGGCGTGATCCTCGACGACGCGGGCAACGTCATCCTGGACAACGATGCGCATGTCGAGGCGCTCGAGTTCTACCGGGCGCCGCTGTGCGAGGACAATTCGTCCCCCGAAAACGCGCTCGAAATCGGCTGGGGCGAGGCGCAGAACCTCTTCTACCAGGGCCAGACGGCAATGATGAAGTTCTGGGCCCACGCCTACCGGCTGACGCCGGAGGACTCCAAGGTCGCCGGGCGCGTGGGCGTGGCCCCCATGCTCGCGGGTTCGGCCGGGATCGCCGGTATTCCGGGTCCATGGTACAACGTCATCCCGTCCTCGGCCGAGAACAAGGACGCGGCGAAGCAATTCATCGCCTACGCGGTCGAGCACAACGCGATGGGCATCGAGGCCCCGCTGGGCCTTGCCGCGACGAACTCGGCCTATGAAAGCTACATGGGCAAGGACGGCTACGAGCACTTCGGCCCGCTGCTTGAAACATTGGGCGCCGATGCCACCCAGGGGCGGCCGATCCACCCGGACTACCAGGAGCTGGTGGACGAGGCGGTGATGCCCGCCTTCCAGGCCGCGCTCGAGTGCGAGGACAACGTCGAGGAGCTCCTCGCGGACGCCGCCGAGATCGCCCGCGACATCCTGGACTGATCCGGGACAAACGGCGGGGGAGGCGTGCGCGCCTTCCCCGAACACCCAAGGGAGGCCGACCATGACCGAACGCAGGTTCGTGTACCTCATGCTTGCACCCGCCGCCCTGTTCCTCGGGCTGCTGGTCGCCTATCCGGTCGGCCTTCTCGTCTTCAACTCGTTCTTCACGGTCGAGACGATCACGCCGGACGTGCGCGAATGGGTGGGGTTCGAGAACTACATCGACGCGCTGACCTCGTCGCGCATCGCCGACAGCGCCTGGCGCACGGTGAAGTATTCGGTCTTCGCGCTGGGCTTCGAGCTGATCTTCGGGTTCTGCGCGGCGCTTCTGTTCTCGGCCATCGCAGAGAAATCCCGCTGGCACCGCACGATCTTCGCGTTGCCCCTGATGGTGCCGCCGATCGTGGCCGGCCTCCTGTGGCGCTTCCTGCTGGTCGGGCAGATCGGCATCCTGAACTACGGGCTCGCGGCCATCGGCCTGATCGACGACCCCGGCGATATCCGGTGGCTGTCGGACGCCGACATCGTGATCTATTCCGTCGCCTTCGCCGACATCTGGCTCACCACGTCCTTCGTGGCGCTCGTGGCCTATGCGGGGCTGACCAACATCCCCCGCGACCTGATCGAGGCCGCGCGCGTGGACGGGGCCAACGCGCTCAAGCGCTTCTGGCACGTCACGCTGCCGCTCCTGCGCCCGGTCATCGCGGTCATCATCATCGTGCGCGGGGTCGACGCGGCCAAGACGTTCGACCTGATCTGGATCCAGACCCAGGGCGGACCGCGCAACCAATCCGAGGTCTTCTCGATGAACATCTACCAGCGGATGGTGCGCTTCGGCGACCTGGGGGAGGCGTCTGCCTCGGCCACGCTGTTCCTGATCGTGATGCTGGTGCTGGCCGGGATCGCCTACTGGAAGATCTGGAGGCCCAGCCATGACTGATGCCGGAAACCGCGACATCGGCAAGGTGCTGATCAACGCCTTCGCGTTGCTCCTGGTGCTGTCCTACGCGCTGCCCTACGTCTATCTCCTGATGACGTCCCTGAAGCCGGCGGCGGATGTTCAGCAGATCCCGCCGAGCTTCTTTCCCGACCGCATTTCTCTGGAAAACTTCGGCGAAGTGCTGGGCAGCGCCACGCTTCCGAGCGCGTTCGCCAATTCGCTGATCACGGCCGTGCTCACGACACTGCTGTCGCTGGTGCTGGCGGTTCCGGCGGCCTATGTCGCCGCGCAGTACCGCCGGCGGATCACGGTGCTCTTCCTGCTCTTCGCGCTGGTCACGCGCATGGTGCCGGCGGTGTCGCTGGGGGTTCCGCTCTTCCAGCTCCTCAAGACCCTTGGGCTTCTGGACACGACCACGGGGCTGGTCCTCGCGCACACCTCCACCGCGGTGCCTCTCGCGCTCCTGCTCATGGCCGCCTTCTTCGAAGGGGTGCCGCGCGAGCTGGAAGAGGCGGCGCGCATGGACGGTTGCACCCGGTTCCAGGCCTTCGTGAAGGTGGTGCTCCCGGTGATGAAGTCGGGGATCGCGATCACTGCGCTCTTCTCCTTCATCGCAAGCTGGAACGAATTCCTCTACGCGCTGCTGCTCACCTCGGAGAATTCGAAGACGGCGCCCATCGTCATCGCGGAATACAACTCCGTCTACGGGCTCGCCTGGGGCCCGATGACGGCCGCGGCGGTGCTCTACTCGCTCCCCGTCATCATCGTGACGCTGGCGCTTCAGAAACAAATCATCGGCGGGCTGACCTTCGGGGCGGTCAAGGGATAGGACATGGCTGAGATATCGCTCAACAACATCAACAAGGTCTACGGCGACGATTTCCACGCCATCCATGACCTGAGTTTCGACATCCGCGACGGCGAGTTCATGGTCTTCGTCGGCCCCTCGGGCTGCGGCAAATCCACCGCGCTGCGCATGGTCGCGGGGCTCGAGACCATCACGAGCGGCACGCTGACCGTCGGCGGACGCGTGGTGAACGAGGTGGACCCGAAGGACCGGGATGTCGCCATGGTATTCCAGTCCTACGCGCTCTACCCGCACAAGTCCGTGCGCGAGAACATCGCCTTCCCGCTTCTGATGGCAAAGGTCCCGAAGCCCGAGATCGACCGGCGGGTCGAGGAGGCCGCCGAGATCCTCGAACTCACCGCCCATCTCGACCGCAAACCGGGCAAGCTCTCCGGCGGGCAGCGTCAGCGGGTGGCGATGGGCCGCGCCATCGTCCGCCAGCCGGCCGCCTTCCTGATGGACGAGCCGCTGTCGAACCTCGACGCCAAGCTGCGGGTGCAGATGCGCGCTGAGATCGCGAGCCTCCAGCGCCGCCTCGGCGTGACGACGATCTACGTGACCCACGACCAGGTCGAGGCGATGACGATGGGCGACCGGGTCGCGGTGATGAAGGCCGGACGGCTCCAGCAGGTCGACACGCCGCAGGCGCTCTACAACCGCCCCGACAACGTCTTCGTCGCGGCCTTCATCGGCTCGCCCTCGATGAACCTCTACGAGGCGGAGCTGGACGGAAGAACCCTGACCCTGGGCACGAACAGCTTCGACATTCCCGACGCGGTGTTCGAGAAGCGCCCTTCGCTTGCGGGCGCGCAGAAGCGTCCCGTGATCGTCGGCATCCGCCCCGAACACATGGACGACGCCGACGTGCGGCCGGCCTCGGCGCAGATCCGCGCGCGCGTCACGCTGGTCGAGGCACTGGGCGCGGAATCGATGGTCCACCTCGCCATCGACGCCCCCTGGGTCGACGCAGGCGATCCCGACGCGGTCGGCGAGATCGGCGACGGGAAGGCCGCGGTGGCGCGTTTTTCCCCGAAGTCCGGCGTGGCCGCGGGCGATACCGCAACGGTCGCGATCGAGGCGGAGGAACTCCATTTCTTCGACCCCGAAACCCGCCTCAGCATCTGGTGACCCGGGCGCTCGAGCGCCGCGCCACCCAAGACATGTTCGCCCGCACCCGTGCGCGGCCGAAAGATTTCCGGAGAGACATTCAACATGGCCAGTCAGAATTGCTACGATGTCACCCAGTGGCCGGTGGGCGACCCGCACGAAGATGTGGGCGCCGTCATCAACAGCATCATCGCGGACATCAAGCGGCGCCAGGACGACCCCGACCGGGGCGACGGGGGCAAGCCGGGGGCGGTGATCCACATTCCGCCGGGCGACTTCAGGCTGCGCACGCAGGTGGTGATCGACATCAGCTTCCTGCGGATCACGGGCGCGGGGCACGGTTTCACCTCGTCGAGCATCAGGTTCAACACGTCCCGCGAGGAACTGGCCAAGTGGCACGAGCTCTGGCCGGGCGGCAGTCGCGTGCTGGTGGATCTTCCCCCCGCGCACGGCGCGGACGGTGCCGCGTTCCTCGTCGCGCGTGAAGGCGATCCGCGCATCAGCTCGGTCGAGTTCGAGGGCTTCTGCATCGATGGCCTGCATTTCACCGGGACGGAGGCGGACAACCCCGAGAATTCCTACCGCAACGGCAAGACCGGCATCCATGTCGCCAGCGCCAACGATTCCTTCCGGATCGTCGGCATGGGACTCGTCTACCTCGAGCACGGCGTCACGGTCGACGACGCGGATGCGCTCAGCATCGACAACAACTTCATCGCCGAATGCGGCAATTGCGTCGAGCTTCGCGGCAGGGGACAGGCGTCGCGGATCGCCAACAACCTGATCGGGGCCGGCTACGACGGGTATTCGATCTTCGCCGAGAATTACGGCGGCATCCTCGTCACCGGGAACAACGTCTTCCCGCGCGGGGCCTCCAGCCTGTACTTCTCGGGCGTGGCGCGGTCTTCAGTCACCGCGAACAGGTTCCATTCCTTCTACCCCGGCATGCTGGTCCTTTCGGACGGGTGCGCGGAGAACCTCGTGTCGTCGAACCACTTCTTCAGGGACCGTGAACCGTGGGAGCCGATGGTCGCCTTCGACAACGGGCGCGACGATCTTTTCGGCCTTGTGCATATCGACGGGGTCAACAATTCGGTGATCGGCAACCACCTGTCTCTCTCCATCGACCCTGGCCACCTGAAGCCCGCCGGCGAGCGGCCGGTGATGATCCACGTCGCCGGCGGGACGGGCAATTACATCGCCACCAACCACGTCGTCGCCACGACCGAGGCGGCGGGGACGACCGACGCGCCCGCCAGCGCCTGTTTCGCGACGCAGGTGGGTGCGCTTCTGGCATCGGGCACGGGCACGCCGCTCGAGGTCACCACGGTGCGCGTGGGCGAGGGGGCCGCGTCCAACACGGTGCTGGATTCCGGCACGGCGGCGCAGGTCGTGCTGGACCGGTCGGCCAACGCCTTCCGGCCCACGCCGGGCGTGGAGGCGGGATGATGCACGCCGAAACGATCGAGCTGGAGGAAGGCACGCGCGTCGAACTCTGGGCGCGCGGTCCGGGAGCGATCAGGGCCCTGATCGACGGTGTCGTCGTCTGGCAGGTCCCGGCCTTGTCCGAGCACCCGGGCTATTACAAATACCACCACCGCGAAGCCTGCGCCGTGACGTTCGAATGGGACGAGCCGGAGAGCATCCTATGGGTCTACTCGTGGGAGCCGGGGCGCGTGGAGGACTGTGGAATAACGGTCTGGGAGTTCGGAGCGACGGGCATCACGCGGCGCACCGGGACAGAGATCGACGCCTGGATGCGGGCGGACACCAAACGGCCCGGCTTGCACTTTTCACCCATTCGCCAATGGATGAACGACCCCAACGGGCTGTGCCGGATCGGTGAGACGTGGCACCTGTTCTACCAGTTCCACCCGTCCGGCACCGATTGGGGCCCGATGCACTGGGGCCACGCGGTCAGCACCGATCTGTTCCACTGGACCCACATGCCGGTCTTCCTCCACCCCGAGCAGAACTGCTGGCAGCTTGGCGCGACCGGAGGCGCCTTCTCCGGCAATGCGTTTCGCGACCGCGATGGCGCGCAGATGTTCTTCTACACCGAGCGCCTGCCGGCCTATGACCTGTTTTCCGGCTACCGCGAGATCCAGAAGCTCGCGCGTCCCGGGCGTGGCCTTGTCACGGCCGAGAGCATCACGACCGTGCTCGAGACGCGGCCGGACGGGGTCGAGCACGACTTCCGCGACCCGAAAGTCTGGTGGGACGCGGTGCGCGGGGAATACCGGATGATCCTCGGCGCTTCGCTCGACGGGGATCCGGCGGTTCTTCTCTACGGGTCCGAAAACCTGCTCGACTGGCGCTACCTCGGCCCCCTCTACCGCGCCCCCGCACGCTTCCGCGGGGAAGGGGCGCGGGCGGTCGAATGCCCCGATTTCTTCGAGATCGACGGCAAGTGGGTGCTGGTGATGGGGTTTGTTGGCCATACCGACCCGGTGTCGGGCCGCCACAACCTGCTCTACGCGCTCGTCGGGGACTTCCGCGACGACCGCTTCGTGCCGGACAACGACGCCCTGCAGCTTCTCGACTTCGGGACCGACTTCTACGCGATGCAGAGCTGTGCTGCGGACGGCCGACAGATCGCCTTCGCCTGGCTCTTCAACTGGGAGGACCGCAAGCCGCCCGGCTCTCCGTATTCCGGGGAAATGTCCCTGCCGCGTGAACTGTCGCTCGACGCGTCGGGCCGGCTCTGCATGGCCCCGGCCCGCGAGTTCGAGGCGCTGGCGCGGGAGAGGGGCGAGGTGCGCGACGGCGCCGCCGCGCTGCCCGACGCTCCGTTCGACCTCGTCCTGACCGGCGGGCTCGAGGGCGCGCGGATCACGGCCACGCAGGCGGGTGGTACGTCCTTCGAGGTCGGCGTGACCGACGGCGTGCTCTGGGTGCGTCTGCCGCAGGACGACGGGCGCATCCGTTACGACGCGCGGATCGCGCCCGAGGCCGACCTGCGGGTGGTCCACGATCGCGGGATCATCGAGATCTTCGCGGACGGCGGCGCGGTCTGCGGCACCCGGCGCAATTACAAGCACACGTCGCCGGACGCGCTCACGGTCACGACCAACGGGCGGGCGACAATCTCGCACCCCGAGGCGTAACGGCGGCCCCTCAGTCGCCGCCGGAGACCGGGTGCATCGACACGCGTGCGGCCAGCGACGCGTGGAGCTTTTCGAGCACGCGGAAGAACACCTCCTGCTCCTCGGAAGGGATCCCGCGCATGACGTCGGCGTTGAGCGGCACCGACAGTTCGCGGATCGCGGCCACCATCTTGTGCCCCTCGGAGGTCAGCGTGATCGCATTCATGCGCCGATCGCCCGAAACGCGCTGCCGCTCGATCAGGTCCTGTGCCTCGAGCGACTTCACCAGCTTGGCGATGGCGGATTTCTTCATGGCGAGGTTCTCGGCCAGGTCGTTCTGAGAGATGCCCGGGTTCACCCAGATCATGCACAGAATGCCGATCGACCCGGATTCGAGCTCCAGCGGACCCCGGATCGACGCCCCGAATGACCGCAGCATGGCGTTCAGATTGCGGATCATGAACGGAAGATCCGTCACGAGCGGGCCCAGTATCACCCGCGGTCTCCCGGTTTGCTTGTTGTCCGTCACGACGATCCTCCCAATTCCCGGCAGAGTTCAGAATTCGAACCCGGATTGCAATGGTTGACGCTCCGTGATGGTTCATTTAGTGAACGAATATATCAGGGAGGACACAGTGCGAATAGGTGTATTCGGATGCGGAGCGCCGCTTGGCGTGTTCGCGTCCATCGGGCTGGCTCCGGTCGATGTCACCCTGCGACAGGCAGGGACGGGCACGGCGGCCGACAGGTATATCGAACCCTTCATGGACCCGTTCGCGGCCTCGGTCCTGCGCGGCATGGCGGCGGGCGACTTCGATGACCTCGACGCCATCGTCTTCCTGCGCGAAAGCCCGGGCGCGATGATCGCCTGCCAATACGCCTTCGAACTGGCCCGGCGCGGCGTGCTGCCGAAGGCGGCACCGCAACCGATCATGCTCAACATCCTGCCCGCAGATCACGACGCGGCCGAGCGCTTCAACCGGGCCGAGCTCGACCGGCTCACCGACACGCTCGCCACGCTTGGCTGGACACCCGAAGCGGGGATGGTCAGCCCGGCCGAGACCTTCGAACGGCTGATCTCGATGCAATCGGCGGGCATCCTGTCCGGTGCCGCGGCATTCGAAAAGCGCCGTGCGCTGGCCGAGACGGGGATGGCCGAGCTCGCGGGGCAGGCCGCGCGGCTCGACGGCCCGCGGATCGCGCTCCTGGGCGCACCGCTGGGCAACGCCGCGCTTCACGCAGCACTGGACGCCACCGGCATCCTCGCGCTGGACCAGCAGGCGCTGGACCAGGCCCACGTGGCGCGGGGCCGGACGCTGGCCGATGCGCTCGCCGCGCAGGCCGGCAACCCGTTCGCCGCACGACAGCCCGAACCGGTCTACGTCGACGCGGTCCGGGCGGCCCTCAAGGCGCACCGGATCGACCGCGTGACCTGGCAGGTAGAACCGCATGACGACCTCTGGGGATGGCTCGCCCCGCAGGTGCGCGCGCTCTGCATGGAGCTGGGGATCGGCTTCACCGACCTGGGTTTCGTCCCGCGTTGGCCCATGCCCGCCGACCTCGACGCCCTGCCGCTGGAGGAGGCGGTCGCATGAGTTACGAGCCGCTGCCCACCTCCGCCGAAGCGATGGGGTACCAGCGCGACTGGACGCGCTCCCTGCGCGCCCGGATCGAGGACGGGGCGCAGTTCGCCTTCGTCAATGCCGACACCCCGCACGAAATATTCCACGCGATGGACATGCCGGTGGTCGTGAACCAGTGGTGGTCCTCGGTCATCGCGGCCAAGCAATTGTCGACCCACACGCTCGACCGCGGGGCCGAGATGGGGTTCCACGACAACCTCGCGAAATACTCCGCCCTGCCGATCATCTCGGCGCTGGACGACAACCCGGACATGCAGCCGTGGGGCGGGCTTCCCGACCCGGCGATCCTGTGCGCGCGTCAGAGCGCGGACGATCAGCAGCGGTTGTTCCAGCTCTACGCGGAGAAGGCCGGCGCCCGGCTCGCACTCCTCCACGCGCCGGCGCCGGCCGAGAACCTGAATGACTGGTGGGTGCGCGCCCGCGACGACTGGGAGGCACTCTACGGCACCGCGCGGCTCGACCTGATGCAGGCCCAGATCGACGACCTGATCGGGCAGGTAGAGGAGATCACGGGGCGGGCTTTCGATCACGCGGGTTTCGGCGCCTACATGGAGCAGATCGAGCGCCAGGAGCTCATCTTCGAGGACGTGAACCTGATGATCGCCGGGGCCGAGCGGATGCCGGTGCGCATCGGCGAACAGATCCCCAACGTGATGATCCCGCAATGGCACCGCGGCTCGGACTGGGCCGTGGCGCATGCCGAGCGCTTCCGCGACGCGGTGGGTGAGCGGATCGAGGCGGGGGGTGCCGTCGTCGAGGACGAGCGCGTGCGCATGATGTGGATCGGCGCGGGGCTGTGGTTCGACACCAAGTTCTACACCGCGTTCGAGGAAGAGTTCGGCGCGGTTTTCGCCTGGTCGATGTACCTGCCGTTCGCCGCCGACGGCTACGTGCGCCGGGCGAAGGGCGACTATCTGCGCGCGCTCGCGGCCCGGGTGGTGACGATGAACGAACAGCTCCACCAGGCGCCGTGGGCCAATGCGTGGCTCGCGAAACAGGCGCGCGACTACCGCATCGACCTGGCCGTGATCCTTGTGCCCGAGGCCGACCGGCAATCGGGCTACGCGACCAATTTCATTGCCGAGGACCTGCGCGATGCAGGTGTCGAGGTGGTCGAGATCCACGCGGACATGGTCGACGCGCGCCGTTGGGACGGGGGGCGGGCGAAGGCGGACGTGGCGGCCGGCATCCGGCGGGTGATCGCCCGGGAACACGAACGTTGACAAGTCCTATAATAGTTCACAAAGATACATAATTAGGGAGGACGAGACATGGCGCGCGCGCTCGAAGGCTATAACGTTGTCGATTTCAGCCACGTCGTGGCCGGTCCGCTCGCGACCCATTTCCTCGCCCTGAACGGGGCGCGGGTGATCAAGGTCGAGACGCCCACGGGCGACCTCCTGCGAAAGTATTCCCCGAATCGCGAAGACTGGGGCATGGCGCCGTCGTTTCGCGGCATCAACATCGGCAAGGAAAGCGTTGCGCTGGATCTCAAGTCCGAGGGCGGGCTTGCCGCCGCGCGCCGCCTGGTCGCCGGGGCCGATATCGTGGTCGAAAACTTCCGCCCCGGGGTGATGGACCGGCTGGGGCTGGGCTACGAGGCCGCCAAGGCGCTCAACCCCGGGATCATCTATTGCTCCGTTTCGGGGTTCGGCCAGACCGGCGACATGAAGGATGTCGCTGCCATCGACCAGATCGTGCAGAGCCTGTCGGGCCTCATGCGCATATCCGGCAACGAGGGCGACCCGGCGATGCGGATCGGTTTTCCCGTCGTCGACACCTACACCGGCCTGCTCGCGGCCTTCGCGATCCAGACCGCGGTGATCCAGAAAGAGCGCGGGCTGGTGGAGAGCCAGAACGTCGATGTCGCCATGCTGGACGCCACCCTCGTGATGCTGTCGTCGGTGGTCAATCCGCTGATGATGGCCGGTCAGAAACACGCGCGCACCGGCAACCGCGGTTTCAGCCGCGCGCCGACCGCCGACACATTCGCCTGCCGGACAGGCGAGATCACGGTGGGCGCGGTCGAGGAACATCACGTCGAGAAGATGCTCGCCGTGCTGGGCGTGTCCGAGCTTCTTGACGATCCCCGCTTCGCGACCCGGATCGACCGGCTGACCAACGCGGACGCGATGCGCGAGAAACTGGCACGGGCGTTCGAGACCCGCGATGCGGCCGAGTGGGAGCGCCTGCTGCGCGACGCGGGCCTGTCGGCGGCGCGTGTCATGGACGTGGAAGAGGCCATCGCGATGCCGCACCTGGCCGAACGCGACCTGTTTCTCGACATCGACGGCGACCGGGTGCTGAACGCGGGCTTCCGGCTCGAGACCGGGGGACCCGGGGCAGAGCAGGGGGCGCCCGAACTCGGTGCGCAGAACGAAACGATACCAGAAGAGGCGGTCTGACCGCCGGAATTCAACGACCTTCAGGGAGGAGAAAATGAAGGATTTCATCAAGACCACGGTGCTTGGCGCCGTTCTGGCCAGCGGCGCGACGGCTGCCCTGGCGACCGAGTTGCGCCTGTCGGTGGAGACCCCGCCGGGCCACGTGCGCAACCTGGCGGCCGAACGCTGGGCCGAGGCGATCGAGGAGGCGTCGGGCGGCGATCTCACGGTCGAGGTGTTCCCGGCTGCACAGCTCTACAAGTCGGCCGACGCGATCCGGGCGCTCGCCTCGGGCGCGCTGGACATGTCGATCCAGGCCAACGTGACCATGAGCCAGTTCGAGCCGAACCTGTCGTTCTCGATCCTGCCGGTCTTCTTCGGGCGCACGGCGGAAGAAGCGCGCGCGATCCTCGAAGGGCCGATCGCGGACGAGACGGGCGAGATGCTCGCGGCCAAGGGCATCAACGTGCCGGGGTCCGCGTTCCTGTTCGCACCGCAGCATACCGCGTTCACCACGGATACGGTGGTCGAAAGCTACGATGACCTGCCGGGCCTGAAACTCGCCACACCGCCGTCGCCGGTCGTGGTTTCCGTGCTCAAGGAAATGGGCGGTGCCCCGCAGGCTGCACGCCGGTCGGAAATTCCGCTGATGCTGAGCCAGGGCCAGATCGACGGGATGGGCGGCGTGACCGAGCTGACCATCATCGGCGGCAAGCTTTGGGAGTCGGGCATCCAGAACATCTTCGCCGACAATGCCGGCTGGGGGTTCTACATGCCGGTCGTGTCGCAGCGCACGATGGACAAGCTCAGCGAGGAGGAGCAGGCCATCATCCGCGACACCTGGGCCGAGGTGCATGACTGGGCCAGCGACTATGCCGCCGGCGAGATGGAGAGCGCGCGCGAAACGTTGGCCGAGCACGGTGTGAACGTGGTGGATGCCGATCTCGACATGGTGGCCGAGAAGCGTCAGGCCCTGCTCGACCTGCAAGACAAGATCGTCTCGGACGGCGGCATGGATGCCGACTTCATCGCGCGCGTGACCGAGGCGCTCGACGGCTCGATGTAATGCGACACCCGCGCCGCCCCGCGCGTTCGGGGCGGCGCGGACCAACACCCGACAGGTTTCCAATGATCCCCCGAATTCTTCATGTCTGGTCTCGGGTCGAGACCGTTCTGATCGGCGTCCTGCTGATCATCGCGCTGGTGATCTTTCTCGGCGGCGGGCTCCTGCGCGTGGTCGCGCCGGCCTTCGCCGTCGACTGGGCCACGGAAGTCTCGATCTACTTCATCATCTGGGCGACCGTCCTGGCGGGCGCGGCCATCGTGCAGGAGGATCGCCACCTGCACACCGAGGTCTTCATCGCGGCGCTGAGCCCGCGCATGCGCCGGGTGCTGGGGTGGGCCATGTCGATCCTGTCCATCGCCTTCATCGCGGTGATGCTGGTCTACGGCTGGCAGGCCTACGAGTTCTCGAACCTGCTGGACGAGCGCTCCGGCTCGTCGCTGCGCACGCCGCAGGGCTTCGCGGTGTTTCTGCCGCTACCCGTCGGCATGGCGCTGATCCTGGTGCGCTGCGCACTGATGCTCATGAACGGACACAGGCCCTTCGGGCACCTGTCGAACGCGCCGGAACGGGGGGAATAATCGATGGATGCCTTTATCGGCCTCGGGGGCATGCTCCTGCTGATGGCGCTCGGCGCGCCGATCTTCGTGGCCCTGGGCGCTACGGCGATGATCATGATCGCGATCGAGGGTCGGCCCTTGATGGATGCCGCGGCGCATACGGTGTCGGGCCTGAACTCACCCACCTTCGTTGCCGTGCCGTTCTTCGTGCTTGCGGCCACCTTCATGCAGAAGGGGGGGATCGCGCGCATCATCATCGACGCGGCGGAGACCTGGGTCGGCCATTTCAAGGGTGGGCTCGGGCTGGTCGCAGTCATCGCGACGACATTGTTCGCGGCCATTTCCGGCTCGTCCGTCGTGACCGCGATGGCGATGGGGACGTTCCTGATCCCCGCCATGGTCGCGCGCAACTACGACCGGCCCTTCGCATTGGGTCTCGTGGGTGCCTCGGGCACCATGGGCATCCTGATCCCGCCGTCGCTGTCGATGATCCTCTACGGTCTCATCGCAGAGGAAAGCGTGCCACGCCTGTTCATCGCCGGGGTCATCCCCGGTCTCATCCAGGCGCTGCTCCTGGGCGGCTGGGTCATCTTCTACTCGCGCCGCAAGGGCTATGCCTCGGGCGAGCGGGCCACGCGCCAGGAGTTCATCTCCAAGAACCTGCGCGCACTCCCCGCGGTCGCGATCCCGCTCTTCGTCTTCGTGGGCATCTACTCGGGCTACACCACCGTGACCGAAAGCGCGGGCGTCGCGGCGGTGGCGAGCGTCCTGGTCGCGGTCTTCGTCTACCGCGAAGTGACGCTGAAAGAGATCTTCTCGATGACCGCCGAGGGGATGAAAGCCGCCGCGGGCGTGTCCTTCATCGTGATGTTCGCGCTGCTCTTCGCGCACTGGATCACCGGGTCGGGCGTGCCCACGCGGCTCGTCGAGTCCGCGATCGCACAGGATCTCCAGCCCTGGCAGTTCCTGCTCGCGCTCAACGTCATGATGCTGATCCTGGGCATGTTCCTCGACGCGATCGCGGTGATGCTCATCGTGACGCCGATCATCCTGCCGGTGCTGGGCCCCCTGGGCATCGACCCGGTTCACTTCGGCATCGTGCTGATCGTGAACATGGAGATCGCGTTCCTCACCCCGCCGATCGGCCTGAACCTGTTCGTTCTGTCGTCGATCTCGAAGGCGCCGATGTCGGAGGCCATGCGCGGCATGATCCCCTTCGTCCTGATCATGGCGTGCTTCCTTGTCCTTATCACCTACGTTCCGGAGATCACGCTATGGCTGCCGAACAGATTGATGAACTGAGGTCCGTCTGGGATCCGCACGACCCGGAGACGATCGAGAACTACCCCGCCGTCTGGCGCGAGCTGCGCGAGACGCACCCGGTCGCCTACAGCGACAACTGGGGCGGGTTCTTCACGGTCATGCGCTACGAGGACATCCAGGCGGTCGAGAAGGATCACGAGACGTTCACGGCGACCAAGCTGTCGATCGTGCCCGCCTCGCCCAAGCTCGGGCTGCCGCGCCTGCCGCTTCAGAAGGATCCGCCGGAGAGCGAACGCTACCGCAAGGCGATGAACCCGTCGTTCAAGGCCAACAAGGTCAAGACCTTCGAACCGCAGCTGCGCGCGCTGGTGGACCGGCTGATCGCCGAGGCCAAGGCGAAGGACGCGGCCAACATCGACTTCCCCGAGCAGATCGGCGAGCCGATGAGCCAGGGGTCGCTGGGCCTGCTCGTGGGCTTCGACACGGAAGAATCTCTAGAGATCGGGCGCCTGTCGGCGACCTACGTGCATGCGATCCAGAACCGCGACATGGGCACGGCGGCGAAGATGTCGAAGGGGGTCGACGCCTTCGCGATCAAGCTGGCGCAGAGCCGGCTGGAAGACCCGCGCGATCCCGAGAGCGACATGGTGTCGTCCATCCTCGCCCACCCGGTGAAGGGGGATCCCTTCACCGAGACCGAGCTGGCGGGCATGGTGCGCCTTCTGCTGGTGGGCGGCCACATCGCCTCGCGCTGCCTGATGAACTCGCTCGCCTGGCACCTCGCCACGCACCCCGACCACGTGCGCCTTCTGCGCGAGGATCCGTCCGTGAAGCCCACCTTCCGCGACGAGATACTGCGCTTCTACCCGGCGAACCAGAGCCTCGCGCGGGTGGCGACGAAGGACACGGTGCTGAATGGCACCTTCATAAAGAAGGGCACCCCGGTCGCGATGAACTATGGCTCGGCCAACCGCGATCCGCGTGCGTTCGAGGACCCCGAGACCTTCGATCCCTACCGCAGCCCGAACCGGCACCTCACCTTCGGCTATTCCACCCACCAATGCATGGGGCAGGCGATGGCGAAGATGCAGGTGGACGTGATGACCGACGCGCTGATCGCCCAGCCCGGGCTCAAAGTCGTGGGCAAACCCACATGGGGGCGCTGGACCGAGTTCGGCATCAACACCCTGACACTCGACATGCGAGGTGACACATGACCCACGAGGTGGACTTCAAGGTTCCCGAGAAAGAGGACTTCGACAGCCCGCACGCGCTCTTTGCAGAGCTGCGCAGCCATTGCCCGGTGGCCTGGAGCGGCGACATGGGCGGGTTCTGGGCCGTGACCAAGCACGCCGACGCGAAGGCGGTTCTGGAGAACTGGCAGATGTTCACGACGACGGTGCAGAACGTGGTGCCGCGCGTGGCCACGACCCAGCGCCGGCCCCCGCTGCACCTCGACCCGCCGGCCAACACCCCCTATCGCAACGCGATCCAGCGGTTCCTCACGCCCCAGCGCCTGGCTGACTGGGAGCCGCGGCTCGAGGTCATGGTGGCGCGGTTCCTCGATCCGTGGATCGAGAAGGGCGGCGACGTCTGCGAGAACTTCTCTTTCCTACTACCGATCGCGCTCCTGGCCGAGTTCTTCAACCTCTCGCCCGAGAAGGCCGAGCTGATCCGCGCGGTGGGGGCCGAGTTCAACATGGCGCTCCAGCGCCAGGACTTCGACACGCTGCGCCAGAAGTCGGACGAGCTCTACGATATTGCCGCCGACCTGATCGCGGACCGCCACGCCAACCCGCGCGACCCGGACACGGACCCGACCGCGAGCCTCCTGGCCGTGCGCGTGGACGGGGAACCCCTGGCCGACGACCTGGTCCTGGGGGCGCTGCGCCAGTTCCTGCTGGTGGGGATCATCGCGCCCACAACCTTCATCGCCTCGATGGCGGTGCACCTGGCGCGCCATCCCGAGCATCACGCCGAACTCACCGCGAACCCGGACCTCGTGCCCGACGCGCTCGAAGAGCTCCTGCGGCTTTACACGCCCTACCGCGGCTTCGCGCGCACGGCGCGTGAGGATACCGAGATTTCCGGCTGTCCGATCTCGAAGGGCGACCCCGTGGCCATCGTCTTCACTTCGGCCAACCGCGACGAGGACGTGTTCCCCGATCCGCACAGCTACCGGCTCGACCGCGAGGCGCGCGACCTGCTGACCTTCGGGCGCGGTCCGCACATGTGCCCCGGCGCACCGCTCGCCCGGGTGCTCCTGCGCGAAACGCTCAAGCAGATCACCCAGAAGACGGAACGGCTGGTCCAGACGAGCGATATCGAGATGACCAATTGGCCCGAATACGGACCTCTCAGCGTCGCGTTCGACGTGGTGAAGCGTTAGGGCAGGGGCGGCAGGCGTCGCCTCAGAACGTGATGCCGTAGGACACGCCGACGCCGACACTCCAGGACGTGCCGGTGGTTACGTAGGTCTCGCGGAAGGGGGCGCCGGTGCCGCTGTAGCTGGCGCTTCCCGCCCCGAACGATCCCGGGGTGGAGCCGGTGGTGCGCGTGGCGATGGTGGGCACGTTCCAGGCGTAGTCGCCGAAGAGCGACAGCCCCAGGACCCCGCCGCTTTCGAGGTAATGGGACAGCTTGACGCTGGCGGCCACCCGGCCGCTCACGCCCTGAAGGCTCATGGACGTCGAATTGCCCTGCAGGTTGAACGCCGTCGGGATACCCGTTGGCCGTGCGGGCACGGAGACCGCGCTGGTGCCGACGTAGTCGCTGTCGAAGTAATCGAGCCCGCCCGACATGCCGAGCGTGATCCCCCAGTCCGGCGACAGCAGGCGCGTGAACGTGACACCGGCCGTCCCGCCGTAGCTGCGGGTCGTCAGGCGGTCCTCGGTCGACAGCGACAATTCGATCGGGTCCACGCCCGCGATCACGGGGTCGATCACGAAACGCTCGGTGCGGCGCAGCGTGCGGTCGGTGAAGGTGAAGCTCGGCCCGGCGCTCGCGAATATGCTCCAGTCGGTGCCGCTGGTGATCGCGCGGCCGATGAGCACTTCGGTTTCGAGCGAGAACTGACTGTCGCTCCAGTCGGTCACGAGGCTCGTGTCGCCCAGGTCGCCCGCCGCGGCGAAGGCGAAGCCGTCCTTGTCGAAGATCGCCCCGTAGGCGGCGGCGGTCGGCGCGCTGCCGTCGGTGGTTTCGGCGGTGAAGACGCCGCCCTCGTTGGTGGTGCTCAGCGCAACCTGCGAGACGCTGCCGCCGGGGCCGGACGAGGCCGACGAGTTGATCGTCGCCGAGTCGCCGGAGCCATCGAGAATACTTGCGTTGGTCGACGCGTCGGCCGTGCCGCCGCTGGTGTCGGTGGTCGCGTCGATCGCCCCCTCGGGCGGCGACCCGAAGCTCAGGAAGACCGGGCCGGAAAGCGCCGTGCTGGTGCTCCCGCTGGCCGAGGTCAGGCCGACGGAGGTGTTCCACTCGAAATAGAGCGGCTCGTCCCCCAGCCCGCCAAGGGCCCAGGCATTCGACATGGAGACCTCGAAGCCGGTGCGCAGGCCGGGGCCCGAGAACGTGCCGGAGGGGGCAAGGCTCTGGGTTGTCCAGGGCGCCGACCCGGTCACCGTGAAGCCCATCCCGAACGCATGTCCGGCCGGTCGCAGCGTGAAGGTGTTGCCGGCCTGCGGCGCACTCACGAGCGGGTCGCCCAAGGCCGGGCTCGGACCGCCCGCGACGGCCGCGGATACCCCGGTGACGGTCGCACAGACCAATGACGCGGCAACCAGTCTGAAACCGAACGGTGCTGCGGGGATTTTGCCCGAAAAAGCAGGCTTTCTGTGCATGACTGTCGCCGATCTTACCTGATGCGCTGACCATGGGGCCATCACCCGTGATAAGCCAGCGAGAGGGATTGGCAAGCGTCAGGCCGGGCTCGACATCGCCAAAACCTGGAGCGTTGCAACAAGGTCAACCTGCCGGTTCGTGCCGGTCTTTCGCATGACGGAAACGAGCTGGTTGCGAAGTGTCTGTTTGGACAGTTTTTTTCGCACCGCGATGTCACCGATGCTCATGCCGGACAGAAGCCCCGCCGCCAGTTCCGACTCCCGCGTGGTCAGTCCGAAGGTCTGCCACAGCATGTCGTGACTGAGGTGGAACACCTCGGCCGGCTGGTGGGCGATCACGGCGATTCGCTGCTCGCTGCGCGGATCGACCCGCGCTGTCGCCTCCTGTAGCGACGAGGGCGGCGGATTGAGGCGGACGAGCGTGAAGAAGGTGCGGCGCTGCCGGTCGGTCTCCTCGAACCTGAGCCAGCTTCGGTTGGACGCGGTGTTCGTGCTGAGCGCATGCACCTCGCGCTTCAGGTCCGCGTCCGCCTCGGGTTCGATGCCGTGAAGACTGCCGTCCGGGCAGAGCAGGATCGACTCGCAGGACCGGACGAGCGTCTCGGCCTGGGCGTTCATGCATTCGACCCGGCACTGGGAATCGACGATCGCCGTCGGAAACGGGATGAGCCGAAGGATCTGGTCGCGTTCGCGCTGCGCCTCGCTCAGTGCGCGCCGCAGGTTGGCCGTCTGGGCAACGTTGCGAAGATGCGGACTGACCTCGGTCAGAAGCTTGCGGGCGGCCGGTGCGACGTCGATCTCGTCGCGCTGCGGAAAGCGGATCTCGAGAACCTTCTGCCGGGTGCCTTCCCGGAAGAACACGACCCCGACGCCAAGCTCGAAATCCCCGCGCTGGGACAGCCAGGTGCGGTAGAACCGCGTTTCCTTCATTTCGTCGAGGCTGATGAGGTCGCGCTGCTGGAAAACGCTGCCCACGGGCTGCTGCCACTGCTTCTTGAACCACGCCGAATTGGCCGAAATCGCGACCGAGAATGACCGGGCCGCGTCCAGGTCCAGGCCCCGGTGCAACAGGTAGTTCCCCGAGACCTCGACGGTGTCTTGCGACACCAGGAGGATCGCCGCATCCGGCAACCGCGCGGCCAGCATGTCCAGGACTTCCTCGTGATAGTCGGATGCCAGCGCGGCATGGAACCATCGCGCGACATCACCGCATCCGAACGCGATGCGTTCTTCCTTCGATACGAACATTTCTTCCCCCCTGCGATCTCTAAATCAAAATTGCAAAACACGATCCTTCTTCGCCAACATCACCCGGCAACATCCTGTCGCGGAAGCCGCAACAGGGTCATTGATCATGCGCAACGCTCGATGGTTTTTCTTAATTGAACAGAGGGGCGAGACCGCCCTTGCGCAGGCTTGGGACAATGATGCTTCGGATCGGCCCTGCGCCGGCCTGAATCCGAAAAGGAGTATGATACCCTTGAAAAGGTTATACTAATCAGCATTCACATTGGGACGTACCGAGTAGTTAAATGGAAATCGGCACGCTTGGCAAGTGATCTTATACCTATGGACGTAAGCGCCCGTCACGCCGCGCTCAGAGCTCGGCCGTGCAGATGTCGCCGCGGTCCGAGGTGATGACCAGCGTCGCCGTGATCGTGTCGCCCCCGATGGAGTTCATCGAGATCGTGCCCAACAGCTTTTCTTCGCTGCCGTCGAGAGCGAAGAGCCCTTCCTGCATGGTGCTGGAGCGGCCGTTCGGACCCTCTTTCTTCACGAACAACCGGTAGCTTCCGCTGCCACCCGTCGCGGACCAGACGATGCCGCGCAAGTCGTAGCCGTGCGTCGTCACCAACTTGTCGATCTTGCATCCCATGTTGTTCATGCTTCTGGCTCCTCCCAGGGCCTGGGCGGCGGGCGCGGCGGCGAGGCAGGCGAGGACGAGGGCGCAGACGAGACCGGAAAGAGTGCGGCGCACCGGGCGTCTCCCGTCTTCCTGGATGAGTCTGGTGACCTGGTCTGGTTGCATTGCCTTGGGTCCTTGCGTGTCTGGCCGAAGATCTTGGCTTTGGTCTTCCGGCGGAAGCGGCCGCGCCCTTTGCGGGCTCCGGTTCACGGATGGTGAAAGATCTCAACGGTGGTCGATATGCTCATGTTGCCCGTCGAGTAGGAACCACCGCCGAACGCCGACTGCCCAATGGCATCGGCCTGCATGATCGCCGACATGTTGTTTTCGCCGGTCTGAACCTGTTGTGCCGCGAGGTCATTGCCAGACTGGAAGATGCCGGAGATGTTGTTGCGCCCGTTCTGAACGGTCGTCGCTGCGTTTCCGTCGCCGAATTGCCCGGTGAAGGCGAAGTTGTGCCCGGTCTGGTCCGTGGTCGACGTGTTGTCGGCAAGAGTGGGGGCACCGGCGGCGCAAAGGGCGAGAGTGGCGAAGATAATACGTCTCATCGCTTAACTTGCTCCTGTGTTAATATTGGAAAGCCCGGCGATATGCCGGGCCGCCCGCCGGAGACCTGATCGGGACAGATCGGGACAGTGGGGTGTGGAGCCTCCGACGGGCGGGTTCGTGTGGGCGGTCCCGGGCGGGCCATCAAATCCGATGATTGACCCGTCCGGTTCACGCGACACCGGCCCTATTACGGGTGCGCCGGCGTGTAGGCGTCGGACTGAACCGTGAGCGACACGTTGCCGTGGCCCGCCTGGTTCGTTTCCGAGTAGTGGCCGTTGGTGCCCACCTGCAGCGTACCCGCCACGTTGCCGGTGCCCCACTGATCGGTGACCGACATGTTGCCGACGCCGATCTGGGCGGTGCCCGAGGTGTTGCCGAAGCCATCCTGAATGGTCAGGCTGCCGTTCGCGATGCCGACCTGGCCGGTCAGCGACAGGTTGCCGTCGCCGCCCTGGAACGTGCCCTGGGCGTTGCCGAGGCCCAGCTGGTCAACGATCGAGACGTTGCCCGCGAGGGCAGTCCCGGCGGTGAGGGCGGTGATGGCGATGGTGGAAAGGAAGAATTTCATGGGATTAACCCCCTAGGTTAGACTGTTGAAGTTTTCGTCCACCGGCGATGTTGCCGATGAGAAAAAGCTAGCAACGAGGGGGCCGCCGCTCTCGGTCTCAAGCATCCTTCAGTGTTGGAATTCGGGGCACGGTTTCGCGCATTTGGCCACCGTGCATGACACCCGGTTCATGCTTGGCCGCATTTGCACGCAGGGGCAGGCATCCGGGTCCGGAATCGCGCGAATGCGGTCGCAGTTCATCACGCCACGCCAGGTTTTCCGGCATATGCGCCAACGCCTTGGTATATTTGCGTGGTCAGGGGGCCGTTCGTACCAGTGGAATCCGGCGTTTCGGCGTCGACCTGCGGTTGATGGAGGAATAACCCCGGCCGCGCGGTCTTTGTTCCGGCCGCTGAACGGCGGAAATGGCGGGGCGGGGCGCAGGTGCGCCGCCCCGCCGTCGTCAGTTGGCCGCCGTGCGCGCGAGGTAGTCCTGCACCAACGCGGTCTGGTGCCCGCGCATCTGCGGACGCTCCAGCAGGCGCGAGGCCTGTTGCTCGGACATGTCGGGCAGGGTGTGCGCGATGCCCTTGTGGCAATCGATGCAGGTGCCGTCGCCGGGGCCGAGCACGCGTTCATGCGTTTCCGCCGCGCGCGGGCTCTGGCGCGAGAAGTCCATCGCGATATAGCTGTGGCAGTTGCGACATTCGAGGCTGTCGTTCGCCTCGAACCGCGCCCATTCCCGCTTGGCCATTTCCAGGCGGTGTGCCTCGAACTCCTCGCGGGTGTCGATTGTGCCGAAGATCCAGCCGTAGACCTCTTTCGATGCCGCCATCTTGCGCGCGATCTTGTGGGTCCATTCGTGCGGAACGTGGCAGTCCGAGCATTTCGCGCGCACGCCCGAAGCGTTGGTGAAGTGCACGGTCTGCTGCAGGTCGGCGTAGACGTTGGCCTCCATCTCGTGACAGCCGGTGCAGAACGCCTCGGTATTGGTGACCTCGAGCGCGGTGTTGAACCCGCCCCAGAACACGATGCCGCAGATGAAGCCGCCCAGCGTCAGGAACCCGAGCGAGAAATGCGTGCTCGGACGGCGCATGATGCGCCAGAAGGTCTTGAGGGTCTTGCGCATGATCGCCCCTATTCGCTGTCCTGGCTCATTCCGATGAGCGTGTCGATGTCGATGAAGGTGTTCGTCACCAGCGGTTCGTCATCCGTCTGGGTGACGTGGCACTGGGTACAGAAATACCGGCGGGGCGAGACCTGGGCCAACACCTGTTGATGGCGGTCGACGTAGTGCGTGACGGACACCATCGGCGCCTGGCTGCGCCCGGTCGCGGCGCGGGCGTGACACGACAGGCACTTGTTGAAGTTGGCGCTTACCTCGTAGCCCTCGATGTCATGCGGGATGACCGGGGGCTGCTCGGGGTAGTTGCGCACCTCGCGCAGGCTCGCGTCGATGGCCGGCCGCATGGGCGGCGGCGTTTCATCCTGCGTGGGCGGTGTCGGGCGCAGGGACGAGATCGTGGCCTGCTGGGCCACCGCGACCCCGGCGGCGAGAACGCCGCACAGGGTGATGATCTGAATGGACGTCCGGGGAAATCTCATGTCGCGGCCTCCACCTTGCAGGCGCATTTCTTGAAATCGGTCTGCTTCGAGATCGGGTCGGTCGCGTCCAGCGTCAGCTTGTTGATGAGCTGGTTGGCGTCGAACCAGGGCACGAAGATCAGCCCGCGAGGCACCTTGTTGCGCCCGCGTGTTTCGACGCGGGTCAGCATGTCGCCGCGGCGAGAGGTCAACTTCACCTCGCTGCCCCGATGCAGGCCAAGCTCGCCCGCGTCCTCGGGGTGCATGTAGACCATCGCGTTGGGATAGGCCTTGTGAAGCTCGGGCACCCGGTCGGTCATCGAGCCGGAGTGCCAGTGTTCCAGCACGCGGCCCGTGACCAGCCAGAACGGGAACTCGTCGTCCGGGCTCTCCGCCGGCGGCTCGTAGGGCAGGGCGAAGATGTTGGCGCGCCCGTCCGGCTTGCCGTAGAACTCCACGCCCGCGCCGGGAGTGACGTAAGGGTCGTAGCCCTCGCGGTAGCGCCAGCGCGTCTCTTTCCCGTCGACAACCGGCCAGCGCAGCCCGCGCTCCTCGTGGTAGCGGTCGAAATCGGCCAGGTCATGGCCGTGATCGCGACCGAAGCGGGCGTATTCCTCGAACAGCCCCTTCTGCACGTAGAACCCGAAGGCATCGCTTTCGTGGTTGGGATGGGCCTCGGTCTCGGAGATGTCGTAGGCGTCGACGTTGCCGTTGGCGTAGAGCACCTCGAACAGCGTCTTGCCGCGATACTCGGGCGCGGCGTCCAGAAGCTCGGCCGGCCAGACCTCGTCCGTCGTGAAGCGCTTGGAGAACTCCATGAGCTGCCAGAGGTCCGACTTCGCCTCCCCCGGCGCGTGGACGAGCTGGTGCCAGAACTGGGTGCGCCGTTCCGCGTTGCCGTAGGCGCCTTCCTTCTCGACCCACATGGCGGTGGGCAGGACGAGGTCGGCGGCCTGGGCAGTCACCGTCGGGTAGGCGTCCGAGACCACGATGAAGTTGTCCGGGTTGCGATAGCCCGGGTAGGTCTCTTCAAGCAGGTTCGGCGCGGCCTGAAGGTTGTTGTTCACCTGGATCCAGTAGGCGTTGATCTCTCCGTCCTTGAGCTTGCGGTTCTGCAACACGGCGTGCGCGCCCACCCACCCGGGGACGGTGCCCTCGGGAAGCTTCCAGATCTCTTCGGCCACCTTGCGGTGCTCGGGGTTCGCGACGACGAGGTCGGCGGGCAGCCGGTGGGCGAATGTGCCCACCTCGCGCGCCGTGCCGCAGGCGGACGGCTGGCCCGTGAGCGAGAAGGGCGAATTGCCCGGCTCGGCGATCTTCCCGGTCAAAAGGTGCACGTTGTAGATCATGTTGTTCACCCAGACGCCCCGGGTGTGCTGGTTCACGCCCATCGTCCAAAGCGACATGACCTTCTTGTCGGGGTCGGCGTAGATCTCGGCCAGCGCCTCGATCCGGCGGGCGGGCACGCCGGAGAGCTCCTCGGCATATTCGAAGGTGTAGGGCTCGAGGAATTCCTCGAACTCCTCCAGCGTCATGTCCGAGGAGCCGCCGACCGCGTCCGCGTTTTCGGCGGCCTGCTCGAGCGGATGCTCGGGCCGCAGGCCGTAGCCGATGTCGGTGTTGCCGCGCTTGAAGTTGACGTGCTTGTCCACGAAGTCGGTGTTCACGCGGCCGGTCTTGATGACGTGGCGCGCGATCGCGTTCAGGAGCGCGAGGTCCGACTGCGGGGTGAAGGTCATCTCGATATCCGCGAGGTCGTAGCACCGGTTGCGGTAGGTCGAGAGGACCACGACCTCGGTCTCCGGTGCCGACAGCCGCCGGTCGGTGAGGCGGGTCCACAGGATCGGGTGCATCTCGGCCATGTTGGAGCCCCACAGCACGAAGGCGTCCGCATGTTCGAAATCGTCGTAGCATCCCATCGGCTCGTCGATACCGAAGGTGCGGATGAAGCCGGCCACGGCCGAGGCCATGCAATGGCGCGCGTTGGGGTCGATGTTGTTCGACCGGAAGCCCGCCTTGTAGAGCTTCGAGGCGGCGTAGCCTTCCCACACCGTCCACTGTCCGGACCCGAACATGCCGACGGCTTCGGGCCCCTTTTCGGCCAGCGTTTTCTTGAACTTTTCCGCCATCACGTCGAAGGCTTCGTCCCAGCTCACCTCCTCGAACTCGCCGTTCTTGTCGTAGACCCCGTCACGCTTGCGCAGGAGCGGCATGGTCAGCCGGTCGGCGCCGTACATGATCTTGGACAGGAAGTAGCCCTTCACGCAGTTGAGGCCCCGGTTCACCTCGGCCTCCGCATCGCCGTGGGTGGCGACCACGCGGTCGTTGCGCGTCGCGACCATTACCGAACAGCCGGTGCCGCAGAACCGGCAGGGCGCCTTCGACCAAGTCAGCTCGGTCTCGTCGCGCGCGGTCGGGATGTTCTGGGCGAAGGCGGGCGCCGTCATGCCGGCGGCGGCGCTGGCGGCAGCGACGGCTTTGGCCTTCAGGGCGTCTCTTCGGGTCATGGTCATGGTGGATCTCCTGGCTGTCGGCTGGGTCGGATCAGAGGGGGCGGGCAAGCTCTTCGGGCGGCTCCACGTGGTGGAAGACCAGCGTCGCGGCGAGCACGTCGGGCAGAAGCTGGATGCGCGTGAGGGCATCGTTGAGGGTGCGCTGCCCCTCGGCCTCGAGCGTGACGACAAGCTTGCCTTCGGGCGAGCGCCCGTGCACCTCGCACCCCTCGGCCTCGAGGCGGTCGGCCACCGCGTCGAGCGTGTCGGGTCTCGTGTGCACGAGCAGGCTCGAAAGATGATGTTCAGGCATCGGCGGGCTCCTGTTCGCGGATCTGGATCGCACCGGTGGGGCAGACCGGCACGCAGCCGCCGCACCCGGTGCAGGCGTCGGCGTCGACGCGCATCTCGGCCCGGCCGCCTAGCATGGGGCGGGCCCGCAGCGCGTCATGATCGCAGGCATCCTCGCACGCCCGGCAGGCGATCCCCTGCGGCTCGAGGCAGCCCGAGGCGACCACGGCGACCGCCGTCCAGGGCGGGTCGCGCTCGAGGTCGAAGACGGGTTCGGGGCAGGCTTCGGCGCAGGCCGCGCAGAAGGTGCAGGGGGACGAGAAGTCGAGCACCGGGTGCCCGCCGCGCCCCTGGTGGAGGATGCCTTCGGGACATGCCTCGACACACGCGCCGCAGCCCGTGCAGGCCTCCCGCATGATTTCGGACGTGGTCCAGGGCATGACGTCGGTCGGGTCATGTCCTCCGAGAAAGGCGCGGCGCGATACGGCCGTGGAATCCTGTGCTGCCATGCCGGTCAGCTTCCCGGCGGGCCGAGGAGCAGTTGCTGCATCCAGACCACGAAGCCGAAACCGCCCACGAAAACGACCGCGAGAATCGGGAAGAGGACGAGGGCAAGAAACAGGAAGGCGACCGTTTCCTGGCCCTTGGATGCGCTGTGTGGTTCGGGTGCGCTGCTGTGCTCGTCCATTGCGCCTCTCGGTAAAGATCCTGATTCAAAACCAACATTTCACATCTCTCGGTTGAATTTTTGATGTGTGTCAGTTTTGCTGGTCCCGGGAGCAGGGTTTTTGCGCGGATTTGACGCAGCTCGGAAATACCTTGGAAAGGACCCGTTATGCCGCATGCTCATGGACCAACGCTCTGCTCTGCCTGCCCCCTTGCCGAAGCGGGTCTGCCGCCGGCCGCGCTGGGTGCGGCGGGGGCCGCGATCGGGGTCATCCAGGTGGCCAAAGGCCAGCTGAGGACCTGCGAAGACCTCTCGAACCATTTCGCCATCGTGCGCAAGGGCGCCCTCAAGGTGGAGTTCCTGAACCCCGACGGGCGCGCCGAGATCGCCGGGTTCCTGTTCCAGGGCGAGGTCCTCGTGTGCTCGGTCAGCGACCAGGACGTCGCCATCACCGCGCTCGAGGATGCGGCGTTCTGCGATGTGCGTCCCGACCGCATCGCCCAGGACGTGGCCGGTGCCGCCGCCGCGCTGACCCGTTTCACGCAGGCCGTGGCCGACCAGTCGGGCCTCGACCAGCGCCGGCTCATCCAGGCCCGGAGCGGACCGGTGGAAGACCGGCTCATGTGGTTTCTCGAGGACGTTGCGGCACGCCAGAAGAGCGACGCGGTGCACCTGCCGATGCCGCGCAGCGATATCGCCCATTACCTCAACACCAGCGCCGAAAGCGTGAGCCGGGCCTTCACCAACCTGCGCGCGCGCGGGGCGATCGAAACCCGGTCGCCGCGCCGGATCACGCTGACGAACTGAGCGGCGGTGCGCGGCGAAGCGGTCGATGCCGTCGTCACCGGTCCCGCGGAATACGTGGTGATCGCATGCTGACAGAGGCCACGCCGCGCATTGGCCCGAGAGGGCTCACTGCATCGCGGCCTGCACGGATTTCAGCGCCGGGTAGAGTGCGCGGTAGCCGGCGAGGCGCGGGCGCAGGCGCTCGGTCTCGGCGGGCCGCGGAGTGAACCAGTGGCGCACCTCGGGTTTGGCCATGACGTCGTGCGGGTCCGCGCCGCAGGCGACGCAGGCCAGCCGGGCGGCCCCGAGGGCGGGCCCGATGTCCGCGCCGTCGCTGCGCCCGAGGCGGCAGGCGGTCGCGTCGGCGATGGTCTGCATCAGGAAATCGCTGCGCGTCCCGCCGCCGATGGCGAGCAACGTGTCGGGCAGGGTGCCCGCCGCCGAGAGCGCGTCGATCGCGTCGGCGAAGGAGAAGGCCACCGCTTCCACCACCGCGCGCATCAGGCTGCCCTGGGTGGTGGATTCCCCGAGCCCGTGGAACCCCGCGCGGATGTCGCTGTCCCCATGTGGCGTGCGCTCGCCCGTGAGGTAGGGCAGGAAGAGGGGGCCGGGGCGCGCCACCTCTGCCTCGTCCAGCAATTCCTGGATCGGGCGGCGCAGCAGGTCGGCCAGCCAGGCCATCGGGCGCGCGCCGTTCAGCATGGCGGCCATCTGGAACCACAGGCCCGGCATGGTGTGGGCGTAAGCATGGACGCGGCTGTCCGGGTTCGGCCGGTAGTCGGCCGTCGTCACGAAGAGCTGGCCCGAGGTGCCGAGCGAGATGAAGCCGTCCCCGGCCTCGACGGCGCCGATGCCCGCCGCGCCGGCGGCCGCATCGCCCGCGCCGGCCGCGACCGGGATGCCGGGGGTCAGGCCCAGTTCTCCGGCCGGCCCCGGCAGGAGCGCGCCGGCGATATCCGTGCCCCGGCGCACCTCGGGCAGCCATTCGGGCCGGGTCGCACTGATCTCGCACAGCCGGGTGGACCAGGTGCAGGTGCGTTCGTCGAACCACGATGTACCGGCCGCGTCGGAGGGGTCGGTCACAAAGCGTCCGTGCAGGCGGAAGCCGAGGTAATCCTTGGGCAACAGAACGTGGGCGATGCGCGCATGGGTGTCCGGTTTGTGGCGGGCCAGCCAGCGCAGCTTGGGCGCGGTGAAGCCCGGCATCGGGAGCACGCCGGAGATCTGGCCGATCTCCGGCTCCTCGGCGCGCATCTCGGCGCATTCGGTCGCGGCGCGCGCGTCGTTCCAGAGGATGACGGGGCGCACCGGCCGATTGTCGGCGTCGAGCAGCACCGCGCCGTGCATCTGGCCCGACAGCCCGATCGCACGCACGCGGGCACGGATGTCGGGCGGCAGCGCCGCGACGGCGGCGCGGGTCGCGTCCCACCAGTCTGCCGCGTCCTGTTCGCTCGCCCCGTCGAAAGGGTTCGATACGGTGAGGGGGGCGGAGGCGGTCGCCGCGATGACGCCCCCGTCGCCCAGGGCGCAGACCTTCACGGCCGAAGTGCCAACGTCGATGCCGAGATACATGTGAGCGCCCCTTTGGCACCGTGAGCCCGGTGCTGCCTTTCCTTCCGGCAACGGCGCCTCCATAATGGTCGCCACCGTCGCGAGTGCCGAGAGCCAAGCGGAATGACACCGGAGTTTCAAGAAAAATCTTTACTCGCGTAAGATTTTGGGAACTCTAAGAGGAGGGCGCCGGATGGGTCGGGCCGTCCCGACGGGAGAGCCGAAAGCCAGGATCATGAGCGAGCACAAGATTCGAAACATGGAGGAATTCGCCGCGCTGAGCGGGCTGTCGCGCCCGACCGTGTCGAAGTACTTCAACGATCCGGCCAGCGTGCGCCCCAAGACGCGCGAGCGGATCGAGGCCGCGCTCGAGCGGTATGATTTCCGCCCCAACATCTTCGCGGTGAACCAGAACCGCAGCCTGACCAAGAACGTCGGAATCGTGGTGCCCTACCTCGCCGATCCGTTCTTCGCCGAGATCGCGCGGGTGATCGAACTGCGATGCATCGAGGCAGGCTATTCCCCCACGCTCTACAGCGCGCACGGGGAGAGCCGGCTTGAGAACGAGATCCTGTCGGGGCTCACGGCGCTCAAGCCCGCGGGCGTGTTCCTGGCCCCGCTGGGCCGGATTTCGGACCGCGCCGCGATCGAGAGATTCTGCCGCGACGTGCCCACGGTGCTCTTCGACAGCAATATCGAGGATATGGGCGAAGCCTTTGTCGGATCAGACAATTTCAGCTTCGTGCAGCAGACCGTCGACTACCTTTGCCGCACGGGGGCGCCCCCGGCCTTCTTCGAAATGCGCAACCCGGCGAACCCGAACGCGAACAAGCGGCGGCATGCCTACCTGAAGATCATGGAGGATGCCGGGCTCGAGCCGCACGTGATCAGCGTGGAGGGCCAGGGCTGGGGCTTCGAGGAGATCGGGCGCCAGGGCGCGCACGACCTGTTCGCGTCGGGGGAGCTCAAGACGGACACCATCCTTTGCAGCAACGACCGACTCGCCATCGGCCTGCTCGCTGCCTGTTACGAGCGCGGGCTGCGAGTCGGGCGGGGCGAGGGCTGCGCGCTGCGGGTCGCCTCGCACGACGATCACCCGTTCTCGCGCTTCACCTGTCCCGCTCTCACCACCGCCGCACACGAATACGAAGCGGTGGCCGACAAGTGCATGGAAACATTGTTTTCCCTGATCGAATCCGGCGGCCGGTTCGAGACGCGGACCGAGACCCTGATCCCTGCACGCCTGATCCTTCGGGCCTCCGCGTGACCGAAAGAAATTAACGCGCGTAAAGAAAATTGTTGACGCATGGGAATTTTGCGCCTTAGCCTTCACGGGACATAGCATCCAACTAGGGAGGATAAGGATGTCCATGACTACCGCGCTTCGCGCGTCCTCGGCCCTTGCACTGTGCGCATTTGCATCGGTGGCCTCGGCACAGGACACGACCATCACCATCGCGACCGTGAACAACGGCGACATGATCCGGATGCAGGGGTATACGGATCTCTTCACCGAAGAGACCGGCATCGGCGTCGAGTGGGTCACGCTCGAGGAAAACGTGCTCCGCCAGCGTGTCACGACCGATATCACCACCAACGGCGGCCAGTTCGACATCATGACCATCGGCATGTACGAAACGCCGATCTGGGGTGCCAACGGCTGGCTCGTGCCGCTCGACGACCTGTCGGAGGAATACGACGTCGACGACATCCTGCCCGCCATGCGCGGCGGCCTGAGCCATGACGGCACGCTCTACGCGGCGCCGTTCTACGGCGAAAGCTCGATGGTCATGTACCGCACCGACCTCATGGAAGAGGCCGGGATGGAAATGCCCAAGGCCCCGACCTGGCAGTTCATCGAAGAGGCCGCGGCCGCGATGAACGATCCCGAGAACGAGGTCTACGGCATCTGCCTGCGTGGCAAGCCGGGCTGGGGCGAAGGCGGCGCCTTCATCACCGTGACCGCCAACTCGTTCGGCGCGCGCTGGTTCGACGAGGACTGGAACGCCCAGTTCGACCAGCCCGAGTGGAAAGAGGCGCTGTCGTTCTTCGTCGAGCTGATGAACAACTACGGCCCGCCGGGCTACGCCACCAACGGTTTCAACGAGAACCTGTCTCTGTTCCAGCAGGGCAAGTGCGGCATGTGGATCGACGCGACCGTCGCGGCCTCGTTCGTGACCAACCCGGACGACTCCACCGTGGCCGACAGCGTCGGTTTCGCGCTGGCCCCGAACGCGGAAGGCGTCGAGAAGCGCGCCAACTGGCTCTGGGCCTGGGCGCTCGCCATCCCGGCCGGCACCCAGCAGGAACACGCGGCCAAGCAGTTCATCGAATGGGCGACCTCGAAGGAATACATCGAGCTCGTGGCCGAGAACGAAGGCTGGGCCAACGTCCCGCCGGGCGCGCGCAACTCGCTCTACGAGAACCCGAAGTACCAGGAAGTGCCGTTCGCCGAGATGACGCTGGAATCGATCAACGCGGCCGATCCGACGGACCCGACCGTGGACCCGGTGCCCTATGTCGGCATCCAGTTCGTCGCCATTCCTGAATTCGCGGGGATCGCCACCGAGGTGAGCCAGGAGTTCGCCGAGGTCTATGCCGGCCAGCAATCCGTCGACGAGGCGCTGGAGAATGCCCAGGCGCTGACCAACGACGCGATGGAAGCCGCAGGCTACCGCTGAGGATTTCCTCCGCAGACCGTCCGGGGGCGGGTCCGCTCGCCCCCGGACATCGCATCTTCGAAGTCCCGTTTCCGCCAAGGGCCACCCCGCCCGATCGAAAGGTTCCGTCATGGCGACCCAGCACTCCCGCTCCGCGGCAAGACTGATGATGACGCCGGCCGTCATCCTGCTCCTGGGCTGGATGCTCGTGCCGCTGACGATGACGCTCTACTTCTCGTTCAAGCGCTATCTTCCGATGCGCGGCGACTCGCTCGAGCGCGGGCTCGACTGGGTCGGGTTCGAGAACTACGTCCGCTTCATCGGGTCGAGCTCGTTCTGGCCCAGCGTGCAGGCGACGCTCCTGATCGTGGGCGGCGTGCTGGTCATCACCGTGGTCCTGGGCATCCTGCTCGCCATTCTTCTCGACCAGCCGTTCTGGGGGCAGGGGATCGTCCGCATACTGGTGATCGCCCCCTTCTTCGTGATGCCCACCGTGTCCGCGCTCGTGTGGAAGAACATGATGATGGACCCGGTGAACGGCATGTTCGCCTATCTCTGGCGCTTCTTCGGGGCCGAGCCCGTGTCGTGGATGTCCGACGCCTCGGTGCAGTCGATCATCCTGATCGTGTCGTGGCAGTGGCTCCCCTTCGCGACGCTCATCCTTCTCACTGCGATCCAGTCGCTCGACAGCGAGCAGCTGGAGGCCGCGGAGATGGACGGGGCGCCCGTGCTGTCGCGCTTCTTCTACATCATCCTGCCGCACCTCGGCCGGGCGATCACGATCGTCATCCTGATCCAGACCATCTTCCTGTTGTCGATCTTCGCCGAGATCTTCGTGACCACCGGCGGCTCCTTCGGGACCCGGACGCTCACCTATCTGATCTTCCAGCGGGTCGTGGACAGCCAGAACATCGGCCTCGGGTCCGCGGGCGGCGTCTACGCGATCATCCTGGCCAACATCGTCGCACTCTTCCTCATGCGCATCGTCGGCAAGAACCTGGACCAGTAGGGGACGGACATGGCACGCGCAGTTTCAACACGTCGCAAGATCGCAATGACCACCCTGGCCTGGATCGTGGGCCTGGTGATCTTCTTCCCGATCTTCTGGACCATCCTGACGAGCTTCAAGACCGAGGCGCAGGCGATCAACAACCCGCCGCTCTTCTGGGGCTTCGACTTCACGCTCGAGAATTACGCGGTCGTGCAGGAGCGCTCGGACTACATGCGCTACCTGTGGAACTCGGTCATCATCGCCGGCGGCTCCACGATCCTCGGCGTCCTCGTCGCGGTGCCCGCCGCCTGGTCGATGGCCTTCGTGCCGTCGCGCCGGACCAAGGACATCCTGCTGTGGATGCTGTCGACGAAGATGCTGCCCGCGGTCGGCGTGCTCTACCCGATCTCGCTGATCTTCGTCGAGTTCAACCTGCTCGACACCCGCGGCGGTCTGATCCTGGTCCTGATGCTCATCAACCTGCCGATCATCGTGTGGATGCTCTACACCTACTTCCGCGAGATCCCGGTCGACATCCTCGAAGCCGCGCGCATGGACGGGGCCGGCCTGCGTGAAGAGATCCTCTACGTCCTGACGCCGATGGCGATCCCGGGCATCGCCTCCACGGTGCTGCTCAACGTGATCCTCGCCTGGAACGAGGCGTTCTGGACTCTGAACCTGACCGCCGCGACCGCCGCGCCGCTCACGGCCTTCATCGCAAGCTACTCGAGCCCCGAAGGATTGTTCTACGCCAAGCTCAGCGCGGCCTCGACGATGGCCATCGCGCCGATCCTGATCCTCGGCTGGTTCAGCCAGAAACAACTCGTCCGCGGCCTGACCTTCGGCGCGGTGAAATAAGGAGAAACGGGCATGGGACGCATCACGCTCGACAAGGTGGCCAAGTCGTTCGGAGACGTCGAGGTCATCCCGCCCCTCGACCTGACCATCGAGGATGGGGAGTTCGTGGTCTTCGTCGGCCCCTCGGGCTGCGGCAAGTCCACGCTGCTGCGGCTGATCGCGGGGCTCGAGGACGTGTCTTCCGGCGAAATCCGGATCGACGGCGAAGACGCCACCAGCGTGCCGCCGGCCAAGCGCGGGCTCGCCATGGTATTCCAGTCCTACGCGCTCTACCCGCACATGTCGGTGCGCAAGAACATCGCCTTCCCGCTGCGCATGGCCAAGCTGGACGCGGCCGAGCAGAGCCGGCGGGTGGAGGCGGCTGCGGACGTGCTGAACCTGACCGAATACCTCGATCGCCGCCCCGGCCAGCTTTCGGGGGGCCAACGCCAGCGCGTGGCCATCGGGCGTGCCATCGTGCGCGAACCGGCGGCCTTCCTTTTCGACGAGCCGCTGTCGAACCTCGACGCGGCTTTGCGCGTGGGCATGCGGCTGGAGATTTCCGAGCTGCACAAGCGGCTCGAGACCACGATGATCTACGTGACCCACGATCAGGTCGAAGCCATGACGATGGCCGACAAGATCGTGGTCCTGCGTGCGGGCAATATCGAGCAGGTGGGTTCGCCGCTGGAGCTCTACCGCGAACCGCGCAACCTGTTCGTGGCAGGCTTCATCGGCAGCCCCAAGATGAACCTGATCGGCGGCGAGATCGCCGAGAAGCACGGCGCGCCCACCATCGGCATCCGTCCCGAACACGTCACCGTCTCGAACGAGGCGGGCGAATGGCACGGCACCGTGGGCGTGTCCGAGCACCTGGGCTCCGACACCTTCTTCCACGTCACCTGCGACGGGATCGAGGAACCCGTGACGGTGCGCGTGGGCGGCGAGGTCGACCTGCATTACGGCGACAAGGTCTGGCTCAGCCCCGATCCGGATCACCTGCACAGGTTCGACAAGGCGGGGCTGCGCATCGCATGAGACGGCTGGACGGAAAGACCGCGCTGATCACCGGCGCGGCGCGCGGCATCGGCCGGGCGTTCGCCGAGGCCTACGTGCGGGAAGGCGCGCGCGTGGCCATCGGCGACATCGACATCGACCGCGCCCGTGCAGCCGCCACCGAGATCGGCGAGGCCGCCATCGCCGTCGAGATGGACGTGACCCGGCAGGACAGCATCGATGCCGCCGTGGCGCAGGCCGTGCAGGAGCTCGGCCAGATCGACATCCTGATCAACAACGCGGCCATCTTCACCGCCGCCCCGATCGTCGAGATCGAGCGCGCCGATTT
This sequence comes from Maritimibacter harenae, assembly GCF_009882975.1. GTDB lineage: Bacteria > Pseudomonadota > Alphaproteobacteria > Rhodobacterales > Rhodobacteraceae > Maritimibacter > Maritimibacter harenae. The sequence goes on from NZ_WTUX01000002.1 coordinate 174,506, forward strand.
CGACCGCGTCTTCGACATCAACGTCGCGGGCACGCTCTTCACCCTTCAGGCCGTGGCCCGCCACATGATCGAGCGCGGTATCCGCGGGCGCATCATCAACATGGCGAGTCAGGCGGGCCGGCGGGGCGAGCCGCTCGTCGCGGTCTACTGCGCCAGCAAGGCGGCGATCATCAGCCTCACGCAGTCTGCGGGCCTCAACCTGATCGAGCACGGCATCAACGTGAACGCCATCGCGCCCGGCGTGGTGGATGGTGAACACTGGGACGGGGTCGACGCTTTCTTCGCGAAATACGAAGGAAAGGCGCCCGGCCAGAAGAAGCGCGAAGTGGGCGCGGCCGTGCCCTATGGCCGGATGGGCCGCGCCGAGGACCTGACCGGCATGGCGATCTTCCTGGCTAGCGACGAAGCCGATTACATCGTCGCCCAGTGCTACAACGTCGACGGCGGCCAATGGATGAGCTGATGTCGAAGACCGCAGCCCATCCCGTCCCCTTGCGCAACGACACCCTGGCCGATCTGCCGGAGGGCATCCTGCGCCCGCGCTACGAGCGCGCCCGGCTCACCGCGGGGATCGTGCATATCGGCGTCGGCAATTTCCACCGCGCGCACCAGGCCTGGTATCTCCACCGGCTGATGCAGGCGGGGAAAGCGCTCGACTGGGCGATCGTCGGGGCAGGGGTGCGCCCCTACGATGCCGCCATGCGCGAAAAGCTCATCGCGCAGGATTGCCTCACGACGCTGATCGAGCTGGCCCCCGACCACACCGGGGCCGAGGTGACGGGGTCGATGATCGACTACCTCCCGATCGAAGAGGGCAACGCGCCGCTCATCCATGTGATGGCCGATCCGCGCATCCGCGTCGTCGCGCTGACGGTGACCGAGGGCGGCTATTACATCGATGCCACGACCGGCGCGTTCGACACCGGACATCCCGACATCGTCCATGACGCGGCGCACCCGGACGCACCGCGCACGGCCTTCGGCGCAATGGTTGCCGCCCTCCGCCAGCGGCGGGCGGCTGGGCACAAGCCGTTCTCCGGCCTGTGCTGTGACAACCTGCGCGGCAACGGCGACATCCTGCGCGCCACGGTCGTCGGACTCGCCCGGATGAGCGACCCGGGGCTTGCCGACTGGATCGACAGGGAGGGGGCCTTCCCCAACTCGATGGTCGACAGCATCGTGCCGGCCACCACGGCGAACACGCTCGAGGCCGTGCGCGCCTTTGGCATCGACGACGCCGCCCCGGTGGCGCACGAGAACTTCCGCCAATGGGTGATCGAGGACGCCTTCTGTGATGGGCGGCCGGACTGGGACGAGGTGGGGGCGACCTTTACCTCGGACGTCCATTCCTACGAGATGATGAAGATCCGGATCCTGAACGCGGGGCACCAGATCCTTGCGAATGCGGGCGAGCTTCTGTCGGTGCCGACCATCGCGGATTGCATGGCCCACCCGGGCATCGCGGCGATGTTCCGCAAGGTCCAGACGGAGGAGATCCTGCCTTACGTGGACGCCGTGCCGGGCACCACGCCGGACGACTATCTCGCGCTGATCGAGGGGCGCTTCTCAAACCCGAAGATCCACGACACGACGCGGCGTGTGGCCTTCGACGGCTCATCGCGCCACACCGGGTTCCTCCTCCCCATCCTGCGGGATGCGCTGGCGGCGGGCGGGTCCGTCGACGGGTTCGCGCTGGTCGAAGCCCTCTGGGCGCGCATGTGTGCGGGGCAGCGTGAGGACGGGAGCGTCATCGAGCCCAACGACCCATACTGGGCGCGCCTCACGGAGGCCGCCGCGGCAGCGAAGGACCGCCCGCGCGCCTGGTTGGAGCAGCCCGGGATCTACGGCGGTCTCAAGGACGCCCCGGCCTTCGCCGAGGCGTTCGAGCGCTGGCTTGCGACGATCTGGCGGGACGGCACGGCAGCGGCGCTTGCGGCCTACACGGCGCGGTAGTGCGTGCCGCCCGGCGACCCGCGATTTTGCGATATCGGCTTCACCTGATAGGTTGAAGAGGCGCTGCCCCGACGGGCGGTGCCCTTCCTGTATAGAGCAATCAAAACAATGTATTGTGTTTCTCTTTTAAACCAAAACCTCAACCATTGTTCCGCAGCTTCACCGCGGGGCCTGCCGTGACCGCCGCGATCCTCGCCCTCCAGGTCGTCCTGCCCTTGGTGCTGATCGCGTGGCTGGGCGTCTTCCCGGCGGGCAGCTTGGCCGGTTTCGCGGTGCAGGCGGCCGGGATCGGCGCCTTTCTCTTCGCCCTCGCGCGCATCGCGCAATGGGCGCTGCCGGCCTGGTGGCTCCCGCGCGTCTACGGGGCGCTGTGGCTCTTGGCGGTCGTGGTGCACGCATCGGCGATTGCCGGAGCCCCCGTCTGGCCTGCCGACGCGCCGGGCTGGGCCGGCCTGTCCGTCGCCATGATCCTGCTCGGCCTGGGGGCGGGCTTCGGCGCGGCAGCGCTCGCGGGGCGCCGTCCGCCGCTCGTCACAATCGTGGACATCGCGAACCCGTTCGGGGCCGGGCAGTTCCTCGTCGGCCACGGTGGGGGCAACCGGCTCGTCAACGGGCACCTGAAGACGCTCGACCCCCGCGTGGAGCGCTTCCGGCCGTGGCGGGGACAATCCTACGCCCTCGACTTCTTCGGGCTGGGCCGATGGGGCCTGCGGGCGGCGGGGTGGCACCCGTCCGACCCGGCCGCCTACGCGATCTTCGGGGCCGAACTGCGCGCCCCCTGTGCGGGCACCGTGCGCGCGGCCGAGAGCCGGATGCCGGACTTCGAGGTGCCACGGCAGGACAGCGTCAACCGGCTGGGCAACCACGTGATCCTGTCGTTGGGTTACGCCGAGATCGTGTTCGCCCACATGCGGCAGGGCAGCGTGCAGGTCGCGCCCGGCGATGTCGTGGCGATCGGCGACCGGCTGGGCGAGGTTGGCAATTCCGGCGCCTCGACCGAGCCGCACCTGCACATCCATGCCCAACGCCCCGCGGCGGACGGGGACCCGCCGCTCTCCGGCGCCCCCCTCGCGCTTCGCATCGACGGCCGGTTTCTCGTGCGTGGTGATCGCCTGAAAACGGGGGGATAGGGGCCGCCGCGCCCCGAAGATCACGAAAATGCGCATTTGAACGAGATCAATTTGCGCAGGCCCACGCTCCGATAGCATGGCGACGAGTGACGCGGAGGTTTCGGGTTTGGCGCTCACGTCGGAGTCAGCGAAAGGCCATGTCGTCGCCGTGCGCGGCGCAGTGGTCGATGTCGCTTTCCCTCCGGGCCGGCTTCCGGCCGTGAACGACGCGCCCATGCAGAACAGCACCGACGAAACAGCGGAGAAACCGTTCCCCCCGCACCACACCGAGCGCTGCGTCGATCTGCCGGGATGCCGCCCGAAGCCCAGCGAGGAGGACGCGGCGGCCCCCGACCTCGTGCGGCGCATCCTGGAAAGCCCGAATTACCGGCGTGCGGACGAGGATGTCGATTTCCTCAACCGCAACGGCATGCGCGGCACGCGCCTTTTCCTCGACTACCAGAAGGCCGAAACCCTGCTCGACGATCACGGTATCGCGCATTCCATTGTGGTCTTCGGCGGGACGCGCATCGGTGAGCCGGTGGCGGCCAAGGCGCGCGTCGAAACGCTGCGCGCCCAATGCGCCGAGGCGCCCGGGGACAAGGACCTGGCCCAACAGCTGCGCATCGCCGAACGCGTGGCCGCCAAGAGCCGTTTCTACGACATAGCGCGCGACTTCGGCCGGATCGTGGGGTCGGCGGAGGGGCGCCACGGCAACCGCCTCGTGGTCGTCACGGGCGGCGGGCCGGGGATGATGGAGGCCGCCAACCGCGGCGCGCAAGAAGCCGGGGCCAAGACCGTGGGGCTCAATATCACCCTGCCGCACGAACAATTCCCGAACCCCTACATCACGCCGGACCTGTGCTTCCGGTTCCGCTACTTCGCGCTGCGCAAGCTTCATTTCCTCCTGCGTGCCCGCGCGCTCGTCGTGTTTCCCGGCGGCTTCGGCACGCTGGACGAATTGTTCGAGACGTTGACCCTGATCCAGACCCGAAAGATCCGGCCGCTGCCCGTAGTATTGGTCGGGCGCGACTACTGGCGCCGGCTCTTCGACATCGACTTCATGGTGGAGGAGGGCGTGATCGACCAGGAGGACCGCGACCTGTTCTGGTATGCCGAGACGGCCGAGGAGATCTGGGCCGACATTCGCCGATGGTACGACCGCGCCGGGTTGGACATGATCGGCCCGGTGAGCGAAGGAGATCCGGCATGAAGATCTCGTTTCATGGCGCGGCGCACCAGGTGACCGGGTCCTGTCATCTCGTCGAATGCGCGGGTCGCCGCATCCTGGTCGATTGCGGGATGTTCCAGGGCGGGCATGAACTGCACGAAGACAACGCGGCGAAATTTCCCTTCGACCCCAGGGACATCGACGCCGTTCTTCTCACGCACGCGCATCTCGACCATTGCGGGCGCCTGCCGCTCCTGGTCAAGCGCGGGTTCTCGGGCGAGGTCGTGTCGACCGGGGCGACCAAGGACCTTGCCAAGCTGGTGATGCTGGATTCGGCCCATCTGCACGAGGAAGAGGCCGCGCGCAGGCGCCGGCACGGGCGCGGTGGCGGGCGCCATGACCCGCTCTACGAAACGATCGACGCGCTCGACGCGGTCGCGCTGTTCGGCCGTAACGCCCGCTACGCGACGCCCATCGAGGTGGTCCCCGGCATCACGGCCACGTTCTTCGATGCGGGGCACATCCTGGGCTCGGCTTCCATCCGGCTGGAGCTGCACGAGAACGGCCGCACGCGGCGGGTGCTCTTCTCGGGCGACCTGGGGCCCGAGAACCGGCCGCTTCTCAACAACGCCGCCCCGCCGGACGACTGCGACGTGGTGGTGATGGAGACCACATACGGCGATCGCAACCACCGCCCGCTCGACGCCTCCGTCACCGAGTTCCACGACGCGATCCGCGAGGCCGACGCGCGCGGCGGCAACGTGATCATCCCGACCTTCGCCCTTGAGCGCGCGCAGGAGCTGCTGTGGTACCTGCGCGAGGGTGTGGGAAGCGGTGCATTGCGCAAGGGCATGCAGATCTTCCTCGACTCCCCGATGGCCATTTCCGCGACCCGGATCTTCGGCCGGCACGAGGAGGCGATGCGCCCCGAGGTCGCCCGCATGATCCGCGCGGGGCAGGATCCCTTCGCGCTGCCCGGCCTGCGCTTCACGCGGGAGGCCCATGAATCGATGGCGTTGAATCGGATCCGTTCCGGAGCAGTCATCATGGCGGGGTCGGGCATGTGCACCGGGGGCCGCGTGCGCCATCACCTGCGCCACAACCTGTCCCATGCCGATTGCAGCGTGATCTTCGTGGGGTTCGCCGCGGAAGGAACCCTCGCGCGGATCATCATCGACGGAGCGAAGCACGTGAAGCTCTTCGGCGACCAGGTCCCGGTCAACGCGCGGATCTTCACCATCAACGGTTTCTCCGCCCATGCCGGGGCGAGCGATCTTGCGAACTGGCTCGCGCGGGCCGGGCGGCCGGAGAAGGTGTTCCTCGTGCACGGCGAACACCGCGCGATGACGGCCTTCGCCAAGCGGCTTCGCGGCACGCATGTCGAGATGCCCGAAGCGGGGCGCGTCTACGAGCTCTGAGCGCTTTCGGGGCGAAGGTGGCCGAAGCCTGCCGCGCAGGCGGGTTCCAGTTGGCCCGGACTTGGCCAGTCCGCGCTGATCAGGTCTCGCTTGCGGTCGCGGCGTCCGCGACCACGGCCCTGACCCTTTCGGCATTGTCGGCGGCGGTGCGTCCGTCCGCGTGGACGAGGGAGTTCTCGAACCCGACCCGCCGCTTGCCGCCTGCCGCGCGCGCGCCGCTCAGGCATGCCGTTTCGCCCTGGCCGAAGGCGCAGACCGCCCAGTCGGGCGTGATCGCGCGCTCCCGCATCCAGTCGAGGAACGGATCGAGCATGTCGGGCGTGGAGGTCTGCCCGGAGGTGTAGCGGCCCAGCACGAAGATGAGCTGCAACCCGGAATCCCCGAGGCGCGCGTCGGGCAGGGTGGCCGCCAGCCCCTCGGCATCCTCCACGGAATAGAGGATGTGCTGGATCGCGATGCCCCGGTCATGCGCCTCTTCGTAGAAGCGCCGCGCCCCGTCCTCGCGCGTGATCTCGCGCCAGGCGGCCGAGACCATCGTGGCCCCGCTCTCCAACGCGACGCGCTTCTGGTGGTCGGGGGCGTAGAGCCCGGCGGATTCCGTCGTGATCTGGACGGGCAGGGCGGGAAGCACGCGGCCGAGATGTGCGAGCGCCTCCCGGTAGGCGCCGGCGTCCAGCAGGTGCCGCCCTCCTTCGTCGCGCAGGTGGAGGTGCAGCCCGTCGGCCCCGGCCTCCGCGCAGGCGCGCGCGGTCTCGGTGATCTCGTCCAGCGTGATCGGCAGCGCCGGGTGGTCGGCCTTGATCCTGGTCGCGCCGTTCGGGGCGACCATCAGGTCGGGCAGGGGGCTCACAGCACGGCCCCGAGCGCGGCGTCGAGCTTGTCGACCAGTTCGCCCAGCTGATCCTCGGTGAGGATGAAGGGCGGGGCCAGGAGCACGTGGTCGCCGCGGCTGCCGTCGATGGTGCCGCCCATCGGGTAGCAGATCAGCCCCGCCTCGAAGGCGGCGGCCTTGATCCTGCGGTGGATGCCTTCGGACGGGTCGAAGGGGTCTTTCGTGTCGCGATCCGCCACGATCTCGAGCCCGCGGAACATGCCGCGCCCGCGGATGTCCCCCACGCTGGGGTGTTGGCCGAAGGCCTCGGACAGTGCTGCCCCCAGCCGCTCGCCCATGTCGGCCGAGCGGTGGGCCAACCCGCCATCGGTGAGCTTCGTCACCACGACGTCCGCGGCGGCCGTGGCGATGGGGTGGCCGATGTAGGTGTGCCCGTGCTGGAAGAAGCCCGAGCCCGCCGCGAAAGCGTCATGAATCTCTGCCGTGCACAGCGTCGCGCCGATCGGCTGGTAGCCTGCGCCCAATCCCTTGGCGATGGTCACGATGTCGGGGACGACCCCGTCCTGTTCGCAGGCGAAGAGCGTGCCGGTCCGGCCCATGCCGCACATCACCTCGTCGAGGATCAGGAGGATGCCGTAACGGTCGCAGATCTCGCGGATGCGCTTGAAATAGCCCGGCACCGCGGGCACCGCGCCCATCGTCGCCCCGACCACGGGTTCGGCGATGAAACCGATCACGGTCTCGGGCCCGACGCGCTGAAGCTCGGCCTCGAGTTCATCGGCCATGCGCCGGCCATAGTCCACGAGGTCTTCGCCGTCTTCCTGACCGCGGTAGGCATAGCACGGCGCGATGTGGCTGGTTTCGACCATCAGCGGCTGGAACGGTGCGCGCCGCCAGGCGTTGCCGCCGGTCCCCAGCGCGCCAAGCGTATTGCCGTGGTAGCTTTGCCGCCGGGCGATGAACCGGTGGCGTTCCGGCGCGCCGGTTTCGACGAAGTACTGCCGCGCCATCTTGAGGGCGGCCTCGACGGCCTCGGAACCGCCGGAGACGAAATAGACTTTGTCGAGGCCCTCGGGCGCATGTTCGATCAGCCGGTCGGCAAGCCGTTCGGCGGGCTCCGACGTGAAGAAGCCGGTGTGGGCGAAAGCGAGGTCTCCGGCCTGACGCGAGATCGCGTCGATCACGTCGGCATCGGAATGGCCCAGGCAGGACACGGCCGCGCCACCGGAGCCGTCGAGGTAATATTTGCCAGCCTTGTCAATGATATAGGCCCCTTCGCCGCGCACCGCGACGGGCGGTGTGGCACGGGCGCTTCTGTGGAACACGTGAGTCATCTTCGACCTCTCAGGCGCCGATTCGGCCGGCGCGACAGGTTCATGATGAAACAGATGGGTCAAGCGTTGACAATAAATGAAACAAATGAAACGGTCATTTTTGTTTGATATGATGCCGCGCGACAGGACAGGGGAGGTCTCCGTGCTCGACAGCTTTGAGGAACGCTTGGCCTCGAACTACGATTCGCTGTCGGCCCGCCTGCGGCAGGCCGCGGATTACGTCGCAGCACATCCTCTCGATACCGCGACGCGTTCGCTCCGGGCCGTGGCCGATCACTCCGGCCTGCCGCCCGCGACCTTCACCCGGATGTCCAAGGCATTGGGATACGAGAATTTCCAGGAACTGCGGGATGGACTGCGCCAGCGGCTTGCCCGGCGCGAGTCGAGTTTCGCGGCGCGCGCCACGGCGCTGCAGGGGGACACGGACGCCTCCGACCTCGTCGCGCGCAACCGCGCGGCCTGCATCGAGAACATCGACGCGCTGGCCGCGGATCTCGACAATGCGCGGGTCGAAGAGATCGCCGACCGCCTTCACAAGGCGCGCCGCGTCGTGGTGCTGGGCAGCCTCGGTTCGACCGGGATAGCGGAATACACCGCCTACATGGGCAATTTCCTCGGCGCGGGCTGGACGCAGGCCGGGCGCATGGGCACCTCGGTCGGGGCGTCGCTTGCCGACCTCGGGGAGAAGGACGCGCTGATCGTCTTCACCAAGCCACCCTTCGCGGCGACATCGGTGCGCGCGGCGGAATTCGCCTGCGAGCGCGACGTCTTCGTTCTCGTCGTGACCGACACCCACACCTGCCCGGCCTTGCGCCATGCCTCGGCCCGGGTCATCGTTCCGACCGACAGCCCGAATTTCTTTTCGTCCTACGTGGCGACCATGTTCCTGGTGGAAACACTCATGGCCACGGTCGCGAAACGCGCAGGACCCACCGCAACCCGAAGGATTGCGGACGTGGAGGCGGCGAACCTCACCCTTGGTGAGGTGCGTCCCCTCTGAACACTCGACCAAACCCGAAGAACCTAACCAACAGGAGATAGGACATGACACACCACTTCAAACTCGGCTTCGCCGCGGCGACCGCGATGGCGCTCATGGCGCCGCCGGCGATGGCGCAGGAAGAGTTCATCACCATCGGCACCGGCGGCGTGACCGGCGTCTACTACCCGACCGGGGGCGCGATCTGCCGTCTCGTGAACAAGGGACGCCGCGACCACGGCATCCGCTGCTCGGTCGAATCGACGGGCGGCTCGGTCTACAACATCAACACGATCCGCGAAGGCGAGCTCGAGTTCGGCGTGGCCCAGTCTGACTGGCAGTACCATGCTTACAACGGCACCTCGCGCTTCGAGGAAGCCGGGCCGTTCGAAGAACTGCGCGCGGTGTTCTCGGTCCACCCGGAACCCTTCACCGTCGTGGCCCGTGCCGACAGCGGCATCGAGACCTTCGAGGACCTCAAGGGCAAGCGCGTCAACATCGGCAACCCCGGCTCCGGCCAGCGCGGCACGATGGAAGTCCTGATGGACGCGATGGGCTGGACCACCGACGACTTCGCGCTCGCAACCGAGCTCAAGGCCGCCGAACAGTCGGCCGCGCTCTGCGACAACCAGATCGACGCGATGGTCTACACCGTCGGCCACCCGTCCGGCTCCATCCAGGAAGCCACGACCGCCTGTGACTCCGTGCTCGTGGACGTGACCGGCGAAGCGGTGGACAACCTGATCGAGGAGAACTCGTTCTACCGGACCGCCACCATCCCGGCCGGCATGTATCGCGGCAACGACGAGGACACGACGACCTTCGGTGTCGGCGCGACCTTCGTGACGTCGTCGGACGTGTCGGACGAAGCCGTCTACGTGGTGGTGTCGTCGGTCTTCGAGAACTTCGAGGACTTCAAGGGCCTGCACCCGGCGTTCTCCAACCTGAAGCCGGAAGAGATGATCTCGGCCGGTCTTTCGGCGCCGCTGCATGAAGGCGCGAAAAAGTATTATCAGGAAAAGGGTTGGATGGACTAACCTCCCCCTGACAGATCCGGGAGGGCGGTGCGCCGCCCTCCCGCACCCAACACAGACACCGCCAAGCGCAGAGGCCCCGCGGCCGGCAGGGAGGGACCATGTCCGACAACGAGAAACGCGCCCTCAATGAAGACGAGCTGCAGGAGCTGGTCGCCGCCTCCGACAGCGGCGCGCGCGCCGTTCCCGGCAAGGTGGGCCTCTTCATAGCGGCGCTGGCGCTTGTCTGGTCGATCTTCCAGGTGCTGCTCGCATCGCCTTGGGCGCCCTACATCCTGCCGTCGGACGCGATCAACAACGCCCGCCAGATCCACCTCGCCTTCGCGATCTTCCTGTCGGCGATGGCCTATCCGCTCTTCCGCTCCGCCCCGCGCCACAAGGTGCCGTGGTACGACTGGATCCTCGCCATCGGGGGCGCCGCGCTCGCGCTCTACGGCTATTTCTTCTACGACAAGATCGTCCAGGCCGGCGGGCTGGCCGATGAAACCGACGCGATCGCCGCCCTCGCGGGCCTGGCGCTGCTCTTCATCGCCGCCTACCGCACGCTGGGCCCCGTGATGGTGATCCTCGCGCTCGTCTTCCTGGCCTATGTCTTCTTCGGTTCCGGCGAACTGGTGCCGGACTCGATCCAGTGGGCGGGGGCGAGCCTGCGCAAGGCCATGTCGCACATGTGGATCACCTCGGAAGGGGTGTTCGGCATCGCGCTGGGCGTCTCGACCAAGTTCGTCTTCCTCTTCGTGCTCTTCGGCGCGCTCCTCGACAAGGCAGGCGCCGGGAACTACTTCATCAAGATGGCCTTCGGGGCGTTGGGCCACCTGCGCGGGGGGCCGGCCAAGGCCGCCGTCGTGGGCTCCGCCGCGACCGGCCTGATCTCGGGCTCCTCCATCGCCAACGTCGTGACCACCGGCACCTTCACCATCCCGCTCATGAAGCGGGTCGGCTTCTCTTCGGAAAAGGCCGGTTCCGTCGAGGTCGCCTCGTCCGTCAACGGCCAGATCATGCCCCCGGTCATGGGCGCGGCCGCCTTCCTGATGGTCGAATACGTCGGCATTTCCTATGTCGAGGTCATCACCCACGCCTTCCTGCCGGCGGTGATTTCCTACATCGCGCTGATCTACATCGTTCACCTCGAAGCGGTGAAGAACAACATGCCGACGCTGGGCGACAAGGTCGTCTCGACGGGCCGCACCATCGGCGGGATGTTCGCCTTCTTCGCGGGCTTCGCGATCCTGTGCTACGCGACCCAGTTCCCGGTCCGGCTGATCGTGGATCTCGTGCCCACCGGCTCGGGCTGGATCCTCGCCGCGCTCCTGGGGCTGGTCTACCTGGGCCTGATCTACCTGGCCTCCACGGTCCCGGATCTCGAGCCCGATGATCCGAACTCCGAGCAGGTTGAGCTGCCGCACATCCCCAGCATCTACAAGTCCGGCCTCTACTACCTGCTGCCGATCATCGTCCTGGTCTATTTCCTGATGATCGAGCGCAAGTCGCCGGGCCTGTCGGCCTTCTGGGCCACGTTCCTGATGTTCGCCATCCTGCTCACCCAGCGGTCGCTCAAGGCGATGTTCCGGGGCGAGGACAACGCGGTCTCCAAGCTTCGCGACGGGGTGCTCGACCTCGTCTCGGGCCTGATCGCCGGGGCCCGCAACATGATCGGGATCGGCCTCGCGACCGCCACGGCGGGCATCATCGTGGGCACCGTGTCGCTGACTGGTATCGGGCAGGTCATGGCGGACTTCGTCGAGTTCCTGTCGGGCGGCAACCTGATCCTGATGCTGATCTTCGTGGCGATCCTGTCGCTGATCCTCGGGATGGGCCTGCCCACCACGGCGAACTACATCGTCGTCTCGTCGCTCATGGTGGCGGTCGTGGTCGAGTTGGGGGCCCAGTCCGGCCTCGTCGTGCCGCTGATCGCAGTGCACCTCTTCGTCTTCTACTTCGGCATCATGGCGGACGTGACGCCACCGGTGGGGCTTGCGAGTTTCGCGGCCGCGGCCGTGTCGGGCGGGGACGCGATCCGCACCGGCTTCACGGCGTTCTTCTATTCCTTGCGCACCGTGGCGCTGCCCTTCGTGTTCATCTTCAACACCGACCTGCTCCTGATCGACGTGACATGGGTGCAGGGGGTCGTCGTCTTCGTGGTCGCGACGGTCGGCATCCTGATCTTCACCGCGGCGACGATGGGCTGGTTCCTGACGAAGAACCGGATCTGGGAGACCGTGGCGATGCTTCTCATCGCCTTCGCGCTCTTCCGGCCCGGCTTTTTCATGGACATGGTGCAGCCGCCCTACCACGACATCGAACCGGCCGCCTTCGAGCAGGCCGTGGGCGATGCCGCGCCGGGCCGCGACCTGCGCGTGGTGATATCGGGTCCGGACTTCGACACGCTCGAGATGAAGGACCTCACCGTCGTGCTCACCGTGCCAGACGTCGAGGGCGCGCAGGCGCGGCTTGACGAATGGGGCATCCTGCTCATGCCCGAGGGCGACCGGATGATCATGGACGAGCCGATGTTCGGCACCGAGCTTTCCGACAAGCTCTCGTCCTTCGACTTCTACGGCGAGAACCCGGTCGAGATCACGGCGGTGCGCGCCCCGGCCGACCAGATGCCCAAGGAACTGATGTTCATCCCGGCGCTCGCGCTCATGGCCCTGATCGCCTTCCTGCAATCCCGCCGCGCCACCGCGGCCCGTCCCCGAGAAGGAGCGCTGGCATGAGCCGCATCCAGACCGTGCTTTGTGCAATCGACGTGAACCGTCCGGAAACCGAGGCGGATGTCCTCCAGCGTGCCTGGAAGCTGGCGAGCGCCGAGGGCGCGCAACTCGACGTGATCTCGGTCGTGCCGGATTACGGCATGTCCGTGGTCGGGGGCTTTTTCGATCAGGATCACACCAACAAGGTGGTCGAGGACGTGAAGACCATGCTCAACGACCTGGCGGTCAAGGCGCTGGGGGACGAGGTCAACGGGAAGCTCCGTCACCTCGTGGCGGTCGGCAAGGCTTACCAGGAGATCCTGCATGTCGCCGAAAAGGACGGCGCCGATCTGATCGTGCTGGGCGCGCATGCGCCGGACCTGAAGGACTACCTTCTCGGCCCGACCGCGGCGCGCGTCGTGCGCCACACCAGCTCGTCGGTCTACGTGGTGCGTTAAACCCCCGCGATGTCGAGGTCGCTGTCGGCCTTCATGGTCTTCAGCACGAAGTCCGACTGCACCTGCGCCACCTGCGGCAGGATCAGGAGCTTCTCGTGGACGAAATCCGCGAACCGGTCGAGGTCCCTGACCCGCACGTCGAGCAGGTAGTCGGCGCTGCCCGAGACCGAGAAGGCGGACTGCACTTCGGGCTGGTCGGCGAGCCAACGGGAAAAGTCAGTGTGATCCTCCTTGCCGTGAGCATGAAGCGACACCCGCACGAAGGCGCGGATGTTGAAGCCAAGCTTCCCGGCGTCGAGACGGGCATGGTAGCTTTCGATGTAGCCCGCGGCCTCCAGCGCGCTGCGCCGGCGCGAGCATTGCGAGGGCGACAGGTTCACGATCTCCGAGAGCGCGCCGTTGGTCAGCGTCCCGTCGCGCTGAAGCGCGGTGAGGATGCGCAGGTCAAACTGGTCGAGTGACATGGGGGCGCCCTTCGTGCTCTGGCTCTTTCATGCACGAAATGTGCATGCAGGGATCAGATATGATGAAACGCGCGCGAAATCTACTGCCGGTGCAGGCAAAGTTGCACGGTTTTCGCCCGAAACCGGTGATAGGGTGCGCGCGCAGATGACCGAAGGGGGCCCCATGTCCGACACGACGCATACCGTATTCAAATCCATCGCGCAGGCGGTGTCCGACCAGGGGATCGACACGATCTTCGGGCTCATGGGGGACGCCAACATGTTCGTGCTGGACCATTTCGTGCGCGGCTGCGGCGGCACCTTCGTGCCGTCCGTGCACGAAGGCAGCGCGGTGCTCATGGCGCTGGCCCATGCCCACGTGGCCGACGGGGTCGGCGTGGCGTCCGTCACCCACGGGCCGGCGCTGACGAACTGCGTCACCGCCCTGACCGAGGGGGCGCGCGGCCACGTGCCCATGGTCCTGCTCGCGGGCGACACGCCGGTCGTGAACCCGCGCCACCTGCAAAGCATCGACCAGCGCGAGGTCGTGAAGGCGACCGGCGCCGGGTTCGAACAGGTCCGCACGCCCGATACCGCCGCCCAGGACGTGGCGCGCGCCTTTTACCGGGCGCAGGTCGAGCGGCGGCCCATCGTGCTGAACATGCCCGCCGATTTCATGTGGCAGGAAGTGCGCCACGAAAAGATCGTCTACCCGGTCTTCAACACGCCCGGCCACGTGCCGGAAGGCGAGGTCTTCGACGATGCGCTCGGCATGATCGCCTCGGCGCGCCGCCCCGTGATCCTTGCCGGTGGCGGGGCCGTGGGCGCGCGTGACGACATCATCAAGCTCGCCGACCGGATGGAGGCGCCGCTCGCGACCACGCTCAAGGCGAAGGGGCTGTTCAACGACCATCCCTACAACATGGACATCTTCGGCACGCTCAGCACGCCCGCCGCCTACGACGCGATCGCGACGGCGGATTGCCTGGTCTGCTTCGGGACGAGCCTGCACGAGTTCACCACGGATCGCGGCGCGCTTCTCAAGGACAAGCGGGTCGTGCAGATCGACACCAACCCCGAGGCGATCGGCACGTCGGTCCACCCCGACGCCGCCCTCGTCGCCGACAGTGCGCTCACGGCCCAGAACATCCTCTACTGGCTCGACGAGGCCGAGGTGCCGTCGACGGGCTTCACCCGCGATCTCGACAGCGCGACCCTGACCGCCCACCCGGTGGGGCGGGGCAGCGCCAAGCCGGGCACCGTGAACTACATCGGGGCGCTCGAGAAGTTCGAGGAACGGCTGCCGCGCGACCGTGTGCTCGTCACGGACGGCGGGCGTTTCATGACCGAAGTCTGGTGCCGCATCTCGGCCACCGACCCGCGCCATTTCGTGGTGACGGCCAACTTCGGCTCCATCGGGCTGGGGCTGCAGGAAGCGGTCGGCGCAGGTCTCGCGGCGCCCCGGCGTCCCGTGGTCATGTTCACCGGCGACGGCGGCTTCATGATGGGCGGCATCAACGAGTTCAACACGGCCGTGCGCCTCGGGCTCGACCTGATCGTGATCGTCGCCAACGACGAGGCCTACGGCGCCGAGCACATCCAGTTCCGGGACCGCAAGATGGACCCGAGCCTCACCGAGTTCGACTGGCCCTCCTTCGCCGACGTGGCCAACGCGCTGGGCGGGCAGGGGATCGACGTGCGCTCGGAGGAAGAACTCGACGCGGCGCTCGAGGCCATCGAGAAGCGCGACCGCCCGATCCTGATCGATCTGCACCTCGACCCGGACGACGTGCCGCGCATGCGGATCTGAGGCTCAGAACCGGGTGCGCAGCCCCACGAAGAGGCCGGTGCTGCGCTCCCCGGTGACGTTGCCGAAATTCTCCGCGTGGGCGGCCGACAGCACCACGTCGGAGCGCGCGGTGACGGGGAAGTCATAGGAAATGCCCAGCCGCACCTCGCGGCTGTCCGGGGCCAGGTCGATGCCGACCGCGCGGTGCTCGACCGTGCCGCTGCGGGTCTGGACGGGAAGTTCGAGCGTCGTGCGCCCCCCGGCCACCGCCACCGGAAGGCCGAAGGAGAAGGCCAGCCGGTCGCCGCCTTCGAAGAGGTCGCGGGTGACGAACTCGGCCTTGGCCGAGGTGAAGCTCGCGCTGCCGCCGATCCCGCCGCCCTGGCCCAGCGTACTGCCGAAGCCGGCCCCGAGCGCGAGCGCGCTCTTGCCCGAGATCGGCGCCGACCAGTCCAGCGATCCGGCCACGATAGCGCTGCCGCCTCCGGTGAACCAGCGCGGCAGAAGCGCGCCGCCGTCGCGCCCGACGCTCAGGTTGACCGCGAGGTCGCCGATGTCGCTGTCGAAACGCTGGCCCACGGTCACGCCGAAGCTGTCGTTTTCACCCGGCTCGAAGGGCATCATGACGTTCACGGACAAGTCGTCCGTCGTGCCGCCAAGAAGCCGCGTGTCGGGATAGAAGGAGGTGAGGCCGCAACACCCGGCCGCCCCGCCGCTTCTCCAGTCGCGCTCCAGTTCGTCGGCCAGCGGGCGCTGCCCGGGCCGCGCGACGAGTTCGTCGGCGGACACCGAGAAGCGCGCGGAGAGCGCGTCATCCACGACGAGCGAGACATTGGACAGCGCCCGCGTCACCGCATCCCCCGTCGCCTGGCCTTCGACCGCGAGCGGTTCGGCGACGTCGTAGGTCGTCCCGTCGCCCAGCGTGGCGGTGGTCGTGCCGATGGGCAGCAGCGCGGCTTTCACGTCGAGGAAGCCGTGCCCCCATTCGTCGCTGATCGCGTGCACGAAACCCTCGGCGAGCTCGACCTCGCCGGTGGCGTTGAAGCCCGTGAACTCGTTGTCGGCCGAGGCGAGCAGGCGGATCCTCAGATCGTGGGGGGAAAGGTCCGGGAACGCTTCGCCCAGGATCGCCATCGCGCCGGCGACCATCGGCGCGGCGAAGGAGGCGCCGGTGCTGAAGGAATAGGCGTCGGTGGCCGCCGCGCTCGCGCCTTTCCAGCTGCCCTCGGCGGCAAGGCACCAGCGCGCGGACTCGAGGCAGGCGGCCGAGATGCGCCGGCCCCCGATCACGTCGTCGCCCGACATCTCGGCCTCGGCGTTGATCACGGCGAGCCAGCCCGCTTCCAACCCGGGCTCGAGCGAGGGGAGGGCGGGCATCAGGCTCGATTGCGCATCCGCCCCCCCGTTGCTGGCCGCGAAGATCACCACGCCCGTCTCGGCGTAGCTTCGCAGTGCGGAGAGGTAGTCGCGGCTCGCCGAGCTGGAAAAGATCCGGTCGAAGGTGGCGCGCGTCGCCGGGGCGTCGGTAAAGCCCCAGGAATTGTTCAGCGCGACCGCGCCCAGCTGTTCGGCCTGTCGCGCGGCGGCGGCCCGGCTGGTGAAGGTGTCGTAGCTCCCGAAGGCAAGGTCCGCGCCCGGCGCCATGCCGATCATCGTGGACGAATTCCCGGCCGCGACCGAGGCGACCAGCGTGCCGTGATCGCGTTCGGGGAAGGTGCCCGAGGTGTGGATCGTCTTGCCCGCGAAGGCCTCGTGGTCCGCGAGGAAGCCGCTGTCGGTGACCGCGATGATCTGGCCCGCGCCGGTCAGCCCGGCGGCATGGGCAAAGTGCACGCCGGAGCTTTGCAGCGGATAGGTCGAATAGGACTGTTCCGAGGCATCGCGGGTCTGGTTACCGTTGCCGTCGAAATACCAGGTGCGGTCCTGAAGGGTATAGCGGCTGTCGCGCTGGACCAGGAACCGCGCGTCATCCTCGTAAGGTTCGAAGCTTTCGACGAAGGCGCGGCTCAGGACCGAGCCGTCGACGGGCGTCGGTGCCGGGGTGCCGGAGCTGTCCGAGGAGCCCTCGGGCTGGCAGCCGGCGAGCGCCACGGCCAGGACCGGCACCAGGGCGGCTTTCATCGACACGAAGGGCGTCCCTTTCCTGTCGGTCCTGTATGTCATGTCTTTCATTCCATATCGCGGCGCAGCGGCGGGGGCGTGCCCGACCCCGGCGGTATCGTCCGGCCGGGCCACGTTTTCATTCTGCCGTGGTCGCTGCGCATCAACCAGAGGGCTTGATAGCGGCGCCGGCCGATTGGTTCCAGATGGACACGGTCGGTTGGTGGTTTCTTGCCGGTGCGCGCGCGGGGTGGGCAAGATGCCGCCGAAGGGCGTGTCGTCTCCCGCGCGGCCTGCCTGCGCGACCCTCGGGCGGGCACGGGCCATCGTATGGAAAACAAAGCGGATTTGGCGCAGGCGGGGAAAAGTCGGCTTGCGGGCCCCTTGCGGGGGCGCCTATTGTTGTAAGAGCAACGAAACAGCGCCGCCGGCCGTCCCGGACGGCGCGATCCCGGGGGTGGGGGCCCGCGGACAGGGGGGTGGTCACAGGATGACGATACGTTTCTTCTCGGACAAGAATCGCCCGGTGCACATGGGGCCCTTCCCGCTGGAACGGCTCGCGCGCGGATCGATGCCGCCGCTGGCCGGTGTGCCCGCCTACCGCCCGCTCGATTTCCGGCGCCCGGACATGCCCGCCTCGATCGTGAACGCGATGGGTGAATACCAGGCGATGATGGACGCGATCCGCGACGGGCTGGTGAACAAGACGCGCGCGGAATGCCCCGAAGACCCGCAGGAACGGTCCAATCACCTCAAGGCGTTCGGCTACTTCTCGGATGCCGCGATGGTGGGCGTCGGCCCGTTGCCCCAAGCCGCGCTTCTGTCCGAGCCGCGCATCAACCCCGACATCGAGCGGTTGGCCCATGACCTGCGCACGCGCCAGACCAAGACGCTCGCCTCCGGCATCGACATGATCATGGCCGACCTCAAGGAGTCGATGGAAGCGCCGCCCACGACCATCGCGGGCCACAAGCATTCCATCGTGTTCCTCTACGACTACCCGCGTGACCCGCGCGAAGGGGAGCGCGGGTGCGAGTGGCTCGACGACGCGCAGGCGCACCGGGCCTGTCTGCGCGCCACGGAGACGGCGGTGGTCATCGCGAACTACATCCGTCTCCTGGGGTGGGACGCGAAGGCGCATACGGCGACCTGCACCGACGTTGACCTCAATGTGCTGACGGTGGGGGCGGGCCTCGCCACCGTCGAGGATGGGCGGCTCCAGGCGCCCTACGTGGGCGACCGGTTCGGGGTCGCGGTGGTCACGACGGATTTCGACCTGGCCGAGGACGGGCCGCTCCTGCCCGCAGCACAGCAACCGGCGTTTCGCACCAAGGGGCCGGCGTGGTGGCTGGGGGCGGGGTTCCGCCGTTCGGCGCTGAACGGCGATCCCTACGCGCGGCGCGACTTCGCGGACGGGCCGCACCCGTTCGAAACGCTCAAGCGCGTGGAGACGCCGACGACCTATATTGACGAGCCCAACGTCGCACGCGTGCCGAAGCGCACCGACATGTTCGCGCGCGCCCAGTTCGGCGACATGGGGAAGGCGACGCAGGACGGGGCCAAGGGCGGGCACTATGCGCGCAAGGCCGCGCCCTCGATGGCGCAACGCCGGATGCTGGGGGCGTTCGTGCTCCTGCAGGAC
The DNA here is from genome assembly GCF_009882975.1 of Maritimibacter harenae. Lineage (GTDB taxonomy): Bacteria > Pseudomonadota > Alphaproteobacteria > Rhodobacterales > Rhodobacteraceae > Maritimibacter > Maritimibacter harenae. Next base: position 193,461 of record NZ_WTUX01000002.1, read on the forward strand.
GGCGAGCCTTCCGACGGGCCGCGCCCCACGGACGAGGCGCGCAACGCCGCCAACATCAAGGCGGCGAGCTACTTCCTCGGGATCGACGCGGTGGGCATCAGCCGCTGCCCGGACTGGACGTGGTATTCCCACGATGCGACCGGGGCCGAGCTCGACCCGCCGCACGACCAGGCGATCAGCATGATCATCGACCAGGGTTACGAGACGATGGAGGGGGCGAGCGGCGACGACTGGATCAGCGTGGCGCAATCCATGCGTGCCTACCTTCGCTTCTCTCTGCTGGGTGGCGTCATCGCGCGCCAGATCCGCAACCTGGGCTACTCGGCCAAGGCGCACACGGTGCTCGACGGCGAGGTGCTGCAACCGCCGCTCCTCCTGCTGTCGGGTCTGGGCGAGGTGAGCCGGATCGGCGAGGTGATCCTGAACCCCTTCCTGGGCCCGCGCCTCAAGTCCGGGGTGGTGACGACCGACATGCCGATGGCGCACGACAAGCCCATCGACTTCGGCATGCAGGCGTTCTGCGAATCCTGCAACAAATGCGCGCGCGAATGTCCCTCGGGCGCGATCACCGCCGGGCCCAAGCTCATGTTCAACGGCTACGAGATCTGGAAATCCGATAGCCAGAAATGCGCGACATACCGGATCACGACCGAGGGCGGGGCGATGTGCGGGCGCTGCATGAAGACCTGTCCGTGGAACCTCGAGGGGCTCTTCGCCGAGAAGCCCTTCCGCTGGGCCGCCATGAACTTCCCCAAGGCCGCGCCACTCCTGGCCAGGCTCGACGACAAGGTCGACAACGGCGGGCTCAACCCGGTGAAGAAATGGTGGTGGGACATCGAGCTCTACGAGGACGGGGGCTACCGCCCGGCGCGCCACCCGGTGAACATGCGCGACCTTCAGACCGACCTCGAGCTCAGGTACGAGGACCAGACGCTCGCCGTCTATCCCGCCAACCTGGCCCCGCATCCCTGGCCCTATCCGTTCCCGATGGACCGTGAGGCAGGGATCGAGGCCTACCAGGCGCTGGTCACCGCCGAGGAATACAAGCGCCGGCTGGAAGCGGGCGACGAGAGTGTCATCCACCGTTACACCGCCGATGGCGAAAGCCCGGTCCTGCGCGTCGAGGTGTCCAAGGTCGAGAAGATGACCCCCGACATCACCAAGTACGAATTCCGCGCGCTCGATGGCGCCGACCTGCCTGAATGGGACGCCGGCGCGCATCTCGACATCGTCGTGGCGCCGGAGTTCCTGCGCCAGTATTCCATGTCCGGCGATCCCGCCGACCGCTCGGTCTACCAGATCGGCGTGCTGCGCGAGGACGAGGGGCGGGGCGGTTCGCAGCTCATGCACCGGATCTTCGCCGAGGGTCGAAAGATCTTCATCTCCAAGCCCATCAACCATTTCCCGCTGGACGAGACGGCGACGCGCACGTTCCTGATGGGTGGAGGTATCGGGGTGACGCCGATGATCGCGATGGCCCACCGCCTTCACGCGATCGGGGCGGACTTCGTGCTGCACTACTCGGTCCCCACGCGCGCCGCCGCGGCCTACCTTGAAGATCTCGAGTCCGTGCCCTGGTCCGACCGGGTCAGCCTGCACGTCTCCGAGGAAGGCACGCGCGCCGATCTCGACCACCTGCTCGGGGGGTACGAGCCGGGCTGGCATGTCTATACCTGCGGGCCGGACCGCTACATGTCCGGCGTGATCGAGGCGGCCGAGCGCCAGGGCTTCCCGGAAGAGGCGCGCCATCTCGAATACTTCTCGGTGCCCGAGGTGCCGGAATACGAAAACCACCCCTTCACGCTCCGGCTCGCACGCTCCGGCCGCACGCTGGAGGTGCCGGCCGACCAGATACCGGCAGACGTGCTGAACGCGGCCGGGTTCCACGTGGACGTGAAGTGTTCCGACGGTCTTTGCGGCGTATGCAAGTGCGGGCTGGTCGAGGGCGAGGTCGAGCACCGGGACTTCGTTCTCTCCCGGAGCCAGCGCAAGGATACCATCATCCTGTGCCAGTCGCGCGCGGCCGAACCCGGCGGGGAAATCGTGATCGACCTCTAGGGACCATCCTTTCGGCATGCCCCGCTGACGCATTATAGAGGCGTCAAAACAAAGCCTTACGTGGCAACCTACCCTTTGGTGCGCGTCCGGCCGGTGCGCGCCACCCTCTTCCCCCAGGGCCACTATCCGCCCGGAGCCTCGCCATGACGGGGGTGCCTGAGCAACGCTTCGCACACAAGCTCAGGAGAGGTTCGCATGATTTTCAACACCAAGAACGCCCGCCCCGTGGCGCTGACCGCCGGCCTTCTGGCCGCGACGGCGCTGGCCGGGACGGCATCCGCGCAGGATTACGAAGTCGCCTACCTGTCGGCCAGCTCAGCCAACACTTGGCTGTCCAGGTCGCTCGAGGAGATGGAGAAGGTGGCAGCGGCCAACGGCGTCGCCATCACCGAGTTCGACGGCCAGTTCGACGCCGCCGCGCAGACCGCGCAGCTTCAGGACGTGATCGCCTCGGGCCGTTATGACGGCCTCATCATCGCCGCCCTGAACGGCCCGGGCGCCGTGCCGGACATCGAGATGGCGATCGAGGAAGGGATCGAGGTCGTGGTGCTGAACCAGGTGCTGGGCTCCGACCTGACCACCTCCGCTCCGCAGGTCGACGGCGTCGCCGCCTCCGTCATGGTCGCGCCCTATCATTCCGGCACCCGGCTGGGGGGCATCACCGTGTCCGCCTGCGAAGGCATCGACCCCTGCGAAGTGGTCTATCTCTACGGCATCAAGGGCACGCCGCTCGACACGGCGATCCGCAACGGCTTCGACGAGGCGACGGCGGACAGTCCCAACATCACCGTGGTGGCCGAGGGCGAAGGCAAGTACCTGGGCCCCGACGGCGGGATCGCCGCGACGCAGGACATCCTGCAGGTCAACGCCAGCTTTGACGTGGTCGTGGGCCCGGACCAGGCGATCCAGGGCACCGAGATCGTGCTCGAGGACGAAGGGATGCTGGGCGACGTGAAGCTGATCGGCTTCGGCGGCTCCGCCCCGGCGTTCGAAGGCATCCGCTCGGGCGCATGGTACGGCACGGTCATGGGGGCCCCGGCCGACGAGGGCCGGCTCGCGATGGAGGCGATGGTCGACGCGCTGAAGACCGGCAACGACCAGGGCGGGATCGACCCGCTGGCCGCCATGCCCGACGACGGCAAGGTGACCGCCGACAACGTAGACCAGTTCTCGGCCCAGTGGGACGGCTGAGACTTGACCACCCGCGTTGACACCCTGCTGACCCTTTCGGGGGTCGGCAAGACCTTCGGCGGCACCGTCGCGCTGGAGGGGATCGATCTTTCGATCGAGACCGGCAAGGTGCACGCCTTCGTGGGCGAGAACGGGGCCGGCAAGTCGACGCTGGGCAAGCTGATCGTCGGCGTCCACGCCCCGAGCGCGGGGCGCATCGCGCTCGACGGGGCCGAGGTGCATTTCGCGAGCCCGGCACAGGCGCTGGACCACGGGCTCGTGGGCATTTCGCAGGAATTGTCGCTGATGCCCCAGCGCACCGTGCTCGACAACATCGCGCTGGGGCGCGAGGTGATGCGCGGGCCTTTCGTCGATGCGCGTGCGACCCGCGCGGCGGTGCAGGCGGTCATGGACCGTTACGACATGCAGGTCGACCTCGACGCCCGCGTGGGCGACATCCCCGTGGTCGAGCAGCAGAAGGTCGAGATCCTGCGCGCACTGAGCCGCGATGCCCGCCTCATCGTCTTCGACGAACCCACCGCGCGGCTGCCCTCCGACCAGGTGGCACCGCTGCTGGCACTGGTGCGCCAGCTGGCCGGGGCCGGGAAGGCGGTGATCTACGTCTCCCATTTCCTCGAGGAAATCCTCGAAGCCACCGACACCGTCACCATCCTGCGAAACGGGCGCCACATCCGCACGGGGCCGACCGCCAGTGAGACGCACGAGACGTTGGTCGAGGGCGTGACCGGCAGTGTGCTGGGTGAGCAGTACCCCGAAATCACCGCGCCGGACGCTGCGCAAGCGCCTGTGCTCTCCGTGCGCGGGCTTTCCCGGCCCGGGGTGTTCGAGAACGTCTCCTTCGACATCCGTCCCGGTGAGATCGTCGGGCTCGCGGGGCTCGTCGGATCGGGGCGCAGCGAAATCGCGCGCGCCATCCTCGGCGCCGATCCCGCGACCGGCGAGATCCGTTTCAACGGGGGCGACACCGGCCGCTCCATCGCCGCGCGGCTGGCGGCCGGCATGGCGATGATCCCGGAGAACCGGCGCGAGCAGGGGCTCATGATCGACCGCCCCATCGTCGAGAACGTCACCCTGTCCCACCTGCGCCGGTTTTCGGGCGCCCTGGGGCTCGACCGGCGGCGCGAGCGCGCCGAGGTCACGCAGCAATGCACGGCGACCGGGCTCAAATACAATTCGCTCGACGATCCGGCAGCCGCGCTGTCGGGCGGCAATCAGCAGAAGATCCTGTTCGCCCGCGCGGCGCTGGGCGATCCTGCGCTTCTCATCGCTGACGAACCCACGCGGGGCGTCGACGTGGGGGCGAAACGCTCGATCTACGACCTGATCGCCGGGCTCGCCGCGCGCGGCAAGGCGATCCTTCTCATCTCGTCGGAGCTCGAGGAAATCCTCGGCCTCAGCCACCGCGTGATCGTCGTGTCGCGCGGACGCGTGGCCGGAGAGCTCGAAGGCGCCGATCTCACCGAGAGCGCCCTGATGACGGCGGCTTTCAGCGGAACCTGACACATGCAAAGAACCATCCTCTTCGCCAAGACCTATGGCATCCTCGTCGTCACCGTGCTGCTGTTCGTGGTGCTCGCGCTGACCACGGAAGGCTTCTTCACCGACCGCAACATGCGCAACATCCTCGACCAGCAGTCCGGGGTGCTGATCGCGGCCTGCTTCATGACGATGGCGATCATCGCGGGCAATTTCGACATCTCCGTGGGCGCGGTCTATGTCGCCACGCCGCTGGTCGCGCTGCTGGTGGAGAACGCGACCGGAAGCATCGCGCTGGGCATTCTCGCCGGGCTCGGGGCGGGCGCCGTCATGGGGGCGATCAACGGCATTGCCGTGACGCGGCTCAAGGTGAATTCCTTCATCGCCACCCTGGCCACGTCCTTCGTCTTCTTCGGAACCGGCTACCTCGTCTCCGACCGCTCCATCATGCGGCCCGAGACGGACGGCTGGCGCGATCTCGCGCGCACGCGGATCTTCGAACTGACGAGCGCGACCTGGATCGCCATCGCCGTGGTCATCCTAGCGAGCGTCCTGCTCACCCGCACGCGCTTCGGGCGCAACGTCTATGCCACGGGCGCGAACCGCGAAGCCGCGCGGCTGGCGGGGGTGGCCACGGACCGTGTGCAGATGATCACCTTCGTTCTGCTCGCGGGGGCGGCCGCGCTGGCGGGAATCCTCGGCTCCTCGCGGGCCATCTCGGCCCAGCCGTCGGACGACTTCAGCTTCATCTTCGCGGTCCTCACCGCGGTCATCGTGGGCGGCACGTCGATTGCCGGGGGCGCGGGCGCGATCTGGCGCACGGTCACGGCGGTCTTCTTCCTCGCCTTCCTGTCGAACGGGTTCAACCTGCACCAGATCGACCCGATCTGGCAGCGCCTGATCGAGGGGTTCGTCATTCTCATAGCCGTCAGCATCGACGCCTGGAGCCAGCGCCGAAGCGGCTGAAACATCAATCAAGGAGAACACCATGATCCGTATCGGGGTCGATGTGGGCGGCACGAATACCGATGCTGTCGTCATGCGGGGCAAGAGCTTCGTGGCAGGGGCCAAGTCGCCCACCACGCCGGACGTGACCAGCGGCGCGAAGGCGGCCATCGCCAAGGCGTTGGAAGCGTCCGACGTCGCCGTGGACGCGGTCGACGCGGTGATGCTGGGGACCACCCATTTCGTCAACGCGCTGGTGCGCCGCCGTGATCTGTCGCCGACCGGGATCATCCGGCTCTGCCTGCCGTCGGGGTCCTCGCTGGTGCCCTTCGCCGACTGGCCGCGCGACCTGGTCGAGGCGATCGGCGGCAGGTACCGGCTGGTCGACGGCGGCTACGAGATGGACGGGCGCGAGATCGCCCCGCTCGACGAGGCGCAGGTGCTGAACGCCGTGGCGGAGCTCAAGGCCGAGGGCTGCACCGAGATCGCGATCTCGGCCGTCTTCTCGACCGTGCGCGGCGACATGGAGCAGAGAGCCGCCGACCTGATCCGCGCCGCGCATCCGGACCTTCAGGTCACGGTGAGCCAGGAAATCGGGCGTATCGGGCTTCTCGAACGGGAAAACGCGGCGATCATCAACAGCGCGCTGCGCCCGCTGGCGGTCGACGTGGTGGCGGCCTTCGGGCGGATGAAGGCCGACCTGGGTCTGACCTGTCCGGTCTTCTTCACCCGCAACGACGGCACGCTCATCGACACCGTGGAGGTGGAGCGCCTGCCGGTCCTGACCTTCGCCTGCGGCCCAACGAACTCCATGCGCGGAGCGGCCTTCCTGTCGGGCCTCGAGAACGCGCTGGTGGTTGATATCGGCGGCACGACGGCGGACGTCGGCGAGGTGCGCGACGGGTTTCCCCGCCTTGCGGGCACATCCGTCACCGTGGCCGACGTGCAGACCAACTTCTCCATGCCGGACGTGGTCAGCATCGGGCTGGGCGGCGGGTCCATCGTGAACGCGGACGCGGGCCGGATCGGGCCGGATTCCGTCGGGCTGGACCTTCTGACCAAGGGCGTCGTGTTCGGTGGAGACACGCTGACGGCCTCCGATGTCGCCGTGGCGGCGGGGCGCGCCGAGATGGGCACGCATCCGGCGCCAGCCATCGAAGACCTCGATGGCCTCGTGGCCGAGATGGACCGGATGCTCGGTGACGTGGTCGCACGCTCGCGCACATCGGCCGAAGAGATGCCCGTCCTCGCGGTCGGCGGCGGTTCGGTCCTCATGGGGCCGGTCGTCGATGGACTCGAAGTGGTGCGGCCCGCGCACCACGACCTGGCCAACGCCGTGGGCGCGGCCATCGCGCAGGTTTCGGGCGAGGTGTCGAAGATCGTTCAGTTGACCGACGACCTCGACCGCGACACGGCGATCGCGCAAGTGACGCAGGAGGCCTCGGACGCCGCCGTTTCGCGCGGAGCCGAGGCGGGGACGCTCACCGTCCTGTCCGTCTCGGACGTGCCGCTGGCCTACCTGCCCGGAAACAATCTCGCCATCAGCGTGACCGTGGTGGGCGACCTCAACCTGGAGACTGCATGATGACCCCTGTTCTGAACGTCGACAAACCCGCCCTGCGCCGCATCGCGCGCGGGGGCGCCGTGCTGGGCTCCGGCGGGGGCGGCGACCCCCACATCGGGCGGCTCATGGCCGAGCAGGAGCTGGGCGACGACAAGACGGTCTCGGTCGTCTCGCTCGACGACCTGCCGGACGACGCGCTGATCCTGCCCATCGCCATGATGGGCGCGCCGCACGTGATGCTCGAGCGCTTCCCCGCGGGCAACGAGATCCCGGCGCTGGTCGCCACGATGGAAAAGCTGATGGGGCGCGAAGTGTCGGCGATCCTGTGCATCGAGGCGGGCGGGTTGAACTCGGTCATCCCCTTCATCGCGGCCGCGCAGTTGGACTTGCCGATCATCGACGGTGACGCGATGGGCCGGGCGTTTCCCGAGCTCCAGATGGTGACCTTCACGCTCGCCGGTCTCAATGCCACACCGATGGCGATGTATGACGACAAGGGCAACGGGGCCACGTTCGACACAGTCTCGAACCAGTGGACCGAACGGCTGGCGCGCGCGCTCACCATCGAGATGGGCGGCGCGGCGATGGTCGGTCTCTACCCGGTCATCGCGGGCGAAATCCGCGATTGCCTGATCAAGGGCAGCCTGAGCCTTGCCCACCGGATCGGCGACCTGATCGAGACCTACGGCGGACAGGCCACCGAAACCCTGGCCTCGTCGCTGGGCGGCACGATGCTCTTTCATGGTCGCGTGCGCGACGTGGAGCGCCGGCTCGAAGGCGCTTTCGCCAAGGGCAGCGTGAAGATCGAGGGGCAGGGGGATTTCCGGGGCCGCAACGTGGTGCTGGGCTTCCAGAACGAGTTCCTCTCGGCCGAGGAAGACGGCCGGATGCTGGCCACCACGCCGGATCTCATCACGCTCATCGACGCCAACACCGGTGCACCCGTGCCCACCGACACGGTCAAGTACGGGCTGTCGGTGAAGGTGCTGGGCCTGCCCTGCGACCCGATCTGGCGCTCTGACGAGGGGCTGGCCATCGTGGGGCCGCGCTACTTCGGGATCGACGTGGACTACACGCCGCTCGACGTGGCCTGACCGATCCAGCCCAGGCGCTTCGCGGCATCGATCGCGTCGCGCCTGCGGCCAACGCCCAGCTTGGCGTAGATGCTCTTGAGGTGGAACTTCACCGTGGCCTCGCTCACACCGCGGGCGCGCGCCAGCGCCTTGTTGCTGGTCGCGTCCGGCAGCAGGCACAGGATGGCGTATTCGGCGCGGGTGAGCTCGGGCGGGGCCGGGTCCACGCGCTCCTCGGCCGCCAGCGGCGCGAGGTAGCCGTCGCGGATGCGCCGGGCACGGTCGATGAACCGCCGCCGGGCGCGGCATTCGGCGCAGAAGCGCGCGAAGGTCTCGCGCGCCGTGCTGAAGAGGTAGACCCAGCCCTCGGATTCGATCGTCTCGAAAACCGGGAGCAGATGGCGCGCCGCGGCGTCGAACCGGCCCTGCTGGATCGCGCGTTCCCCGCGCAGAAGCGCCTGTGTCGCGCGCAGCCGCGCCAGCGTGAGCGGCACCTCGGCGGCCGTGTCGCCCCAGTTGACCACCATCGAGGTGGTATTGGGCATGACGATCACGATGTGACGCTCGTCCAGTCCCAGCGGCGGGGGCGCACCGGGCGCGCGGCGCGGGCCCGCGTGGAAGAACTCGTCGCGCATCAGCTGCATCGCGGGCAGCACGTCGGTCATGCCGCGCACCCGCAGGATGGTCTCGAGTCCCGCGTGCCGTTCCAGCACGCGTTCGTCCTGCGCCGCCTGGCCCACGCGGAACTGGAGCGTGGCAAGCACGAGCAGCGTCTCGGGCCAGAATTCGCCGTGAACCATCGCGTCCTGCATCGGCTCCAGCGCCTCCGGGGCGGGCAGGATCCCGGTGCGCTCGGCATCGATCCACCAGCGCACCACGGTGACCATCGCCATTTCGCAATCCGGCGCGCCGGCCGCCTTGAAGCACCGCTCGCCGTCGTCCATCGCCAGACGCGCGGCCGCCAGATCGCCCGCGCTCACGTGCAGGAAGCCAAGGTGAAGGTGGATGAACCCCTCGAGGTAGTCCGAGCCGCACGCCCGGTAGGCCTCGATCGCGAGCTGCGCGAACTCGGCCGCCGGCGACAGGTCGAGGCGCCGGAACGCCACCATCAGGAGCATGTTGTAAATCGCCCCGTGACACACGTGATCGTCCGGGTCGAAAAGCGAGATCGCGTCGACGTAGCCCCACATCGCGTCCGGGCTCAGCGTCGTGTCATGGCCCATGTGCCCCAGCATCTCGATCACGATCAGCGGCGCGTGCTGCTCGGTCAGTGCCGTGCGCTGTTTCAGGAGAGGCATCTCCGGGTCGAGCCCCAGCGCGCTGAGCAGGTTCTCGTAGCGCTTCATCGCCTGGCGGAAGCGGCCCATCTTGTAGTCGATGAGGATCTTGACCAGCGTCGCGTCGAGCCCGTCGTCGGGCAGGTCGAAGGCATGCGCGTAGGCCGCGAGTGGGGACTTCAGGGCGGACCTGAAGGTAATCTCGCTCTCTGGTGCGGATGCGTCCAATCTCTCGTCCCCGGCGGCTGTGTCGCCGCGTCACGTCTGCGTTGCGGCAAGTCTATGCCGCGCAGGTTGCGTGCGGCAAGGCTTGCTGCGGCGCTAACATCGCCCGGGGCCATGCCTGCAAAGCACAAAAAATGTTCTCACTGGCTCGTTCATCGCCCCGAACCTTGCGTTTGCACAACATTCGGACGGCGATTGCTTGCTAGCTTTGGGTCAGACGCATTTTAGACCCAAAGGAGTAGGAAAAATGCTGACCCGTAGAGCCGCCCTGTTCGGAGCCGCCGGAATCGCTGCCGCGCCTCTGATCGCCACCGCCGCCAAAGCGGAGGAAGCCATGACCCCCGTGGCGGCCCCGGCCGATCTGTCGAAGCTCAAGCGCATCAAGCGCGAGCTGGTCGCGCCGCCGTTCGTTCACGAGCACGAACAGGTGGCCCCCGGCGACCCGCGGATCGTCGAGTTCGAGATGGAGATCGTCGAGAAGGAGATCGAGGTCGATCGTGGCGCTTATCTCCAGGGGATGACGTTCAACGGGTCCATCCCGGGACCGATGATGGTGGTCCACCAGGACGACTACGTGGAGCTCACGCTGATCAACCCGGCCCGGAACATGCTTCAGCACAACGTCGACTTCCACGCCGCGACCGGCGGCCTGGGTGGCGGGGCGCTCACGCTGGTGAACCCCGGCGAGAAGACGGTGCTGCGCTTCAAAGCGACCCGTTCGGGCACCTTCGTCTACCACTGCGCCCCCGGCGGCCCCATGATCCCGTGGCACGTCGCCGCCGGCATGGTCGGCACGATCATGGTCCTGCCGCGTGAAGGGTTGTCCGACCACAAGGGCCGCCCCGTCACCTACGACCGGGTCTACTACATCGGGGAAAACGAGTTCTACATCCCGAAGGACGAGAAGGGGAACTACAAGCGTTACGCCGACGTGGGCGAAAGCTATCCGGACACCGAGGAAGTGATGAACGGGCTGATCCCCAGCCACGTGGTCTTCAACGGCGCGGTGGGCGCGCTCACGGGCGACAAGGCGCTGACCGCCAAGGTCGGGGAAAAGGTGCTCTTCGTGCACAGCCAGGGCAACCGTGACACCCGTCCGCACCTGATCGGTGGCCACGGCGACCTGGTCTGGGAGCACGGCAAGTTCAGCAACGTGCCCGATCGTGACCTCGAGACCTGGTTCATCCGGGGCGGGTCCGCCGGCGCGGCGCTCTACGAGTTCCTTCAGCCTGGCCTCTACGCCTACGTGAACCACAACCTGATCGAGGCGGTGAACCTCGGGGCCACGGCGCACGTCAAGGTCGAGGGCGCCTGGAACAACGACCTTATGGAGCAGGTGGTCGCCCCGACCGAGATGATCAGCTGACGCGTTCGGCAATCGCATGACACCGGGGCGGCCGCGAAAGCGGCCGCCCCAATTTCGTTGGAGACTTCAATGACACCGATCCCCGCCATGACCCTTGTCGCGCTCGCAGGTTTCCTCGGCCTGTGGGGCGACGAGGCCCCCGACGTGGCGACGCCCGAACTGGTCGAGATCCCGTCCGGCACCGTCGCCTTCCGCCCCTTCGGCAACTTCAGTCACGCGGACAAGACCCGCACGCCGGCGGCCCGCGCGGTCGAGGTGGCGGGGTTCGAGATCATGAAATACCAGGTTTCGCGCTCTGATTGGCGCGCCTGCGTTGCCGCCGGCGCCTGTGACGGCGAACGGGCGCTCGACGGTGCGCTTCCGCAGACGCATGTCAACTTCCACGATGCGCAGGCCTATGCCGGGTGGTTGTCGCAGGCGACGGGCGACACCTGGCGCCTTCCGACCGAAGAAGAGTGGCAGCGCGCGGCGGCCGAACGCTATGGCGATGCCACCCCGCGCGGGACCGACGCTCTTGATCCCGGCGAGCGCATGCTCGAACAATACGAACGTGGCGTCCTGCTGCGTGACGGCACCAGCGCCGCGCTGCGCCCGGCCGGCGGCTTCGGCACGAACTCGATGGGCGTGGCCGACATCGCCGGCAGCGTGTGGGAGTGGACCAGCGGCTGCATGGAGACGGGCACGCTCGACGCGTCCGGACGGGTCATCGACAGCACGCCCTATTGCACCGTGCGCATGGCGGGCGGCCGTCACCGGGCCGGGATCATCGACTTCATCCGGGATCCGCAGGTGGGCGGCTGCGCGGTGGGGCTTCCGCCGGATTACCTTGGCTTCCGCCTGGTGCGCGAGCGCTAGCTCAGCCGGGCACCGGGGAGACGCCGATCACCGGCATGTGGAGCAGGTAGAGCCCGATCCAGATCGCCACGCCGACGCCCGCCCGCGTAACCAGCGCGCGGGCGTTCTTCGCGCGCCATGTCCGGTCGATGAGCGGGGCAGGGGACAGAAGCGCCGTCGCGGCGAAGAAGTCCCGCGCCTGCGCCGGTTCCAGCGCGCGCCGCGCCCGGGCGTCGAAGGCGGGGATCGCGGCGAGGGCCAGAAGGCCGAAGGCACCGAAGAGTATCACGTGCGCCAGATCGCCGTTCGGGAAGAGGTGCGCGATGGCCCAGAGCGCCAGCGCGAGAAAGAGGGGGTGGCGCGAGAGCGCCGCGAGCCCTGGGTCGGAGGGGTCGAACACCGCGTTGCGCCGCCCCCCCAGCGTGTAGGGCTGGCCGAGCCCCGCGCCGATCGCGGCCAGCACCATCGCCACGGGCATCGCGAGGTTGGGGACCCAGCGCGTCCAGGGCATCTGGGGCCAGAGCTCCACGTAGGGTGCGCGCCCGGCGGCCGAGATGACCCAGACCAGCAGCGCGAGCGAAAGAAGCCCGTAGACGGAGAAATAGGCGCGCCGCCCGACCGCGGCGATCAGCCGGTCGCGCAGGCCCCCGACACGCGGCAGGAAATGGCTCCCCACGAAGAGGGCCAGCGCGAGGGCGTATTCGCTCCAGCCGGTCACGACGCCTCCGCGCGGGCGATGAGGTTGCGGATGTGGCGGGCGAAGGCCCAGGTGACCGGAATGCCGGTCACGAAACCGCCCACCACCGACTCGTAGGGCGTGAGAACCCGCCAGCCGACCCAGCTTGCGATCAGCGAGGCGAAGAAGAGGTTCACCGCCATCGCGCCCGCCCCGAAGGGATAGAGCGCAAGGTTCAGCTTGAGAAATCCCAGCCGGGTCATCTGCGGCGCACCAGCAGGTGCACGGCCAGCAGCGCGGCGATCAGCGCGAGCGAGGCCATGAGGAACCAGAATTCGGCCACCTCGGTCTGGGCCTGCGGCACCGGGCGCTCGAAGCTCGCGGCGAGAAGGGGCGTGGGCAGGGCCACGGCAAGGGCGATCAGGCGTTTCATGTCAGCTCTCCTGTGTGAGGGTTTGATAGATGTCGGGCAGGGCCCGGGGCAACCGGTCGGCGTGGGGCAGGAGGGTGAAGCCCGCGCGGCCGAAGATGCGCGCGAACCAATCCTGCCCGTCCGCATCCACGACCACGCTGTGCACGGCCTGTCCCAGTGAGCGGGCTTCGCGCACGGCCATGCGGCTGTCCTCGATCCCGTGCTGGCCTTCGTAATGGTCGAGGTCGTTGGGCTTGCCGTCGGTCAGCACCAGAAGCAGGCGGCGCGTCGCGCCTTCATCGGCCAGTTGCGCGCTCGCATGCCGGATCGCGGCGCCGAGGCGGGTGTAGTGGCCCGGGCGGAAACCACCGATCCGGGCGGTCACGGTCTCTCCCATCGGCTCGTCGAAGGCCTTGGCCTTGGTGAGGAAGACCCGGTCGCGGCGCAGCGAGGAAAAGCCCCAGATCGCCAGCCGGTCCCCGGCGGTGTCGATGCCCGCGCCGAGGGCGGCCAGCGCCTCGCGCGCGACCTCGATCACCGAACGGTCGCCCAGGTGCGCCTCGGTCGAGCGCGAACAATCCATGAGGATGGCCACCGACAGGTCACGCGCCATCGGCCGGGTTGCCTGCCAGATCCGGTCGCTTCCCTCGCGCCCGGCGGCGATGTCTGCGCGCGAGGCCACGACCGCGTCGAGGTCGAGGTCGTCCCCGTCGATCTGTCGCGGCAGGATCACGCGGCGCGGATGGAGCGGCGCGAACTGCCGCTTGACGCGTGCCACGAGCTTCGGATCGGGGCGATACCCCTCGGCGGGTACCGCCGGGGCCTCGAGCACACGGGTGTGGTCGGCCATGTAGTCGCCGCTGCGGCGGTTCCATTCGGGGTAGGTGAACTTGCCCGCCAGCCGCTCGTGTTCGGCGTCCTGCGGCGACAGGTCCAGCGACAGGCGCAACCGCGTGGCCGCGCGCTTGGAGTTCTTGCTCAGCGTGATCTCGTCCTGGTCGTCGGCCGCCTTCTGGGCGTTCTCGTCGTCGTCGTCCTCGACCATGCGGTTGAGGTTGAGGCTTTCGGCCCAGGACAGGATCGACTCGAAACGGTGGACGATGAAGCTGTCGCGGCGCTCGGCCTGGTCGCGGTCTTCGCGGCGTCCGGCCTTGCGGCCGTCCATCGCGGGCGCCGGCGCTTCGGGGGGAACATCGTCGTTTGCGGCTGCCTTGCCGGGGGCCGGATGTGTCAGGCGCAGCCAGATCGGGACCGGCGCATAGGTGCGGTAGCCGCGCGGGGCGGGGCAGTCGAGACATTCCTCGTCGCGCGATTGCCCCGCGAGCTGGTCGAGGATCAGGCGTTCGATCCCGGCCTCGCAGCGTGGCAGGCCCGTGCGCTTGCGGCTTTCGACCAGATGGGCGCACATCGCCGCGTAGGGCGCGCGCAGGCCGGGGCAGGCGGCATAGACGCGATCGGAGGCGATCGCGATGGCGGCGATTTCCGCACGGTCGGCCGACAGCGGGTCGGACAGCGGCCGCGGGCGCTCCACGACAGCGGCGAGTGCGGCGAGCCAGAGGTAGGCCGCGCGGTTCAGTGCGCGGTCGGGAAAGGTCGCGATGACGGGAGGCAGGCCGAGCCTGTCTCCGTCGAAGCCCGCCACGTGGGCGCGTTCGCGCGCGGTGCCGAAGCGGCGCGCGCCCAGCACGCGGTGGGGCGAGGCGGTGGCGGCGACCGGGCCGATCTCGACCCCCGGTTCGCCGCCGAGCGCGCGGTAGAGCGTGGCGACGCTGGCGTGCACGCGCGCCAGCTCCACTGCGCAGTCATCGTGGGTGGTCTCGGCGCCCGCCCGTGACACGAGATCGTGCCACAGGCTGCCCACTGCCTCTTCGGGTTCGAGAAAATCGAGGGGGGTCATGCGCATCACCCGTAGACGCTGGCGGCCAGGTCACGCAGCGCCTGCTGCGTGTCGGGCTCGTCCGACAGGGGTTCGATCACCGCCGTCTCGAGCGCCCGGTCGACGCGCATGCCGCCCGCGATCAGGGTCGCGGCGTAGATCAGGAGGCGGGTCGACACCCCTTCCTCGAGATCCATGCCGGACAGCGCCCGCACGTGACCGGCGAGCCTGACGAGTGCGGCCGCGCGGCCCTCGTCGAGCCCGGATTCGCGCGCCACGACGCCTGCCTCGATGGCCGGGTCCGGGAAGTCGAAGCCGATCGACAGGAACCGCTGCCGCGTCGAGGGCTTCAGCTTCTTCAGCACGTTCTGGTAGCCGGGGTTGTAGCTCGCCACCAGCATGAAGCTGTCGGGGGCGCGCAGCTCCTCGCCGGTCCGGTCGATGACCAGGCGGCGCCGGTCGTCGGTGAGCGGGTGCAGGACGACGGTGACGTCCTTGCGCGCCTCCACCACCTCGTCGAGGTAGCAGATCCCGCCCTCGCGCACCGCCCGGGTGAGCGGGCCGTCGACCCAGACCGTTTCGCCCCCCTTGATGAGGTAGCGTCCGATCAGGTCCGCGGCCGACAGGTCGTCATGGCAGGCCACGGTGTGGAGGGGCAGGCCCAGCCGGGCCGCCATGTGCTCCACGAAGCGCGTCTTGCCGCAGCCGGTCGGCCCCTTCAGAAGAAGGGGCAAACCGTTGTTTTGGGCCAGTTCGAACACGTCGCATTCGTCCGATTGGGCCGTGTAGAAGGGCAGGTCGTTGATCATGTCCAGCGTCATGGCTCACTCTCCTGCCGGCACGGCCGCGGGGCCGGGCTTGACGACTTCGCGGCGCACCACCGTCATCGAATAGAGGAACAGGAGGGCACCCAGCACCACCGCCACGCCGGAGCCGAAGCGCATGATGTAGAACAGGTCGAGCTGGTCCTGCACGTCCATGTAGTATTCGCCCAGGATCCGCTGCATGTGCGTCTGGATCGTGCCTGCGAAGGTCAGGGTGAAGGTCATGAACGCCATGCCGCCCGTCATCAGCCAGAACGAGGCCATGTTGAGCACCTGGTTGTAGGGCGCGCGCTTGAGCAGTTGCGGCATCGCGTAGGTGAACATCCCGAGGTTCAGGGCGACGTAGGCGCCGTAGAACGCGAGGTGCCCGTGAGCGGCCGTGATCTGCGTGCCGTGGGTGTAGTAGTTCACACCGTGCAGCGTGTGCAGGAAGCCCCAGACGCCCGCACCGAAGAAGGCGACGGTGGACGACCCCAGCGACCACAGGAGCGCGGCGCGGTTCGGGTGGTTCTTGCGGCCCTTCCAGACCATCACGAAGGCGAAGGTCATCATGGCGAAGAATGGGATCACCTCGAGCGTGGAGAAGATCGAGCCGATCCACTGCCAGTAACCGGGGGTGCCGATCCAGTAGAAGTGGTGCCCGGTGCCCAGGATGCCCGAGAACAGCGCCAGCGCGACGATGACGTAGAGCCACTTCTCGACGACCTCGCGGTCGACGCCGGTGAGCTTGAGCATCAGGAAGCCCAGGATGGCGGCCATGACGAGTTCCCAGGTGGCTTCCACCCACAGGTGCACGACCATCCACCAGTACATCTTGTCGAGCGACAGGTTCACCGGGTTGATGAAGGCGAAGACCCAGAGCAGGCAGAGAAGCCACAAGCCCATCAGCAGGATGTTGGTGATCGCCGTCTTACGGCCCGCGAGTGCGGTCAGCGAGATGTTCACGAGGAAGATCACCGCGGCCACGAGGATGCCGAACTTGACCCAGAGCGGTTGTTCGAGGAACTCGCGCCCGCCGTGAATGCCGACGAGGTAGGAGCCGACCGCCCCCAGCGTGCCCACAAGCAGGATGATAAGCTGGATGTAGGCGAGCTTTGGCGAGAAAAGCTCCCGCTCCGCTTCTTCCGGGACGAGGTAGTAGGCTGCACCGAAGAAGCCCAGAAGGAGCCAGACGATCAGCGCGTTGGTGTGGATCATGCGAACCACGTTGAAAGGAAGGATTTCCGAGAGCGTGTTGGGCGAGATGTAAATCCAGCCTGCGAGCAGCCCGCCCAGCACCTGGATGCCGAAAAGGGCAGCGGCGGCGAGGAAGTAGTACTTCGCCACGGATTGCGATTGGTATTTCATGTCGGTGTCTCCTCAGCCGGCGTCGTTCGGCGGCCAGTTCTGGGTGTTGGTCTGGTCGGCCCAGCGGAGGAATTCGGCCAGGCCGCGCATTTCCTCTTCGGTGATCTCGAAATGCGGCATCTGCCGGCGGCCCTCGATTCCCGACGGCTGTGCCTCCATCCAGCCCTTGAGCACTTCGTAGGCCATCTCGGGGTCTTCGATGACGCCCCAGCGGGTCATCACGTTGCCCACTTCGGGGGCGAAGTATGCGCCTTCCCCGTGCAGCGTGTGGCAGTTGATGCAGGAGTGGCGTTCCCACACCTCCTTGCCCAGCTTGATCTCTTCGGTGATCGGCGCGCCCGCGGTCGACGTCTTGACGATGTAGCGGTGGCTTTGCGCCGTGAGGGCCACGAACACGACGACGAAGAAAAGGCTTCCCCCGTAGAACACGTTCCTGGCCCGTGATTTCGTGAATATCTCTGACATGTCACGGTCCCGGTTGTTGGTGTCGATGGCAGACCCCTACCGGGGCCGGGACGCGCCGATGTTGCGCAAACGCAAAGAACGGGTGGAATGCACGCGGCAGGGTGGGTCCAGTGAAGGAGCCCACGAGAATGCGCCGTAGACCTGATTTCGATGACCCGGACCTGCCGCTGGCGACGCTGTTCGCCACGTGGCCCGACCTCGTGGAGCCCTTCATCGCACGCAAGATGCTGTGCCCCGGCTGCCTGGTGGCGCCATTTCACACGATCACGGATGCCTGCGAGGAATACGACCTGGAGGAAGACGCGTTCCGCGCCGAGTTGCGCGCGCGGGTGGCCGAGAAGCTCTAGCCGTGCGCGCCGCTCAGGAGCACCAGCTCGTGGGGTCTCGTGACCACCACGTGTTTGCGCCGTGAGGACACCACCCCGGCCTTCTCCCAGGCCGAGAGCAGGCGGCTCACGGTGTGCAGCGTCGTCCCGGTCATGTCCGAGATGTTCTGGCGCGTGACGGGAAAGCCGATCTCGATCCCCTCGTCGGTGCGCCGTCCGCTCTGGTTCATCATCCGCAGAACGGCGCTCGCCACGCGTTTCTCGACGGCCTGGGTGGCCATCTCGGTCAACGTCATCTGGATTTCGCCCAGCCGCTTGCCCAGCGTCCGGTAACTTTCGGTCGCGAAGCCCGGGTACTCGCCGGTAAACTTCTCCCACAACGACATCGGCCAGGACAGCGCGATCGTCTCGGCCGCCGCGATGGCGGTGGCGGGATAGGTGTCGCGCGCAAGCGCCTTGGCGATTCCGAAGAGCTGCCCGGGCGAGATGTGGAGCACGATGATCTCTTCGCCGCCCTCCGTGGCGCGCACCACGCGCAGGTAGCCGTCGAGAAGGAGGAAAAAGCGGTCCGCGTCGTGCCCCTCGCGGAAGATCGCCGCGCCCTCGTCATACCGGCGCGACACCGCGTGATCGAGGATCTCGCGAATCTGGCCGCGGTCGAGCTGGCTGAACGGGGGAAGGTCCACCAGGAGGCTTTCGTCGAGTTTTGGCACGAATGATCCGCGAGTTTGTCGAAATGCAACGTTCGGCGCCGGCAAATACCGCAAAACCCGCTCAGACGAAACAACAGACATGAACAAAGGATGCTCTGATGAAACCGCTTCTTCTCTCCGCCGCGCTCGCCCTCGTCGCCTTCGGCGCCCAGGCCGAGACATACGAGGTCAAGATGCTCAACAAGGGCGAGGCCGGCGCGATGGTTTTCGAACCCGCCTTCGTCCAGGCCCAGCCCGGTGACGTGATCCGTTTCGTCCCCACCGACCGTGGCCACAACGTCGAGGACATCGACGGGATGCTGCCCGAAGGGGTGGAGGGCTTCCGCACCAATTTCAACGAGGAATTCGAGCTGACGGTCGACGCCGAGGGCCTCTACGGCATCAAGTGCACCCCGCACTACACGATGGGCATGGTCGCCCTGATCCAGGTGGGCGAGCCGGTGAACCTCGATGACGTTGCCGACCTTCGCCAGAAAGGCAAGGCAAAGGCCCGGATGGCCGACCTGATCGCACAGGTGCAGTGACGTCCCGTCCCTTCGTCACGGCACAAGGAAGGGCGGCGCGGCCTGCGCCGCCCTTTTAACACTGGAGGAACCGCACATGTCCGACCGCCGCACATACACCGGCCCTGCGCTTCTGTCCGCCGGTTTCCGTCCCTTCTTCCTGCTGGCAAGCCTCTTCGGCGCGACCGCGATCGCGCTGTGGCTCGCGGTGTGGGACGGGGCGCTCTCCATCACGTCCGTCTTCGCGCCGGTGGACTGGCACGTTCACGAGATGATCTTCGGCTACGGCGCGGCCGTGGTCGCTGGGTTCCTCTTCACCGCCGTTCCCAACTGGACCGGCCGGCTGCCGACACGCGGCTGGCCGCTGGCCACGCTGGCCCTTGTCTGGATCGCTGGACGCCTCGCCGTGGCGGGGCTTCTCGGCTTGGGCCCCGTCGCCGCTCTTGTCGTCGATCAGCTCTTCCTGCTCCTCGTCGGCGCGATGATCGCGCGCGAGATCGTGGCGGGACGCAACTGGCGCAACCTCAAGGTGCTGATCCCCGTCACGCTGTTCTGGGTCGCCAACATCGCCTTCCACGTCGAGGCCCTGCGCACCGGTGTCGCGCTGACCGGGCATCGCGCGGGCATCGCGATCCTGATCTTCCTGATCATGCTGATCGGCGGGCGGATCCTCCCGAGCTTCACCCGCAACTGGCTCGTGAAGGCTGGGCACGCGGACCGGCCCGTGCCGTTCGGACGCTTCGACGGCTTCGCGATCTTCACGGGGGTCGCGGCGTTGGTGTTCTGGGTGGGCGCGGCATCCGGCCTGACGGCGGCACTGGTGATGCTCATGGCCGCGGCCCTGCATGTGGCGCGTCTCCTGCGCTGGCGTGGCTGGCTGACCTGGCGTTCGCCGCTTCTTCTGATGCTCCACGTCGCCTATGCCTTCATCCCGGCCGGGTTCACCGTCGCGGCCCTGTCGGCCGTGGGCGCCGCGACCCCGGCGGCCACGGCGCACGTGCTTGCGATCGGCGCGGTGGCGAGCATGACCGTGGCCGTGATGATCCGCGCCACGCTGGGTCACACCGGCCGCCCGCTTGAAGCCGGCCCCTTCCTCACGGCCGCCTTCGCGGCCCTCGTCATCGCCACGGGTCTTCGCGTCGCCGCCGAGGTGATGCCGGGCCTGCACGGTGCCTTCGTCAACATGGCGGGGACCCTTTGGGTGGCGGCCTACCTTGGCCTCTCGGGCGGGCTGATCGTCCCGGTCGTGATGCCCAAGCCCGACGCGCGGCGACCGTCCGGCGGCTGACCCTGATGCGACAAAATGTTCATAAATTCGCATTGGTGCATGAAATCGTGCGATGTAGCGTGGAGAGATCGAGACCGCGGGCATGGCCCGGGGGCCGGGACCGGCCCCCCACCGGCGGACCTGCAAAGTGAGGTGGCACATGATCCTGAACGGGCATCCTGTCGAAGGCGAGGTGTTTCACACCCGCCACCTGGCCACGGGCGAGGCGTTCCTCGCCGCGATATTCGCGACCCCGGTCGCGGCCCGCTCGGGCGACACGGTCTCCGTGCCCCGGCACGGCCGGCACGTGATTTCCCACTCCACCCGTTTCGGCGTGAACACGGTGTTCTTCCTGACCCCCGTGGGCACCGCCTGACGCGCCCCGAACGACGGTGCTGTCATGGCCCCCTGATCTCCGGTAGTCTGGCCCCGGAGAAAAGGAGGCCATCATGGATCTTATCGCGAAGGCGACCTCGGTCGTGGGCGGCACGATCGCGTTCATGCGGCGCATGGGATCGCCCGCACAACAGGCGTTCGGCGCCACCCCGGACATCCCCGAGGCACGCGCGCAGGGGATCATGACGCTGAAGATGCCCGCCGCGGAGGGCTGGAAGGACGGTCACGTCCCGACCTGTGCGCCGGGGCTCAAGGTGAACGCCTTCGCCTCGGGGCTGGACCACCCGCGCTGGATCGAGGTGCTGCCGAACGGCGACGTCCTGGTGGCGGAATCGAAAGAGCAGGCGGGGCCGCCCAAGACGCTGATGGACCATGCCGCCCAGGCAACGATGCGGCGGGTGAAGGCGATCGGCAAGAGCGCCAACCGTGTCAGCCTGTGGCGCGACGCCGACGGGGACGGCGTGGCCGAGATCCGCGAAGTCTTCGTCGAGAACCAGAACCAGCCCTTCGGCATGGCGCTGGTGGGTGAGCGCTTCTACCTCGGCAACACCGACGGCATCCGCGTTTTCGATTACACCCCGGGCGCCACGTCGCTCTCGGGCAGCGGTGAACAACTCGTCGATTTCAAGCCGCACGGGCACTGGACGCGCAGCCTCCTCGCCTCGCCCGACGGGACCAAGGTCTATGCCGGCGTCGGCTCGCTCACCAACATCGCCGACCAGGGGATGGAGGTCGAGGAGGGCCGCGCGGCGATCTGGGAGCTCGACGTGGCGAGCGGCGAGGCGCGCGTCTTTGCCTCCGGCCTGCGCAACGCGGTCGGCATGGCGTGGGAGCCAGAGACGGGCAAGCTCTGGACCGTGGTCAACGAACGCGACGGGCTGGGCGACGAGACCCCGCCCGACTACCTCACCTCGGTCGAGGAGGGGGGCTTCTACGGCTGGCCCTACTGCTACTGGGGCCAGACGGTCGACGACCGCGTCCCGCGGGATCCCGAGATGGTCGCGAAGGCGATCAAGCCGGACTACGCGCTGGGCGGTCATACCGCGTCGCTCGGCCTGTGCTGGATGCCCGACGGCACGCTCCCGGGCTTCGGCGCCGGCATGGTCATCGGTCAGCACGGATCGTGGAACCGCTCGAAACTCTCCGGCTACCGGCTGATCTTCGTGCCGTTCGAGAACGGCGCGCCGAGCGGCCCGTCGCGCGACATCCTGTCGGGCTTCCTGTCGGAGGACGAGAAACTGGCCTACGGCCGCCCGGTCGGCGTGACCGTCGGCCCGGACGGCAAATCGCTCCTGATGGCCGACGACGTGGGCGACATCATCTGGCGCGTGACCGGGGCTTGAGCCGAGAGAAAGAAAAGGGGGCGCAGAAGCGCCCCCTCGTGTCATTCCGCCTGTCGGGTGGTCCCGGTCAGAACGTGAGGCCGACCGTCAGGTTGCCTTGCGCCGAGCGGTTCGTGGTGCCCAGGCCGCGACCCGAGAAGCTGGCATCGACGTTGATGCCGTTGGGCGCGGTGAACGAGAACCCGGCGCCGACCACGCCGCCGAGGCGGCTGTTGTCGTAGGCGGTCGCGAAGAGGGCGATCGAGTTGTCGCCATTGGTGCGCACGTAATCCATGCCGGCCAACGCGTAGAACGCGCCGCTGCCCTCGGGCGTCGTGAAGGATTGTTCAAGCCGCGCGGTGGCTTCGCCGCGCACGAACCAGGACGGCTGCACCGTGATCGACTGGCCCATGCCGGTCAGCGGTTCGTAGAACTCCTTGCCCGCCGCCACGCTCGCCTGCGGAACGATGGACAGGCCCGGCTGGCCAAGCGCGACGCGCCCCTCGACCGTCAGCTCGCCCGAGAAGCGGTTGCTGGCCGAGGTGAACGTGCCCAGCGGCATGGTCACGCTGTCATAGGTCGTGCGGGTGTAGTTGGCCGACGCGGTGACGAGAAGGTTGTCGTTGATCTCGTAACCCACGTAGGGCGACACGGTGTAGCCCGTGGCGGAGGTCGCCAGCTTGCCCGTCTGAAGGCTCGACTGCGTATAGGCGAAGGACAGGCCCCCCAGGAACTCCGGGGTCAGGCGGTAGTCGCCGCCGACGTGGAAACCGTGGGTGACGCCGGTCATCGCCGGGCCCGCGTTCCCAGTGGTGGTCACGGCGCTGGCCGTGGCCCAGGTGGAGAAGCGGTCGCCGGTGCCGAGGTCGCCGCTGCCCTTGGTCGACATGCGCTCGACCTGCTGGCCGTAGGCGAAGGCCTTGCGCACCTGCTCGGTCGTCAGGTCCGATTGGGTGCCGGTCTGCATCAGGCCGATTTCCGATCCCGTGATCTGCTGATCGTTCGCCATCCCCTCGAACGGGTTGAGCGGGTTTCGTGCGGAGGTCGGGGAGGTGACGAGGATCGTCATGCCGTCGGTCATGACCTGCTCGTTGGCGAGGTAGGCCACGCCGTCGGTGTAGGTCCCGTTCTGGATGCCGACGGTCGCCCGCGCGCCCGCCTCGGCCGAAACGCGGTCATAGGCCATGACGATCGTTCCGTCCCGCAACAGCATCACGTTGTAGCGCAGGGGCGCATTGTCATCCGTTGTACCGGCGCCAGCAAAATGCACGGCGTTCCACTGGGCAACGTAGGTCTCCGTGCCGATCGGGCTCGAGGCCTGATCGAAATATTGCCCGTAGACGTTGGCGACTGTGTCGTCGTGATAGGGATAGATACGGGCGCCGGAACCGGTACTCGGGGCAGTCGGCAAGACAGCATCGTTGGAAAGATCCGGCCCATAGTCGATCGAAGAGGTCGAGATGTAGCCGTTCGTCGCGAACGTCAGGTTGGTGTAATCCGTGCCGTAGAACGGAAATACAAGGCCGCCTAGCGATACGTTCCGGGCAGAAACGTCATCGCCGAAGACAAGGTGCGTCCCCGTGCCGGCGATGTCGTGGAACAGGTCCGTGGGGATGGTCGGGTCGAACTTGGAGCTCGTGATCGAATTCCCGTATGAATCCGATCCGGGCGCTTCCGCCAGGGCCATTCCGGAGATGCAGGCGAGGGCGGTTCCGGACATGAGGACATGCCGAAGGACGCGATTTGCAGTGGTCATTGGTACCCCTAATCACTCGTGAAAAACAAAACTGCTTGGCTTATCCGATAGGTCGTACCGGAAGTTCAAAGGGGTAATGGACCTGTTCGATCAGGTGTTGCCCGCGCAACACGCAAAACGTGTGCGAGAGCGGGTGGCTGTCCGCTTGGTTGCGCCGTGTGCACGTGACGGACGCCGTCCAAGGACCGCGAGATCACTCCTTGGCAAAGGAGTCCCGCTCCAACAGGAGGCTCGCCAGGAGGCCGAAGACGAGGCCCCAGAACGGTGCGCCGATGTTGAAGATCGGCAGGCCCGCCAGCGTGACGAGGAAGGCGACGAGGCCGCCCAGCGGGAAGGTCGGGCCGAACGACGTCTGGAACGCGGCCTGCAGCGTGCGCAGGAGGGCGAGCCCGGCCAGCGTGCTCAGGAAGGCCGCGGGGGTGGCGAGGAGCAGGCTCGTCACCACGGGCGCGAAGACGCCGAACAGGATCGCGAAACTGCCCAGGAGGACGGCGGCGAGCCACTGACGTTCGCGCGCACCGCCGGAGACGAGGATCGCGTTCGAGGGACCCGTGAGGCAGGAGGACACGCTGCCGAAGGCGGCCGCCACCAGCGAAGCGCCGCCGCAGGCCGTGGTGATCGCGTTCACCGGCGGCGTGTGACCGGCCGCGCGCAGGATCACGATGCCCTGGGCGTTCTGGGCGGCGATGACGGTGATCGCCAGCGGAACCACCAGCTCCAAAGTGGCCGCGAGCGTGAACTCGGGCGCGTAGAGCTGCGGGGCTGCGAAGATGCGGTCACCGTTCAAGGCGGGGGCGGCGCCGTTGCCCTGGTAGGCGAGGATCGCGAGTCCCACGATCAGCACCCCGATCATCGGCGGGAAGACCTTCTGCGCGCGTGGCATGGCGGTCAGCGCGAAGAACGTGGCGGTCATCGCGGCGACCAGCACGAAGTCGGTCTCGAAGGCGAGGATCCAGTCCAGCCCGAATTGCACGAAAACCCCCGCGACCATGCCCATCACGATGGGCATCGGCAGCCGGTCCATCGCGGCCTTCACCCAGCCGGTGAGCCCGAGGACCAGCAGAAGCGCGGCGGTCAGGAGGTAGGCCCCGACCACCTCGGCCAGGCTCATGCTCTCGAGCGCGGTGCCGACCAGCACGGTGCCCGGGATGGTCCAGAAGAACGCCAGCGGCTGGCGGAAGGCCACCGACATGCCGATGCTGAGCGCGCCGTTCACCACGAAGGCCGCGAAGATCCAGGAGGCGAGGTCCACCTCGGTCAGCCCGCCGTGCACGCCCGCGCTCAGGATGATCGCCACGGGGGCGGAGGCGGCGAAGAGGAAGGCGACGAAGGCGTTGACCGTCTCCGTGACCGGCAGCCGGCTCACGGGTGTGTCGTCGTTTCGGTCCGTCATGCGTGCCTCCCACCGTCCCGGTCCGGGGGTTTCGCGCCCCGTCTTCGCGATTGGGTAGCCGCGTTTGTGCCACAGGGTCAACTTGGTGTGCCACGATGGGGAGCAGCCGCGACATGTCGTCGGCGCGGCCCGCACGAGGCGGGACGAGATGCACGCGCGGCGCGTCCGCCGCCTTGACTTGGGGCGCCGATCCGGACAATCGAGGGCACGTCCCGTCCCTTGGAGGAGGATCCGCGCAGTGAAAGGCGACAAGACACTCTGCCCAGAGGGCCGCATTTCGAGCCCGACCCGCCGCCACGCGGACGGGCGAGAGATCGTCGATATCGACACCTACATCCCGTATTTCCTGTCCTCGGTGAACAACGCCCTCTCGCTTGGTGCGTCCTCGGAATACCTCGCCGAGTTCGGGGTCGGCATCGCCGACTGGCGCGTGATTTCCATGCTGGCGATCGAGCCGCGCATCCCGGCCGCGCGCATCGTGGAGGTCATCGCGATCGACAAGGGGGCGGCCAGCCGGTCGCTCAACAAGCTCGACGAGCTGGGTCTGGTGGATTTCGAGGCGATGGCCAGCGACCCGCGGCGGCGGATCTGGGAACTCAACGACGCCGGCTACGAGATGCATGACCGCATCCTTGCCGCCGCGCTGGAGCGCGAACGCAAGCTGATCGAGGGCGCCGACCCCGACGACCTCGAGGCGTTCCTGCGCGTCATCCGCATCATGCGCCGGAACGTCGACCGGCTGTGAGGCATGCCGCTCCGGACGTTCCGAGGGGAGAGCGCTGCTTTCGTCGCACCGGAGCCGCGCGGACATGATCGGGCGCTCTTTCGGGGCGCCAGCCTCCCGAAACATCTCCGGAACGGTGCAGGGGATCGGGCGCGGCAGGAGGCGAAGTGATTCGGCAATATCGCTTTGAACAATGAACAACCACGGCGCGTATGACCCTGCGTCAACCAAGCGGGGAAGCTGTGCCGGCGCGCCGAAATGCCGATTTTGGGGCTTTCCGGTTTCGGATCTTAATACAATTTCAACGCCCGTCTCGCAGTGTCGCCATTTCGGTCATGGGTGTAGACAGGTTATCCCTACCTCCCGTATTTTCATGATTATTGAAAACAAAATTGAATGATTCTGGGGACGGAAGATGAACCATCAGATTTCCGACGCGCGGATATTTGCCGGCGCGGAGCGGATCGACACGAGCCAGCCAAGAGACGGTGACGACGCCGGGTCCGACGACCATATCGTCATCAACGAGACCGTTCTGCGGGCCCTGACCGATCCGAGCTGGGACAAGGACGTGGACCAGGCGAAGCTGGTTCTCGACCAGATGGAATTCCGCAGCGCCGCCCCGCTGGGTCAGCGCATCGCCACCCGGATCGTGGAATCGAACGCCGTCCTCGGGCTCGCCATCGTGGCCACGATCGGCATGATGATCTTCCTGCTCGGCAGTGCCTTCGGGGCGCCCTTCGGCCCGCTGACCGACACGGTCGCGGGGTTGCCGTCGGTCATGGGGGACTGACGGCCACGGGGACCGCGCGCCCCGACAATCTTCCGAAAAAATGAGTGGCAAGGGGCCGGTGCCGTCGGTCAGGACTGCGTGTCGCTTTCTGCCTCACGCTCGGCCTCGGCCTGCTCGGCGGCCCAGATACCCGCGGCCTCGACCGCGACGGGCGAGGCGGTGGGCACGACGCCCAGGTAGCTTTCCGTGTCTTCGGTCGCGACGGCGGCACGCTGGCTCATCCTGAAGAGCGCGTAGAGGGCGATCGCGGCGAAGGTGGCGCCGAGGGCCAGCCAGAAGGCGAAGGGGCCGAATTGCTGCATCACGCCGCCGGTGGCCAGCGGCCCCAGGATCGCGCCGACGCCGAAGGTCAGGACGAGCCCGCCGGAGGCCGCGGGCATCTCCTCGGCCGAGAGCGTGTCGTTGGTGTAGGCGAGGAAGAGCGCGTAGAGCGGCGTCGTCACGCCGCCCGCGAAGAAGGCGGCCCCCATCATCGCCCAGAGGTTGTCGCCGGCGGACCAGGCGAGCGCACAGCACACGAGACCCAGGAGCGCCGCGGCGAAGATCAGCCGCCGCCGGTCCATGCGGTCCGAGAGCCACCCCACCGGGTATTGCAGCACCAGCGCGCCGGCGAAGAGCATCGCCACGAAGAGCGAGATCTGCGCCGCGCTCATTTCGATCTGGGAGCCGAAGACAGCCCCCATGCCGGACTGGGTGGCGTAGATGCCGCCCAGCAGGAAGATCCCCACGGTGCCCAGGGGCGAACTTCGAAAGAGCGTGCGCAGCGGCATGGGCCGGGCCACCTCGGCCGCCGGGACGGGCGAGATCGACAGCAGGATCGGGGCGAAGGAGATCGACACCAGGATCGAGGCCCCGATGAAGAGCGCCGAGCTCGCGGCGTCCCCGAGGTTCAGAAGCGCCTGCGCGCCGATGATGCCCAGGGTCTGCGCGATCATGTAGGCCGCGAGCACCTTGCCCCGGTTCTCGTTCGTGGAGGCATCGTTGAGCCAGCTTTCGGCGGTGACGTAGATGCCCGACATGCAGAACCCGATGAGCAGGCGCAGGATTGTCCAGGCCCAGGGTTCGGTCAGGAGCGGGAAGGCGATGAGCCCCGCGGACATGAAGCTGCCAAGGGCGGCGAAGACGCGCACATGGCCCACGCGGCGGATCATCACCGGGCTGAGCCGCGCGCCGGCCAGGAAGCCCGCGAAATAGCCGGAGGTCACGATCGCCAGTTCCGAGGCCGAGAACCCCTCGATCCCGCCGCGCAGGCCGATCAGGGTGAAATGCATGCCATTGCCGAGCATGATCAGGACGATGCCCAGCAGAAGGGCCCAGACTCCGGACAGAACTTGGCTCAAGAGCTCTCCTCTTCCCCGAGGCCGGGCCCTGCGCGCGGCGCTCGCCCCAGTTGCGCATTGGCGGGGCCGTCCTGTCAATCCGGAACCGGGGGTCTCGTCTGCGGGGTCACTGGCCGGGCGCGCAGGCGCGTTTTGGCGCGCGAAGTCGCAAAACTGAAAGAAGGGGGCCGGGACCGGCCGCCTCTTTCTTGCGTATTGTCGGAAAGATGAAAGGCGTCAGGCGGGGATGACCTTCTGGTCGATGGCGCCGAAGACCGTTTCGCCGGCCGCGTCGAAGACCTCCATCCGCACGCGATCGCCGAATTTCATGAATTCGGTGGTCGCGTCGCCCTTGTCGATCATCTCGATCCCGCGCCTTTCGGCGATGCAGGAGGAGCCCACGTCGCGGTAGGTTTCGTTCGACACGGTGCCAGAGCCGATCACGGTGCCTGGCACGAGGTCGCGCGAATAGGCGGCGTGTTCCACCAGCGCGTCGAACCCAACCGACATGGCGTAACCGTTCGCGGCCCCGAACTTTTCGCCGTTCCACCACACGCCCAGGTCCAGGTCGATGCGCGCGTCGCGCCAGGCGTCGCCCAACTCGTCCGGCGTCACCGCGACCGGGGCCATCGAACACGCGGGCTTGGCGCGCACCCAACCGAAGCCCGCCTTCATCTCGAGCGGGGCGATCCGGCGCAGGGACCAGTCGTTGATCTGCACGAGAAGGCGGATGTGCTGGCGCGCCTCGCGGGCCTTGATACCTAGCGGCACGGCATCGGTGATGATCCCGAATTCACCCTCGAAATCGATGAAGTCGTCCTCGGAGGGGAATTTCACGTCCTCGGTCGGGGCGTAGAACCGGTCCGAGACGCCCTGGTACATGTAGGGGAAGTCCGGTTTGAACTTGTCCTCCATGCCGAAGACCTTGGCCATCAGCGCGCCGTGGCTGTCGAAGGCCGAGCCGTCGAGCCATTGCCAGGCGCGCGGAAGCGGGGCCAGCGCGGCGGCCGGGCTGAAGCCACCGCCGAGCCCGTTGTTCACCGCCTCGTATTCCATCTCCAGCTGGATCTCGACCTCGTCCCAGCGCTCCATCAGCTCCTGCATCGTGTGCGCGCCCTTGGCGGGTTCGATGCGGGTCATGTCGCGACTGACGATGAACAGACGCCCGTCCCGGGTGCCGTCCGGCAAGGTGGCGAATTTCATGTCCCTCTCCCTCGGATGATGGCGTCCTATGTCGGCCAAAGCGCGGGCGGGGTAAAGGGGCTTGCGACACCGGGGGTTGATCCGACGGGGGGTGAGCGGTCAGGCTCGGATGACACGTTCATTCAGGGAGTATGTCAGGCAGGCGCGCCGAAAGGGCCGTTTTCACATTTCCAGACAGAGACTTACTGGCATGCTCCCGCTTTCAGACAGGAGCTGCACCTTGAGACAACCCGGCCCCTTCCGCCCATCCGGCACCGCCTTCGCCGCCGCGCTTCTGCTGCCCTCCGCCGCGCTGGCCCAGACCCTCACGCTGGAGCCGACGATGCGCGAGGTGCGCGAGGGCGTCACCAGGGACGTGCAGCTGTTGCTCAAGCTCGACGCGCCGGCGAAGCAGGCGTTCCGGGGCGAGATCCGGCTGGCCGGGGCCGGGGCGACGGCGGGGACGGATTTCGCGCCCACCGTGCTGCCCTTCACCTTCATGAAGGGGGAGGTGGTCAAGACGGCGACCTTCACCATCATCGACGACGGGGAGGACGAGCCTTACCGCGAGCAGCTTGTCCCGTCCGTGGCCGCGCTCTCCCCGCTCGACACCACGCAGGTGCCCGCGGTCATCAACGCCGCGGCGATGGGGCCCATCGCGATCCTCGACAACGACAACGAATACACCGTGTCCGCGTCCGGCGGCGAGGAGGGCGGGGCGGTCACCGTGACGGTGCGCCAGGCCTTCGACAGCGAGATCCCGGCAATGGTGAGCGCGGTGCCGGGCGGTGGCAGCGCGACGCCGGGGGCGGATTTCGCGCCGTGGCGGGTGCAGGGGACCTTGCCGTCGGGCACGACCGAGACCACGCTCACCATCCCGTTGGCCGAGGATGACGAGGTCGAGGGGACCGAGAGCTTCCCCATCGCGCTCGTCGACCATGGTCCGGGCACCGCCTTCTTCGAGCCGTCGCAGGTCACGGGAAGGATCACCGACACCACCAGGCCCGCCGAGCCGGTGCGCATCGAATACACCGAGGGCGTGGTCAAGATGGATGTGCGCGGCATGTTGATCGAGCAGCCGTTCCAGCACCAGAGCATGCAGGGCACCCTGCGCAAGCATCGTGGCGGCGACCGCATGACGCTGAGCCAGTCGAACGGCAAGGACCTGGAGCTCAGGCGCTACTGCGCGCAGGACACCGACTTCGGGGCCATTGCGGCCGACCTGCCGGGGCTCTCCGCGGCCGAGATCGGCGGGGGCCGGGACACCGGCTGGCGCGGGGCGTTCACCGTCGACGACATCAACTTCGACTATGCGATGGCGGAGCGGCCGGACGGCACCTATGCAGGCTACGGGCGTCAGCAGGGCAACGTGGACGGGGCCGACGTCCTGACCGTGCACGGGTTCCGCGTGATCCCGCTGTCCGATCCCGAGCCCGACGTGCCGCGCCTGCCGGCCGATCCGCCCGAGACGCAGGTGCCGCTCGACGACGCGGCCGACGCCGTGGCGCGTGAGCTGGCCGACGAGCTGGGGATGAGCCCGGCGGCGCTGCGCCCCTACATCTCGGTCACGCCCGGGGCGGACGGCACACGTGGTGACGGCGCTTCGGCGCGCGCGGTGGAAGTCGAGATCTGGCTCGACGGCGAGGGGCGGCCGCTGCCCGCGGACCGCACCGCACCAGGGCCGTGCGACCCGAACTACGGCAAGGCGGAGCCCGCAGTGAGCCGCCTTCGCTACCGTTTCCACGACACGGGCGACGGGATCGTCGCGCAGGGGGCGGTCGAGGACGTGGAGTCCGGCCGGCTCGAAAGCGCCTTCATGGAGGATTTCGACACCGCGACCGACAGCCTCGCCACCGCCGCGCAGCGGGCCCACGACGGGCTGTCGCCGGGTCTGTCCGCGCCACAGTAGGCAGGCCGCTGGTCGTGCGTGGGAGGATGCGGGATGCTGCCCCGCGAAGAGCCCCCGCGACCCGTGCGGGCCGCGGAGGTTCGGGTCACTCGTAGGCCGACAGGTCCACGTCGTAGGAATGGGTGTTGCCAGCCGGCAATGTGCCATGTCGGGCGACACCACGACACGGGGATGTGAGCGGGGAACGGCCCAGCAGCGCCTCCTGACCGTTGCTTTTGCCCCACGCCCTGCGGCAAAACCGCGATGCAGTGGAACCTTGTCACCTGGCGGGTCATTGTCATTCGAGGTCGCAACAGGGCATGGCCGGTCGGACATGCGGGGTTGGGACAGCGTGCAGGAGGACGATACATGCTTACGAGACGCCATTTCATCATGACCACGGCGGCCATGTTCTCGCCGCCCATCGCGGGGCAGGCGCTTGCGCAGTCCTCGTCGCTCCAGTCGAAATGGGACGCCTGGGACGCCCAGGTGACGCCGCCCAATTACAACCCGGCGACCACGAACCCCTGGGGCCTGCACCCCCGGTTCCTGCCCACGCTGGTCGAGGCGAAGCCGGGTCTCACCCCCGGCGACATCCACGTGGATGCCGTTGCGCGCTATCTCTACCACATCCGCAATGACGGCACGGCGATGCGCTACGGCGTGGCGATCGCGCGCGGCGATCTTTACGAGCCGGGCGCCTACACGATCAAGCGCAAGGCCAAGTGGCCCTCCTGGACCCCGACCGCCAACATGATCCGGCGCGATCCGGAACTCTACAAGGAATACGAGGACGGAATGCCGCCGGGGCCGGAGAACCCGCTGGGCTCGCGCGCCTTCTACCTCTATGTCGGCGGCCGCGATACCTACCTGCGCATCCACGGCAGCCCGCATCCGCGCTCCATCGGCGGGCGGGCGAGTTCGGGCTGCGTCCGTATGGTGATGGCCCACATCAACGGGCTCTACGACCAGGTCGAGACCGGTTCGGTCGCGATCCTCTATCCCCCCGAGGAATACGTCACCGCGCGCAGCTGATCCGCGCGCGGCCCAGACGTCTTCAGGCGGCCGGCCCGGTGCAGATCGGGCGGCCTTCGCGCGTGCGCAAGGGCAGGAGCGTGGCTTCCACCGGCCCGGAATGGAGATACCAGTAGCACCCATCCTCGCGCAGGCGCGCCGTCGACAGGTCCTGGTAGGGGGCGGCGAGCGCGGTCACCTGCTCGGGCACCGCGCCGACCTCGGTCGGATCTTGCGGGGCCGCGCAGGCGGCCAGAAGGGGGAGGGCGGTGAGGGCCGCGACGTGGTGAAGTCTCATGGCTCTGGCCTTTCGGTTTTCGACGCGCGCGGGAGCCGCGCGGGGAACATGGTCTATCGGGGTTCGGTCCCTGTTAGCGGGTTTGCCGGGCGCGCCGCAATCCCGCAGGCGTCCGGCGTTCGGTGAACAACGCGCGAGCGCCCGATCGGTTGCGCAGAAAAATGCGGCCGACGCGGTATCTTACGCTACTTCCACCCCCAGCTGTGACCGGGGCGACGGGACCCCGCCGGATGGCGGGGCCCTGCGCAGTTCACCGGGGTAGGCCCGGCCTCATTCCGCGGCCATCGCGGCCTCGTCAGCCACGCCACCCTCGAACGGCGCCCAGGTGAGGTCGCCCGTGTAGCGCCAGGCAAGCCGCCCTGTCTCGTCCATCGCGACAAGGTGGAGCCAGCGGTTGTCGAAGAGCGCGGCCACCTGCGGGTTGCGCTTCAGGATATCGTTCATCGCCTCGCGCGGCGCCTCGATGATGACCGACAGCCGCAACGGGTCATGCTGGAGCCGGTCGCCGTCATGCACCTTCTGCCACGGCAGTCCGGCCCGGATCGCGCCCCCGTTGCCCTCGAGCACGCCGATCCCGCCGGCCACGTTGTGCAGGAGCTTGTTGCCCCCGCCGAAGACCTCGGGCGCGACGGTGGAACCGTAGTATTGCAGGCTGATCCAGCTCGCCACGACCACCGGGGCGGTCATGATCTGCTCGAGCACGCCGAAGCCCTCGTCGCCGTGCCAGTCGTAGCTGTGCAGGAACGACTGGCCCGACAGGGCCTTGCCCTGGCTGCGGTGACGCGGCGCGGCGATGAAGGCCCGGCAGTTGGCCAGCCCCCATTCCGGGCGCAGTTCGGACCAGTCGCGGGCCCGGCGCATGACGTCCGCCTCCCGGCCGGCCCGGGGCAGGCGCTTCGCCCGTTCGGCCCGCGCCAGGCCGCCCGCGGCCTCGAGCCAGCCGCGCAGTTGCGCCACGTCCCGGGCGCGGTCTTTCGTCGGCAGGTCCTGTTCGAAGAGCGTTACCCGGTCCGTGGTCGTGTCGTGGAGCGCGGCGAGGAAGACGGTGTCCTGCGGGATTTCCGTGCCCCGCGCGCCAAGGCCCTTTCGCACCTCGGGGTCGTTCAGGAGCCCTGCCAGCAGCCGCGCGTTCACGTCGCCCGCGTGACCGCCGCAGGCGCCGCAGTGAAGCGCGCTTTCATGCGGGTTGTTGGTGACCGAGGCGCCGTGCCCGGCAATCATCACCACCCGCGCGAAGGGCCCGGTGAGCGACATCGCCGCGAGGATGGCCTCGGCCATGTCGACCTGTTCGTCGAGCCCGATGGCGGGATCGAGCATCGGGGCGGGATCGGCGTGGTGGCGGTGGCCGACGGCCAGCGCGTCACGCAGGAGCTTGCCGGCATAGACCGGGCCGGTCGCCTCGACGAAGGCGAAGGAGGACACGGCGGCCAGCTTGAAGCGGCCCCAGGCCCGCCGGGCCCGCGCGGCATAGCGCCGGTCGAGGTCCTGGGCCTCGGGCTCGGCGGCCTGCGATGTCACGGACGGGGAAAGAAGCGCGGGGCCGCGCGTCTCGACCACGTCCGAACCGGCCGCGCGGTGGGCGCTGGCCAGACCGAAGAACCCGGCGAAACCGATGGTCTCGATCCCAGGGTCCTGGGTTTCCAGCGCCCGGCGCAGCACTTCGGAACGCACGTCGATGCAGAAGGCGGCCTGCACCTTGGGCCGTGCATCGGTGTCCGCCTCGGGCGCGTCCGCGTCAAAGAGGGCGGCGAGCCTGCGCTGCTCGGCCCGTTCGCTGGCTTCCTGCAGCACCGCGTCGATGACATGGTCCCGGGTGGGGCTGACAGGGGCCTCGTGCTGTTCGACGACCGCCTGCCAGTCTTCCGCGATCTCGTCGCGGTAGAGCGCGAAGAGCGCCTCGTCGAAGGCCAGCCGGATCGCCAGAAGCTCGGTCAGCGTCGTGTCCGAGGTGCCGTCGAGCTCGGCCTGCCACAGCAGGTAGCGCGCGTATTGTGCCCAGCCGCCCAGGGAGGTGAGCCAGCGGTGGAAGGCGCTGCCCGCGCCCCGGCTCGAGACGCCGAGCGCTTCGCAGGCCCGCCCGATTGCCCGCCAGTGCGAGCGGTTGGTTCCGTCCACGAAGCTGCAGAAACCGGTCAGGCCGTGGATTTCCGGCGTCAGGTCGCGCGTCGCGTGGTCGCGCCAGGCGCTGAACGCCCCGCCCGTGCGCCGGGGCTGCCAGAGCGCCTGGCCCTGGTCGAAATGGCTCGCCGCCCAGGCGCCGATCCGTTCGTCGATCAGTGCGGGCCAGTCGATGCCGGACTGCGCGGCGGCCAGGTCCGCGACGGTGGGGAGTGCGCGGGGCCCGGGGGCCGGGGTGTCGAGCGCGGCCTTCACTTCGGCCAGCGTCGGGCGGTCGAAGGGGCCGGGGAGCGCATCGAGCGCGGCCAGGATGTCGGCGTCGGTGAGCGTGCCGTCCTCGGCCTTGGCCGCCCAGTGGGCGCGCTCCGGCATGATCCGGGTGCCCGCCACCCGGGCCAGCCGCGCCGCGGCGACCGCGAGCGGTTCGTCGCTCTGGCCGAGGAAGGGATTGACCGCGACGCTGGCGGACAGCGGGAAGAGCGGCGGGATCGCCTGCGCGGCGGTGTTCGCTTCGGCCACCAGTTCGAGAAGGGCGGCGGGGAAGGTTTCGAGTTTCGTGAACATCTTGATCTCCCGTTCAGGCAGAGGTCCGCTTCGTCCAGCCGCCCAGCAGCCGGTCGAAGATCGCGTTGGCATAGAGCCCGTTGGACAGGTGCACCCGCAGGCCCGCGGCGGCCGGATGCTGCGCCCAGAGCGGGAAGGTCGCCTGCGCCACCGCCACGACGCCGAAGCTGATCAGCGCGAGGATGATGAGCGCCCATTCCAGCGGCCCCGGCGCGGGGGTCGGGGGCAGGGTGGCCGCCGTCAGGTGCAGCGCGACCAGTTGCAGCACGAAGTAGCTGGTGGATGTGGCGAGTGCATAGACGATGGTGCGCCGCGTGAGCGCGCCGGGCGCCCCGTCCGCCAGCCCCTGGGCCAGCAGGTAGGCCACGCCGAAGATCAGGATCACGCCGAGCGCGATGGTCTGCACCGACTTGCCGTCGAGCCCGAAGACCGCGCCCACGAGGCCGTAGATGACGATGCCGATCGCGAAGGCCTGGAGCACGTTGCGCGCGCTGGGCACGGCCACGGGGCCGGGGCGCCGGATCGCGGCGACGTTGCGCACCGCTTCACCGGCGCTGAGGAAGGCATGCGCCTTGTAAAGCGAATGGGCCACGATATGCAGGAGCGCCAGCGGGAAGAGCGCAAGGCCGCATTGCAGGATCATGAAGCCCATCTGCGCGATGGTGGACCAGGCGAGCGAGGTCTTCACCGCCGGCTGCGTGAGCATCACCAGCCCGCCGAAGATCGCGGTGAACCCGCCGAGCAGCGCGAGCACCGCCATGACACCCGGCGCGGCCAGCATCACGTCGGCGAACCGGATCAGGAGGAACCCGCCCACGTTGATCACGCCCGCGTGGAGCAGGGCGGAGACCGGCGTCGGGGCCTCCATCACCTCGGTCAGCCAGCCGTGGGCGGGAAACTGGGCCGAGGCGAGCACGGCTGCGAGGGCCAGCAGGCCGGCCGCGACGATGGCCGTCACGCCCGGGGCGGCGGCCGAGAGGAGCGCGTGGATGTCGGTGGTGCCGTGGGCGATGGCCAGCAGCGCCACGCCGGCGGCGAGGGAAAGCTCGCTCACCCGCGCGACCACGGCCCGCTTGCGCGCGGCGCGCCGGGCGGTCGTGCGCTCGGGGTAGAAGAGGAGCAGGCGGTTCAGCGTCACGCTCGTCAGCGCGAAGGCCAGCGCCAGCTGAACCACGTTGCCCGCGCTCACCAGGAGCATCACCAGCGCGAGCGTCGCGGCCATCCAGCCGGTGAACGCGCCCTGCCGCGCCTCACCGTCGAGCGCCGTGCGCGTGTAGCGCAGGACGACCCAGCCGATGAAGCTCACCAGCACCAGCATGGCGACGCTGACCACGTCGAGCCGGATCGAAAGCCCCAGCCCCCAGGCGCCGAGCAGCGGCGAGGTGCCGGGCCCGGTCGCGATCAGGACGCCGGCCGCGCCGAGCGCGACGGCGAAGCTGGCCAGCGCGGCGCCTTCGGCGAGCGCGGGCAGGCGGCCCGGGCGCGCGCCGGGCGTCCGGCGGGCAAGGGCGGCGATCGCAAGCAGGATCGCCGGGCCCAGGAGCGGCAGGAAAAGGTACGGCATGGTGCGTCTCCCTCGTGTCATATTGGGCGAAAGCCCGTTGGCGACCGGGGATACAGAGCGGCATGAATGAATAAAAATTCATTGTTTGTGTGATATCGTTCGAATAAATAGAACGGTATGCCGCTCAACTATCACCACCTGCGCTACTTCTGGGCCGTGGCCCACGACGGGAACCTCACGCGCACCGCCGAGCGGTTGAACCTGTCGCAATCGGCGCTGTCGGTGCAGATCAAGCAGCTCGAGGAACGGCTGGGCCATGACCTTTTCGAACGGCGCGGCCGCCAGCTCGTCCTGACCGAGGCGGGGCGGATCGCGCTCGACCATGCCGACGCGATCTTCGCGACGGGGCAGGAGCTGGTGGCGACCCTGCAGGAAACCGGCGGCGGCCGGCAGGCGCTGCGGGTGGGCGCGTTGGCGACGCTCTCGCGCAACTTCCAGATCGGGTTCCTGCGCCCGATCCTGTCGCGCATGGACATCGAGGTGATCCTGCGCTCGGGCAGCCCGTCGGAGCTTCTCGACGGGTTGGAGACGCACAACCTCGATCTCGTGCTGATGAACCGCCCCCCGCCGCAGGACAGCCTGACCCCCTTCGTCACGCACCACCTGGCCGAGCAGGCGGTGAGTATCGTGGGCACGCCCGGCCGGCTCGATCCGGACCTTTCGCTGCGCGACCTGCTGGCCACGCAGCCCGTCATCCTGCCCACGACGGACAACACCGTGCGCACCGCCTTCGACGCGCTTGCCAGCCGCCTGTCGGTGCGCCCGCAGGTGGCCGCCGAGATCGATGACATGGCCATGATGCGCCTCATGGCGCGCGAGGACATCGGGCTCGCGCTCGTGGCGCCCATCGTCGTGACCGACGAGCTCGCCTCGGGCCGGCTGGTCGAGGCGAAGGAGCATCCGCGCATCCGCGAGAATTTCTATGCGGTCACGCTGCGCCGGCGGTTTCCGAACGTGGTGGTTCAGGACCTGCTCGAGGCGCACGCGCAGAAGAACATCCTGACCTGAAAGGCGCGCGAAACCCGCCGCGCGAAGGTGGACTCGCGTCGACGGATGCGGCAGGGTCCGCTCGTGCCGGAGACGCGCACCACCATTTTGGATTGCATCAATTCAGACGCGCAAGTGTCCGGCAGATAAGACGAAAGTGACATTACAGGGAGAAACGGATGCGCCCCAACTGGCTCGCACTGGCTATCCTGGCTTGTATTTCATCTCCGGCGACGGCGGGACCGCCGCTCATTACCGAGTCCGACGGGTTCCGGCTCTACTGCAACAGTTCGGACGGCTGCGGGCCCGAAGACGCGATGCGCCAGCAAGGGGACCAGGCACTGGCCGAGATGGAGGAGATCAAGGCCTGGCTCTCCGATCTCGACTTCCCGGACAGCGACACGCTCGAACACTCCGAGGAGACGGACCAGGAGTTCCTTCGCGTCGACCCGCAGCCCGCCGCGGGACGCTGCGGCAAGAACGCGACCGCCTGTTTCCGCATCGACCTGCTGGACAACGCGCGCATCTACCTGCCGCAGGAGAATCTGGGCGACATCCTCTACGACCCGTCCACGCTGGCGCATGAATACCTGCACAGCCGCCAGCCGCCGCAGAAGGCGCGCGGGGCCAATTGGCTACGCGAAGGGGTGGCGACCGCGGTCGGCACGGCCTGGGGCGAAAGGAACGGGCTGAGCGACGGGGTCTATCCGCCGGTCTACTACATGACGCTCGACCGCAGCTTCTTCGAGGTGGCCGATCCGGGCTACGGCAACTGGGCCTACCTGCTCGACATCGGCCAGCAGATGGGCAGCCGCGACCGGGTCCAGTACCTGGCCGATGACGTGTTCATGAAGGCCGCCGAACGTTATGACAGCGCGCCGGACGCGATGACGCCGCTCTATGACGCGGGCAAGGTCGGCGGCAACACCTTCGACAAGCGCTTTCCCCGTTTCGTCGCCCGCTTCAACAACATGGAGACCACCGGCAGCGCCGACAGCACCTACCAGTATTACGGCGAGATCGAGGAAGAGACGGTGGCCTTCGACGGGACCGATCGGGCGGATCACGTCGATATCGAAGGCGAGGCCAACATCTATGCCGCCGAACCGCGCCACCTGAAACTCGAGATCGGGGGCGAGGGCGCCGACAAGGCGCCCAAGGACCGGCTTCTCATGGCCGATATCGAGATCGTGGACGGCGACGCGCTGTCCGACCTCGCGCTGGTCTCGGAACACGCGATGGGCGAGACGCAGCACCGGAAGTCCTACATGGTCGACGGCTCGAACCCGCCGGAGGAGCTGGGCCTCTCCCGCGTGGTCTATGCTCCGTCCAGCATGGCAGGCGAGGACACCGATCCCAGCGCCTTCCGGCTGCGCGTGCGCGTGACCCCGATCGAGTTCGCCCCGCCGGTGTGCTTCCAGGCGGGCCAGCCTTCGTCGCTGAGCCCGGTTGGCTTCGACCCGGACCGCACGGACAACTGGCGGCTCGAGACCGACAACGGCACTGTGGACGGGCTGAGCCTGACGCCCGCCCATGCGGGCGAGATGGAGGTCAGGGTCGTGATCGACAGTCCGGTGACGCGCCAGACCGGGTCGCTCGCCCCGAAGAAGCCCGCGACCACCGAGGTGTCGCTTGGCACCTATGACGTGGCGGATGACGATTGCATGATCCGCATGACGGCGGGCCCCGCGGTGATCACCTACACCACGAAGGGCAGCTACTCGGAATACCTGGCCCCGACCGGGGACGCGATCTACTGGGCGCCGATGGATCTCGCGGTCTATCACAACGGCTGGCAGGACGTGCCGCCGATGGCACGGCAGATGATGGTGGGGCGCATGGCGACGCAGATCCCCGCGACCGGCTACGTCGCCCCCGGCGAGGACGAAGCGCAGGGCGTGTTCCTGTCGCGCATGCCGCACGCCTATTCCAAGCGCTTCGCCTGGGCGGCGGTGCGCGAGGCATTCGACATCGACGGCGCCAGCCCGCCCAAGCGCCGCGCGGCGGACTGCCCCGACGGCGGGACGGGCTGCACGATGACGACCCTTTCCATGGACGGCCACGCCGTGCCCATCTTCTTCGACGCGCAGCGCCGCCCGGTGCGGGTGACGCTGAATGGCGAAAACGTGGATTTCGAATACGGCACCTGGCAGATCCGCAGGCCCCCTGGCTGGTGAGCCCGGCGCGCACGCGCAACGACATTCAAACGAAACCGATAGGGACAGAGAGAACCATGAAGCATTTCAGGACATTGCTCGCCGCCCTCGGGGTGGCCGCCGCGACCGGTGCCGCACCGGCCCTGGCGCAGGACGAGAAGGTTATGGTGGTCTTCGACGGCTCCAACTCGATGTGGGGCCAGATCGAGGGCACCGCCAAGGTTGAGATCGCGCGCGGCGTCATGGACAACCTTCTGGGCAGCTGGACCGACAACCGCGAGGTCGGGCTCATGGCCTATGGGCACCGCAACCGCGGCGACTGCACCGACATCGAAACCATCGTCGCGCCCGGGCGGGGCACGCGCGAAGAGATCCTCGAACGCGTCCGCGACATCACCCCCACCGGAAAGACGCCGCTCACCAGCGCGGTCGAGGCCGCCGCCCGTGAGCTGTCCTACACCGACGCGCCCGCGACGGTCGTGCTGATCTCCGATGGGCTGGAAAGCTGTGACCGGGATCCGTGCGCGCTGGCCGAGAGCCTCGAGAAATCGGGCGTGGGCTTCACCGCGCACGTTGTCGGCTTCGGGCTGGGCGACACGGATGCCGCCGCGCTGTCCTGCATCGCCGACAACACGGGCGGGCAGTTCCTGTCGGCCGCCAACGCCGACGAGCTGGGCGCGGCGCTGTCGCAGGTGGCGACGGCCGTGGCCGCCCCGGAGCCTGAGCCGGAGCCCGAGCCGGAACCCGTCTACGACGTGACGCTCACCGCCCCCGAAACGGCCGAGACCGGTTCGGTCTTCGAGGTGAACTGGACCGGCACCGTGTCGGGCAGCGACTACATCACCATCGTGCCGATGGGATCGGACGAGGGCACCCGCGACAACCANTTTCCGCGTGCGCGACAAGGACCGCGACAACCTGCGCGCGCCCGGCGACGCGGGGATGTACGAGGTGCGCTACGTGCTGGACGAGGACGGGTCGACCCTGGCCTCCCAGCCCATCGAAGTGACCGAGCCTTCGGTCACGGTGAGCGCGCCGGAAAGCGCGCTTGCGGGTTCGGTGTTCGAAGTGACCTGGACCGGGACTGTGTCGGGTAGCGACTATGTCACCATCGTGCCGATGGGATCGGACGAAGGCACCCGCGACAACCACTTCCGCGTCCGCGACAAGGAGCGCGACAATCTCCGCGCGCCGTCCGAGACCGGGATGTACGAAGTCCGCTACG
>NZ_WTUX01000002.1:234595-234794 GCF_009882975.1 Maritimibacter harenae
TGCTCGACGAGGGCGACCGCACGCTGGCCTCGCAACCCATCGAGGTGACGGAGCCGGAAGTCACGGTGAGCGCGCCGGAAAGCGCGCTTGCGGGCTCGGTGTTCGAAGTGACCTGGACCGGGACCGTGTCGGGCAGCGACTACGTCACCATCGTGCCGATGGGGTCGGACGCGGGCACCCGCGACAACCACTTCCGCGT
>NZ_WTUX01000002.1:234815-235143 GCF_009882975.1 Maritimibacter harenae
GCGCGACAAGGAGCGCGACAATCTCCGCGCGCCGTCCGAGACCGGGATGTACGAGGTGCGCTACGTGCTGGACGAAGGCGACCGCACGATGGCCTCGCAGCCCATTGAAGTGACCGAACCCGAGGTCAGCGTCACGGCCCCGGCCACGGCGCTTGCAGGCTCCGCCTTTGAGGTGACCTGGACGGGCACGGTGTCGGGGAGCGACTACGTCACCATCGTGCCGATGGGATCGGACGAGGGCACCCGCGACAACCACTTCCGCGTCCGCGACAAGGAGCGCGACAACCTGCGCGCCCCGTCCGAGACCGGGATGTACGAAGTGCGCTAC
>NZ_WTUX01000002.1:235160-252963 GCF_009882975.1 Maritimibacter harenae
GTCCTCGACGAAGGCGACCGCACGATGGCTTCGCAGCCCATCGAGGTGACCGAACCCGAGGTGACCGTCGCCGCGCCCGCGCAGGTGCGCATCGGCGATCCGATCCCGGTGACCTGGACCGGCACGGTGTCGGGCAACGACTACGTCACCATCGTCCCGCTTGGCACGGCCGAGGGCACGCGCGAGAGCCATTTCCGCGTGCGCGACAAGCAGGAAGACACGCTGTCGGCCCCCTCGCAGACCGGGCTCTACGAGGTGCGCTACGTGCTGGACGAAGGTGACCGGACGCTCGCGCGCACGCAGGTCGAGGTGCTGGCCGAAGACGCGGCGCTGCAATCCGGGGCGACGCTCGAGGCGCCGGAGCGGGCCGCGGCCGGGTCCACGGTCGAGATCGGCTGGAGCGTGGCCGAACGCAGCGCCGATCAGCGTATCACCATCGCGCGTGCCGACCAGGCGATCTTCACCTGGGCGTCGGCCGTGAAGATCGAGGGGGAGGGGCCCGTGAGCCTGACCTTGCCGGACGATCCGGGTGCCTACGAGATCCGCTTCCTCGATCTCACGGCGCAGGACGTGCTGGCGCGCAAGACCATCGCGGTCGAATAGACCGCCTCGGGGGTCAGTTCCGGCTGGCCCCCGCCCGCGCGACGCCGAACGCCTGGGCGAAGAGCGCGCTGAAATAGAACGCGGTCGAGGTGATCTCGAGGTATTCCTCCATCCACGACAGCGTCACGCGCGACAGGGGCAGCGTGAAGTAGTCGCCGTCACCCAGGTCCACGACCAGGTAGAGGCAGTGGGCCGCGAAGCCGCACCAGAAGAGCGTGAGCGCCAGGCGGTGCAGCGGCTCGATCTTCGACAGGATGAAGATGCCGATACCGGCCGCGGCGATCAGGAATATCTTGGGATGGTCGTCGTCGCCCGTGATCGCGATGGATTTCTCGTGGAGCATGAACAGCTCGTCGATGGCCACCAGCCCGATGGCCG
The DNA here is from genome assembly GCF_009882975.1 of Maritimibacter harenae. Taxonomy (GTDB): domain Bacteria; phylum Pseudomonadota; class Alphaproteobacteria; order Rhodobacterales; family Rhodobacteraceae; genus Maritimibacter; species Maritimibacter harenae. The sequence continues at coordinate 236,142 of NZ_WTUX01000002.1, forward strand.
CCGNATAGAAGGTGGCGGTCGCGAAAAACGCGATCATGAAGGGGATGAGAACCCACGCGCCCGAAGGCATCGGGAAAAGCGGTGCGCCTGTGCGGTCTTCCTGGGCCAAAGTCTGCTCCTCGCAATGATCCAGAGGATTGTTTCTAAATTGGCGCCAAGCTTGATTGGAACGCAGGCGGCGAATCAAGCGTCATTTGTCAACGAATGAAGGCCCTGTGACGAAAACGACTCAGACGATTTCGGATAGGTCGAACCCCTGCTGCACTCCGGAACGTCCTGCATTGTCGGCGATCAATCGCCAATGAATTCGGCGCGATCCCGCCAACCGGAGAGGGCCCGGGGTGATCCCACCACATTATTGCCATAAAGATAGCGCCTACTAACAACTCGTAACGGGACAGTCGAGATGGGACAGATGAAGACCAGACTCCTGGCCGCTATTGCCGTGGCCGCTTCCATGATCATTCCTGCGAACCAAGGTGCCATGGCTGAATCGAAACCAGGCTACAGATCGCCGGCCTCCATCGTGCTGGCGCGCATGCCGAACCCCCGGCAGGCGCACCGGTTCGAGGTCTTCCTCACGGGCTACAGCTACTGGGACAACACGCCCCCGGGCTCCGCGGCGATTTCCAAGCCCGTGATCCACAACCGCGCCGGTGGCGTGGGCACCTACAACAACCCGATCACCATCGCCGTCGGCCACGTGATCGAGGGACGCCGCCAGACGCTCGACTTCAAGCCGGGCACCCGGTTCTACATCGAGCGCCTGCGCAAGTACGCCATCGTCGAGGACGTGTGCGGGGACGGCCATCGCCCGCAGGACGGACCGTGCCACACCGGCTACCAGGGTCGTCCGTGGCTCGACATCTACATCGGTGGGGAACGTGCGAACGCCTCGATCACCACGCAATGCGCGCGGTCGATCACGGCCTTCCAGCACGTGATCATCAACCCGCGCCGGGACTACCCGGTCCATCGCGGGGCGATCGTAGACAGCGGCTGCAACACGTTCAGCGGCTGATCAGGACCGCGTCGGCGATCCGTAATCGTGTGCGGCCTTGGGCGGTTCGCCCGGGGCGTCCTGCACCAGCGCCGAGGTGCGCTTGAGCTTCTGCCAGCCCTGTACCCGTCCGGACAGGGCCCGAAGGAAGGCGCGGATCGTCGTGATGTAGAGGAGCTGGCGGTAGTAGAATCGCTGGATCAGGAGCAGCCAGAGCAGCGACTTTCGCTCGTTCGGCTCGAAATGGAACGCCAGCGCCGCGACGACGAAGTCGAACAGCGGCAGGGCGAAGTAGGCGCCGAGGATCGGCCAGTCCACGGCGGCGAGTTCCGCCGCGCCGTAGCCCCCGGCCACCGTCATAACCGCGCCCGCGGCCGCGGCCAGGAAAACGATGTCCGCGAACGGGGCGAGCAGCGGCATGAACACCCCGAAGATGAGCAGGTCGGGCAGGGCGAAGAAACCGACGCCTCGCCCCTCGGTCACGGCGCGCCGATGTTTCCAGCCCACCTGCATCATGCCCAGCGTCCAGCGCAGGCGCTGGCGGAAGAGCTGGCCCACGGTCTCGGGCGCTTCGGTCACGGCGATGGCGCGCGGGTCGAAGACCACCTTGTAGCCCGCCCGGTTCACAGCGACCGTCAGGTCCGCGTCCTCGGCCAACGTGTCGCGGGGGTAGCCGCCCGCCGCGTCGATCGCCGCGCGTCGCCAGCCGCCGACGGCCCCGGGCACCACGAGGATCCCGTTGACCAGCTCCGCCGCGCGCCGGTCGATGTTCTGCGCCGTGATGTATTCGAGCGCCTGGAACCGGGTCAGCAGGCTCTTGCGGTTGCCGACCTTCACGTTGCCCGCGACCGCCCCGATGCGCGGGTCCGAGAAATGGCGCGCGAGGAGCCCGATGGCCTTGGGATGCAAGAGCGTGTCGGCGTCGATGCTCACCACGATCTCCGCGTCGGAGCGCGACAGGGCGTGGTTTAGGGCCGACGACTTGCCCCCGTTGGGCTTGTCGAGAATACGCACGCGCGGGTGGTCCGCGAAATTCTCCTCGAGCGCGGCGAGCGTGCCGTCGGTCGAACCGTCGTTCACGGCGATGACGCCCACGTTCGGGTACTCGGTCGCGAGGATCGCGCGGATCGTGGCGGCGACCACCGTCTCCTCGTTGTAGGCCGGGACCAGCACGTCGACCCGCGGGTAGACATCGCCCCGGACCGTGAGATGCGGGCGGCGTACCTGCGCCATGATCAGCATCGCGAGCGACCGCAGCAGGCCGATCGAGATCACGATCCAGAACGAGATCTTCAATAGCCCGGTGAGCCCGTCGAGCATGAAGAAGGTCATCCGGTCCTGCCATGACCGTTCGCCGGTCACCGGCGGGATCAGGTCGTCCTGCTGGGCGTCCAGAAGCTCGGGCAGGCCGATGAAGGAAAAGCCGCGTGCGCGCAGGGAAGAGATCACCTCCGGCAGTGCCGCGACCACGTTCGTCCGGTCCCCGCCGCCGTCGTGCATGACAAGCACCGCGCCCTGCGCGTTCGACGTGCTCTCGGTGACGAAGTCGACGATGTCGCCCGGCGCCATCTCGGTCCAGTCCGGCGGAATGATGTCGCCAAGGACGAGCACGTAGCCCAGCTTGCTGAGCTCCGCGATGGGGGCAACTTGGGTGGAGTTCAGCGGCCCGGCGCCGCGCGCATAGGGCAGGCGCATGACCTTGGTGGAGCGGTCGACGGCCGTCTCGAGCGTTTTCTGGACCAGTGCCGCCTCGATGCAGATGCGCGTGGGCGAGCAGGTTTCGAGGCGCGGGTGGTAGTAGGAATGCGACCCGATCACGTGCCCCTCGTCGGCCATGCGCTGGACGAGGTCGGCATTGGCCGACACCTTGCTCCCCACGAGGAAGAAGGTCGCGGGCACCCGCGTCTCTTGCAGCACGTCGAGGATCTCGCCCGTGTATTGCGCGTCCGGCCCGTCGTCGAAGGTCAGAAGGATCGTGAGCGGCGGAATCTCCCCCCAGCGCGTGATGCGGTGCGGGCTGGGCGTGCGCAGCATGTCGGAAACCGGGTCGCCGTCCTCGAACGACAGCAGCCGCAGGCCCGGAACGGCCGTGCCGGAATAGCCCATGAAGGGGCCTTCATCGAGGTGGGCGACATAGGGAAACAGGTTGGGCGCCACGACGTCGCGGCGCGCCCCGGCACTGTCCGAGACGAGCGCCCAGATCCCCGGGTCCTCACCGCCGAGCGGCCAGATGGCCACGTTGTCGAGCTTCGCGTCGGCCAGCGCGCGGACCACGGGGTAGATGGAGGGAAGGTCCTCGAACCAGATGGTCTGCGTGCGCCCCGCGTCGTCGAGGAAGCTGGCGGTGGAATGGTCCAGCCCGTCGACGAACCGGACCTGGGCATCGGCGGCCGCGACACGCGCCATCGCGTTCGCGTAGGACAATTCCTGCGGCAGCGGCACGTCCGAGGACCACAGAAGCGCTTCGGTGTTCAGGGCGACCACGAAGGCGTCGCGGTCCGCGCGTTCGGCCAGCAGCGCCACGGCGAAAGCGTCATCGGATCGCGCGGTCGGCGGGCCGGGCAGGGCGCCCCCGGCGACCTCGCGCCCCGGGGCGAGCACCACGCGGTCGAACGGGGCGGTGGGTTCCGGCACCATGCGCAGGTGCGGGATCGGCACCACGGCGCACAGCGTCCTGTCGCCCCACGCCGGCGACGCGTCGAGGCGCTCCGCGATCCGCGCGGCAAGGGGGTAGAGGCCGTGGGGATCCAAGCTCGTGTCGATGCAGACGCCGTCGTGTCCGGCCGTGGTCACCGCGCCCACGAGCGCCCGGGCCATGCGGCCCACCCGCTCGTCCGAGACGCGTTCGAGCAGCGCGTCCTCGGCGAAGCTCGCGACCGGCAGCACGGTGGTCGGCTCCGCCTTGCGCCGCATGGCACCTTCGGCCTGCTGGTAATTGTCGCTCTCCGTGCCGACGTCCTCCAGCCGCGCGGACCCGAGGTCGAGCGCGTAGAGGTGCGGCATGAGCACGTCGATCTCGTCGATATGGGCGTCCACCGACAGGCCGCGCCAGTCGGGCCAGGCGGGTAGGAACGCGTGAACGCGCAGCCGTTCGCGGGGGAGATCGGCCAGGGCGTCCATGAAATCCGCACTCTCCCGCTCGGCACAGGTCACGAGAGTTTGATCGCCGTCGCAGGCCAATCGGTCGCGGAGCGCGGCCTCCTGCTCCGGCGTGGGCGTGTCGGCGACGCTGCGCAGGACCTCGGGCCGCAGGGCGTCCGAATCGAGCGTGGGGTAATTGAGCAGGCTTTGCAGGATCGAACCCAGGACGAAGATGCTGGCCAGGATCAACAACACCGACCAGGCAACGACCGACCGCGCCCGGCGATGCGTTGGATCGCTGAACACTGGCCAGTTCATGGCGGGGACCGCACGGCGCGGCGCCCCCGAGGACGGTCGATCTTTTTCCAATGTAGCCAAGCCCCTTACAAGACATATATCATAATGAATACGTCACATGGGATAATAATTGTGACACAATGCCCCGGGCATATCGGCGACCGGGGTCGTGCAAGCCAGAGCCGACAGACGTATTGCCGCAAAACATGAACAGATCGTCACCCTCTTCCCTCACCCGGCGCGCGCTCCTGCAGGCGACCGCGATGGGCCTTCTTTGGGGGGCGGTGCCCCGGGCGCTGCGGGCGCAGTCCGTGCCGGTTCCGCTGGCCATTCTTCTCACCGAGCTTCCCGAGGGTCTGGGCGAACAGGCACTGGAGACGTTGCTGCGCCCCTTCCTCGAGGGGCTGGTCCCGGTCGGGTTGGTTCTGCCGCAGGACGATCCGCCCAAGGCCCGGGCCATCCACGCGTTGTCGCGCCGCTACCCCGGTTTGGTCGAGGCAGTGCTGGCGCTGCCGCCGGAGACGCCGTTGGGGACCGGCAGTTTCGACCTGGCGCGGGCCGGCTCGGACGCGGCGCTGGCGATGCAGACGGCGCTGGCAGAGCCCGACATCTTCCGGCCCCTCACGGCGGTGGCGCCCGCCGGGCCCGTGCCCGAGCCGTCGCCCGCGGGATTGCGCACCGTGGGCCTGCGCTCGGTCTTCGTGCTCGAGGGGGAGGGGGCCGCGATTTCCTGGTCGGCCGATCACGTCGAGTGGCTGCGCGGCAGCGTGACCCTGTCGATGGAGGAAACCGGCACCGGCTGGGTCCGGGCCGTGGAGACGGCGGTCGGGGACCAGCCCCTGGTCGTCGTGAACCTGTCCCTGCGCACGGATGACACGGCAGGCGCCATGTCGCGGGCGGCCGACCTCGCCGACCGGCTTTCGGCCCTGCGCGTCGCAGGGGGCATCCGCAGTCTCCTGCCGAAAGAGATCTTCCTGCGCCGCGCCGGGGCGGATTACCGGCAATCCTGCCTCCTGCTGCTCGAACGACCGGCAGTCGACGACCCGGCCGTGACGGCCTTCGCGGGCGAACTTGCGCGCGCGGGACTGGGCCACGGCTGGTTGGAGGCGGGCACGCCCGTGGAACCCGCCCCCTTCGCCTGCCGCCCGGCGGGGGTGCAGGTGGTCGCACGCTGCGTGCTTTCGGAGGGCCCCCTGCCGGACGCCGCGCGCGCCACGGTGGCCATTTGGTCCGATCTCCTGTCCCTGCCGCGCGTAGGGTTCGACGCGGGCGGAATGCTCAACCTGCCGGTGACCGTCGAGCTGTCGGACGTCACCACGCGGGGCGGTCTGCGCACGCGCTTCGGGGCGACCGGCGACGTCTTCTCCGACCAGGTGGTCCTGGTGCGCCCCGGCGCCATCCGCCAGGACAGCGCCCGCCGGGTGCTTCTCACCGCGCTCACCCAGATGCGCGACACGGACCTCGTCCGGTTCACCGGGCTCGCCGACCATCTGGAGGCGATCTACCCCAACATCTGGATCGCCGACCGGCGCCAGGCCGTGGACCGCTTCCGCGCCGGGCTCCGCCCGAGCGATGAAGGGCTGCCGGCGCTCGCGCGCGACCGGGTCATGGAAGACGCGCGCCGAGCGTGGCGCTATTTCACCTACGAGCAGAGCGCGGTCACGGGGCTGTCGGCCTCCACACGCTTCACCTCGGACGAATATTCCACCTCGAACCCCGAGATCACGATGTGGGACGTGGCCAGCACGATCCACGCGGTCATGTCCGCGATGGAACTTGGGCTATTGGCGCCCGAGACGGGGACCGAGCGGCTCGCCCGGATCGTCGCGGCCCTGCCCACGCGCGAGCTGAGCGGCCTCGCGCTGCCCGCCGCGCTGATGCGGCACCGGACGCTGGGCTCCACCAACCGAGATTTCAACGGCTGCGACATGGGCCGGCTCCTGGTCGCGCTGAAACGCGCGGCCGGGATCCCGGCGCTCACCGCGCAGGTCGGCGAGACGGTCGCGCGCTGGGACCTGGCCGCGACCCTCGACGCGGCGGGCCCGATCGACATCCGCACGGGCCGCACCTTGCCGGGCGAGACGAACCACTGCACCGCCTATGCCCTTGCGGGCTACCGGCTCTGGCTGTCGGACGACCCGGCCGAAGGGGACCGGATCACGGATGTCGCGGCGGCCATGCGGTTCTTCCAGAGCGACACGATGCTGACCCCCTTGGGTGCCGAGCCCTACATGCTCCGTGCGCTGGAACTCGGCGCGTCCGACGGCGCCGCGCTCGGGATGGATGCGCTGCTGAGCGCGGAGACGGAGGCGTTCGAGACCACGGGTGTCTTCCATGCGCTTTCGGAAACCCCGCTCGACCGCGCGCCGTGGTTCTCCTACCAGGGCCTCGACCCTCGGGCCCGGCCGCCGGGCTTTGCCGCGACGTTTCTGCCCGACGACACCGGCGCCCCGGCCGGCGATGCCGCGCGCGACATGGTGCTTTCGGCGAAGGCCGCCTACCTCGGCGCCGCCCTGCGCCCCACGCCGTTCACGCTCGCCCGCCTGGATCACATGCGCCGGACCTGCGCGGTCGGAGAAGCCGGCTTCATCGTCGGCACCTATGCCCGCTCGAGTACCCCGATGACGGGCTACACCGACGTGAACACCAACGGGATCATCCTGGAAGCCGCGTCATACCTGCTCACTGGCCGCGCGCCGCTGGTCGGCGGGTGAACGGGCTCAGCGTCTTGTATCTGTTGGGTAAAAGTGGTGCCCGGGGGCGGCGTTGAATAATTGTTTCATCCTATTCCAGTTCTATTTAATAAATAACAAAAACAATGCATTAAGAATATCAACCTATCCCGGCCTGTTCCATTATGCCCCATCCTATACCATATGTTGGGGTGGATAGTAGGGTGGATAGAAATGACCCGTGCATTGAACAAGCTGACGGCGGCTCAGGTGAAGAACGCCACGCCTGGAAAATACTCAGATGGCGGCGGCCTCTGGCTGCACCGACGCGAGGACGGTGGCGCGCAATGGTTTCTTCGCGTGACCGTTCATGGCCGCCGACGCGAGATGGGGTTGGGCAGCTTGACTTACGTCTCGCTCAAGGAAGCGCGCGAGCAGGCCGACAAGTGGCGCCGCTTGGCGCGCGCAGGCAAGGACCCGATCAAGGAGCGCGAGCGGGAGCGACGCCTTGCCGCCCGCGAAGACCACACCTTAGCTTCGATTGCTGAAGAAGCCTTCGAGGCCCGCAAGGCGGAGCTAAAAGGCGACGGCAAAGCTGGCCGGTGGTTTTCACCGCTGGAACTGCATGTATTGCCGAAGATCGGGCGCGTGCCGATCGAAGAGATCGACCAGCGCGATATCAAGAACACGCTGGCGCCAATCTGGCATACGAAGGCCGACACGGCGCGCAAGGCCATGAACCGGCTCGGCATCGTCATGCGCCATGCGGCGGCCATGGGCTTGGATGTCGACATTCAGGCGACTGAGAAAGCCAAAGCGCTGCTCGGCAAGTCGAGGCACAAGTCCAAGCACGTACCGGCCCTGCCGTGGCAGGACGTCCCCGCTTTCTACGCTACCTTGGATGAAGGATCGGTCACGCATTTGGCGCTGCGGCTCTTGATCCTGACAGCGGCACGGTCGAGCGAGATCCGCTTTATCAGACTGTCAGAGATAGAGGGCGATACCTGGGTCATCCCGGCGGAGCGGATGAAGGCCGCCAAGGAACATCGCGTTCCGCTGTCGGGAGAAGCTCAGGACATCATCGAGCGGGCGAAACCGTTCGAGCGCGACGGCTTTCTGTTTCCAAGCATTCGCAAGGGGGTGATCTCGGACGCGACGATGTCTCGCCTGATGGAGCGTAGGGGAATGGAGGCGCGGCCTCATGGTTTTCGGTCCAGTTTCCGCACTTGGTGCGCCGAGGCGACCGAGGTGCCGCGAGAGGTCGCTGAGACGGCGCTGGCCCACGTCGTCGGTGGCAGCGTCGAGCGCGCCTACCGGCGCACCGATTATCTAGACCAAAGGCGCGCGTTGATGGAGCAATGGGCGGAGCATGTGACACGCGTATCGCACACTATCGTTATCGCTGGGTTGTCGAAAAATGCCGAATGACAAGACTTTCCGCGAGACAGGCCAACGTCTCGGTGAGCTGCTCAAAAGCTACTCGCCCCACGAAAGAAAACGGATCTGGCGTCATTGGTATGGAGATCGGCTCGTCGAGACGGTCAAGTCGTTGGAGAAAGGCGCCGGTCCGCTCGAAGCCCAGTGGCTGGCAGATGGTCGCCTCGACCTTGAAGGCGGCGTGTACTCCGTCGATGACGAAGACTTCGCCAAATTGATTGGCTTGGCGGTGTCCCAACCTGAAGCGTTCGACTTGGCGCGCGCAATTTGCGCCTCTCGCTTAGAGGTCGGGGCCTCCCTGTCTGTCCACCAGCGGCGGTTTGCGGCCGGGGTGCTGCAGGATCTCGTGAAACGGCCAAAAAAGAAGGGCCGACCAAGATCAAAAAACTGGAACCGTGACGTCCTGATCGTCCATGGAGTTGCCACCGCGCTGCAGCAGGGCCTTCAGGAAATGCGATGGGAAACGAGCGAAACGCCCTGTGCCTACTCCGTGGTCGCTGACGCCTTCAACGAGGCAGGAAACTTGCTGGTGAACTATGACGTTGTACGCAATGTCTGGAGAAACCGGAAAAAATCCGGACTTGAGGGTGAAATCAACGACCTGGAGTCCATCGCCCATACTCTCCAAGTTGGCAATGAAAGCCCCGGTGACAGCTAGTGTTTGCCCCTGACACAAGAACCCCAATGACGGCTTGGAGCCCTTTCGAGTCACTGAGTGGCCATCCCCACCAGCATGGAACCAAGAGCGACGAGGTGGATCAGCATGATCGCCTTGTCGTTCCAGAGCACGCCGACGATGAGCCAGCCCAGAACGCCGACGAGGAACAGGTAAAGGTTCCAGGGTGTCCAGCCGAAACCGGTGCCGGCGTAGCCGAGGATCTGGATAATCGAGGCCACCCACTTCACGATAAACGCCGTCTGGCCGCGTTCTCTGATATCGGTTGCCTCAGACGCCACGGGTCAGTCCTCCGTCGATCCGCCAGTTCTGTCCGGTGACATAGCTGCCGCCTTCTGACGCGAGCCAACCGATGAGTGAGGAGACCTCTTCTTCCTTGCCGTAGCGGCCCATCGGGATTCGCGTGCGGCGGTCTTCGGTCTCCGGCAGGCTGTCGATGAAGCCCGGCAGAACATTGTTCATGCGGATGTTCTGCGCGGCATACTTGTCGGCGTAGAGCTTTGCGAAACCGGCGAGGCCGGCGCGGAAGATACCCGAAGTGGGAAAGAGCGGGTCGGGCTCGAAGGCCGCGAAGGTTGAGATGTTGATGATCGCGCCGCCGCCCTGCGCAGTCATGATCGGTGTAACGAGGCGGGTCGGACGGATCACGTTCAGAAGGTAAACATCGAGCCCCGCATGCCACTCCTCGTCGGTGATCTCGATGATATCGCCCTTGGGTCCATGCCCGGCGGAGTTCACCAGGACATCAATGCGGCCCCACCGGTCAATCGCGCCATCAACGAGGCGGGTGAGAACCTCGACCGACTGGTTCGATCCGGTGACGCCGAAGCCGCCGAGATCTTCGCCGAGCGCATCTGCCTTGCCGGAGGAAGACAGGACGCCGACCTTGAAGCCGTCGGAGGCCAGACGTTTCGCAGCAGCGGCTCCCATACCGCTGCCACCTGCCGTGATGAGTGCTACTTTTTCTGCCGTCATGATCCTATTCTCCCTACGTGCCGGAGAGTTCCGGCTGCATCTGTTATCCAGCAGATAAAAGGTTTAGGATCATTGGACCAGCCAGGTAGGCTGTTGCCTGAGTGTAGGAAATCTATCTTGTCGGACGAAATCGGCTTACCTCCCCTGAACGGCCTCCGGGCATTCGCAGCGGCGGGCAGACATCTGAGCTTCCGCGCGGCGGCCGAAGACCTGAGCGTGACTCAAGGGGCGGTGGCCCAGCAGGTCCGCGGACTCGAGGAACATCTCGGCCTTCGCCTGTTCCTGAGGGAGGCGCGTGGTCTGGCATTCACCGAGGAGGGGCGCGCTTACCACGCTGCGGTTTCGCGGGCTTTCTCACAGCTCTCGGACGCAACTTTGGCACTCCGTTCGGCACCGTCGCGTGTGACAATCAGCGTGACCCCCACCTTCGCATCGAAGTGGCTCATCCCGCGACTCGCCGAGTTCACCGAAGCCCATCCCGGGATCGACCTGCGAATTACTGCTACCGAGCGCGTCTCGAGCTTCCATGCCGACGGGATCGACCTCGCGGTGCGGCAGGGACAGCCGCCATTCGGGGCGAGCCTGCGCGCTGATCTACTGTTCCCGCAGGAGGTCATCGCGGTCTGCTCGCCCAACCTGATCGCCCGTCAGGACCTCCCACTCGATGCGGCGGCTTTGTCGCGCATGACCCTCCTGCACGACTCGCACGATCTCTGGCCGATGTTCATCGAAGCGGCCTTTGGAGGTGAAGTTGAGCTGTCACGCGGACTTCGGTTCAACCAGACGACACTGACTATCGACGCGGCGCTGGCTGGGCAGGGTATCGCGCTGGCAAGCCGTTTCCTCGTTCAGCGGGACCTGAAGGTAGGGCACCTTGTGCAACCGCTCGACCGCGCTCTCGAAGGGCGACTGGACTTCTATCTACTGACGCCCCGACAAGAGGCGTCTGATGCGTCATTGATCGTCCGGGACTGGCTGCTCTACATGACTAGCGAAGGCGCATAAGTGAATCGCCTTGGTTGCCCGCAGTTAAGGCAGCTCTGTCCGCATAACTGCCTGTCGCGACCGCATCGCCTAAGGCGCGGGAACCTTTCGTCAGGTGGCGAACACTCGGCTTCACGATCCATGACGTCGGAAAACATGGGTAAAAAAGCCGCTGTTTGTCTTCCATGGCGGGGATCTGGGACTGTGAAGATATTGCTCTGCGAACCAACGCGGAGCACCACGATGCGCCTTCTAAATTTCAATGAACTTCAAACTGTCCTCGGCGGCCGGGGCCGCACGACGATCTACCGCGACGTCGCCGCAGGGAGGATCCCCGCCCCGATCAAGATCGGCGGACGTCTCTATTGGCGCGAAGACGAGGTTGAAACCTTCGTCGAGGAGATGGCTAGTGCCCAAGGGTGATCATTCCCCAAACACGCCCGCAAATCAAACCGGTGCGCTTCGGCCCGCTGCAGAGGCTTTTGCCGCTTCCGGTTGGAAGATTTTTCCGGTCTCGCCCATCGGCAGTCGTGGGGCCAACGACGCCAACGGGAAAAAACCCTACCCAGGCACTCGCGGGTTCAAGGATGCCAGCGACGACCTCAGTAAAATCGAGGCCTGGTGGAAAGAAAAACCCGACGCAAACATCGGCCTTGCCTGCGAAGCGTCCGGTTTGGTGGTCCTGGATGTCGACCTTGATCTCGATGTAGAGGAAGACGCTGCGCGCTGGGAGCGGTTTTGTTCCGAAAATTACCTTCCTGACACGTTTGTACAGAGGACGCCCGGGGGTGGCCTGCACCTGATCTATCGAGCCGAAACTGGGGTCCGGTATCCCGGCGCCTTGGACGATCAGGACGGCCGGATCGCGGACATCAAGCACAAGGGGTACATCGTGTTGGCGCCGTCGGTGGCGTCCTCAAGCCGCCGAGAGGCGCCCGCTGCCTATCAAGTAGTCGATGACCGGGACCCGATGCCCGCACCGGGTTGGCTTTTACAGCGGCAATCCAAGAACGGCAAAGGCACCGAAGACAAAACCGACGACTTCTCGGACAACCTCCGCGCGTTTGTGCGCCAGGAACGAGACGAACGACTTCTGAACCTCCTGCGCGAAACACGCAATCTGCTTCACAAGCGGGAAGATTGGTTGAAACTTGGGTTCGCGATTCACGCCGCCTACGCGGGCACGCGCTGGGCGCACGATGCCTATTGCGCCTGGATCGCCTTCTCCGAGAGATGGGAAGCCCCGCCTGGAACGAAACTGGCCGACTTCGCCGAAAACGCAGAGCGCGTTTGGTCCGATGCCAAAGCAGGGCGGGACGGCGGCGTGACCCCGGCAACCGCACAGATGATCCTTGGCAACCTTCCCAAGATGCCGCCGTCGGATGTCGTTCCGGTGCGACCTAAACCCGAACCTGACGAACTTCATGAGGAGGACGGCGGGCGGGTGCAGCTGACCGGGTTGGCGGGGGAGATCGCCAAACTCGTTCGGCATTCAAGCGACCGTGAGTTGAAGGTTTTCCCAGAGGCAGCGGCGTTGATGGCGATGAGCGCGCTCGCCGCACCCACCCACGTGATCAAGGGTCCTCAGGGCCGGACCACAGTCAATCTGTACGCCTTGCTCTTGGGCGGCACCGGCAGCGGAAAAGAGGATTGCAGGAAGGCCACACGTATGGTTCTGAGGGCGGCTGGGCGTCCCGACGAATTGCTTGACGGTATCGCATCCGACAAAGCCCTGCACCGCGCTCTTCACGATGCGGGGAGTTCAGATACGTCAAATGCTAGCTTCGGCGCGATCACGATGGCGATCGACGAGGGCGGCCTACACTTGTCCGCGATCCGCCAAGGCAATGACGCCCACCAAAGGTTGTTGTTGTCGTTGATGATGCGCCTTTGGGGCCTCGGGCTGGATCGTCTAGGGCCGCACAAGTATGCAGACAACAGGCATGAGATTGGCGCGGTTGAAGGGCCGCGGCTCACTACATTGTGGACTTCAACTCCGAAAGCGCTTCAGGATGCGACCAGCCAAGAAGACAGCGAAAGCGGGCAGTTGAACCGCTTCCTCGTGTTTGCCGAACAGGGGCTTTCCCGCCTTAAGGATGGTGAAATCGATCGTGATGCGATGAGGAACCCACCTGAAGATGTGGTGGGGGCATGCCGTCGGTTTCCGCCTCGGCTCGCCATCGGTCGTCAGCTGGAACGCGTGCCTGACAAGGTCATCGAAATGACCCCCGCTGCTGCCAGGCTGCAAGATGCCTTCCGCATTGGGGAGGTTGAAGACAAGCGTCAGCTGGGAGGCGCAGAAGGCGAGAGCTGGGCGCGGGCGGCGGAGTACGTGTTGCGTGTCGCGGGCCTGTTGGCGTTGTCAGATGCCGCGATGGACCCGGAACAGGATGCGTTGGACGAGGTTGTCTGCGAGGTCCATCACGTCGAAACTGCCATCCAAATCATCCGTCAGGCTGTCGGCGGGACCGCCAAGATCGCGAAAAACGCAGGCAAATCCGAAATCGAGCAACTTAAGGACCGTGTCAAAGCCGCCATTTCTGAATTGGCAGGGCCAGATGGTTTTGCGAACGCACGGAATGTGAAGAAGAAGGTTCTTCGGGGGGTGCATTCCCCGCTGCGCAACGGCATTGTCACGAGCATGATCGAGGACGGCGAGATATTTGAAGTCAGGAACGAGACAGGCGGTCGCCCTTCTATTCTCTGGTCGTTGACGGAAACCACTGATGAAACCTAACGGCGTGAATTCCTGGGCCCACCTCGATCGCCATTGGGCGTGATCTTTTGGCCCGGGCCAAAACCGGCGGCGTGGGCCAAAAGATCGCCTCGAAAGGTTAAAGGAAATTAGATGGTTATCTCAAAATTATTTAATAGAGAGTGCTTTTGGTACATATTCTACGCCATACACACCGATGCCTTTTCGCGGATGGACTGCCCCCCGGCCAAATGTGCCAAAAGCCCCAGAAGGGCTCAACCCAAAGGGCATCAAATGGCACATCTCCATCCGGGTTCCTTGGAGCGACCTCGGTTGGACTGGACAAATTTTCCGCGACCCACTCGCCAAACATGCCTGTCCAGCCGTGAGACGGACCTCTGAAGGCCGGGATGATGGATTCGAAGCCGAGAATGCAGGGCGTGCGCGGAGCGAGTTCTCTTCCAGGCAACTCCCATCCTCAGAATCAGTTGCTTTTTTTCGACAGTGGCTTTCGGACCCCCATTTGGTGAGCAGCCGGCCATGGCCTTGGGCAGTCTGATGCAGCGCAGGAATGTCGCCAGATTATAGGCCAAGGCGTGCAGCTGCAGCCGCACCTCGTTGTTGCGGAACCGCTTGCACGAAAGCCGTCTCCAGCAGAATGCGTATTTGCCTTCCTTGATGTGCTGCTCGGCGGTGCCGCGCTGATTGTAGAACCTCACCACCCAGTCGGCTCCATCGGCAGGTTCGCCCCCCCCCCCCCCCCCCCCCCCCCCCCANGGGATTGCCGGGATCGATATGGCCGCCGCGGGCACTCTCAAAAAAAATTGATAAACATATCACTTTTTCCTTTTTTGACCTTTAGGAGTTCCCTTTTTTGTCCCGACAATCCCGGAAATTGCGGTTCCCTTAAGTAAATGGCGGCGAGACCAGAGCAAAGTGCGCCAAGTGGGCCCATTCGCTTGCAACCTTGAAACAAATCGACATATCCATATCATTAACATGTTAATGATTTCGAGGATGCGCAGAGATGCAAAGCCGAAAAAGCCGACGCACGGCGGACGAGGTGCCACAGCTTCGGATAACGCAGGTTGTCGAAGCCGGCCTAACGAACGCCAAGGGGCAAGTGCCAATTTTTGAAGACGGGACAGGGCATACCCTACTCGTGGCGATCGACGGCCACGGTGACTACATCGAAATCTACGTTGCCGCGGGATGGGGTAACACTGAGCAACGCATTGAGCTCACTGAAACGCCCTGCAATTACGGCGGCACGCGGAAATGGTTTCTCTGCCCGGAGTGTGCCAAGCGCTGTGGTGTCCTTTACATCCGCCACCGGATTGCCTGCCGAACCTGCTATGACCTGACATACTCAAGTCAGTACGAGCATGCCCAAGACCGGATGCTGCGCAAGCTGAAACAGATACGAAGGGCGACCGGTTCGGATCCAGACATCTGGGGTCCCTTCAACTTGCCGCCACGTGGCATGTCCGTCAAACGGTGGAAAGCACTGATCGAAGAATTCGAGCAGCTTCGCAAGAAGTACTGGCGCGAGTGCGAAAAGCCACGGAAGTGGCGTAACAGCGCCCCTAAAGCGCATCACTGGAAGGTTGGCGCACGAATCCCGACCTCACCTCTATAGCTGGAGATCCTCGGCGATCGGGCGACCATTTTGCGGGCCTTAGGGCGGAGACTGTGAATTCGCCTTGATGCAGCAGCGTGCAGCGCGGACCGGATAAAGCGGGCCTTCAGCACTGCATTGCGCGACCTTGGGACAATGACCCCCAAGCTTCGATCCAGAATGCTCAACCATAGCCTCAAAGCTCGATACGAAATCCGTACCGGTCAGCGCGATAGGTAATGATCGCACGTCCGCCAGCGCCCGTCAGAGGTATGGTTCGGATTTCTCCGTCCAAAGTTGAATTCTGAATGAACCTTGACAACAAATTAGCAATCTAAATATATGTTCTCTGGCGCCCACGATCCGTATGACGCGGGGTTCGGTGGGAGCGCTTGAAGGAGGTGGTTCATGACCGATCTGACCATGCGCGTCGAAGCTCGGCGGCCGTTGACCGAGCAGATTTGCGAATTCACGCTCGCCCCATTGGAGGGAGCCGAGCTGCCGACGTTCGAGCCCGGGGCGCACGTGACGATAGAGACGCCATCGAAGGCGATGCGCCGGTATTCGCTGATCAATGATGGCANCTACAAGATCGCGGTCAAGCGGGAGCCGGAATCGCGTGGGGGATCTGCGTCCATGCACGACGAGGCGACCGTGGGCACGGAACTGCGTGTCGAGCCGCCCGAGAACGATTTTCCCATGGGCGAGGCGAACGAATATCTGCTGATCGCCGGTGGGATCGGGGTGACGCCGATATACTCCATGGCGCAGCAACTCGATCGCGAGGGCAAGCCCTTCAATATCATCTACTGCACGCGCAGCCCGGAGGACACGGCATACCTCGACGNAGATGCGCGAAGCTTTCGGGGATCGTCTNCCTGGTGCATCACGACGAAGGCGACCCGGAGAAGGTCTACGATTTCTGGGACCATTTCGAAGAGCCCAAGAACATGCATGTCTATTGCTGCGGGCCCGCGCCATTGATGGAGGAGATCGAGGCGATCTCCGGCCACTGGCCGGAGGGGCGCGTGAACTTCGAAGACTTCAAGCCGGTCGACGTGGTGCGCGAAGACGACAAGGCATTTGACGTTGTGCTCGAAAAGTCCGGTANNNNAAAAGAGGGGGAACTCGTTCTTGACCTCTGACGCCGTCCGCATCGGCGTGGCGGGCCTGGGCCGCGCATTCATGTTGATGCTGCCCACCTTCTGCGCTGATACGCGAGTGCGACTGGTGGCCTGCGCCGCGCCGCGGGCCGAGAGCCGAGATGCATTCGAGGCGGAGTTCGGTGGCACGGGGTATTCGGACGTGGAAGCGATGGCCGCCGATCCGGAGGTGGAAGCAATCTATGTCGCGACCCCGCATCAGATGCACGCCGAACACGTCGAGG
>NZ_WTUX01000002.1:253000-256276 GCF_009882975.1 Maritimibacter harenae
TAAACACATTCTCGTCGACAAGCCCTTGGCAGTCACGCTCGACGATGCCGATCGGATGGTGAAAGCGGCCGAAGACGCCGGCGTCCACCTGATCGTGGGACCAAGCCACAGTTTCGATGCGCCGATCCTGCAGGCGCGGGCGATGATCGATAGCGGCACGCTGGGCGCCGTGCGCATGGTGCAGGCCTTCAACTACACGGATTTCCTCTACCGGCCCCGCCGACCCGAAGAGTTGCGCACCGAAGAGGGCGGTGGCGTGTTGTTCAGCCAGGGCGTCCACCAGATCGACATCGTGCGGTTACTCTNTGTCTCGGCGATGACAGGGGCCTGGGACCCGGGGCGTCCGACGGAAGGCGCCTACTCCGCCCTCATGGATTTCCATGGCGGCGCCTTCGCCACTCTGACCTATTCGGGATACGCCCACTTCGACAGCGACATCTGGATGAACAATGTGGCCGAACTCGGTGGCGACAAGTCACCGGAAGGCTACGGCCGCGCCCGTAGGGCGCTCGAGGGGCTCGACGCCGAGGCTGAGGCTCGCCTCAAGACCACGCGGACCTATGGCGCCGGAGACGCCCCGCCGACTGCGTGTCACCATGAACATTTCGGCCCGGTCATCGTGCTCTGCGACCGGGGTGACCTGCGCCTCACTCCCGACGGTGTGGAGGTTTTCGGCGACTTCGCGCGGCACTTCGAGGAGACGCCGCTGAGCACTGTCCCGCGCGAGACAGTGATCGATGCGCTGGTGGCCGCGGTGCGGCGCAACAAACCTCCGGCGCAGACGGGGCGCTGGGGGCGGGCGAGCCTCGAAGTTTGCCACGCAATCCTGCACTCGGCCGAAACCGGCGTGGCGGCCGAACTCACGCGCCAATGCGGAATTTACCAGGAGGAGATGACACCTTGAGCGACCTGACCCTTTCCCTCGCCATGGGCAACTACGACCGGACCCGGGCCATCGTCGACGGTCGCGTCAANCGCACGCGGTGACCCGCACTACGTTGCGGTCCCGGTGTTCCTGAGCCGGGCCTTCCGCCACACCTCGGTCTACATCCGCACCGACAAAGGCATCGAGAAGCCGGAAGACCTGAGGGGCAAGCGGATCGGCATCGCCGAATATCAGCTTTCGGCCAACGTCTGGGTGCGTGGCATCCTAGAGGAAGACTTCGGCGTGCGTCCGTCGGACGTCACGTGGGTGCGCGGCGGCATGGACACGCCGGGCCGTCCGGAGAAGATCAAGGTCGACCNGCCGGAGGGTGCCACCTTGAACGGCATGCTGGAAGCGGGCGAGATCGACGGGTTCATCGGTCCGCGCTGGCCGCGCTGCTTTGCCGAAGGGCATCCACACGTTGGCCGGCTGTTCTCCGACAGCGTGAGCGCTGCCGAAGATTTCTACCGACGGACCAAAGTGTTCCCGATCATGCACGTGCTCGGAGTGCGCCGCACCCTGGCGGACCAGCACCCTTGGCTTCCCGGCGCTCTGCTCAAGGCATTCTCGGAATCGAAGAAGCTGGCGCAGGACGCGCTGCAGGATACTTCGGCGACCAAGGTCACCATGCCCTTCGTCGAGGATAACCTGAACCGTGCGCAAGCGCTTATGGGGCAGGACCCCTGGACCTACGGCGTCGTTGGCAATGCGCACGTGCTTGAGAAGTTCCTTGGCTATCACCACGCGCAGGGACTGTCGCCGAGACGCGTTTCGGTGGACGAACTGTTCCATCCGTCGACGCAGGAAGCCTACAGCCTTTGAAGGGGGTGCAAGATGAGTGAACTGAAGCCCGGAGACGTGCTGGAAATCACCACCGACGGCGGACTTGCTTACGTGCAGGTCACGCACATGCATCCGAGTTACCCGCCAGTGGTTCGCGCGCTGGACCGGCTCCACGAAGATCGACCCGCGGATCTTGGTACCCTGGTCGCGGGTGAGACCCGGTTCATGGCCATGATCCCGGTCGACCGGGCGCTGGCGCAGGCTGGCGCCGCGTGCAGTTTCGTGGAAAACGTCGCCGTGCCCGAGGCATACGGCGCGTTCCCTACCTTCCGGATGCCGATCCGCGACAAGCAGGGCGAGATCGTCTACTGGTGGTTCTGGGACGGGCGCGGGCTGTCATACGACGCCGAACTGGACGCCGAGCAAGCCAAGTTGCCGCTGCGTGAAGTGATGTCCGGAAAGCGTTTCCTGCAACTCTTGAGCGACATGTCGGTCTGAACCGGCAGAGACGTCGTGGCGACGTCCACGACCGCCGATATGGCACGATACGACAAATTCATGGGCGCGGCTTCTGGGAGAGGGGCGCGCCGACAAACGGGGAGGAGACCTGTGATGGGCGAGTCATCGCGCCTCGATATAGAGGCATCGCTGCCGAAACACCGTGATCTCTATTACGGTGGGCGCTGGCACAAGCCGAGCGCGGGCGGTTACGAAGACACGGTGAATCCGGCGACCGGCAAAGCCTTGGCGCCTGTCGCCGTGGCGACTCAGGCCGACGTCGATGCGGCCGTGGTTGCTGCGGATGCAGGCTTTCGCGAATGGCGCGATGTCGCACCGCTGGAGCGGGCCCGAATTCTCAAGGAAATCGCCGCGCGGCTGCGCGAACACGNGGGGGACGCGGGCGTCGCTGCCGCGCAAATGGAATTCTTCGCCGGCCTCGTGACCGAGATGAAGGGAGACACGATCCCGATGGGCCCCGATCGGGTGAACATGACCACGCGAGAGCCGATGGGCGTGGTGGCGCGTATCCTCGCATTCAATCATCCGTTCATGTTCTGTGGAGGCAAGATGGCCGCGCCGCTGGCGGCAGGTAATGCGGTTATCATCAAGCCGCCGGNTGGAAATCGTCGAGGACTTGCTGCCCGCTGGCGTTTTTTCCGTTCTGCCGGGTGGCACGGAAGCGGGTGCTGGTCTGGCTGCGCATCGGGATGTCGCCAAGGTGACCCTGATCGGATCGGTGGGCGCGGGCCGGGCCGTCATGCATGGCGCCAGCGACACGATAAAGCCGGTGCTTCTCGAACTTGGCGGTAAGAACGCTCTGATCGCCTATCCGGACAGTGATCCAGACAAGGTGGCGGACGCGATCGTCGCGGGGATGAACTTCGGCTGGTGCGGCCAGTCCTGCGGTTCGACCAGCAGAGCGTTCCTTCACGACGAATTGCACGACGCCGTGGTCGAGCGGCTGGCCGATAAGGTGAAGCGCTTCAAGCCTGGCATTCCCACCGAGGAAGGCACCACGATGGGCTCGCTGGTCAGCAGGGCGCATTTCGACCGGGTCATGGGCTTCA
>NZ_WTUX01000002.1:256294-256403 GCF_009882975.1 Maritimibacter harenae
TCGACGAAGCCGAAATGTTGTCGGAGGTCAACGGGCTCGACGTGGGGCTGACGTGCGCGATCTGGAGCCGCGATCTTTCCACGGCGCACCGGGCCGCGAACCGGGTCGA
>NZ_WTUX01000002.1:256490-259325 GCF_009882975.1 Maritimibacter harenae
TTGCATGAAGAACACGCAGTGGCGATCGCGCACGGCTGGGCCAAGGTGACCGAGCAACCCCTGGGCGTGATCCTGCACGCCAACGTGGGGCTCATGCATGCGGCGATGGCACTATATAACGCCTGGTGCGACCGGGTGCCAATGCTTGTCTACGGCGCCACCGGACCGGTCGATGCGGCCAAGCGGCGGCCGTGGATCGACTGGTTGCATACCTCGCGGGACCAGGCGGCGGTGGTGCGTCCTTACGTGAAGTGGGACGACCAGCCGGCCTCGCTTGATGCCTCGTTGGCATCCATGCTGCGCGCCGCGTCGATCACGGCCACGCCCCCGATGGCGCCCACCTATGTCTGTTTCGACGTGAGCGTTCAGGAAGAAAANGCTGGATGTCCTGCCGGCGCTTCCCGACCCGGCGCGCTACGCNNNNTGCCCCGCAGCGACCGGCTGTTGCCGCGCCGGATGCGAAAAAGCTGTGGGACATGCTCGAGGGCGCAGAGGCACCGGTTTTCCTGATGGGGCGGGTTTCGCGCGATGGCCGAGACTGGGAGCGCCGGGTTGCGCTGGCCGAACGCTTCGGCGCCAAGGTGGTGACCGACATCAAGGTAGCGGCCGCCTTCCCGACGCGCCATCCGCTGCATGCTGGAGCGCCGGGCTACTTCCTCTCGCCCGAAGCGGGCAAGGTGATCGCGGACGCGGATCTTGTCGTTTCCTTCGACTGGGTCGACCCTGCGGGGACACTGGATCAGGCCGGGTTGAAGCCCGGCGCGACCCGCGTGGTTAACGTGACGCTCGAGCCCTTTCTTCAGAACGGCTGGTCGCTGGACCACCAGGCGATGCCGGCCACGGATTTCACGCTATTGGCGCGCCCCGATGATGTGGTCAAAGCGCTTTGCGACATCGGTCACGTCGCGGAGCAGGGCGAGCAGGCGCTCTTGGTCGCTGATCCCAAGCCACGGGCGAAAGGCGAAATCTCAGTCGACAGCCTTGCAGACGCCTTGGCCCTGGCGGTTCGGGGGCATGAGCCCAGCTACCTGCGCCTGACGCTCAGCTGGAACGGCGAGAAATGTGATTTCGCGGGACCCTTGGACTACCTCGGCTACGATGGCGGTGCGGGCATCGGCTCCGGCCCCGGCATGGCGGTCGGCTCCGCCTTGGCGCTGCGCGGGCAGGGGCGTTTGCCTGTGGCAGTGCTGGGCGACGGGGATTTCCTGATGGGCTGCACGGCGCTTTGGACGGCCGTGCATCACGAGGTGCCCTTGCTGATAGTGGTGGCCAACAACCGATCCTACTTCAACGACGAAATCCACCAGGAACGTATTGCCCGCGACCGCGGCCGCCCCGTCGAAAACAAGCACGTAGGCCAGGCCATCGACGAGCCGGACATCGATATCGCCGCCATGGCGCGCGCNAGACTTGGGCGAGGTATTTGCCGAAGCGATCGCCGCGGTGGGCCGTGGATCGGTCGCGGTGGTCGATGTCCGTGTGCGTCCGGGCTACAGCGAGGCAATGGCGGCAGGAATGACGCAGGAATAAGCTTGTTTGCTCATACCTTGAGGGATCAATCACGGTTTCGCAAAGCGCACTTGCCAGACCCGGACTGAACGGCCATCCTGCGCTTCAATGCCCGGTCCGGCCGGAAAAGGGTATTCGAACAAGGGGTTGATCTGCGATGAGCGAAGATGTTTCGGCAGAGGGCAAGACGCCGGCCCCCAAGGTCGGCGGCGCCCCGGATTACGACGAAGAACGTCTGGCTCGTCTCATCCGGCTCGCCGCGCGGTCTTTCAACCGTTCGCTTCAGATGCGCCTGACCAGCGAAGGTGTGACCTTCGGGCAATGGATTTNTTGTCGCAACGTGAACTGGCCGAGCGCGCAAACCTCACGGAGCCCACGACCCACACCGCGCTTCTTCGGATGGAGGAGCAGGGATTCATCGCACGGCGCAACGTCGGTGATAACAGGCGGCGCGTACATGCCTTTCTGACCGAGCGTGGCTGGGAATTGCGCGACGTGCTTGAGCCGATGGCGGTGGAGAGCAACGATATCGCGGTCAAAGGATTGAGCGAAGACGAAGTGAAGGTCCTGCGGCACGGTTTGACGACCATCATTCGCAATCTCGAACAAGACGAGAAAGATGGTGCCGCGCGCGGACTCCGGGTCCCGCCGACCCGTTCGCTGGCCAAGATTTGACGGGCGCCGCCGGCGCCTACCCCTACATTTCCTGATTAATCTGCCCAATCAGGCTTCCCGACCTCCTCGGCGCGCAACCAGCGCGCGAGAAAGAGGCCAGGCGAGCCAGCAGCGGTTTAAAAGCTATAAATGAGATATCTAATTTATTGACGCGCCATCTTGTCGGCGCTAAAAACATAGACGTCTAAATTCCAGTAGCGATCACCCGGGATCCCCGGCATCCGCGATGGGATGGACAAGAACCCAGAACCGCTGGGAGGCGGTTCGTGGAAATCCAAGGGAGGAGACTTATGAAGTACTCGATTCTGGCCGCAACGCTTGGCCTCGCAATCTCGTCGACGGCGGTGTCCGCCGATCCCGTGAACCTGACCCTGTCGGGCGGCAACCCGGGTGGCCTGTGGTCGCTTCTGGGTGCCGGCATCGACCGTGCCGTCAAGGCCGATGACGGCGATTCGGTCGTCACGTATCAGGCGACCGGCGGCGGCTTCGCCAACATCGGTCTGCTTGGCAGTGACCGGACCGACCTGGGCCTATTGCACGACGCCGAAGCGCAGATCGCTCTTCAGGGCGGAGAGCCGTTCGGTGAACCCATCGAGAACATGCGTGCCATCGGCTACATGTACAACTGGGCGCCGATGCACTTCTTCCTCG
>NZ_WTUX01000002.1:259359-259625 GCF_009882975.1 Maritimibacter harenae
AGAATACGACATCGACAGCCTCGACGACATCGCCGGCAGCGGCGCGCCGCTTCGCATCGGCATCAACCGCTCGGGCAACATCACGTCCAACGTGGCGTTGTTCATGCTGGAAGAGGCGGGCGTGACCGAGGAAAGCCTCACCGATGCCGGCGGACAGTTCGTGCGTGCGGGTGCCAACGAGCAGGCGGACCTGATTCAGGATGGTCGTCTCGACATGATCACGAACGGGATCTTCATCAACCACTCGTCGTTCCGCTCGGTGGACG
>NZ_WTUX01000020.1:0-2097 GCF_009882975.1 Maritimibacter harenae
GTGGCGAACCCAACGCCAGGCCTTTCTCCGCGCGTTCGAGCGCCTGGCGCCTCTCATGAACGCGGAATTCCATGTCGCGTCGTGTTTCGCGGAGGATCGGCCCGTGCTCAAACGATTGGTGATAAAAGCGGTCACGGAAACCACGAAATGGGCCCCGAAGGCGCTGAAGAAGTTCCCGCCGAACCGCGGCGTGGTGATCATCGCACCAGGGGGCAAGCGCATCAAACAGCGCACGCTGGCCGAGATCGAAGCCATGCATGCCGGGCGCGTCCTGCCGCCTCCTTGAGGCCGCGACCCCCGGCGCAACCCGCAACAGGATCCTGTATCTTGGGCCCGCTACGCCATGTGACCTGCATCAGCGGTCACTTAGTCAGGTCAGGGCGCGCTCTGTGCCATGGTCTTTGGCCGTTTTCCGATCCCCACGCTTGGGACCCAGAAAACCCTTTGACCAAGGCAAGGTCCCGGTTGGATTGCCCTGCTTCGTGTTCGCGTAAAAAATATTTTTATTATTGGCAATTGCTTACAAGGTTTTTCGAGGTTTTTTCGAAATTTCCCGGCCCGATTTTTTCCGACCCGGATCCAACGTACCGATGTCCTGTTCAGCGACACCAAACAGCGTAGGAGCTGATCATGCTGAGACTTCCGATTGCAACAATGGCCGGGATCACCCCGGGGACCGAGACCCTGGTTGCCGACATGTCCCTGAAGGCCGGACTGAGCTATGCAGAATGCGTGGCCATGATTGAGCCGGGCAAGACCCCGGTCTTCGATTGCCGACTTTACCCCGATGTTATGGGACCCGCCACGGATCTGTCTCCTCAAGCGATCCTGGCGCAATTCGACGCGCTGGTCACCGTTCTTGCCCAGGCCGACGACCCAGACACCGCGCGCGCTGTTACCGAGGCCCGTGAGGCCTTCAACGATACGCACGGGCACACAGACGGCGCCGCCCGCTGCGGGCAGATCGCCATCGCGCTCGAGACCTCATTCCTGGAAGCCAAGCTTCCATTCGAGGAGAGCATGCAGCTGGCACATTTGATCGCCTGCCTCACGGATCGCGCCGTGCTGGGCGCTCGCCACGAGGCGTTCAACGGCTTCGTCGTGGATCTCGCGGACATCCAGTGGGACCCCCGCAAGCTGGCGGCAGGTCTCGTTCGGATCGGCGCCCTGCCGAAACGCGACCCACGCGCAATACTGTCCTATTCCGCCTACAAAGCCGTTCATGACCTCGACGTGCGGGCCGGGTTCGCAGAGCTTGTCATGGAAGCACAGGCGGGCATCAACTCCGCGAAATCCATTCCGGGGTCAGCCTACGGCCGCACGTCTCTCCGACGCATGATGACCGCGTTCATCGACGCGGGCGACGCCTGGCTCGACAGCCCGGAGGGCCTCGAGCTCATGCGCCACCTTGCGCGGCTCTTTGAGGCTATCGGGATGAACCTTCACATGTCCCGCAAGGCCCCGCGCGCCGCGGCTGACAGGTATCTCGCGACCGCAGCCATCATATCGCGCCAGCGGTTCCGCACGCGACGTGACCTCTGCCTCAACGCGGCCGGCTACGGCGGCCTCGATGTGCCTACCCTGCCAGCGCTCTGGGCACCGGTCGCCGGCTGAGCCGGACGTCCCCAATCCGCAAGGAACAGCCCCTCGCCTCACCACGCGGGGGTCTGCACCCAACCACTCCTCAAGGCCCACGAGGCCAGATTTCGACACAAGACCTGACCCTGAAAGGATCACCTCATGTACCTGACATCCCACCTGTCGATCCAGCGGCAGCCCTTCTGCCCCACGTTTCACAGCGTCTCGCCCAGGGACAACCTGCTCTCCGCCCTCGCCATCTTCTACAAGATGACGTTTGCCGAGGTGGCCGGCTTGGCCGCCGCCCGTTGCCTCCTCGCTGAAGACCCGGCCACACACCCCCGCGTGCAAGAGCACGGCCTGTCCTTGCACCTCGAGGACCTCCGCGGCCACACCCTCGAAGTCCTCGACGTGATCGAGCCCGCTGACTGGTCGCCCGCGACCGAGCGTCGCTTGGAAGACCTGCAACAAGCTGTCGTGGACTGGCCCGAGGCCCCCCGGCCGGCCGCGGTGGCCGGC
>NZ_WTUX01000020.1:2175-9366 GCF_009882975.1 Maritimibacter harenae
CGCTTCCGGAGAAGCTCGCATCCGACCTGCCGGAGTCTCCCTACTCCAGAGAGGCGTTGCGGCGTCGTAAAGCGGACTTGGTCAGGAACAGCGACAAGCTGGATGCCATGCATACCGATGCGGGCCGGGCCTACTTGCGCGATGTGTCCCGGTACCTCGAGGGTCTCGGCATGAACCTGTCCCACGGCGGGCACGTGCGCCCTGCCCGCGAGCTGTTCCTGGCCTCCCTGGGTGTCCTCCACACCACCGCCTCGCTCGAGAGAACCGCCTATTGGCAACGCCTCGGGCCCGACGATCCGCCGTATTACAATTTCGCAGACCCGGCCCATGTCTTCCTGCGCGACTGCCGCGCCGCCGAACCCTACGGCAAGCCCTGAACCCGGCACACAAGGGTGATCCGCAAAACGGGTCACCCGGCCGGTCCAGGGCATTTTGCGCCCCCCACACATGACCCACGTCTCTACCCCGAAGGATACCAAAATGGCCTCCACATTCTATGACCTGATCGACGCATGCTTCGCCGACGTGTTCGGGCAGGAACCGATGGCGCGTTTCCTGCGCGAGCACGGCATACCCATGGCCGGCGAACCGCTGCCGCCAGGCATTGCATTCGGAAAACCGCGCCAGGCGTTTCGGAACGCATGGGATCTGACCCTCAAAGGCGAGGTGGACTACTTTGAGGGTTACGCTTGGGACCCCGTCTGCGGCGAACTACCCTTCCATCATGCCTGGGGTGTCGATCGGCGCACCGGTGCGGTTCGCGACACGACCTGGCGAGATGCAGCAGGCGCCGTCTACCTGGGCGTCCACGTTCCAACCGGCGTGCTGCTCACGAACCTTGAGGACAGCGGCGTCTTCGGTGTGCTGGACAAAGGTCGCGGGTTCGAGCACGGGACCGCGGACGCGATCTGGGGTTGGGTTGATCACACGCTCCCGCGCGATGTGCGATCGAAGCGGATCCAGCGCGAACATCGACGGCTGCATGCCTGACAGGCCGTTGAGCAAGTCCACGCCCACCGTTGTTTTGCAAGACACCGCCGCTACGCCCAGAGGTGGACC
Source organism: Maritimibacter harenae (assembly GCF_009882975.1). Taxonomy (GTDB): domain Bacteria; phylum Pseudomonadota; class Alphaproteobacteria; order Rhodobacterales; family Rhodobacteraceae; genus Maritimibacter; species Maritimibacter harenae. The sequence goes on from NZ_WTUX01000020.1 coordinate 3,235, forward strand.
GGTTGTCCGTCGTCAGGTGATTTGGAACACGAGCGCCTGATCTCGAACGGAGGGTCTGGCTCGATGGGGTTTCAGTCTATGCCGCTGTCTGGCGGTGCAGCAAGCGGCGCTTCTCGATGGTCCTGGCTTTGATCTCCTTTCGTTGTCGCAGGATGGCTTCGGCCCTGCCGAGATAGACATCGGCAGGGGTGAGGTTGCCGAGGCTCTCGTGGTAGCGGTGGTGGTTGTAGTGGTCGATGAAGTCGCCGATCGCTGCTTCCAAGGCGCCTGGCAGGTAGTAGTTCTCGAGCAGGACGCGGTTCTTGAGGGTCTGGTGCCAGCGCTCGATCTTGCCCTGGGTTTGTGGGTGGCACGGGGCACCGCGAACATGATCCATGTTCCGGCTGGCCATCCAGTCGGCCAGCTCCCCGGAGATGTAACTGCTGCCATTGTCGCTGAGCAGCCTAGGCCGATGCGCGACCGTGGCGCGGTCACAGCCAGATGCGATCAGAGCATCCTCCAGGGTGGCAGTCACATCCGAGGTCTTCATCGTAGTGCAGAGCCGCCAGGCAATGACGTAGCGGCTGAAGTCGTCGAGGATCGTCGACAGGTAGAACCAGCCCCAGCCGACCACCTTGAAGTAGGTGAAGTCAGTTTGCCAAAGCTGGTTCGGCCGGGTCGTCTTCTCGTGGAACTCGTCGGCAGCTTTGATGACCACAAACGCCGGGCTCGTGATCAGGTCCTGTGCCTTCAAGAGCCTGTAAACGCTGGCTTCCGAGACGAAGTAGCGCTTCGTGTCCGTGAACCGCACCGCCAACTCCCGCGGCGACAACTCCGGCTCGTCGAGGGCCAACTCGACGATCTCGTCACGCACCTTGTCCGGGATCCGGTTCCACACCCGGGACGGGCGTGAGGGACGGTCCTCGAGCCCGGCGGCGCCGAGTGACAGGTAGCGGTCATACCAGCGGTAGAACGTCGTCCTCGGGATGCCGAGAAGGCCCAGAGTCTGCTTCGCCGGCAGGTGCGAATGTTCCACCTGCCGGATGATCTCCAGCTTCTCGGTTGCGGGGTATCTCATTCCTCGAACTCCCCATCCCCGAGCATGCTTTTTTGAGCAGGCGGTTCTCCAGCGTGAGGTCGGCGACGGCTTCTTTGAGCGCGGCTGCCTCGTGCCGCAGTTCCTTGACCTCGGGGCTCGTCGCCTGCCGCGCCGTGTCGCCTGCAAGCCGCTTCTTGCCGGCCTCAAGGAACTCCTTCGACCAGCTATAATACAGGCTTGTCGCGATCCCCTCGCGTCGGCACAACTCGGCGATGCTGTCCTCGCCGCGGAGGCCCTCCAGCACGATCCGGATCTTCTCCTCGGCCGAATGGTGCTTCCTGGTCCGCCGCCGGATGTCCTTCACGACCTTCTCGGCAGGTTCTTTGCGTGTTCCGGGTTTCTGTCTCATCTCCACTCCTTGGCGGTTACGATGAGCCAGAAACCCTCCGTTACGAAATCAATTCAGAAGTCCCAGGGGCGCTGACGGGGGACAACACGTTTGATGGAGAAAATCGACTCGTTGTTGTCTTTATCTTCCTTCAATTTGCAGGCATTCAAAATGGCTTCTGATTTTTGGAGAGCATGCTCTTGCGGCTCCACCTCTTCAGAAAAATGCTGCCCAATTGACTGGCTACCGCCGATTGGAATGGCGGCTTTTTTCACTGACGGGTAAGGCCCTAGGTTTCCAAAGGAAATGGCCGCCCACTGCACATGCGATAAGAAATGCCCCTTTGACGCTTGGAGTTAATCAACGAATCTACGGCGCATGCGCCGTGCGCTCGCATCCAGATCGTCGCTCTTACCAGTCCAACCTGGAACGCCGCCAGCGATCTTCGTCAGTAGCGACATATATTGCCGCCGCTCCGCCTTTGTCAGGGGCGCCAGCATGGACGCCTCCCTGGCCATGAGTTCGGGAATGAATGCACTATACGCACGCCGTCCCAGATCGGTCAGGTAGAGCAATTGGCGGCGATTATCACCCGGATCGACATCTCGTGTGATCATGCCATTTTTGTTCAGCGCGTTGACCGCGCGGCTTACATTGGTCTTGGAATGACCGGTCAGATCGCACATTTCCTGGGCCGCCACGCCATCGCGAAACGACAAAAAAATCAGCAAGATCGCCTCGGATCGCTTCAGACCAAGCTCATTTTCAATAACCCTGAACAAGGGCTCTCGATAGAAGTTGAGAATATAGGAGGCTTTGTAGGCGAACGGTATTTCAGTACCGTTCAGGACCGCATCGCGGTCCTGTAAACCCATATCCTTCTCATTTCTGCTTTCATCGGATTTCATGGTTTTCATGGTAGTGTCCCGGGAGATGGTGTAGGAACTGACGTCCACCTGCTTCTTCATAGCTGGTGTTGCTCGTTCACTGTGCGGCGATCATCGTCGCTGCATCGGGATGGTTACACATGGCGGTCAACTTTTCCACCGGCATGTAGCGGCGGGGAGACGGCCCACTCATCGTTTTGCTCCAGCATGAGCGCCCCGACGAGGCGGACGACGGCCTCTCTATTGGGGAATATCCCCACGACATTGGTCCGCCGTTTGATCTCTTTGTTAACGCGCTCCAGCGGGTTCGTGCTGTGCAACTTCGAGCGCAGGCTCTCGTGGAAGGCCATGTAGGCGAGGACGTCATGCTCTGCCTCGTCCATGAGTTCCGCGACATCCCGGAACCGGTCACGAAGGTTGTCGGCCACCTCGCGCCAGCGGGCATGGGCCTGGTCGCGGTCCTTCTCGGCGAAGACGGTCTTCACCACGGCGCTGACCACCGGCTTGTTGGCCTTGCCCACGCGGGCCAGCAGGTTGCGCTGGAAATGCACGCGGCAACGCTGCCATCCGGCGCCCAAGACCTTGCGCGCAGCGGCCTTCAGACCCTCGTGGGCGTCGCTGATCACCAGCTGCACGCCGCGCAGCCCTCGGCGCGTGAGAGACCGCAGGAAGTCGGCCCAGAACGTCTCGGCTTCCGAGGGCATGACCGTGATCCCCAGGATCTCCCGGCGTCCGTCCGTGTTGACGGCGACGGCCACTATCACCGCCATCGAGACGATCCGACCGCCCTCGCGCAGCTTCACGTAGGTCGCGTCGAGCCAGAGGAAGGGCCAGTCGCCTTCGAGGGGCCGGGTGAGGAAGGCATCGACCCGCTCGTCGATCTCCTCGCAGAGCCGCGACACTTGGCTCTTCGACGTGCCCGTCAGACCCATAGCGCGCACCAGATCGTCAACGGCGCGGGTGGAGACGCCGTGGATATAGGCCTCCTGTATGACCGCCATCAATGCTTTCTCGGCCGTTCTGCGCGGCTCCAGAAAGGTCGGGAAATAGCTGCCCTTGCGCAGCTTCGGGATGTTCAGCCCGATGCTGCCCGCGCGCGTATCCCATTGCCGCGGCCGGTAGCCGTTGCGCTGGTTCTCACGGTCCGGGCTACGCTCGCCATGCGCGGCACCGCACACGGCGGCCACCTCGATGTCCATCAGCCGCTGCGCGGCGTCCTGGATCAGCTCGCGCAGGAAATCCGTGTCATCGCTCTTGGCGATCACCCCCGGAAGGTCGATCATGGTCTCGGTCATCGTGCTCTCCTTCGTTGTCGTCGGTCGTCGAACAACCTCAGACTACGAAGAAGCGCGGTGGCCGCCAGTCAGGCCGCGCGCTGCGCTAAGCCAAAAGGCTTCGCGCGCGGCCTCTTACACCACCCCGTGGGGCACTACCGATTTCATAGTTGCAATTGGAACTAATTATGGTTGCATATGGGACGAAGCTATTCTACCATATATACGCTGAATAACATCATAACCCTATGGGAGGTAATCATGAAAATCGTATTGGTGCATGGAGGCTGGCAGGGCGGCTGGGCGTGGGACGACGTCGCCGCAGCGCTTGAAGAGAAGGGCCATGAGACCTTCCACCCCACAATGTTGGGCCACGAAAAGAACGACAACAGGGCCAGGGTGACACTTTCCAAAATGGCCGACGACCTCATTGGCAGGATCAAGGACCAAGGCTGGACAGAGTTCGCAATAGTCGGACATAGCGGCGGCGGCCCGCTGGCGCAATTGGTGGCTGACGCTATGCCGGATGCAGTAAAAAACATTACCTTTGTGGACGCCTGGGTCCTGCTCGATGGCGAATGCATAAATGATGTACTGCCCGCCGAACTTGTGGGAGGTCTTACCGCGATGGCCAGCGCATCTCCTGACAACACAGTCCCCATGACCCGGGAGTTGTGGGACAACGCTTTCATGCAGGACGCCGACACGGAAAGCTTGGACCGGCTTGCGCAGCGGTTGATATCCTGCCCGATGGGATGGCTCGATCAGTCGATCCGCCTCAACAGCTTCTGGGCGAAGAAACACCCATCTGCCTACGTCTTCCTCAAAGAAGATATGGCCATGCCTGCTGAGGTCTATCGCAACATGGCGTCCCGCCTGGAAAATCCCAAAACCGCCGAAAGTCCCGGCAGCCATCAGGCAATGATGACACGCCCACGCGAATTGGCCGACGCCATCGACAGCGTCCTCTGATGCGTCCCAACGCTTTGATCCCTGGAGGGTGCAGCTTCAGGTTGCCCGAAGGTAATGGCATCCAATGATTGAGGACGCATGCCTGTCCAAAACATCCGGCCCCCTTGGGCCGGATGGCGTTTACGCCGACATCATTGTCCCGGCTGACACCAATTTCGCAAGAACGCACGTCATGGTACACGGCGGCATGCACACTGGCGCCTGCTGGTTGCAGACGCCGGATAACCGGGAAGGTTGGGCTATACGGCTCGCTCGCACCGGTGATCGCGTCATATGCGTCGATTGGCCGGGGTGCGGCCGCAGCGGCTATGTCCCGCCCGAAAAGTTGACGGGACAGCTCGTTGCCGACCAGATCGCCGCGGCGGTAAAAACTCTCAAGGGCGAAATCATCCTCTGGACCCATTCAATGGGCGGCGCCATTGGCTGGCGGATTGCCGAATTGCTGGCCGGCCGGGTCAGCCGTTTGGTCGCGGTCGCGCCTGGCCCGCCAGGCAACATCCAGCCAGCCGCCAAACTGATGTCCCAAGGCCCGGATCGATTGGTCATGGAATTTGCCGGCGTTCCACTCGATGTACATCCGAACGGGCCGGTTGTACTCAGCCATGAGGCAGCCCGCGCCAAACTAATCGGCTCAAGCACGCAGTTTCCTCGTCAACACACGGACAGTTACCTTGCCGGACTGCAGGCAGTCCCCCGGCAACTTTTTCTGGAGCGTATCAATTTCGAAGGGCAGCAATTGCGGATGTTGACCCCAAATGCACTGGCCGGAACCCAGGTGCTGATTGTCACCGGCGACAGCGACCCCGATCATCCTCCCGCTACGGACTCCGCTATCGGCGATTTCCTGACGGAACAAGGGATGATCAGCCGCTTTGTGTACTTACCCGACCACGACATCACCGGAAACGGACACATGATGATGCTCGAACGCAACAGCGATCAGATCCTTGATCTGCTCGTGGTTCTTATCAACGAGTCACAGAAAATCAGCCCAACGCAAACATAGAATACGAGGACTGCTCAGCGCACGTCCAGTTGAGAAAAATGGGGGATGTGACAGAGATTGAACCCGTGACCATGGAGTAAACCCCTGAAAGTGGTCCACCAGCAGGGATGGATTTGACCCATAACTTGGAGGATCAGCGATGGCTGGAAAACGAGAGAAGCCCTAAGAAATTGTATCGAAGCTTCGGCAGGTTGAAGTTCCTCAGGGGCAGGGGACGGCGATTGCCGAGGCGGTGCGACATATTGGCATGACACAACAGACGTTCTATCGATGGCGCAAGTTGTACGGCGAGGCGCAACCGTCATTACTCGCACGGCTGAAGCAGCTTGAAAAAGAGTGCCAGCGGCTGCGTCGAGCGGTGTCTGACCTGACCTTGGACAAGCTCATCCTGCCCAAGGTAGCCAGGGGAAACTTCTGAGCCCTTCGCGACGCCGCAAGTGCATTGACCATGTTTGGCAGGAACTGGGCGTGTCCGAGCGCCGGGCCTCCCGTACTTTTGGCGTCGTCGCGTGATCACAAGGCGAACGTAGGATCCTCACGGTCCGAACAGAAACGCCGCGGCCCCTTTTTCCGGTCACTGCCTGGGC
>NZ_WTUX01000021.1 GCF_009882975.1 Maritimibacter harenae
GTCCCATCATCGCCAGTCCCCCCAAACCTTGCAGGAATTGAATCAGCAGGATGACCCTCGATCAAGCGCGAGTTTTTCAACGGAATACGCCCATAACTTCCGTTCTGACAACTCCTAAGCCTTTTAGCCGCCTCTGACCTCTTCGAAGACCAGTTCAGGCACTACGACCTCCCAGTCATCTCGTTTTATCAAGTGATGAAACCGCTCATCCGCATCCTCTTTGCGCCAACGAATGATGGCCGCAATCTCGCCGGAGACGAATTTCGTGCCCGTCGGTGGCTGGAAGGCTTTTGACATCCGTCCGAGCGCCCGCCCTCGATCATCCTCGATCTGCCAGCGATCGCCGCTGTTCGCGAGCCTGACGGGCGCTCCGACATTTGCCTCAGCGATCGCGTGATGGACAACGTGTCGATCACCCTGGCGTCCTGCGAAAGACAGGTCGACCATCTTCATTTCGGGCGACTGGAAATATCTGCGCGGGCCTGGAACCGTCGCCAAATCGGGAACAACGTGCCGTGTTACCACGGAAGGCGACGCGGTCGGCAGGTATTCGTGGTTGTCGTTGCTCATGACGATCAGATTTCTTCGCGCGCGCGTCATGGCAACATAGAACAATCGCCGCGGCGCGTCTTGGTCTTCGTTTCGCGATGGCCTTTCCCAGCCGCCATCCAGGATCACGACATCGTCGAACTCAAGCCCCTTGGCGCGGTGAGCTGTCAACAGCTTGAGGCCGCGCTGCTCTCCCCATGAATCCCTGGACCACTCCGCGAACCATTCTATCACATCAGAGGTTGGGAGCGATTTTCCATCCACCTCGCGTGCAAGCTGGCCAAGCCCTTCACCAATCCGGTCCGTCCAGCGGTTTGCGGGTATCGTGTTCAGGATCTCGGTCAGGTCCCCCAGGCTGACCATCGGCTCTTGCATCTCACGCAAACCGCCAATGAATCTTTGCATCTCGCGGGTGCGCCAGACACTTGGCAGGTTCTCGTTCGCCATTTCGACGGGAATCCCATGTGCCTCGGCATAGTCGCGGACCGGCAGCAGCTTGCGCCAATCACGAGAGATGATTGCCGCGCCTTTCCAGCTCCAGTCGGGAATGAGTTTTGAAAAACGGATCATCTCGCCCACCGCTGCAAGGGCCTGAGCGTCATTCCCAGCCGGACAGCCAAGAATCTGAACCCGCCCATGCGCAACCGGGTCGAGGCTTTCCATGATCCCCCCGGCCGGTTCTTTCTGCCGCGACTGGTCGACGGTGATCCCATGCCCTGTTTTCATACGCTCACGCGATCCTTCGATCACGGCGTTCGCAGCAGCGATGATGTTCTTCGACGAGCGGTAATTGTCGGTCAAAAAGACCGGCTTGGCCGAGTAATCCTGTTCGAACTGACGAATGTGGCGCACTGATGCGCCGGCAAACGCATATATGTTCTGATCGTCATCGCCGACCGCGAAGAGGCTGATCCGTTGATCGGGGTCGTCGATGCTGCGGCCGGCTACAGCCGCGATCAAGGCATATTCCTCGGGACCTACATCCTGATATTCGTCTACAAGAATCCAGCGGAACCCTTGGATCAAGGTATCTCGCAATGCTTCGGCCTCGACCTTGTCCAACCCGTCGCCACGCAAAAGGCCTGCTGCATCAGTCAGAAGTGTATCAAAATCGGGCGCTTCGGCCCCTGCCCGCCCTGCGAAGCTCGCCCCGACCAAGCGCATGGCCAGGGCATGAATGGTCAAAACGGTCACGAAACGAGCATCTTCGCCAACCAGGCGTCGCAAGCGCTCCCGAATTTCGGCGGCCGCGTGACGATTGTAGGCGAGCACCAGAATACCGTTGGGATCCTCGCGCCTAATCCGGACCAGATAAGCGACACGATGGACAAGCACGCGCGTCTTGCCCGAGCCCGGCCCCGCGAGCACAAGCACATTCGTCTGTTCGCGGTCGTCCCGCACGATTTGCTCCTGGGTCCTATTGCCCAGTTGGTCGACAATTTCAGCATAGGATTGGGGCGTCGCCTGCCGCCTGAACTCTGACATCCGGCCGGGCATCCACGCCTTCATGAAGTCGGATTGATCCATTGCGAAATAGTCATGCGCGAGCCGCTGCGCCTGATCGATATCATCAATGCCTTTGGTCGCGTAGGCCGCCATCACATGAGTCTGGACAGTCTGTTCGCTGTAGTGGTCTTCGAGCGGCGCGAAATGCTGGCTGGTGAAACCGCCACCTTTGGGGTTTATGTGCAACGTCATCGCGGAGCGGAACACGGACAATCCCTTGCCCAGCGTTACCACCTGCTGTTCATGCAACCACAAGAGCGCCCGGTCCATCAACTTGGACGGATCATTGACCGAAGCCCGTAACAAAGCATCGCTGTTGATCGCGGCCAGCAGGTCGCCCAACGTGGTCTCGACCGGAATATCTTTGCGACGCTGTCCCGCCTGCACTTTTCCAATCAAATGGGACATCAGACGCTCGGCCCCTTGCCTGCGAAGCTGAGCGGTCTGCTCAATCGTCGCCCACGATCTCTGGAGACGCACCAAAAGGCTGCTCTTGGAGACTTTGCGCAGGCCGATATTGCCTTTTCCGCCATCCATGTCTCGGCCATCTTGCGCGATCCCGCGGAGAAGCCCCTCGACAATGTCAGGCCGCACCGAGGCGTGACCACGCTCCCGCAGGGCCTGCGAGACCGAACCAAGATGGCAGGGCAAAGCTTCGTCTATCTTCGCGTCAGGTGCCTGTTCCCTCAGGATCGCAACTAGGTCTGCTTCCAACCTCGATGCTGCTTCGAAACGATTGGGGGACGAGGTCTTACCACCGATATGCACGAAGATGGTGATGTTTGTGTCGTCCTTGGCAATGCCGAGCGACTCGAGATCCGCCAACGCCTTGCGCACGCCGGATACCGACAGCCCGCTGACCCCGCAGAGTTCGTCCGTGGTTATGCCCTCTTCCTGCGGCGCGTTGATGATATGCTGCACGATGGCTGCCAGATCCCTGCGCCGCCGCTCCGTGATCTCAGCGGATGCGAGGATTTCGCGGGCTTCCTGCATACTCCTTACCCGGAGCGACGCGGGAAACACCTGCACCCGGTTTTCTTCACGGTTCAGAAGGTGCGCCTCTTCGAGCCAAGCGACGGCCGTCTTCACCCGCGTATCGTCGGTGTTGCTGTCGCGTTGAAAATCCCGGTCCTTCTCCTCATGCACGATCTCACCCGGCGTAGCGACAATCTCACCACCTTTTCCGGTCCGAACATCGAGCCTCCGAAGCGCCTTCAGGATCGCACCGATTTCGTGCCGCGCGAGCCGTGACCGCGCGCTAAGGCTGAACTGCCGGTCTACGTCCTCGTTGTTAAACATAAGGATGCAAGTCGCAGGCTCACGGTCCCGTCCGGCGCGACCCGCCTCTTGCAGGTAGTTCTCCAGAGACCCCGGCACGTCCCCATGAACAACCAATCGAATGTCCGGCTTGTCCACCCCCATCCCGAAGGCGTTGGTGGCCGCGATTACCCGCAGCATACCAATGCGGAAGGCCTCTTGGATTTCACGTTTGTCATCGGCGCTCAGGCCCGCATGATACCGCTCGGCAGAGATGCCCTGTTGCTTCAAAAAATCGGCAACGCGCTCGGTGGCGCTGCGTGTCGCACAATAGACGACCGCGCCCGAGACGCCCTCGCCAGGAAGCTGTGCCTCTATCGCATCGAGGATATCGGTCATCTTGGTCGCCCGCTGCGTTGGCAACACCTGAAAACTCAGGTTCGACCGCGATGCACCACCATCGATCAACGTCAGTTCAGAGCCAAGCCGCTCTTTGAAGTGATTGCGAATGTCCTGCACGACGTCCGGCTTTGCCGTAGCGGTCAGGCAAAGCACCTGCGCCGGTTCGTCTCCGGAGCTTTCCTTGATGAACCGCGCGACATAGCGGTAGTCGGGTCTGAAATCGTGCCCCCATTTGGACACACAGTGCGCCTCGTCCAACACCCACAGCCCGACCTCACGTTGGGCCAACACCGACCGAACGGTCGTGCTGCGCAGTTGTTCGGGCGAAATCAGCAAGATCGCCGCGTCCCCGAGCCGCACCTTGTCGAGCCCATCCTGCCGCTCAGGCAAAGACAAAAGACCGTTGATCGTCACCGCCGAGGAAATCCCAGCCCGCACCAAGCCCTGCACCTGGTCCGCCATGAGCGCCACGAGCGGCGATATGACGACCGTGAGCGCGCCCGTTTTGTCGAACCGAGATAGGGCGGGGATCTGGTAGCAGACGGATTTCCCGGTGCCGGTCGGCAGAATGCCCAAAAGGTTTTCGCCCTCCATCGCCGTGGCCACGATCTTTTCTTGAAGCGGGCGTCCGTCCTCGTCGGCCGGTTCCGGACGGAAACTTGGAAAGCCGAACCAGCGTTCAAGCGCACGGGTGGGATCGTTGTGCTCTGCGCAGTATGAACATTGCGGGTCACGACAATTCGTGTCCCGCAGGTCTTTGACCAGCCGTGCCGCGTCACGGAACTGCGCCCGCACCCAGGGCGGCATGACAGAGTCCCCACCAGCGACAGAGATCCAAGCAAGGGCATAGGCCATCGGCCAGCCCAGCGCACTATCCAAGAGCCGCTCAAGCACCGCATTCACCTGCGCGCCGCAAGCAGCATCCTTGAGTAGCGTTCGAATGGCTTCGTGCGCTTCGGCTTCGGACGGGATGGGCGCCCCTCGAACGTCGCTGAACAAGCGATTGAAGCCTTCGCTACCGGCCCCTCGGCAGCAAAGCCAGTGATATGCCAGCACCGTCGCTGGCGAAGACTTGCTCAGAGCAACAAGGGCATCGATCTGGTTACGCAGAACCTCGAATACAAGCCGCGCGTCGAACTCGGGATCGTTGACATGGCCGCTTTGAAGCCGCCCATCACGGTAATGCTTGACCAGATGATGATAGGGGTTTCGCGGGAACGCCAAGGGGTTGAGCCACAGTGTATCGATCGGGCCGTCCGCGAGCTTCGCAAAGCGAGGCGACACCGCCATGAGATGCGGCAAATCATGGCGCAAAATGTTGTGACCAATGACATGCGCGAAGCCTGCGCAAAACAGGTCGAGTTTTTCCAGCGCGGCCTTCGGATCGCCTTGCCGATGAACTATCCCCTCTCCGTCACCTTCCGGAACGGCGGCAAAGGCGAATATTCGAGCTTCTTTGGGATCGACCTCCAGATCAATCGAGAGACAGCGCGACAGGATCGCGAATTGGTCTCGCTGTGTCTGTATGCCGTCAATTACCGAATGACCAGCCTTTGCCGTTTCAGGCTGCTGTGATGCGCCACGCGCAAAGGCTTTCGAAATGCCTCGGGAAATGAAGTTCTTCATGCTGGCAGTTTAGTGTTTATTCCCATGGAACGGGACCTTCTGCGACCACTTGACCAAAAATGTTCTCGCGGTGCCATGCCAGATTGGCTGGATGCGGCCAGCTTTTCTTGTCTTCGGGCATCCAGATTTTTCCATTCGGACGTAAAAGCCGGTCGACGACATCCCCCGGCACCTTGTTTCGAGACACGAGGATCGTCGCATTGTCATCGGCCACCGAAATCAGGCCGCGATCGAACATCCAGTGCAGCGTCCCCGAAAGGGCGAGCCCGTTGCGCACGGAGTCGCTGCCATTGTGCTCGACGGGGCGAATGTGCGCCGCTTGCACCTCCGGACGCCCTCCCCCGTTTCGCAGCTGCAACCCCGACATTGCGCACCGGTAGCCGTAGGCTTCCCGCACTTTCCGTCGGAAGGCCACATCCCGATAAGGGCGGCGGGTGAGGCGCTCAAGCACAGGTCGCTCGAAGAGGGCCATGTCTTCAGCAACTTCTGAATTGTCTGGGTCATATCGCGTCGCTTCTTGCCGCTCGAGGTCCTCGGGAAGTCCAAGACGAACGATGCGCGCGAAATCTCCTTCGGGAAGGCGGCGCACGGCAAGCTGGACGGCGCCGCCCTTCTTCGGCGACCCGTCCGGCTCCGTAAGCGCCTGCTCCAATGGTCGCCCGTCGATCAGACGCGGCACTTCCTGGTCGAACGGTAGAAAGCTGCCGGGCTCGATCATCGCCAAGTAACGGCCTTCGACGCTTGGCTTCGGGATGACCCGCTCGATCTTAGCGACTGCGAAGTATCCGCGCGGCCCCGCTTTGACCGGTTCGTAATAGACGATCCAATCTCCGACCGCCTCCTGCACGGCTTTCAGGTAGGCCCGAGGGAAGTCGTAAACCACGTCGGGTTCGTCGTCGTAAATTGAGTCCGCTTTGTGAAGGAGCACGAGTTTGGTCATGCGCCCAGGGAATACGATCCGTTTGCGAAAGCAAGGTATCGATTGGCGAGCCGGCCGATAAAGCGGTTTACAGGCTGCCCGCCAACTCATTGATCTGAAACGACGCGAATTTCAGCCGGTTTACACGAAAACTCAACAAGATCAGTGGATGTATAGGGATTGCAAATCCGTGTACACCGGTTCGATTCCGGTACTCGCCTCCATTACCTTTGAATGACCTCGACATTCTCGCGGACCGGATTTCGGGTCGCCCAGCCTGCTTTGCGTTTCGGCTTCGATTTCGCCTGTGATCCGGAGCATCAGGGCATCACTTCTCTCGGAACGGAGCCCCTTTCGGCGCTGATACCCGCCGAGTCCGGTGGCGCGCCTGACGGATGCCGCCTTGCCGTGCCCGGGTGAGACTCGTATGCTCAATTCCGGTGCCGGGTCAAAATCTAGCGCGTGTCGCAGGCCTTGATGAGCCGCCGGGAGGATCAGGCGGTTCATGTCCGACTGCGCGCTCGTCGCCACCGGGTCGGGTGGTCGGCTCCTCGAGACATGATCAGTAATAGCGTCCTGCGGCAGGACATGCGCAGGGAGCTGCAATGGCTGAAACCTCGGAAAACCTCGAAGTCGAGGCGCTGCGCGATGCCGTGTTCGAGGCCGCACCGCACGGGTACCTGGTCCTCGATCCCGACTTCACGATCATCGACGTCAACGCGGAGTATCTGGACCTGACCGGCACGCGACGGGAGGATCTGATCGGCGTCGGGATATTCGAAGCCTTCCCCGACAATCCCGATGATCCGACGGCCGACGGGGTGCGCAACCTGCGCGCGTCCTTGGAAACGGCGCGGTCGACGGGCCGGCCCCATGCGATGCCGGCCCAGAAATACGACATTCCCCGGCGCTCGCCGGGGGGCGGTTTCGAAGAGCGCTACTGGAAGCCGTTGAACACGCCGGTCCTGCGCGACGGTCGGGTCGTGGCGCTGATCCACCACGTCCGGGATGTCACCGAGGAGACGATATTCCGGCGCGACCAGGCGATCCGCCTGCGCTCGGCCCAGCAGCTCGACGATCTCGCGTCCTGGCAATACGACCCCCGGACCGAGACGATCTATCTGTCGCGGGCGTTCGCCATCATGATCGGCTTTGCGGACCGGGAGGGTACGCTGCCGGCGGCGGATTTCTTCGCCCTGGTCCCCGCCGAAGACCGTGCCGACGTTCAAGCCGCCTTCCAGCGGGAAATGGAAGCACCGGACCATACGGCCGTGTCGTTCACCCACGGCCTCGTCCTCAAGGATGGCACGACACGTTGGTTGTCGTCGCATGGCGAGCTCGTGCGGGATCATCGCGATGCCCTGCCCCGCTTCGTCGTCGTCAGTCTCGACATCACGGGTTCGAAGGAACGCGAGGAAAAGCTGACGGAAACGCTGGAAGACCGGGACAGCCTGCTCGCCCAGAAGGAAGCGCTCCTGGGCGAAGTGAACCACCGGATCAAGAACAGCCTCCAGCTCGTGGCCAGCATCCTGCACACGGACGCGCGCAGGGCCGGTGAGGGCGAAGTGCGCGACCGGCTGGAGGGTGCGGCCGCGCGGGTCCAGGCCGTAACGTCCGTGCACGAGATGCTCTACCGTTCGAACGAGGTGACGACGGTCGCCTTCGGCGCCTACCTCCGCCAGCTGTGCGATTATCTCGCCGCGGGCGATGCCGGGACCGCCGGCGTGGAAATCCGGTGCGAGCCGGTGGAGGTCCAATTGCCGACCGACAAGGCGATCCCGCTCGCGCTGATCGTGAACGAATTGGCGGCGAACGCGATCAAGCACGGGCTTGCAGGTGTCGAGAACGGCATCATCCGGATCGCGGCCGGCCTGGAGGGTGAAGAGCTGGTGCTGGAAGTGACCGACAATGGAACCGGCAAGGCGGAAAGCACCGAAGAGGGCCTCGGCACGCGCATCATCGGCGGCCTCGTGGCGGAGCTCGGGGCCACGGTCAGCACCGACGCGGCCAAGCCGGGGTACCGCGCGACCGTCCGGGTGCCGCTTCAGCAGGATTGAGGCGCCTGCGGGCAATCCGGCGGTCGTTTACGCTGTCGCGCCCCGGCGTCTCGCGTCGGTCAGAGGCGCAAACCGCGCCCGATCGTCACTTCGCCTGCTCCTTTTCGTCCCCTTCCATGGGGTCGGGTCCGGACAGGAACTCCTCGATCTTAGAGAGCTGCGGAACGTGCTTGCAGAACACCCGGAAGGTGACCAGCAGCGGGACGGCCATGAGCATGCCCATGAAGGACCAGAGCCACGCCCAGAACGCGATGGAGATCACGATGACCACCGTGTTGAGCCGCAGCCGGCGGCCGACGATCATCGGGGTGACGACCTGGCCCTCCACGGCCGTGAGGCCCCAGTAGGTGAGTGCGCTCACCGCGGCGGCCCACGCCGTTTCCTGGGAGACGAGCGCGACCGAAAACACGAGCGCCGTGCCGGCCAGCGCACCGATGAACGGCACGTAGTTCAGCCCGAAGGCGAGCAGGCCGAACAGGAACGGGTTCGGCATGCCGAGCAGCGTGAACGCGATCACCACCGCGGCGCCGAGCCCGACATTGATGAGCGTGATCGACAACAGGTAGCGCGACACCTCGCGCTCGACATCGTAGACGATGGAAAGCGCCCGGCGCTTGTCCGAGAAGGTCGGCATGACCCGGACCAGCCGCTCGTAGAAGAGGTTGCCCGAGGCCAGCACGAAGTAGAGCAGGATCAGGACCAGCACCGTCTGTGCCGCGACCACCGGCGCTTCCAGCGCGATCGTGGACATCGGACCGCTCTCCTGCACCACGACTTCCATCGCTTCGCCGTCACCGCTGGCCGCTTCGGTCGCCTCCTTGATTTCCTTGTCGGCGTCCGAGACGGCCTCGGCGACACCCGACCACGATTGCAGCTTCTGTTCGATCTCCCACATGTATTGGGGGGCGTCGTCGATCCACCCGGCCACCGGGACGGCAAGCGAGGTGATCGCCGCGATCAAACCCGCGACCAGCGCGGCGACGATCACGGCGGCCGACACGGCCTCGGGTATGCGGCGACGGCGCAGCCAGCGGCACAGCGGGCTGAAGACCAACGACAGCAGGAACGCCATCATCACGGGGACGAGGAATTGGCGGGCGAGCGCGAACGCGGTGAGAACGGCCAGCAACGCGATCACGATGATCGCCCAGTCCGTCAGGGCCCGCCTTTGCTCCACATGGTCCGCCGCGGCGTCGGTC
The DNA here is from genome assembly GCF_009882975.1 of Maritimibacter harenae. GTDB lineage: Bacteria > Pseudomonadota > Alphaproteobacteria > Rhodobacterales > Rhodobacteraceae > Maritimibacter > Maritimibacter harenae. Next base: position 9,516 of record NZ_WTUX01000021.1, read on the forward strand.
GACCCGTGCTGCGTCTGCGTCATTGTCGGTCCTGCGGATAATGCGCGTGCCCCCCGCATCGGGGTGCGAGCGTGAACGCATATGGAAAACTGGACATTCTTCTCTCGCTCCGCTCGTCGGCCGCTCGGTGGTCAATCCCGGCACCTGGCGGGAGACAATCAGAATGAAACGATCCGCCCTTCGCGTCCAGCCGTTGCGGCTGTTGACCTGCATCAAAGGCATACTTCCGCTGTGGGTCTAAGCCGGAACGAAGAAACGGACTCGCTGCAGGAGGCAATCATGTTCCGGAAAATCTTCTTCGCCGCGGGTCTTTTCCTGCCCGCACACGCCTGGGCCGGTGTCCCCGGTGACGGCTACTACCACCACATGGATGGCTGGGGTTACGGCATGATGGGGTTCGGCTTCATGGGCCTGTTCTGGATCGTCCTCGCGGTCCTTGTCGTCTTCGCGATCCGCTGGCTCGCACAGGACCACCGCGGCGCCGGCAGCCGGGCACCGGATGCCGTCGACATCCTGCGCGAACGGCTCGCACGCGGGGAGATCGACGTGGAGGAGTTCGAAGCGCGCAAGGCCGCCTTGGGCAAATGATCGCCGGCGACCGTCGCAAAGCCGGGCGCGGGACGTGAGCGAATTGACATGGTCGGCGCGTGCAGAGAAACTCGCGCCCACGCAAACCGACCTGCCGTCCGTGGAGGGCCTGTGAAGCACGCCGTGCTGACCTTTCTGTTCCTGGCGCTCGCCTTGCTCGGCGGGCCGCATGCGGCGTCGGCAGACGCGATGCCGGGGCCTCACGCGACAATGGCCGTGGGCAGTGACTGCGCGGGCTGTCCGGACGATCCCGCCCACGAACGCGTGGGACACATCGCCGATGGCTGTGCCAGCCCGTTCGCCTGCGCCCTGTTCATCGTTCCGGCGGCCGACGCGTTCGCGTTCATCGTCGACCTGGTCGACCGGGAACCGATCCGGCGCGCGACGCTGCGGATCGACACTCCGGACATCCCCCGGATCCTCCCACCGCCTCGAACCTGATTGAACGCTTCCATTCACCGCGCCGGTAAGGCGCGCCAGGCGGCGCGCGACCCTGCGCGAAACACAACGTTCAATTCATCGAGACACCATGAGCACACTATATCTTTTGGCCTACGGCCTGCCGGATCACGGCGCGCGCGTTTCAGCGCGCAAACGGGAGCGATCATCATGAGCGGCTTTCATGTGACGCGCCGGGCGTTCTGCGCCGGGAGCGCGGCCGCCCTCGCCCTTCGTCCCGCGCTCGCGGCGGGCGACATGCCCTCGCTCGTCGCGAAATCCGCCACGCGCCAGATCGCGCCGGAGGGATATCCGGCCACCGACGTTTGGGCCTACGAGGGGCAGATCCCCGGCCCGCTGATCCGGGCGACGCAGGGCGAACGGATCACCCGCCGGCTGGTCAACCAGCTGGAGGTCCCGACGTCCGTCCACTGGCACGGCATTCGGATCGACAACGCGATGGACGGCGTGGCCGGGCTGACGCAGGAGGCCGTGCCGCCCGGAGCGACGTTCGATTACGATTTCGCCGTGCCGGATGCTGGAACCTACTGGTACCATGCCCACACGAACTCGATGGAACAGGTCGCGCGTGGCCTGTCGGGCCCGCTGATCGTGGACGAGGTCGAGGCACCGGACGTGGACCGCGACGAGGTGCTGATGCTCGACGATTGGCTGATCGAGCCGGAGACGGGTCAGCTATACGACGATTTCGACCAGCCGATGATGCTGTCCCATGCCGGGCGGCAGGGAAACCTGATCGGCACGAACGGGCAGTACCGGTTCGAACTGCCCGCCAAGTCCGGCTCCCGCATGCGGCTGCGCCTGATCAACGCGGCGAACGCCCGGATTTTCGTCCTGCGCCTCGAGGGGCTGTCGGGATGGACCGTCGCGCTGGACGGGATGCCGCTCGAGCGGCCGATGCCCGTCATGCAGGAGATCATCCTCGCACCCGCCCAGCGCGTGGACCTGATCGTCGACGTCTCCGCCGCCGACGGCGAGACGGCTGCCATCCTGCGCCTTGACGACGATGACCAGTGGCGCGCGCAGGCGGCGTTCCCGGTGAAGGGCGTGCAAGCGTCCGCGTCGCGCGGAACGCCTGATCCCCTGCCCCCGAACCCGAACACCGCCCTGCCGGAGCTCGGCGACGCACGCGCGCTCGACATGGTGATGGAAGGCGGCGCGATGGGGCGCCTGAACGCCGCGATCTTCGAAGGCCGCAGGATGGGGTTCCGGGACCTGGTGGATCGGGGGCAGTTCTGGTCTCTCGCCGGACAGGTCGGGATGGGGGATGCGCCCTTCGCGCGGCTCGACCGGGGCGAAGCAATGCGCATGCGCATCGACAACCGAACCGTGTTCCCCCACGCGATGCACCTGCACGGCATGCACTTCCGCGAAGTCGCGCCGGACGGCACGCTCGGCCCGCTTCGCGACACCGTTCTCAGCATTCCCGGCGAGGCGACCGAAATCGCCTTCACCGCCGACAACCCCGGGTCGTGGCTGTTTCATTGCCACATGCTCGGCCATGCCGCGAGCGGCATGACCACTTGGATCGAGGTGGCCTGAGCCACCAATGAAGGAGGATAGATGAAATATCGTATCGCAACCCTGCTGATCGCCGCAGGAACCGCCGCTTTCGCGCACACCGGCATCAAGAACGAAGAGGTGCTGGCCCGCATGGACGGCATGTCCGCCATCGCGGACGCGGTCAAGGTGATCGGCACGATGGCCAAGGGCGAAACCGCGTTCGATGCCGAAGCGGTGGACGCGGCCCTGAGCGAGATCGAGGCGCGCGCGGGCGAGATCCCGGTGCGGTTCGAGACCGAGATCATCCCGGAAAAATCCGAGGCGCTTCCGGTCATCTGGGACAACACCGAGGACTTCGGTGACAAGGCCCGGGCGCTCGAAACGTTGGCGGCCGAACGCATCGGCTCGGTGCAGGCAGCCGACGATCTGCGCCCGCTCATGGCCGACATCGCCGGGGCCTGCAAAGCCTGTCATTCGGAATACCGGGAATGAGGGGCCCCATCGCGGCCATGATGGCGACCCTGACGCTCGTGCCGATCCAGTCGCGCGCCGACCACGTGCTGGGCGGCGCCGATCTTGCAGCCGGGGAGACGCTTTATGCCAACAATTGCGCCTCCTGCCACGGGGCCGATCTTGAGGGGCAGCCCGATTGGCGCTCGCCGGGACCGGATGGCATCCTGCCCGCCCCGCCGCATGACGAAAACGGGCATACGTGGCACCACGACAGCGCGATGCTGTTCGACTACACCAAGTTCGGCGGGCAAGCCGCGCTGGAGGCGCGCGGCGTCACCGGGTTCACCAGCGGCATGCCCGGGTTCGGCGACAGCCTGAGCGATGAAGAGATCCGGGATGTCCTGGCCTACATCCGTTCCACGTGGCCGGAGCAGGTGCAGGACGTTCAGGCGGCCCGCAGCCACGTGCCGGACGAAAACTGAACGGATCGGGGCGGGTCGTGCGATCCGCGCCGACCTTCCGGGGGCTCTTGAATTTTTGCGGGCCTACGGCTGCCTCCGGCGCGAAAGTTCCCGGTAGAGCGCTTCGCGCGTCGTGCCGAGTTCGGCGGCGAGATCCTGGTAGCGGCCTTTCTCGGGCAGTGTCCCGCCGAGCGCCAGCCAGGCGTCGAGGCGTCCCCGGACGGTGCGGATCGTGCGCAGTTCGGCCCGCGTGCGCGCGGCCTGCACGGATCTAGAGAGCGCCTTCGCCCAGGCTTCGGACAGGTCCGGATCGGCGCGGAGCGGTGCGCGGAAGGACGCGACGGGAATGCTGAGCACCTCGGTGTGTTTGGCCGCGACAACGCCATCGCAATGGTAAACCGCGCTGTAGGCCGAGGCTTCGGCCAGGACCTCCCCCGGACCCGCGCGTTGCAGGACCAGTTCTGTGCCCTCCGGGGTGACGCGGCGCAGGTCCACCGCGCCGCTGCTCAGCCGGTAAAGCGACTGCACGCCGTCGCCGGTCCGAAACAGGACCGTGCCCGCGTCCGCCACCACACGTCGCGCGCCGTCGAACAGGCGATCGAACATTCCTTGCATGATCGCAATCATATGGGGCCGCGCGGAGCCATGCAAACCTGCCCGCGATCAAAAGGAGAAATGAATGCTCAAGAGACCCCTCGCCATCGCAGCCATCGGAATGCTCGCCGCGGCGTCGGTCGCGACCGCCCAGGATCATGGCATGGACCACGGCATGCATGGCGATCACGTGATGGGCGCGACGCCCGTCGCCACCGAGCCGGGCCAATCGGCCTTCGCCGCCATACAGGAAGTCGTCGACATCCTAACGTCGGATCCGCGGACGGACTGGTCCAGCGTCGATATCGAAGGGCTGAGACAACACCTGATCGACATGGACAACGTCACGATGCGCGCGACGGTGACGCGGCGGTCGACCGATGACGGCACCACCTTCATCGCGACGTCCGACGACCCCGGCGTCACGGCATCGATCCAGCGCATGGTCGCTGCGCACGCCGCAACCATGAATGGCGTGAACGGATGGGCACTGACGGCCGAGACCGTGCCCGATGGCGCGGCGCTCACGGCACGGGGGAACCCGGACAAGATCGCGGCGCTCGGCTTCATCGGGATCATGGCGACCGGCGACCACCACCAGGTGCATCACCTCGCACTCGCCAAGGGCGCTTTGCCTCACTGACGGCGGGCAGGCCCGCGCGCATCGCGTCCTGCAATGGGCACCGCCACCGGCACCGTGGCCGGTGGCGGCGCGGACCTTCAGTCGTCGTCCATCATGGGGCTGTCATCCATCATGCGCCCCGGCCGGCCGTCGTCGGACCAGTAGCGGCGCATCCGTTCGTACATCCGCGCCGGTTCGTGCATCTCGTCGAGCGTGACCTCGCCGTCACCGTCCTCGTCGAGGTCCTGGAAGATGTCGACCATGTGGTCGCGAATCATCTCGGTGTAGAGCATTTCGAACTCCTCGATGGACAGGGTGCCGTTGTCGTCGGCATCGAACTCGGCCTGGAGATCCTCCATGCCCTGCTCCATCTCCTCGAAGGTGACGCGCCCGTCGCCGTTGGCGTCGAAGTCCTCGTGGTCCATCATCATCCCCGGCCCCGCCATCATGCCGAAGCCCGGGCCGGTCATCATCCCGAACCCGGGGCCGTTCATGATGCCGAAGCCGGGTCCCATCATCATGCCGGGGCCGAAGGCCTCGTCGTGCATCCCCATGAAGCCGGGGCCGAACCAGCTCCCGCCGGAGCGGGNGAGTTACGACTGTCCATGTGCCTTCAGTTAGGAGGTTCCAGCGCTGGAAGGTCAATCTGACGCATCGTCGCGACAATGCCACACGGGTCGGCGAGATGTATTCTAGGGCGGCACGGGGCGTTGGCCATGATGGCCGTCATAGGCGAAGGGCCCCGATTGACTGGACTGCGCAGCTGTCGACCCGGTTGGGATCCTTGCGGATTCTCAGCCCCTTGCCGTTTCGGAACCCGTATGCGGCTGCCTGCGTTGTGAGGACAATATTACCGGGACGAACCGGGGGACGTTGTTCATGGCGACATTACTGGTCATTGCCTTCTGGACGGCCGCGTCCGTGGCCCTCGCGCTTGCGCTGTCGCGGCTTCAGAACCGCACGAGCGCGCCGCAGGCCGCGCCGTTCCTGGGCGGTGGCACGCCGGACACCCATGCCTGGCAGAGATACCATTTCCGCGCCTACACGATGACGCTCCTCTTCATCGCCTTCGAGATGGAGATGATGTTCATGTACCCGTGGGCCGTGGTCTTCGTCTCGGAAGGGCTGAAGGCGATGGCCGAGATGGGCATGTTCCTGACCATTCTCGCCGTGGGCATCCTCTATGGCTGGCGCGAGGGGGTGTTCCGGTGGGAATGAGCTGGCTTGCCCGACTGGCCGCCGGGGCGCCGGCCCCGGTCTATCCCGTGATCGGCGAAGGCGCGCAGCCGAGGGTGGAGCGCCTATTCGCCTCCGCGGCGCTCGAACGCGCGCAAAGCCCGCGCGCGGCGGCCCTCCTGCTTGTCTCGGGCAACATTCCCGAGGCGCACCGGGAGGCACTCGACCGCGTGCATGACCAGGTGCCGCGCCCGCGCCTCGGCCTGCACTGGGAAGGGGACGATGGCATCGAGGAGCGGCTGCTCGACGCCTGGCGGACATTGTGCGCCGGGGCGACGGGCGACGCGGACCGCCTTCCGGACGAACCGCCCAACCCGTGGGAAGGCGAAGGCGACTTCGGACAAGGCGGCGAAGGCATGATGGGCGGTGTTCCCTATGGCCGTCCCATGGCGATGACCGGCGAGGACGTGCGCGACGGGCTCGAGCTCGACCGATACACCGCGCGCGTCGGGCCGTTCGCCCCGATGCTGCCGCCCGGACTGGTGCTCGAGGTCACGCTCCAGGGCGACGTGATCGTGGCCTGCGACGTCCTTTCGCCCCCCTATCCCCAACCGGAGGACGCCGACGACCCCGCGCTCTGCGCGGCCCGGATGCTGCGGCTCCTCGGCCTGCCCGGGCCGGCCGACCGGCTGATCCGGGGCGGCGCGGCCCATGCCATCGGGGCGCGGAGAGCGATCCCGAGGGGGCTCGGCCGGCTCGAGAACGCAGGCGACGCGCGCATGCGTTTCGCGGACGCGCTGCGCGGACGAAACGGCGGGGCAGCCGACGGGATATTCGACACGCTCATCGGCCTCGAATGGTCCGAAGCGGCGCTGGCGCTGGCCTCGGTCACGCCGTCGGCGCTGCGGCAAGCGGCCCTGGAGGTGGCATGACGACCGCACTCCTCGTTCTCACCCTCGCCTCCACGCTCGCCGTGGGCGCCTGGCTGGGCGCGTGGTTCGACCGGCTGGCCCCGCTTCTCTACGGTGGGCGCGCCGCCGGGCCGCTCGCCCCCTTGCGCGCAGGGGCCGCGGCCCTTCTGCGCCCGCGCATCGAGACCGAGGCGCCCGACCGCATGAACGCCCGGCTCGCGCCCGGCTGGTACCTTGCGCTGGCCGCCGCCGGGCTTTCGGTCGTGCCTTTCGCCCCCGGCGCGGCGCTGATCGAGACGCCGGTCGGGATCGTCGTGTGGGGCAGTTGCGAGGCGCTGACCATCGTCGCGGTCTTCCTGCACGGCTGGTCGCCCAACGCGCCCTTCCCGTTGATCGGGGCCTACCGGTATGCCGCAATCGGCCTGCCGGTGATGCTGCCGTCCATGTTCGTGCTGATCGCCGCCGCGCTGCCGGCGGAATCGCTGTCCTTCACGGCCATCGTCGAGAGCCAGCGCGAGGTCTGGAACATCGTCCGCCAGCCGCTCGGCCTACCCCTGTTCCTGATCGTTGGGCTGACGCTGACCCTCCGCGGGCCGATGGATTTCGCGGACGCCGCGGACATCGCGGGCGGCACGTCGGCCGAGGACAGCGGGCCCGGTCGCGCGCTGTGGCAGGGGGCGCGGCTTGCGATGCTGGTGTCGTTTTCCGCCGTGGCCGCGACCACTTTCCTCGGCGGCCCGCTCGGCCCCGCGCTGCCGGGGCCCGTCTGGCTCTGGATCAAGACCGCCGCGATCATGGCGCTGACGGTTGCGGTGGGCCACGGGGTCGCGCGCACGACGCCCAGCCGGATGCTCACCATCCTGTGGGTCGTGCTCCTGCCGCTTTCGTTCGTCCACCTGCTCGTCTCGGGGGTGCTGGCGCTATGATCGACGCACTCGTCATCCTTCTCGTGCTCTTCGCCGCCTGGACCGGCTGGCGCGTCTTCCGGGTGGATTCCATGATCCGCGCGACCTTTTCGCTCATGCTGTCCTTCATTTCCGTGGGGGCGATCGGCGTCCTGTTGTCGGCGCCCTACATCGGCGTCGCGACCGTCTTCATGATGGCGGTCGAGATGATGGTCATGGGGATCTTCATGGTCATGTTCATGATGAACCCCGCCGGGCTGAACCCGATGATGATGGTCCACCAGCACAAGCTGTCGATCGTGGCGGGCGTGCTCGCCGCGCTCGGGCTCGGCGCGGCGGTCCTGACCACGACGCTGCCGACGGACCCGGTCCCGGGCGAAACGGACGTCGTCAGCGACCTGGGCCACGAACTGCTGGGCCCTTCCATGCTGATCTTCGAGACGGCGGGTGTCACGCTGCTTGCGACCATGATCGGCGCGGTCGTGCTGTCGTCGCGCCGGGGCCGTTACGGGCAGGCGGACGAAGGGTCGCGCCCCCCGGGGCTCGACCCCGGCGGCCCACCGGCAGGGCGCCAGCCGGAGGGCGAAGGCGGGCACCACCATCACCACCACCATCACGGGGGCCATTGATGACCTTGACCATCGTTCTCCTGGGCGCCGCGGCGTTGATCGGCATCGGGCTTTACGGCGCGCTCAGCCAGCAGAGCTTCGTCATGCTGATGATGGGGCTCGAGCTGATGCTGAACGGCGCGCTGCTCGCGATCATAGGGCTCTGGAGCCTCGCCCTGGGCGGCATGCCCGAGGGGCAGCTGCTGGCGATCATCGTCATGGCCGTCATGGCGGTCGAGATGTCGATCGGCTTCGCGCTCATCGTCGCGGTCTACCGCAAGCGCCAGGCGGACATGACCGAAGCGCTGGGGACGCTGAAGGGATGATCTGGGCGCCGGTTCTCATACCCGCCCTGGCCGGGCTTGTCATCTGGGCCGTCGGCGGCGGGCGCGTGCGGCTCGGCGTCCTGGGCACCGGGGCCGCGCTCCTGACGCTGGCGGCGACGTGGGCAGCGGGAGACGCCACGGGCGGCTTCGACTGGGCGGGCACGCTGTCGCTCACGGTCGCCCTGCCGCCGATGGCGCAGGCGGTCGCGGTGACGACCGGGGCCGTGACGGTGGCGGTGATGATCTTCGCCGCCTCGCACGAGGAAGAGGCCGGGCTCGCGCGCCTCATCGGCCTGCTCCTCGTCTTCACAGGCGGCATGGAGCTCGTGGTGATCGCCTCTGACCTGCTCACGCTTCTGATCGGGTGGGAGATCGTGGGCGCCTGTTCCTGGGCGCTCATCGCGCATCACTGGCGCGCGGAGGCACCGGGCCGCTCGGCCACCTACGCCTTCGTCATGACGCGAACCGGCGACCTGGGTCTCTTCCTCGCCCTCTTCGTGACCTATACGGCAACCGGCGGGGCGGCCTACGCCGACCTCGCGGCGCTCGACGGCGGACCGCTGACGCTGGCCGCCGCGGGCATTCTGGTGGCGGCCGTATCCAAGGCCGGCCAGTTGCCCTTCGCCCCGTGGCTCTTTCGCGCGATGGACGGTCCCACCTCGGTTTCGGCGCATCTGCATTCGGCCACGATGGTCGCGGCCGGGGCCTACCTGCTCGCGCGCCTGCACCCGCAGCTCGCGCCCGCTACCGGCTTCGCTCCGGCCGCGATGGCCGTGGGGCTCGTGACCGCGATCCTCGCCGGTGTCGCGGCCGTCCGCCAGATGCACGCGAAGAAGGTGTTGGCAGGTTCGACCTCGTCCCACATGGGGCTGATGATCGCCGCCGTCGGCGCGGGCTTTCCGGGCGTCGCGATCCTGCACCTCTTGGTGCATGCGGCCATGAAGGCAGCCCTGTTCTTCGTCGCCGGGATCGCGAAACACGCCGCCGGCACCTTCGACCTGCGCGAGATGCGTCTTGGCCGGGCCCTGCCGATCGTGGCCGCGCTCGCCGCCATCGCCGCGTTGTCGCTGGCCGCCGTGCCGCCCCTGTCCGGCGGCTGGAGCAAGGAAGAGGTGATGAAGGCGCTGGAGCACGCGGGGCTCCTGAGCGCCGCGGCCGGCATTCTCGCGGGCGGCATCTCGGCGGCCTACGCGACACGCTTCGCCGTCATGGCCTTCTGGCCCGACGCACCGCGCGGCGAGACGAGCGGCCGGGGCGAGAACGCGGCCCTCGCGCTCGTCGGCGCGGCGGTGGTCGGCTTGTCAGCGCTGTGGTTTCCCCCGGTGCACGACGCCGCCGCCCAAGCGCTCGGCGCGACACTCCCCGAAGGCTCCACGGCGGGCCTCGTCGCCGCACAGGTCGCGGTCGCTCTGGGGGTGGTCACCGGCCTCTACCTCGCGCGAAATCCCGGCGAGGCGCCCGAGGCCGACTGGTTCGGCCTCCCCGGCCTGATCGACGCCGCCGTCACGCGCCCTGCCCTCGCGGTGTCGATGTGGGCGAGCCGCGTCGACGACGGCTGGGTCGACAAGGTCGTCACACGCTCCGCCACGGGGCTGGCGGGCCGGGCCACGGGTGCCGACACGGGCTGGATCGACCTGATCCCGCGCGGCAGCGCGGGGCTGGCCCGGCGCATGGCGGGCGGGGCCCAACGTTCGGACGCGCGCGGCCTGCCGGCGATGCTGTCGGACGGGTCGGCCCGGATGGTCGGCCATGCCGGGGCCGATGCGGGGCGCGCCCAGACCGGGCTGTCCCATCACTACTATGCCATCCTGGTCGCGGGCCTCGCGCTCGCGGTTCTTTTCCTGATCTTCGGAGCCTGACGTGCTGACACTGATTGTTCTCGTTCCCATCGCCGCCGCGCTCATCCTGGCCCTCCTGCCCGGGATCGGCGCGCGGTCCGCGCGGGCCACGGCAATCGCCGCGACGGCGATCTCGCTGGTGCTGCTGGTCGTGGTCTGGATCGGCACGCCCGGGGCGGAAGGCTTCCGCGCCGAGGCCGAGGTCCCCTGGATTCCCTCGCTCGGGGTCGCGTGGCGCGTCGGCGTGGACGGCATGTCGCTTGCCCTGTCGCTGATGAGCGCGCTGATCTTTCTGGCCGCCGCGGCCTGGCCGATCGAGCTCGACAACGCGCGCGGCTACTATGCCTGGGTGGCCTTCCTCGCGGGCGTGTCGCTGGGCCTCTTCGTGACGCTCGACCTGATCGTGTTCTACGTCTTCTTCGACCTCAGCCTCGTGGGCATGTATTTCCTCATCGGGCGCTGGGGCCACGGCAGCGCACAGGAAGCCGCGCTCAAGTTCTTCATCTACACGCTGGCCGGGTCGCTCTTGATCCTGATCGGGATCATCGTGCTGGGCCTTTCGATGCCGGAGCTCACCTTCGACATGCGCGCGATCATCGCGGAGACGCCACTTGACCCGGGCGGGCTTGCCGCGGGACTGGTGCTCCTGGCGTTCGTGATCGGTTTCGGCATCAAGACCCCGATCTTTCCCCTCCACACCTGGCTGCCGCCGGCACACGTGGACGCGCCGGGACCGGCCTCGGCGATCCTCGCGGGCGTGCTTCTCAAGATGGGGACCTACGGCCTTGTCCGTCTGCCCCTCCAGATGATGCCGGAGACCTTCGCGACCTGGGCATTGCCCATCGCGGTCGTGGGCGTCGTGTCGATCCTGTGGGGCGCGATTGTGGCGCTGGCACAGGAGAACCTGAAACGCCGGATCGCCTATACCTCGGTCAACCACATGGGCTACGTGATCCTCGGAATCGCGGTGGCGGGCTCCGCCGCCGGGAGCGAGGCGGCCCGAGAACTCGCCCTCACCGGCGCCATCGTGGAGATGGTCGCGCATGGCCTGATCACGGGGTCGCTGTTCCTCGTCGCGGGCGCGTTCTGGCAACGCACCCAGGACTACGATCTTGCAAATTACGGCGGCCTCGCGGGGCCCGCGCCGCGCCTGACCGCGCTGGCCACGCTCGCCGCCTTCGCCTCGCTCGGCCTTCCGGGGCTCGCGGGCTTCGTGGCCGAGCTTCACATCTTCCTCGGCGCCTTCGGCGTCTACCCGTGGCTCGCCGCCGTGGGCCTGCTGGGCATCCTCGTGACCGCCGCACTTTTCCTCGTGATGCTCCGCAAGCTGTTCTTCGGGGCGTTGCCGCCGAAGCGCGCGGGGTTCACCGACCTCGACCGGGGCGAGGTCGCGATCCTCGCCGTGCTCCTCGCGCTCGTCGTGCTGATCGGGCTCTGGCCCGCCTGGCTGATCTCGCTCATCGACGCGGGCGGACTGCTGACCGTGCTGCAAGGGGGAGGCTGACATGCCCATTGGCGACCTGGCGCCGGAACTGTCGGTTCTCCTGACGGCCGTCGCCGTGCTCCTGGCCGCGATGGCGCTGCCGCAGCGCCTGCACGGCTGGTGCGCGGTGGTGGCCATCGCGGGGCTCGCCGTGGCCGCCGGCTTCACCGTCGCGCAATGGGACGCGGCCCGGATGACCTTCTCCGGCACCTTCGCGCTCGACCGCGCGACCGGCTGGGCGCGGCTTCTCATCCTCGCCATGACGGCAGGCGTGGCGGCGCTGTCCCCCGCCTGGTTCGCCACCGACCGGCGCCATGGCGAATACTGCGCGGTGCTGCTCTTCTCGGCACTGGGGGCGCTCGCGATGGCCGGGGCGGCCGACCTCATGCAGCTCGTCATGGGTGTGCTCCTGTCCTCGGTCCCGGGCTACGTGCTTGCCGCCTATCACCGCGACTGGGAGATTTCGCTCGAGGCCGGCATGAAATACTTCCTCGTCGGCGCGCTCGCCAACGCGCTGCTCGTCACCGGCGTGATCCTCGTCATGGGGATGGCGGGCAGCACCGACTACGCGGCGCTCATCCTGGTCGGCCTGCTGTTCAAGCTGGGCGCGGTGCCCGCGCATGCGTGGATGCCGGACGTGGCCGAGGGCGCGCCGGTCCCATCTGCGGCCTTCCTCACCATCGTGCCGAAGATCGCGGCGGCGGTTGCGCTTTTCCGCGTCGTGTCGCTCGTCCCCGAAGAGACCTTTCCCCTGCGCCTCCTGGTGGCGATCGCGGCGGCGGCGACCATGACGCTGGGCAACCTCGCCGCTCTCTGGCAGACGGATTTGCGCAGGCTGCTTGGCTGGTCCTCGGTCTCGCAATCGGGCTACGCCCTGATGGCGGTCGCCGTGGCAGGCGCTGCCGAGACAGCGCTTCAGGCGCTCGTGGCGTTCGTGGGTGTCTATGCGCTCGCCAACCTGCTGGCCTTCGCCGTCATCGCGCACCTGCGCGGGCGCACCGCGCTCGAGGACGTGGCCGGTTTGCTGCGCGCCCGCCCCGTTGCCGCCATCGCGCTGACCCTTGCGCTCCTGTCCTTCGTGGGCATCCCGCCGCTTCCCGGTTTCCTGGGCAAGTTCGCGCTGTTCGAGGCGACGCTGGACGGGGGGCTGTCGTGGCTCGCGATGCTGGCCGTCGCCAACACGGTGGTGTCGCTCTTCTACTACCTTCGGGTGATCGGGCCCGCCGCGCTTTCCAAGCCGAAGGACGCGATGGGGACACTCGGGCGCGCGAGCTTCACGGTCATTCTCGTCGCGCTTCTGGCGATGGCCGTGTCGGTTCCCGTCTGGGGCGGGCTGTGGAACGGGTTGCCGGCCACGCTCCTGCCCATGTGACACGCCCAAAAGCGCGCGTCAGGTGGTGGCGGGCGCCGATAAGAATTCGGGCCGCACGAAGCTCCACGGCGGCACGCGCCTGCGCCAGCTTACCGAAGCGGAATTGTTCCGTCCGACGGCCCACGCGAAGCGCGCCCGCCTACGCGCCGCTGACGTTCGTGATCTCGCCCACGTTGAAAAACGCGGTCAAGCCGCCCGACGATGCCGCCGCCGAGGGCCCCGCCCCGCCCTCAGCGCGTGTTGCGATGGGTGGTCGCGCCCAGGTGCGCCGGGTCGACGAGCGAGGCGTATTTGCGCAGCGTCGCGGTTTCCGGGGCATGGGCCTCCGGGATCTTCACCGGCTCGCGCTTGGCCAGCTCCTCGGGCGGGACGTCGACGTCGAGCAGGTGGGCACCCGCGTCGATGCGGATGATGTCGCCGGTGCGGATGAGCCCGATGGGCCCGCCCGCCGCCGCCTCGGGTCCGACGTGACCGATGCACAGACCGCGCGTGGCGCCGGAGAAGCGGCCGTCGGTGATCAGGGCGACCTTCTCGCCCATCCCCTGCCCGTAGAGAAGCGCGGTGACGCCCAGCATCTCGCGCATCCCCGGCCCGCCGGCGGGACCTTCGTTGCGGATCACGATGACGTCGCCCGCCTCGTATTCCTTCTTGCGCACGGCCGCGACCGCGTCTTCCTCGCAGTCGAAGACCCGCGCGGGTCCCTCGTGGACGGTGTGCTTGAGCCCGGCCACCTTCAGCACGGCCCCCTCGGGTGCGAGAGAGCCCTTGAGCACCACCACCCCGGATTTGTCCGATATCGGCCGGTCCGCCGGGCGCAGCACGGTGCCGTCCGCCGCGTCGCCGCTGTCAGCAATCTCGCCGATGGTGCGGCCCTCGATGCTGGGGCAATCGGTGTGCAGCACGCCCGCATCGCGCAGCACGCGCAGGATCGCCGGGGTGCTGCCCGCGTGGTGCATGTCCTTGGCCCAGAAGGCGCCACCCGGTTTCAGGTCTGCGACCAACGGGACGGATTCCAGCACGCCGGCGATGTCGTCGAGGGTGAAGGAGAGGCCGACCTCGTTCGCGATGGCCGGCAGATGGAGCAGCGCGTTGGTCGACCCGCCGGTCGCACCCACGGCCACGACCGCGTTCTCGAGCGACTTGCGCGTGATGAGGTCGGAGGGCAGCGGCCCGCCCTCGTCGATCGCACGGCGCAGCAGGCCCGCGGCGCGCTTGATGAGGACCGAACGCTCGGAATAGACGGCCGGGAGATACGCGGTGCCAATCGGGGCCAGCCCCAGCACCTCGGCCACCAGCGCCATCGTGTTCGCGGTGAACTGCCCGGCGCAGGAGCCGACCGTGGGCACGCCCACCCGTTCCATCGCGGCAAGCTCTTCCTCCGTGGTCGTGCCCTCGTAGACCTGGCCCACGGCCTCGTAGACGTCGACCACGCCGACCTCGCGCCCCTTCCACGGCACCGGAAGCGCGGCGCCGCCGTAGAGGAACACGGCCGGGCGGTTCAGGCGCGCGATGGCCATCATCATCCCCGGCAGCGTCTTGTCGCAGGAGGCAAAGGTCATCAGCCCGTCGTAGGCATGGCCCCGCGCGACCGAGTCGATGCTGTCGGCGATGATCTCGCGCGAGACGAGCGAGAAGCGCATGCCCCGGTGATTCATCGACATGCTGTCGGCGACGGTGATGGTGCCGAACTCGAACGGGGTCATCTGTTCGCGGGTCACGCCGAGCTTGGCCGCCTCGACCTGCGGGCGCAGCGACATCGTGCAGGGCGTCACCTCGCTCGCGGTGTGGGCGATCCCCACGAAGGGGCTCTCCAGCGCCTGGTCGTCGTGGCCCATCGCGCGCAGGAACGCCCGGTGCGGGGCACGGTCGAGCCCCTCGACGATGGTGCGGGATACGAGGTGATCTGTCTTCTTGCCGGTCATGTCGCGCGGGTCCTCCCTGTGATCGTGCACAACATGAACGAACGCGCCCCACGTGCAAGGGCCATCCCGCCCCCTTTCGTCCATCCGCGCCGCGCGCGCCGGGATGCGCGGGCGCCGGGGTCAACGCCGGATCGGGTTCGTCCAGGCGCGCCGGCCCGCGCGGTCCACCACCGTCACCCGCAGCCAGTCGGAGGCGTAGAAGCGGTTGAGCGGCACGCTCGCGCGCGTCATGGATTGGCCGTGCGTCACCGCCGCGGCCTGCCCGTGCCCCTGCACGATGACCGAGGCGGCCGCCGAACACTCCACCACGATCTCGTTTCGGTGCATCTCGACCCCGTGGATCGCGGGGCCCTGCGAGGCATAGAAATCGCCGCGTTTGAGGGCGTCGAGCAGGAGGTCCGGATCGTTCGCCTCGGCCTTGACCATCACCCAGCCACCGAAGTGATCCGGCTCCGTGAAATGAGCGTCATCGGTCGCGATGATCGACAGGTCGCGCCCGTCCGAAAGCAGCAGGTCCAGCACGTGTTCCCCGCCGCCCCGGTCGCAGCCGACCGCGCAGCCGTGGTTATAGATCTCGACGGCGTGCGCCGCGTCGATGGTGCGCGCGTCGTTGAGCGTGAGCCCCGACCAGTGCGGATGCGCGATCGCCACGAAGGCCCCGGCATCGCGGGCGCGCCGCGCGATCTCGGCCCCCGTTTCCTGGTCGTCCACGGGCAGGAAGCCGGGCGAGTTCGACGGCGCGAAATCGGCGGGCAGCCCCACGGCGAGGATGTGCCACAACTCCCCGTTCTCCATCGCGCCCGAATGAAGCTCGGCCCCGATGATGGTGGTAAAGGCGTTCGTGCGGTGCGCCGTCGTGTCGGCCAGCGGATAGCCGAACATCCCGACGAAATGGTCCGTCAACGCGATGAAGTCATAGCCTTCGGCGGCGTAGCGGCGGCAGACTTCGGCCGGTTCCAGCGCGCCGTCGGACAGGGTCGAGTGGGTGTGCAGGTTGCCGCGCCAGAAGCGTCCGGGGGCGGAGAATGCGGAAAGGGCCATGATGCGCTCCGGGAAATGGTGTTGTCAGTCGGCGTCCGGCGCGTCGAGCCCGACCGCCTTCGCGGCCAGCGCCATGAAGGCCGCGTATTCATCGGGGTCGAGGCGTCCCAGGATGTCCCGTTGCAGGGCAGCCACGACCGGGAGCAGCGTGGCATACCGCTCCTGTCCCGCCGGGGTCAGCGCCAGCACGCGGGCACGCCGGTCGCGCGGGTTCACCTGCCGCGAGACGAGCCCCTTCTGCTCCAGCCGGTCGACCACGCCTCCGATGGTCGCGCGGTCGTAGGCGATCAACGCGGAAAGCTGCGCCTGGTCGATGCCGGGATGCGCGCTGAGTGCGTCGAGGGCTGCGAACTGCACCGAGGTCAGGTCGTGTCCCTCCTCCTGCATCCGCTTGTGGAAGACCTGTGCCGAGCGCTGCTGGAGCCGCCGGATCACGTGGCCCGGCATCGCCTGTGCGGCCATGCCGTTGCGGGCTTTCGTCTCGGTCTCGGCCATCTGTCGCTCTCCGCGCAGTGTTGGGTGTCGGGGGCATCCTGCCAGACGGTAGGCATGCATATCAATTGCCGTTTGGCCCGATCGTGGTATCCGCCACGTAAAGAACCGTTCGCATTGTTCGCAAGAGCCGCGAAGGCGCCACATTGCCGCTCCCGCGCGGTCACAGGCGCGCGCGACAGACGCGCTGCCGAACACATGGGGGTGGGTATGGCGATCATCGTTCAGGATCATTTCACGACCGGACTCGACGCGCTCGACCACGGGATCAGCGACCTCGCGCTGCACATGGGGCCCACGGGCCTCACGCTCGTGGCGCAATCGGGGCGCAACGGCGGGCTGGCCAGTTTCACGGTCGGGGCGGACGGGACGACCCGCGCGGTCGATCAGCTGGTCTACAGCGAGGGCTGGGGCACAGGCCTGTCCGACGCGCTGGCGCTGCTGCCGCAGGCGGGCGGCGGCTGGGAGGTGCTCTTCGGCACTACCCAGCCCGGTGTGCTGAGCAGCATGGACATGGACGCGCTTGGCGAACTCGGCTCCCCCTCTGCTTCGGGAAGCCTGGCCGCCGATGTCGGCCGGATCACCGACATGGCCGCCGCGCCCGGCGGTGTCGCCTTCGTGGATGCGGCGGGCACGCTCGCCTACGCGCCCGTCGACGCGACCGGAGCGTTGGGGGCGATGGTCACAATTCCGGACACGACGGATACGCACCTGTCCCACGTCAACGCCGTCGCCGCGGGCACCGTCGACGGCGCCACGATCATCATCGCGGGCGACGCGGCCGACGACGCGATCACGAGCTTCGTCACCACCTCTGGCACCCCCGTGCCGGCGGACATGGCGGGCCACGACGACGGGCTGGGCATGTTGTCGCCCACCGCGATCGAGATCGCCTCGGTGATGGGCCAGTCCTACGTCATCACGGCCGGCGCACGCGACGGCGGCGGAACGCTGTCGGTTTTCCGGTTGGGCGCCGATGGCAGCCTCACCAACACCGACCACGTGTTCGACACGCTCGACACCCGCTTCGGCGGGGGCGCCGACCTGGCCACCGTCACCCATGACGGCCGCCTCTACGTGGCCGCGGGCGGGGGCGATGACGGCGTCTCGCTCTTCGCGCTGGCGCCGGGCGGCCAGCTTCACCTGCTGGAGACGATCGCCAACAGCTGGACCGACGGCACGTCGGGCCAGGCCGCGCTGGCGGACGTGAGCGCGATCGCGGGCGCGACCCTGGCCGACCAGCTCCACCTTTTCGTGGCGAGCGAGGACGAGGCCGGCCTCACGCAACTGTCCTACGACCTGTCGCACCAGGGCACACAGCAGGTCGCGAGGGCCAGCGGCGACTCCTTGAACGGGACGGCCGGGGACGACCTCCTGGTCGGCGGTGCCGGGGCGGACGTCCTGACCGGCCAGGCCGGGGCGGACATTCTCGTCGACGGGGCCGGCACGGACACCCTCACAGGCGGGGCCGGTGCGGACGTGTTCGTGCTGTCGGCGGACAGCGTGTCGGACGTGATCACGGATTTCGACCCGGCACACGACCGGCTCGACCTGTCGCATTGGCCGATGTTCTATTCCGCCGCCGGACTGACGATCACCCCCGACGCGGCGGGCGCGTTGATCACCTGGGGCGCGGAGTCGATCCTCCTGCGCTCGGCCGGCGGCGGGACACTGTCGGCCGGCGACATGCGCGGTGCGGTGGTCGACACGCTGGATCGGCCGGTGGACCTGTCGGTTTTCACCTTCCCGGACCCCGATGACGCGGACGACACGGGTGACACCGATGACGGCACGACCGGCGGAACCGGTGACAGCGTGGGTGGCGACGACACGGGCGACACCACCGATGCCGGCGACGCCCCGGACACCGGCGGGACGGGTGACGAACCGGATCCCGACAACACACCCGACCCCGCCCCGGAACCCGAACCAGAACCTGAGCCCGAACCAGAACCTGAGCCTGAACCTGAGCCTGAGCCTGAGCCTGAGCCTGAGCCTGAGCCTGAGCCTGAGCCTGAGGAACAATACGACCTCTACGACACGGCGGGCAACGACACCCTCACGGGGGATTTCAATGCCCAGAGCTTCAGGCTGTCCACTGGCAACGACGTGGTGCGCGCGGGCGGCGGCGACGACGCGGTGGACGGCGGCGCGGGGCGCAAGCGCGTGCTGCTCGGACCCGGCGACGACGTGTTCGACGACCTGGGCGAAAGCGGCGCGCAGGACGGCGATATCCTGCGGGGCCACCTCGGCAACGACAGGCTGATCGCGGGGCTGGGGTCCGACGACGTGGACGGCGGCCCCGGCGACGACGTCATTCGCGCTGGCGGCGGAGACGACACGGTCACCGGCGGCGACGGCGCGGACGAGGCCTGGCTCGGTGACGGAGACGACACCTACGTCGACGCCGACGATGCGCCCGACGCCGACACGATCCACGGTGAAGGCGGCAACGACGAGATCACCGCCGGTGGCGGTGCGGACCGTATCGACGGGGGCGACGGGAACGATCGGCTGGGCGGACGCGGCGGCGACGACGTGATCTTCGGTGGCGCGGACCAGGATCTCCTGTGGGGTGCGTCCGGCCACGACATCCTGTCTGGCGACGCGGGCCGCGACCGGCTCTACGGCGGATCGGGGAACGACCAATTGTCCGGCGGCGACGGCGACGACGAACTGCGCGCGCACTGGGGCAATGACACCCTCGCCGGTGGTTCCGGGAACGACGAATTGCATGGCAACCAGGGGGACGACGTGTTGCACGGCGATGATGGCGACGACCGGCTGCTGGGCGGCACGGGCCACGACGCGCTTCACGGCGGGACCGGCGACGACCGCCTCCATGGCTTCCACGGAAACGACAGTCTCTTCGGAGACGAGGGCGACGACCAGCTTTTCGGCCAGGGCGGCGCCGACCTGATCGAGGGCGGCGCGGGCAACGACCTGCTACGCGCGCATTGGGGCCATGACACCCTGATCGGCGGCGATGGCAACGACACGCTGCATGGCGACGGCGGGCACGACCGGCTCGAGGGCGGCGGCGACGACGACCTGCTCTACGGCGGGGTCGGAAATGACAGGCTGTTCGGCGACGCGGGCGACGACCAGCTGTTCGGCGGGCGCGGCGAGGATGAACTTCACGGCGGCGATGGAAACGACACGCTGCGCGCCGAGGGGGCCGACGACACCGTCTCAGGCGGACGCGGTGACGACCGCCTGCACGGCAACCCGGGGAAAGACATCCTCTACGGCGACGCCGGGGACGACCAGATCTTCGGCGGCTGGGGCGACGACGAGGGGCACGGCGGCGACGGCAACGATACGCTGCGCGGCTTCCACGGCAACGACACGCTCTACGGTGACGCGGGCGATGACCTGATCTTCGGTGAAGGCGGCCGCGACCGGCTCGAGGGGGGCGCGGGCGACGATGTGCTGCGCGGCCATGGCGGGCACGACACGCTGGTCGGCGGCGACGGTGCCGACGAACTGCACGGCAACGCTGGGCATGACCGGCTGCAAGGCGACGGCGGCAACGACCGCCTGTTTGGCGGCTGGGGGCACGACAGGCTCTTCGGCGGAGAGGGAAACGACTCGTTGCGGGGCTTTCATGGCCGCGACACGCTCTACGGTGAGGCGGGCGACGACCAGCTGTTCGGGCAAGGCGGCAACGACGCACTCGATGGCGGGGACGGAAACGACCTGCTGGACGGCGGTGCGGGCAACGACGAGCTGGGCGGGCGCGACGGAGATGACCACATCATCGGCGGAGACGGCGACGACACGATCTGGGGCGCCACCGGCAACGACATGATCCTGGGAGGCACGGGGAGCGACAACATCTTCGGCGGCGTGGGCGATGACCGGATCGAGGCCGGGGATGGCGACGACCGGGTCGAGGGCGGTGACGGGAACGATACGATCGACGGGGGCGCCGGGGTCGACGTCCTGCTGGGCCTTGCCGGGAACGACAGCCTGTCGGGCGGCGACGGGCACGACCGGCTGGTTGGCCACGCGGGTGACGACCTGCTCCGGGGCGACGGGGGCAACGACCGCCTGTTCGCAGGATGGGGGAACGATACCGTCCATGGCGGGGCGGGCGCTGACCGGCTTTTCGGTCAGCCCGGTGCTGACGTGCTCTTTGGCTGAGCCGGGAACGACCGCCTGTTCGGGCAGGCCGACGACGACGTACTGGTCGGCGAGGCGGGCAGTGACCTTCTGTGGGGTGGCGCCGGCGCGGACCGCTTCGTGTTCGACCTGGGCGCGGGCAACGACCGGATCCGAGATTTCGCGGCCGAGGACACCCTGGTGCTCACGGGCGCCCTGCCCGACGAGGTGCGCCTGTCGCACGCGGACGGCGACTCGATCGTCGAATGGTCGGACGTCCGCATCGTGCTCGAGGATTACGGCGACCTGACCCTGCCGGACATCGACTTCACCTGACGGGCCGCTCAGATGGCGCGGACGACCACCGCGACCGCGATGACGATCGCGCCGTAGCCGAAGAGCGCGAACAGTCCGTCGCGCAGCAGCAGCGTGAGCGAAAGGAGCGCGACCGCCGCACCCATGATCGAGGACGAGAACGGGATGAACTCGAGCGCGGGCATCACGAGCCCCGCCAGCGTGCACAGAAGGAAGATCACGCGGTCGAGCGGCGGGGTCACCAGCACCTGCAGGCGCGGCCGGGCGTGACCGTCGATCCAGCGCGCGGGCTTGCGCAGGGCCTGCGCCGCGGATTCCAGTCGTTTCGAGGGGATCTTGCGGCGTCGCAGCCAGGCCGGAAGCCACAGCGACGTACGGCCGAAGAGCATCTGGACGGCCACCAGGGTGATGGTGATCCCGCATACGGAGGAGAAGAGCGGGATGCCCGACAGGGGCGTCACCACGGCCAGCGCGGGCGCGAGAAGCACGGGCACGAAGCCCGCGTGTTCGAGCTCTTCCAGCACGGCGCCGAGCGAGACCTCGTCGCCCTTCGCCGCGGACTCGAGGTCGTTGACCACGTCCATCATGCCGGCACCCTCCGGCGGGCTTTCAGTTTCGTCGTTCATGGTGTCCTTCGAGGCCGCCGTTGTCGTCCGGGTGCGAAGAGCCAACGCCGCACCCGCACGCCCGGGTTCCCCGCGATCTTACGCCCGGCGCGGACCAAGCGCACCCCGGAACCCGCGACGCCCCTGCCCCGTTTTGACAGCACGCGGACGACAGAAAGGAGCCAAGGTGCTGGACTGGATACAGGAATACGCCGACGTCATCCAGATCGCGGCGAGCGTGATCACGGCGCTCGTCTGGGTCGTCTACCTGCAGATCCTCGTGCACACCTTCCGGCGGCAGCGGCGTACGAGCCTGCTTATCAACCGGGGCGGCGCACAGGACATGAGCGCGCGCTGCCTGGTCAGCAACATGGGCAGCGAGCCGATCTACCTGCAGGACGTGCTGGCGGAAATCGAGACCGGAGAGGACCAGTACACCGCGAGCGTGGTCGACCACAGCGAGCTCAGCCGGGACGAAATCGACCGACCCGAGGAAACGACGAGCCAGGGGCCCGTGCACAGCGGCAGCTTCGTCGATATCGGCAGTTTCCGGGATATCCTCAGCCGGGCAGACCGGTCCATCGGCGACCGCAGCCGACCGGACCAGGTCCGCAGGCTGACCCTCATCGCGATCGCCGCGAGCAACCAGGCGCAGAACATCGTGGCCGCCTGCCGATCCTTCGACGTGGTGCGCGAGGAGGGCTCCGAATCACTCCTCCCGCCCAGCGTCCACACGCGCCAGATCCGGAGTTGGCGGAAGCGCCGGCAGCTCACGCGGATCCTCGACAGGCTCGAACGGGAGAGGGTCATGAAGCAAAGTGTCGGGTCGCAACTGACCGGGACCTATCGGCCCGCCTTGAGGACCGGATGACGGTTTGCGGGCTTCACCGGCAAAATGCCGCTGACCACGGGGCGAAAACGGCGCTTCTCATGCTTGAATCGACATTTTGCATGCCCACCTCGGGCGTGTCGACGGGGCACACCCCGAGGCATGCAGCCGCCGGTTAGCAGGTATGAACTGAGTGCATCAAATCAGAGATTTTTCTCTATTGATCGACTCGAAAAACGGGCGTAACGGCGGTTTTTACAACACCACTTGGTTTCGCTTTGGAAAGCGGACTGGAGGACGAAATGCTGACACGCGACCAACTGATCAAGGAATACGATGCCCGCCGCGGGACTCTGCCTGCGATGCTTGGCGTGTACGGTATTCTTGTGGCCGTCCTCGGTCTGACCGCTTCCGCGATCGTCTGAGCCACACGTACCAGCGCCAATCGATGAAAAAAAGCCCCGGCGCTTTCGCCGGGGCCCCTTTCTGCGTGCGTGCGTTCAGACGTCGGCCGCTTCGCCCACGTTGTCGACACCGCGTTCCTCGAGGAGCGTGGTGAGCCAGTTCGGGTCCATCTCGGGCACCGACGACAGAAGCAGGTCGGTGTAGGGATGGTGCGGGGGCGTGAACATCTCGTCCTTCGGCCCCTGGTCGACGACCTTGCCGTGCTGCATCACGACCACCTCGTCGGCGATGGCGCGCACCGTGGCGAGGTCGTGGGTGATGAACATGTAGGCAAGGCCCAGTTCCTTCTGGAGCCGGTCCAGCAGCTTCAGGATGCCTTCGGCCACCAGCTGGTCGAGCGCCGATGTGACCTCGTCGCAGATGATGAACTCGGGCTCGGCCGCGAGCGCGCGGGCGATGCCGATACGCTGCTTCTGGCCGCCTGACAGCTCCGGCGGATACCGGTTGTAGTACTTCGACGGCTCGAGCTCGATCAGGTCGAGCAATTCGTCGACCCGCTGCTTGAGGTCCCCACCCTTCAGGCCGGAATAGAACTGCGCGGGACGCCCGATGATCTCGTGGATCTGGACCTTCGGGTTCAGCGCCGTATCGGCCATCTGGTAGATCATCTGCGCCTGGCGCAGCTGGTCCTTGCTGCGGTCCGTGTAGCGCGGGGGCAGCGTTTCGCCCTTGAACTGGATCTCGCCCGCCGACGGCGGCAAGAGACCCGTGATGCAACGCGCCGTGGTCGACTTGCCCGACCCGGATTCGCCCACGACCGCGACGGTCATGCCCGGGTAGACGTCGAAGGACACGTCATCGAGCACCTTGACCCCGCCGGTATAGGCCGCGTCGATGTTCTTGACCGAGATGATCGGCGGCGTGCCGTCGGTCGGACGCTTCTTCTGCGGACGCTGGAAGCTGCGCACCGCCCAGAGGCTCTTGGTGTAATCCTCCTTCGGGCTCTTGAGCATCTGCTCGGTCGAGGCCTGCTCGACCTCCTCGCCCTTCAGGAGCACCTTGATCGTGTCCGCCATCTGCGCCACGACCGCGAGGTCGTGGGTGATGTAGATCGCGGCGGTGTTGAACTGGTCCACGATGTCGCGGATGGCCGCCAGCACCTCGATCTGGGTGGTCACGTCGAGCGCGGTGGTCGGCTCGTCGAAGATGATCAGGTCGGGGCGACAGGACATCGCCATCGCCGTCATCGCCCGCTGAAGCTGACCGCCCGACACCTGGTGCGGGTAGCGGAACCCGATTTCTTCCGGGTTCGGCAGGCGAAGGCGCTCGTAGAGCTCGATCGCATCCTCCTGCGCTTCCATCCGCTTCTGGATCCGGTACTGGACCGGCGCCTCGGTATGCTGGTCGATGATCTTGTGGGCCGGGTTGAACGACGCCGCCGCGGACTGCGCGACGTAGGCGATGCGCGATCCGCGCAGCGCCCGCCGTTCGGCCTCGGTCGCCGTGGTCAGCTCCATCGAGTCGAACTCGATGGAGCCGCCGGAAATCCGCGTGCCATCGCGGGCATAGCCCATGGCGGCGGCGCCGATCGTGGACTTGCCGGCCCCGGATTCCCCGATCAGGCCCAACACCTCACCGCGGTGGAGGGTCAGATCGACACCCTTGATGATGTCGATCCAGGTTTCGTCGGAGTAGCCCTGGATCTGGAGATCCTTGATCTCCAGCAGGATGTCCTTGTCGGAAAACTTACCCATATTATTGCTCCTTCAGGCCGGAGGACCGGAACAGCATCCAGTCGACGACGAAGTTGACGGACACGGTCAGCAGCGCGATCGCGGCGGCCGGGATCAGCGGGGTGATGTCACCGAACGAGATCAGCGTCGCGTTCTCGCGCACCATCGACCCCCAGTCGGCAGTCGGCGGCTGAAGCCCGAGACCCAGGAAGCTGAGGCCCGCGATGAGCAGGAACACGAAGCAGAATTCCAGGCCGAATTCCGCGATCAGCGGGGCCGTGGAGTTCGGCAGGATCTCGCGCCGGATGAGGTACCAGTCCCCCTCCCCGCGCAGCTTCGCAGCTTCGATGTAGTCCATCACCACGATGTTGCCCGCGACGGCCCGCGTGAGGCGGAAGACCCGCGGCGAGTAGATCACCGCGACGACGACCACGATCACCCAGGTCGACGTGCCGAGGATCGACAGCATCAGCAGCGCGAAGATCAGCGACGGGATCGACATGATCACGTCGGCGACCCGGCCCATGAACTGGTCGAACCAGCCGCCCTTCACGGCGGCGAGCAGACCCGCCAACGCGCCCAGGAAGAACGCGCCCAGCGTGGCGATCAGTGCCAGGCCCACGGTGTTGCGCGCGCCGTAGATGATGCGGCTGAAGATGTCGCGGCCCAGCTGGTCCGCGCCCAGCAGCATGTTGGCGTCCGGCGGCGCGAAGGCGCCCGAGATCACCTCGGCCTGCCCGTGCGGCGCGATGAGGGGCGCGAAGATGCCGGCAACCGCGTAGGTGAAGATGACGAACATCCCGAAGGCCGCCGTCAGCGGCGCCGTCTTCAGTTCCTTGGCCAGGTTCGGCTTGGCGATCAGGACCAGGAAGAACTTGAAGGCGTAGGACACGGCCGCGGCCGTTGCGAGCACCGCGACGAAGATCGTGATGACCTCCAGCGCCCCGGCCCCGCCGACGATCCCGGCCACGAAGGAGACCAGGAGCAGCGAGAAGACCATGAGGAACCACTTCTTGTAGTCCACATAGGCGAGGATCACCGAAGCGATGATGAGAGCGGCGTAATAGCCGAATACGAAAGTAGCCATTGATCCGCCCCCTTACTTCGGATGCCGCAGACGCGGGTTGGTGATGATCGCGCCCACGTCGGCCGCAAGGTTCAGCAGGATGAAGGTCGCCGCGAAGATCAGGCTCGAAGCCTGCACGACCGGGAAGTCGCGTTTGGACACGGCGTCGACAAGCGCCTGACCGATGCCAGGGTAGACGAACACCACCTCGACCAGCACGACGCCGGTGATGAGGTAGGCGAGGTTCAGCGCCACGACGTTGATGATCGGGGCCCAGGCGTTGGGCAGCGCGTGGCGCACGATCACCTTCCAGGGCGGCACGCCCTTGAGCCGGGCCATCTCGATGTATGGCGAGGCGAGGAGGTTGATGATCGCCGCCCGTGTCATCCGCATCATGTGCGCGGTCACGACCAGCACCAGCGTGAGCGCTGGCAGGAACGTTCGGTGCAGGAGCTCGCCCAGCGACATGTCGCTCGACAGGCTCGCGATCGCCGGGAACAGCGGAAGCTTCACCGACAGGTAGAGGATCAGGATGTAGCCCAGGAAGAATTCCGGGCTCGAGATCGAGGTGAGCGTCAGCACGTTGGCCACCCGGTCGAAGACCGAGTTGCGCAGCAGCGCGACCACGATGCCCAGCAAGATGGCGAAGGGCACGGCGATCACCGCGGCGTAGGCCGCGAGGAAGAGCGTGTTGACGAAGCGGTCCCCGATCGCGTTGATCACGGGTTCGCCGGACACGGCAGACACCCCGAAGTCACCGGTCACCGCACCGCCGAGCCATTCGAGATATCGAACGACGGCCGGTCGGTCGAGACCGAGCTGGTCACGCATCGCCTGGACCGTCTCGGGCGTCGCGCCCTGGCCCAGCACCGCCTCGGCGACGTCGCCGGGCAGGAGCTCAACCGCGAAGAAGATCAGGATCGATACGACAAGTAGCGTTAAGAGCCCGAAACCGAGCCGTTTCAGAACGAGCAGTAGCAGGTCGTTCATGGCAATCTGTCCCCTGTCCAAGTCCGGCCGGTTCATTGGTGCCGTGCCGGTTGTTTTTGCCGTCGTATCCTTGATGCCGCTCGGGTCCCGGCATCCCGCGCCGGGTGGGTCTCAGATGCGAATACGACCGGAAAGAAATCGGCCCGGCGCATTCAGCGCCGGGCCGTTGATCTGTGCGATCAGTCGGTGAACCACCAACGGCTCGCCGCGCGACCGCCGTCGCTCTCCCAGCTTGCTGCCAGGTTGTCCGGCGTGCCCACGTTGCCACGTGCGCCGTAGACGAAGTTGTTGAAGAACGGGATGACGGTGCCGCCATCGTTGCGCGCCAGCATCGCCATCTCGCGATACATCTCGGCACGCAGGCTGTCGTCCAGCTCCGCCTTCGCTTGGAGAAGCAGCTCGTTGAAGCGCTCGTTCTGCCAGTGGCTCTCGTTCCAGGCCGCGTCCGCCTTGTAGGCCAGCGTGTACATCACGTCCGGCGTCGGGCGGGCACCCCAGGACACGAGGCAGAAGGGCTTCTTCAGCCACACGTCCGAGTAGTAGCCATCGTTCGGCTCGCGCACGACGTTGATGGTGATCCCGGCGGCCTTGGCATGCTCGGCATAGAGCACGGCCATGTCGACGGCACCGGCCGAAACGCTGTCCGCGGTGGACAGGTTGACGGTCAGACCCTCGGCCCCGGCCTTCTTCAGAAGCGACTTGGCCTGGTCCGGATCGTACTCGCGCTGCGGGATGTCGTCGGGCCAGTAGGGCTGGGCCGGCGAATGGTGGAAGTCGTTGCCCTTCGTGGCCGCGCCGAACATGATCTTCTCGATCACCTCGTCACGGTCGATGGACAGCTTCAGCGCGTTGCGCACGTCGACGTTGTCGAACGGCGCGGTGTCGCAGAACATCGGCAGGGTGATGGCGCCGGCGGACGGCACGTTGAACACCTGGATGTTCGGGTCGCGCTGGAGCAGCGCCATGGTCTTCACGTCGACCTGGCTGACCGCGTCCACGTCGCCGGTGACGAGCGCCGTCTGACGCGCGTTCGGGTCGTTGAGCGTGAGCATCTCGACCTTGTCGAAATACGCGCCCTCGCCGTGCCAGCCTTCGTGACGCGACAGGCTGAACTGCACGCCGAACTCGCCCGAGTCGATCTTGTACGGGCCCGAGCCGTCGCCCGACTGCCAGTCGATCGTGCCGTCGTCGTTGGCCGGGCAGATCGCGAAGTGGTAGTCGGTCATCAGCCACGGCAGGTCGGCGTTGCCGCCGGTGAGAATGAACTTCACCGTCGTGTCGCCGTCGGCCACGATGTCTTCGACGTCCGACAGAAGCGCTTTCGCCGCCGAGGTGGAATCGTCACCGCGGTGGTGGTTGAACGAGGCGACGACGTCGTTCGCCGTGACCTTGCGCCCGCTGTGGAAGCTGGCGTTCGGGTTGATCGCGAAGGTCCACTCCGACGCGGTCTCGTTGGCTTCCCAGCTGTCCGCCAGGTCCGGGCCGAGCGACCCGTCGCCGTTGATCATGGTCAGGTAGGACCGGTGCGTGTGGGCCAGGAAGATCATGGTCCGGGTGACGTAGGTACCCGGATCGTGCGTGTCGCCGGTGTTCCCGTCGTGGATCCCCCACCGGAACGTGCCCCCCCGCTTGGCGTCCTGCGCGTGTGCGCTCGTCGCCCAAAGACTCGAAGCACCCGCCGCGGTCATGCCGGCGGCGGTTGAATAGCTCATGAAATCGCGGCGCGAAATCTGGCCCTTCTTCGCCCCTTCGGCGATCCGGCGGATCAGGTCGTTGTCTTTCTTCGTCATGTTAGCTCCCTGCTTTGATTGCCCGGCCTTGAACGGCCAAGCTTTCCGTCGAGCGTCCACCGCGCGGATGCATGCCGGACGCCAAAAAACGACATGTCATCACCAAAACACGAAATCTGTCGCGTATCCACCCCGCAGCAAATGGTTTTTTTAACCATCTCGTGAAGCGGATGTCGTTTTTGGAACATGCACCTCCCACGGTCCGGAAGATGCATCCCGGATGGCGGCAGAGCGCGGCAAGCCAGTTCCGGGCCGCGACAGACCCGGATGTATGGAGAGAGGATACACCGAAAAGGCGTTCAGACAAAGCGCGCGGTGCGGTGCGCCCTGCCCCGGCTGGCGTCTCAGCCCCCGGCCGGGGTCATCAGCGCCTCTTCGAAGGGGAACTCGGACAGAAGCTCGGTCCCGGTTTCGGTGACGAGGAGTTGCTGCTCGAGCTTCACCCCCTCGTGCCCGCCCTCGGCACCGATGTAGCTTTCCACGCAGAGCGTCATGCCCGGCTCGATCACCCCGTCGTAGCCCGCGCCCGGGAAGTCCCCGCGATGGTAGAGGTAGGGATACTCGCCCGTCATGCCGCAGCCATGCGCGCTCAGGTAGTATCGATTCGCGTGATAGGTGTGCGGGATGTCCCAGGCCCGGTCCGCGTAGTCGCGGAAGCTCAGCCCCGGCTTCAGGATGTCCATGTTGTGGTGCAGCTGCTCGAGCGCCGTCATGTAGAGCGTGCGCTGCGCATCGCTCGGCCGGCCGGGGCCGGAATGGAAGGTGCGCGAGAAGTCACTGTAGTAGCCGTGGCACCCGACCACGTCGGTATCGAGCGCGATCAATTCGTTCTCGCCGATGACGTTGGTGGAGCTTTCCTGGAACCACGGGTTCGTGCGCGCGCCCGCATTGAGAAGACGCGTTTCGCAGTAATCACCGTTCTGCGCGATGATCGACTGGTGCAGGACCGACCACAGCTCGTTCTCCGTGAGGCCGGGCCGGATCGCGTCGCGCAGGGCCGCAACGCCCGCCTCGGTCGCCCGGAGGGATGCGCGCACGCATTTCATTTCCTCGTCGGACTTGATGCAGCGCGCCATCTCGACCGGCGCCTGCGCGTCGACAACCTCGAACCCCGCCTCCGCCAGCGCGATGGCGGAGCCCGCGTTCATCCGCTCCATGCCGACGCGCACACCCCGCCCCACGAGCGAAGCGATCAGGTCGCCCATCTCGGCCGCCCAGGCCCGTTCGCGCGCGGCGATATGGGGGCCGGCGGCCACGAAGCTCGCGGTCTTGCCGGGGCGCACCTCGTCCACCGTCTCGAACCCGTCTGCCAGGAAAAGACAGCCGGTGAATTCGAACAGTATCGAGCGGTCGGCGGTCAGAAGCAGGTAGCGCGCCGCCTGGTTGCGCATCGAGAAGACCTGCATGTTACGCGTGCCGGTGGCGTAGCGGATGTTCACCGGGTCGCTCAGGATCACCGCGCCGATGTCGCGCCGGGCCATTTCCGCGCGCACGCGCCCGAGTCGGTAGAGCCGCACCGCGCGCAGGTCGATGCCTTCGCTTTCGGGGGCGCGGTCGAGCAGCGCGATGCCGGAGAGGTCGCTGCGCTCTGCGTGCCAGTCGAAGTTGGGCATTGCGGTCCTCCTGTTCGCGGGCCTTCGCCCTTCGTGCCTACGGGATTTCGCGCGACGACGACACCCGCAAACCGGCGTGCGGGCACGGCTTTGCGACATCCGCGAATCCGCGCGAACGTCCTGTAATCATGGGATTTTCGGGAAATGGTGCCGCAGGGGAGGATTGAACTCCCGACCTCACCCTTACCAACGTCGCGGTCATGTTCTCATTTCCTCTTTCTTTTCGGGTATTTATCGGCATCTATGATGTGGTTTTGTACGGGGTCTGTACGGAACTTCTCGCGCATTTCGAGTTCATTATCCTCGGGTCGAGCGTAGCGTTGGTCTGGCAATACTGAGTTCGTCCAGCGGCCAGCCTTGGCTGCGCTGATTGGGTCGATGCCCTGTCGAACTCGCAACTCTGTATAGAACCCCGCCCGACCTGCATCGTGGGCTGACATATAGGGGATCCCCGCCTTCTGGCATATCGTGGCCCACGCCTTCCGGTATCCGGAGCGGTCGCCATAGCCGAAAACCCGAGCCTCGCCTCTGTGGTCCGTTTTTCGATTGTGAGGCCGCTTGGGAGGAAGGTTGGCCAGTTCAACCATCATCGCACGCGAGATCTTCACCCATTGGGCCTCGTGCCCCTTCTGAGCCTTCAACCAGACTCTCTGGTTCATCAAATCGCAATCCTCCGGCAGGAGCGAAATTGCCTGATCGATCCGAGCTCCGGTTTCAAACATGAAGCGGAGAAGCGCGGCATTGTATGGGTCGGCATGGGTGCAGAACGCATCAACCCAAGCCCGGTCAGCAGCTTGGCGTTCTCGGCGGCTCCGGTGGCCTCTCGCGGCGTCCTGAGCGATGCGTTCGCTCTTGCTGTAATGCTTGACCTTGATCGGGTGGCAACGACCGAGTTCGGCGGCATTGTTGATCACAGACCGCACTGGCGTAACCACCTGGCGAAACCAAGTGTCCGTGCTCGCATTTGGATAATACTTCGGCCCGAGATCCCGGATCTCTTTCGGGGTGATTTCGTTGACGACGCGGGCGCTGAGCTCGTCCAAGATCTTCAGCAGGTACCGTGCTTCCTTCGGCTTGGCGTCGTACAGTTCCACCGCCTCGCTGAAAGTTAGTTGGTTCGCTTGCGAGCCAAGGAGGTGACCACGGATCGACCTTTGCGTTTTGGCTTCAATCCATCTCCTTGCGCCTTCTTCAGAAGATGATCCCGTGCTGACCCGCATGTAGTCTGTAATTGGGGTGCCGTTGAATTCGACACGGCCTTTGGCCCACCAAGTGCTCCCTCGCTTGTATGGTTCGAGCGGCATTGGCTTCCCTCCGTTATGATGCGATCGAGTTGCTCCGGTGAGATCAGCATATCTCTGCCGAGCTTGTGGCAGGCTCCGAGTTTGTTCGCCAACTCGCGCAGCCTGCGTGCACCAATAGTCAGCCCGCGACTGCGAAGAACGTCAACCCATTGCTCAGGTGTCTTGCATCTGTCGATTAGAGATCCGGTCACTGGCCCAACTCCTCGAAGGGTGCTGTCGCGCCGACGTTAAGCCTTGCGATCCACATTTCCCGCAGAACGAAGATACCTGCCGGCGAGATCTCAAAAGACCAGCGCGAATATGCCCCCCATGAGGTGCACGTCGAAAACGTGGTCATTACCTCAAATTCCCGGCCACCTCTCGCTGGGGACGCATAGCGGAAGGTCACGTACGGACGGCCAGCGCTTTTCGCGAAGATGATGCCGAAGCAACCCAAGCTCTCTGACTTGTCGAAGATTCTTGCGAACAAATCGCGCGGCGCCTCCTGCCGGTCGTCGTTTCCGGAAGGCACACCGAGCATCTTCAGCCTCTGACACTCATTGACCACGCCAACTATGTCGCCTTCGCGCTCCGCCAGGGCGACGGCACAGATTAAGTCGAAGATTTCCTGTGCATTGATGGTCTCTTGCGCACTTGGCGCGAGCCCGTTCTTGGTGAGGATGCGCGCCCACTGGTACACGTCCGATGCCTGCGCATCGCACACGTGAGCTACCGCGCGCGCGGCTTCAATCGCTCGCATAGCGTTCTCCGATGAAGATTTGGGGTGGCGACCCTTAAGGGGAAAAAGAAAAACGCCCGCGAGGAAATTTCCTCCGGGCGCAAAGGGGTCTAGTCGACTTTGTCAAGCTGAGCAGGAAATGTCAAAAACTTTCTTCGCAATTCGGTCCCTAATTGGCAGTTCGGCGCCTCATCAGCCCTAGCAGGCGAATCATGCGCATACCGTCTCCGTCTTCATTTAGCGCCATCAACGCCCGCAGCCACGGTCCCCGCTCGCCTTCTGGGAGGGAATGCAACATGCGCAGAAGTTCCTCATCCGCCGGCAGCTGCACGTCGCCATCCAGGCGCGGCTCAGCATATGTCAGGGTCAGCAAGTCATTTGCCAACAACTCGCGACGCTCGGAAATAGCCAGTATGGAGAGGTGGAAGATCGCACGGCTAGGATCGTCCAATCGGTCAGCGATGCGGTTCAGGTCTTCGGTGTTGGTACACATGGTTGCCTCCTGAGGCGATCCTAGATGACGTCGCCTTGTTCGCCTAATCGCAAATGGCGACATGATCCGACCGCCTTATCCCTTTGCGCGCTTCCTGCGGTTTTCTTCGGACCAACGGCATTTCTTGCTGCAGTAGATCATACGAAGGTCCGCGTGGCGTGGAATCTCAGTCCCGCAACTCACACAATGGCGGTTGCCCATGCCATAGCGCCGGTCGTCTTTCCGCGACGCATCTTTGCACTTGTCTGAACAGTACTTGCGGTCAACGCGGGTCGGGAGTCCGGTGGCCGAAAACTCTGGGATGGGCCCGCTGCAGAAAGCACACTGCCAGGCGCCCTTGGCTTCGATAGTAGCCGCACGCTTCATCCGCCTTCTGTGGGTAGACCGACACTTCGTTGAACAGAACATCACGTTGTCCCGCCTGCGCATACCAGACGCGGACCGTTCTGGGAGAAGTCTGCCGCAGCAATCGCATTCCGCACCTACGACGTCTTTCGCTTCGAATTCACGGCCAGCCGCACCGCCGTTTGCTCGTTCGCCGCTTTCAGCGAGGCGATGTAGTGGTGCATCGCCATGCTGCAGGCTTTTCCGCAGAACTTGTGATGCCCCTCTGGCAATGGCGCGCTGCAGCGAACGCAGCGGGTCCGCTCGATCAGGAGCCCTTCGTGTATCACCCATTCCGGTTGTCCCTCGTTCCAGGTGGGCCGTACCGCACGCACGCGGCGGAAGGCTTCGGCGAGCATGTCGCAGGCAGTCAGGTCAGCAGTTCCCCAGCTCCAACCCTGCAAGCACAGATCCGCACGGATACCGGCTCTGAGTGGGCCTTCCATGCCCCAAAGAGACGCCGTCGCCCCGGCGTCGAACGCCAGCCTGATCACGTCCGCCAGCTCCTTCACCAATGCGTCATAACGCGTCCTTCCAAGTTTGCCCCGCCGGGCCTCTAGCGCGCGGCGCTCCTTCCTGCGCTGCGATTTTCGGGCGGCTGGGGTCATGACCAGCATCACGCTGCCGCGTCGTTTGCGCCCCAGCTCACCAGCTTCATCGCTAGCTCTGGGTCGACCCCGGCCTCTTTTGCCTGGGCCAGCGCCTGGACGATGCCGGCCGCTGCCCGTGCGCGTCCGCCTGCGTCGAAGGCCTGAAGAGGCCGCATCACGTCGATTGCCACCGGCGCGCCCAGCTTCTCGCTCGCTTCTTCAGCCATGAGCGCGGCCATCGGTTGAAGCACCCACTGCGCCACGTGGCGTTGCGCCTCGCGCACCATCGGCCCCGTCGTCGTGGAGCTCAGAAGGCCGGGCAGCACGCCGAACACCCCGAGGATCGAGGCCCGCGCCGCATCGAGGCTTTCGCGCGTCATCGAGCGGCTGAGGTCGGGCGACAGGTCCGAGGGTTTCCAGTCCTGGGCCGGAGCGGGACCACCGCCGGCGGTGACGTTCACGCTCTCCCGCAACAGGATGCGCCCCCTGCGGCCGCGGAATGACCGGCTCAGGGTCTCGTTGTCCGTCTCGGGCGACTCGGGCATGGGCACGATTTGAGAGCCCAACGGCATGTCGTCATATGCTTCGGAAAGCGCGGTCTCCACGGCTTGAAGCATCCCGGCCGTGAGCTGCGCCCGTTTCAGCGGGGCCGAGCCCGCCCAGGGCACCACACCATCAACGCCGGTGCGGAAATGGAGAACCTCGGCCGCGAGCGCGGTCTGCGTCTTGCCGCCCCCAGCCTCGGCAATGCTGACCCGGTAGGCCCGAGGCACGCCGTCCCGCGTGGACAGATCCCAATCGCTGCACGGGACCACCTGGCCGGTGTCACGGATCAGGAACACCGCTTCGCCGCGAAGAGCCAGCGCGCGCCCTGCCATCGCCATGTGTCGCCGGGACAGAAGCGGCGTGCCCTCGATATCCGCCAGGGCAAGCCCGCCCTCCCAGAGCGAAACGCACATCTGCGTGGTGCCGGTCAGCTCCGCGATTCCGCGCCGGCCGCTGATGTAGGATTCGCGCGCCGACATGAGCTCAGCGGTGAAGCCCGACATGCTCGATCGCTTCTCGGTTTCGGGCTCGGCCCGTTTCGTGAATGGCCACATCGTCAGGCCCTCCTATACTTGCGGAGAAGGTCGCCAGCGCCGGAATACTGCATCGCCCTGGCGAGCCAGCTTGGCGTCCGTTCGATTTCCTCTGTCATTTCGCCCAGCTTGAGCGCGTAAGACGCAGTGCCTGGTCGGTCGTTGCTCTCGGCCATGTATTCGGCCAGCCGCTTGAAGGCTTCGTTCACCTCGGCCGGAACGGTCCCGCTGCCAACGGATGCCGTGAAGCGGTAGGGCCCCTCGCCGGGCAGGTCATAGCCGCCCAGGGGTGAAGCTGGGGGCGTCGTCACGGTCCAGGCATTGCTCTCCCACACCTCAACCGTGCTGACGGTCGCCGGGGTGAGCGGCGCGGTCCACTCGCCGTCGCCCTCAACGATCCAGGTCACGTCTCGCGCAGTCCACCGCCAGGCAATGAACGCCTCGATCCGTGCCCAGATCATATCGGAGTCGAGCGCGGCCGCCGCCGATGAAAGCCCAGCGGGCACGCTCGGATAGCTGGACGGCACCGCCTCGGTTTGCTTGATCGTTACCGCCATCTTTCCACCCCCAACAGCTTGCGCGGAGCCTCCGCGTGTTCCTGTCGTAGCGCCCAATTGCGCGCCTCAACCTGGGTCTCCGAGTAGGCGGGACGAGTGACCAAGCTCAATTCGTAAAGGATTGCCTCATGGATCGTGCGGATGAGCGCCTGCCCTTCCTCGGGCGGTTCTTCCTTGATCGTCTCCGCATCCTTCACCGTGCGCTCCGGCGGGATCCTGAAACCTGGTGAAATGCCGATGATCAGGCCAGCAGCCAGGCCGGCGAGCGCGTCGCGCACGTAACCGACTTCCATCAGCGCCGGCGCGATTTCGGCCGAGAAGGTCAGCGCATCGTCAGTGTCCGTCAGCTTCATGCTGCCCGCGCCGCGACTTGCGAGCGGCCGATCGAAGCTGTGACCGACCAGCAGATGCACTTCCTGGTCATTCTCGACCGAATGCCGAAAGGCCCCGGACGCGAATTGTTCCTTTCGCGGTCGCCCTGTGCGGCCCCCATCGGAGAGGACCGCCCGCGAATTGTAGGGGAAACGCCCGGACAACCGGGCGCCCCCATCTGGTTTGCGGCGAACCTCGAGCCCGCCATTATGGAAGCCGTAGAGCATCATGGATCACACCTGGATGCCGGTGATGACCTCGAGCTGCACCGCGCGGGCCACGGTTACATCGAGTGTCGCCAAGGCGGTAATCCGAAGGCCACCCGATGCCGCATCGCTGAACGGATCCCGGATCATGTCCACCGCACCCCATTTGCCCACGAAGATCGGCGACACACCCCCGGCCGCGGTCGTCAGCAGCGCCTTGCATTCCTCCGGCGAGCCGGTGGGGTCGGCGAGGCCATTGGTGGACATGGCGATGTTGGACGACGGGATGTTCTTGGTGAGACGATCCCACTCTGTCACGCCGGTCCCCGTGTCGATGTAGGTGTCATCCATCGAGTCCCAGACTTCGGGGCGGATGAGCATCCGGGCCGCACCCGGCGAGCCCGCCGCGTTGGCCTGCATGAACCGGACCACCGCCGCCCGGAACGCTGCCCAGGTCGGAGCGCCGGAAAGGTCGGTTTCCGTGATGCCGTAGGTCGAGGCCCCGGCGACGACGCCGAGCGGCTCGCCCGAAGACCCCGCGCCCAGGAACACCACCCGGTCGACCTCCTGGCCCATCGCCGCGTTCATGTCGCGACGCACGGCCGCCTCCATCGCAGCCCCGGATTGCTTCAGCGCCTTGCGGGTGATCTTCATTTGAACGCCAAGCGTTTGATCGGGTGCCAGCGCCTTGTCCGTGGTCTGGAATGCCTGGGGCGACCCCACGGAACCGGTTTCCGAAGTCTGCCAACCGACCGACGCACCTTGCGTCACCACCGGCCACTCGATTTCGCCGTGGTCGATCGAGATCATCTGCGCGCCCATGCGGGCGGCCACGCTGTCGGGAAACAGCCGGTCGATGATCGGTCGGGTCTGGATCGGGTCGGGCGTGCCGGAAGCGATGGTTTCGCCGGCGCGCTGTTCGAGAGCCTCCCACGGAACCGGGACACCCTGGTATGCCCCGTGGCTGCGGAGCTCCTGCACGATTTCCGCGGTCTGGCCGTCGATCTGGTGGCCGTGGTCTAGGGCCATCGCCACCTGGCGAACCTCGAAGCTGCCCATCAGCTCCGACCATTCGCGTTCCGAACGGGTTTCAAGCTCGGCCCCGGCTTCGCGGCGTTCCTCGTCTTCGGCCACCAAGGCGGCCCGGTAGCGGGTTTCGTTCGACCGATACTCGCGGTCGAGCTCATCCATCTGGCGCACCTCGTCTTCCGAGGGCGAGTCCTTGCCCGCCAGCCCGGCGAGGGTCTGGCGAATTTCCGACTGGCGCCGGGAGATTTTCACACTGTCGAGCATGTCATTTCCTTTCGTCACTGCTCTTGGAGCCCCTTGCGGAGCAAGGCTTTCCACGCCTCGCGGGCGGGATCTTCACGGCCGAGGCCGATTTCGAGGCGGGTCTTGCGCGAGTGGCAGGAGCCGCACAGGGATTGGAGATTGGCGAGAACGAATGAGAGGTCAGGCCGATCGCGCACGGGCTTGATGTGATCGACCTCGAGCCGGCCGCGCGCCCCGCATTTCACGCACTGGAAACCGTCGCGACGGAGTGCCTCGAGACGCAATCCTTTCCAGCGCCGCGAGCGCGTCACCTTGTCCGAGTGCCGGCGATATTCGCGGATCATGCCCATACGAAGCGCCCCCCGTTCGAGGCAGGGCGACCGATACGCCGCGCACCTTCAGCCACGGCCAGCACCGATGCCGCCGCCGCGTCGATCCGGCCCAGGCTGCGCGCCTTGGCCAGCTTGTGGTTGCCGGCCGGGTCCACCAGCGTGATCGCGTCCGCGAAGGCGGAGCGCAGGAGAAGCGAGGGCGCCGCCTGGACGTGCCCATCGAAGAGCGCACGCCGGAACCGTTCGATATCCTCGCTGCCATCCTTCCAACCGAACCCGCGCCATATGAACGGGACGCGGAGCCCGGCCCGCTGCATGGCTTCGGAAAACTCAGCATGGCGGAACCGGTCGCCAACGATGCAAGCCGGCGCAGACCCGTCCGCGACCTTCATCAGTTCGGCCAGCCATTGCGCGGGCGGAACCGTCGCCTCGCCCATGGTCCAGAGCTCACCGCGTTCGTGCATTTGCGAATACCGACCAGACACGCCATCCGCTGCGCCCCGATCGGCAAGGGTCGGCTGAGAAGGGAAACATCCATACGCCTCGAGCCTTCCCGTCCTGGGCCAGTAGAACGCGGCCGCCGACATGGAGCGCGAACCGCCCAGGTCCACGCCCAGGATGCACTCGCCTTCGCGTTCCGGCAGATCGTCAGGCGCCACCTCAGCAGCGAGCCATTCATCCACCGTGACCAGCACCGATCGGTCATCCGTGCTCACACGCTCGTTGCGGTTGAGGTTTCGGAAAGAGCTGAGAGCGGAGCCGCCACGGGCAACCGCGCGCCGCGCCTGGGCCACCAGCCAGTCCGCGCTCGCCCCGATTCCTTCGGTGGCACCGGGGTTCGCGACGAGCAGGCTTTCCAGATCGTCGGCCGGCAGCCCGAACGCGGGCCGGTGCTCTTGCACATACGTGCCGGGGGGCGGCTCATCGAGCCACCGGCTGAAGGTATTGGCGTC
This sequence comes from Maritimibacter harenae, assembly GCF_009882975.1. Classification (GTDB taxonomy): domain Bacteria; phylum Pseudomonadota; class Alphaproteobacteria; order Rhodobacterales; family Rhodobacteraceae; genus Maritimibacter; species Maritimibacter harenae. The sequence continues at coordinate 47,980 of NZ_WTUX01000021.1, forward strand.
GTCTGGGGCACTCGTGCTGATGATCAGCGCCGTGCCGTCCCGCTTGCCGAGGCCGGAGAGGATCGCGTTTTCGAGGTTGTCGCCCTTCTCGCGCTCCCATGCCGCCCGCTCGTCGAGGATTGCCAACGTTGGCGCCCCGCCGAGAATGGACTTCCCGTCAGCCGCGATGCAGCGCGCGAGGCCCCCGCCGTTGCCGCTGTATTCGACCTCGAGCTTGGATCCGCGCCGGACCGTGAAGAGCTCCTGTTCTTCCTCGGAAAGCCCCTCCACGAACCCGGTCAGAAACTGGAAGGCGATCTTCGCCTGGTCCCGGTTGCGCGCAGCGAAGATAATTTCCCGCTTCGGCTGATCGTCCCACACGCCCATCAGAGAGCCGAGCGAGATGCCCGCCGAAAGCGCGGTCTTCGCGTTCCCGCGCCCGATCGAGAGACAGGCCACCATGTTGGCCGGCTCCATCGCCCCCGTCACGAAGTCGCGCTGAAACTGCGCCAGGCGAAGCGGCTCGCCGGCCTTCGGACCCTCGGGGATCTTGAGGGTCTCGAGGAAGTCGATCGCGGTCTCGGCCGTCATTCGACCACCTCAAGGACCGTGGCCGATGGGCAGGTCAACGCAGCCTTGTTGGCGTAGGAAGCGACAAAGTCGTCTCGAAATACCGATCCAAACTCGCGGGTCTCTCGCGCCATTTGCGGACTGCCGAGAAGAATGGCGACCGTGCGGACGCACCGCAGATCAATCCCGACCTCGCCTTTCGGCTGCACTCGATACAGGGAGCCTGCACATCCTTCCGCGAATTTCTCCGCGTCCTCGATCACTGGCGTGACGTAGACGGACTGCCGACGGAAATCTGCATCCTGGAAGCCATGAGGGTTTTGCCCTGTAGTGCCGCCCGGCAAGAGAAGGTCACCGACCTCGCGCCCGCGTAGTCCACCGTGAAACAGCGGCGCATCGCCCTCTAGAGACGCCAGCATCTGCTGTTCGATCTGGACTTCTCGCTCGCTTAGGCCTGTTTCCTCATAGCGTTCAATCACCCGGCGAACGGCCGGAACCATTTGCTGAAATGAAAGCTTCGAAGTCTTGCGATAGAGGACACGGCGTTGTTTCCGGTTCATGATTTCACCTCGGATTTTTTCGGGAGAGGGAAAGGAACACCCCCATCCCCGACCCCTCCCGGGGACACAATTCCGGGCATTGGGACCTTAATAATCACCAGATGCTCGAAACCGCCTCGGCGGCGTTTGCCTGGACAATGCTCCGCCACTTGCCGGCCGCAATATCTCGGAATTGGTTGCCAGGTCGGCCATTGCCCCCGTATTCGGCCAACCGCTCGTACCCGGTAGACCAACCACCTGTGACGACGTCGCCTGCACGCATCGCGGCTGCGATCGCCACGTAGCTGGTCGCGCCCTTCATCCGGCCAGCACGCCCCTCGACGGTCAGGCTCTCGCGCAACCGGCCGCTCTCAACGGGCATATTGCCACCCACGCTTCGGGGGCGTTGGGCTTCCTTGAACACGTCACGCGTGCTCCTGCTGGCGACGTAGTCGAACCGCTTTTCATAAATGTGAATGAGCTTTCCGATGTCACTGAAACTTACTTCCATGACGATGCCTTTCGTTTGGATGCTGAGCGCAGTCGCCTTTGTGGGTTAGGCGTCATTGCCCGCCTGGGCCTTTGCGCGGGCACGGGCGAGCAGGCCGCTGGCCGGCGCAGGAGCGTCTACATTTTGGGATTTGCGATATGCCTTTGCGCGACGCATCCATGCTTTCCAAGCGGCATCGAGGTTCTGGAACCGAGATCCTTTGGCAATGTGATGAAGCGCGCAGAGCTTCGTTTCTTGATCTATGTCGTGATCTGTGAAGCCTTCAGCCCAAGCCCATCGTTTGAGCTCATCCCCCGGTTCCCATTCTTCACTGAAACCAAAGGACTGTTGATCGCTTTTGCGTCCCTTACCGGTTACTTCCCGGTTCCTTACCGGTTTGTCTCCGGTGGGCTGGAGATAGGTCGTGTCCTGAATTGGAGATAGGTCGTGGTCCAAATTGGAGTTAGGTCGGGCCCTATCTCCAGAATTTGGAGTATGGTCCGTTGTGCGTTCGAAACCCAAAACGTAGCGGGTCGGCAGACGCTTCTTTTCTTTGTCGTCGTAGCGCCTTTTCCGTTGGATCAACCCGCGATCTTCCATGCTGCGAAGCGCGGTGTTGAGCGTGCCATTCGAGACCCCAGCCCGTTCGATCAAATAGGCTTGCGTGGGAAAACAGCCATGAGACGGATTGTGGCAATCACATAGATGAAAGAGGACGCGGAATTCTGAAGCAGAAAGTTGATCGGCCGGAATCGTCGCCAGCCAATGGGTCGCAGAGTGGCTCATCACGCCACCCTGCTGACGAGTCTGACCGCGGGCCGACCGTGACAGCCGATACGCGGTGCACAAGTCCCTTCAAATCCCCATGAAGCAGGAACAGTTCCGGAACATTTGGCCGGTTCCTGTACTGGAATTGTACGCGAGGCACCGGAATCGATCGAGTTCGTTCGTGCATCGTTCTGCATCGACAGCGAACGCAGGAATTTCTCGAACCGGCAAGTATTTGAATTTATGGGGTGTTCTGGTGCCGCAGGGGAGGATTGAACTCCCGACCTCACCCTTACCAAGGGTGCGCTCTACCACTGAGCTACTGCGGCGAACCGTGGCGGGTGATTAGACGCAATTCGCCGATCGTGCAAGCGCAATCTGGACGGTTTTTCGCGGCTCGGGTAAGGAGGTCGATATGACCCGGAATCCCGACACGTCGCCCAAGGAAAAGGCCGCCCGAGAGCGGGAAGAGCGTTTGAAAAAGGCGCTCAAGGCGAATATGGCCCGCCGCAAGGCGCAGGCCCGCGCGCGCGACGCGGATCCGGACAACGAAAAGAAAGATTAGAGGGCAGGCATGGACAGCATCGTTGTAACCGGGGGCGGCCCCCTCGCGGGCGAAATTCCCATCGCGGGCGCCAAGAACGCCTGTCTCGCGCTGATGCCGGCGACGCTTCTGTCGGAAGAGCCTCTGACCCTCACCAACACGCCGCGGCTGTCGGACATCAAGACGATGACCACGCTCCTGCAATCGCTGGGCGCCGAGGCCTCGGCGCTGCAGGACGGCCAGGTCATCGCGATGTCGAGCCACGACCTCAGTTCCACGCGCGCGGACTACGACATCGTGCGCAAGATGCGCGCGTCGAATCTGGTGCTCGGCCCCCTCATCGCCCGCTGCGGCCACGCCGAGGTGAGCCTGCCGGGCGGCTGCGCCATCGGGGCGCGGCCGATGGACCTGCACATCCACGGGCTCGAGCTTCTGGGAGCCGAGATCGACCTGCGCGACGGCTACCTGCACGCCAAGGCGCCCAACGGGCTCAAAGGCGCCGAGATCGAGCTCGCCTTCGCCAGCGTCGGGGCGACCGAGAACATCGTGATGGCCGCGACGCTCGCCAAGGGCACCACGGTGCTCACCAACGCCGCGCGCGAGCCGGAGATCGTGGATCTCGTCACCTGCCTCAAGCAGATGGGTGCGCAGATCGAGGGCGAAGGCACCCACCGGATCGAGATCCAGGGCGTCGACCGGCTCCACGGCGCGACGCACCAGGTGGTCGCGGATCGGATCGAACTGGGCACCTACATGCTCGCCCCCGCCATCGCGGGCGGCGAAGTGGAATGCCTCGGCGGCACGATCGACTTGCTGTCGGCCTTCGTGGAACGGCTCGACGCGGCCGGAATCGCGGTCGAGGAAACGGCGCGCGGGCTCAAGGTGGCGCGCAAGGCCGACCGGGTACGCGCCGTGGACGTGACGACCGAGCCCTTCCCCGGCTTTCCCACCGACCTTCAGGCCCAGATCATGGCGATGCTCTGCACCGCCGAGGGGACCAGCGAACTCAACGAGACGATCTTCGAGAACCGCTTCATGCACGCCCCGGAACTGACCCGGATGGGCGCACAGATCGAGGTGCACGGCGGGACCGCCCGGGTGACCGGCGTCGAACGGCTCAAGGGCGCGCCGGTCATGGCGACCGACCTGCGCGCCTCGGTGTCGCTCATCCTCGCCGGGCTCGCGGCCGAAGGCGAGACGGTGGTGAACCGGGTCTACCATCTCGACCGCGGGTATGAGCATGTCGTGCGCAAGCTCAGCGGCGTGGGCGCACAGATCGAACGGGTGAAGGCATGACGGAAGACGCACGGTTCGAGGATGGGGGCGACCGGCCCCTGCGCCTGATGGCGGTCGACGCCGACGACCTCGGCGTGATCTCGGCGCTCGCACAGGACGCGGTTTTCCCCGCCAGCGAAATGACCTGGCATCCCAAGGCACGCGAGTTCGCGCTGCTCCTCAACCGCTTCCGGTGGGAGGATGCCGAGGCCGCGTCCAAGCGCAACCGGCCGGTGGAGCGGGTGCAATCGGTGCTACTCTTCGGAGACGTTCAAAAAGTGCAATCCCAGGGCGTCACCAAGGGCGATCCGGACGTGGTAATGTCGCTTTTGTCCATCTCTTTCGAGCCCGGCGAAGACGGCACGGGGCGCGTGATCCTCACGCTCGCGGGCGACGGGGCCATCGCGCTCGACGTCGAAACCATCGACGCGCGCCTGCAGGACGTCACCCGCCCCTACGTCGCGCCGTCGCGCAAGAAACCCGATCACCCGGAGTGACCCGATGCCGGTTTTCCTGAACACCAAGGACGCGGATTTCGAGTCCGCTTTCCAGGCGCTGCTGGGCGCCAAACGTGAAGACAGCCCCGACGTGGACGATACCGTCGCCGCGATCATCAAGGACGTGCGCGACCGGGGCGACGCGGCGGTGATCGAGCTCACCTCGAAATTCGACCGCCAGGACCTGACCGCCGATACGCTGCGCGTGAGCGAGGACGAGATCGAGGCGGAATGCGCCAAGGTGCCCGAAGACGCGCGCCGCGCGCTCGAGACTGCGGCCGAACGCATCCGGGCCTACCACGTGCGCCAGGTGCCCGAAGATCACAGCTGGACCGACCCCGAGGGGGCGACGCTGGGCTGGCGCTGGTCGCCGGTGTCGGCTGCGGGGCTCTACGTGCCCGGGGGCCTTGCCTCCTACCCGTCCTCGGTCCTGATGAACGCGGTGCCGGCCAAGGTGGCGGGCGTCGGGCGGCTTGTCGTGACCGTGCCCACGCCGGACGGGGTGATGAACCCGCTCGTTATGCTCGCCGCCCGGATCGCGGGCGTCGACGAGGTCTACCGCATCGGCGGTGCACAGGCGATCGCCGCCCTTGCCTACGGGACCGAGACAATCGCGCCGGTCGACAAGATCACCGGGCCGGGCAACGCCTTCGTCGCCGCCGCCAAGCGCCGGGTCTTCGGCAAGGTGGGTATCGACATGATCGCGGGACCCTCCGAGATCCTCGTGATCGCCGACGGCGACAACGACCCGGATTTCATCGCGCTCGACCTCATGAGCCAGGCGGAGCACGACGAAAGCGCCCAGTCGATCCTGATCACCGATGACGCGGATTTCGGCCGCGCGGTGGCCGAGGCGGTCGACAAGCGCCTTGAAACCCTGGAGCGGCGCGCCATCGCCGGGGCGAGTTGGCGCGATTTCGGCGCGATCATCACCGTGCGCGACCTCGACGAAGCCGCGCGCCTGTCCGATCGGATCGCGCCGGAGCACCTCGAGCTTTGCGTGGCCGATGCCGAGGGGCTGTCGGACAAGATCACCCACGCGGGCGCCATCTTCCTGGGGCAATACACGCCCGAAGCGATCGGCGATTACGTGGGAGGCCCGAACCACGTGCTGCCCACCGCCCGCTCGGCGCGTTTTTCCTCGGGGCTCTCGGTGCTCGACTTCATGAAGCGCACCACCCTGTCGCGCATGACACCCGGGGCGCTGAAGGCGATCGGCCCGGCGGCCGAAACGCTGGCGCAGGCCGAAAGCCTCGAGGCGCACGGGCTGTCGGTGCGCGCCCGGCTGGACCGGCTGAACGAGAGCTGAAGCCCGGCCCCCGATGCCCGTGTTCATGAATTGCCGCGCCCCGCGGCTTCCTATATCCCTGAGCGAAAGAAAGACGGGATCCCATGAACCGCATCACCAAGATCGAGATTGACGACACCGGCCTTGCCGCGCCCACCCCGGCCATCGAGCAGGAGCGCAAGGTCGCCGTCTTCGATCTGCTGGAAGACAACAGCTTCGCCCCCGTCGCGCGCGACGGGCAGACGCTGCCCGACGGCCCATACGAGCTCAACCTCGCGATCCGCAACAAGCGGCTGGTCATGACCATCTCGACCGAGGGCGGACGCGAGGCGGGCGAAATCCACCTGTCGCTGGGGCCGTTCCGCCAGGTGGTGAAGGACTACTTCCAAATCTGCGAAAGCTACTTCGACGCGGTGAAGAAGCTACCCCCGGGGCAGATCGAGGCCATCGACATGGCCCGGCGCGGCATCCACAACGAAGGGGCGCGGGTCCTGATGGAGCGGCTCGAGGGCAAGGCCGAACTGGACATCGACACGGCGCGGCGGCTCTTCACCCTGATCTGCGTACTGCACTGGGGATAAGCCAGGGTGGTCGCCAGCATACCCCAATCGGTGCTGTTCTGCTGCGACCACAATGCCGTTCGGTCCCCGATGGCCGAAGGCATGATGAAGAAGTATTACGGCGACACGGTCTACGTCCAATCGGCGGGGGTTAAGAGCGAGATGGAAATCGACGGGTTCTCGATCGCGGTCTGCGAGGAAATCGGGGTGCCCCTGTCCAACCATCGTGCGCGCAGTTTCGACGAGATGCAGGAATGGGGCGACGACCTGTCGGCCTATGACCTGATCGTGGCGTTGAGCCCGGCGAGCCAGCGCAAGGTGCTGGACCTGACGCGTTACAACCACCTGGACGTGGAATACTGGCCGGTGATGGACCCCACGGGGCTCGGCACCAAGCGCGAGGAAAAGCTGGCCGCCTACCGGCAGGCGCGCGACCAGATCCGCGAGCGCATGATCTCGCGTTTCGGGCCGCCGCGGGGTGGCACCTGATGAGCGTCGCGACGGAGACCGACTTCCGCGACGCCGCGCGCACCGCCTGCATCGCGGTCTGCGCCGGGGATTGGGCGCGGCTCGAAACCGTGATGCGGCCCGACGCCGTGTTGCAGATCACCGAGGATGCCTACCTCTCCGGCATCGCGACGATGGCGCCCTATTTCGAGCATTACCTGGAATATTACCGTCTGACCCTGCCGCGGCTGGACGTGATCTGCGACGGCATGGAGGCGGCGGTCGAGGCGACCCTCCGGCTCGAATACGTGAAGGACAAGCCCGGCCTGCCCGCAAGCTCCGGGCAAGTCACGGAGATACCCATCGGGGTCTTCTTCACCTTCGCCGGCACGCGCATCGTGAAAGGACGCGTGTTCTATTCGCTCGACGACTGGATGGAGCTTTTCGCCGATCCGGTCGCGGGCCGGACCGCCGGGGAGGAAGCACCATGACGCGCGAAACCGGCGACCTTGTGCTCACCGCCTTCAATGCCCGCGACTGGGACAATGTCGTGGCGCGGTTCGCGCCCGACGGCCTTTTTTACCTTGGGCCCTGCGCTCCCTGCCAGGGACACACCGCGATCCGCAAACTGCTCGACGCCTTCGGCGCGGCCTATGACATCCGGATCAGGCATTGGTCCCACATCGTCGACGGCAACCGGCTGGCGACTCAGGCGGGCGCCCGGATCACCTACAAGCGTACGGTCGAAGGGCTGCCCGAGGCGCGCGGCCAGACCATCGACATGCCCTTCGCCACCTTCCTCACCCTGACCGACGACCGTGTGTCGCACTTCCGGGTGATCTTTTCGCCGGTCCAGTGGCGCAACGCGATCGCATGACCGTGGTCTACGAGACGCATACCGGCGACGCGGTCGGCCATGTGCTCGACGACGTGGCCCGGCTGCGAATCGCGGTGTTTCGCGACTGGCCCTATCTCTACGACGGGGACCTCGCCTATGAACGCGACTACCTCGCCGAGTTCGCGACCTCCCCCGGCGCGATCGTCGTGACCGCCCGCGATGGGGCCCGAATCGTTGGCGCCGCGACCGGCTCGCCGCTCGCCGATCATGCCGAGGATTTCGCGGACGCCTTCGCGGGCAGCGGGATCGACATCGGCGACGTGTTCTATTGCGCGGAATCGGTGCTCCTGCCCGACTACCGCGGACAGGGTGCCGGGCACCGCTTCTTCCACCTGCGCGAAGCACAGGGCCGGGCCTTGGGGGCCACCTACTGCGCTTTTTGCGCCGTGGTCCGGCCCGAGGATCACCCGGCGCGGCCGACCGGCTACGTGCCCCTCGACGGATTCTGGAAAAAGCGTGGATATGACAAGCTCTCGGGCGCTGTGGCCCATTTTTCATGGCAAGATGTTGGAAAAGGACAAGCCGATGCAAAGCCCCTGCAGGTCTGGATCCGCCGCCTCTGAGCCGCGTCGGACGGGTCGAAAGGCCGGCCCATGAAGATCGCGACCGCCTGTTACCCGGTGGGCAGCCCCCGCGGCTGGTCCGAATGGGAGGACAAGGTCACCCACTGGGTCGAAGAGGCGCGGGCCGACCTACTCGTCTTCCCCGAGTACGGCGCGATGGAGCTCGCCGCCATGACCGGTGCGCGCGGGCTTCAGGCCGAGATGGCGGCGGTATCTGACGCCCTGCCCCGCGCCTGGGAGGTCTGGGGGCAGTTGGCACAGTCCCACGCGGTCCACATCCTGGCCCCTTCCGGCCCGGTCCTGACCAAGGCGGGACCGGTCAACCGCGCCATGTTCTTCGCCCCCTCTGGCGCATCGCAGGCCCATGACAAGCAGGTCATGACGCCTTGGGAGCGCGCGCCGATGGGCTGCGTGCCGGGGGCGCCGCCAGTCCTCATGCAAACGACGCTGGGGCGCATCGGGGTGCAGGTCTGCTATGACGGCGAATTCCCCCTGGCCACGCGGGCGATGGCCGAAGCGGGGCTCGACATCCTGCTGGTTCCCTCGCAGACGGAAACGGTGCACGGATACAACCGCGTGCGGATCGGCGCGCAGGCCCGCGCGCTGGAAGCGCAATGCTTCAGCGTGCAATCGCCCACGCAGGGCCGAAGCGAGTGGTCCGAGGTGGTGGACGTGAACGCGGGCGCCGCGGGCATTTTCGCCCCGCCCGACACGGGCTTCCCCCCCGATGGTGTGCTGGCGATGGGCGCGATGGACACCCCCGGCTGGACCCGCGCCGATGCCGACCTCGAGCGCCTGCGCGCGGCGCGCGCAGGCGGGGGCGTGCGGGGGCGCGCGGACTGGCCCACCCAGTTCGGCGCGACGGCCTGCGCCCTGCCGCCGGTGGAACTTGTCGATCTGACGTGAATTGGACTTGATAAATTGGGAGTTTCGGCCCATTTAGAGCGCACCCACGAAGGGTGGGTGACCAAATATGGAGTGACCATGGCCAAGGAAGAACTGCTCGAATTTCCCGGCGTCGTGAAGGAACTCCTGCCGAATGCGACGTTTCGGGTCGAGCTGGAAAACGGCCATGAAATCATCGCACACACGGCAGGCAAGATGCGCAAGAATCGCATCCGCGTCCTTGCTGGCGACAAAGTTCAGGTCGAAATGACCCCCTATGATCTGACAAAGGGTCGGATCAATTACCGCTTCAAGTAAGCCCCGGCTCATCCTCGGATCCGGGTCTCCACGGCGTGCCGAGCTGATCGGCACGCTGGGGATCACGGCCGACGAGGTGCGCCCGCCGGATGTCGACGAAACGCCCCTCAAGGGCGAGCTTCCGCGCGCCTACTGCGCCCGCGTCACGCGGGCCAAGGCGGAAGCGATGCAGGTGAACCCCGGCGAAATCGCGCTTTGCGCGGATACCACCGTGTCGCTCGGACGCCGGATCATGGGCAAGCCCGCCGACGCGGGCGAAGCGGCCGAATTCCTCTACCTGCTGTCCGGACGCCGTCACAAGGTGATCACCTGTGTCGCCGTGCGCACGCCCGACCAACTGTGGGAGCGCGAGGTCGTGACCACCGTGAAGATGAAGCGGCTCTCGGACGAAGACGTGAACGCCTACCTCGCCAGCGGCGACTGGGAGGGCAAGGCGGGCGCCTATGCCATCCAGGGTCCGGCCGGCGCCTTCGTACCGTGGATCCAGGGCAGCTATACCGCGGTGATGGGCCTGCCCGTCGCCGAAACCGCCGCGCTGCTGACCGCCGCCGGCTATCCCGTTTACGGAGACTGGGCATGAAGGGCACCGTCGTCGCGTTGGACGAAATCGACGGGCGGCGCGCCGCCGCGCATATCGTCGACGGTGTGCTGGACGATCTGCTGATCGACCCGGTCGAGGCCCCCGGCCCCGCCCCCGGCGCGATCTACCGCGGCATCTGCGGGCGCCCGATGAAGGGCCAGGGCGGCATGTTCATCGACCTGGGCGATGGGCACGGGTTCCTGCGCCAGGCCAAGGGTCTGACCCCCGGTGACCCGATCCTCGTGCAGGTGACGGGCTGGCCGGACGAGGGCAAGGCGCCGGCGCTGACCACCCGACTCCTGTTCAAATCACGCCACGCGATCGTCACGCCCGAGGCCCCCGGCATCAACGTGTCGCGCCAGATCCGCGACGAGGAAGACCGGGTCCGGCTGCTCGAAATCGCGTCCGAGATGATGGAAGGGTCGGAGCACGGCCTGATCCTGCGCTCGAACGCCGCCGGGGCCGAAGACGGTGAGATCGCCGAGAACATCGCCGAAATGCGCGCATTGGCCGACGCCGTCCTGGGCGACGCGACCGGGACCAAGCCCGAGCTGCTGGTCGACGGCCCGGACGCGCATCTTGCCGCCTGGCGCGACTGGCCCACGCCGGACCTGCTGGCCGACGCGCCCGGCAGCTTCGACGACCACGGCGTTCACGACCTCATCTCGGCCACGCTGGCCACGCGCCAGGGGCTGGGCTCCGAAGGCTATGCCTTCATCGAACCCACCCGCGCGCTGGTCGCGGTGGACGTGAACACCGGCGGCGACGGCTCTCCGGCCGCCGGGCTCAAGGCCAACATCGCGCTCGCACGCGCCCTGCCCCGGCTCCTGCGGTGCCGCGGGCTTGGCGGCCAGATCACGCTCGACCTCGCGCCCATGCCCAAGAAGGACCGGCGCCAGTTCGAACAGGTCCTGCGCGCCGCCTTCAAGCGCGACGGAATCGAAACGGTCCTTGCGGGCTGGACGCCGCTTGGCCATTTTGAGCTGCAACGCAAGCGAGACCGACTGACCGTGGAGCTGTGATGGCCTGCCCGATCTGCGCCCGAGAGACCGATCCGAAGTACCGCCCGTTCTGTTCGCGCCGCTGCGCGGACGTGGACCTGGGCAAGTGGTTGAAGGGGTCCTACGCGATCCCCTCGACCGATCCGGAGGACGTCGAGGAGGCGCTCGACACCCTCGAACGGGACCCCCCGAAACCGCACTGATTTTTTTGCGCGTTCCCCTCTGGACACTCCGCCCGCCCCCGACTAGAAAACGCCGACCCGAACGCGAAAGCGTTCACCCGTGCCCGGGTAGCTCAGGGGTAGAGCAGTGGATTGAAAATCCTCGTGTCGGTGGTTCGATTCCGCCCCCGGGCACCACTATATCCAGTAAAAACTTTTAAATTCAGGCGTTTAGACGCATCGCCCAGCGGAACGTCCACCCTATAGCCCACCCAAGCATACTGTGCTTATCGTTTTCTCTGCCCTAACCAAGAGTAGGTGCCGTACCAGGCGTGGAAAGGCAGTCCTCGCAACGTAGCGACAGTTAGCAAAGCGAAGACGGCGCCGTGGTTTGACCATCTTTGGGTTGGCCTCGCACACACTACAACCCCAACCTTCCTGGACGCGGTCGCGGAGGAATTTGTGGCGGCCCCCGGTGCGGGATCTTCTTTGAGGCGCCATTCTTCGCGACTTCACCCCCTTTTCTCAATCCGGCCTCTCAGAATCTCGGTCGCGAACATTGGCCCGAACCTATGGCACCAGTACTGGACGGTCTCATGGCTCACGTTGCTCCCGCACTCATGGAGCAGGTCTTCCACATTGCGCAGCGAGAGCGGAAATCGAACGAACAGCATCACGGTCAACCGGATGATCTCAGGCGAAGTGTTGAAGTAGCGGAAGGGACTTGGCTGGGGCATACTCAGACGCGTCTCAGCACCCTACCCCGCCTCAAGCCGAGGTCGTCTGACCGGCTCTTCGCAGCTGACCACGGACCGAAGCATGCTCCCCGAGAACCTCAGGACAGAGCCACAAGGTGGTAGCCGTACCTACCGAGCCAATCCAACCCAATCCTGACAACCTTCGCTACCCGCTGCGAACCGCGCAAGAGCCACACAGGGTTTTCATCACAGCGGTCGCACGCAAGCTCGTCACGCTTACGAACGCGCTCTGCAATTCCCGCCTCAAATGGTCAATCAAGCCGCTTGAGAGATGCAGTTGCTAGCTCTCGGTTAACGTAACCGGCCACCCCTCTTCTCGCCATTCCGGCAGGCCACCCTCGAGGCGACGGGCACTGAGTCCGTGGCGACGCAATGCTGCAACGGCCTGGTGCGCGTAGACGCAATATGGGCCGCGGCAATAAGCGACGATCTCGGCATCGGCCGCGAGCGTGGTCAGAAGGTCGTCAAGGTCCGTCAGCGGGGTGTTGATGGCGCCTGGAATGTGACCAGCCGCGTATTCGTCAGCGGGCCGCACATCAAGGATCGTGACCGAGCCGTCCGCGAGTCGCTCCGCGAGGTCTGCCCGGCTGACAGGCTCGGGAAGATCTTCCCCGCCAGAAATCCCTCTCAGGATGCGCTCGACCTGTGCCAGGTTCCTTTCGGCCACGATGCGCAGGAGATCCATAAGCTCAAGAGTCTTGGCGTCTGAAAGCCGGTAGATCACAGCCTTGCCGTCGCGCCTGCTCGTCACAAGGCCCGCCCGTCGCAGCTGCTGTAGGTGCTGCGAGCAATTGGCGAGGGACAGACCCGTCTTCTCGGCCAGCGCCTCCACGCCACGCTCACCCTGAGCCAACTGCTCGAGGATCGCGAGGCGCGCCGGCGCTGACAGGGCCCGTGCGACCAGAGCGAATTCTGTCAATCGGCATTGAAGTTTGACCCCCTATCGGCATCCAATATTGACCCCCTTGGTGGTGAGCAGGCCCGGCGCTGCGTAGCCCTCACA
>NZ_WTUX01000022.1:0-70045 GCF_009882975.1 Maritimibacter harenae
CCGCCGTCAGCGTCGTCTTCCCGTGGTCAACGTGGCCGATGGTGCCGATGTTGACGTGCGGTTTGGAGCGTTCAAACTTTTCCTTAGCCATTGGCCATGCGCCTCGTCTGTCTTTGGGGGCCCACCGCGGGCCCGGTTCAATGCACGGTGGGGCAAGTAGCCAAAGAACGGGGGAAAATCAAGCGCAGAAGGATCACCGACGCGCCATGCACGGCTTTCGGGGCCTACCGGGGCCGGGCGGTCACAGCCGCAGGTCTGAAATGCGCGGGGCGCGGCATTGCCACGCCCCGAAAAAGCCGGTTGAAACGGTCCGTCAGGAGGACGGCTGGGTCGCCTTCGCCTCGGCGTTCTGGGCCGCGTCGGTCTTCACGCCGGACGAGGTTCCGCCGACCTCTTCGCCACCCGACAGAGTCGCGCCGTCTTCGCCTTCCTCGACGCGGGCGAACTGCGGCGGGATGGTGCCGGCGGTCGGCGCCGGGCGCCCGGCCGACGTGGTCTCGGGATCCATCAGGGAGGCGTCGCCGAACCACTCGGGGTTCTCCAGCATCCAGGTGTGGATGCTCTTGGCGAGCGAGCGGGCCAGCGACAGCATCTGCTCGTCGGCGGTCTTGGTCAGGCCGGTGCCGATCAGCTGGTCGAAGCCCAGTTCCTCGGACACCGTGATGATCTCGGGCTCCTCGTTGATCGGGGCCCCCTTTTCGTCGTCCCAGACGGTGACCGAGGCCACCAGCACGGACTTCGGCGTGAAGATCAGCGGCACGCCGATCATGGCGAGCGCGTAGCCGTCGACCTTGGTCGCGATGTGGAAATACTTGTCACCGTCGTAGCGCCCGAACCGCTCCTCGATGGCGAAATCGATCGCGGCCTCCCAGGCTTCGTCGGTCGCTTCGCGCGAGAACGGGCCGATTTCCGGCTCTTCGACGACGGTCACGACATGGCCGAGGAGGAAACGCCCCATCGGCTCCGGGACGTTCTCGAGATCGCTCGTCGTCGCGCAGGCCGACAGCAGGAACGCGGCGGCAACCGGGGCAGCAAAAGATGTCAGGCGGGGCATGCTCACTCCTAGCAAGGTTTACCTGTGCATACCCTTTGACACGAAACGGTTCAATTCACGTCCTTGCTTGTGGCGCCGAAGGCGGCGAATGTTGCTTTATGGACGCCAGACCCGACCCCCGGCGCACGCCGGTCGCCGTGCCGATTCCCGAGCGCCCCCGCCGCTTTCTCGAAGCCGTGCGCGCCATGCAGCACAATGCGCTGGCGCTCCTGCCCCGCATCGCGTTCACCCAGCCGATCGTGTCGGGTCACGTCGTGCGCCGGTTCCACATGGTGATGGATCCGCCATCCCTGCGGCGTATATTGAAGGACGCACACGAGGATTACCCGAAGAGCGAGGAAGCCTCGGCCATGTTGCGCCCGGCCGTCGGCAACGGGCTCTTCCTTGCGGAAGGCGCGCATTGGCGCTGGCAGCGGCGCGCGGCGAGCCCGATCTTCGCGCCGCGCAACCTGACTGCTCTGACCCCCGTGATGACCGAGGCGGCCGAGGCCGGGTGTCGGCGGATCGCCGCCCATAGCGGCCCGCAGAACCTCTATGACGAGATGCTGCGAGTCGCGTTCGAGGTCATCGCGGCGGTGTCGATGTCCGAGGACACCGCCATCCCGCGCGAGGTCGCCCACCGCGCCATCGAGCGCTACGTGGACACGGCCGCGCGCGCCTCGATCCTCGACATCCTCAAGGTGCCGGGCTTCGTGCCCCGGCCAAGACGCGAATACGCCAAGCTCGCGATCGGCGAGCTCAAGCGCGCGACCGACGCGGCCATCAAGGCGCGCATGGGGCGTCCCCCGGCCGATCCGCCGCCGCTTCTCGACCTGCTCATCGGGGCCTCGGACCCGGAGACGGGGCGTACGATGAACGCGCTCGAGCTGCGCGACAATCTCCTGAGCTTCCTGGTGGCCGGCCACGAGACGACCGCGCTCGCCCTGTCCTGGGCGCTCTATCTCATGGCTTTCGACCAGGACGTGCAGGAGCGCGCCCGGGCGGAGGCGCAAGCGGTGCTTGGCACGCGGGCGGCGGGCGACGCGGACATGCCGAAGCTGCCTTACCTGCGCCAGATCGTGCTCGAGACGATGCGGCTCTATCCCCCCGTGGCCCTGCTCGCGCGGACGGCGGCGAAACCCGACCGGCTGCAGGACCGCGAAGTGCGGGCGGGCGACGTGATGCTGCTGCCGTTCTACGCGCTCCACCGCAACGAATGCATCTGGGACGACCCCGACACCTTCGACCCGGGGCGTTTCGCCGACGAGAAGGCGATCGACCGCTATGCCTACCTGCCGTTCGGGGCGGGGCCGCGCGTCTGCATCGGGATGGATTTCGCGGTCCAGGAGACGATGATCGTGCTGGCCACGATGCTCACCCGCTTCCGGTTCACGCCGGTTCCCGGCCGCGAGCCGGAGCCGGTGATGATTCTCACTCTGCGCCCGCACGGCGGTGTCTGGCTGAACGTCGAGCCGCTGTCGCCGGACGCCTAGTTGCGGCCGCCCAGCCGCCCCTCCGACTCATCCTGCGCTCCTGGGCTGTCCGAATCCTGCGCGGCGCGCGGGCCGCAGATCTCGCGCAGGTCCTGCCACTCGGCGTCGGTGATGACCGGGCGGTCGTAGACCCCGCCCTCGGCCGCCGCCTGCGCGGCCTCGATCCGGTCGACCATCTGCGGGTGCGAGGCGAAATGCGCCATGATCCCCTCCGCATCGCCATATTCGTCGAGGAGCCGCGCGAAAATGCGGCCCAGGGCGCCCGGATCGACCTCGGCCTCGCGCATCAGGTCGTGGGCGTAATCGTCCGCCGCCGCCTCGGCGGCCTGGGAATACTTGGCGTTGATCAGCTGGTTGGCCAGCAGGAGCACCACCGTGCCGCCGGCGAAATCGCCGAACAGCAGCCCCAGCACCCCGATCGACCCGGCCGAGCGTAGCGCGTCGCGGGTCGGGTCGCGGTTGACCACGTGCCCAACCTCATGCGCGAGGATCGAGGCGACCTCGTCCGCGCTCTCGGCCTCTTCGATCAGGCCGCGAAACAGGATCACGCGCCCGCCGGGCAGTGCGAAGGCGTTGACCAGGTCGTGGTCGAGAACGGCAAGACGCACGTCGTAGGGCAGGTCGGCGGAAGGATCGAGCCGCGCCATCATCGCGTCGAGCGCAGCCCGTCCGGCCGGCGCTTCGCATAGCCGGACCGGCGCTGCCTCCCGGCCCAATGCGCCGCGGATCTGCTCGAAGGTCGCGTCGCCCAGCGCGCGCTCGCCTTCGGGGGGCAGGTAGGTGGCCAGCTGGTCGGCCATGATCGGGACAAGCACGAAGATGATGACCGCGACGCTTGTCAGCGCGCCGCCGGCCCAGCCGAAGATCCTGCCCCAATTGCCCACCGGCGCGGACCGCGACAGGTTCGGGGCCAATCCGCGCAGTTCCCGCGCCACGTGCGGGTTGTCGATCACGAGCCGCGCGGTGCCGGCGTGCCCGTCGCTCAAAACAAGCCCGTCGGCATAGGCCTGATCCGGCAGCGCGCGCAGGTCCTCGAGCGCCCAGTAGAGCGTTTCGCCCTCGGGCAGCGTGATGTGCAGGTGCGTGCGCGACAATTGCAGCGACACGCGGTGCGTCACCGCGTCCGTGCCGTCCACGAAATCGGCATAGACCGGCTGCGCCCCTTCCCCGCTCAAAACGCGTCACCCAGCGGGAGCGCGTCGGCGAAGCCCTCGGCCTCGGCGAACTCGTCACGGCTGCGCTGGCGCACGGCGTTGAGCGCAGCGGGGTTCACGATCTCGGTCACCTCGGCGAAGTGATGGGCGAGCGGCAGGGTGATGAAGGTCTCCTTCAGCACGTTCCACATGATGAAGACGCCGAAGTAGAGGATGATCCCGGTGACGATCGGGATGATCGGCGGGATCGACCCCAGCGTCGAGATGTCGACCTCCTCGCCCAGCGTGTCGAAGGCGAAGCCTGTGATCGCACCGATGATCGCCAGGACGATCCCGCTCACGATCATGCCGAGGATGAAAAGCCCCACCATCGCCCCCCAGCCGCCGGCATAGATGCCGATGATCCGCCCGGTGCGCGGCTGGGTGCGCAGCCCCGCCTCACCCAGTGTCTTGGTCTCTGTAAGCGCCTTGAAGGTGCCCGCCTTCCAGGCCCCGAGCCCGTAGAGGAACCAGCCGAAACCAAGCACGATCAGCGCCGCGAAGCGCGGGTCTTCGGCCACGCCGATGGCGACACCCGCCCCGACCATGAGCGCGACCGACAGGTAGAGGTTGAGCATCGGGCGGATCAGCATCCGCCAGGACCCGCCCTGGTGCATCCGGTGATCGCCGTAGAACGTCCGGTCGGTGCGGTATTTCTCCAGCCAAAAGGTCTTCACGGGCCACCACAGCCCCAGCGTCACCACGGTCAGCCCCCAGTGCAGGAGCGAACGCCAGACGAACCCGGCCACCCCCGGCTCGAGCCCGAAGCGGATGCCGCGCCAGCGCGTGCGTGCAAGCACGTAGCGCCGTGCGCGGTACTGGGCGAAGAAGATGAGTGGCGTGATCCCCAGAAGCGACAGCGCGTAGGCCGGCGTGTTCCCCTCGAAAAGCGAGAACGAGAAGAACATCAGGATCAGGTTCACGATCCCGATGTAGAAGGCGAGGAAGACCACGGCGGTGAGAAAACCCAGGAGCTTCTCGGTCGCCCGCCCGGCGTATTCCAGCGGCATGCCCCCGGGGCGGATCGCGCTCCAGTAATACCGTCGCATTCGGGTCTTCATCCAGAAGCGGTAGAAGCCCGCGGTCAGAACCGTGCGTATTCCCGTGACCAGCGCCAGGCGGAACAAGGGCGCCTTGGATCCCTTGTAGTCCGTCTTGAGGTCCGCGAAGGTCATGGCTCAGGTGAAGGTGTTCGACTTCGGAAATCCATGCGGGGGCTGCTTGCCCACCGTCGCACGTTTGCCGATCCAGGGTCCCATGTCCACCTCGGTGCGCGTCCGGTCGCCCGTCGCGGCCCAGGACAGGCCCTTTGCCAGGTCGAAGGTCGTCAGGTCCGACAGCCCGCCATCGAGGTCGAGCGTTCCCTGCCGCCCACGCGCCATGTTGTACTTCTGAAGCCGCACGCCCTTGCCGCGCCCCATCTCGGGCAGTTCGGAGAGCGGGAAGACCAGGAGCTTGCGGTTCTCGCTGACCACCGCGACGTGATCGCCGGTCACCGGGCGCACCACCTTGGCGATGCTGTCGGAGACATTGAGCACCTGTTTGCCGTTCTTGGTCTGGGCCACGACCTCGGCCTCGGGCACGACGAAGCCGTTGCCCGCCTTCGAAGCCACGATGAGCTTGCGGTCGGGCTGGTGCACGAACATGTCGACGATCTCGACATCGTTGGGCAGGTCGACCATCAGGCGCACCGGTTCACCCATCCCGCGCCCGCCGGGCAGGTTCGCCGCCGACAGGGTGTAGAACCGGCCATTCGCGCCGAAGAGGATGATCTTGTCTGTCGTCTCGGCGTGGAAGGCGAACCGCGGGCCGTCGCCGTCCTTGAACTTGAAGTCGCGCCCCAGGTCCACGTGACCCGACATGGCACGGATCCAGCCCATCTGGCTGCACAGGATCGTCACCGGTTCGCGGTCGATCATCGCCTCGAGCGGCACGTCGGGCACCTCGGTCGCCTCGGCGAACTGCGTGCGGCGCGCGCCGCCTTCGTAGTCCTTGCCGAACTTCTTCTTGGCGTCCTTGAGCTCTTCCGTGATGCGCCCCCACTGAAGGTCTTCGCTGTCGAGAAGGTCCTCGAGCCCGGCGCGTTCCTCCATCAGCGCGTCGCGTTCGCGCACGAGCTCGATCTCCTCGAGCCGGCGCAGGCTGCGCAGACGCATGTTGAGGATCGCGTCGACCTGCACATCCGACAACCCCTCGGAGCGTCCCGCGAAACGCCGGGGCGTCGTGGTGGTCGCCCCGGATTCGGCGATGACGCCCCGCGCCACGGCGTCGGGATCCTCGCGCAGCTCCAGCGACGAAACATCGACACCAGTGAGCGGCGAGACATAATCGCTTTCCGACGTGGCGCGCGGAATCGTCTCCTGGTGCGGGCGCGACCAGTCCTCGTACATCAGCGCGGCCTTGGGATCGTCGTCGTAGCGGATGATGTCGATCACGCGGTCGAGGTTGAGGAAGGCGATGATGAAGCCCTCCAGCACCTCGAGCCGGTGGTCGATCTTCTCCATCCGGTGCTTCGACCGGCGGATCAGGACCTCGCGCCGGAAATCGAGGAAGGCGCGGAGCACTTCCTTGAGCGAACAGACCCGCGGCGTCAGCCCGTCGATCAGGACGTTCATGTTCAGGCTGAAGCGCACCTCGAGGTCCGAGTTGCGGAACAGGAGCCCCATGAGCATCTCGGCCTCGACATTGCGCGACCGGGGTTCGAGCACGATGCGGATGTCGTCGGCGCTTTCGTCGCGCACGTCGGCCAGGAGCGGCACCTTCTTGGTCTGGATGACCTCGGCCAGCTTCTCGATCAGCTTGGACTTCTGGACCTGGAACGGAATCTCGGTGACCACGATCTGCCACTGGCCGCGGCCCAGGTCCTCGACCTCCCACTTGGACCGCAGCCGGATCGACCCGCGGCCCGTGCGATAAGCCTGCGCGATGTTCTCGCGCGATTCCACGATGACGCCGCCGGTCGGGAAATCCGGGCCGGGGATGTAGTTCAGAAGCGTGTCATCACGCGCGTCGGGCGTGCGGATCAGGTGGATGCAGGCATCGACCAGCTCGGTGATGTTGTGCGGCGGAATGTTCGTGGCCATCCCCACCGCGATCCCGGCGGCACCGTTTGCCAGCAGGTGCGGGAAGGTCGCCGGCAGGACCACCGGCTCGCGCAGGGTGCCGTCGTAGTTCTCGCGGAAATCGACGCTGTCCTCGTCCAGCCCCTCCAGCATCGCCTCGGCGACACTGGTCATGCGCGCCTCGGTGTAGCGGCTGGCGGCCGGGTTGTCGCCGTCGATGTTGCCGAAGTTCCCCTGCCCGTCGACCAGCGGGTAGCGCACGTTGAAGTCCTGGGCGAGACGCGCCATCGCGTCATAGATCGCGGCGTCCCCGTGCGGGTGGTAGTTGCCCATCACGTCGCCCGAGATCTTCGACGACTTGCGGAACCGCCCGCCCGAATTCAGGCGCAGTTCACGCATCGCGAACAGGATTCGGCGGTGCACGGGCTTCAACCCGTCGCGCGCGTCGGGCAGCGCCCGGTTCATGATCGTCGAGAGCGCGTAGGTCAGATATCGGTCGCCGATGGCGCGGCGCAGCGGCTCGGCCATTTCGGAGATGGGATTGTCGGGATCGTCCACCATGTCGGTCATGAAATCCCAAATACGTGAGGAACGGAATCCCGTAAAGCGCGTTTCAACCGTGAGCGGAGCCGATCAGCCGACGCGCCACGAATTGGCCCGGTTGCCCCGCCATCATTGATGCGAATCATTGCCAGCCCCGAAAGGCGGCCGGTAACCTTTAAGACCTTGGGAAAGGGTAGCGGTCCCATGCAACTTGTTCGTCTCTCCCTCTTCACGATCGTGGGCCTCGTGGCCGCGATGGCGTGGTTCGGGCGCGACACGGGTGTTCCCGACCAGCCCATCGGACGCGCCACGCCTCTTGTCAGCGACAACCTCATGGCCACCTTCACCGGCGCGATCGACGACAACGGCCGCGACGAACGGCTCGCCCGTGCGCTCGCCTCGGATTCCAGCCCGGAGACCGCGACCCTCGTGACCTTCGAGCCGGAGACCGAGTCGGAGCCTGCACCCGAGATCGCGCCGGAACCCGCGGTCGCGTCCGGGTCCGAGGCCAAGCTGACCCTCGCGGCCGCCGAGGCCGAGCCGCAGGCACCCGCCCCCGCACCGGACTACCTCGTCGTCACCGGCTCCTACGTGAACATGCGCGGCGGGCCGACCACGAACGAGGGCGTCATCGCGACGCTGAGTGCCGGCACCCGGGTCGAGGATCTCGGCGCGGCCAAGGACGGCTGGCGCGAAGTGCGGTTGACCGGGAGCGGAGAACGCGGCTTCATGGCGGCGCGTTTCCTGGCTCCCGAGGCTCCTTGACCCCGAAATCCATCCTGATCACCGGCTGCTCCTCCGGCATCGGACACGACGCGGCGCATCACCTCGCCACCCGCGGCTGGCGCGTCTTCGCGACCTGCCGGGCCGAGGACGACTGCGCACGCCTGCGCGGGGAAGGGCTGGAGAGCTTCCGGCTCGACCACCAGGACCCGGACAGCATCGTGGCGGCCATCGCCGAGGCGACAGCGCGCACCGGCGGCACGCTCGACGCGGTCTTCTGCAACGCGGGCTACGGCGTGCCGGTCCTGGCAGAAGACCTGCCCACCAGCGTCCTCAAGGACATGTTCGAGACCAACTTCTTCGGCGTCCACGAAATCGTGCGCCGCGTGATCCCGATCATGCGTGCCCAGGGCGGCGGCCGGATCGTCAACTGCTCCTCGACCCTGGGCCTTTCCGCGATCCGCTGGCGCGCGCCCTACGTGGCCTCCAAGTTCGCGCTCGAAGGCTACACCGATACGCTCCGGCTGGAGCTCGCGGGCGACGGCATCCACGCGGTGCTGATTGAACCGGGGCCGATCACGACGCGCTTCCGGCTGAATTCCAAGGCCCAGTTCGAGGCACATATCGACTGGAAGTCATCTGCCAACCGCGCGGGCTACGAGGCGAAGATCCTGCCGCGCTTCGCCCGCGACATCGACGCGAAGGATCCGTTCGAACTGCCCGCCTCCGCCGTCACCGCCAAGCTCGTGCGCGCGCTCGAGACGCGGCGGCCGAAGCCGCGCTACCTGGTGACGGTGCCGACCTACATGAGCTACTGGGCGCGCCGCCTGCTGCCCACGCGGCTGGCCGACTGGGCGCTCTCCAAGGCGTGAGCCGCCACCCCTCGCCAAGCGCGGGGGAAACCTGTATCCCTCCCGGCAAACGAGGATAGCCGATGTTCGAAGACCCCCTTCTCCTGCTTCCGCTGGGCGCCGTGCTCGTCGTGGCGCTCATCCTGCTCACCGGCATCGGAAGCTTCGGCCGGGGCGGTGATTTCAACCGCCGCAACGCCAACCGCCTGATGCGCTGGCGGATCTATGCACAGGCGGTCGCCATCGTGCTCATCCTGTTCTACATCTGGCTGCGCTCGGGGGGATGACATGGTCGTACTGAACAAGATCTACACGCGGACCGGCGACACCGGCGAGACGGCCCTGGGCGACGGCACCCGCGTCGCCAAGCATTCCCCGCGGGTCGAGGCCTACGGGACCGTGGACGAGGCCAACGCCACCATCGGGATGGCCCGCCTGCATGCGACCGGCGAAACCGACGCGGCGCTCGCGCGCATCCAGAACGACCTGTTCGATCTCGGCGCCGACCTCTGCCGGCCGGGCATGGAGCTCGACGACCAGGCCGAGTACCCGCCCCTGCGCGTCTCCGGCGCCCAGGTCGCCCGGCTCGAATCCGAGATCGACGCCATGACCAAGGTGCTCGAGCCGCTGAGAAGCTTCGTCCTGCCCGGCGGCTCGCCGCTGGCCGCCCACCTGCACCTGGCTCGCACCGTATCGCGCCGCGCCGAACGGCTGGCCACCGACCTCGCGACCTCCGAGGACGTGAACCCGGCCGCGATCCGTTACCTCAACCGCCTGTCCGACTGGTGTTTCACCGCGGCGCGCATGGCCAACGACGAGGGGCGCGCGGACGTGCTCTGGGTGCCCGGCGCCAACCGCTGAGCGCCCGCCCTTTCATCTTTCCCGAAATACGCCGGGGGTTTGGGGGCTGGCCCCCAAACCACGCCAGCGTTTCACCCGATCCCGGGTGAAACCATTTCCCGCCCTGCCCCGTTGTTATGGGGGAACGGCCGCGCTTTGGCCGGAACCGACAGGGAGGAAGCATGGCAAGCGCTGACCATGATGCCGCGCTCGCGGGCGGGGACCGCGTCTACCGCCACGCGACCGGAACGCGGCTTTGGCACTGGACCACGGTCGTGACCTTCGTGATCATGCTCATGTCCGGGCTGATGATCTTCAACGCGCACCCCCGGCTCTACTGGGGCCAGTACGGCGCCAATCCGGACCCCGCCTGGATGGAGATCGGCAACGAGGGTCCGCGCGGCTACCTGCGCGTGGGCGAACTGGAGCTGACGACCACGGGCGTTCTCGGCGTGGTCGACACCCGGGCGGGCGAACGCACGGCGCGCGCCTTTCCGTGGTGGGCGACGATCCCCTCCGGCTACAACCTCGCGCGGGCCCGGCTGTGGCACCTGACCTTCGCCTGGGTTCTGGCCGTAGGGATGGCCGCCTACCTCATCGCCACGATCTTCGGCCGCCACCGCCGCGACCTCCTGCCCACGCGGGGCGAGGCACGGCCCGGCCACATCTGGCAGGACATCAAGGATCACGCCCGCCTCCGCTTTCCCAAGGGCGAGGCGGCGGCGCGCTACAACATCCTGCAGAAGCTCGCCTACCTCGCGGTGCTGCTGGTCCTGTTTCCCGGCATGATCCTGACCGGGCTGACGATGTCGCCGAACCTGAACGCCAAGCTACCCGTCCTGCTCGACCTCTTCGGCGGACGCCAGTCGGCCCGCTCGCTGCATTTCATCTTCGCCTTCGGGCTGGTGGGCTTCGTGGTCATCCACCTCGTGATGGTCGTCCTCGCCGGCCCCGTGAACGAAATCCGCTCGATGCTGACCGGCTGGTTCCGCCTGCCCAGGGAGAAAGACACATGAGCCGCGTTCTGACCCGTCGCCGCCTGATCACCGGGCTGGGCTATACCGCCATCGCCGGCACGGTCGGCGGGCTCGCGGTGAGCCCGTCCTTCCGCGACCTCGTCCTCAAGGGGGGTGAGACGCTGGCCTACAACACCCATCGACTGGTGGGCCGGGATGCTCTGGTGCGCGAGTATTCGGAGGCGGAGATGTCGCCGGACTTCCGCACCAACGGCAACACCACGGGTGCCACGCCGGCATGGGAGGCGGCCCGCGACACGGGCTTTGCCGACTGGGAACTCGAAGTGTCGGGCCTTGTCGAAAATCCTGCGCGTTTCGGCCTCGACGCGCTGCGTGCCATGCCCGCACGCACCCAGATCACCCGCCACGATTGCGTGGAAGGGTGGAGCGCCATCGGCAAGTGGACCGGCGTGCCCCTCTCCGAGGTGCTGGACCGCGTGACGCCGAAACCGAATGCGCGCTACGTGGTGTTCCGCTGCGCCGACCGCTTCGGGCTGTCGCTCTACTACGAGAGCATCGACATGATCGACGCCTACCATCCGCAGACCATCCTCGCCTACGGCATGAACGACGCCGACCTGCAGATCGGCCACGGCGCCCCGATCCGGCTTCGGGTCGAGCGGCAGCTGGGCTACAAGAACGCGAAGTTCATCATGAAGATCGAACTGGTCGAGAGCCTCGCCGGGATCGGCGGGGGCAAGGGCGGGTTCTGGGAGGATCGCGGCTACGAATGGTACGCCGGGATCTGACCTCTCAGCTCACCCGTTCGGGCATCTGGAAGCCGCGCAGGAACTCCTCGGCCTCCATCGCGCGCCCACCGGGTTTCTGCGCCCGGGTGATCTCGACCGCGCCGTCGCCGCAGGCGATGGTGAGCGGACCGATGACCGTGCCCGGAGCCATGTCGCCGGGGGCGCGCCGCGAGCCCAGGAGCTTCACGCGCATCCCGTCCATTTCGCACCAGGCCCCGGGAAAGGGCGACAGGCCACGGATCAGCCGGTCGACCTCTTCGGCCGGGCGCGTCCAGTCGATGCGCGCTTCGGCCTTGTCGATCTTCTCGGCATAGGTGACGCCCGTTTCTGGCTGCGGCTCGGGGTCGAGATCGTCGAGTTGGCCCAGCGCCTCCACGATCGCCGTCGCGCCCAGCGCGGACAGCCGATCATGCAATTCGCCGGTCGTTTCTTCGGCCCCGATCGGCGTCGTGCGCCGCAGGAGGACCGGGCCGGTATCGAGCCCGGCCTCCATCTGCATGATGCAGACGCCGGTTTCCGCGTCACCGGCGAGGATCGCGCGGTGGATCGGCGCGGCGCCGCGCCAGCGCGGCAGGAGCGAGGCATGGATGTTGAGGCAGCCTTGCGTCGGCGCGTCGAGCACCGCCTGCGGCAGGATCAGCCCGTAGGCCACGACCACGGCGACATCTGCACCCAGCGCCGCGAACTCTGCCTGCTCGGCCTCGCCTCTCAACGATTTCGGGTGACGCACCGGCAGGCCCAGCGCCTCGGCGCGTGCCTGCACGGGGGTCGGGCGGTCCTTCTTGCCGCGCCCTGCCGGGCGGGGCGGCTGGCAGTAGACACAGGCGATCTCGTGCCCGGCCTCGACCAACGCGTCGAGCACCGGGACCGAGAAATCCGGGCTGCCCATGAAAATGATCTTCATCGCTTCGCCTTCCGCGCCTTCGCGATCAGCCGGTCGCGTTTCAGTTTCGACAGGTGATCGAAATACATCCGGCCGTTCAAGTGGTCGATCTGGTGCTGGACGCTCGTGGCCCAGAGGCCGACGAAGTCCTGCTCCTGCATCTCGCCATCGGCGTTCATGAAGCGCACCGTCACCGCGCGGGGCCGTTCGATCCGGGCCCAGACGCCCGGCAGGTTGGGCGAGGCTTCGTCGTGGCCGTTCAGTTTCACGCTGGCGTGGAGCACCTCGGGATTGGCCATCCGCACCGCCTGCCCACGCTCCTCGGACGCGTCGACGACCGCGAGGCGCTGCATGACGCCCAGCTGCACGGCGGCGAGGCCCACGCCCGGCATCGTCTCCATCGCGTCGATCATCTCGTCCCAGATGGCGCGCACGTCGTCGGTCACGGCCTCGACCGGCGCGGCCGGGGTGCGCAGCCGCTTGTCCGGCCACATGACGAAGGGACGGTGGGCCATCAGGCCCGCGCCCGCTCGCGTTTCAGCTTCTGGGACTTGCGCGTCATCATCTGGCGCTTCATCGGCGACAGGTAGTCGATGAAGAGCTTGCCATCGAGGTGGTCGATCTCGTGCTGGACGCAGGTCGCCCAGAGCCCCTCGAAGTCCTGCTCGCGCTCGTTGCCGTGGCGGTCCACCCAGCGCACCTTGACCTCGGCCGGGCGGGTCACCTCGGCGTACTGGTCGGGGATCGACAGGCACCCTTCCTCGTAGACGTTGGTGTCGTCCGACGCGTCCACGACCTGCGGGTTGAACATCACCATCGGCTGCGGCGGCTCGCCCTCGTCCTTGACGCAGTCGAGCACGATCAGCCGCTGCAGCACGCCCACCTGCGGCGCAGCGAGACCGATCCCCGGCGCGTCGTACATGGTTTCGAGCATGTCGTCGGCCAGCTCGATGAGCTCGTCGGACAGGTCGTGCACGGCGGCCGCCTCTTTCTTGAGGCGCGGGTCGGGGTGGATGAGGATCGGGCGTATCGACATGCACGTTCAATTAGGGCAGCCGAACGGGTTTCGCAATGTCCCCTTGCGCTCCGCGTTGTCGCAGATAGCTTTGCCGCCCGAAACGGAGGCAGCATGACATACGATTTCGACCGCATCATCGACCGCGTGGGCACCCATTCCGCCAAGTGGGACAAGATGGAGCCGCTCTACGGCGTTTCACCGCAGGACGGCATCCCGATGTGGGTCGCCGACATGGATTTCGCCGCCGCACCCCCGATCCAGGCCGCGCTCGACCGGATGCGCGAGGTCGGGGTGTACGGCTATTACGCCGACGACAGCAGCTACCGCGCCGCGATCCAGTGGTGGATGAAGAACCGCCACGGCTGGGAGATCGACACCGATGCGATCTTCACCACGCACGGGCTGGTCAACGGCGTGGCGCTGGCGCTCGAGACGTTCACGGACCCCGGCGACGGTGTCGTACTGATGACTCCGGTATACCACGCCTTCCACCGGATCATCCGCGCCTCCGGGCGCAGCGTGGTGGAATGCCAGCTCGCGCACGGCGAGGGCGGCTACGAGATGGATTTCGACGCCTGGGACGCGCAGATGACCGGGCAGGAGAAGGTCGTCATCCTGTGCTCGCCGCACAACCCGGGCGGGCGCGTCTGGCGGCGAGACGAGCTCCAGGCGCTGGCGGATTTCGCCCGCCGCCACGACCTGCTGATCCTTTCGGACGAGATTCACCATGACCTGGTCTTCCCCGGGGCCACGCATACGCCGATGGCGCTGATCGACGGGATCGGCGACCGGCTGGTGATGATGACGGCCACCTCCAAGACCTTCAACATCGCCGGCTGCGACACCGGCAACGTGATCATCCACGACGAGAAGCTGCACGCTGCTTTCGCCAAGCGCCAGACCGCGCTCGGGCTGTCGCCCAACGCCTTCGGGCTCAACATGGCCGAAGCGGCCTATTCCCCCGAAGGCGCGGCCTGGGTGGATGCGCTGATCGGCTACCTCGACGAGAACCGGCGCATCCTCGACGCCGGTCTGAACGCCATCCCGGGCGTGAAGAGCATGCCGATGGAAGCGACCTACCTGGCCTGGGTGGACTTCGCCGGCACCGGCATGGCGGCGGAAGAGGCGATCCGGCGGGTGCAGGAAGACGCGCGCATCGCGGTCAACCACGGCGCCACCTTCGGCGCCGGGGGCGAAACCTTCCTGCGCTTCAACTTCGCCACGCCCCGCGCGCGCGTCGAAGAGGCCGTCGCGCGCATGCAGGAGGCGTTCCGCGACCTTCAATAATGTCCCGCTTCCCTCCGGGGAACATGAAGAACCCGCGACCGTCCCTCGACGGCCGCGGGTTTTCTTTGTGCGTCTGCCCCGGGCGACCGGGGCGGACGGATCACTCTTCGAGCAGGCCGTCGAGGATCTCGGTCAGATCCGCGTAGGTCATGTTCGAGTACTTCTCGCCGTTGATCAGGAAGGTCGGCGTGCCGGTGATCTCGTCGGCGGTCGCGTTCTCCTGGTAGGCGGCGACCATCGACTGCGCCATCGACTGGTCGTTGAGGCAGGAGTCCAGCTCCTCTTCGTTGAGCCCCGCCTTCTTGCCGATCGTTTTCAGGTTCTCGAGGATCGTGGCTTCCTGCCCGTCGCCGATCCAGTCGGACTGCTGCTCGAACAGCATGTCGGAGATGCCGAAATACCGCATTTCACCGCCGCAGCGCGCGACCATGCCGGCCCAGAGGCCGTACTTGTCGAAATAGACCTCGCGGTTCACGAACTTGACCTTGCCGGTCTCGATGTAGTCGGCCTTCAGGTCTTCCCACACGCGGTCGTGGAAATCGGCGCAGTGCGGGCAGGTGAAGGACGCGTATTCGATCATGGTGATCGGTGCATCTTCCTCGCCCATGACCATGTCGGGGGCCGGTTCGACCTGGTTCTCGGCGTCCTGGGCCATTGCCGGTTGGATCGGCGAAAGGGACGACGTGCCCGGGGCGTTGCCCGTCGTCGTCGCGACATAGGCACCGCCGCCGATCAGGACGGCCGCGCCAAGGGCGATGGGAAGGATCTTGTTCATGTCTTCTGCCTCACGATTTGGATGCGTTGCGTGTGTAAACGTTGGCGGCAAGGGTTTCCAGCGCGGCCCGAAGCTCGTCGCTGGCCACGCCGTCCGTGGTGGTTTTCGCCCGGTCGCGGACCTCGGGGTCCGGCGCCGGGGCCGGCTCGGGCGCGCGCGGCGTGAACTGCGCCTGCCCCTCGGCGAAGCCCGTGGGCGCGGTCTGGGTGAGCCGGATACGTGAAATGGCGGAGTAGCCGTAGATCGCGTTGACCCGCTCGCGCAGCGCCTCTTTCTGCATTTCCAGCATCGGCGCATTCGCGCCGGTGGTCAGCAGGGTCAGCGTCGCTCCGAACCCGCCACGGCCGTAGGAGACCTCGACGGGGCGGCAGACCTGCGCGATCGACTCGCCCGCGATCTCCTCCCAATGGGTGACCAGGCGCGTGACGGCGAAGCCCCGCGACTCGCCCGCCTTGCGAATCCGGCTGCCCAGCAGCTTGCTGGTCCGTTCGAAGCCGCGCATGCGGCGCTCGGGTTTCGATCGCGTGTCCGTCACTGGCCACTCCCTGTCGGCCCGGATACTAGTTGTCCAGCCCAAGGGTGACTATGGCCGTTGAAGTTACAAGGATAAAACATGCGTGACGCGGGGGTGATGGCCCGGGAACTTCTGGACTGGTACGACCGCCATGCGCGCGAGATGCCGTGGCGCGTGGGGCCCGCGGACCGGGCCGCTGGCGTCGCACCGGATCCCTATGCTGTCTGGTTGTCCGAGGTGATGCTGCAACAGACCACGGTCGCCGCGGTGCGCGATTACTTCACCCGGTTCATGACCCTCTGGCCCACGGTCCACGACCTGGCCGCCGCCGAGGATGCGCGCGTCATGGGGGAATGGGCGGGGCTCGGTTACTACGCCCGGGCGCGAAACCTGCTCAAGTGCGCCCGCATCGTGTCGGGCGAACTGGGCGGGGTGTTGCCGGACACGCTCGACGGGCTCAAGGCGCTGCCGGGGATCGGACCCTACACCGCCGCCGCCATCGCCGCCATCGCCTTCGACCGGAGCGAAACCGTGGTCGACGGGAACGTCGAGCGCGTCATGGCCCGGCTCTTCTGCATCGAGGCGCCGATGCCGGGTTCCAAACCCGCGCTGCGCGACGCGGCTGCCGAACTCACGCCCGACGAGCGGCCGGGCGACTACGCGCAGGCGGTCATGGACCTGGGCGCCACGATCTGCACCCCGAAGTCGCCCGCCTGCGGTATCTGCCCGTGGCGCGACGATTGTGCCGGCCGCGCGAAGGGCGTGCAGGCCGCGCTCCCCGCCCGCGAGGCGAAGAAACCCAAGCCGGTGCGCCAGGGCATCGCCTATGTCGCGCGGCGCACAGACGGCGCGTGGCTGGTCGAAACACGCCCCGAGCGGGGACTTCTGGGCGGTATGCTGGGCTGGCCCGGCGGCGACTGGGGCGAGGTGGCCGAGGACACGCCGCCAACCGATGCGGACTGGCACGACCTGGGCGAAGAGGTGCGCCATACCTTCACCCATTTCCACCTGCGCCTGGCGGTCAGGGTGGCGGAGCTGCCGATGGACGCCGCACCGGAGCGCGGTCATTTCGAACCTCGCCTCGCGCCCTCGGATCTTCCCACGGTGATGCGCAAGGCCTTCGACCTGGCCCGCGGACAGCTGGGCTGACGCGCCCGTTGTCTCGGAAAAAGACCGGGCGTAGGGTGTTTTGAAGGAGAGCTCGGATGGCCGCGACGGACACCGCGATAGACTTCAAACACGCCGCGCCCTTCTGGGTGTCGTTGCTGGTCGTGCCGCTGATCGCGATCGCGGCGATCTACGGCGGCTGGGCGCTGCTCTTGCCCATCGCGGGCACGTGGTGGGCCTTCACCGGGCTCGACGCCCTGATCGGGCGCAACACCGACAACCCGGACCCAACCGCGACCGACGCGCATCTCTACTGGTATTCGCTCATCACATGGATCTGGCTGCCGGTGCAGGTCATCACGCTCTACACCATGATCGGCTGGATCCCCCGGGCCGAGCACCTGGCCCTGTGGGAGAAGTTCGGCGTCTTCGCGGGCGTCGGCGTGATGAGCGGGACGATCGGGATCGTCTATGCGCATGAGCTCATGCACCAGAAGGACAAGCTGGAGCGCTGGCTTGCCGACCTTCTGCTCGCGACCGTGCTCTATTCCCATTTCCGGACCGAGCACCTGCAGGTCCACCATCCCTGGGTCGGCACCTCCCGGGACGCGGTCACGGCGCGCTACAACGAGGGGTTCCACCACTACTTCCTGCGCGTGCTCGCGACCGGCCCGATCTCGGCCTGGCGGGCG
The DNA here is from genome assembly GCF_009882975.1 of Maritimibacter harenae. Lineage (GTDB taxonomy): Bacteria > Pseudomonadota > Alphaproteobacteria > Rhodobacterales > Rhodobacteraceae > Maritimibacter > Maritimibacter harenae. Next base: position 17,780 of record NZ_WTUX01000022.1, read on the forward strand.
GAACGGGCGATGCTGGCGCGCCGCGACCTCAGCCCGTGGGATGGGGCGAACCCGTTCTGGCGCTACTGGGCGCTTCAGGGCGGCGCGCTGATCCTCGCGCTCCTGATCGGCGGCTGGCTGGGCCTTGCGCTGTTCGTCTTCCAGGCCTTCGTCGCGGTCTGGCAGCTGGAGCTGACCAACTACGTCGAGCATTACGGGCTGACGCGCAAGCACCTGGGCGACGGGAAATACGAGCCCGTGCGCCCGCATCATTCGTGGAACGCGGACCACCAGGCGACGAACTGGCTGCTGATCAACCTGCAACGCCACTCCGATCATCACTACAAGCCCGCGCGCCGCTTTCCCCTGCTCCAGACCTACGGACCGGAGGCCGCCCCGCAGCTCCCGTTCGGCTACCCGCTGATGGCCACGGCGGCGATGATCCCGCCCCTGTGGCGGCGGCTGATGAACCCCAAGGTGCGCGCCTGGCGGCGCCAGCATTATCCGGAGATCACGGATTGGGAGCCTTACAAGCGCGCCGAACTTCCGATGCCGGGCCCACGCTAGAACGCCGGGCGCTGGCCGAAATCCCAAGCCCGGATACAAAAAAACCCCGCCACAAGGGCGGGGTCAGTTGCGCCGTGGCATAAGCCACAGGCACAGGCGGTACGCCGGTCGCCGCGTTGCTGCGGCGTGTTCGGTTCAGCGCATTTCCGCGCGGATCTGTTGGCGGAGCACGTCGATCGAGACGGTCTTCCCGTCACGCTTGAAGTGCCAGTAGGTCCACCCGTTGCAGGACGGCGCGCTTTCCAGCGCCGCCCCAACCTGGTGGATCGAGCCGCGGGCCTCGCCCGAGATGAGCGTGCCGTCGGCGCGCACCTTGGCGACATGGCCACGCGGGCTGATCAGCGTTTCGCCGGGGCGCAGCATGCCGCGCTCGACCAGCTGGCCGAAGGGCACGCGCGGCTCGGCGCGCTTGGAGGTCGAGACCGACAGCGATTCCTTGTCGTACTTGCGGATCTTCGCGAGCCGCTTCTCGGCGACCTTGCGATAGCTTTCCTCCCGCTCGATCCCGATGAATTCGCGACCCAGCATCTTGGCCACCGCACCCGTGGTACCGGTGCCGAAGAACGGGTCGAGCACGACGTCGCCGGGGTTGGTGGTGCCCACGAGCACGCGGTGCAGGAGCGCCTCGGGCTTCTGGGTCGGGTGCGCCTTGTCCCCGTTGTCGTCCTTCAGACGCTCGCCGCCGCTGCAGATCGGGATCATCCAGTCCGACCGCATCTGCACGCCTTCGTTCAGCGACTTCAGCGCCTCGTAGTTGAAGGTGGGCTTCGATTCCTCGCTCTTCGACGCCCAGATCAGCGTCTCGTGCGCGTTGGTCAGACGCTTGCCGCGGAAGTTCGGCATCGGGTTCGACTTGCGCCAGATCACGTCGTTCAGGATCCAGTAGCCCTGGTTCTGAAGCTCGGCGCCCATGCGGAACACGTTGTGATAGGAGCCGATGACCCAGATCGCGCCATTGGGCTTCAGGAGCCGGCGGGCGGCCTTGAGCCATTCGCGGGTGAAGTCGTCGTAGATCTTGAAGCTCGCGAACTGGTCCCAGTGATCGTCGACGGCATCGACGCGGGAGTTGTCGGGGCGATGCAGGTCCCCCTTGAGCTGAAGATTGTAGGGCGGGTCGGCGAAGATGAGGTCGACCGAGCCTTCGGGAAGGCTGTTCATCACCTCGATGCAATCACCGTCAAGAATAGTGTTCAGCGGAAGGGCGGGCCCTTCCACGGGGGTCATTTTGTTCATGTCGTCTGCCTCATTCCCCGGCGCCTTATGGCGCTCGTTGTTGTGGATAAGTTTGAGTCAGACGCGATTCGCAGTCAATTTCTTTTTTTAAATCAGGGGGTTATGGTTTCTCTGGACACAAGATATTGTGCACCGGCCTGAACGATCGCCTATGGTGTGGGGTCACCCCTAAATCTTTGAGCGCCGAAACATGGCTTTTCGACGGGTAACCCGCGTTGCTCTCCCAGCCGTAGCCCGGATGCTGTTGCGCCAAGTCCACCATGAGCCGATCGCGCGTCACCTTCGCGATGATCGAAGCCGCGGCGATGGAGAGCGATCTTCCGTCGCCTTTTATGACCGCGTCGCAGGGCAGCTTGTTCCCGTCGGGGATCATGTTGCCGTCGATCAGAAGGTGGTCGGGCGTCGGCATCAGGGCGGCCACCGCGCGCATCATCGCGATGTGGGAGGCACGCAAGATGTTGTGGCGGTCGATCTCTTCCACCGTCGCGTGGGCCACCGAAACCACCGCGCAGTCCATGATCACGTCAAAGAGCGCCTCGCGGGCCGGCTGCGTGAGCTTCTTGGAATCGTTCAGCCCGGGCGGGATGTTCGCCGGATCGAGGATCACGGCGGCTGCCGTGACCGGCCCGGCAAGCGGCCCGCGTCCCACCTCGTCCACCCCGGCCACACGCATCAGGCCACGGGCGTGGATAGCGGTCTCGAGGGTGAAATCCGGGATGGTCATGGCCCTTTGATTTGCCCAGCCGCCGCGCGGCGTCAAGCGAGAAGCGGGCAAGAAAAAAGCGGTGGGCCGAAACCCACCGCCAGTCGAGAGCGGCCCTGGAAGATCGGGGGACAGACTGACCGCTCCCTGCTCGATATTCCTCAGCGGCGCGCGACCGAGTATCCGGCCTGCTTCAGGCAGCGGCCGCGGTAGGCGTTACGGCTGTTGCCCGTGCGCGGGTTGTAGATGTTCACCTTGCAGTGGCGCGGCAGGTAGTCGGCGCCGACGAAGTTGCGCTTGAGGCAACGGTTCGCGAACAGGACGCCGCCATGGTTGGTGTTGCGGATGATGCACTTCGCCGGGAGCTGCTTGTAGTGGCGCGCCCGGTGCCCGCCGCGCCCGTCATGGCGCCCGCCGTGCCGGTGATGGTCGCGGTCGCGGTAGTGCCCGCCCCGGTACCGGTCCTCGCGCGGTGTGTAATGCGAGTTCGAGTCGAGCCGGAACGACCCGTTGCCCGACAGCGCCTGCGAAGCGATGGCGCCCAGGATGATGGTGCCGATCGCCCCGGCGATGAGAGCCTCTTCGCTGCCGGCGCGCGCTTCGGTCGCGGAGACCGGAGAAAGCGCGACGGCGCCGGCCAGGATGGCGGCGGTCGCGGGCCGCGTGATCTTTTGAATGAGTTTCATGGCGATAATCCTTTCGGGTCTGATCGTCTCTGTGCAGGTGGTCTGCGATGTCGATGGGATCAGCCTGGCCGGGGCGGACCCGGATAAGGAATATCGGCGCGTTGACATGGGATAGCGGGCCGGAAATGGTGGTTTGATATTGGATATCAATCGCGGCCGGGGCATCTGTAGCGCCATGAAAACGCTTCTTCTTTCCACGGCGTTCATCGCCGCCACCGCGCTTGCCCAACCGGCCGGCGCGGCCTGCTATGCCGACTACAAGGCCAAGCGGGACAACCCCCTGCAACTCCACTATGGTGTGATCGAATTGCCCGACCCGGCCTGCGGCTCGGTCGAGGATGCGACCCCCGTGGTGGCGGATCGGATCGGCACGGATGGCTGGACGCTCCTGGGCGTCCTGACGCTGTTCGGTGCCGACGGGCTGGAGGAGAAAGAAGAAAGTGCCGGAGACTTCTACCTTCGCTACTGACGCGAAACTGGGCGGCAACCGCGTGGTCGCCCTCGGCATCGCCGCGATCGTCGCGATCCTCGGGGTCGCGGCGCTGTTCCTGTTTCGCGCGCTGCCTGACGCAAACGCGTTCAACGCGCGGGTGGAGCGGATCTTTCTCGAAAACGATGCGCTGACCGGCCAGGCCGAGATCAAGCTGCTCGAAATCCTCGCCCAGTCCGGCACCGCCTTTTCCGACACGCTCACGAGCTACCGGGTGGTGATCTTCGTCCTGATGCTCTTCGCCGCCGCATTGCTTGTCGCGGCGCTCGTGTTCCTCGTGATCATAATCACGCTGAACCGTCGGATGGACGAGATCGAGCGCGCGGGCATCCAGGTCAATTCCCTGATCATCAGCCGCGAAGAGCGGACCGTCTACCTCAACAACATGGAATTCACGCTCACGGAGGCCGCGATCGAAACGTTGTCCGTGCTGGCCGAAGCGCGGATGGACGAGGACGTTCTGACGGGGGCCGAGCTCGAGGCGGTGATCTCCGGTCGCGATGCCAGCGATTGCGAGGAAGCCGCGGGCGCGACCCGGATCAAGCGGCTGCGCGATGCACTCGGCAACCAGATGATGGCGGAGCTGCTGGTCAAGACCATCGCCCGGCGCGGCTACATGCTTTCGATCGACAAGGACGTGATCCGGATGGTGTGATCAGCGCGTGCCTTCCGGCCGGCTGAAACCCCACATGAGCGCGAACTGCGCCAGCCAGTAGCTGGGCCAGACCAGCGCCCATTGCAGCGCGAGATACACGCCCTCGTTCGGCCAGACGAAGAGCCCCAGCGCGAGCACCGTGTCCGACAGGATGAAAAGCCCCGCCCCGGCGAGCAGCACGGGCATCTGCGCCCCCGGCCGCTGGGCGAGGGCCGACAGCCCCATGCCGATGATGATCACGAGATAGGCCATGACCGGCAGCCGGAGCGCCCCGGTCCCGTCCCACAGCAGCACGGCCATCACCGCGCCATAGACAACCAGCATCGCCATCGGCACGAACCGCGCCCGCCCGGAGAGCGCGAGAAACAGCCCGATGTAGAACAGGTGAGCCAGCGCGAAGGCGCCCATGCCAGCGATGAACCAGGTCTCGCCGGGCCGGCTGAGGCAGAAATCACCGAGCGCGCCCAATGCGAGCGCCGCCACCAGGAGCGGCCTGCGCTGCGGCAGCGCCGACATGGCGAGAAGCGCCACCGGGATCGTCTTCACGACCGAGTTCAGCATCGACCCGTCGCCCCCGATCGGCGGCACGAGCCAATAGACGAGCGCGACCAGCGCCGATGCGATCCAAAGGTAAATCATCCGTCCCCCCTGCCCGCCAGGCTAGCAGCGCGCACCGCGCGTCTCCCAGCGTTTTCCACCGCGCCGTTGCGTCACCCCCTCACCCCCGTGTCTCACATCGCGCGCTGCGATCAATCCGCTTACCGGGCGGCCGAACTGCCTCGGCCAAGCGGTGCCCAAAACGGGAGAGAGGCAACGCCCGTCGTGACCAAGGAACACGGTGGGCGCACATTACAGCATGACGCCATGCGACGTCCGAAAGGCGCTCGGGGTTGACATCGCAACCAAACTTGGTTCTTCTGTTGTCGTCGGCACGGAGGAAACGCCGGCACAGGGAGGACATCATGACATCCAGAATTATCCGCCTTTCGGCGGCCGCTACCCTTTTGCTTTCCACCGCCGTCGCGGGGCATGCCGAGACGATCAAGGTCGGCGTCGTCGCGCCCTTCTCGGGGCCCTTCGCGCTTTACGGCAAGCAGTTCCAGGAGGCGATCGAGGTCTACCAGGCGCAGCACGGCACCAGCGCCGGCGAGCACGAGATCGAGTTCATCTACAAGGACGTGGGCGGGCCGAACCCGGACCAATCGCGCGCGCTGACCCAGGAGCTCCTGATCAAGGACCAGGTCGACTACCTCGCGGGCTACGTGTTCACGCCCAACGCGCTGGCCGTCGCCCCGCTGCTCGACCAGTCCGAGACGCCGCTGGTGATCTTCAACGCGGCCACCAGCGCGATCAACGCGCAGTCCGACTTCTACCTGCGCACGTCCTACACGCTCTGGCAGGTCTCCGCCCCGCTGGCGGAATGGGCCTATGAGCAGGGCATCCGCGAGGTCGTGACGACCGTCACCGACTACGGCCCCGGCATCGACGCCGAGAACGCCTTCGTCGCGGCCTTCGAAGAAGCGGGCGGCACGATCCTGGATTCCATCCGGATGCCGCTGTCGACCACCGACTTCACGCCGTTCATCCAGTCGATCCGCGAACAATCGCCCGACGCGCTGTTCACCTTCCTGCCGGGCGGTCCCCCGACCTTCGGCTTCACCAAGACCTACAACGAGAACGGCCTGCGCGACGAAGGGATCATGTTCCTTGGCACCGCCGAGACCGAGGAGTCGAACCTCCAGGCCTTCGGTGACGCCGCGATCGGGCTCACGACCGCCTATCACTACTCGGCGGACCACGACTCGGACCTGAACCGCGAGTTCATCGCCAAGAACACCGAGTTGCACCCGGACTCGGTCACCAACTGGGCCACGATCGGCGCCTACGACGGCACGCACGTGATCTACCAGATGGTCGAGAACGCGGGCTCCGACGGCCCGGCGGCCGTGGAAAGCGTGCTCGGCATGGAATGGGAAAGCCCGCGCGGCCCCCTGACGATGGATCCCGAGACCCGGACCGTGATCCAGAACGTCTACATCCGCGAAGTGGAACGTGACGAGGAGAGCGGCCTGCTGGTCAACCGCGAGAAGGGCGTGATCGCCACCGTGGGCGACCTGGGCTGGCCCGAGTGAGACTGACCGCGGGCGGCCCATCGGGCCGCCCGCTTTCCCGAATACGACGCAGGCGCACATGTCGCTCTTTCTCAACATCCTGATCGACGGGATCGCCTACGGCATGATCCTGTTCATGATCTCGGTCGGCCTGTCGGTGACGATGGGGCTGATGCGGGTCATCAACCTCGCGCACGGCGGATTTGCCCTGGTCGGCGGGGCCGTGGCGCATTGGCTGATCATCGCGCAAGGCCTGTCGTTCTGGTTGGCCGCGCCCCTGGGCGTGGCGGCGGCCGTCGCGCTCGCCTGGCCGCTCGAGCGGCTGATCTATCGGCGCATCTACGGTTTCGGGGATCTTCAACAGGTGCTGGCCACCATCGGCCTGACCTTCCTGATGATCGCCACCGTCAACCGGCTCCTGGGCTCCACCCTGCTGGCGCTGCCCCTGCCCGAGCTTCTGGCCCAGAGTGTCGACCTCGGCTTCCGCACGCTGCCGCTGCACCGGCTGGTGGTGATCGGCGTGGGGTTGGCCGTGATCGCCGGGCTCTGGCTTCTTATCGACCGTACCCGTTTCGGCATCCGCCTGCGCGCCGCCGTGGACAACCGCGCCACCGCTTCGGCGATCGGGATCAACACGGGGCTGATCTATTCCGCGACCTTCTGCCTGGGCGCCGGGCTGGCGGCCCTGGGCGGTATCCTCGGGGCCGAGATGCTGCCGATCGAGGCCTATTACCCGCTGCGCTACATGGTCCTGTTCCTGATCGTGGTGGCCGTGGGCGGCATGGGCTCGATCTCGGGCTCGTTCACGGCCGCGCTTGGTCTCGGCATCCTCGACACCGCCACGCGGTACCTCGTGCCCGGTTTCGGCACCATCTTCTTCTACGGCTGCATCATCCTCTTCCTGGCGCTGCGGCCCAACGGTCTGTGGGGGCGCACGGCATGAGCGACACGACCCTGACCCCGAAACGCACGCGCACCATCGCGGGTATCCCGTTCCTGGGCGAAGCGATTCTCATCGCCGTCGTGATCGGGGCCTATTTCCTGTTTCCCTACAACCTCGCCTTCCTGACCCGCATCCTGATCATGGTGCTTCTCGTCCTGTCGCTCGACCTCGTGCTGGGCTTCGCGGGCATCGCCACGCTGGGACAGGCGGCGATGTACGGCACCGGCGCCTACGCGGCGGGGCTGTTCGCGGTGCATGTCACCGGGGCACCGCTGCCCGGGCTCGTGGTCGGCGCCGTGGCCGGTGCGGCGCTCGCCTTCCTGTCGGGCCTAGTCCTGATGCGCGCCAAGGGGCTGACGCTCATCATGCTGACCATCGCGGTCGCCTCGATCTGTCACGAGATAGCGAACAAGGCGCGGGACGTGACCGGGGGCGCGGACGGGCTGCGCGGCATCCGGATGGAGCCGGTCGCCGGCCTGTTCGAGTTCGATTTCATCGGCAAGACGGCCTACTGGTACGTCTTCGTGGTGGTCTTCGTCGTGTTCCTGCTGCTCAAGCGGTTGGCCAACGCGCCGCTGGGCCAGTCCCTGCGCGGTATCCACGAAAGCCCGGAGCGGATGGCCGCAATCGGCGCGCCGGTCTACCGCCGGCTGGTGCTGGCCTACACGCTGGGCGGCGGGATCGCCGGGCTTGCCGGCGCGCTGGCGGCGCAGGTGACGCAGCTCGTCAGCCTCGAGGTCTACAGCTTCAACCTCTCGGCCGAAGCGCTGATCATGCTGATCCTCGGCGGCACCGGGCGGCTCTACGGCGCGATCATCGGAACGGTGATCTTCATGACGGTGCACCACGTCGCCGCCGCCGCCGATCCGTTCAACTGGCTGTTCCTGATCGGGCTGATGGTGCTGGGCGTCGTGTTCTTCCTGCCCAAGGGGCTGGCGCACCTCCCGACGGCGCTGACGCGACTGGTGCGGGGGCGGACATGACACAGGCAACCGGACTCCGCGTGCGTGGGCTGAACAAGAATTTCGGCGGCCTGACCGTGGCGCAGGACATCAACCTCGACCTGCCGCCGGGCGCGCGCACCGCGCTGATCGGGCCGAACGGGGCGGGCAAGACGACGTTCTCGAACCTCATCACCGGCATCCTCACCCCGAGCGCTGGGGAGATCACGTTGAACGGCCACGACCTGCGCGCGCTGAACGAAGCGCAGAGGGTCAAGGCGGGCGTCGCCAAGACGTTCCAGATCACCACGCTCTTTCGCGACCTCACGGTGCGCCAGAACCTGCGGCTCGCCCAGCAGGAACGCGACGGCCGCGCGCAATCTTGGTTCAGGCGCGCCGATAGCTGGCCCGAGGCCGAGGACGAGATCGACGCCCAGCTTGCCGCCTTCCGGCTTTCTGACATGGGCGACAAGCGGGTCGATGACCTGGCCTATGGCCAGCAGCGGCTGGTCGAGATGGCGATGACGCTGATGCTGAAGCCCCGCGTGCTGATCCTCGACGAGCCGGCCGCGGGGGTGCCGTCCTCGGACAGCCACCTGATCACGGACGCGATCGAGCGGCTGCCGGACGACCTGGCCGTGCTGATCATCGAACACGACATGAAGCTCGTCTTCCAGGTCGCGCGCTCGATCGTCGTGCTGGTGAACGGCGCGATCCTGACGCAGGGCACGCCCGACGAGATCGCGGCCAACCAGCAGGTGCGCGACCTGTACCTCGGAGGGCACCATGACTGAGCCGATCCTGTCTCTCGAAAACGTCGTCGCCGGCTATGGCGACACCACGGTGCTGCACGGCATCAGCTTCGATGTGCCCGCGGGCGAGCGGCTGGCGATCATCGGGCGCAACGGGGTGGGCAAGACGACGCTTCTCAAGACCGTGATGGGGCTCACACGGCTGCATTCCGGCGAGATCCGCATGAGCGGCGAGGTCATCAACAAGGTGCCCCCGCACCGACGCGCGGGCACCGGGCTCGGCCTCGTGCCGCAGACGCGCGACATCTTCCCGTCGCTCAGCGTCGAGGAGAACCTGCTTTCCGGCATGAAGGGCGACGCGACCCTGGAGGAGGCCTACGACCTGTTCCCCCGCCTCAAGGAGCGCCGGCGCAACGGCGGCGGGCAGCTGTCGGGCGGGGAGCAGCAGATGCTCGCCATCGCGCGCACGCTGATGGGGCGGCCGGCGGTCCTGATGCTGGACGAACCGCTCGAAGGGCTGGCGCCGGTGATCTGCGACATGTTGATGGAGACGTTCGAGACGCTGGCCGCGGACGGCCGCCACACGCTGCTGCTGGTCGAGCAGCACACCGAGCTGGCGCTCGCCTTCGCCGACCGTGTCATCATCCTCGACGCGGGCGCGGTGGTCCATGACGGCCCGGCCCAGGCGCTGCGCGACGATCCCGCGATTCTTGAACGTCACGTCGGTGTCGGTCTTGCCGAGGTCTGATCTCGCCCGTTCCCCGACGTGGCGGGTCACGGGACCCGCGGGGTCCGCCACCGCGCAGGGTCGAAAGGGAGACGCGTTTTGAAAGACGACAGGTCAGCCTGCCCCGAGGGCCGAATCTCGAACCCGACGCGCCGGCACCCGGACGGGCGGGACGTGGTCGATATCGACACCTATATCCCGTATTTCCTGTCCTCGGTGAACAATGCCCTCTCGCTCGGCGCCTCCTCCGAATACCTGAAGACCTTCGGGGTCGGCATCGCCGACTGGCGCGTGATCTCGATGCTGGCGATCGAACCGGGCATTCCCGCCGCGCGCATCGTCGAGGTCATCGCCATAGACAAGGGCGCGACCAGCCGCTCGCTCAACAAGCTGGACGAGCTGGGGTTGGTGGAATTCGAGACGATGGCCAGCGACCCGCGGCGACGGATCTGGGCGTTGAACGACGAAGGCTACGAGATGCACGACCGCATTCTGGCCGCCGCCCTGGAGCGCGAGAAGAAGCTGATCGAGGGGGTGGATCCGGACGACCTCGAGGCGTTCCTGCGCGTGATCCGCATCATGCGCCGCAACGTCGACCGGCTCTGAGGAATGTCGCCCCGGGCGGCGCCCGGGACGACGAAGGGGATCAGGCTTCGGCCTTGAAGCGGGCGACGAGCTCGTCCGGGATCGGCGCGGACTTGATGCCGCGCTCGGGGTCCTTGACCGTCCAGACGCGGGTTTCCGTGCCCTCGACGCAGACCTTGCCGTCCTTGGTGAGCGTGTGGCGGATGTCGAAGCTGCGCTCCTTCACCTCGGCGATTTCGGTGGTGATCTCCACGTCGTCGCCGTAGCGGCAGGGCGCCTTGAAGGTGGCACGGGTGTCCACGAGCGGACAGCCTGCCGCGTCGAACTTCGCCAGCATCTCCTGCTTGGGCCAGCCCGCGGCCTCGTAGAGCATCGTCGTGCCGTGGTCGAACCAACGGAAGAACTGCGGGTTGAAGACGATGCCGGCGGGGTCGCAATCGCCCCATTCGACGCGGCGGGTGAGGGTGCTCTTCAGCATCACTTGTTCCTTTCGTCGAAGACGCGTTTCGCCTTCATTTCGGTCTTGGGCAGCGTGTCGGGCGCGACCACCTCGACGGCGCAGCGGATTTCGCAATGCGAGCGGATCGCCTTGGCGATCTCGTCGGACTTGCCCTGGTCCGGGTGTTCCACGACCACGGTCATCACGTCGAGCCCGTCATCCTTGGTGGTGAGCCGGATCTGGAATTCGTCGCCCGTGCCCGGGTAGGCGCGCACGGCTTCCTCGATCTGGACCGGGAAGAACTTGATGCCGCGCAGGTTGATGAGGTCGTCCGACCGCCCCGTGAGGCAGCCCATGCCGCGCACGTGGCTGCGCCCGCAAGCGCAGGGTTCGTGGCTGAGGCGCGTGTAGTCGCCCACGAGGAAACGCAGCTGCGCCGAGCTTTCCGAGTTGAGGTTGGTGCAGACCGTGAGGCCGCGCTCGCCCTCGGCCACCGGGTTCAGCCCGTTCGGGTCCACCGTTTCCCAGACCTGGATGTCCTCCATCAGGTGGATGAAGGGCTCGTCGCCTTCCTGGTATTCCGGGCAGGAGTACCCGCCGCAATGGGGCGAGGCCTCGGTGCAGCCGTAGAATTCGAGCGACTTGGCGCCCCAGAGATCCTGGATGCGCTCCAGCGTGCCCGAGACGCCGGAGAAGGGCTCGCCCCCGGTGACCAGCCATTTCACGGAGGTCTTCGCGGGGTCCTTGCCCATGTCCTGCATCACCCGGCCCAGGTAGAGCAGGTAGGAGGGCGTGCAGATCAGCGTCGTGGGGTTGAAGCGTTCGATCATCGCGGCGCGCGCCTGGCCGTCCATGCCGCCGCCGGGCACCACCGGCAGGCCCATCTTGGCCAGCGTGTATTGCACGCCCCAGGCGAAGACGTGCGGGCCGAAGCCGACCATCGGGAGACCGCTGTCGCCCTTGCGCAGACCGCCGGAGTAGAGCGCGCGGGCGTTGGCCTGTTCCCAGTACTGGCGGTCGAAATGCGTGTAGCGGAAGACGCGCGGCGTGCCGGTGGAACCGGACGAGGAGAAGAGCATCCAGCCCCGGTCGGCCCATTCGGCCTCACCGCAGGTGGTGTAGGTGCCATAGGGCGGGTGCGCCTCGGCGTCTTCCATCATTTCCTGCTTGGTCACGACCGGCCAGTTGGCGATCATGCTGTCCACATCCCGAAGGTCCGTCGGCGCGACGCCGAGCCTGTCGAAGCGGCGGCGGTAGAAGTCGCTGTTTTCATAGAGAAACGGCGCAACGGCGGCGATCTTTTCGTCCTGCACCGCGCGGATCCAGTCGCGCGACCAGGTGTCTTTCTCGGACCAGTAGTTTTCGTTCAGCGGCGTTTCGCGGTCCTCGTGGTACTTCTCCAGCACCGCTTTCCACGCCGTGCGGGTCTCATCGGCCCGGCTCGTTGGATGTGTCATGTTTTCCTCCCAAAAAACGTGCCCGGCGGCGCACCGCCGGGCTGATCCCTCAGCGCACCTCGACGATCACGGCCATGCCGGTGTCGCCCGCCGCGCAGCCCTGGAACAGGCCGATGCCGCCGCCGCGCAGCTCGAGCTCCTCGATCATCTCGATGATGGCGCGGACGCCGGTCGGGCCCTGCGGGTGGCCCCAGATCAGCGAGGAGCCGTAGTTGTTCATGTCCTTCCAATCGAGCTGGAAGGCCCGGGCGAAGGCGATATCGTTCACCGCGAAGGGGTTGTGCGACTTGATGACGTCGACCTGGGCCATGTCGAGCCCCGCACGCTCCAGCGCCTGCTTGGCCGCGAGGATCGGCGCGGCGGGCATGAAGGCCGGGTCTTCGCGGCCGGAGCCGGTCGACAGCACCTTGATGGTGGGACCGCCCGGGACCGGGGAAAGCTCCTTCGCCTTCTCCTCGGTCGCCGTCATGACGATCGCCGCGTTGCCGTCGGCCGGGTGCGTCTGGCCCGCGAAGGTGACGGTGCCGCCCTCGCGCATTGGTTTCAGACCCGCCATCTTCTCGGGCGCGGTCGGGTAGATGCCCTCGTCGCCCTCGAGCACCTTCATGGTCTTGCGGTACTTCGCGTCCGGCACTTCGAACTCGGCCGCCATGTAGCGCTTCTGGAACGCCCGGTCGTCGGCCAGGGCGGCCTGGTACTGCTCGTGACGGTAGAGCGCCACGTCGTGCTGCTCCTCGGTCGTGATGCCGAACTTCCTGGCCACGTTTTCCGCGGTGTCGACCATGGCGCACTTGGCGAAAGGGTCGTCCATGAAGTTGTCGAACATCACGTTCTCGGTCACGCCCGCGCCGCCTGGCGCGTGGGGCGCGGGGTAGTAGACCTGCGCGGCGTTCGACGTCTTGTCGCCCGACATGAGGAGCGACACCTCGCTGTTGCCCGCCGCGATCTCGCCCATCCCGGTGGCCACGAGCCGCGCGCCGGTGGCGCAGACCTGGTTGATGGTGGGGCCCGGCAGGTGCTCCGCCCCCATCATCGCTGTGACCCAGGGAAGGCCGTAGAAGGAATGGTGCTGGATCATCGTGATCCCGAGCGCCGCGAAGTCGAACAGGTCGAGATCGAGATTGCGCGCGGCGAGTTCCTTCTTCGCCGTGTGGGCCAGGAATTCCATCGAATGAAGATGCGAGAGCGACCCCTGCCAGCGGGCAAAGGGCGTCGACCAATACGCACCGTAGGGAATGTAGGCTGCCATGATTGTCCTCCTCCGCCGCCGGGCGCGGGCCCGGGGTCCTTCTCGGATGGATGCCCCGGCAGCGGACCGCCGGGGCATCCGGATCTTACGCGTCTTCGAGCGAGCCGCGCTTGATGCCGATCTCGGAGCGGTAGCTCTGCGCCGCCTTCGAGATCGGGCTGGGCGCGACGGTGGCGCGGATCTTCACCTGGCGGTGCGGCTCGACGTTGCCGTCGCTGCGCGACCCGCCGCCGTCCTCGCCCCAGATGAGCACCACCTCGGTGCCCGGCTCGGCGAAGTCCATGTCGACCGAAGCGAGCGACATCATCGCGCGTTCGTTCGCGGTGTAGGCCGGGTAGGTGGCCAGGCCGATCAGGTTGCCCTCCGTGTCCTCGACCCGGTCGTAGTGCATCCGGGCGATGGCCGCGAGCGGCATGGTGATCGGCAGCGGCGGTGTCTCGCCGGTGTCCTCGAGCATCGACTGCTGCACCTGCATCACGTCGTCCGCGTTCCAGACCAGCGTCACCTTCTTGCGGTGCGGCTTGTCCTTCATCGCCTCGAGCGCCTCGCGCCCAATGTAATCGTGGTCGAACTTGATGATGTGGCCATAGTTCACGTCGTAGGGCGTGACGTAGTAATCCTCGATGTTCTCGGAATAGAGGCTCCCGCCCAGCGACATCCGCATCGAGGCGTGCTTGGGCGACATCCACTGGCGATAGCCCTCGGTCCCCTGCCCCGTGTAGACGCCCGACACCGGCACGGCCCACCAGCCGGACTCAATGACGGTGGTGAAGTAGGCGATGGAGCCGACCATGCGCAGGTCGTATTTCTTGCCCGTCTTCTGGATCAGGCGCTTCACGTCACGGTATTCATCCCACGGCCCGTAGATCTCGAGGCCGGGCATCCCGCCCATCGAGTGGCGCATGCCACGCGCGGTATGGTCGCCCAGCTTGATCTCGGCCGACTTGAAGAACTTGATCTCGGGCAGCGGACCGCCGTTCAGCTCTTCCAGAAGCTCCCAGGCTTTCGGGCCCTCGACCTGGAAGCGGTAGAACTCGCGACGCTTGTTCTTGTTCAGCGTCCACATCGGGTCGAGCTCGGTCGTGACGTCGTAATCGAGCGTCTCGGCGTTGTACTGCACCCAGTCGGTGGTCGCCGGGTTGCCCACGACCATGTAGTCGTTCTCGGCCATGTGGTAGAGGATCGCATCGCCGATCAGGTAGCCCTCGGGCGAACAGCAGACGAGCTGCTTGGCCGCGCCGATCTCGAAGTTCTTGAACGTGTTGACCGACAGGTACTGCGTGAAGGCCAGCGCGTCCGGGCCGCGCACGTGGAGCGACTGCATATGGTAGCTCTGGTCATGCACCGCGATCGAGTTGCGCCAGGCGAGCTGTTCGTCGCGCCAGGTGGTGAACTCGGGACGCACGCCATCGCCCGGCATCATCTGGGTGTAGATGGTGAGCGCGTTTTTCGGCGGGTTCTTGAAAAGGTGATCGGTGACGTTCGGAATGGTCTCCATCAGCTCCGCGAGCGACTGGGGACCGTCGGATTGAATGGCCATGAGTGTCCTCCCTCCATGACGAAAATGGGCGCAGGCCGCGTGCGAGACGTGCCGGACCCCTTGCGGATGATCGGAGCACATCACGTGTTGCGCTGTCAACGCATTGGACAATGCGGCAGCCGAGTTGCGATGTCAACCCAAGGTTCACCCTGCGTCGATCAAAGTCGCGGCGCACCGGATATCGTTCTGCAGGATGCCTGGCGATCCCGGCAGGATTCGAACCTGCAACCTGCCCCTTAGGAGGGGGCTGCTCTATCCAGTTGAGCCACGGGACCGCGCGCAGGCTTGATGCCTCGCGCCCCGCGGCACGTCAACTCATTCCGGGTAATCCGCGTCACGCGGTTTCTTGCGCAGCGTGTCGCCGTGTTCGATCTTGGGCGTGAGCTCGATGTTCTGGCCGCTCGGCCCCGCCTCGTCGCCCTCGACGCGCGCCAACACGATCTCGGCTGCCTTGCGCCCGATCTCTTCGCGGCAACTGTCCATCGTGGCCAGCCGGCGCGGCAGCCCCTGAAGAAGCTCGACCCCGTTGAACCCGGCCAGGCCCAGGTCGTTGGGCACGTCGATCCCGTTCTCGAGGCAATAGAGAAGCCCGCCGGCCCCGATCATGTCGTTCGAGTAGTAGAGGAAATCCAGGTCCGGCGACCGTTTCAGGATCGTCTCGGTCATCTCGCGCCCCTTGCCCAGCGCCGATCCGCCCTCGTAGAATTCCTGGTCGGCGATCTCGAGCCCGGCCTTGGCCAGCGCTTCGGTGAAACCTTCGAACCGTTTGCGGGCGCGGTGGTCGAGCGGCATCTTGGTCCCCAGGAACCCGATCCGGCGGTAACCCGCCTTCAGGATCGCCTCGGCCATCATGCGCCCCGCACGGCGGTGGCTGATGCCGACCGCAGCGTCGATCGGGGTGCCGTCCGTATCCATGATCTCGACCACGGGAATGCCCGCCCCGCGCAGCATCGCCTTGGACGCGTCGGAATGTTCGATGCCGGCGATGATCACACCCGAGGGCCGCCAGGACAGCATCTCGTAGAGCACTTTTTCCTCGCGATCCTTGCGGTAGTTCGTGACCCCCACGACCGGTTGAAGCGGCGTGTCGTCCAGCACGTCGGAGATCGCCGAGAGTACCTCGGGAAAGACCATGTTCGACAGCGACGGGATGATCACCGCCACCAGGTTGACCCGCTGGCTGGCCAGCGCTCCCGCGATCTTGTTGGGCACGTAGCCCAGCGATTTGGCCGCCTCGAGCACTTTCTGGCGCGTCGCCTCGGACACGTCGCCCCGGTTGCGCAGCACCCGGCTGACCGTCATCTCGCTCACCCCCGATGCCTCGGACACGTCGCGCAGGGTCAGGGGGCGTTTCGCGGGTTCGGCCATGTCATGTCCTCTCGTGCTCGTTATGCTCCCGATGTTAGGCGGGGAACCGTGGCGGCGAAAGTCCTTTTTCCATGGATGTTACCGACGTTGATACCCGCTAACACGAAACCGCCGGGACATCGCGCCGGACGTGCGCCCGTCCGGTCCTGCGCGGCCGTGGCGCGGCAGGTGGGACAGCACATTTCAAACGGGAGAAGGTCTCAGAGCAGGCGCGCCACCAGGTCGGCATGCACCCCGGCGCCGCCCGCGACCACGCCGTTGACCTGCGGATGACGGTTGTTGAAGGCCAGCCGCCCGCCCTTGCGATCGCTCACCTGCCCCCCGGCCTCGGCCACCAGGAGCGCGCCGGCGGCCACGTCCCATTCCCAGGTCGCGCGCAGGGTCAGCATCGCGTCCTTGCGCCCTTCGGCCACCAGCGCCATGCGGTAGGCCAGCGACGACCGGAACTGCGGTTTGAAATCCGGCACCGCTGCATCGCGCCAGTTGTGCGGCTCCATCACGGGGCGTGCGGCCAGCACCTCGGCGCCCGCGAGCGCGCCCCGGTGCGAGGCCCGCACGGGCTCGCCGTTCAGGGTGCATCCCGCACCCTCGGCGGCAGCATAGAGACGGTCATGCATGGGCAGGTAAACGACCGCGGCCGTCACCCGCCCGCCGGTCACGACGGCCAGGGAATGCGACCAGGTCGGATTGCCTTCGATGAAGGCGCGGGTGCCGTCGATCGGATCGACGACGAAGACCTCGTCGGTCTCGAGCCGGTCAGTGGCGTCCGGCGTTTCCTCGGACAACCAGCCATAGCCGGGGCGCGCATCGCGCAGCCGCGCCTTGAGCATCTCGTCGACCGCAAGGTCGGCCTCGGTCACCGGCCCCTGCCCGCCCGACTTGTCCCATTGCTTCGGGTCGCGTCGGAAGAACCCTTTCGCGATCTCGCCCGCCGCGCGGGCGGCGTCAGCCAGAAGATCGCGGTCAGCTCCCGGCAAGGGTCATCCCTTCGACCAGGAGCGAGGGCACCTGCCGCGACTTGTGCAGCTCCGCGTCGTTTGCCGGGGTGATCCGCATCAGCATGTCGAGCAGGTTTCCGGCAACGGTGCATTCGTTCACCGGGTAGGCGATTTCGCCGTTCTCGATCCAGAACCCGAAGGCCCCGCGCGAATAGTCGCCGGTGTTCGGATTGATGGTGGAGCCGATCAGCCCGGTCACGAGGAGGCCCGTACCGATCTCGGCCATCAGCTCTTCGCGGCTCTTGTCACCCGGGGTGAGCCGGATGTTCGAAGCGCCCGGCGACGGCGGCGCGCCTGTGCCGCGCCCGGCGTTCCCGGTGCTCTCGAGCCCCAGCTTGCGCGCGGTGGCAAGGTCCAGGATCCAGCCGTTGAGGATGCCGTTCTCGACGAGCGCGCGGTCCTGCGTCGGCAACCCTTCGGCGTCGAAGGGGCGCGAACCGGTAGCGCGCACGCGATGCGGGTCCTCGATCAGCGACAGCGCTGCGGGCAGAACCTGTTCGCCCATCTTGTCGCGCAGGAAGGACGAGCCGCGCACGATGGAGCTGCCGTTGATCGCCGACAGAAGGTGCCCGATGAGCGACGCCGAAACGCGCTCGTCGAAGATCACCGGGTAGCTACCGGTATGCGGCTGACGCGCGCCGCGCCGCGCCGCGGCGCGTTCGCCGGCGATACGTCCGATTTCCTCGGCGGATGGCAGGTCGGCCTGGAAGATGCGCGACTCGCCGTTGAAGTCACGCTCCATCTCGGCCCCGGTCCCGGAAATCGCGGCCAGCGATATCGCGCGCGTCGTGCGCCCGTAGCCGCCGGAAAACCCGTTCGACATCGCCAGGTGTATGTCCGTGCGCCCGTAGCCGGCCGAGGTGCCCTGCACCTGGCTTACGCCGTCGACCGCCAGCGCCGCGGCCTCGGCCGCGCGCGCGTCCTCTTCCAGCGCCTGCGGGTCGGGTTCGGGGCTGTCGTCGGCGATCTCGAGCGCGGCGATGTCCCAGTCGGTCGCGTATTGCGACGGGTCGGCAAGCCCGATGGTCGGGTCCTCCGGCGCCTCGCGCGCCATCGCGACGGCGCGGGCGGCCATTTCGGCGATCGTGTCCGCAGAGATGTCCGAGGCCGAGACGTTCGCCTGTCGGTGGCCGATCATCACGCGCAGGCCGATGTCGACCCCTTCGGAGCGTTCGGCCTGTTCCAGCGTGCCCTTGAGCACGTCGATGGACAGCGACGTGCCGGAGACCGCCATCGCGTCGGCACTGTCGGCGCCCGCCTGCCGGGCGGCATCGAGAAGCTGCTGGGTGAGATCGGAGAGCGAAGCCTTCATGTCGGTCCTTTCGGGGTTTGGTTTCAGGTAACCGCGGATCACACGCCCCGCAAGGGTCGGGCACTGGTGAAGCCTGCGCCCGCGCATTAGGGTCCGGTCAAAACAGGGGAGAAATCCGATGGACATGACAGGCAAGACGGTGGTGATCACCGGGGCCAGCCGGGGCATCGGCGAAGCCGCCGCCCGGGTCTTCGCCGAGGCAGGCGCGAACGTGGCGCTGCTGGCGCGCTCGGGCGATGCGCTGGCCACGCTGGCCGAAGAGCTGGGCGAGGGCGCGCTGGCGCTCGAATGCGATGTCGCCTCGTTCGAATCGGTGCAGAACGCGGTGGACGAGACCATCGGCCGTTTCGGCGGCGTCGACGTGCTGATCAACAACGCCGGGGTCATCGAACCGATCGCCCATATGGCCGACAGCGATCCCGACGACTGGGACCGGGTAATCGATATCAACCTCAAAGGCGTCTACCACGGCATGCGCGCCGTCCTGCCCGCGATGCAGAAGGCGCGCGGGGGTACGATCCTGACCATCTCTTCGGGGGCCGCGCATGGCGCCCTGGAAGGCTGGAGCCACTACTGCGTATCAAAGGCGGGCGTCCACATGATGACCAAGGCGCTGCACAAGGAAGAGGTCGGCAACGGCATCCGCGCGATCGGCCTCAGCCCCGGCACGGTGGCGACCGAGATGCAGCGCGAGATCAAGGCCTCCGGCGTGAACCCGGTAAGCCAGCTCGACTGGTCGGACCACATCCCCGCCGACTGGCCCGCCAAATGCCTGCTGTGGCTGTGTGGCCCGGACGGCGACGCCTGGCTCGGCCAGGAAGTATCGCTGCGCGACGAGGACGTGCGCCGTGCCGTGGGACTGGTCGCATGATCCGGCTGGAGCGCGATGGCGCGCTGTGGGTCGTCACCCTAGACCGGCCCGACAAGGCAAATTCGTTGACCCGCGAGATGCTCGAGGAGCTGGCGAAGATCGCCGAGGCGGCCGCCGAGGACGCGCAGGTGCTGGTGCTGACCGGCGCGGGCCGCGTCTTCTCGGCCGGCGCCGACCTCGACGAGGCGCGCGCGGGGCTCGCAACCTCGCCGCTGTGGGAGCGGCTGTCGGGCGCCATCGCCGGTGCGCCGATCCTGACCATCGCCGCGCTGAACGGCACGCTTGCGGGCGGCGCGATGGGCATGGCGCTGGCCTGCGACCTGCGCATCGCGGTGGCCGAGGCGAAGTTCTTCTATCCGGTCATGAAGCTCGGTTTCCTGCCGCAACCTTCGGACCCGAAGCGGCTTGCGGCCCTCGTGGGCCCGGCGCGCGCCAAGATGATCCTGATGGCCGGACAGAAGGTCCGCGCGGAGGAAGCGCGTGACTGGGGCCTCGTCGACCGGATCGTCGAGGGTGACGTGGTCGACGCGGCGCGGGAGCTGGCGGCGGACGCTTTGGCGGCGCGGCCCGAGCACGTGGCCGGGATCAAGGGGCTGATCTGATTTCAGCGTCAGGGGCTGCCCGTCTGACAACCGGGATATTTCGGACCGGAAAGCCCTAGCGCCGGGGGCGCCGTTTGCCTTCACTGCGCGACAGGAAGGCGGGCGGGCGCTTGGCGACCCACCTGGCGAACTTCGCGATCCGGGGATGGGTCAGAAGCGCCTCGGGCGTGTTGTAGAGGCGCGCGAGCTCCGCCTCCGACAGCGTCGCGTGGATTTCCTTGTGGCAGATGTGGTGGAGCAGGACGGTGGGCCCATCCTTCCCGCCCTTCAGGCGCGGGACGAGGTGATGGCGCGACTGCGGCACGTCCGGCGGGATTGGCCGGCCGCAGATCGGGCAGATCGGGTCGCTTGTGTCGCCCTGCGCTTCCATGCACAGAAGGTGGAATGAACGAACGCGCACGGCAAGCATTGGTGATCGGGGCGGGGCCGGCCGGCCTGATGGCGGCCGAAGCGCTGGCGCGCGGGGGCTGCAACGTGGTGATCGCCGAGGCCAAGCCCTCGGTCGCGCGCAAGTTCCTGATGGCGGGCAAAAGCGGCCTCAACCTCACGAAGGACGAGCCGGCCCAGCGCTTCCTGGGCGCCTTTACAGGCAGCTGCGCGCCGCTGGTGCGGGACGCCGTCGCGGATTTCGGCCCCCAAGCGGTGGCCGATTGGGCGCGCGGGCTGGGGCAGCCGGTCTTCACCGGGTCGTCGGAGCGGGTGTTTCCCGAAGCGATGAAAGCCTCGCCCCTTCTGCGGGCCTGGTTGGGGCGGCTCGACGGCGTCGAGATCCGCACGCGCTGGCACTGGCGCGGATTCGAGGACGATGGCTACGCCTTCGACACGCCGGGCGGGCCCGTGGTGGAACACCCGGACTTGTGCATCCTTGCGCTCGGTGGGGCGAGCTGGGCGCGGCTGGGCTCGGACGGGGCGTGGGTTCCGTGGCTCGCGGCGCGGGGCGTGGACATCGTGCCGTTCGCGCCGGCCAACGCCGGGCTGAAGGTCGACTGGTCGGCGCATATGGCGAAGCAGTTCGGCGCACCGGTCAAGGTGGCACGGCTCACGGCCGGGGACACGTCGGTGCGCGGAGAATTCGTGATCTCGTCACGCGGCCTCGAGGGGTCGGCGATCTACGCCGTATCGCGTCCCGTGCGCGAGGGCGCGCCGTTGACGTTGGACCTGTGCCCGGACTGGACGCGGGACGAGGTCGCGCGACGCCTGGCCCGCCCGCGCGGCAAGGCGACCGTGGCCGCCCATCTGCGAAAGACGCTGAAGCTGGACCCCGCCCGGCTGGCGCTCCTGATGGAGTTCGGACGTCCCCTGCCCGACGACCTCGCCCCGCTGATCAAGGCGCTGCCCGTTCGCCACGACGGGCTGCGGCCGCTGGACGAGGCGATTTCGTCCGCCGGGGGGATCACCGCCGGGGCGCTGGACGGCTACGCGGTGCGCGCCGTGCCGGGGCTCTTCGCCTGCGGCGAGATGCTGGATTGGGAGGCGCCGACGGGCGGCTATCTCCTCACCGCCTGCTTCGCGACGGGGCGGGCGGCGGCGCTGCAGGCGTTGGGTTAGCTCTTGGCCAGCGCCGCGGTGCGCCGGAAGGCATCGCGGCCGCGCATGCGCTTGGCGAAGGCGTTGAACACCTCGTTCTCCAACGGATACTTCGCGGCATGGGCCCAGCTCGCGCAATGGGCGGCGAGGATGTCTGGCACCGTCATCGTGTCGCCGGTCAGGAACGGCTGGTCGCCCAGCATGGCGGCGCAGCGGTCGACGGACTGGGCGAACTCCCATTTCAGCGAATCGCGGATCTCGGGCATGCGGCGCTCTTCCGGCAGAACGAAGACGTGGCGCGCGCCCATCCAGAGCAGCGCATCCATCTCGTCGATGAGGAAATTGGTGATCGCATCCTGGCGCGCGCGTTCGATGGTGCCCGCCGCGTAGGTCAGGGCCCCGTGCCGGTCGGCGAGGAATTCCATGATGGCGACCGAATCCGTGATCGGTTCGCCATCCACGAGCATCACCGGCACCTTGCCGGAGCGGTTGTGCTGCGTCACCTCCGGGCTGCGCGGGCCGGCCTTGATCCAGTCATAGTGTTGGCCGATCTCCTCGAGCATCCACAGGACGCGGAACGCGCGGGTGTCGAGCTTGCCGATAACGGTGTACATGCGGTGTCCTCCCTTTGGGTGAAAGGGAGGCACGGTGGCGGTCGTGCGGCAAGCGTGACGTGGCGACGAGCGCGCGGCCTTGGGGCGGCCACGCCTCCCGCAACGGCGGTTTTTCACTTTTCCGGTTTTCCGGAAAACCGGAAAAGCGATGGGTGAGGCAACCTCGATATTCCAGATGGTTGCGAGCCCCGTTGAGGCGCGGTTTCACCTGTTCTCAACGTTTTCAGTGAAGCGCCATCCCCGGCTCACCCCCGCGCGGCCATGAAGGCCAGCCGGATCAGTGTGCGTTCGATCAACGCCATCTGTGGCGCTTTCGAGGTCGAGCGCAGCGTCAGGTCCGCCTCGATGATCATGTCGAGCGCCGTCTCCAGCTTCGATGCGCCCCAACGGCTCGCCTGCCGGGTCATCCGGTCGCGCGACTTGAAATGAACCGGCGGGCGGGCACGGAAGATGCCCTTGTTCGGCCCCTCCGGGTCGCTGGCCGCCATGTGCAGCGTGCGGAAATGGTTGGTCGTGGCGATCGCCAGCCGCGTGGGGGCGATTCCCTGCGCCTCGAGCCGCGACAGGAGCGGCCCCAGCTCCGGCGCGCGCCCCTCGGCCGTGGCATGCAGCAGGTCGTCGAGCACCGCCTCGGTCGAGGCGGGCGCGCAGGCCTGCACGTCGTCGGGCGTCACGGTCGACGGATCGCCGAGCTTGTAGAGCGACAACTTCTCGACCGTTTGGCGAAAATCGCCGGGATCGAGCGCGCGTGCCAGCGCTTCGAGGTCGCGCATCGCCTCCCCGTCGACGTTGTTGAGCCCGGCCTTCGACAGCTCCGTCTGGACCTCGTCACGCGACATCGGGTCGTCGTAGATGCCGACGGCGAAGGCAAAGGGATGTTTCTCGAAGTATTTCCGCAACTTGCCGGTGGGCTTCAGGTTGCCCGCGGTGACCACCACGTGCGCGTCGCCCGATTGCCAGTCCTCTAGCGCCGGGATGATCTTGTCGGCCAGCGCATCGGTCGCATCCTCGACGAAGACCGCACGCGGGCCCGGGAAGAAGCCCTGCGCCTTGACCGCGTCGGAGAGTGCGGCGGGGTCCTGGCGCAGCTCGCCCGCGAGCATGCGGGTGAGGCGCATTTCCTCCTCCGCACTCTCGCCCAGCAGGTTCTTGAGAAGATCCTGCCGTTTCAGCGCCACGCGCATGGCGTCGGTGCCGAAGATCAGCGTGCCGGTGGTGTCCGGCGCGGGCTTTGCGAAGTGGCGGTTGGCCTCGTGGGTCTTGAGCTTCATGCCCGCACTTTGGCGTTACGCCACCACATTCACAATCCGGCCCGGCACCACGATCACCTTTTTCGGCGCGGCGCCGTCGAGCGCGCGCTTCACGCCCGCGGTCTCGAGCGCCAGCTTCTCGACCTCGTCCTTGCCCATGTCCTTGGCGACCGTGATCTCGTCACGCCGCTTGCCGTTCACCTGGATCGGCAGCGTCACGGTGTCCTCGACCAGCATCGCCTCGTCAGCCGCCGGCCAATCGGCCTCGGCCACAAGACCCTCGCCGCCCAGCATCGACCAGACTTCCTCGGCCAGGTGCGGGGTCATCGGGGCCATGAGCTGCGCCATCACGCGCATGGCCTGCTTGCGCGTCTCGGCCCCGGCCTTCGACTTGGCGAGGGTGTTGGTGAAGCCGTAGAGCTTGGCGATCGAGGTGTTGAAGGCAAAGCCCTCGATCCCGTCGGTGACCGCCTTGATGGTCTTGTGCATTTCGCGCAGCAGCGCCTCGTCACCCTCGCCGGCCCCGGTCGCTTCGGCGATCTCGGCGGCGATGCGGTAGACGCGGGCGAGGTGCTTGGACGCGCCTTCCGCGCCCGACGCGGTCCATTCCACGTCCCGCTCGGGGGGCGAGTCGGACATGACGAACCACCGCGCGGTGTCGGCGCCGTACTGTTCGATGATCGCAAGCGGATCGACCACGTTCTTCTTGGATTTCGACATCTTGGCAGAGGGGATGATCTCGACCGGCTCGCCGGTGGCCTTGAGCCGTGCGCCCTCTTCGGTCTCTTCCACGTCCTCGGGGAAGTGGTAGACCGCGCGCCCGTCGGCATCCCGCGTCTGGTAGATCGCGTGCGTCACCATGCCTTGGGTGAAGAGCGCGTTGAACGGCTCCTTGGACTTCTCCGGCAGGTGGCCGCAGATGTGCATCGCGCGGGCGAAGAAGCGCGAGTAAAGCAAGTGGAGAATCGCGTGCTCGATGCCGCCGATGTACTGGTCGACGTTCATCCAGTAGTCGGCCTCTTCCATCACCGTCGGCGTCTCGGCGCGCGGCGCGGTGAAGCGGGCGAAATACCACGAGCTGTCCACGAAGGTGTCCATCGTGTCGGTCTCGCGCCGCGCGGGCTTGCCGCAGGACGGGCATTCGCAGTCGCGCCACGTCGGGTGACGGTCCAGCGGGTTGCCCGGCGTGTCGAAGCTGACATCGTAGGGCAGTTCGATCGGCAGGTTCTCTTTCTTCTCCGGCACCACGCCGCAGTCGTCGCAGTGGACGACCGGAATCGGGCAGCCCCAGTAGCGCTGACGGGAGAGGCCCCAGTCGCGGAGACGGTACTGGGTGTGGCCCGTGCCCCAGCCCTGTTTCTCGGCGAACTCGACGGTGGCGGCGATCGCCTCTTCCCCGGTGGCCACGTCGAGACCGGCGAAATGGTCGACCCACTTCACCTTTTCCGTCTTGGGCGGCACGAATGCCTCGTTCTCGACCGGCTTGGGGTCGTCGAGGGCGAAGAACGTGTCGATGACCGGCAGGCCGTACTTCCGGCAGAAGTCGAGGTCGCGCTGGTCATGCGCCGGGCAGGCGAAGATCGCGCCGGTGCCGTAATCCATGAGGATGAAGTTCGCGATCCAGACCGGCAGTTCCCAGTCCGGATCCAACGGGTGTTTGACGGTGAGGCCGGTGTCATAGCCCAGCTTCTCGGCCGTCTCGATGGCTTCGGCGGTCGTGCCGCCCTTGCGGGCCGTGGCGCAGAACTCGGCGACCTTGGGATCGGCGGTTTCCAGTTCGCGGGCCAGCGGGTGATCGGGAGAGATCCCCACAAAGCTCGCGCCCATGAGCGTGTCGGGGCGGGTGGTGTAGACCTCGATCGGGTCGCCGCCGTCGGTGCGATCGAACGCGAATCGCAGACCCTGGCTCTTGCCGATCCAGTTCGCCTGCATCAGGCGCACCTTTTCCGGCCAGTCCTTGAGCGTGTCGATGGCCTCCAGCAGTTCCTCGGAGAAATCGCTGATCTTGAAGAACCACTGGGTAAGCTCGCGACGCTCGACCTCGGCGCCAGAGCGCCAGCCCTTGCCGTCGATGACCTGCTCGTTCGCCAGCACGGTCATGTCCACGGGGTCCCAGTTCACCACGGCGTTCTTACGGTAGACGAGGTCTTTCTCGAGGAAATCGATGAAGAGCGACTGCTGCTGTCCGTAATATTCGGGGTCACAGGTGGCGAATTCGCGGGTCCAGTCCAGCGACCAGCCCATCGGCTTCATCTGCGCCTTCATCTCTTCGATGTTGTCGTAGGTCCAGTCCTTCGGATGACCCCCGGTGGCCATCGCCGCGTTTTCGGCCGGCATCCCGAAGGCGTCCCACCCCATCGGGTGCAGCACGGAGAAGCCGGAGGCGTTCTTGTAGCGCGCGACGACGTCGCCCATCGTGTAGTTGCGCACGTGGCCGATATGGATGCGGCCCGAGGGATAGGGAAACATCTCGAGAACGTAGAACTTCGGCTTGTTCGGATCGCGGACGGCCTGGAAGGTGCCGGCCTCGTCCCAGGCGGCCTGCCATTTCGGCTCGATGGTCGATGCGTCGTAGCGGGACATTTCTTCTGGTCCTTCGGAAAAACAAAAACGCCGGGCTGGGCCCGGCGCTTGGTCTACTTGGATGCGTGCCCGGGGTCTACCCGCGTTACAGGTTGTAGTCCTGGATGCGCAGCTGACGGGCCCGGCCGAGGATTGCGTCCTCGATCGCGTGCTGGGTGGCGCTCGAAACGGCCCGGCCGCCGCGCGTCTGCAGCGCGACGTTGAGACCGCGTGCGTCGAGTGCCGGATCGGAAACGTGCACGGTGGCACGGTAGGCCTGCCCGCCACCAGGCGGGGTGCCATAGCCGAAGACGATGACGCCGGTGAACGGGTCTGCGGCTTCGATGGGCATGAAGTCGAGAACGTCGAGCGAAGCGTTCCACAGGTACTTGTTCACCTCGACAGTGGTGTTCGGATCGTCCGTGTCCGTGAACAGGTCCCAGATCGTCTCGCGGCCCTCCTCGCGCGCGGCGCGCTCCGGACGCGGCACCTGGGTGCCGTCGATCGCGGTCACCGTGTCGCTTTCGTTCCCGCCGAACATGTTGGAAATCCCGCCGGAGCAACCGGCCAGCGCGACCAGACTGCCAAGAAGGAGTGCCTTCGCGGTGAGCCGCCCATATGTCATGTGAATGCCCCGTTCCATCGTTTGCTCCTACCTACCCAAGCGAAAAAGCTCGGGCAAGCGTTTTCCCGGACAACGGATGGTAGGGCCCGTGGCCGGCGACTCCATATATACGCGACTTGGCCGCCCGAACCGCCGCGATTTCCGCCCCAGTGAAGGGGACTGTGGCAACTCTGCACCACGCCGCGAAGCTTTGAGATCGGCGCGCGGGCCGCGCTTGCATCGAAAGCCCGAAAGAGAGAGGAAACAGCATACTCAATTCGGATTCCCCTGAATTGAGGTGCACCTTTAGATAAACGAGGGAAAACGAAATGAAAAAGATTCTTCTCGCTTCGACGATGCTGGTGGGCACCACCGGTTTCGCCGCTGCTGACGTCTCGCTGACCGGTGCCGCCTACGTGGGCGGTGCTTACTCCTGGGTCACCGGCGGCGCCACCACCGGTCCGGTCATCGACTTCCGCACGTCGTTCCGCGCTGGCATGATGACGACCACCGACGGCGGCCTGGAAGTGGGCGCTGGCATGGTTGTGCTTGGGCCGTTCTTCAACATGGAGAAAGACCCGGACGACGTCGACTTCGGCACCTACACCGCGTTCTCGGGCATCACCCTTGCCGCTTCGAACGTCTACATGTCCGGCGAGTGGGGCAAAGTTAACGTTGCCTACAACTCGAACGCCGACGGCGCTTCGTCGACCCCGGGCGACTGGGAACTGACCACCACCTACACCAACACTTGGGGCGCCTTCGGCGTTGAAGTGTACGGCGTGTGGGAAAACAACGCGGTTGCCACCACCAACGGTGACTTCGGCGCCAAAGGCACCTACTCGTTCGGCGACTACTCGGTCTACGTCGAGTACGGCTACGACGCCAACGATGGCGGTGCGTTCTCGCACAACATCGGCGCCGGTGCCTCGCTCGCCATGAGCGGCTTCTCGGCCAACGCCGATGTCGACTACGACCTGACCAACAACGCTTGGGGCTGGCACGTCGACGTGGGCTACGCCACTGGCCCGTACTCGGTCATGGCGTTCCTGAACGACGGCCTGAACTACGGCGTCGAAGGTGCTTACGACCTCGGCGGCGGTGTGTCGATCAAAGCTGGCTACGCCGGCAACCAGGCGACCACCACCAACGCTGTCTACGCTGGCGTTTCGATGGCGTTCTAATCCAACCGGATTTGAACAGGGAAGAGCGGGCCTTGCGCCCGCTCTTTTCTTTTTGGGCCTCTCGTGGTTTGTCAGGGCGAAACGAGAGGTGACACCGAATGGCCCTGTCCGACATCCTTCAGAAAATCCGTGACGAAGAGGCCCGCACGGGCCGCGCCCCGGGCTCGACCCGCCTTGTCGCCGTGTCGAAGGTGCAGCCGCTCGAGCGCGTGATCGATGTGCTCGACCAGGGTCACCGGCTTTTCGGCGAGAACAAGGTCCAGGAGGCCGCCGGCAAGTGGCCGGACCTGCGCGACCGCTACGACGGGATCGAGCTCCACCTCGTGGGCCCGCTTCAGACCAACAAGGCCCGCCAGGCGATGGAGTTGTTCGACGCGATCGAAACCATCGACCGCCCCAAGCTGGCACGCACCATCGCGCGCCTGAAGGAAGAGCTGGGACACTGTCCGAAGCTTTTCGTCCAGGTGAACACTGGCGAGGAAGAGCAGAAGGCCGGCGTCCTGCCTGCCGACGCCGACGCCTTCATCGCCGAATGCCGCGACCTGGGGCTGGAGATCGACGGGCTCATGTGCATTCCGCCGGTGGACGAGGAACCGTCGCTCCACTTCGCGCTCCTCGCCAAGATCGCGGCGCGCAACGGAATCGACGACCTTTCGATGGGCATGTCGGGCGATTTCGAGAAGGCCGTGGCCCAGGGGGCGACCTACGTGCGCGTGGGCTCCGCCATCTTCGGCGAACGCGTCTACGACTGAGGCCCCTGCCCCCGCACGACCACGCGGCTGCGCGGCGTCCAGCGCGCAAGGATCCAGCGCAGGTGATCGGGACGGAAGGCCAGGCAACCCGCCGTCGGTTTGCGTGGCCCGCGCCAACAATGAACGAAGATCGCCGACCCCCGGCCCGGCACCGCGTCGGGCCAGTTCCAGTCTGACACGAGCACGATGTCGTAAAGCCCGTCTCCGCGCCGCAGGCGCTCATGCGACGGCCCGTAGGGGGCGCGCACCGCGTGATTGTACGCGTTGTCGTCGGGGTCGTCCGACCAGAGGTCGAGCGGCCCCACCGCGCGCATGTCCAGCGGTCCGTCGGGCGCCGTGACGCGGTCGGCACGGTAGAAGCCGGTCATCAGCCGCCAGACGCCCACCGGCGTCGCCCCGTCGCCCTCGCGTTTGTTGCCGGTGAACCCACCACGCCCGATGGCCACGGGGAACCGGCGGCCGAGGAACCGGGCACCCTGCCGCGTCACGACAAGATCGCAGCGCCGCGCCTTCACAGCAGGTGGCCGGACTTCGCGGCCTTGGTGTCGAGGTAGTCGGTATTGTGCGCCCCACGCCCGACCTGAAGCGGCACGCGCTCGGCCACGCGGATGCCGTTGGCCTCCATCATCGCGACCTTGGCGGGGTTGTTTGTCATCAGGCGCACGGCGGAGAAACCCATCTGGGCAAGGATCTCGGACCCGATGCGAAAATCGCGCTCATCGTCCTCGAAGCCCAGCCGGTGGTTGGCCTCCACCGTGTCGAACCCCTGGTCCTGCAGGGAATAGGCCCGCATCTTGTTGGCAAGCCCGATGCCGCGCCCCTCCTGGTTGAGGTAGAGCAAAACCCCGGTCCCGTTCTCGCCCATCGCCGCGAGCGCGGCGCGCAGCTGCGGGCCACAGTCGCATTTCAGGCTGCCCAGCAGGTCGCCGGTGAAGCAGGCCGAATGCAACCGGGCCAGCACGGGCTCGGACCGGTCGGGCCGCCCGATCTCCACCGCGTAATGCTCTTCCCCGCCGTCCTCGGGCCGGAAGATGTGCAGCCGCCCGGCATCGGACACTTCAAGCGGCACGCGCGCCGACACGATCTCGCGCAGCGCCGTCAGCGGCGGGTCGTCGGGCCGATCGGTGAGGTCCACGCGCGTCAGGCCGTGCTGGGCCGCCACGGCGGCGCCGTCCTCCACGATCACCACGAGCGCGGCGGGCAGAAGCATCGCCGACTTGGCAAGCGCGATGGCGGCGCGCGCGACCGATTCGTCGCCGCCCCGCTCGGTCATCAGCGGGCCCTTCATGGGCTTCATCAGGTCGTCTTTCGGGTCGGCCAGCCCGACGATCCAGTCAACGTCGACATCGTCAGGCACCACGACCCGCGCGACGTGGTCTGAATAGGCCCGTGCCTTGAGCGTTTCGGCCCGGCGCGGGGTGATCGCAAGGCGCAGGGGGCCGAAGCCCCGCAGATCGCCCAGACGCGCGCGCGTCACCGTCTCGGCCGCCGCGACCAGGCCGGCCACGCCGTCGATTTCGATCACGACGGGAAGGCCCATGCGCAGGTCTGCGCGGGCACGTGCGGTGAGTTCGGTCTGGGTCGGTATGAGCGTCATCGTGCCTCTTGATACGGGCGGGTATCGGGAAAGTGAAACATTTACAGTGATCCCGACACGTCCCCGTGAACGTATTGCCACAAACATTGCCGGCACCGTGACTGCACCCAAGTCACCAGAAACGACAAGGAGGACCCGCGATGGCGACCCAGAAAAACATACTTCTCGTCGATGACGACGAGGATCTGCGCGAAGCGCTGGCCGAGCAGTTGGTCATGACCGAGGACTTCGAGGTCTTCGAAGCCGCGAACGGCGCGGACGCGATGCAGAAGGTCAAGGAACAGATCCACGACCTGGTGATTCTCGACGTCGGCCTGCCGGACACGGACGGGCGCGAGCTGTGCAAACTGATGCGCAAGCAGGGGGTGAAATGCCCGATCCTGATGCTCACGGGGCATGACAGCGATGCGGACACGATCCTTGGGCTCGATGCGGGCGCCAACGATTACGTCACCAAGCCGTTCAAGTTCCCGGTCCTGCTGGCCCGCATCCGCGCCCAGCTGCGCCAGCACGAGCAGTCGGAAGACGCCGTGTTCCAGCTTGGGCCCTACACGTTCAAGCCCGCGATGAAGATGCTAGTGACCGAGGAGGACCGGAAAATCCGGCTCACCGAGAAGGAAACCAACATCCTGAAATTCCTCTACCGCAGCCAGGAAGGCGTGGTCGCGCGCGACGTGCTCCTGCACGAGGTCTGGGGCTACAACGCAGGCGTGACGACCCATACGCTGGAGACGCATATCTACCGTCTGCGCCAGAAAATCGAGCCCGATCCCTCGAACGCGCGGCTGCTGGTGACGGAATCGGGCGGCTACCGGCTTGTGGCCTGACCGCAACAACGCTGCGACTGCGAACTGCCACCAGCCTCTTTCATATCTCATTCAGGTTTCAATGTGATAATGTGAAGGAAACGGTGACAGTGTTTTGAGATCCCCTTTCCGTGTCGGGGTAATGGCACGGTATCCTCCCTGTTGGACTGACCCGGCCACGCGCCGGGTCTTTTTTTGCCCGAACGGCCCGGCCTCAGCGCCCCGGCCAGGTTTCGTGCAGGTTGTCGATGACGAAGGCATGGCGATGGGTGCGTCGGCCCTTGAGATGCGGATGGTCGCGCGGCAGATCGTCGTGCCGGTGTTCCAGCACCACCGGATCGCCGGCCGGCCAGAGCGCGCGGGCGGCCAGCAGACCCACGCCCCCCAGGCCCGCCAGAACCAGAAGCGCCGCGACGGCGCCCAGCCCGGTCATCAACGCACCCGCGAGCGGATAGGCGATCAGCCAGCAGGCATGGCTCAGCGCGAATTGGGCGGCGAAGATCGCCGGCCGGTCCTCGTCATGCACGGACCGCCGAAGGAGCCGCCCGGACGGCGTGAGGATGGCGCTGTAACCGATCCCGGCCACGCCCCAGGCGAGGAGCAGCGCGGGCCACGATAGGCCCAAACTGCGTATCACCACGGCGAAGCCGACAAGCGCGGCTATCAGCACGAGCGCGCCGGAGAGCATCACCGGCCGGTCGTCGAGCCGGCCCAGGAGCCGGGGCAAGGCCAGCGCCGCCGCCATCGACCCGGCCCCGAAGGCCCCCATCGAGATCGCCAGGGCGCTTTCGCTGAGCCCAAGCTCAGCGCGCACCAGCACGACCGTGTTCACGAGCACCATCGCCCCGCCGGACGCCGCCGTGAGCGTGAGGGCGAGAAGCCCCTGAAGGCGCGGGGTGGCCAGGTATATGCGGATACCGGTGAAGGAGCGCTGCCAGATCGGCCGGCGCGCGGCGGGCTTCGGGCTGGGCAGAAGGACCGACACGACGAGAAGCGCGGAGGCGATGAAGCCCAGCATCGTGCCGAAGAACAACGTGTTGAAACTCACGATCAACAGCGCGGCTGCGGCGAGCATCGGGCTCAGGATGTTCTCGAGATCATAGGCCAGCCGCGACAACGACAGCGCGCGGGTGTAGCGCTCTTCATCGGGCAGGACGTCCGGAATGGTCGCCTGGAACACCGGTGTGAAGGCGGCCGAGGCCGATTGCAGCACCGCGATCAGGATGTAGACCTGCCAGACCTCGGTGACGAAGGGCAGGCAGAGCGCGGCCCCCGCCCGCACGACGTCCAGCACCACGAGCATGGCGCGGCGCGGCAGCCGTTCCGCCAGCGCGCCCGCGATGGGCGCGATGCTGACGTAGGCCACCATCTTGATCGTGAAGATCGTGCCCAAGACCGCCGACGCGCGGGCGCCGGTCAGGTCGTAGGCCAGAAGCCCCAGCGCCACCGAGGCCAACCCGGTGCCCACCAGGGCGATCACCTGTGCAAGGAAGAGGTGCCGGTAGGTGCGGTCGGACAGGATCGAAAGCATGGGGCGATCCTATCCGACGCATGGCTGCCGGCAAAGCAGCCTCACGGCGTATCAACCAGCCTTGATGCGCCCTTCGATCGGCTCGATCGGCCGGATCTTGTCACGGTTCGACAGCCAGGCCGGGCGCGGTTTCGGCGCGGCGAACGGATCGACCGGACGGTTGCTGATCGCGTTGAACACGAAGAACGCGTTCGAGCGCGGGTCGGGCGTGATGTTGCCGTTCGAGCCGTGCAGCGTGTTGCAGTCGAAGAAGACCACGGTGCCCGTCGGCCCGGTCGCAGTGTCCAGCCCAAGGTCCTCGGCGAAGCGGCGGATCGTTTCGGGCTGCGGCACGCCGATCTCCTGCGCCTTGAGCGAGCTCTTGTGGTTGTCCTCGGGCGTCTCGCCGAGGCAGGCGATGAACTCGTTCTGCGATCCGGGGATCAGCATCAGCGGCCCGTTCAGCTTCGAGTTGTCGGTCAACAGGACCGAGGCCGACACGGCGCGCATCCGGGGCATCCCGTCCTCGGCATGCCACGTCTCGAAGTCGGAGTGCCAGTAGAACTCCTTGCCCTTGAAGCCGGGCTTGTAGTTGAGGCGGGACTGGTGGACGTACACGCGGTCGTTCAACAGGAACTCGGCGACGCCGGCAAGGCGGGTGTCGGCGGCGAGCCGTGCGAAGACCGGCGAGTGTTCGTCCAGCCGGAAGACCGTGCGCACCTCGTCCGAGCTGGGTTCGGTCACGAAATCGGCGGGGCGCTCCGCCGGGTCGGTGTCGCGAAGGCGCTGTGCGGTGCTCACGAGACAATCGATCTCGTCGGCATCGAACAGGTCGCGGCGCACGAGGTAACCGTTCTTGTCGTAATGCTCGGCCTCTTCACGCGAAATCGGCGCGTCCTCCGACCATTCCGACCAAAGAACCGGGTCACGGCGTTCCTTGATGGCTTCGCGGTCCGGCAGACGGGTCGGATAGGCGTCTACCGCATCGTAGTTATCGAGTCTTTGCGTTGAGATATGCATGGTTTCGATCCTCTTTGAATTTTCACTCTTCAAGTCTCGGTCCCGTCAGGCGGGCATGCCCGGGCAACGCGGGGTTCCGCACAGGGGTTCCAGCGCTGCGGAACTTGTAATGTTCCGGCGGGAACGGGGCCCGAACCCCTTCAAAAGAAGGTCTTCGGGCGATCTCAACGGGAGTGGCACGTGGTTTACATAATAGGGCAACGACTGCAACCTTTGTGATCGCGCACCACGGGCACTGGCCATTGGAAATCGGGATGGATAGGGTCGCGCCGACACCAGAATGGGAGCCGTCATGTCCTTCACCCTCGCCACCTGGAACATCAACAGCGTGCGCCTGCGCGCCGACCTCGTGTCGCGTCTGCTGGCCGAGGAAACGCCCGATGTTCTGTGCCTTCAGGAATGCAAGTCGCCGGTCGAAAAGATCCCGCACGACATCTTCAAGGCGCGCGGCTACCACCACATGGTGGCGCGGGGGCAGAAGGGCTACAACGGCGTGGCGATCCTGTCGAAGCTGCCGCTCGTGGACGCGGGCGACATGGATTTCGCCAAGCTGGGCCACGCCCGCCACGTCGCCGCGACGCTGGAGAACGGCGTGACGATCCACAACTTCTACGTCCCCGCCGGTGGCGACAAGCCGGACCGCGAGGTGAACGAGAAATTCGGCCAGAAACTCGACTACCTCACCGAGATGCGCGACTGGTTCCGCGACGAGGCGCCGGAGAAGTCGATCCTCGTGGGCGACCTGAACATCGCTCCGCGCGAAGACGACGTGTGGAACCACAAGCAGCTTCTGAAGGTCGTCAGCCACACACCGATCGAGGTCGAGCACCTGGGCCAGACGCAGGAGGCCGGCAAGTGGGTCGACATCACACGCAAGGACATCCCCGAGGGCAACCTCTATTCGTGGTGGTCGTACCGCTCGCCCGACTGGGACGCGGCGGACAAGGGCCGGCGGCTCGACCACGTCTGGGCGACACCCGACATCGCGAACGCGGGACACGGCAGCCGCATCCTGCGCGAGGTGCGCGGGTGGGAGAAACCCTCGGACCATGCCCCGGTCTTCGCGACCTTCGACCTGAAGACGGAGTGATCGGGGCGCCTGCGGGCTTGGACAGCGCCGAATCCGCGCCCATATTGGGGGCAACACACAGATAAGGAGCCAGACACATGCTGGAACTGGGTCAGACGAATGGGGCCGCGCCCGCGGGCGGCTACGTCAAGGACATCACCGAAGCCGACTTCATGACCGAGGTCATCGAGGCGTCGAAGGAAACGCCGGTCATCGTCGATTTCTGGGCGCCGTGGTGCGGGCCGTGCAAGACGCTGGGACCCGCGCTTGAAGAGGCCGTGAACGGGCTTGGCGGCAAGGTGAAGATGGTCAAGGTCAACGTGGACGAGAACCAGCAGATCGCGGCGCAGATGCGCGTGCAATCGATCCCGACGGTCTACGCCTTCTCCGACGGCCAGCCGATCGACGGCTTCCAGGGCGCGCTGCCGCCCTCTCAGGTGACGGAGTTCGTGCAGAAGGTGGCCGCGTCCGGCCCCGAGGGCGACGGCGGCCTGGCCGACGCGATCGCCGCTGCCGAAGAGATGCTCGAAGCCGGGGCCGTGGACGACGCCATGCAGACCTTCGCAGCGATCGTCGAGGCGGACCAGAAGATGGCCGCCGCTTATGCAGGCCTCGCCCGCTGCCACATCGCCAAGGATGACATCGACGGCGCCGAGGCGGTGCTGAACGGCGTGCCCGCCGAGATTTCCGAGGCGCCCGAGATCGAAGCGGCCCACGCCCAGATCGAACTGGCACGCCAGGCCGAGAACGCGGGCCCTGTCGACGACCTGCGCGCCAAGGTCGAAGCGAACCCGGACGACCACCAGGCGCGCTACGACCTGGCACAGGCGCTCTATGCGTCCGGTCAGACCGAGGCCGCGGTCGAGGAACTGCTGGAACTCTTCCGCCGCGACCGCGCCTGGAACGACGAGGCGGCGAAACAGCAGCTCTTCACGATCTTCGAGGCCCTGCCACCGAACGATCCGATCGCGCTCAAGGGACGCCGCAAGCTCAGCTCGATGATCCTCGTCTGAGATGATCCCGCGCGCCGACCTTCCCGACGTGGTGCCGATCTTCCCGCTGCCGGGGGCGCTGCTCCTGCCGCGGGGTCGGCTGCCGCTGAACATCTTCGAGCCGCGATACCTCGCCATGTTCGACGATGCGCTGAAGACCGAGGCGCGGCTAATCGGAATGATCCAGCCGGCGGTGGCCGACGGATCGCGCCTGCACGCGATCGGCTGCGCCGGCCGGATCACGTCCTTCACCGAAACCGACGACAACCGCTACATGATCCAGCTCACCGGCGTGAGCCGGTTCCGGGTCGTCGAGGAGGTGGAAGGGTTCACCCCCTACCGCCGCGCCAAGGTGAAATGGGACGGGTTCGAACGCGATCTCGGGCGGACCGAGAAGGACCCCGGGCTGAACCGGGAGACGTTTCTCGACCTGCTCGCCCGCTATTTCGACGTGGCCGACCTGCGCACAGACTGGGGCAGCCTCAAGGAGGCCGAGGACGAGCTGCTGATCAATTCGCTCTCGATGCTCTGCCCCTTCGACCCGGAGGACAAGCAGGCGCTGCTCGAAGCCCCCTCGCTCACCACGCGGCGTGAAACGCTGGTCACGCTCATGGAATTCGCGCTGGCCCAGGGTCGCGGCGGCGAAGGCAGCCTGCAATGACGCGCCCCGCCCACGACCGCCACATGCTCGAGGCGCTGGTCTGCCCGGTGACCCAGCGCCCGCTCGAATACGATGCCGAAAAGCAGGAACTGATCTCGCCCACCGCGCGGCTGGCCTTCCCGATCCGCGACGGCATTCCGATCATGCTGGTGGACGAGGCCCGCAAGCTCGACGACTGAGCCGAAGGTGCGGGCTGCGCCCGCGCAGGTCTTGCGCGGCCCCGCCCTTGGCGGGCCCGCGCGGGGGCCGAGAGGGCCAGCCCTCTCGCGCTCTCCCGAAGTATTTATCGAACGATGAAGCCGATCAGCGGTTGCGCGCTTCGACTTCGGCCACGATCGAGAAATTCCGGTCCGAGACGTTCGACACTTTTTCAAGTGCCCCCAGCACCACCGTGGTCTGCGTGCCGGTGTCATCGGTGATGACCCATTGGCGCAGCTCCACCGGGTCCGCCGTGAAGGTCAGCTGGATGTTGCCGTATTCCGGGTGCTCCGGGTCCTGTGCCGTCACCGTCGTCGCGGTGCCGTCGTAGCTGGTCCCGGTCACCATGCCGGAGCGCCCCAGGTCCACGTCGCGCGCGAGGATCAGGTTCAGGGGCGTGCGCGACAGCGGGTATTGCTCCGGCCCGGTGTTGGACTTCGCGTCGAACACGGCCAACTGGCCGGCCGAGGCGAGCACAAGCGTCTCTTCCGGCGGGTTGTATTCGAAGCGCACCCGGCCGGGGCGCTTGATCGTGATCGTGCCGGTCGAAATCGTTTCGTCGGCATTGATTTGGGTGAACTCGGAGCGGGCGGTGCCCAGCCCGTCGAGATAGTCCGAGATGGCATCGAGCGACAATTGCTCGGCCAGGGCCGGACCGGCGGTGACGGCCAGCGCGAACGCGGCGGCGAGGGTACGGATGCGTGTCATGGCTCTCATGTAGGTTGCAACAACCGGGAATCCATCCCGGTTCCCTGCCATGTGAGCAGGACGCCGCCTGTTATGCGATAGCGGCGTCCCGTCAGGGGATTACTGCTCGGGGATCAGGATCTCGCGCTTGCCCACGTGGTTGGCGGGCGAGACGAGGCTTTCCTCTTCCATCTGCTCCACGAGCCGGGCGGCCTTGTTGTAGCCGATCCCGAGCTTGCGCTGGATGTAGGAGGTCGAGCACTTGCGGTCCTTGATGACGATGGCGACGGCCTGGTCGTAGAGCGCGTCCTCGCCGTTGGTGTTGCCGCCCGTGTTGAGCCCCAGCACCGCGTCGATGTTGTCGGCCTTCTCGTCGTCCGGCCCTTCGACCACGCCGCCCACGTATTCCGGCGGCCCGTAGGACTTGAGGTAGGAAACGATTTCCTCGACCTCCTCGTCGGACACGAAAGGCCCGTGAACGCGGGTGATGCGCGCGCCCCCGGCCATATAGAGCATGTCGCCCATGCCGAGGAGCTGTTCGGCCCCCTGTTCGCCGAGGATGGTACGCGAGTCGACCTTCGAGGTGACCTGGAAAGAGATCCGGGTCGGGAAGTTCGCCTTGATCGTGCCGGTGATGACATCGACCGAGGGGCGCTGGGTGGCCATGATCAGGTGGATGCCCGACGCCCGCGCCATCTGGGCCAGGCGCTGGATGCAGGCCTCGATCTCCTTG
Source organism: Maritimibacter harenae (assembly GCF_009882975.1). Classification (GTDB taxonomy): domain Bacteria; phylum Pseudomonadota; class Alphaproteobacteria; order Rhodobacterales; family Rhodobacteraceae; genus Maritimibacter; species Maritimibacter harenae. The sequence continues at coordinate 55,754 of NZ_WTUX01000022.1, forward strand.
CCCGCGACCATCATCAGGTCGGCCATCTCGTCCACGATGACGACGATGTAGGGCATCTTCTCGGGCGCGAATTCTTCGGTCTCGAAGATCGGCTCGCCGGTGTCCTCGTCGAAGCCGGTCTGCACGGTGCGCGAGAACATCTCGCCCTTGCCCAGGGCGTCGGCCACGCGGCTGTTGTAGCCGTCGATGTTGCGTACGCCCATCTTGGACATCTTGCGGTAGCGTTCCTCCATCTCGCCCACGACCCACTTGAGGGCGACGACCGCCTTCTTCGGGTCGGTGACGACCGGGGACAGGAGATGCGGGATGCCGTCGTAGACGGAGAGTTCCAGCATCTTGGGGTCGATCATGATGAGCCGGCAATCCTCCGGCGTGAGCCGGTAGAGAAGCGACAGGATCATCGTGTTGATCGCGACCGATTTGCCCGAGCCCGTGGTCCCCGCGATCAGCAGGTGGGGCATCTTCGACAGGTTGGCGACCACGGGGTCGCCGCCGATGTCCTTGCCCAGCGCGAGGGGGAGCTTCTGGTTCGTGTCGCCGAATTCACGCGCCGCGAGGATTTCGCGCAGCACGACCTTTTCGCGGTTGGCGTTCGGGAGTTCGATGCCGATGACGCTCCGGCCGGGGACGGTCGAGACGCGGGCGGAGAGCGCGGACATCGACCGCGCGATGTCGTCGGCCAGCCCGATCACGCGGGAGGCCTTGAGGCCCGGGGCGGGCTCCAGCTCGTACATCGTGACCACGGGGCCGGGGCGAACCGAGACGATCTCACCCTTCACGCCGTAGTCGTCGAGCACGGTTTCCAGCATCCGCGCGTTTTCCTCGAGCGCCTCGTCGGAGAGGTGGTGGCGTTCGATGTTCACCGGGTTGGTGAGCAGGTTGAGCGGGGGCAGTTCGTAGTCCACCGCGTCGTCGGCGAAGGCGAGCGAAGGCTGGGCCTCGGCCATCGCGCGCGACGACGGTTTCGGAGCCTTGCGCGCGTTGTGCTGCACGACCTTCTTGGGTTCCGGCACCGGCGGCGGGGTGTAGCTCTCCGGCGCGGACATGTCGGGGCCCGGCTCGTAGGGGGCATGGCCGTAATCCGCGTCGACCGGCCCCGCGTCCTCTTCCGGCGCGGGCGCCCAGCCCTCGGACATGCCCGGATGGCCGGGGGCGTCATGGCTGCGCATCGCCGGGTCGAGGTTCAGCGCCTCGGGGGTCTCGAACCCGTCTTCGGTCGCCATTTCCGCCATCGGGGCTTCGCCGCGCTGGTAGGCCGCGTCCTCGGCGGTGACCGGGGGCTCGGCGCGCAGCGCCGGCTCGATCCGCGCGACGGGGCGCGGCTGCTGGGCGCGGGCCCGGGCAGCGGCGCGGACGATCATCTGCTCGACGTTCGCGGGCGCTTCTTCTTCCTCCGCAGGTGCCGGCGCGCCGGTCATCCGCGCGGAGCGGTTGCTCAGCGCCGAGGCGATCTTGGCCGAGATACGATCCGGGTTGCCGCCACGATCGGGCACCGTGCCGTGGTAGGTGTTGTCGAGAAGCTCCGGCTCAGGATCCGGCTGCCGCTTCATGAGGCCAGGCACACGCGCCAGGAAACCGCCGCGCTGGGGCTGGGCCGGTTCCGGGGCGGGAGCGGGTTGGGCCGCGGGCTCGGGGGCATGCACGGGCTGCTCGACCGGCGGCTCCGGGCGCACGACGCGGCTCGCGGTGAGCGGTTCGGGGCCGGAGAAATGGGGGTCCGACTCGACCAGCGGCTCGCCGGACGGCGCGCCCCAGTCGGCGCGCGCTTCGCGGCGCTGGGCCTTACGGTCCTGCACGCTGCGCGCGGCAGCGGCGGCCGAACTGGCGCCGACGCGGGCCCCTGCGGCCGCACCACGCGCGCCCAAGCGCGCCAGCTTCAGCGCGCCCGCGTAGCTCATCACCACGCCAACCAGCAGGAAGCGCGCGAGCCGCTTCAGCTCGTCGCGGGTGACACCGGCCGAGAACGCGCCGACGATCAGCGTGGCCACCCCGGTCAGCACGGCCAGCACCTTGAGCCCGATGGCGGCCGAGCCGGGCATCACGCCCAGAACGGCGCCGAGGACGGTGTCGCCGAACAGGCCGCCGAGCCCGAAGGAATGGGTCCAGCCCGCGTGCGGCACGAGTGTCGAGGCATAGACCGAGGCCAGCGCGATCGCGATCGGCGCGAAGATGGCGCGCGACATCAGCCGCTCTTCGCCGGCGTGCAGCGTGAAGCGCACGCCCCAGGCGCCGAAGGCCACCGCGAAGCCCCAAGCGCCGTAGCCCAGGATGATGGCCAGCGGCGAGGCGATGGTGGCCCCGAGCGCGCCCAGCGCGTTCTGCGCCGGGCCTTCGGTCGCGGACATCCAGCCCGGGTCGTCCGGCGAATAGGTGCCCATCAAGAGCGCCACCCCGATGGCGACGGCGATCAGCGCGATCCCCAGGAGCTCCTTGCCCCGTCGCTCGATCATCGCCTGCGTGGCTTCGTCGAAAATCGGGTCACGTTCCCTGACGTGGTAGGCCATGGTGTCCTCGTCCTCAGTTCCGGAGGCAGTCGCGCATCGTTTCCAACGCGCGCTGCGTCTCTTCTTTCGTGGCGACAAGCGCCACTCTTATGTATTTTTGTCCCGGGTTTTCCCCGTTCACCTCGCGCGAGAGGTAGGCGCCCGGCAGCACGCGGATCCCGGTCTCGGTCCAGAGCTTCAGCGCGGCGTGTTCGCCGTCCTCCACCGGAAGCCAGAGGAAGAACCCGGCCTCGGGCGCGTGGTATCCCGGGTAGTCGGCGAACACGTCGTCGGCGACCGCGTATTTCTCGCGGTAGAGATCGCGCGAATGAATCACGTGCTCTTCATCGGCCCAGACGGCGGTGGCCGCGTTCTGCAGCGGGAGCGGCAGAGGCGCGCCCGCGTAGGCACGCAGCTGGCGAATGCGCGCCATGCTCTCGGGCCCGGTGGCGACGAAGCCGGACCGCAGTCCCGGCAGGTTCGAGCGCTTCGAGAGAGAATGGAAGATCACGACCCGTTCGGGATCGGCCGCCCCCAGCATCGCCACCTCCATCGCGCCCGGCGGCGGGGTGTCGCGGTAGATCTCGGAATAGCATTCGTCCGCGAAGATGCGGAAATCGTATTTCTCGGCCAGCGCGATCAGCCCGGCCCAGTAGTCGTGATCGGCCACCGTGCCCTGCGGGTTCGCGGGCGAACAGACATAGGCGATGGCGGTCCGGGTCAGGATCTCGGGCGGCAGGCTCGCATAGTCGGGCAGGAACCCGGTCTCGGCCGTGGCCGGGACGAAGACCGGCTCGGCCCCGACCGTGGCCGCGGCGACCGCGTAGACCTGGTAGAACGGGTTCGGGATCAGGATCACGGGCGTCTGGCCGCGCACCTGTTCCGGGCAGAGCGCGATCGCGGCATTGAAGAGCCCCTCGCGCGTGCCGTTGAGCGGCATCACCTGGCGGTCGGGGTCGAGCGTCACCTCGTAGCGCCGCGCAAGCCAGTCGGTGAAGGCCGTGCGCAGCTCCGGCGTGCCGTCGTTGGGCGGGTACTTGGCGAAGCCGTCGGCAGTCTCGGCGATGATGCGCGCCACTAAGTCGGGCATCGGGTGGCGGGGTTCGCCGATGGTCATATGAACGACATCGCCGCCCGGCGCATGGGCGTCGAGCAGGGTCCGCAGCCGCGGAAACGCGTATTCTGGCAGGTTCGCAAACCGCTCGGGGAACGCTGTCATCGTTCTATATGCCTCAAGGTCTCGGGATCATTAACGCCCCGATTTTCGTTCAGGATAACGGGATTGTGCGTGCCGGTCCAGAAAAAGGCGGGAATCCCGGGGCTTATGTGGCTTTTGGGTCGGGGGCGCCCTGCCCCGGCGCCCGCGCCCCGTGTGGAGCGCCGCCGAATGCGTATTTTCGGAAAGATGAAAGGGCGCGCAGGGCTCAGGCGAGTGCGGCTTCGGCCGCGCGGGCGAGGCGCAGGAGGCGTTCTTCGCCCATCGGTCTGCCCAGGAACATGATCCCCGCCCCCGGTGTACCCGTGGGCAGGGTGATCGCCGCCCCGTCGAGCAGGTTGCCGTAGCGCGTGTTGCGCAAGGTAAGCAGGTTCTCCGTGACGTAGTAGTCGTCCTCGTCGAGCAGCCGCTGTACCTTGGGTGCGACGTTCGGGGTCGTGGGCAGGATCACCGCATCGTAGCCCGCGACCTGCGCGCGCACCGCGGCGCGGATCTCGTCCAGCAGGCGCCAGGCGGCGACGTAGTCGGCGGCCGCGAAGCTTCCCCCCGCCTCGAAGCGGTCGCGGATGCGGGCGAACATCGCGTCGGGGTCCGCCTGGATCACCTCGCGCCAGGTGCCCCAGGCTTCGGCGGTGTAGAGGATGCCCGACAGGCTTTGCGCCGTCTCGAGCGCGGGAATCTCGGCCCGTTCTATCGTGGCTCCGGCCCGCGCCAGGCGGCCCGCCGCGTCCTCGAACGCCTTGGCAGGAACGTCCCGGCAATCCTCGAGCGCGTTCTCGAGGACCAGGAGGCGGGTCCCGGCAAGCGACGCGCCCGCGAGGTCGGGCGCGCGCCCGCCCTCGAGGGCCGCGAGCAGGAGGCCCGCATCCTCGACGGTGCGACAGAGCGGGCCAACCGTGTCGAAGCGCGCGGCGAGCGGCACGACGCCGGTGAGCGACAAGCGCCCATGCGTGGTCTTGAGCCCGACGAGGTCGTTCCAGGCCGCGGGCACGCGCACCGACCCGCCGGTGTCCGATCCGATCCCCGCCGCCGCGAGTCCCTGCGCCACCGAGGCGGCCGCGCCGGAGGAGGAGCCGCCCGGCACCGCCTCCGGGTCATGCCGGTTGGGCGGGGTCGCCGTGATCGGGTTCAGCCCCAGGCCGGAGAACGCGAACTCGGACATGTGGGTCTTGCCCAGGCAGACCAGCCCCTGGGCCGTCGCGGTCTGCAGCACACGCGCATCCCGCTCCGGCTGCCGGTCGCGCAGGAGGGCCGAGCCCGCTTCCGTCGCCGCGTCGGCGGTGTCGAAGAGGTCCTTCCAACTCACCGGCACCCCGTCCAGCGGGCCGCGCCGCTGCCCGTCCCGGGCGCGGCCGGCGGCGGCCTGCGCTTCGGCCAGCGCGCGCTCGCGCGTGAGGCGTGCGTAGATGCGCGTGCCGTCCGGGTGCGCCCCGGCCGCATCGAGAAACGACTCGCACAGTTCCACCGGGTCGATTCGCCCCGCGCCGATCCCGCGCCCCAGCGCGCCCGCGCTCATGTTCTGCCAATCGTCGGCCATCCGCCCCTCCGTTTTGCCGTGACGGTAGCGACCGCGGCGCGCATGGACAATCCCGCCGCTTGGGCCCAGAAAAGGGCCATGATGCGTGACACAGATATCGTGATCGTGGGCGGCGGGCTGAACGGCCCCGCCCTGGCGCTGGCGCTGGGGGATGCGGGGTTCGACGTGACCGTGATCGACGCCCTGCCCGCCGGCACCCGGGGCGAAGAGGCGTTCGACGGGCGGGGCTATGCGCTCGCCCTCGCCTCGCAACGGCTCTTGAAGGCGGTGGGCGTGTGGCCGGCCGTGGCGGAGATGGCCACGCCGCTCTTGGAGATCCGCATCTCCGACGGGACCGCGGGCTCGGGCCCCGGTCCGTTCGTTCTGGAATTCGATCATGCCGAGATCGACGAGGGCCCGATGGGCTACATGGTCGAGGACCGGTTCCTGTCGCGCGCGCTGACCGAGGCCGTGACAGCCCATCCGCGCGTCACGCTGATCAGCGGCGAAACCGTGGTGGCCCAGGAGGTCGGCCCGGCCGCGGCGCGCGTCACGCTGGAAAGCGGGCGCGAGATCGCCGCGCAGGTGATCGTCGGCTGTGACGGGCGGGCCTCGGGCACCGCACGGCGGGCGGGGATCGACCGCTGGGGGCACGATTACGGGCAGACCGCGCTGGTGGCCGCAATCGCCCACGAGCATCCGCATCACGGCGTCGCGCATCAGTATTTCATGCCGCCCGGCCCGTTGGCGATCCTGCCGCTCACCGGCAACCGCTCGTCCATCGTCTGGACCGAAACGGCCGAGGACGCGGCGCGGGTTCACGCGCTGGACGACGCGGCGTACCTCGACCACCTGCGGCCGCGCTTCGGGGACTTCCTGGGCGAGATTTCACTGGCCGGGGCGCGCTTCACCTACCCACTCACCCTGACCGTGGCCGAACGCTTCGCGGACGAGCGGATCGCGCTCGTGGGTGACGCGGCGCACGGGCTGCACCCGATCGCGGGCCAGGGGCTCAACGCCGGGCTGAAGGATGTCGGCGCGCTCGCCGAGGTTCTAACGCTGGCCCGGCGGCGTGGCGAGGACGTGGGGCGGCGCGATGTGCTGGAGCGCTACCAGCAATGGCGCCGGTTCGACGTGATGCAGATGGTGCTGGCGACCGAAGGGGCGAACCGCCTGTTTTCGAACGACAATCCTCTGCTGCGCACGGCGCGCGACCTTGGCCTCGGCGTGATCAACAGCCTGCCGGGTCTGCGCCGCGGCTTCATCCGGGAGGCCGCCGGGCTGACCGGCGACCTGCCGAAGCTGCTGCAGGGGCGCCAGATCTAGCGTCGGCCGCAGCTGGCCAGCTGGACGTCGTAGATCGCGGCGCGCGCGGCCACGTCGTCGGAGATGCGAAGCAACCAGGATTTGCCGTTGTGCGAGCCGCGCAGGTAGCCCGCGCGCCCCTCGTGATAGGCAAGGTATTGGTTCTTAGCGTCCGTGAGCGCGACCCCGGTCTCTTCGAGCGTCTTGGTCATGTACCAGCCCATGAAATCGGTCGCGTCCTTGATGTCGTCGCGCTTGGCCCAGCGGCCACCATGTTCCTCCTGGTATTCCTCCCACGTCCCGTCGAGCGCCTGGGCGTAGCCGTAGGCGGAACTCTGGCGGCCCATCGGGATCACGCCCAGCGCGTAGCGCACCGGGGTGCGGTTGTTCCCGATGAACTTGGATTCCTGGTAGATCATCGCCATGAGGATCGGCGCGGGCACACCCCAGCGGCGTTCCGCCTTCTTCATGGCACGCATGTACTGCGGCCGTTCCCGAGCGATGGCGCAGGCATCGTCGAGATTGCTCGGCGCGGAATAATTCCGGCCACAGGACACGACCGCCGCCAGGACGACCATCCATGCTATTGCGCGGAGAAACCTGCTCATCTGCCTCTCGCTATGTTCTTGTTTTTTTCCAACATAGCGGAAATGGCCGCTTTTGAAAATGGCCGCGTCGTGGAATCAGACGAAGAGCGCAAGGATCGCGGGCAGGGCGACGACCGAGAGGAGCGTGGAGACGACGACGAGGCCGGCCACCGGCTCCGCGTCGGCGCCGTACTTGACCGCAAGCAGGTAGGAGGTGACGGCGACGGGGGTGGCGAGCTGTACGACGAGCACCGCGAAGGCCGTCGGTTCCAGCCCGAACGCATATCCCAGGAGCAGGCCCAGCGCGACACTGACGGCGATCTTGAGGGCCGACAGGATGGTGGCGCGGACAAGGCCCGAGGGGCGAAGGCGGGCGACGGCGACGCCCAGCGTGATCAGCATGAGCGGGATGGCGAGCTGGCCGACGAGCTCCAGCGCGTTGGTCAGGAAGGTGGGGGTCTTCCAGCCCATCACCAGGAACAGGGCGCCCAGGAGGGTGGCGAGCACCATCGGTTCCTTGAGCACGCCGACCGGATTACCCCCGCCGGAGACCAGCCAGATGCCGAAGGTAAAGGACAGGATCGCCATGACGGCGAAGACCACCACCGCGTAGCCCAGCCCCGTCTCGCCGAAGGCGAACAGCGCGAGCGGCAGGCCCAGGTTGCCGGTGTTGCCGAAGATGAGCGGGGCCAGGAAGGTGCGGATATCGAGCTTCGCGAGCCGGGCGATGAGGAAGAACGTGACCGTCAGCGCGGCGTATCCCGCGACGGCGGCGAGCGATATGGCAGTGAGCGCGCCCGGGTCGATCTCGGTGTTCATCAAGGCGGTGAAGATGAGCGCCGGGACGCCCAGCGTCATCGCCAGACGGGTCACGAATTCGATTCGGTATTCCTGCCCGAGGCGCACCCAGGCGAAGCCGATCGCGCCAAGGATGAACACGGGCGCGACGATTTCCAGCACCGTAAGGGCAAGGTTCACAATCTGTTTCCCCGATTCTGTCCGGCCCGCATGGACAGGCCCCTTTCGGTTGTTCTAGTAGTGGATCGGGGACTGTTGAACTATGCTTAAAACGCACGCGAAATATCATCTCGGGCAAGTAGTGCGCCATCGCAAGCACCCCTTTCGCGGGGTGATCTTCGATGTCGACGCCATGTTCTCGAACACCGAGGAATGGTACGAGTCCATCCCTGAGGACAGCCGTCCCTGCAAGGATCAGCCGTTCTACCACCTGCTCGCCGAGAACGATCAGAGTTACTACGTGGCCTACGTGTCGGAGCAGAATCTGGTGGAGGATATCTCGGGCGAGCCGGTGACCCACCCGGATGTCGAGGACCTGTTCGGCGATTTCGAGAACGGTCACTACCCGCTGCATTTCCAACTGAACTGAACCCGGCGCAAGGGCGGCGGCGCGGTTTGCGAGCTGGCGATTGACGGCGCGTGGGGAATAGACCTCGGTACCGCGCACTGGGTGGGGGCAATTACGCGCGGCACCGAGGGAAGCATTTAAGCTACATCCTCAGGTTTGCCGTCACTTTCTGTCGCCGTTTGGGAGCCAATCGGGCAATTCGGGGGCATTTGCCGCCTTCTTGGTTAACAAAACCTTGTGGGCCCTCTCAGGGGGCCGCGTCGAACTCCGCGAAATCCACGGCGAAGCTCAACTCGTTGCGTGCACCGTCACGGCGGTAGCGCACGTCCCGGGTCAGTTCCCGGATGATGCCCCATCCGAACCCGCCCTCGGGCAGTTCGGTGCCCTCGCGTGTGAGGTCATGGCGTCCGACTGGCGGCGCCTCCCCCCCGGGCATGGGCATGCCGTCGTCCCGGATGCGCACGAGAAGCGCGCCGCCCGCGCGCCAGGCTTCCAGCTCGACGACCCCGTGCCCGCGGTCGGCGAAGGCGTGTTCGACCACGTTGTTGAGCACCTCGGCCAGCACAAGCTCGCTCAGGTCCACGTTGTCAGGGTCCAGCCCCAGGGCCTCCAGCGTGTCGACCGCCGTGGCCAGCGCGCGGCGCACCGCATCGGGCGTGGTCGGGAAGATGATGTGCAGCCCGCCGTTGCCCGCCATCCGGCCGGGCACATGACGATCGCGGGCGCGGCCGGTGAATGCGAAGGCCTCAGCCCGCATCGGCCCGCCCCTCGATCGCCGAGACGCTTGGATGGATCGTGAAGACACCGTCCAGCCGCGTCAGGGCGAAGACCTTGGCCACGTTGCGCGTGAGTCCCGCCAGCTCCAGGACCTGCCCTTCCCCGGTCTGCTTCATCGCCGCGACGATGGCGCCCAGGCCGGAGCTGTCCACGAAGCTCACCTGCGACAGGTCGAGCACGATGCGCGCCGGGCCGCCGGTGATGTGGTCGCGCATCCGGTCCTTGAACTGGATCGCGACCGCGGCGTCGATCCGGGGGTCCTGCACCGTGATGATGCGGACCGGCCCGCTGTCCCTGGTCGCAAGCTCCATTGCCATTCTCCTTCGCGAACGGTTTGATGGCCGCGACGATAGGTGCGCTTCGTTACCATTCCGTAAGCGCGCCCCGGAAAACCGATGGGAGGACGAGATGGAAAACGTGGTGATCGCGGGCGCCGCCCGCACGCCGATGGGCGGCTTTCAGGGCGTGTTCGACGGCGTGCCCGCCGCAGAGCTTGGCGGCACGTCGATTCGCGCCGCAATGGAAGACGCGGGCGCGGCGCCGGACGCGATCCAGGAAGTGCTGATGGGCTGCGTCCTGCCCGCGGGCCAGGGGCAGGCCCCGGCCCGGCAGGCCGGTTTTGCCGCCGGGCTGAGCGATGCGGTGCCGGCGACGACGCTCAACAAGATGTGCGGCTCTGGCATGAAGACCGCGATGGTCGCCTTCGATCAGCTCGCACTGGGTCAGACCGGCATCATGGTCGCCGGTGGCATGGAGAGCATGACGAACGCCCCCTACCTCCTGCCCAAGATGCGCGGCGGCGCGCGGATCGGGCACGGGCAGGTGATCGACCACATGTTCCTCGACGGGCTCGAGGACGCCTATGACAAGGGCCGCCTCATGGGCACCTTCGCCGAGGATTGCGCCGAGGCGTTCCAGTTCACCCGCGAAGCGCAGGACGAATACGCCATCGGATCGCTCAACGCCGCGCTCGAGGCCCAGAAATCGGGCGACTTCGAGGGCGAGATCACGCCGGTCACGATCAGCGGCCGCAAGGGCGACCAGGTGATCGGCGAGGACGAGCAGCCCGGCAAGGCGCGTCCCGACAAGATCCCGACTCTGAAGCCCGCATTCCGCAAGGACGGGACCGTGACCCCCGCCAATTCCTCGTCGATTTCCGACGGCGCCGCGGCGCTGGTCATGGCCGGCGAAGCCGCGGCCGAGAAGGCCGGGCTCAAGATCCGCGCCCGCGTCCTGGGTCACGCGAGCCATGCGCAGGCCCCTGCCCTCTTCCCCACCGCGCCGGTTCCCGCCGCCAAGAAGCTGCTCGAGCGGATCGGGTGGTCGAAGGACGACGTGGACCTTTGGGAGGTCAACGAGGCCTTCGCGGTCGTGCCGATGGCCTTCATGCAGGAGATGGGTCTGCCGCGCGACATCGTGAACGTGAACGGCGGCGCCTGCGCGCTGGGCCACCCCATCGGCGCCTCGGGCACGCGGATCATCGTGACTCTGCTCAACGCGCTCGAGAAGCGCGGTCTGAAACGCGGGGTCGCGGCGATCTGCATCGGCGGCGGCGAAGGCACGGCGATCGCGATCGAACGGGTCTGACGCCCCGGGACGCAACGTCATGTTGGGCGCGCGCGGGCCGTGGATGCACGGTTCGCGCGTGTCTGGTTTCGGAGGGTGCGATGTCGAAGATCGGTTTGGCCTGGGCTCTGGCAAGAGTGCTCATGCCCGATGCGCTGACGCGGGCGATCTATGCCGGGCGGCTGCCCGCGGTCGATGGGCGCCGGATCGACGCGAAGGCGCAGGCGGTGACGGACCTCGTCGCCCGGCTGCGCGATCCGGACGCGATCCCGACGCTTGAAGAGAGCCGCGCGCAGCTTCTCACGATGGCCCAGCGGCTCGACCAGCCGCGGCCCGCCGATGTCACGGTGGCCGACATCACGCTCGACGGTGTCGCCGGTCCACGGCGTGCGCGGGTCTACGCCCCTCCCGGCACCGACCCGAAGACGCCTCAGGCGACGTTGTTCTACCTGCACGGCGGCGGCTGGGTTCAGGGCAGCATCGAGACGCACGACGGGCTCTGCGGCCACATCGCGAAGGACGCGGGGGTGCGCGTCATCTCCTACGACTACGTGCTGGCGCCGGAGCACGTGTTTCCGGCGCCGCCTGACGACGTGCTGGCGGCCTACCAGAGCCTGCTCGCGTCCGACCTCGGAGTCACGGCGGAGCGGCTTGCGGTGGGCGGCGACAGCGCGGGGGCGAACCTCACGGCGGTCCTGATGCACGATCTCATGGCCGCCGACACGCCGGCCCCGGCCGGGCAGGTGCTGATCTACCCGGCGGTGGATGGCCGCATGAATTCCCGCTCGCACGTGGCGCTGGCGGAACAACCGCTTCTGCCGCGCATACGGATCGAATGGTTCCTCGACCTCTACCTGCCAGAGGGGCAGGACATGACGGACCCGCGCGTGTCGCCCGTCTGCTCGGACCGGCTTGCAGGACAGCCCCCGGCGCTGATCGTCGCCGGCGGGCACGATCCGCTCTGGGATGACGGGCGATCCTATGCGAAAGCACTGGAAACGGCCGGCGTGCCGGTGACCTTCGCCCCCTACCCGGGGCAGGTCCACGCGTTCCTGTCGATGGCGAAGGCGATCGGACAGGGGCGCGCCGCGCGCGGAGACGTGGTGCGCTGGCTGACGGCACTGTTCGCGAAAGGGTGAAAAGATGGATTACGCGGAGCTCACGGGACGGATCAAGGCGGTGGCCGAGGGCGAGACGGACGAGATCGCGCTCATGGCCACTGTCGCCTGCGAGGTGCATCACGCCGACGACAGGTTCGACTGGACCGGCTTCTATCGCGTTGTGGCTCCGGAGCTGCTGAAGATCGGCCCCTACCAGGGGGGCCACGGCTGCCTGACCATCCCGTTCTCGCGCGGGGTGTGCGGCGCGGCCGCGCGCACCGGCGAGGTGCAGCTCGTGCCGGATGTGGATGCGTTCCCGGGCCATATCGCCTGCGCCTCCTCCACCCGGTCCGAACTGGTGCTGCCAGTGCGCAACAAGGCGGGCGAGATCATCGCGGTCTTCGACATCGACAGCGACCGGCCCGATGCCTTCACCGAAACGGATGCGCGCGAGCTGGGCGCGCTGCTCGACGCGGTCTTCGCGTGATGATCACCGGGTCGTGCCTCTGCGGTGCGGTCACGTTCGAGGTGCACGGTCCGCTGCGCCCTCCGATCTCGTGCCATTGCACGCAGTGCCGGAAGACCTCGGGCCACTACTGGTCGGCCACGCAGGCCGCCGACGCGGACCTGGTGGTAACGCGCGACGACGGGCTTGCGTGGTACCAGAGTTCACCCGAGGCGCAGCGCGGCTTCTGCACATTCTGCGGCTCGTCGCTCTTCTGGCGCCGGGCGGGAGAGGCACGCACTTCGATCGGGACCGGCACGCTCGACGGGCCCACCGGTCTTGCGACCGCCGCGCATATCCACGTCGCGGACAAGGGCGACTACTACGTCATCGCGACGGAGGAGACATGATCTTGGGCCTCGACCCGTCGGTGGTGCTGGCCTTCGTCGGGGCCGGGATCGTGCTGAACCTGACGCCGGGAGCGGATGTGATGTTCGCCTCGGCCTCGGGCCTGTCCGGCGGGCCACGCGCGGGCGCGGCGGCGGCGCTGGGCGTTGCGCTGGGCGCGCTCATGCATACCGTGCTGGCGGCCGCGGGGCTGTCGGCGCTGATCGCGGCATCACCCGTGCTCTTCGAGCTCGTCCGCTGGGCCGGGGCCGGCTACCTGCTCTTTCTCGCGTGGAAAGCCTGGCGGGCGGGGGCCGTTCCGGCACAGGGTGGAGAGACCCGCCTGATCGGCGCGATCCGGCGCGGGTTCCTGACCAACGCGCTGAACCCCAAGGTCGCGCTCTTCATCCTGGCCCTCCTGCCGCAGTTCACCGCACCCGGGGCCGGCCCGCTCTGGGCCCAGATCCTGGCGCTGGGCGCGATCTTCTCGGTCACCGGCTTCGTCATCACCGCGGGCTACGGCATGGCCGCGGGGCTGCTCGGCGCGCGGCTGAACCGGCACGCCCGCGCGCTCAACCGGGTGAGCGCGGTGGTCTATGGCGGCCTCGCGCTGCGGCTCGTGCTGACCGGCGGCGCGAAGTAGCGGGTCTTGCGCCAAGGTCCGCGCGATGCGAAAGCCCCGCCATGGACGACAGCTACAACCCGCCCGACACCCCGCTTTCGGTGATCCACCAGGATCACGAGGTGCTGCTGGTCGACAAGCCATCGGGACTTTTGTCGGTGCCGGGCAAGGGCGCGCACCTGGCCGATTGCCTGCTCGCGCGCGTGCAGGAGGCGTTTCCCGAGGCGCTTCTGGTCCACCGGCTGGACCGCGACACCTCCGGCATCATGGTCTTCGCCCTCACCCACCACGCCCAGCGCCACCTGGGCCTGCAGTTCGAGAAGCGGCAGGTGAAGAAGGTCTACATCGCGCGGGTCTGGGGCGAGGTCACCGAGGACACCGGCACCGTCGACCTGCCCCTTATCGTCGATTGGCCCAACCGGCCGCGCCAGCACGTGAACTTCGAGACGGGGAAACCGGCGGTGACCGACTGGCGTGTGGCCCGGCGCGAGGACGGGGCGACCCGGATGCGGCTTTTCCCGAAGACCGGGCGCAGCCACCAGCTCCGCGTGCACATGAAGGAGATCGGGCACCCGATCCTGGGCGATCCCTTCTATGCCACCGGGGACGCGCTGGACGCACCGCGCCTGATGCTGCACGCCGAAAGCCTGCGCTTTCGCCACCCGGACGGGGGCAAGGGACTGACCTTCAAGGCGAAATCCCCGTTCTGAGGCGTCGGTGAGCGGCACGCTGAGACTGCTGCGAGGCGGCGTGGAGCGTCACCTCCGGAAGATTTGCCGGTCGCCGGGGCCCTTTGCGTCGGGCCGTAGTTTGTTGCGCGAGGGACAGAAGGCGGCACTCTGCATCTCTAGAATCCTAGAATCCTAGAATCCTAGAATCCTAGAATCCTAGAATCCTAGAATCCTAGAATCCTAGAATCCTA
>NZ_WTUX01000022.1:70087-267115 GCF_009882975.1 Maritimibacter harenae
CCGCAACACCAAAGACTTAAGCCGCCTCCGGCCCGCCGTCACGCGAGCGTCAGACCCTCGATCGGCTCCAACTCGTCCACCAGTTCGCTGCGCAGATGCTCGTGCTGCGGCGGCAGCTTCAGGTTTGCCCCCAGCTCGGCCACCGGCTCGTCCGCGTCGAAGCCGATGTCCAGCGTCGCCACCTCGTAGAGGATCCCGCCCGGCTCCCGGAAATAGATCGAGTGGAAATAGTTCCGGTCCCGCATCTCCGTCGGCTTCAGACCCGCGTCGATCACCGCGTCGCGGACTTCCATGAGCGTTTCGTCGTTGGCTGTCGCGAAGGCGATGTGGTGGACCGACCCGGCCCCCTCGACCGATTTCGGCATCTCCGGCGCGGCGATCACGTCGACCACGCCGACCGGCGCTTTCATCGTCATCCGGGTGGTGGTCCCCTCCGCGTCCGCCTCCGCGTATCCCATCGCGGTGAGCAGGTCGAGCGTGGGGCGCGGGTCCGCGACCATCAGCGTGACGGAGTGGAAACCCCGGATTGCCATGTCCGCGGGCAGCGCGTCCCACGGGGTGCGTTCGTCGTCGGTCTCGACCAGCGACAGCGTCTCGCCGTCCGGGCCGGGGAACCTCAGCTGCGTCTCGCCGAACACCTCGACCCGCTGGCCACCCTCGAGCCGCTTCTCCCAGGCGTACAGCGATCCGTGCGGCACGGCGAAGGAGGTCACCGCCACTTCGCCATGCCCGCGATGGCCCTGGCGCCATTTGCGGGCCGGGAAATGGGTCATCACGGTGCCGGGCGTCCCGATCTCGTCGCCGAAATACAGGTGGTAGACATGCGGGTTGTCGAAATTCACCGTGGTCTTCACCCGGCGCAGGCCGAGCGTGTGGGTGAAGAAGGCGTTGTTCTCGGGCGCGGGGCCGGCAAAGGCCGTGACGTGGTGCAGGCCGCGGATGTGCGGGATCATGGTGTCCTCCGTTTTCTTGGACTACGCCGGGGCGCTCGTTGTGGATGATAACACCATATCGGGTATCGTGCCGCCATGGACTTCTCCGGCACCAAGCTGATCTGCCTCGTGGGCCGCAGGCTGGTCACCCTCCGGCGCGATTGCGACCCGTCGATCCCCTGGCCCGGCTACTGGGACCTGCCGGGGGGCGGACGCGATGGCGATGAGAGCCCGGAGGCCTGCGTGCTGCGCGAAACGGCCGAGGAGGTGGGGCTGACGCTCACGCCGAACGACCTGATCTGGCGGCGCTTCTACCCTCGCCCCGTCGCGGCGTGGTTCTTCGCGGCCCGGCTGCCCGAGAGCGCCGCCGCGGACCTGTCACTGGGGGACGAGGGGCAGGCGCTCGCCCTGGTCGACCCGGCCGAATGGGTGCTGCGCGAGGACGTGATCCCGCATTTCCGCATGCGCGTGGCGTTCGCGATGGAAGAACTGCACGACCTCTGAGCGGGTGCTCAGGGCAGTTCGGCCAGAATCGCCTCGGCGGCGGCCTTGGGATCGGGGGCGGACTTGATCGGGCGGCCCACCACGATGTGGTCGGCCCCGTCGCCGATCGCCTTGGCGGGTGTCGCGATGCGTTTCTGGTCGCCCGTCGCGGCGCCGGCCGGGCGCACGCCGGGCGTGACTATCAGCTTGCCCTTGGCCTCCGGCAGCGCGCGGATCATGGCCGCTTCGTGGGGCGAGGCGATGACACCGTCGGCGCCCGCCTCCATCGCGCGCCGGGCGCGCTCCACGACGATGTCCTGCAGGTCGCCCGGGGCGATCATCATCTGGTCCAGGTCGCCCCGGTCGAGCGAGGTGAGCACCGTGACCGCGAGAATCTTCATGTCCGACCCGCCCTTGCCGGTCTGCGCCGCGCGCACCACCTGCGGGTCGCCGTGGACCGTCAGGAAGTCGATCCCGTAGTTGGCCAGCCCCTTCACCGCCGCCTCGACGGTGTTGGCGATGTCGAAGAACTTCATGTCGAGGAAGATGCGCTTGTCCATCTCGTCGATGAGCTCGCGCGCCAGCGCCAGCCCGCCGCCGGTCAGCATCCCCAGCCCGATCTTGTAGAACCCCACCGGGTCCCCGATCCGCTGGGCGAGGGCCAGGCCCTCCAGCGCGTTGGGCACGTCCAGCGCCACGATCAGGCGGTCGTCGGTCTTGGTCATCTCTCGGGCCATCCAGGTCACCTCATCCGGTTTCGGCCCTTGTGCGAAAGCCGCCCCGGAAGGTCAAGCTAGGAGCCGTGGAGACGCCGCAGGTCCGGCGCCTCGGTCGGGCATGTGCACCCAGATATAGGCATGCTGGAAGGCCGCGACGACCAGCGCGTTCCACGACCCGAACAGAAGGGCGATACCCCACAGGCCCAGGAAGACGATCCCGTACATGCCGTTGTCGGTCAGGTCGAAGACCCCGCCCTTCACCGGCGGCAGGCGTCGGATCTCTTCGCGGAAGTGATCGCCGCCGACCGCGCGGCGCAGCGTGAAATGGACGAGCGTCGAATGGAGGCCCCACGCGGCCGGGACGAGGAGGACCAGACCCGCCGTCACCTCGGCACCGCGCACGCCGGTGATCGGAACGGTGTCGGCCCATCCAGCCAGGATCAGGGTGAGGGGACGGGCGGCGAGGAGCGGCATGAAGATCGCGGTCCAGACGGCCAGGTCGCGCGGGCCGAAAAGACGCGTCAGGATCGCGTGATGCAGCTGGAGCCGGAAGCCAGCAACGACCACCACCTGGTGCAGGATGGCCAGCCAGATCGACAGGCGCGCCCAGCCGGCCCCGGTCAGGCCCAGAAGTCGCGGCGCATCGGCGGGCGACTCGATCAGGGAGAACGCGGCGACCGCCAGCATCGCAAGCAGCAGAAGATGCTGCGGCTGGCCCTCGAGGACCTGCCGCCACGTGGTCTGCGCCCGGATGTCGTCCAGCGTGGCCATGCCACCCCCTTTCGACCCATCCTAGCACGGATATACCGCTAGCCCGACGCAGCCTGCACCAATCGTTCTGCCACGGTCCGGATATCGACCCAGCCCCGGTGGGCCCGGCGCCCGTCGCCCGGCTCCTCCCGCATTCGCCCCCGGACGACCCGGACTCCGAAACCGTCCTTCAACAGCCCCTCCCGGCATGGATCCCGCCTTTCGATGTCCGCGAGTTTCATGACGCCTCCTTTCGTCACAATCCGTGTGCATCATCGCGCGGGAACGTGAACATTCCGTTGCCGCTCCAAGGCGCGCCGGGTGCGACTTTTTGTGATCACGGACTTGCGAGCTTCCCACCCCCGCCCCATCTATGACCCGAGGCCCGGAGAGGGTGCGCCGCCGAGCGGGCACCCGAGAAAAGGGCGCTTAACAGAAGGAGACAGCCATGAACTTGGAGAAGTTCACGGAACGGTCGCGTGGGTTCATTCAGGCCGCCCAGACGATCGCGATGCGCGAGAACCACCAGAAACTCGCGCCCGAGCATTTGCTCAAGGCCCTCATGGACGACGAAGAAGGCATGGCCGCCAACCTCATCCGCCAGGCGGGAGGGGAACCCAAGCGCGTGGCCGAAGCCGTCGACGCCGCCATCGCCAAGATCCCGCAAGTGACCGGTGACGCTGGGCAGATCTACCTCGACACCACGACCGGCCGCGTGCTGGACGAGGCCGAGAAGGTCGCCAAGAAGGCCGGCGACAGCTTCGTGCCGGTCGAGCGGCTTCTGACCGCGCTCGCACTGGTGAAATCGAAAGCCAAGGATGCGCTCGAAGCGGGCGCCGTTTCGGCGCAGAACCTCAACGCTGCCATCAACGACGTGCGCAAGGGGCGCACGGCGGACTCGGCCTCTGCCGAGGACAGCTACGAGGCGCTCAAGAAATACGCGCGCGACCTGACCGAGGCCGCCGAAGCGGGCAAGATCGACCCGATCATCGGGCGTGACGAGGAAATCCGCCGCGCGATGCAGGTGCTGTCCCGCCGGACCAAGAACAACCCGGTCCTGATCGGTGACCCGGGCGTCGGCAAGACCGCGATCGCGGAAGGCCTGGCCCTTCGGATCGTGAACGGCGACGTGCCCGAAAGCCTAAAGAACAAGAAGCTGCTTGCGCTCGACATGGGCGCGCTCATCGCCGGTGCGAAATACCGGGGTGAGTTCGAGGAGCGTCTGAAGGCAGTCCTCACCGAGATCACCGACGCGGCCGGCGAAATCATCCTGTTCATCGACGAGATGCACACCCTCGTGGGCGCCGGCAAGACCGACGGCGCGATGGACGCGGCGAACCTCATCAAACCTGCGCTGGCGCGCGGGGAGCTTCACTGCGTGGGTGCCACGACGCTCGACGAGTACCGCAAGTACGTCGAGAAGGACGCGGCCCTTGCCCGCCGGTTCCAGCCGGTGATGGTGGACGAGCCGACGGTCGAGGACACGATCTCGATCCTGCGCGGCATCAAGGAGAAGTACGAACTGCACCACGGCGTGCGGATCTCGGACTCCGCCCTCGTGTCCGCGGCGACGTTGTCGAACCGCTACATCACGGACCGGTTCCTGCCGGACAAGGCGATCGACCTTGTCGACGAGGCGGCCAGCCGCCTGCGCATGGAGGTGGATTCCAAACCGGAAGAGCTCGACCAGCTCGACCGCAACATCCTCCAGCTCCAGATCGAGGCCGAGGCGCTCAAGAAGGAAGACGACAAGGCGTCGAAGGACCGGCTCGAAAAGCTCGAATCCGAACTCTCGGCGCTGCAGGAGCAATCCGCGTCGATGACCGCCAAGTGGCAGGCCGAACGCGCCAAGCTTGAAGGCGCGCGCGACCTGAAGGAGAAGCTGGACCGCGCGCGGGCCGAGCTAGACAGCGCGAAGCGCGAGGGCAACCTGGCGCGGGCCGGCGAGCTGTCCTATGGCGTCATTCCGGAGCTGGAGCGCAACCTCGCCGAGGCCGAGAAGGCCGAGGAAGAGGGCGACGTGATGGTCGAGGAAGCCGTGCGTCCGGAACAGATCGCGCAGGTCGTCGAGCGGTGGACGGGTATCCCGACCTCGAAGATGCTCGAAGGCGAACGCGAGAAGCTCCTGCGCATGGAAGAGGGCCTGCACAAGCGCGTCATCGGCCAGGACCAGGCGGTCCGCGCCGTGGCCAACGCGGTGCGCCGGGCCCGGGCCGGGCTGAACGACGAGGCGCGCCCGCTGGGCAGCTTCCTGTTCCTCGGGCCGACCGGCGTGGGCAAGACCGAGCTGACCAAGGCCGTTGCCGAGTTCCTGTTCGACGACGACAGCGCGATGGTCCGCATCGACATGTCCGAGTTCATGGAGAAACACGCAGTCGCCCGTCTGATCGGCGCGCCCCCGGGTTATGTCGGCTATGACGAAGGCGGCGTACTGACCGAAGCGGTTCGGCGCCGGCCCTACCAGGTCGTGCTGTTCGACGAGGTCGAGAAGGCCCACCCGGACGTGTTCAACGTGCTGCTCCAGGTTCTGGACGACGGCGTGCTGACGGACGGCCAGGGCCACAGGGTCGACTTCAAGCAGACGCTGATCGTGCTGACCTCGAACCTCGGGTCGCAGGCGCTGAGCCAGCTGGCCGACGGGGCCGACGCGGCGAAGGCCAAGCAGGACGTGATGGACGCGGTGCGGGCGCATTTCCGGCCCGAGTTCCTGAACCGTCTCGACGAAACCGTGATCTTCGACCGGCTGGGCCGGGAAGACATGTCGGGCATCGTCGACATCCAGCTGGGCCTTCTGGCCAAGCGTCTGGCGAAGCGCAACATCGCGCTCACGCTGGACGAGGATGCCAAGGAATGGCTCGCCGACCAGGGCTACGACCCGGTCTACGGCGCGCGCCCGCTCAAGCGGGTGATCCAGAAGGCGCTGCAGGACCCGCTGGCCGAGATGATCCTGTCCGGCGACGTGCTGGATGGCGAGACGTTGCCGGTCACGGCCGGGGCCGACGGGTTGATCATCGGGGACCGGGTGGGAAACTCGTCCAACCCGAAACCGGATGACGCCGTGGTCCACTGAGGATCATGACAAGAGATGAAAGGGGCGGGGAAACCTCCGCCCTTTTTCGTGCGCCCTACTCCGCGACCAGCATGTAGCCGGTGCCGCGCACGGTCTGGAGCACCTTGGGCGCCTTCGGGTTCGGCTCGAGCTTGCGGCGAAGCCGGGTGATCTGCACGTCCACGGCGCGGCTCGTGGGGTCCGCTTCCACCTCGTCGGCCAGTTCCGCCCGGGTGATCGGCGCCCCGGCGCGGGCTGCCAGCGCGCGCATGAGCTTCACCTCGGTCGCGGTAAGCCCGATCCTCTTGTCGCCCTGCTTGAGGACCGCCGCCTCCACGTCGTAGGTCAACGGACCCAGCTGCAACTCCTTCGGCCCCGTCTCGGCCGGCTCCGGACGGCGGTCCAGCATCGTGTTGATCCGGTCGATCAGCGCCTGCGGCTCGAACGGTTTCCGAAGCGTTTCGCCCGCGTGCGTCTCCCCTTCCGGTACGAGCCAGAGCACCGGCGCGGCGGTCTGCTCCCCAAGGTTTTCGGCCCCCTCGACCTGGTCGAGGATCACGAGGTCGAAGTCGAGCCCGGCCAGGAGCCGCGCGGCATGGTCGACGTCACGCGCGGCCGACACCAGGAACCCGTTGCGTCCGAGGAAGGTCTTGAGCAACCCGCGCCGTGTCTCGTTCGGGTCGACCAGCATCAGGTGCGCATCGAATGGCATCAATCGGGGTCCTTCAGCGCGTTGAAGTGGCGCCGCATGTCGGGGTCCATCATCGCCTCCAGCACCTTGCGGAACCCGTCGACCGCCTCCGGCCCCACCTCGCGGTAGGCGGCACGCATCCGGGCGCGTTGCGCGTCCGACAGCTCCGCCTCGAAGGCCCGGCCCGCCTCGGTCAGGGTCAGGTGACGTTCCCGTTTGTCGCGCGTCCCGACCCGGCTGTCCACCAGCCCGTCCTCGACCAGCGTGCGCAGCACCCGGTTGAGCGATTGCTTGGTGACACCCAGTATGGCCAGCAGGTTGTTGACGGTGGTGCCCGGACTGCGGTGGATGAAATGGATCGCGCGGTGATGCGCCCGGCCGTAGCCGTACTTCTCGAGAATCCGGTCGGGGTCCGCGGTGAACCCGCGATAGGCGAAATACATCGCCTCGATCCCCTTCTTCAGCTGCTCATCCGTGAGGAAAAGCAGGTGCGGCCCGCGCCTCTCGTCCATTCTCGGCCTCCGTTCACAAATCGCCGCGTCTTTGGGCAATTTACGTCAGTCTTATTGACTTTCCAAGACTTGAGTGGTAGCGAATCGCGTCTTTGACGCAACTTTACGTCCGGTACGGACATAAATCGCGCAACATATGGAAAAGAAGCTCGACATCGACGGAGGATGACATGGCTGGATACGATGACCGCGACGGCAAGATCTGGGTCGACGGCACGCTTGTGGAATGGCGCGACGCCAACGTCCACATCCTGACCCACGCCATGCACTATGCCTCGTCGGTCTTCGAGGGCGAGCGCGCCTACAACGGCAAGATCTTCCTCACCGAAGAGCACTCCAAGCGCCTCCTGCGGTCGGGCGAGATGATCGACATGCCGATCCCGTGGACGGCCGAACAGATCACCGCGGCCAAGGACGAGGTGCTGAAGGCCAACGGGCTCGAGAACGCCTACGTGCGCGCGGTCGCGTTCCGCGGCGCGGGCGAGGACATGGGTGTCAGCTCTTCGCGCAACCCGGTCCGCCTGTTCATCGCCGCCTGGGAATGGGGCAGCTACTACGGCGACGCCAAGATGAAGGGCGCCAAGCTCGACATCTCCAAGTGGAAGCGCCCCTCGCCGGAGACGATCCCGACCTCGGCCAAGGCCGCCGGTCTTTACATGATCTGCACCATGTCCAAGCACGCCGCCGAGGAGAAGGGTTGCTCGGACGCGCTGTTCTACGACTACCGCGGCTACGTGGCAGAGGCGACCGGGGCAAACGTCTTCTTCGTGAAGGACGGCGAGGTTCATACGCCGATCCCCGACGCGATCCTGAACGGCCTGACCCGTCAGACCGTGATCCGGATGCTAAAGGAGCGCGGCATCACCGTGCACGAACGCCATATCATGCCGGAAGAGATGGAAGGCTTCGAACAGTGCTGGCTCACCGGGTCGGCGGCAGAGGTCACGCCCGTCGGCCAGATCGGCGACTACACCTTCGAGGTGGGCCAGCTCACCCGCGACATCGCCGAGGCCTACGAGGCGCTGGTCCGCGCGTAACCCTTTCTAAAGAGACGTCCCCTAGAGTCCGGCGATCAGACTTTTGGGGACGCCATGCGCTCACGTCGCACATTCTCCTACATCAGCGGGATCATCGCGCTTCTCGTGGCGCCGTCGATGGTGTCGCTGATCGTGTACCACATCACGCATAATCCGAGCCTGCGGCCCTTCGCCGTGACTGAGCAGAGCCTGCGCGCCTTCCTGAACGGACAGACACGCGCGGTGCGGATCGTCGCGCATGTCGACTGGGTGCCGCCGCGCACCGGCGGCTACACGCAGGCGAAGCTAACCCGCGCGCTCGGCAACGCCTTTCGCGCGAAGGGTGTGGAGGTCGACGTGAAGTTCCGGCCGGGCGACGAGGTGACGCGCATTTCCTACAAGGTGGGCGAAAGCACGATCGGCCCCTACCCCGCCACCCGCGCGGCGGAGGGGATCTCGGCGGCGGTGGAGGCGTATCACATGTACGTCCCGATCAAGTAGCGCCCGCCAGCCGCCCGATTGCCCATTGCGCGGCATCCGCGAGCACCGGGTCGGGGTCGCGCGCAAGCTCCTGCAGACGGGGCACGAAGGACGGATCGCCCGAATTGCCCATCGCGTAGGCCACGTTGCGCAGGAACCGGTTGCGCCCGACGCGCTTGATCGGGCTGCCGGAGAACTTCGCGCGGAAGGCCGCGTCATCCAACTGGGCGAGGTCGGCGAGCTTCGGCGCCGCGAAATCGTCGCGCGCCATGTAGCGCGCCTCCTGCGCCTCGGCGGCGAACTTGTTCCACGGGCAGACCGCGAGACAATCGTCGCACCCGTAGATCCGGTTGCCCAGAAGGGGGCGGAGCTCTTCGTCCACAGGCCCCTTGTGCTCGATCGTGAGATAGGAAATGCACCGCCGCGCGTCGAGCTGGAAAGGCGCCGGGAAGGCGTCCGTGGGGCACACGTCGAGGCAGGCGGTGCAGCTGCCGCAATTCTCCCGGCCCGGCGCATCCGCCGGCAGCTCCAGCGTGGTGAAGATCGCGCCGAGGAAGAACCAGCTGCCCAGCTCCCGGCTCAGAAGGTTGGTGTGCTTGCCCTGCCAGCCCAGCCCCGCAGCCTGCGCAAGCGGTTTTTCCATCACCGGGGCCGTGTCCACGAACACCTTGATTTCGCCCCCGAATTCCTCGATGAGCCACCGCCCCACCCGCTTGAGGCGTTTCTTGACGATGTCGTGGTAGTCGCGGTTCTGGGCATAGACGCTGATCGCGCCGCGGTCGGGCTGTTCGATCACCGCCATCGGGTCGTGGGTCGGGGTGTAGAGCTCGGCCAGCATGATGACCGACTTCGCCTCGGGCCAGAGCGCCGCGGGGTCGCCGCGCCATCCCATGCGCTCGGCCATCCAGCCCATGTCGCCGTGCCGCCCCGCCTCCACGAAGGTGGCGAGCCGGTCGGCAAGCTCCGGCACGGCGTCGGGCCGGGTCACGCCGAAGCCCGCGAAGCCTTCGGCCAGCGCCTGCGCCTTCACCTTGTCATAGATGCTCATGCGACGCCTCCGGCCCCGCGTGGGTTCAGAAGTCCAGATCCGCGTAATGCGGCGGCGGCGGGAAGCCCGGCACCTGGTCGGCCAGGATCGAGCGGAACGCGGGCCGCGACTTGATCTTGGCATACCACTCGCGCACGTTCTCGTTCCGGTTCCAGTCCACGTCCGAGATGTAGTCCAGCGACGACAGATGCGCGGCCGCGGCGAAATCCGCCAGCGTCAGCGTGTCGCCGGCCAGCCAGCGGCGCTGATCCAGAAGCCAACCCATGTAGTCGAGGTGATACTTGATCGCCTTCGCGCCGGCCTTGATCTTCGAGGAATCGGGATACCCCTCACCGGTGAGCTTCTTGTTCACCCGCTCGTAGACCAGGTTCGCCGTCACCTCGTGGTGGAACTTGTCGTCGAACCACATCACCAGGCGGCGCACTTCGTATCGCCCGTCGACGGTCGGCGGCATCAGCGCGGGCTCGGCGATCTTTTCCTCGATGTATTCGCAGATCGGCCCGCTCTCGGTCAGCGTCTTGCCGTCCATGCGCAACACCGGGACCTTGCCCGCCGGGTTGCGGCGCAGGAACTCGACGCTCTTTTCCCAGTACCGCTCTTCGATCAGCTCGACCTCCTGACGCTTTTCGCCAAGGACCAGCCGCACCTTCCGGCAGAACGGGGACAGGGGGGAATGATAAAGTCGGATCATGCTCGAGATGTATCGTGGGGTTTCGCCCGTCATGCCGTGAAACGGGCCTCTGTTCAATCCTCGAAGCAGTCCGCGCGTCCGTCCCGGAGGATTGTCGCCGCCCCGTCCATGATCGAGGCCGCCCGCGCCTGCGTGAACTGCCCGGGCCGCGAGGCCGAGCGATCCTTGGGCGACGGCAGGATCGCGGCAAGGCGCGCGGCCTGGGTCGGGGTGAGCTGATCGGGCGTCACGCCGAAGTAATGCGATGCGGCCGCTTGCACCCCGAAAACGCCTTCGTCGAACTCAGCGACGTTGAGATAGACCTCGACGATCCTCCGCTTGGTCCAGACCAGTTCGACCACCGGCGTGATCGCGGCCTCCAGCGCCTTGCGCACGTAACTGCGCGCCGGCCAGAGATAGACGTTCTTAACCACCTGCTGGGTGAGCGTGGAGGCCCCCCGGTTCTCGCCATCCTCGATCACCTTGCGGATCGCGGTCATGTCGAAGCCCCAGTGGATGCAGAAATTCGCGTCTTCGGCCGCCACGACCGAGCGCGCCATCACCGGCGCCACGTCTTCGAGATCGACCCATTCATGCGCCACCCCGCCCAGGCGCCCGGATTCGGAGGCCATGTAGAGCGTGGTCGGCGGGTTCACGAAAGCGAAGAGCGCCACTCCGACGCAGACCAGGGCCACGAAGGCCAGCACGATGCGGCGCAGCCAGCGCAGCAGGAAACGCCGCGCAGAGCGAAGGGGCCCGGCGCGGCGTGGTGTCTTTGACTTTCGAGCCGGTTTCCGCGCCATGGCCACTTATGACCATGCGGCGCGGTCATCGGTCAAGCAAGCTTGGGCTGATCGCGCAGTTCGGCCTTCTCGCCGCCGTCCGCGTCCGCCGTCTCCTCTTCGGTCTCGGCGGTAACGGTGCGGATCTGGTCGCGGTGACGCCCCGACAGGGACGAGCGCATGACCGTGCCACCGAAGCGGCGGATGACCTCGGCCACCGCGCCCGGGTTGGCACGGCGGGCCAGCAGCGCAACGGCCGCTTCGCCTTTCTCGAGCTGGCGGCCGACGCTTTCCAGGTACGTGTTTCGGATACCCACGTCGGTGATCCGCCCGGTCACGAAACCGACCGCCGCGCCGGCGATGATCCCGACGGCGGGCATGAGGAACACGACGCCAAGCACGCCGCCCCAGATCGCACCCCCGATCACGTGGGCCCAGTAGAGGTTCACCTCGGGTTGGATGGCGATGGAATCGGCCCGGCTTCGGCTGACGATCTCGATATCCTCGGGTTCGATCTCGTAGGTGCGGCCCAGCCGTGTGAGCGCGCTGCGCGCTTCGGCGGCCTGCGTGGCATTGGGGAATTTCGCGACGACGATCTCTGACATGTTTCTGTCCTCCGATGAACGAGGGTCACCAGATCAACGCCGCTTGCGCGCAGCCGGTTCCGTTGTCGGCCATCAAGGCGCGACGTCGCGATCGGGCGTAAGGAGCGGTGGACCACGACAGGAGGACACAATGCCGTTCGACACGATCCCCGCCTACGACACCTCGGACAATGAAACCGGCTGCTGCCCGCGCTTCAACGCCACGGCGTGGGACGGGTTGGAACTTCACTTCGAAAACAAGCTCTTCGTGCGCGCCCGGACACATGCGGTGTTTCATGTGCCACTCGACATGGGGCGCCTCTATCCCCGCGTGCAGGCGCATCTCGAAGCGGCCGGTGCGTTCGACCCAGAGGACTTCCTGATCCTGTCGCGCGACCCGAGCCCCTGGATCTCCGAACATCTCTTCGCCGCCTCCCGCGAGGTGCCGGACGAAGAGATGACGCGCCTGACCGGCACGTTCCTGACCAAGGTGTTCGACGGCCCCTTCTCGGACGCGCGGCGCTGGTACGAAGAGATGCGCGCGCTCGGGCACGAGCGGGGCCGGCCCGACGGGCAGATCTGGTTCTACTACACCACCTGCCCGAAATGCGCCGAGCACTACGGGCACAATTACGTGGTCGGGTTCGTCGAGATCTGAGACGGTTCAGGCGTAGATCGGCAGGGCGCTCGCCAGAACGGCACCGAGCGTCAGGCCGATGGACAGCCCGAGGATGACGCGCAGGAAGAACTGCGCCGTTGTGAAGATCGCGAGCAGCATGGAATTCCCCCGCGCCCAGGTTAGCACGGAAGTCGGTGCGGGCGACCCGGCACGGCCGGCCTTCCCGCGAACGTGAACGGGGGTGAGCCCCCGCCCGTGGTCAGCCGGAGCAGGCCCAGACACGCACCCGGCAGCCGTTTCCGTACTGGCGGCAATAGCCCATCGCCCGGGACTCGGCCGCGCCGCGCGACGCGCCGGTGCCCCAGCCCCAACCGCCGTTCGAAGCGACCGCCATCGCGGCGCAGGTGTTGAAGAACGTCCGGATCTCCGTGCAATCCCATTCGCAGCCACGCGCGGCAGAGCCATAGGCCTGCCGTTCCGTGTTCCAGTCATGGGCATAGCCATAAGCGCCACCCGGACCGATCCCCACCGCGCCCCACTGCTGGGCCAGGGCCGCGCCGGGCAGAAGGAACGCGAGAAAAGCTATCAATTTTGGAAAATGTGTCATGTCAAACCCCCAAAGTGTGAGTCGAGCATAACCCGAAACGCTTGCTCTCAGAGGAAAATGTGACTGCTCCACCGCACCGCGGGGCGGACACGAAAAGGGCGGACCGCACGGCCCGCCCCTTCCATTCGATATCCGTTCCGGATCACTCCGCCGGGATCGCCCCTTCTTCGAGGCTGAGCGGCGCCGAGAGGTGCGGCAGCATCTCTTTCGGGCAGACCTGGAGGAAGTTGTCCTTCTCGATGTCCCAGTGTTGCAGGATCTCGGCGGCCTTCCGGCTGCCCGTTTCCTGCACGTGGCGTTCGATCAGGCCTTTCAGCTCGGTCTCCCAGTGGTCGACCGTGACCGGGCACGTCACAAGGGTTTCCTTGTTCATGTAGGTCTCGGCCACCGCGTCCGGGTCGTAGAGATAGGCCATGCCCCCGGTCATGCCGGCGCCGAAGTTGGCGCCGATGGTGCCCAGGATCACCGCGACACCGCCGGTCATGTATTCGCAACCGTTCGAGCCGCAGCCTTCGATCACCACGTGGGCGCCGGAGTTGCGCACCGCGAAGCGTTCACCGGCACGGCCGGCGGCGAAGAGATAGCCGGCCGTGGCCCCGTAGAGCACCGTGTTGCCGATGATCGTGTTCTCGGAGGCGACCAGCGGGCTGGACATGGTGGGCCGCACCACGACGATGCCGCCGGACAGACCCTTGCCGACATAGTCGTTGGCGTCGCCCGCCACCTCGATCTTGAGACCCGGGGCCGCGAAGGCGCCCAGAGACTGACCGGCGGAACCCGCCAGCTTGATCGTCAGGTGGTCCGGCTGAAGGTTGTTGTTCATGCCGAAGTTGCGGACGATGTGGCTCGACACCCGCGTCCCGATGGTCCGGGCCGTGTTCTGCACCGCGTATTGCAGCTGCATCTTCTCGCCGTCGTTCAGGAAGCGCGCGGCGTCCTTGATGATCTCGGCGTCGAGCGTGTCCAGCACCTCGTTGCGCGGCCGGGTGCGGTCGTAGGTCGACGCATCGACACCGTCGACCGAGATCAGCAGCGGGTTGAGGTCGAGGTCGTCGAGATGCGCGGCACCCCGGCTGACCTGGCTCAGAAGGTCGGCGCGGCCGATCACCTCGTCCAGCGAACGGGCCCCGATGCGGGCGAGGATCTCGCGCACCTCGGTGGCGTAGAAGGTGATGAGGTTCACCACCTTGTCCGCGTTGCCGGTGAACTTGGCCCGCAGGCTTTCGTCCTGCGTGCAGACGCCCACCGGGCAGGTGTTCGACTGGCACTGGCGCACCATGATGCAGCCCATCGCGATCAGCGCGGCGGTGCCGATGCCGAATTCCTCGGCCCCCATCATGGCGGCCATGACGATGTCACGACCCGTGCGAAGCCCCCCGTCCGTACGCAGCGTGACGCGCGAACGCAGGTTGTTCATCGCAAGCACCTGGTGCGCTTCCGACAGGCCCATTTCCCACGGCAGGCCGGCGAACTTGATCGACGTGGCGGGCGATGCGCCCGTGCCGCCGTTGTGACCCGAAATCAGGATCACGTCCGCTTTCGCCTTGGCGACACCGGCCGCGATGGTGCCGACGCCGGAGGACGCCACCAGCTTCACCGTCACCTTGCAGCGCGGGTTGATCTGCTTGAGGTCGTAGATCAGCTGCGCCAGGTCCTCGATCGAGTAGATGTCGTGGTGCGGCGGCGGCGAGATCAACGTCACGCCCTTGGTCGAATGGCGCAGGCGGGCGATCAGGTCGGTGACCTTCATCCCCGGCAGCTGACCACCCTCACCGGGCTTGGCGCCCTGGGCCACCTTGATCTCGAGCTCTTCGCACTGGTTCAGGTATTCGGCGGTCACGCCGAAACGGCCCGACGCGACCTGCTTGATCTTGGCCGACGGGTTGTCGCCGTTGGCCTCCGGCACGAAGTGCGCCGGGTCCTCGCCGCCCTCGCCGGAGTCGGACTTGGCGCCGATCCGGTTCATCGCGACGTTCAGGGTCTTGTGCGCCTCGGGCGACAGCGCGCCCAGCGACATCCCCGGCGTCACGAAACGCTTGCGGATCGAGGTGATGCTTTCGACCTGTTCGATCGGCACCGGTTCACCCAGCGGCTTGATGTCGAGCATGTCGCGCAGGTGGATCGGCGGGTTGGCCTGCATCCGCGCGGAATACTGCTTCCACATCTCGTAGGAGGCACGATCGCAGGCCGCCTGCATCAGGTGCATCGTCTGCGCGCCCCAGGCGTGCGTCTCACCGCCCTTGCGGGCCTTGTAGAAACCGCCGATCGGCAGCACGTCCTGACCCGAGCGCCAGCCCTTGGCATGGATCGCGCGCGCTTTTTTCTGGATGCCGCCCACGCCGATGCCGGAGATCCGGCTGGTCATGCCCGGGAAGTATTCATTGACCATCGCACGGCTCAGGCCGACGGCCTCGAAGTTCAGGCCCCCGCGATAGGACGAGATGACCGAGATGCCCATCTTGGACATGATCTTGAGAAGACCCTGGTCCACTGCTTCCCGGTACTTGCGCACCGCGTCGGTCAGCGTGCCTTCCAGGAGCCCGCGCTCGATCCGGTCGGCAAGGCTGTCCTCCGCGAGATAGGCGTTCACGACGGTCGCACCGGCGGCGATGAGCACCGCGAAGTAGTGCGGATCGATACATTCGGCCGAGCGGACGTTGAGCGAGGTGAAGGTGCGCAGGCCCTTGCGGGTCAGCCAGCTGTGCACCGCGCTGGTGGCGAGGATCATCGGCATCCCCACCTTGTCCTCGTTCTGACCCATGTCGGACAGGACGATGTGCCCGGCGCCGGAGCGCACGGCCTCTTCCGCCTCGTCGCGGATGCGGGCCAGCCCCTCGCGCAGCGCCTGCTCCCCGCCGTCGGCCGGGAAGGTGCAGTCGATCTCGACCATCTTGGCGTTGAAGTGCTTCACGAGTTCGTCGAACTGCGCGTTGCCGACGAAGGGGCTTTCCAGCACGAGGATCTCGGTCTGGCTGCCGGCTTCGTCGAGCACGTTCTTGAGGTTGCCGAACCGCGTCTTGAGGCTCATCACGCGGAATTCGCGCAAGGAGTCGATCGGCGGGTTCGTCACCTGGCTGAAGTTCTGGCGGAAGAAGTGGCTGAGGGGGCGGTATTCGTTGGACAGCACCGCGCTCGGGGTGTCGTCGCCCATCGAACCGATGCTTTCCTTGCCGTCCTCCGCCATCGGCGCGAGGATCGATTCCAGCTCTTCCAGGCTGTAGCCCGCGGCCACCTGGCGGCGACGCAGGTCGTTACCGGAATGAAGCGCCTTCTCCTCGACGCCCAGAAGCTCTTCGTCGATGTCGTTGACCCGGCCGACCCATTCTCCGAACGGCTGGCTGTTGGCCAGTTTGTCCTTGATCTCGACGTCGTGGTAGAGCTTGCCCTCTTCCATGTCGATGGCGAGCAGCTGGCCAGGGCCGAGCGCGCCCTTCTCGACGCAGGTCGCTTCGTCCACCGGCACCATGCCGGCTTCGGAGCCCGCGATGACCAGCCCGTCCCCCGTCACGACGTAGCGCATCGGGCGCAGGCCGTTGCGGTCGAGCCCGGCGCAGACCCAGCGACCATCGGTCATGGCAAGCGCGGCGGGGCCGTCCCACGGCTCCATCGTGGAGTTGGCATAGGAATACATATCGACCCAGGCCTGCGGCAGCTCGGCCGACTGCTTGGACCAGCTTTCCGGCACCAGCATCGTCTTCGCCATCGGGGCCGAGCGGCCCGCGCGCACGAGCACCTCGAAGACGGAGTCGAGCGCGGCGGAGTCCGACGAGCCCTGCGGCACGATCGGCTTGATGTCTTCCGCGAGGTCCCCGAACGCGCCCGAGGCCATGCGGATCTCGTGGCTCTTCATCCAGTTCAGGTTGCCCTTCAGCGTGTTGATCTCGCCGTTGTGGGCGAGCATGCGGAAGGGCTGGGCCAGCCACCACTGCGGGAAAGTGTTGGTCGAATAGCGCTGGTGATAGATCGCGAAGGCGCTCTCGAAACGCTCGTCCTGGAGGTCCGGGTAGAACTCGGCCACCTGCTCGGCGAGCATCATGCCCTTGTAGATGATCGAGCGGCAGGACAGCGACGCGAGGTAGAGCTGCGCCACGCCGGCGGCGGCCGCGGCCTTCTCGATCCGGCGGCGGATCACGTAGAGTTCGCGCTCGAAGGTTTCCTGGTCGGTTCCCTTGGCGTTCGAGATCAGGATCTGCTCGATCTCGGGCCGGGTCGCGTTGGCCTTTTCACCCAGGCAGGAAATATCGACCGGCACGTGGCGCCAGCCGTAGATGTAGTACCCCATGCGCAGGACTTCGGTCTCCACGATGGTCCGGCACGTTTCCTGGGCACCGAAGTCGGTGCGCGGCAGGAACACCTGGCCGACCGCGATCAGCTCGTCCTTGCGCGGCTCGTGGCCGGTGCGGCGGACCTGGTCGTAGAAGAAGTCGACAGGGATCTGCACGTGGATGCCGGCGCCGTCGCCGGTCTTGCCGTCCGCGTCGACCGCGCCACGATGCCAGATCGCCTTCAGCGCCTCAATGCCCGATTCCACGACCTTGCGGCTTTTCTTGCCGTCGATCGACACGACGAGCCCGACGCCGCAGGAGGCGTGCTCGAACTCGTCGCGGTACATCCCGTGTTCGGCAAGATAGGCGCGCTTGGCTTCTTCCTCGGCCACCCAACGGTCATCAAATTTGGTCATGGTCGGTCTCCTTTCCCCCAATGGCGGGGGCAACTGGCGCGGGGCTGAACCCCGCCTTCTGCTGGTCGCATTCGTAAAGGGGGAGCGTCTGGGCAAAGCCCGGCTCACCCGGTGTGATGAAATCGACGGGGCTGCCGTCGAAAGGTGTGGCGTTGCCCGCCTCGTCGTAGACTTCCTCGGGTCCGAGGAAGAACAGCCGCTCGTCCCGGTCGAGGTACTGGATGCCGCGCGCGTGGTATTCCACCGTGCCGTTGGCGCGCAGGATCTGCATTTCCGTGCGCACGTGTTCCAGCACGCGGCCGTCGATCGTGCTCGTCGTGTCGGTCAGGATGTCCGCACCGACCACGGTGATCTCGCGCGAGTCATCGGGGGCCGAACGGCGCATGGTGAAGCGGAACGTGTCGATGCCTTCTTCGATCAGCGCATCAATGTCGATCGGATCCTCGGCCGGAGGCAGAAGCTCTTCGCGCGAATTGTCCCAGGCATAGCGTGCGTCGAGCCACTGGTACTTGTCGTCATAGGCCACGATGCTCTGGATACCGTCGCCGGAGAACAGCGCCTCCCACAGCCTGACCGGCGCGGAGCCTTCGCAGCGGTAGAAGTTGGACACCGAGCATTCCCGCGCCTGGACGGTCAGGAACGTCTCGCAGCCCTGGGGCGGGTTGAAATCCGCGGCGGCGGCCGCCCCCGGAAGGGTCAGCGCGCCAACGGTCGCCGCGATCAGGCGCATGCTCATCTTGACCCTCCTTCCTCTCGTTGCGTTCGGGTCAGGCGTTCTGACCTGACCCTGGGTCCTCGTCGGTGCGGGGTGATGGCGGCCGGTGTCGTTCGCAACGGCCGCCATCCCGCAGGATCACTCCGCCGCGATGTCCGCAGCGGCCGCGTTGAAGCGCTCGATGATCGCGTCCGCCGCATCGCGGCCGTCCTTGATCGCCCAGACGACAAGCGAGGCACCGCGCACGATGTCGCCCACCGCATAGACACCGTCCATGTCGGTTGCGCCGGTGCGGAAATCGGCCTTCACCGTGCCCCAGCGGGTGACGGGAAGCTCTTCTTCGCCCCAGAGCGTCGGCAGGTCCTCGGGCTCGAAACCCAGCGCCTTGATCACCAGGTCGGCGTCCTCCGTGTATTCCTCGCCCTCGATGGGCTCGGGACTGCGCCGACCGGTCGCGTCCGGCTGACCCAGGCGCATGCGCTGCACGACGACACCGGACACCGGGTCGCCCTTGAAGCCCTTGGGCGCGGCCATCCAGACGAATTCGACGCCCTCTTCCTCGGCGTTCGCCACCTCGCGCTGCGAGCCCGGCATGTTGGCCCGGTCGCGGCGGTAGAGGCATTTGACGCTGGTCGCGCCCTGCCGGATCGCGGTGCGCACGCAGTCCATCGCGGTGTCGCCGCCGCCGATGACGACGACGCGCTTGCCCTCGGCCCAGAGCGAGCCGTCGGCGTGCTCCGGCACATCGTCCCCGAAAGAGGCGCGGTTCGACGCGGTGAGGTAGTCGATCGCGCGCACGATCCCGGCGCTGCCCGACCCCGGCCCGCCCAAGTCGCGGGTCTTGTAGACCCCGGTGGCGAGCAGCACGGCGTCGTGCTTTTCGCGGATCTCCTGGAAGGTGATGTCTTCGCCCACGTTGCAGTTCAGGACGAACTCGACGCCGCCCTTCTCAAGCTGCGCGTTGCGGCGCATCACGATGTCCTTCTCCAGCTTGAAGCCCGGGATGCCGTAGGTCATCAGCCCGCCGGAACGGTCGTACCGGTCGTAGACGGTGACCTGCACGCCCGCGCGGCGCAGGCGGTCCGCCGCGGCCAGCCCGCCGGGGCCGGCCCCGATGATGCCGACGCTTTCAGGGCGTTCGGAGGCGGGCACGATGTCCTCGACCCAACCCTCTTCGAAGGCGGTGTCGGTGATGTATTTCTCGACCGCGCCGATCGTCACGGTGCCGTGGCCCGATTGTTCGATGACGCAGTTGCCTTCGCACAGCCGGTCCTGCGGGCAGATGCGGCCGCAGATCTCGGGGAAGGTGTTCGTCTCCTGGCTGAGCTCGTAGGCTTCCTTGAGACGCCCGGTCGCGGTCATGCGCAGCCAGTCGGGGATGTTGTTGTGAAGCGGACAGTGGCTCTGGCAATACGGCACGCCGCACTGGCTGCACCGCGCCGCCTGCTCGGCCGCCTTGGCGTCCGCGAACTCGGCATAGATTTCGTGAAAATCTTCGCGCCGCACTTCTGGCCCACGCTTCTCGGGCATGTCGCGCTGCACCGTCACGAATTTGAGCATCGGCTGCTTGGCCATGGACGTCCTCCGTTCTTCCGAGCCGCCTATCTACCAGCCTTTTTGAAAAAGAAAAGGCATAACTGCTGACCTAAATTGCAAGTTCTGGAAATTTTTCGAGGATTTTCGGGGCCGTAGTCCGCAATATATGACAGCACCGCTTACCTTATTTTCCGCTTTCCATTTATTTCCAGCAGGTTAGCTTTGGGCAACTTATCGGACAGCGGAAAACCGCATGACACTCTTCCACCTCTTCATCGTGGCAGCAATTCAAGGACTTACCGAGTTCCTGCCGGTTTCCTCGTCCGGACACCTGATTCTCCTTCCGAATCTCACCGGCCTTGCCGACCAGGGCCTGTTCATCGACGTGGCGGTCCACGTCGGGACGCTCGGCGCGGTCGTCCTGTTCTTCTGGCGCGACGTGCGCCTGGCGCTTCTTGGGGTGCCGCGAATGCTGACCGGCCGCACCGACACCGAGGGCGCGCGGCTCGCCTTCCTGCTTGGCATCGCGACCGTGCCGGTGCTGGCGCTCGGCGTCGCGTTCAAGCTGAGCGGGCTCGAGGATGCGCTGCGCTCGGTCGCGGTGATCGGCTGGACCATGCTGCTCTTCGGGCTCGTGCTCTACTGGGTCGACCAGAAAGGGGCCGAGACCAAGACCGACCACGACTGGACACTGCGCGACGCGGTCATCATGGGGTTCTGGCAGGCGCTGGCCCTGATCCCCGGCACCTCGCGCTCCGGCGCGACGATCTCCGGCGCGCGTGCGCTGGGGTACCGGCGCGAGGACGGCACGCGGCTTGCCATGCTGATGTCGATCCCGACGATCCTCGCCTCGGGCCTGCTCCTCGGGGCCGAAGCGGCGACCGAGGCGAACTGGGCGGTGCTGCGCGACGGGGCGATCGCGGCGGCGATGGCCTTCGTCGCGGCCCTTTTCGCGCTCGCCTTCATGATGCGGCTTCTGCGCTCGGTGAGCTTCACGCCCTACGTGATCTACCGCGTCATCCTGGGCATCGTGCTGCTGGTCATCGCCTACACCTGAACATGAAAAGGCCGGCCCCGCGGGACCGGCCCTTCGCATCATGGAACGCCGTTCAGGTGCGCAGGTTGCGTGCCGACTGCGTGATGTCCGCGTACTGGCCCGTGGTGCGGTAGCGCCACAGGTATTGCGGAATGACCACTTCCATCGCCGTCGGGGTGATGCCGAGATCGGCGAAGGTCTTCGCGCCGTCGGCCACGACGTTGTCCTGCTTGAGCTGCGTCACCTGGTCGCGGGTCAGCGGCGCAGGCACCAGACCGCCCGTCATGGCAGAGCCCGCGTCGAAGATCGACCCCATGACCCCGGCCAGCCAGAACGGCATGTTCAGGATGATCTTGCGGCGCTGGATGACCGTCAGCATATCGACCATGAGTTCGCGGAAGGTCTGCACCTCCGGCCCGCCCAGTTCGTAGATGCCCGGCGTCGCCTCGCCCTTCGCCGCCTTTTCGGCCACGGCCGCGACGTCGTCGACGAAAACCGGCTGGAACTTGGTCTGCCCGCCGACGATGGGAAGGATCGGCCCCATGCGGGACATCGCCGCGAAGCGGTTGAAGAAGTTGTCCTCGGGCCCGAACATCACCGAAGGGCGCAGGATCACGGCATCCGGGAAATGCTTGAGGATCGCCTCTTCGCCCTTGCCCTTGGACTGGGCATAGAGGCTGGCCCCGTTGGTGTCCGCGCCGATGGCCGACAGGTGCACGAGCTGCGCGACGCCCTTCTCGGCCGCGAGCCGCGCCACGCGTTCGGCGCCCAGATTCTGGACCGCGTCGAAATTGTTCTTCCCGCCCTTGTCGAAGGTGCCCACGCAGTTCACCACCGCGTCCGCGCCCGTCATCGCCTCGGCCACCGAGGCATCGTCGCGGATGTTGCACAGGATGGGGGCGACCTGTCCGACCGTGCCATAGGGCTTCACGAACAGCGCCTCGTTCGGGCGCCGCACGGCCACGCGCACGCGCCAACCGGCCTTGGCCATCCGGCGGGCGATGTAGCGCCCGACAAAGCCCGAACCGCCGTAAATGGTGACGAGTTTCGACATCGCGATCTCCTTCGCAAATACGGGGTCCTGCATAGCGGTGCGGGCGCGCGCGAACAAGGCGAATTGAAACTGCGAGAATCCCGTTGACAGCCCCCGCCCGGGGCCTTACATCGCGGCTCCACGACACCTGCCCAGGTGGCGGAATTGGTAGACGCGCTAGCTTCAGGTGCTAGTGTCCGTATGGACGTGGAGGTTCGAGTCCTCTCCTGGGCACCATTTCCCTACAGGTAAGCCACTGTTTTTCCTTGAGTTCAGCTCAAGAACGCAGGAGGCGTAGACCATGCCGGAGACCACCACGGCAGCCTTCACATTTGTTAAGGCCGGGGTTCACAAGGCGAGGTCCCGACGATCTCACCCACCACTGCACGGCACGACGCATCAGCTATTCCCTCAGGACACGATCCGCTGCCGTCGCTGAAGCCCGCGCACGACAAGCTGCTTATCCAATCTGGCGTCCGTGACACCACACGCCACGCACCACTGGCGTTCCGTCCACTCGGCCGACACGCACGAGGTCGCCGTGCAGACCAAGGACGACCCGGCCGCGATCTTCGAGCTTTGCAGCCCGTGCGGGATTGGACGTGACGCAGCGAATGGCGCCGGGAAGGTCATCCCATACGTCCGCAAGCAGGAACGCCGACGACATGAGCGCAGAGGGCACATAGTCGGAGGAGACGATGTCGAGCAGTCCGGCTTCCGCCAGCTCATGCGCTGCGACATTGCCGGAGTGCGACCCGCCCCGGATAAGGTTCGGCGCTCCCATCATCACTTGAATGCCATGCGCGTGACAGGCTTCGGCGGCCTCGCGCGTGGTCGGGAACTCCGCGAGGTGAATTCCATGCCGGGCCGAAACATCGACATGTTCGTGAGTCGTGTCGTCATGACTGGCAAGCACCGCGCCCATGCGATGCGCGTGGGCGACCGCTTCGGTTTCGTGGCGCGGACCATGGGTGCGCTGAAGCTCGAGCAGGCGGCTGACGTGATCCTCGAATTCGTCGTCGGTCATCGAGCGCTTCTTGGCCACATATTGTTTGAGCTTCGAGATATCCCGGAATTGCCGTTGCCCCGGCGTGTGATCCATAAGACTGACAATCCCGATGCGATCTTCCGGGCCGAATTCCTCCATCTCCTCGATCAGCGTTTCCGAACAGATCTCGGCGCGAAGGTGGATGTAATGGTTGATGCGCAGCGCCCCTTTGTCGCGCAGGGCCATGATCTCCGAGGCGACCTGACGGGCGTATTTGCCGTAGTTTCCCTTGCCACCCGAATGGATCGATCCGACCCGCAGCGCGTCGAACACCGTGGTGATCCCGGTCGAGGCCAGTTCGCCGTCATGCGCGAGGATGCCCGCCGCGTGGGGCCAGTCGACGCCGGGGCGCGGTTCGATATGACGTTCGAGGTTGTCGGTGTGGAGCTCGATCAAACCCGGCATGATGAAATCACCTTCGCAGTCGATCGCCCCAGTGACGCTCGTATTTCCGAGGTCGATCGCGCGGATATGGCCGTCGGCGACGACGATCGTGCCGTGCATCACTTCGGCCTCTAATACGATCTGTGCGTTGGTCAGGATCTGGTCGGTCATATGTCTTGCCTCTTGACGATCCGGCGCTGATAGCGGCCCCGTGTCACCGGAATGTGACAAAAGCCCGTTACCCCGCCCAGATGAAAAACTATTCCAGATACGCTGCCTACTTCGCCCCGCGCCCTGGCCCTTTGGCGGAATTTGCCGATGCTTGGCTGGGTTGGAGTGCGACCGACGGCCGCGAGGTCGCACACCCCGACATTCCGGGCTTGCCCGCCCCAGTGTCCGACCTCACCGCCACCCCGCGAAAATACGGATTTCACGGCACCCTCAAACCGCCCTTCAGCATCGTCGAAGGTCGCGGACGCCAGGATCTGGAGGCGGCGGTTCACGCTTTGGCGCAGACCCTGCACCCTGTCGTGATGCCGAGCCTGCGACTCGCGCGGCTCGGCGGTTTTCTCGCCCTCGTGCCCGAAGGTGACACCACCGATCTTGCCGCTTTCGCCGCCACGGTCGTCAAAGAGCTGGACGGGTTTCGCGCCCCGGCCGGCGAAGCGGAACTGGCCCGGCGTCGTGCGGCGGGTCTGACCCCGGCACAGGAGGCGCACTTGCGCGCCTGGGGTTATCCTTACGTCTTGAGCGAGTTCAGATTCCATCTCACTTTGACCGGCAAACTGCCCACCGACGACGCCGAGCGTGTCCGCGCAGCCCTTGCTCCCGTGATGGAACCGCGCCTGCCTCAGCCCTTCGTCGTCGAAGACCTGTGCCTCTTTGGCGAGGCCGAGGACGGGTGGTTCCATCTTCTGCATCGTTACGCGTTGACCGGCTGAACGATCCGCAAGAGCGCGGTGACCGCGTCCTCGATCCGACCCGAATTGTCGATTTCCACCACGTCGAGACCCTCCGGCAGCGGCAACGCCGCGCGGTCGAGGCGTGCGCGGATATCATCCTCGGTTTCGCGACCTCGGGCCCTCAGGCGTTCGGACAGCACATCGGGCCTTGCCGTGACGTGGATCACGCGCATCCCCGGAAAGGCTTCGGCGGCATCGGCCAGCATCGCGCGCGAGCCATTGAACAGAACGGTGTGACCCGCGGCGAGGTCGGCCTGAATGTCGGCGGGAATGCCATAGGCCAGCCCGTGCGCCTCCCAATCCAATGCGAAGGCCCCCTTGCCTTTGAGGCCGGCGAACTCGTCCCGCGTGACACCGGCAAAGTCCTCGCCGCCCGATGTGCTGGGCCTGGTTATGACCCGTCGGACCAGCACGATGGACGGATCGGCCTCGCGCGCAGCCTCCATCAGCGTGTCTTTTCCGACGCCGGAAGGGCCGACAATGGCGAAGAGCCCGCTCATGCCACGCGCGCCGGGGTAAAATTGCTCACGTCGATCTGACGATCCGCGACGCGGTCGCGGGCGGCCTCGTCATGGAAAATCCCGACGATGGCAGCCCCGCGCGCCTTGGCTTCTTCGATCAGCGACAACACGGTTGCGCGGTTGACCGCATCGAGCGAAGCGGTCGGCTCGTCGAGCAGCATGGCGGGGTATTCGTGAGCAAAGCCCCGCGCGATGTTCACCCGCTGCTGTTCCCCACCCGAGAAGGTCGTCGGCGACAGCCCCCAGAGCGTTTCGGGGATATTGAGGCGCGCCAGAAGCTCTTCGGCACGGGCCCGCGCCGCATTGCCCGGCACACCCACGGCGCGCAAGGGTTCGGCCACCACGTCGAGCGTCGGAACACGCGGAACGACGCGCAGGAACTGAGACACATAGCCAAGCGTATGTCGGCGCAATTCGAGAATTTCGCGCGGCTCGGCGCGGGCGACGTCAACCTCGCCCACCACGATCCGTCCCGACGCGGCAAGGTAGTTGCCGTAGATCATCCGCATCAAAGTGGATTTCCCGGCACCCGAGCTTCCGGTAAGTGCCACGCATTCCCCGGCGCCGACGGTCAAGTTGGCGTCGCGCATCACTTCGATCACCGCACCGCCTTGGTTGTGCAGCGTGAAAGTTTTCGAGACATTTTCGATCCGGATCATCATTCACACCTGTAGGACGGAGGACACGAGAAGCTGGGTATAGCCGTGCTGCGGGTCGTCGAGCACCTGATCGGTCAACCCGCTTTCCACCACATGGCCTGATTTCATCACCATCAGACGATCCGCCAGCAGGCGCACGACGGCGAGGTCATGGGTCACGATGATCGCCGACAACCCCATTTCGCGCACCAGCCCGCGCAGAAGGTCGAGAAGTCGCGCCTGCACGCTAACGTCCAGCCCGCCGGTGGGTTCGTCCATGAACACAAGACGCGGACCGGTGACCAGGTTGCGCGCGATCTGAAGACGTTGTTGCATGCCACCGGAGAAGGCACGGGGGCGGTCGTCGATGCGGTCGGCGTTGATCTCGACCCGACCGAGCCAATCCGTGGCGGTGTCGCGAATGTCGCCGTAGTTGCGGGCTCCGACCGCCATCAGCCGCTCACCAACATTGCCACCCGCGCTCACGCTCATGCGAAGCCCGTCGCGCGGGTTCTGATGGACAAAGGCCCAGTCGGTGCGCGCGAGCATCCGGCGTTCCGGCTCTCTCATGGTGAGCGTATCGCGCAGACCCTCGGCGCGGGTGTCGAAATGCACCTCGCCCCGGTCCGGCGCGTGATGACCAGCAAGGGCCGCGAGAAGCGTGGACTTGCCGGAGCCGCTCTCGCCCACGATCCCCATGACTTCGCCGGGATAGAGGTCGAAGGACACATCGGCGCAGCCGATGCGGTCGCCATACATCTTGGTGACGTTCTTGACAGACAGGAGCGGCGTCATTCTGCGGCCTCCGGGGAAAGGCGCCCACGGTGGCCTTGAGCCTGCCGTCCGGCGCAATAATCGGTGTCGGAACAAACGAACATCCGCCCGCCCGCATCGTCGATGATCACCTCGTCGAGATAGGTGTGATCGGCCCCGCAAAGGTCGCAGGGCGCGTCGGCCTTCGAGGGATCAAAGGGGTGATCCTCGAAATCGAGGCTGACCACCTGCGTATAGGGCGGGATCGCGTAAATCCGCTGCTCACGCCCCGCGCCGAACAGTTGGATCGCCGCCATTTCCAGTTTCGGGTTGTCGAACTTCGGGATCGGCGACGGGTCCATGACGTAGCGCCCTTCGACCTTCACCGGGTAGGCATAACTGGTCGCGATATGCCCGTGCCGCGCGATGTCCTCGTAGAGCTTCACATGCATCAGCCCGTATTCCTCGAGCGCATGCATCTTGCGTGTCTCGGTCTCACGGGGTTCGAGGAACCGAAGCGGTTCCGGGATCGGCACCTGGTAGACGAGGATCTGATCCTCGGTCAGCGGCGCTTCGGGTATGCGGTGCCGGGTCTGGATGATCGTGGCGTCCTGCGTGTGCTCCGTCGTTTCGACATCGGCGGTTTTCTCGAAGAACTTGCGGATCGACACCGCATTGGTCGTGTCGTCCGCGCCCTGGTCGATCACCTTGAACGTGTCGTCTGGGGTGAGGCAGGCGGCAGACACCTGGACGCCGCCCGTGCCCCAGCCATAGGGCATCGGCATTTCCCGGCTGGCGAACGGCACCTGGTAGCCGGGGATCGCCACGGCCTTGAGCAGCGCGCGGCGGATCATCCGCTTTGTCTGCTCGTCGAGATAGGCGAAATTGTAGTCGCTCGTGGTCGCGCCCGTCTGGTCGGTCATTCTGCAGCCTCCTGCATCGCGGCTTCGGCGGCGTCGCGCCGTATCTTGCGCACCAGTTCCAGCTCGGACTGGAAATCGACGTAGTGCGGTAGCTTGATGTGTTCCAGAAACCCGGTCGCCTGGATGTTGTCGGAATGTGCGAGGACGAATTCTTCGTCCTGCGCGGGAGCGCCCAGGTTGTCTTCGCCAAGCTCCTCCCACCGAAGCGCCCGATCCACGAGCGCCATGGAAATCGCCTTGCGCTCGGTCTGGCCGAAGACAAGGCCATAACCCCGGGTGAACTGCGCAGGCTCGGTCCTGGAGCCCGCAAACTGGTTCACCGTTTCGCATTCGGAGAGCGTGACTTCTCCGATCTCGATGGCGAACCCGAGTTCGGGAATATCCATCTCGACCGCGACTTTGCCGATGCGCAATTCGCCCACGAAGGGGTGGTTGCGGCCATAGCCGCGCTGCGTGGAATAGGCCATCGACAGGACGAACCCTTCGTCCCCCCGCGTGAGCGCCTGAAGGCGCAGTGGACGACCCGCCGGATACTGCATCGGCGCATGGGTCATGTCAGGGGGAGTGGCATCCGATCTCGCCTCGGACTGGATCAGCCCGCCCTTGTTCAGAAACTCAGTGACGCGGGGCGTGTCGCCGGTCTGCGCCTCGGAGGTCTCGGCCGCTGGGGGAAGCCCCTCGGCCTCCAGCGCGAAATCCAACAAGCGGTGCGTGTAGTCGAAGGTGGGGCCAAGAACCTGCCCGCCCGGCACGTCCTTGAACGTCGCCGAAATGCGGCGATCACAGGCCATTTTCCCGGTATCGACCGGCTCGGCATGTCCAAGGCGCGGCAACGTCGTGCGATAGGCACGGATCAGAAAGATCGCTTCGATCAGATCTCCGCGCGCCTGTTTGATCGCAAGGGCCGCGAGGTCCGGGTCATAGAGCGACCCTTCGGCCATGACACGGTTCACGGCGAGCGACAGTTGCTCGCGGATTTGCGCGACCGAAAGCTCGGCAACCGAGGTGTCACCCCGCCGTTCTTCGGCCAGCCAGGTGTGGGCATTGTCGATGGCGCGTTCGCCACCTTTGACGGCGACATACATCAGAGGTCCTCCACGATCGTGGTGCGGGGCAACCCGGCGATCTGTTCGCCTGCGGTGAAAAAGAAATCATGCCCCAGCGGAAAGAGCGCACGATTGGCGCGGAAGGGGTCGGTTTCGGGCAGGCGCATCCGGGCGACCGTTTCGACCCCCGGCCCCGTCAGCCGGGCGGTCGGCGGCGTGAGCGCCTCGACCTCGACGATGAGCGTTGTCGCCCGATCAGGGTATTCGGGGGTCCCGACAGGATAGCCGGTGAGCGGCATCAGCGCGTCCCAAGCGCCCAGCGCGAACATGGCATGCGACGGGCCGACCAACGGCGCACCAATATGGAAGGCGATCCACTGTCCCAGCGCTTCGCTGTCGTGTCCTGGCGCAAGGTAGATTGGCGTTTCCGCATCACAAAGCGTCAGGAGCAAAGTCGCCGCGGCCTCAGACAGGCCGGGGGCTTCTGCACCCA
This sequence comes from Maritimibacter harenae, assembly GCF_009882975.1. Classification (GTDB taxonomy): domain Bacteria; phylum Pseudomonadota; class Alphaproteobacteria; order Rhodobacterales; family Rhodobacteraceae; genus Maritimibacter; species Maritimibacter harenae. The sequence continues at coordinate 98,799 of NZ_WTUX01000022.1, forward strand.
TGATCCGCTCAACCCGCCCGGGGCGGGCAAGGGCCGAGAGTGCCGCGCGAAACGCATGCGACGATTGAACAGGCGGATTTTCGAACCCGCCATTCAGAGCGTCATCGAGCATCAATCGTCTCCCCGCACCATCGTGAAAAAGTCGACCTTGGTCGCCGCCGCCTTGGCCGCACGATCCGCTTTAGCCCTCGTCATCGCGTCTTGCAGCGGGTCGAGCACTTTTGCCCGCAATCCTTCGCCCGCTTTCGTCTGCATCATCGCGTCGATCAGGGCGGCGCGTTCGGCATGGGCCTTGTCGCGCCCCTGCACATAGGCGTGGCCAACTTCGCCGGTCTCCAATTTCAACGCACAGCGCGTCACGGTCATTTCGCCCAGGTTGAACGGCGCACCCGTGCCGCCCATACGCCCGCGCAGCATGACGCCCCCCACTTCGCAAGGCCGAAGCCAAGTGAAACCGGGTTTCGGCTCGACCGTGTCGAAGAGGGCCGCAAGCTGCGCGGGCGGGGCTTTCGCAAGCAGGCCCATCCAGCCTTTGCGCGCCTCGATGTTCTGGTCCGTCTGGGTCATTAGACACCTTGTCGAGTTATATAGACAACTATACAAATCATACCGAAGACTGCCGAATAGCAGCAAGAAGAGTCTTGTGAATTTTTCGTAACAAGGGGCCGGGATGGCACGCACACCGATCTGGAAACACATCGCGGGAACGCTCGAGGACGAAATGCGCGAGGGGCTGTATCACGCCGGAGGCAAACTTCCGACCGAGGCCGCACTTGCCGCGCGGTTCGGCGTGAATCGTCATACGGTGCGCCGCGCCTTGGGCGATCTGGTCGAGCGGGGTCTGGTCTACACACGTCGCGGTTCTGGCGCCTTCGTGGCGCAGGAGGTGACCGATTATCCCATCGGCAAACGTGTGCGGTTTCACCAGAACGTCTCGGCGACCGGCAAGCTCGTCGACAAGAAGCGCCTTCGCGTCGAAACCCGCCCCGCTCGCAACGTCGAGGCAGAGGCCCTGGGCCTCGCTTCCGGCGATCCCGTGGTTGTCTACGAAGGGTTGAGTCGTTCGGGCGGCGCGGTGCTCGCGCATTTCGAGAGCATCTTTTCGGCCGAGCGACTACCCAGACTTGCCGAGACGTTCCTCACCGAAACGTCCGTCACCAACGCGCTGCGGGCGAACGGCATTCCGGACTATCTGCGCGCCCAGACCCGTGTGACGGCGGAACTGGCGGACCCGGCACTCGCACTGCACCTCGGCGTGCGCGAACGGGAGCCGATCCTGCGCACCCGGGCGATCAACACCACGCCCGACGGGGACCCATTGGAATACGGTGTGACCAGTTTCGCCGGAAGCCGCGTGGCGCTCACCATCGAGAGCGATTAGCGCCTCAGGCCTCGTATTTTTCAAGGAAGGCTTCAATCTCCATATGCCGGAAATCGTCCAGCCGGTCGCGCAGCGTGCCGTGATCCCAATCCCACCAGCCCAGCGCCATGAGGCGATCCGCGATCTGGCGCGGGAACCTCTCGCGTATCGGTTTTGCAGGCACGCCCGCCACGATGGTGTAGGGATCCACGTCTTTGGTCACCATGCTTTGTGCCGCGACGACCGCCCCGTGACCGATGGTGACTTCGGGTTTCACCACCGCATTGTGGCCGATCCACGTGTCATGCCCGATAAGGGCCACACGGGATGCGCGATGCTCAAAGAAATCCACGTCCGGTTCGGCATCGGCCCAGTAGTCCGCCGAGCGATAGAGAAAATGATGCAGCGACGCGCGGTGCATCGGATGATCCGTCGGTCCGATCCGCGTGAAGGCCGCGATATTTGCGAATTTGCCGATCTGCGTGTTGGCGATCTCGGCGTATCGGTCACAATAGGAATAATCGCCGAAGTGGGAAAAGAGCACGCGGCTCCCCTCGCCGATTTCGACGTAGCGCCCCGTCGTGACCTCGTGCAAGTCGGCGCCCTCGTGGACAAGCGGTTCATGTCTCAGCTTTGGCATCAGAACGCCCTTTCTCCCCCGGAAAAGCGAAAGAATTTGCCGCTGTCGTCCAGCCGCTCGGCAAGGTCGCAGATCACGCCGCGCTTGGTCCGGCCATGCCGGATCACCGAATGCCCGCGCTCTTCGGCGGCCCGGGCAAGCACTGCCCCGATGCCGCGGTTCGCGCCCGTGATGAGATACCGCATCATTCGCCTTTGATCAGCTTTCTGCGAAGGAAGCCGGAAACGCTGTCCATCGCCATGACCATGAGGACGACGAGCACGATGTAATAGGTGACCTCTTCCCAATCCTTCTGGGTGATCATGGCTTGCGTCAGGAGAAGCCCGATCCCGCCGCCCGTGATTGCCCCGATGATCGTGGCCGAGCGGGTGTTGGATTCGAAGAAGTAGAGCACCTGAGACAAAAGCACCGGCGTGATCTGAGGGATGACACCGAAGCGATAGCGATGCGCAACGGCCGCCCCGGTCGAGGACACGCCTTCGATCTGCTTTTCGTCGACGTTCTCCAAGGCCTCCGAGAACATCTTGCCAAAGGACCCGGTGTCCGTGAGCAGGATCGCCAGCGCCCCGGTCATCGGCCCGGGACCGAAGGCGCGGGCAAGGATGATCGTCCAGATCAGCCCGTCGATGCCGCGAAACAGGTCGAAGAACCGGCGCAGCGCGAAGCGGACGGGGCCGAGCGGCGTGAAGTTCTTGGCCGCCAAGAACGCCAGCGGGAGCGAGATCACCGCCGCCCCGAAGGTGCCCAGGAAGGCCATCAGGATCGTTTCGAACAGCGCCCAGACGACCTGCCCGTGGCTCCACATCTTGTTGTGCCAGAAATCCTCGAGCGAGCCCGCGATGTTGCCGCGCTCCGGATCGATGCGCGGGCCGAACAGGATCTCGCCCGCCGCGTAGCCGTGATAGGGGCTGTCGAAGGTGAAAAAGAACAGCTCCCAACCGTAGAAGTAGTTGAACACCTCCGTGCGGTTACGGGTGAAGGACACCCGCCCTTCCGCGGTCGTGATCGCCATGCGGGCACGAGACAGGCTGATCCAGTCGGGGATCGGTTCCTCGAGATTGGTCACCACCTCGCGCCCCTCCATCCGGGCTTCGATCGTGCCGAAGTCGGGGATTTCCATGCGCAGCGCGGTGTCCGGCAGGAAGGTCACGACCTGCCCGCCGCCCAGGCGGATCGTCGTGGTGTCACCTGCGATGTCGACCCAGTCCGGTGTCACGCCCTCGGGGTATTCCCCCTTGCGTTCACCCTCGACGGACACGCTGGTCTCCCCGTCGCGGTTGTCGCGCGTCACGTGGGTCTTGTAGCTTACCATGTCGCGGGTCAGCGTCTGGGCGTTGTCGATCCGTGCGCGCCCGGCCAGCCCGGGAATGTCGAAGGCGAAGACGATGTAGACGAGGTAGGCGAGCACCAGCACGGGCACCCCGATCGACAGAAGCTTCTTGCGCGCGAAACGCGTGTCGATGAACCCGCGCAGGTCGGGGTTCGTCGCGGTCATGGCGGACATCAGCGGCCTCCTTCATGGACAAGCCGGTTGCGGGCGTGGCTCGACAGCTGGTCGAAGAACACGATGGTGAGGAACAGGAGGATGAAGATGGCGGCGGCCTCGTCGTATTTGCCCTGCCCCCAAGCCATCGCATTCTTGAGCTCGTAGCCGATGCCGCCCGCGCCCACGAAGCCCAGGATGGCCGAGGCGCGGATGTTGATCTCGAAACGCAGCAGCGCATAGGAGAGGTAGTTCGGCGCGACCTGCGGGATGATGCCCAGCCACATCCGCTGGCCCCAGCGCGCGCCGACCGACGACAGCCCCTCGACGGGCTTGAGGTCCGCGTTCTCGTTCACCTCGGAGAAGAGCTTTCCAAGCGCGCCGGAGGTGTGGAAGGCGATGGCGATCATCGCGGGCACCGGACCGCCGCCCAGCACGAAAATCAGGATCAGCGCGATGACGATCTCGGGCACCGCGCGCATGATGTCCATCACCCGGCGGAAAAGCCCGATGAGCCGCGGCCAGCGGGCCAGACCTCGGGTCGACAGAAGCGACAGCACCGTGCCCAGGATCGCGCCCACGAGGGTCGCGACCGCGGCGATGTTGATTGTCTCGATCAGCGACGGGAAATAGGTGACGACGTGACCGGGCAGCTGGTCCAGCTTCGGCGCAGTATCGGCCCAGACATCGGCCGGGAAATCGAAGACGTTCAGGATCCCGTCCCAGAACCCGCCGGCGTTGCGGCTGTCGGCCAGCATGAAGCCGGATATCATCAGGAGCGCGAAAATCGCCAGCATGATCCCGCCGTAGAGCCGCTTGCGTGCGACCAGCGCTACGTAGTGCGCGCGGAAATCCAGTTCGACATCGGACATGGGGGGCCTTTCCGTAATAGAGCCCCGCCGCGTTGTGCGGCGAGGCTCGAGGCTGCTCAAATCCGGATCACTCGGACTTCGCCTTGCGCGCTTCGATGATCGAGAGATACGCATCGTGCGTGATCGGATCGAAGCCCAGGCTTTCGCCGGCGGAGATGTTGTAGGTGCAGTCCGGGTCGGCGTCGTAGAGGCCGTCCACGAGCTCGGTCATGGTGGTCTTCACGTCCTGCGGGAGCGCGGTGCGCAAAACGATCGGGCCTTCGGGGATCGGCTTGGAGCGCCAGATCTCCACCAGGTCGTTCATGTCGACGAGGCCCGCGTCCACGGCCTTGCGCAGCGCGCCGGAGTTGTAGCCGTCTTCCCAGGCGCCCTGCCCGTCGGCCCAGGTCACGCCGCCGTCGATGTCGCCGTTGTTGACCGCGACGATGGTCTGCTCGTGACCGCCGGTGAAGCGCACGTCGGCGAAATAGTCGCCCGGCTCCATCGTGATCGCCTCGCCTTCCTGCGGGATCTCGATCGAGGGGATCAGGTAGCCCGAGGTGGAGTTCGGATCGCCGAAGCCAAAGACCTTGCCTTCCATGTCGGCCAGGGACGTGACGCCCGAGTCCTTCCGGGCGAAGCCGATCGAATGGTAACCGTAGGAGCCGTCGAGGTTGATCTTGACCAGCACCGGCTCGACCGCCTCGGGGTCCTGCAGGTAGGTCGCGGCATAGCCCGAGGCACCGAGCCAGGCCATGTCGATGGTGCCGCCCAGCAGGCCCTGGATCACGCCGGCGTAGTCGGCCGGGGCGAAAAGCTTGACCGGAACGCCGAGCGCGTCCTCGGCGTAGCTCTTCAGGCATTCGTGGTTGGCCAGGCGGTCCTGAGCGTTCTCACCGCCCAGGATACCGATGTTGAACTCCTCGATGCCCATGCCGTGGCTTTCGGCGAACGCGGTGCCGGTAAGAGCCGTGGTCGTGAGCGCGGCTGCGATCAGTTTCTTCATCTTTCTCTCCAGTTGGTTGCGCCCGCGGGTGTTCGGTGTGGTGCGGGCAGATGAAATCTTGTGTCGGTGTCTCAGACGGTGACCTTCGCAAGCAGGCGCTCGGCCTCCTCGAGCTGTTCGTGGTCGTCGCGGATCTCGGTCGAGGTCGCCCCTTCGGAGAAGTCGTCGCCCGCCCCGTAGATGTCGCGTGCGACCCCGGTCGTGAGCTGCCCGGGCGTGCCGTCGAAAACCACCCGCCCGTCGCGCATGCCGATGATGCGGTCGCAGTAGCGGCGCGCGGTATCGAGCGTGTGGAGGTTGGCGATCACCATGCGCCCGTCTTCCTCGTGGATGCGGCGCAGCGCCTCCATCACGGTCTGGGCGTTCATCGGGTCGAGCGAGGCGATGGGCTCATCGGCCAGGATGATCTTGGGGTCCTGCATCAGCGCGCGGGCGATCGCCACGCGCTGCTGCTGGCCGCCCGAGAGCGCCTCGGCGCGCTTGGCGGCGTGCTCCGCGATCCCGAGGCGTTCGAGAATGTCGATGGCGCGATGAATGTCGTCCCGCGGGAACAGGTTGAAAAGCGTGGCGACGGTCGAGCGTCGTCCCAGCGTGCCGTGAAGCACGTTCGACACGACGTCCATGCGCGGCACCAGATTGAACTGCTGAAAGATCATCGCGCAGTCCGACTGCCACGCCCGCCGCTCGTGCCCCTTGAGGTCGAGCACGTTGCGCCCGTTGAACTCCAACACCCCCGAGGTCGCGTCGGTCAGGCGGTTCATCATGCGCAGGAACGTCGACTTGCCCGCCCCCGAACGCCCGATGATTCCGATCATCATGGGCTGGTCGACGGTAAAGGTGGCGTCGTCCACGGCCACGTTCTGACCGAAGGTCTTGGTCAGGTTATTGACGGCAAGCATGTAAGTCCCCCGAGTTGACTGGGGGTCTTAAACGTCGAGTCCTTTACCGCTATTTGACAGTTTCATAATAGTTTTGTGACAGGCTTTTCGACGACTGGGTCACGCTTTGACCACGGGCCGCAGGCTCACCTCGGTAAGCCGCGCGCCCTGCCACCCATGTGCCCAGGATGGACGGAGCATGCCCATCCGGCCAGTCGACCAGCACCAAGTCCGCCCGTTTCCCAACGGAAATCTCGCCCCGGTCGGACAGGTTCATGGTCCGCGCGGGACCGTCCGACACCAGGGACCAAAGCGTTAGGCGATCCGCCCGGCGTTCGTGGTCCAGACGCGCAACGGCGGCGAGCATCGCCGGATAGAAATAGTCCGAGGCCAGCGCATCGCAGAGCCCCGCTTCGACCATATCCCCTGCCGACAGGCTTCCGATATGGCTCCCGCCACGGGCCGCATTGGGCGCGCCGAAAATGATGGTGTCGCCCGCGTCGCGCGCTGCCTGCGCAGCTTCGAGAACCATGGGAAACTCGGCGACGCTCGCACCTTGGTCGCGAAACCATGCGCGGGTTTCGGCACGGGTGTCATCATGGCTGAGCATCGGCGCGCCCACGCTGCGTCCCATCTCGGCGACTTTTGCGATCATCGCAGGCACCTCGCCGCGCCGATCCCAGACCTTGCCCAAAAGCGCGAGGTAATCGTCATCCGACAGGCCTGCCCGTTTCGCGTTCTTGGCCGTGCGTTGACGCAGCCGTTCGTCATCGAGCGAGGCGGTGGCGAAATCCGGGGACAGTTCGAAGCCGCGATCCTGCACCGACGTATCCATCGCGCGCATCGCCATCGATGTGTGATCGTTGAAGGCGATCGACGGCAACAGCGGCCCGCCCAGCGCCCAGTCGATCACGTCGAGCGCCTCGAAGGCGAAGGTCTCCCACCGCAGTTGCACCCGGTTCTCGACCGTCAATCGCGGCGCCAGATCGCGCATCGCCTGCATCAGGCCGCGACCCCGGTTCACATCGCGCAACCCCGGCTCCCACCCCAGCGTGATCGCGTGATAGGCGGTGGCGATACCGGTCGAGGCAAGCTGGCGATCCGTGTCGATGACAGCCGCCTCCACCGGGAAGTAGACATCCGGGCGCGGCATGAGTTGCCGCTCGAAAGCATCGCCATGCACGTCGATCAACGCCGGGGCGAGGATCAGGCCACGCGCGTCGATCACCTCACCCTGCGCCGGTCCGCCGATCTCGACGATCCGGCCATCGGACATGGTCACATTGGTCTCGGCGACCTCGCCCGGAAGATAGGCGGTTGCGCCCACGAAGGTGGTGATCATAGCAGTCGTTCCGCTTTCATATGCCAATGGTAAGAGCCTTCGCTCTCGTGCTCGCGGTCTTCCAGCCAGAGGACCTCGAACCCCGAAAACATCGCGAGCAGTTCCGGGGCGTTGCAGAAATAATGCGGGTGGTTCTTGTCGCTGCCCGCGGGCGCTTCGAACACCCACGTGTTGCGGCTGATCTCGCGCCCCAAAGCCTTCTTCCGTTCATGCGAAAGACGGCGTTTGGACAGCATGGTGCCAAGGAACGTGCCCCCGGGGGCCAACACGCGGCGGATTTCTCCGACAGTGCGCAACAAGACATCTTCGTCGCCGTGATAGATCACATTCCACGACAGCACATGGTCGAAGGTTCGATCTGCGAACGGTAGCGCATGCATGCGCGCCAGAACGGTTTCGACGCCGCCCGCGCGGTCGATCTCCGCCAGGCCGGCAGAGGCGGCATCAAGTGCAACGACCTCGAACCCTCGACCCGCGAGCCAAAGCGCGTGACGCCCGACACCCGCTCCGAGATCGAGAATACGCGCCCCCGGTTTCAGGGTTTCGGCCCAGGCCATCACGTCCGCTTCAGGGGTGAGCCATTTGCTCCCCGCATCGACGGTGGCCCATTCTTCGTTCCAATGCACATCGGCAGTATCGGTCTTCAACGCTGCTCTCCAATGATTTTCGTGCGGGCCCAACCCGAAAGTTGTTCGATGCCGATCACGACGACGGCGATCATCAAGATGACGGTCATCGCGGTCGGGTAATCGAAAAGGTCGAACCCGACCTTGAGCTCGATCCCGATCCCGCCCGCGCCGACGAGGCCCAGAATGGTCGACGAGCGAACGGCCTTTTCCAGCGCGTAAAGCGAGGTCGAGACGAAGGACGGCATCGCGCCGGGGATCGTGGCGCAGGCGACGACGTCCAATCGCCCCGCCCCTGTCGCGGCGAGGCTCTCAGCCGGTCCCTTGTCGGCGGCCTCCATGTCGTCGGCGAAGAACCGTCCACAGAACCCAAGCGTATCCATGACAATGGCGAGCATCCCGGCAAAAGGCCCAAGCCCCACCGCGACCACGAAAACCAGCGCCCAGGCGATGTCCGGGACAGCGCGGATGAAGCCGAGGACCACGCGCAGTGACTGGTTGACCCAAGGCCCTGCGATCAACCCACGTGCGGCGAAGACCGCGATGGGCAACGACAAGATCACGCCGATGACCGCGCCAGCGACAGCGATCTGCATGGTCTCGAGCATTTTCCAGCCCAACCGAGCCAGCACGCCCGGTTCCAGGTTCGGCGGAAAGGCTCGAGCTGCGAAATCGGCAAAACGTGGCGGCGAGCTGACGACTTTGTCGATGGAGAACCCAGCTCCGCCAAGGCACCAAAGGATCAGGACCAAAGCCCCGGCATAGGCAAGGAAACTCACCGCCGAGGGGCGCTCGATCCGGTTCGGGAGTGTCGTGTCAGTCATAAAGCCCTCTCAGGTCCGAGGCCGTGAGGCTGACGGCGGTCGCGTCCAGCATCTTGCGGCCTTCGGCGAGGCCCAGAACGCGGTCGCCATAGGACAGCGCGTGATCGATGTTGTGTGAGGTGAAGACGACGGTGACGCCGTTTTCGCGGGCAAGCGACATGAACAGGTCCATCACGTCCTTCCCAGCCTGCGGGTCGAGCGAGGCGGTAGGCTCGTCCGCGAACAGGATTTCCGGCGCGCCAACGATGGCGCGCGCGATGGCGACACGTTGCGATTGACCGCCCGAAAGCCGGTCCGCGCGACGCAGTGCCAGGTGCACGAGGCCGACCTTATCCAAGGCCTCCATCGCGGCGCGGCGAGAGGCTTCGGGAGCAAAGCCATGCGCCCAATGGCGCGGCCCGCCCGTGCGTCCGAGCATCCCGTGCAGCACGTTCGACAGCACCGACAGACGTGGGACGAGATTGTGTTTTTGCGAGACAAGCCCGATACGCGCCCGAAGCGCCCTGAGGTCGGATTTGCGCACCCCGGTCGCAGGTTCACCCAAGAGACGAACCCCACCTGCGGTGGCCGGGATCAACCCCATGACACAGCGCAGAAGGGTGGATTTTCCGACACCGTTCGCGCCGACCAGAGCGGTCGAGGACCCACGCACCAGCCGGAAACTCACGTCCGAGAAAATGGGTGTGTCGCCAAAGGATTTCGAAACCGACTGCGCCTCGATATCCACGACCGGGACCGAGGCGAATTCCGTCCCGGTGGGTTCCGGCCGCACATGACGCGCGACCGGAGCTTTTTCCCTGAGATCACTCACCGATGAAATCATCGAACTGCGGGTAGCCTGCGTTCGAATACATCGAGCGCACGTAGTCGTAGGCGCTGTCATTGATCGAGACGAGGTCCATGCCGACGTATTTGTCGTTCTCCTCATGCGCGGTGATGCCCGCGATGATGGCGTCCTTGTTCTCGAGAATAGCGTTGCCGACCTTCTCGGCCGCCTCGGTCGGAACGTGGGCACCCACCATGATCATGTCGTTGGGCAGGTCGCCCGAGCGTGCGATCATCTTGAAGAACCCGTAGGGCACGCCCTCTTCCTTCGCACGAATGCTCATGAAGGATCCGGCGTTCATGCCGATCGCGTCCACGTCCCCGTTTTTCAGCGCTTCGAACGAAATGTTCTTGGCGGTGTGGGTCTTGTTGATGTCGTTCACCGGGTCGACGCCGTGATCGGCCAGCGCCTGCATCGGGCAAAGCATGTTGGAGGTTGAACCGATGTCACCGAAGGCCACGGACTTGCCCTTGAGATCTGCCGGCACGTTGATGCCGCTATCGGCGCGCACGATGATGGCACAGTGGTAATCCGGACGCCCCAGACCAATCAGCGGGGTGGCATTGGTCAGCTTGTTGATCACGACGTATTCGGCGGGGCCGGTGACGACGAAATCGACCGTTTCCCCGCGCAAGGCTTCGGCGGCGGCGGTGCGCGAATTCACCGGGAAGAACTCGAAGGTCTCGCCGGTCGCCTCTTCGAGTGCGGCTTTGAACGGACCCCATTCGGTTTGCAGACGCTCCATGCCCTCGACGTCGGTGACGGCAAGGTTCCAGGTTTCAGCGGTCGCGCCGAGGGCCGACGCGGTGGCAAGTCCGAGGCCAAGGATCAGGGATTTGAGTTGCATGATGTGCTCCAGAATGTGTTTCGGGGGAGTGTTTTTCGGTTCGGTAAAACTTCTGCGACGCCTGAATGAACCATCTGTGACAATTGCGCCGGACGCGGTCGCGACACATCGCGACGCGGAGAAATCCTGATCGACCGGGTGCGCTCAACGGGAACGATTGGCCGGCGTCCACGGCCTCGTGCAGGTGGACGACGACGGCTGCCCCATCGACCAGAACCATGTCGTAGGCCCGGGCATCGAAGGATCCGCGTCTCGTCTCAGGTCCCAAAGTCAGATCCAGCGCGACCTGATGGTTCCGCGAGAAGGGTTGAGCCACTCCCCATCTCTTGGACAGAATCCGGCGTAATTTGAGCTACTCGCTGCACCTGCTGATCGGGTTGGTTGAGATCGTTTCCCGGCCAATAGACCTGCGCTGGAGGCTTGCCACCAAGGGCTGAATACGGGCGCTGGTGGTTGACGACGCCGCGCTCACACCGTGGAACAGCGCCGAGCGTCGCATGTCGACATTCACGCCGGAAAAATCCTTAATCGTCCACACCTGCGGAGGGCTCGAAAGCCGACCGCCTCCGCTTCGATCAAAGCGCGGACCTGGTTACCATTTACGCAAGGAGACTACTCCGGGCGATAACCCTCCCGCTGGAGCTCGGCTTCGATTAGCGACCGGGTTACTTTCTGCGGGCGGGGGGCCATGTCGGCGTTGGGAAAGCTACAAGCTCAGCGTATAAGGTCCGGATCCTAGGCTCAGGGCCGTTTCCGTAGGCGGGGCGCCCGCGGATCTTTCCTACGGAAAGCCCCATCAGGAATGACGGTTCCTCATCGTGAACTTTTCCTGGGTGACGGAAGCCGAAGCTCCGTCACCCATAAATTCTCTTCTGGGCACCATTCGTCCTTTCCCATGACATGAATGGTCCGTGACGCTGGCAGGAGGCCGGTCCGGCGCGCTGCCGCTTTTCCTTGTATCCCGGTGAAACGGTTACTCTGCAGCAAGACCCGGGTCCGCCCCCGATGACACGCCGAGGCGTTCGAGCACCTGGTCGTGCAAGTCCCGCTCCGACTGCATCGTGTAGCTGGCGCGCACCTTCTGGAGCACGCGATCATCCGCCCGCAACCCGGTCACGTCCGGATGTTCGGGTCGATCCGCCCGCCCCTCCACATGCGTCTTTTCCTGGAACCGCGCGAGGTTCGCGCGGGCCGTGTCCAGCGGCGTGAAGGCATCGCGACCAACCAGGCGGCCGGCGGTGCTCAGCCCCGCCGTGATCGAGCCCGCCATCTCCTCCAACATCGAGGTCGCCGACGTCGCGACCGAATCATCCCGGGCTTCCGCGAGCACCGTGAACAGGACAGCGTTCAGCTCCTGGAGCTGGGCCAGGTGGACGATCTCCGCGCTGGCGCGACCGATCGCAGCCGTGCATTCGCGCAACTGGTGCGAAACCTCCACCATCGCGCGCCCCTGTTCGCCGATCTTGCTGGACACCAGCGTGGCGTTAACCCCGAGATGGAACATCTGGTCGTCGAATTCCGCGATCCGTTGGGCCGACACCGCGCTTTGCACGTAAGAGTCGGTCAGCGTTTCCATCTCGGGCGCGATGGCAATGCGTATGTCGCGCAAGCGGTCGAACCCCGCAGCCATCGCGCGTACGAAGTCCGCGACCGCGTCGAGCGATGTCGTGAACTGCAGGTCGGACAGGCGCGCCACCTCGTCCCGGGCCGTCGCGGTGATCGACGCAATGGCCGCGAACCGCGGCAATACGTCGTCGACGGCCGAGCGCAATTCGTCCACGGTCGCGTCGAACTGGGCCGCCGCGATGGCATGCAGCGCGTCGCGCAGGCCGGGCGGCGCGTCCTCCGCCAGGGCCAGCATCGCGTCCACGTGTTCAAGCCGCTGGCGTGAGGCGTCGCCGCATTGAAGCGAGGAGACCGAAGCGCTCAGCGCCTCGGACAGCTGCGCACTGGCCGCGCGGATGCGCACCACCGCTTTCTCGAAAGCATCGTGGTGTCCAAAGCTGCCCAGCACATCCGGAAGCTCCGCGCGCATCGCCTTCAGATCCCGCGCGCAAGCGGACAGCACGCCGATCCGCTCCGCCACGGTTTCAAGCTGCGCGTCCGCGCGCATCAGATCGTCGCCCACTGCCGTCGCCGCCTGCGACGCGCTGCTGATGATCGGGATCACCTGTTCAGCGAAACTGGCCAGCGAGCCGTGATTCAACTCGATACTTTTCGACACGACCTGCGCGTTGGTCGCGATCATCGACACCAGCCGCATGTTGCGCCGCTGCTGGTGCAACAGATCCCGGATCTTCGCCGCATTGAGGTGAAGCTTGCCGGACACCCCTTCCAGGAAGGTGTATTGCCCGTCGATGTCATCGAGGTACCCGCCAGCGTCCCGAAGGGACCGGGTCAGCAGGGTCCGGCTCTCTTCAGCCGCGGCCCTCTCGATCTGCTCGAGCGCCCGGGCCATCTGGCGCAGTTCCGCCAGACGGTCGAAGACCGACATCGAGGCGCCTTCGAACACGGTCTCGATCGCTCGCGCGATATCGGTCGCGTCGCGGCGCAGCTTGCGGATGGCGACACTTGCCTCGCTCATGCCGGGGCGCTCCGGGCGGCGAAGGCGGAAATCTCGGCGGGGATGGCCGACAACGGTTTCTCGCGGGACGCGGCGCCAAGGCGCCGCGCCTCGCCGGGCATGCCCCAGACGACCGAGGTCTTTTCGTCCTGGACCACCGTGTCCGCCCCGACATCACGCATTTCGAGCAAACCCCGCGCCCCGTCGTCGCCCATTCCCGTCAGCAGAACGCCCAGCGCGCCGGGGCCCGCCGCGATGGCCGTGGAACGGAACAACACGTCGACCGAGGGACGATGGCGCGCCACGTACGGCCCGTTCTGGATTTCCACACGGTACCCCTGCCCCTGGCGGCGCAGGAGGAGGTGGTGATCCCCCGGCGCGATCAGCACGGTGCCCGCAAGCGCCTTGTCCCCGTTGGCCGCTTCGCGCACCGCGACCTGGCACAGGCCGTCGAGGCGCTTGGCGAAGGCCGCCGTGAACTTTTCCGGCATGTGCTGGACGATGACGACAGGGGGTGTCACGCGCGACAGCTTCGGGAGCACCTCCGACAGCGCCTCGGTCCCGCCGGTCGACGCCCCGATCGCGACGATCGGTGGCAGGCCGTTCGGAAAGGGGGCCTGCGGTCGGGGCGGCGGCAGAATGGCATCCGCCGTCAGCTTCGGGCCCGGGCTGAACGGTGCCGGTTTCGGCAGGGGTTTCTTGCGCGCGGGGTTGCCCAATCCGCGGCCGCGTCCCGCCTGCGCCGCGGCCCGCACGGCGTCCGACAACCGGATCTGCGCCTCCTGGCGGGCGGCGGCGGATCCCAGTTTCGGCTTGCCGATCACCTCGCACGCTCCGATCTCCAACGCGCGCATGGCCGCTTTCGACCCGTTTTCCGTGTGGCTCGAACAGATCACCACGGGCATGGGATGCTGCTTCATGATCTTGGCGAGAAACGTCAGCCCGTCCATGCGCGGCAGTTCCAGGTCGAGCAGGATCACGTCGGGCAACCCGCCGCTCAGTTTTCCGGCGGCCTCGAATGGATCGGCCGCCAATGCCGCGATGCGGATACCCGGATCCTCGGCCAAGAGATCCGACAGCGCGCGTCGCGCGGCCGCGCTGTCATCGACGATCATCACGTTGATCTTCCCGCTCATGCTTGCCCTCCGATGTTGCGAAAAACGCCCGGTGCAATCTGCTCCAATACCGGCACGTCGACGATCATCGATTCGGAATGCCCGACGATGAGGTAGCCGCCTTTGCGAAGATGCGTCGCCATCGCCCGGATCACCGCGTGCTGCATGGCCGGCTCGAAATAGATCAGGACGTTGCGCAGAAAGATCAGATCCAGCCCGCGCGGCATGCCGTATGGCGTCTCTTTCAGGTTCAGGCGGGAAAAGCGCACGCGCGCGCGCAGTTCGGGCGCGATCCGCCCCTTCTCCGATGCCCCGCCGCGACCGGGCATCACGAAGGCCTTGCGATAGTCCGACGGCACCGGCGCAAGCTCTGAGGCAGAGTAAACGGCGGTCTCCGCGATCGCCAGAACCCGGGTCGAAAGGTCCGTACCCACGATGGCCCAATCGAGCCGGGGATCCGCCTGCGCGGCCTGTGCGAGGATCATCGCGGCCGACCAGGCTTCGGCGCCCGTGGAGGCGGCCGCGCTCCAGACCCGGTAGGGTACCGGCTGCCCGGGGCGACCCCGCGACAATGCCTCCGGGATCAGCCGCTCTCGCATGATCCGGAAGTGAGCCTCTTCGCGGAAGAAATCCGTCTTGTTGGTGGTCATCAGGTCGATGATGGCCGGTAACTCTTCGGCCAGGCAGGCCGGGGTGCTGAACAGCCGCTCGAGGTAGGACTCAAGATCGGGCACGCCCAGCGCCACCAGACGCTTCCGGAGTCGCGACTCGACCATGAGGTTCTTCGATGGGGGCAACTTGATCCCGGTCTCGTCGTGGACGAGCGCCCGGAATTGCTCGAACCGCTGCCGCCGTTTCGTTTCCGCCATTGCTGCCATGACTATTGCACGCCCCCCTCGTTCACGAGGTCGCGAAGATCGCCGTCGAACAGCCCGTCCACATCCAGCATCGTCACGAACCTTTCTTCACGACGGCCGATGCCCGCCACCATGCGTTCGTGCCAACGCAGAAGCTCGGCTTCGGCGAGCGGTTCACTTCCCGCGTCGTCCAGTTGCGTCACTTCCGTCACCTGGTCGACCCGGAGCCCGACATGCTGCGCGCCCGCTCCGCGGCCGACGAGCCGGAGGACGATGATCCGCGTGCGATCCGTATCGTCCGCATCCGGTTGTCCCAGCAGCCGGCGCAGGTCGACCACCGGGACTGAAGCACCGCGCCGGTCGATCAGTCCGAGCAGATGCGCCGGGGCCCGCGGCAGGGGAGAAATGTCGCGCGCATCCAGGATTTCGACCACCGGGGCGACCGGAAGCGCAAAATCCGCCTTCCCGATCCCGAAGGTCACGACCGTATCGGCACTTGTCATATCCCCATCCTTCCATTGGTCGTGAAGCCGTGTCGCCTGCTCATGCGGCTGCCCCGGCGGCTCGGACGAATTCGGCATCGAGATCGTCTTCGCTGACGCTCATGTCGAAATCGAATCCACCCGACTTCGTCGGCGCCTGGGGCCGCTTGCCCCGCGCAGGCTGGGTCTGGACCTGGAGCACCGGCGCGGGAACATCGCCTGCGGCGAGCCGGAAGTAGGACATCGCGCCGCGCAGGGTTTCGGCCTGCGCCGACAACTCCTCGGCGGTCGAGGACATCTGTTCAGCCGCTGCGGTGTTTTCCTGCGTGACCTTGTCGAGCTGCTGGATGGCCAGGTTCACCTGGTTCGCGCCGGTGGCGAGTTCCTGGCTCGCGCCACTGATCTGGCTCACCAGCGTCGCGGTCTTTTCGATGTCGGGGACCAGTCCCTCGAGCATCTGCCCGGCCTCTTCTGCCGCCTTCACGGTATCGGAGGACAGGCCGCTGATTTCACCTGCGGCTGTCTGGCTCCGCTCCGCGAGCTTGCGCACTTCCGACGCCACCACCGCGAACCCGCGGCCATGTTCCCCCGCCCGGGCCGCTTCGACCGCCGCATTGAGGGCCAGCAGATCGGTTTGGCGGGCGATCTCTTGCACCACAAGAATGCGCTCCGCGATCGTCTTCATCGCGCCGACGGCGTCCGCCACCGCGCGGCCACTGGCGCGGGCGTCTTCCGCGGACTTCTGAGCCATGCTTTCGGTTTCGCTGGCGTTGTCGGCGGTCTGCTTGATGTTGGCGGTCATCTCCTCCATCGAACTCGACGCTTCCTCGGTCGACGAGGCCTGCTCGGTCGCGCCCTGGCTCAGCTGTTCCGAGGTGGACGCCATTTCGCCGGCGCCCGAGGCCACGTTGGCGGAGCCGCTCGACACCTCCCCGACGATCCCGCGCAGTTTGGCCACCATGTCGTTCAGCGCGCGCACGAGGTCGGTGACTTCGTCGTTGCCGCGCAGGGCTGCTGTCTCAGTCAGATCGCCGGACGCCACCCGTTTCGCCAACGCGATAGAGCGGGAAAGGCCACGCGAGATCGTGAGGATGATCCAGGTCGCCGCGATCGCGCCGAGGGCCACCATCGCGAGTGTCAGCAGGATCGCGAGCTGACGGGACGCGGCATAGTTCTCACCCGCCCGGACAACCGCATTTGCAAGTCCATCGCGGTTCAGCGCGATCAGCGCGTCGAGATTATCTTCCATCGCGACCCAAAGGTCCTGACCCTGGCCACTGAGCAGTCGGAACGCGGCCATGGTATTGCCGTTGTTGGCCATCGAAAGCGCGCGGTTGTTGACGTCGATGAGGGAATCCCAGGCGGCGCGGCCTTCGGTCAGGAGAGCTTGTCCCTCTTGCGTGGACAGGTCGTTCAGGGCGGTGAAGGTCGTTTCGGCCCGGGCCCTGGCCTGATCCATCCGCGCGCGGATTTCGGATCTGAGTTGCGGATCCTCTGCCAGGATCAATTCACGCACGTCCCGCTGGATCCGGAGCTGGCCCGCCGTGAAGTTCTCGGCAAGCCGGACCTTCTCCGCCTCCACTTCAGTGATCTCGGTCAGGTTGCCGCTCATCCGACCCAGGGAATTCAGGCTGGAAATCATGCCGAAGGTTGCCAGCGCGATGAGGACCACGAAGGTGGCCGCGAGTTTGAGTTTGAGTGTCAGGCGCATCAATTTGCCTCCGGTTGGGTGGTTTGGGCCGCGCCGGACGCGGCGGGCATCGGGATGCGGCCGTTCTGGCCGGACAGGAATTCGGTGAAGATTGCTGAGAGGTCGGGGATCGTTACGAATTCCCCTTCGCAGCGGCCGACCGCCGCGACGTAGCGGGGCGGCCACCGGGTGCCGACGGGCGGGATTTCCTCGACCGCCTCGCGCGCGATCCGCGTGACGTCATGGACGCTGTCGGCAAAGATGCCGACGACCATATCCTGGTCGGCCAGTGGCAGTTCGAGCACCAGGATTCGCGGATCGTGTTGGTCCTCGTGACGCGGCATGCGCAGGGGGACGCGCAGGTCGGCGAGCGGCACGACCGCCCCGCGGACATTGAGCAGGCCCCCGACGAAATCGTCGGCGCCGGGGACGCGTGTAATGTCGGCCGGCTCGAGCACTTCGCGCAGTTGTGCGGCGGGGACCGCCAGCACCTCGTTGCTGAGACGGAAGGTGACGACATCGGTGTCCGCGATGCCATCCGTACGGATATCCAGCGTCATGCCGCCTCCTTTCCGCCGTCGGCCTCCGCGCGTCCGCGCGAGACGAGCTGCGGCACGTCGAGGATCAGGGCCACGGAACCGTCGCCGAGGATCGTAGCGCCGGAGAAGGTCTTGAACGCCGCATGAAGTGGCGAGAGTTGCTTGATGACGGTCAGGTTGGAGCCGATGATCCGATCGACCACGAGCCCGACGCGCCCGTCGCTGCTGGTGACGACCACCACCTTCTGGTGCGGGTCCGGCGTCCCGGCGCTGTGCAACAGGTGCCGCAAGCGCAGAAAGGGGACCAGGCTGTCGCGGATGTCGAGGAAGGCATTGCCGGCGTCGTCTTCGCGCAGGGCGGCAGGCAGTTCCACGATCTCGTCGACGGCGGCCAGCGGTATCACGAAGCGTTCGCCCGCGACCTCGATCAGCAGCCCATCGATGATGGCGAGGGTGAGGGGCAGGCGAAGCGTGACGGTCGTGCCGTGGCCCGGTTCGCTTTCGACCTCGATCGTGCCACGCAGCGCGTCGATGGTCTGACGCACAACGTCCATGCCGACGCCGCGCCCCGACAGTTCGGTGACGGTCTCTGCGGTGGAGAAGCCCGGCTCGAAAATCAGGCCCGGGATCGTTTCGTCCGAAACCTCGGCCCCCTCGGCAATCAGGCCACGCTCGACCGCGCGGGCCCGGATGGCGTGGCGGTCCAGCCCCTTGCCGTCATCGGAGAGCGAGATGAGCACCTCAGCCCCGGCATGGCGCGCCGTCAGCGTGATGCGCCCGGTCCCTGCCTTGCCCATCGCGCGGCGCGTTTCGGCCTCTTCGAGTCCGTGGTCGGCGGCATTGCGGATGATGTGCATCAAGGGATCGGTGAGGCGTTCGACGACGGTCTTGTCGAGTTCGGTTTCTTCGCCCTCGACCGCGAAGGTGATCGACTTCCCGGTCTTGGTGGTCAGGTCGTGGACCAGCCGCCGGAAACGGCCGGTGATCGCCCCTATGGGCGTCATGCGGATCGACATCGTCGTGTCGCGCATGGCGGTGGTCAGGCGCTGGATGTCCTCGGCGACGGCGACCAGGCCCGGATCCCCAGACCGCGCCGCGAGTTCGACAAGTCGGGCTTCCGCGATGACGAGTTCGCCGACACGATCCATCATGTCATCGAGCCGTTCGGCCGGTACGCGCATCAACGCCCCGGTTTTTTGCGCCGGCGTGGCGGCGGGCGTCGGGTCGCCCGGTGGCGCGGTCGGCGGTGTCTGCACAAGCGTCTTGGGCGCGGGTGCGGCGCCCGGCGCGGGATCCAGGGTGAGGCTCAGCCCATCCTCGTGGAACAGGAAAGCCCCCCGGATATCGTCTTCCGGCACATCCGCGGGGACATCCGCCGCCCAGCCCATGTAGAGCCGCGTCGGGTCGAGCGCGTCGAGGCGCGGGAGGTCGTCGAGCAGCGCGCGGATATTGGTCACGCCCATTGCGCGAAGTTCGTCGAGCACCAGTTCCGGGCGTCCCCCAAGCGTCAAGGTATCCGCAGGCAGGAAGAAGCGAAGCTGGCGGGCCGTGTCGTCTGTCCCGCTTTCACCGGCCAGATGGTCCGCCAGGCGTTGCAGGATCGGCTGGCCGCCGGCGGGGTTACCCCCGTCGAGAAGCGCGGCCACGTGATCACGCGCGGCCAGGCTGATATTGACGAGTTCGGGGTCCACGCGTGCGTCGCCCGAGCGCACCTGTTCAAACGCGGTTTCGAAATCGTGCAGGAAACCGGCCACGTCGTCGCGGCCGAACATGGCGCCGGTGCCCTTGAGCGTGTGCAGGTCCCGGAACGCTGCATCGATGAGCTCGCGGTCATCGGGCGCGTCGCGCAGTTTGAGCAGGCAGGCCTCGAGGCTTTCGACCAGCCCTTCGGCCTCGGCCCGGAACAGGGCCAGCGATTCGTCATCCATCATGGGCCCACCACCTTTCCGACGACGCTGAGAAGCTTTTCCTGGTCGAAGGGCTTGGTCATCCATCCGATCGCACCGGCCGCACGGGCGCGGTCCTTGATCGAGCCTTCGCTTTCGGTGGACAGGAAGATGACCGGAACGCCCTGGTTCTGCGGCTTCGCGCGGAATGCCTGGCAAAACCCCAGCCCGTCGAGCCGTGGCATGTTCTGGTCGGTGATCACCGCCTGGAACGGCCGGCGCTCGGTGAATTCGAGCGCTTCTTGGCCGTCCTGGGCGGTTTCCACATCGTAGCCCGCGCTTTGCAGCGTGCTGGCGATCATGTGGCGTACGGAGGGCGAATCGTCGACGACGAGGATGGTGCGGCTCATGGCGCCGTCCCCCCGCCGTCGAGGGGTAGCACCGCATCCAGGCCGAGTTGCGCCCAGATCCGGAGCATCGCGGGGGCGTCGCGGACCTCGGCCGGGGGTTCGATGCCCGAACGCATGGCCGCGGCCAGGAGCTGCGCGCCCGCCGCATCGACCCCGTCCGGGTCCGGCCAATCCCGGTCACCGCCGAGCACCGCCCGCCTGAGCGCTTCCACGCCTCCGATACCGAAGGATGTTCCCGATTTCGTCTTCGACACTGCAATGACCTCCGCGTCGCCATCCTCGACAGATGCGCAAGGTCGTAGCGGCCGCGGACTAAGGGCCGGTTAATGTCTCAACTTTTTTGCGGGTGTTTTCGAGGCGGGAGGCCCCTTACTCGCGGTACTCCGAATGGCAGTCGCGGCAGGCCCCGCCGATGTCGCGCATGAGGGGGACGAGGTCGCCGGACGCCTCCACGGTCCCGGCGCGTTGCGCGGCCAGGGTTTCCAGCGCCACCGCCTTCTGTTCGAAGCTGTCGAATTCGTCCCAGATCGCAGGCAATGCCTCGGATTTCGGGTCGTCGGCCTCCGGTTCGAACAGCGCGGGCACGCGGGCGGCTTCGTCCCCGATGCGGGTGAGCGCGGCGTTCGCGGCGGCCGCATCGAAGGGCATCTCCCCTTTCGCCATCGAACCGATGACCTTCACGTGCTCGGCGATCGCGGACATGCCAGCCATGCGCGCCAGAACCCGTTCATCCTTGACCCCGCTGTGGGCAAAGGCAGCCGCGGCCACGAAGATCATCGGTCCGGCAATCCAGTATTTCATCCTGTCAGTCTCCTTGATGTTCCTGCCGGTGGAACGCGGTGACCGCGTTCCACGCTTGTTTCGACGGCCGACGGTCTCACTCGATCCCGTTGGCGCGTTGCAGTTCGCGGACATAGGCGACGATGGATTTCACGTCGCCTTGGGTCAGCCCGTCCTGCGGAGGCATGTTCCCGAACCGCCAATGGTGCGAGACGACGCCCCGCTGCACGGCCAGTTGGAACGCCATGTCGCCGTGGTGCGACGGCTCGTAGATCTTGTGGACGAGCGGGGGGCCGTAGCCCATCTTGCCGGCGGCGTTTTCGCCGTGGCAGTCGGCGCAGATCGCGGTGAAGGCGGTCTCACCGATCTTCGCCTGCGGCGAGAGCGTTTCGGGCACGGTGACACGCACCATGGGTTCGCCCTGCGCGGGGTCCGGTATCTTCGCGACATCGGCGGATTGATCTGAACGCGTGGCGAGGTAGGCGCCGCCAGCGATGACGATGGCCGCAATGGCCAGAATGACGAATTTCTTCATGGTCTCTCGATTTGTCTGAAAGCGCGGCACGGGGCGCGCGCAAGATGGCGTCGCGGCGCACCGCGACGGCTCGGCTCGCGCGTTCAGCCGCGCGGCGGCGGCAAATCGAGGGTAAGGGGCGTCGCCCGCGCGGACGTGGGCGGGTCGACGAAGCCGGCCGACGTGACATCGGCCGGTGCAACGATCAGGGGGCGCGAGTCGGTCAGTACGCTCACCGCGCACCCGCCGTGCTTGGCGCAGCTCGGCAACATGTCTGCCTGCGCGGTGCCGTCCGACCCGTCGACGCAGGCCGGGCAATCATGGGTGCCGGTCATCGCGGCCATGGGACCGGCATGGTCACCCGCGTCATGCGGCGCCGCGGCCGAAGCCACGAGGAACACGGCAGACAAGATGATCAGCACAAAGCGCAAGGGCCACTCCCGGATAACGGGGCGCGGTCACGGCCGAGCCCGATGCGCCGTATAATATCCCCTCCGGCACCGATCACAACCGAGCGGTCACCGGCCCGTGTGCCGTCTTTCGCCCAGTCCCACCCGCCGGGCGACGGGACCGGCGGGACATGGTCTGCACAGCAATTGACCATCGGGGCCACACAGGCGTTCGCAAGCGCAGCAATCGGAAAACCTGACCAACTGATTAATTTTACCAATTGATAAAAAAGTTCAGCCGTGCCAGCGTTCCCCAAAAGAAGAAGACAAACACACAGGGAGACCGCCGTGACGAACAGCCCGACCACGCCGGGTGTAGTGGCGGGGCGCCTCGCGCCCTCGGCCCTCGCCGACAATTTTGCGGACCTGCATCCGCCGCTCGATGCGCACGAAGCGCACGTTGCCGCGGACCGCTGCTATTTCTGCCATGATGCACCCTGCACCACGGCCTGCCCGACCGAGATCGACATCCCGCTCTTCATCCGCCAGATCATGACCGGCACGCCGGAAGCGGCGGCGAAGACGATCCTCGACCAGAACATCCTGGGCGGCATGTGCGCCCGCGTCTGCCCGACGGAAACGCTGTGCGAAGAGGTCTGCGTGCGCGAGGTGGCCGAGGGCGAACCGGTGCAGATCGGCCGCCTTCAGCGCTATGCCACCGACACGCTGATGGGCGCCAACGTCCATCCGTTCACCCGCGCCGCCGCCACCGGCAAGCGGGTCGCGGTTGTGGGGGCAGGCCCCGCCGGCCTTGCCGCCGCGCATCGGCTTGCCATGCATGGTCATGACGTCGTGATCTACGACGCCAAGCCCAAGCCCGGTGGCCTGAACGAATACGGCATCGCCTCCTACAAGACCGTGGAGAACTTCGCGGCGCGCGAGGTCGACTGGCTGATGCAGATCGGCGGGATCACGCTGGAGACCGGCAAGGCGCTGGGATCCGATATCACGCTCGACGCCTTGACGACTGAGTACGACGCGGTGTTCCTGGGCATCGGCCTGGGCAACACCAACGCGCTGGGGATCGACGGCGAGAGCCTTGACGGCGTGGTCGACGCGGTGAAATTCATCGCCGACCTGCGCCAGGCGGACGACCTGGCGAAGCTGCCGGTGGGCCGCAACGTCGTGGTGATCGGCGGCGGCATGACCGCCATCGACGCGGCCGTGCAGTCGAAACTGCTGGGTGCCGAGAACGTCACGCTGGTCTACCGCCGCACGCAGGACAAGATGCCCGCCTCGGAATACGAACAGCACCTGGCCCAGTCCAAGGGCGTCCACATCATGTCCAGCGTCGCCCCGGTCGCGCTCAAGGGCGAGGGCCACGTCGCGGCGATCGAGCTTGCCTATACCGACGAGAACGCGAAACCGACGGGGGAGACCTTCACGCTTCCCGCCGACCAGGTCTTCAAGGCCATCGGCCAGGTGTTCGAAGCGGTCGAGGGTCTCGACCTCGACGGGCGCAAGATCGCCGTGACCGGCGCCGGGCGCACCTCGCGCAAGGGCGTGTGGGCCGGGGGCGACTGCACCGCGGGCGAGGACCTGACCGTCGTGGCCGTGTCCGAAGGCCGCGACGCCGCCGAAGACATTCACGCGAGCCTGATGGGCTGACGCCGGGGCGCGGGGGCCGCCCCCGCGCCGCCATCACGATTGCCTAGCGAAGGAGCCTGAGCCATGGCCGACCTGACGACCGACTTCATCGGGATCAAATCCCCCAACCCCTTCTGGCTGGCCTCGGCGCCGCCCACCGACAAGGAATACAACGTCCGCCGCGCCTTCGAAGCCGGCTGGGGCGGTGTCGTCTGGAAGACGCTCGGCGCGGAAGGCCCGCCCATCGTCAACGTCTCGGGCCCGCGCTACGGCGCGATCTGGGGCGCCGACCGGCGGCTTCTGGGCTTGAACAACATCGAGCTCATCACCGACCGCCCGCTTCAGACCAACCTCGACGAGATCAAGCGCGTGAAGCAGGACTACCCGGACCACGCGGTCGTCGTTTCGCTCATGGTTCCGGTGGAAGAGGACGCGTGGAAGGACATCCTCGAACGCGTGTCCGAGACGGGCGCGGACGGGGTCGAGCTGAACTTCGGCTGTCCGCACGGCATGGCCGAGCGCGGCATGGGGTCGGCCGTGGGCCAGGTGCCGGAATACGTGGGCCTCATCACCAGCTGGGTGAAGAAGCACTCCGACCTGCCCTGCATCGTGAAGCTGACGCCGAACATCACCGACATCACCAAACCCGCGCAGGCCGCCAAGGAAAACGGCGCCGACGCGGTGAGCATGATCAACACGATCACGTCGATCACCTCCGTGAACCTCGACGAGATGTGCCCGGAGCCGATGATCGACGGTCTCGGCACCCACGGCGGCTATTGCGGCCCGGCGGTGAAGCCCATCGCGATGAACATGGTGGCCCAGGTCGCGCGCAAGCCGGAAACGGCGGGCATCCCGATCTCCGGCATCGGCGGCGTCACCACGTGGCGCGACGCGGCGGAGTTCATGGCGCTGGGCGCGGGCAACGTGCAGGTCTGCACGGCGGCCATGACCTATGGCTTCCGCATCGTGAAGGAAATGTGCTCAGGCCTGAGCCAGTGGATGGACGAGAAGGGCTACACGAGCACCGCCGACTTCATCGGCAAGGCGACGCCCAAGGTCACGAACTGGGAGCACCTGAACCTCGACTACGTCACCAAGGCCGAGATCGACCAGGACCTCTGCATCTCCTGCGGGCGCTGCTATGCGGCCTGCGAGGACACCTCGCACCAGGCCATCGCGATGTCGGACGACCGGGTGTTCACCGTGAAGGACGACGAATGCGTGGCCTGCAACCTCTGCGTCAACGTCTGCCCGATCGACGGCTGCATTACGATGCGCACCCTGAAACCGGGCGAGGTCGACGAGCGCACGGGCATGACCATTCCGGCGGTCGACGACAAGCGCACGTGGCTCGAACATCCGAACAATCCGGACGGGGATCCGCTGACCTGCATCTCGCGCGGGCAGTGAGCGACGCTTGACCGGGGTCGGGGCTGTGCTAGCCTCGTTTTAACCAGACGGTCAAACAATCAAGAAAACGCCGAAGCCCCGCAAAAAAAGGGGCACGGCACCGCAACAGGGACACAGCGATGCTTCATCGCGCGACTTCACAAGGCTGCATTTGCGCTGGCGGACTGCCGGTGCACGGGCTGCCACGTTTCCCTGCTGCCTCAATTCCGTGCGCCCTGCCCCTGAAACGGGCATGGCGCCCTCATGCGACGCAATGACAGGAGACAGCCATGGCAGCCCCCGGTGAAAACATCCGCATCAACGGTGATCGTCTGTGGGACAGCATCATGGAGATGGCCAAGATCGGCCCCGGCGTGGCGGGCGGCAACAACCGCCAGACGCTGACCGATGCCGATGCGGAAGGGCGCGCCCTGTTCCAGAAGTGGTGCGAAGAGGCCGGCATGACGATGGGCGTCGACACGATGGGCAACATGTTCGCCACGCGCGACGGCACCGACCCCGACGCCCTCCCCGTCTACATCGGCAGCCACCTCGACACCCAGCCGACCGGCGGCAAATATGACGGGGTGCTGGGCGTGCTTGGCGGGCTGGAGGCGATCCGGTCGATGAACGACCTCGGCATCAAGACGAAGCACCCCATCGTCGTGACCAACTGGACCAACGAGGAAGGCACGCGCTTCGCCCCGGCCATGCTGTCGTCCGGCGTCTTCGCCGGCATCCACGAGCAGGACTGGGCCTACGAGCGTGAAGATGCCGAGGGCAAGAAGTTCGGCGACGAGCTCAAGCGCATCGGCTGGGTCGGCGAGGAAACGGTCGGCGCACGCAAGATGCACGCGATGTTCGAGCTGCACATCGAACAGGGCCCGATCCTCGAGGCCGAGGAAAAGGACATCGGCGTCGTCACGCACGGCCAGGGCCTGTCGTGGACGCAGGTGACCGTGACCGGCAAGGAAAGCCACACCGGCTCGACCCCCATGCCCATGCGCAAGAACGCGGGCCTCGGCATGGCGCGCATCCTCGACCTGGTGGACGAAATCGCCTGGTCGCACAAACCCGACGCCGTGGGCGCGGCGGGCCATATCGACATCTACCCGAACAGCCGCAACGTGATCCCCGGCAAGGCGGTCTTCACGGTCGACTTCCGCTCCCCCAACCTCGAGGTCATCCAGGACATGGAGAAACGGCTCGCCGAGGGTGCGAAGAAGATCTGCGACGAGATGGGGCTCGATGTCGAGCTAGAGAAAGTCGGCGGCTTCGATCCGGTGGAGTTCGACAAGGACTGCGTCGCCGCCGTACGCGACGCGGCCGAACGCCTGGGCTATTCCCACATGAACATCATCTCGGGCGCCGGCCACGATGCCTGCTGGATCAACCAGGTGGCCCCCACCGCCATGATCATGTGCCCCTGCGTCGATGGCCTCAGCCACAACGAGGCCGAAGAAATCTCGAAGGAATGGGCCACCGCCGGCGCGGATGTCCTGTTCCACGCCGCGCTGGAAACCGCGGAGATCGTGGCTTGAGCCCAAGCTGTTCCCTCCCCGCCCCGGGCCTGTCCCGGGGCCTGCCGCTCCGGCCACGCACACGGCATTTGACGCGTGGCCCACATGCGGCAACGATGCTCTCCATAGCAAGGAGACGCGCATGGTGAGCGAACAGGAAAGCCAGGCCCGCGAAGTGGCCCATATCAAGCAGCGGATCGGCTCCGAGATCGAGGCCTTCGACCCGACCACGGCCGCTGCCGGGATCGAGGACTGGAACGAGGCGACGCTGGCGGATTTCCGCAACGCGCTGATCGAACCGAACCTGATAGAAGTGAACCTGCCCGGCGGCATCACCGATTTCGCCTATGCCGTGACGCGGCAGAAGGGGCCCTACCGGGTCCTGTGGCTGCCGTGGCTCGACATCTTCAGCCTCGCGGTCGAAAGCCGCTTCGGCCCGGTGGACATCAACGTTCACGGTGACGCCATAGGCTGTTTTTCGAGCGTGTGAGCACGCCGGCCCGCCCGCGCGGCGGGCGCCAGATCAAACCGGCGACTCCGGCACAGAACCGGGGCGCCCCGACGCAAACCGATCCTGCCGCCAAAGGCAGGGCGACCGACAACAGGAGAGAGAACATGTCCACGACAGTCATCAAGGACGGAACGATCGTCACCGCCGACCTGACCTACAAGGCCGACGTGCTGGTCGAGGGCGGCAAGATCATCGAGATCGGCCAGGGCCTCTCGGGTGACGAAACGCTGGACGCGACGGGCTGCTACGTGATGCCCGGCGGGATCGACCCGCACACCCACCTCGAAATGCCCTTCATGGGCACCTATTCCTCGGACGACTTCGAAAGCGGCACCCGCGCGGCGCTGTCGGGCGGCACCACGATGGTGGTCGACTTCGCCCTGCCCCAGCCCGGCGAAAGCCTGCTCGACGCGCTCAAGCGGTGGGACAACAAGTCGACCCGCGCCTCCTGCGACTATTCCTTCCACATGGCCGTGACCTGGTGGAGCGAACAGGTCTTCAACGAGATGGAGACGGTGGTGAAGGAGAAGGGGATCAACACCTTCAAGCACTTCCTCGCCTACAAGGGCGCGCTGATGGTGAACGACGACGAGCTCTATGCCTCGTTCACCCGCCTGGCCGAACTGGGCGCGACCCCGATGGTCCACGCCGAGAACGGCGACGTCGTGGCGGAACTGTCCGCCAAGCTGCTCGCCGCCGGCAACACCGGGCCCGAGGCGCATGCCTACTCCCGCCCGCCGCAGGTCGAGGGCGAGGCCACGAACCGCGCAATCATGATCGCCGACATGGCCGGCGCGCCGCTCTACGTCGTCCACGTCTCCTGCGAGGAAAGCCACGAGGCGATCCGGCGCGCCAAGATGCAGGGCAAGCGGGTCTGGGGCGAGCCGCTGATCCAGCACCTGACGCTCGACGAATCCGAGTATTTCAACCAGGACTGGGACCACGCCGCCCGTCGCGTCATGTCGCCCCCGTTCCGCAACAAGCAGCACCAGGACAGCCTGTGGGCCGGCCTGTCGTCGGGTTCGCTGTCGGTGGTGGCCACCGACCACTGCGCCTTCACGACGGACCAGAAACGCTACGGCGTGGGCGACTTCACCAAGATCCCGAACGGCACCGGCGGGCTCGAGGACCGGATCCCCATGCTCTGGACCTATGGCGTGGGCACGGGCCGGATCACGATGAACGAGTTCGTCGCGGTCACCTCGACCAACATCGCCAAGATCCTGAACTGCTACCCGAAGAAGGGCGCGATCCTCGTGGGCGCGGACGCCGACATCATGGTGCTCGACCCCGAGAAGGAAAAGACCATCACGGCGGACACCCAGCAGAGCTCGATCGACTACAACGTCTTCGAGGGCAAGCCGGTGAAGGGCCTGCCGCGCTACGTCATGACCCGCGGCCACGTCGCGGTGATGGACGGCGAGATGAAGCAGAAGGAAGGCTGGGGCGAATTCGTCTCGCGCGAGCCGAACGCGCCGGTCAACCGGGCGCTGTCCAAGTGGAAGGCGCTCACCGCGCCGCAGCCGATCGAACGCAGCGGCATCCCGGCGACGGGGGTCTGAGGATTGGCCAGCCCCGACACCCCCGAAGGCGTGCTCGAAGCCGCGATCTACGTCGATGACCTGGACGCGGCCGAAGAGTTCTATGCCGGCGTGGTGGGGCTGTCCATCGTGACGCGGCACGACCCGCGCCACGTCTTCTTCGCCTGCGGGACGAGCGTGGTCCTGGCCTTCGTGGCCGAGGAAACGCGCGTGCCGCCCGGCGAGGGCAAGCTGCCGGTCCCGCCGCACGGGGCCACGGGGCCGGGGCATATCTGTTTTTCCGTACCGGGCGAAGAGCTGGACGGATGGGTCGGACACCTGGAGGCCAACGGGATCGGGATCGAATCCGACTTCCGGTGGCCAAACGGCGCACGCTCGGTCTACGTGCGCGATCCGGCAGGCAACTCGGTGGAATTCGCCGAACCGAAATTATGGGGACTTGGGACGTGACATCACCCGTGATCGAGGCGAAAGACCTCGACCTGACATTCGAAACAAATGACGGCCCGGTGCACGCGCTGAAGGGCGTGGACCTGTCGGTTGAGAAAGGCGAGTTCGTCAGCTTCATCGGCCCTTCGGGCTGTGGCAAGACGACATTCCTGCGCTGCATCGCGGGGCTCGAGACGCCGACCGGCGGGGCGCTGACCGTGAACGGCATGTCGCCCGACGAGGCGCGCAAGAGCCGGGCCTACGGCTACGTCTTCCAGGCGGCCGGGCTCTACCCCTGGCGCACGATCGCGGGCAACATCCGCCTGCCGCTCGAGATCATGGGGTATCCGAAGTCGGAACATGCCGAGCGGGTGGACAAGGTCATGTCGCTGGTGGACCTGAAAGGCTTCGGCAAGAAGTTCCCCTGGCAGCTGTCGGGCGGCATGCAGCAACGCGCCTCGATCGCGCGCGCGCTGGCCTTCGACGCCGACATCCTCCTGATGGATGAACCCTTCGGCGCGCTCGACGAGATCGTGCGCGACCACCTCAACGAACAGCTGCTCGAGCTCTGGGCGCGGACCGAGAAGACGATCGCCTTCGTCACCCACTCGATCCCCGAAGCGGTGTACCTGTCGACCAAGATCGTCGTCATGTCGCCCCGGCCGGGCCGGATCACCGACGTGATCGAGAGCCCGCTGCCCCGGGAGCGGCCGCTCGACATCCGCGACACGCAGCAATTCCTCGACGTCGCGCACCGTGTGCGCGAAGGGCTGCGGGAGGGGCACAGCTATGACTAGGTCTTGCGACCTCGCTGCGCTCGGCCGCGGCCGGCTCCGCCGGACGGGCAGCGCCCGCCCGACGTCGCCCGGCGCTTTGGGTCAGGGCACGCCGGCCCCTTTCACCTTTCACGGTCATCGGCTCGCCAGCCTGTACCGTGCAGACAGGACACCACGAAATCCTTTCATCTTTCCTGAAATACGCACGGCCGAGGCATCGGTTGCAGGCGCGGCGATGGCGTATTTGGTGAAAGATGAAAAGGGCGGGGTGCGGGCATGAGAAACATCGTCCCCATCCTCGTGGTCGTGGCCGCCATCGTCGTCGTCTGGTACGGCGCAGCGGTGAAGATGAACGCGCAGTGGGCGCTGGACCAGGCGGCGCGCGCGGAGGTCGAACTGAGCTTCGGCGAGTTGGTGACCGACACCCTGTCGCAGGAACGCCCGCGCCTGCCGGCGCCGCACCAGGTGGTGGCGGAGCTGTGGGATTCCACCGTCGGCAAGAGCATCACCTCGAAGCGCAGCCTGGTGTTTCACGGCTGGATCACGCTGTCCTCAACGCTCCTGGGCTTCGTCTTCGGCACCGGGCTGGGCATCCTGCTCGCCATCGGGATCGTGCACAGCCGGGCGATGGACATGGGGGTGATGCCCTGGGCCATCGCGAGCCAGACGATCCCGATCCTCGCCATCGCGCCGATGATCATCGTGGTGCTGAATTCGCTGGGCGTCACGGGCATCATCCCGAAGGCGATCATCTCGGCCTATCTCAGTTTCTTCCCGGTCGTGGTCGGCATGGTGAAGGGCCTGCGCTCGCCGGCGCCGATGGACCTCGACCTGATGCACACCTACTCGGCGTCGCGGGGCCAGATATTCTGGAAGCTGAGGATGCCCGCCTCGATGCCCTATCTCTTCGCGTCGCTCAAGGTCGGCATCGCCGCCGCGCTCGTCGGCACGATCGTCGGCGAGCTGCCCACCGGCGCGATCCGCGGCCTGGGCGCGCGGATGCTGTCGGGGAGCTATTACGGACAGACCGTGCAGATCTGGTCGGCGCTCTTCGCCGCCGCGATCCTGGCCGCCATCCTGGTCGGCACGATCGGGATCATCCAGCGCCGCGCGCTCAAACGGATGGGGATGGCAACATGAACTGGGGATGGCTGATCTTCGCCCTCGCCTTCTGGGCCGGGACCTATTTTCTCAATGTCCGGATCGCCAATTCCCGGTGGTCGCGCACCCGCGTGGCCCGGATCGGCGTGCCGGTGATCTTCGGGATCACGATCCTCGTCGTATGGCAGGGCATCGTGCGCGGGCTCGACGTGCCGATGGTGATCCTGCCGGCGCCGACCGACATCTGGCTGAGGATGATCGAGAGCGTGCCGACCCTGTGGGAGGACTTCGTCCAGACTTTCGTGAAGGGCGCGCTCACCGGCTACGTCATCGGCTGCGGCGCGGCGGTGATCACGGCGATCCTGATCGACCGCTCGCCCTTCCTGCAGCGGGGCCTGCTTCCGGTGGGCAATTTCATCGCGGCGCTGCCGATCGTGGGCACCGCGCCGATCCTGGTGATGTGGTTCGGCTTCGACTGGCAGTCGAAGGCCGCCGTGGTCGTGGTGATGGTGTTCTTCCCGATGCTGGTGAACACCGTCGAGGGGCTCGCGGCCTCGACCGCGATGCAGCGCGACCTGATGTCGACCTACTCGGCCAGCTACCGGCAGACGCTGACCAAGCTGCGCCTGCCGGCCGCCATGCCGTTCATTTTCAACGGGCTGAAAATTACGACAACCCTGGCCCTCATCGGGGCCATCGTTGCCGAGTTTTTCGGCAGTCCGATCAAGGGGATGGGTTTTCGCATTTCCACCGAGGTCGGACGGCTCAGGCTTGATATGGTCTGGGCGGAAATCGCGGTCGCCGCGATCGCCGGCAGCGCCTTCTACGGTGCCGTGGCGCTCATAGAAAAAGGGGTGACCTTCTGGCACCCATCACAACGAGGCTGAGCGTATAATCTTACCAACGGGAGAAAGATCGATGATGAAACCAGTCAAAGCCGCAGCCGCCGTGCTCGCCATGACATCCGGGGCCGCGATGGCCCAGGACGAGGTGACGCTCCAGCTGAAATGGGTGACCCAGGCCCAGTTCGGGGGCTACTACGTCGCCCTCGAAAAGGGCTTCTACGAGGAAGAGAACCTCGACGTGACGATCAAGCCGGGCGGCCCGGACATCGCGCCGCCGCAGGTGATCGCCGGGGGCGGGGCCGACGTGATCGTCGAATGGATGCCCGCCGCGCTGGCCGCGCGCGAGCAGGGCCTGCCGCTCGTCAACATCGCGCAGCCGTTCAAGTCGTCGGGCATGATGCTGACCTGCCTGGAGGAAAGCGGGATCGAGAGCCCCGAGGACTTCCCGGGCAATACGCTGGGCGTCTGGTTCTTCGGCAACGAGTACCCGTTCCTGAGCTGGATGAGCACGCTGGGCATCCCGACCGAGGGGGGC
The DNA here is from genome assembly GCF_009882975.1 of Maritimibacter harenae. Taxonomy (GTDB): domain Bacteria; phylum Pseudomonadota; class Alphaproteobacteria; order Rhodobacterales; family Rhodobacteraceae; genus Maritimibacter; species Maritimibacter harenae. Next base: position 131,004 of record NZ_WTUX01000022.1, read on the forward strand.
GAGGACGGCGTCGAGGTTCTCAAGCAGGGCTTCAACGTGGACCCGCTGCTCCAGAACCAGGCGGCCTGTATCTCGACCATGACCTACAACGAGTACTGGCAGGTGATCGACGCGGGCATCTCCGAAGATGACCTGATCACCTTCAAGTACGAGGACCAGGGCGTCGCCACGCTCGAGGACGGCCTCTACGTGCTCGAGGAAGATCTCGAGGATCCGGCCTTCGTCGACAAGATGGCCCGCTTCGTGCGCGCCTCGATGAAAGGCTGGAAGTGGGCCGAGGAGAACCCGGAAGAGGCCGCGATGATCGTGCTCGAGTACGACGAGACGGGCGCCCAGACCGAGAAGCACCAGATCCGCATGATGGGTGAGGTGGCCAAGCTGACCGCCGGCTCCAACGGCGCGCTCGACCCGGCCGACTACGAACGTACCGTCGACACGCTGATGGCGGGTGGTTCGGACCCGGTCATCACGAAGGAGCCGGAAGGGGCCTACACGCTGGAAATCACCGACCAGGCGCTGAACTGAGCCTGAACATCGGAGACATCGGGGCGCGCGGGGCAACCTGCGCGCCCTTTTTCATGCCTCGGGCGACCAGTGCGCCTTGCCCACGATCACCGGGGCCCCCACGCCGTGCGACGGGTTCTCGCTCCCGTCCATCCGGCTCATGTGCGCCTCGAAACAGGGAATGCCGGGCAGAATGACGGCGTTCTGCTGGGCAGCGTTGAGGAATATCTGCTTGCTCGCATCCGGTCTCACGTCGAACCAGTTCGGGTCGTCGAACGTGCCGGCGTAGACGCCGATGATGTCGGGGAAGCGTTCGAAGCCAAGATGGGTCTTGGTGCCGCAGGTGTCGCAGAAATGCACGTGAACGGCGAGCCCGCTGCCCTCGGACCGGGTGGTCCAGAGCCGCGGCTCCCCCGCCACGAACCCGAAGTCGGCCTTGTCGAAGATCGGCTCGACCATGTGGGTGCCGCCGGTTGCCCTTTGGCAGAAATGGCAATGGCACAGCGTGACGTGTGATGGTTCGGCCCGCACGGCGTATCGCAGCGCCCCGCACAGGCACCCTCCCTCTTGCGGTGTCATCGCGGGGCTCCTTCCGTGCTGTCCTGTCAGGGGCAGTCTAGCACGGATCGGTTTCATGCGTCGGCAATTCCCCCCATTTCATCCAGGATCGGGCAATCCGGTCGGTCGTCACCGTGACAATTGCGCACGAGATGGGAGAGCGTGTCGCGCATCGCGACGAGGTCCGCGATCTTGCGCTCGATCTCCTCGAGATGCTCCTCGGCGACCTTCTTCACCTCGGATGAGGCGCGCGACTTGTCGGCGTAGAGCGCCAGCAGCGTGCGGCAATCGTCGATCGAGAAGCCCAGCGCCCGCGCCCTGGCGAGGAAGGTGAGCGTGTGCACGTCGCTGCCGGAGAAATCGCGGTAGCCGTTCGTGTCGCGCGCGGGGGTGACGAGGCCGATATCCTCGTAATACCGGATCGTCTTGGCCGGCAGTCCTGCACGGGTCGAAGCGTCGGATATGTTCATGTCGCCACCTTCACGAAGCGCAGCCTGAGCGCGTTGGTCAGAACGAAGACCGAGGACATCGCCATCGCGAAGGCTGCAAGCATGGGCGATAGCATGGTCCCGAAGGCGGGGTAGAGCACGCCCGCCGCCACCGGGATCAGCACGACGTTGTAGCCGAACGCCCAGAACAGGTTCTGGCGGATGTTGCGCATGGTCCGGCGGCTGAGGTGGATGGCCGTGGGCACGCCGCTGAGCTCGCCCGCGGACAGCACCACGTCCGCCGCGCCGATGGCCACGTCCGTGCCGGTCCCGATGGCGAGCCCGACGTCGGCGGCGGCCAGAGCCGGGGCGTCGTTGATCCCGTCGCCGACGAAGGCCGTGGTACCATGCTCGGCCCTCAGCGCCTCCAGTGCCTTGACCTTGCCGCGCGGCAGGACCTCGGCGGTGACGTGGTCGATGCCGAGCCGCGCGGCGATGGCATCCGCCGTGCCCTGCGCGTCGCCGGTGATCATCGCGACCTCGATCCCCATCGCGTGGAGCGCCGCGATCGCGTCGGGCGTGGTGTCCTTGATCGGGTCTTCGACCGCGAGCAGTGCGGCCACGGCCCCGTCAACGGCGACGTAGAGCGGCGTCTTGCCCAGCGCGGCCAAGCGCTCGGCCTCCTGTGCCAGGGCCCCGGTCCCGATCTTCTCGCGCGCCATCAGGCGTTCGGCGCCGATCAGCACCGCCTGCCCTTCGACCTCGGCCTTCAGGCCGAATCCGGGAAGGGCGCGGAACCCCTTGGGTTCGGACAGGGCCAGTCCCTTGTCCTCCGCCGCGCGCAGGATGGCGGCGGCAATCGGGTGTTCGGACTGTGCCTCCACGCTGGCGGCGAGCCGGAGCACGGTGTCGGGGTCGTCCCCGATCACGTCGGTCAGTTCCGGCTGCCCCTTCGTGAGCGTCCCGGTCTTGTCGAGTGCGACGACGCGCACGCCTTCGAGCGCCTGGAGCGCGTCGCCCTTGCGAAAGAGGACGCCCAGCTCTGCCCCGCGCCCGGTGCCGACCATGATCGACGTGGGCGTGGCGAGGCCCATCGCGCAGGGGCAGGCGATGATCAGCACTGCCACCCCGGCGACCAAAGCGAAGGACAGCGCGGGGTCGGGCCCGAAGGCCAGCCAGACCGCCACCGCGACCGCCGCGATGGCCATGACCCCCGGCACGAACCAGCGCGTGACCTTGTCGACCAGCGACTGGATCGGCAGCTTGGCGCCCTGCGCCTGCTCCACGAGCCGGATGATCTGGGCCAGCGTCGTGTCCGCCCCCACGCGGGTCGCCGACACGCGCAGCGCGCCGTTGGTGTTCACGGTGCCGCCGGTGACGGCGTCGCCCTCGGCCTTCTCGACCGGAACGGGTTCGCCGGTGATCATGCTCTCGTCGACCCACGAGTCACCCGAAAGCACCTCGCCGTCCGTCGCGATCGCCTCGCCCGGGCGCACGACAAGGACGTCGCCGGCGCGGATCTCCGCGGTGGGCAGGTCGACGGTCTGGCCGTCCCGCTCGACCCGCGCGGTCTTGGGGGCGAGGTCCATGAGCGCGCGGATCGCCTCTCCGGTGCGGCCCTTGGCCTTGGCTTCCATCCAGCGCCCGAAGAGGATCAGCGTCACGATCACCGCGGCGCTCTCGAAATAGACGTTCGCCGTGCCCGCCGGGAACAGCCCCGGCGCGAAGGTGGCGAGCGTGGAGTAGACGAAGGCGGCCGCCGTCCCCACGGCGACGAGCGAATTCATGTCGGGCGTCATGCGCACAAGCTGGGGCACACCCTGCGTGAAGAAGCGGCGGCCCGGGACGGCGAGGACGATCGCCGTCAGCGCGAATTCCGCGACGCGCAGCGCCTGCATCCCGATCAGCCCGTGCAGCCAGTCATGGAAGCCGGGGACGAGGTGCCCGGCCATCTCGACGATGAACACGGGCAGGGTCAGGAGCGCGGCCAGAACCATGTCGCGGCGCAGCACCCGCGTCTCGGCCGCCTTGCGCGCGTCGAGGTCGAGCCCGCCGCCCGAACGGATTTCGGCGCGGTAGCCCGTGGTATCCACCGCATCCGCGAGGGCAGAGGGTGCGACCGCGCCCGCCGCGAAGGTCACGCGGACGATGCCGGTCGCCGGGTTCGCGCTGGCCTCGAGCACGCCGGGGATGTCGTCGAGCGCGCCCTCGACCTTGGCCACGGCGGCCGCGTCGCCCATTCCCTCGACCGCGATCTCGACCACGTCGGTAACGACCGGGTAACCGGCCCGGGCGAGCGCCTCGGCGGTTTCGGCCATGTGGCCGGGTTCGGTGAAGCGCAGGCGCGCGCTTTCACCGGCCAGGTTCACGCTGGGATCGGCCACGAAGGGCAGCTCCTTCAGCGTGTCCTCGACCCGTGTCACGCAGGATGCGCAATGCATCCCCTCCACCTTGATCGTCATGTCGTTCATCGCGAGTCTCCTGAATTCGCACCTTACATAGGGGTTCTAGTCACTGGAAGGTCAAGGGACCGATGGAAGTTTCTTCCCGCAGATTGACGAACGTCCCGGCGCGGCCTAGCTGACTACCAGACCAGGAGGCAGATATGACCACGTTTTCCGTTCCGAACATGAGCTGCGGCCACTGCAAGGCGAAGATCGAGGACTCGCTTCTCGACGCAGACGAGGGCGCGATGATCGAATTCGACATGGACAACCGCGAGGTGTCGGTCGACAGCACGATGGACGCCGCCGCCATCGCCGAAACGATCCAGTCGGCGGGCTACGAGGCGACCGCCAAGGGCTGAGCGCTTTTCCCGCGCCGCCGGCTGGGATACGGTCGCCGCGAACCCACCAGGGGAGACGTATCATGGCGCAACGACTGCATCTCGTGTTCGGGGGCGAACTGGTCGACCCCACCAAGACGCAATTCAAGAACGTCGACGACATCCACATCGTCGGAATCTATCCCGACTACGCGTCAGCCTACGACGCCTGGAAGGCCGAAGCGCAGCGCACCGTGGACAACGCCCACATGCGCTATTTCATCGCCCACCTGCACCGCCTTCGGGACGAGGAGACGCCTGCGTCGCCCACCGAGGAGCTGGACTGACCACACATGGCCAAGCGCCCCGGGCTGTCCGTCTACCTTGCATCGCAGAAGCTGCGCGGGCGCGCCCGCGCCGAAGCGCGATTGCGCCAGGGCCTTGCCGAAGGCTCGGAGGATTCGGCACGCGCCGCCGAGCGGCTGGGCAAGCCGCGCCGGGAGCGCCCTGTGGGGCCGCTCGTATGGCTCCATGCCGGCAACGAGGCGGAGGCGTTGGGGTTTCCCGAACTTATCGACCGGCTGATCGAGGAGCGCGACGACCTCAATTTCCTGATCACCACGACAGGGCACGATCCCGAGCATCCGCTCGAGGCGCGCCTGCCCAAGGACGTGATCATGCACTACGCCCCCTACGGCGAAGGTCAGGCGGTCGAGGCGTTCCTCACCCACTGGAAGCCCGACCTCTGTCTCTGGGCTGAAAACCGGTTCGAGCCGGAGCTGATCGACCGGGTGAAGAAGGCGGGCATACCGATGATCCTCGTCGACGCGCGCGTGCCCGACCGCTCCGGCTGGCGCTGGCTGCCGGGGATCCGGCGCACGCTCCTGCGCCAGTTCGACCGGGTGCTCGCAGGGGACGAGACCGCGCGCGACGGGCTGGTTTCGCTCGGCGTGCCGGCGGACCGGGTCGAGGCCATCGGGTTCCTGCAGGAAGGCACCGCGCCCCTGCCCTGTTCGCAGGCCGAACGTGACATGCTGGCCGAGGACCTGGCGGGGCGGCCGGTCTGGCTCGCCGCCGGGGCGGAGCGGGCGGAGTTCGACCTGCTGGCCCATGTCCACCAGCAGATCATGCGTCGCTCCCACCGGCTTCTGATGGTGCTTGCCCCGCGCGTGCCGGAAGACGGGCCAGACCTGGCCCGGCGGCTCGAAGACGAGGGTTGGGTCGTGGGCCTGCGCTCGCTCGAGGATGAACCGGAGCCGGAGACCGAGATCTACATCGCGGACCTGCCCGACGAGATGGGCCTGTGGTACCGCCTCGCGCCGATCGCCTTCATGGGCGGCACGCTCTGCGGCGGCCCGGTGCGCAACCCCTACGAGGCGGCCGCTCTGGGTTCGGCGGTCCTCTTCGGACCGGCGACGGGGCCCTGGCGCGAGAGCTTCGAGCGGTTGCTGGAAGCCGGCGCGGCGCGTTCCGTGACCAACGGCGCCACGCTGGCGCGCGGCGTCGACCACCTGCTCGCTCCCGACCAGGCCGCGCGGATGGCAGCGGCGGCCTGGGACATCACGACGAACGGCGCCCACGCGACGGACCGGGTGGTCGAGATCGCGCTGGACGCGCTGGACGCGCGGGGGGTCTGACATGGCCACGCCCAGCAGCCCGGCGCCGGTCCTCGCGGTCGGCAGCCTCACGCGGCGGGGCAGCGGGAAGACCCCGGCCGCCATCGCCTTCTGCCAGCGTCTGACGGAAACCCGCGGCGCTGTACACATGGTGATGCATGGCACGGGCGCCCCCCGGCAGGTCGATCCGCGCCGGGACACGGCCGAAACGGTCGGCGACGAGCCGCTCCTCGCCGCCGCCTTCGCCCCCACCTGGATCGCGCAGGACCCGCAGGCCGGGATCGACGCCGCGCGGGCGGGCGGCGCAGATCTCGTCATCCTGGAGGAAGAGGGACCGGCCAAGGTGACGCCCGCCCTGCGCGTTCTCGTGGAGGATGCCGTGCGGGGCTTCGGCAACCGGCGGAAGTGGCTGTTCGGCGATCTCCACACGGCAATGGCAAAGGGCTTTCGGACCGCGCAGATGTTGGTGACGATCGGCCCGCGTCCGGCGCAGGCCGGGTTTCGCGACACGCCCCTGCCGCGCAGCGAAGCCGTTCTGGAACCGCTGCGCACCGGCATGACCTGGCGCGGCGCGCGGGTGCTGGCCTTCGCCGGCATCGGCAACCCAGATCGTTTCTTCGGAACCCTGCGCGCGCTCGGAGCCGAAGTCGTGCGCCAGCAGCCGCTGGCCGATCACCAGGAGATGACGCCGACGCTGCTCGCCCGGCTCGAACACGAGGCCCTGGGCCTCGGCGCGCAGCTTGTCACGACGGAGAAGGACGCGGTGCGCCTTCCCGCGGACTTCAGGCCCAAGGTGCTCGTGGTGCCGGTGCGGCTGGAACTGTCGGACTGGGCGCTGTTCGATCGGCTGGTGGCCGAGCGGCTGTGAGGCTGGCGCTCAGGTAAAGGTGCCGGTCACACGGCCCAGCAGCATGAAGGCGCGGGCGGTGCGGGTATCGGACAGGCGCGCGATGTCTTCGTCGCTTGCCTCTTCCTCGAACTCCACGAAGACCTCGTCGAAACGGCGCAGGAAGTGGTGCGCGGCGTCGCGGAAGACCGGATCGGTCTTCATCCGCCCGGCGGTGAGAGCCAGCGAAGACCGGTCGCGGATGCCGCCCAGCGCGGCCACCTCGCGCCCACGCTGGCCGTGGGCGAACCGGCGCCAGATTTCAGGACGTGCGCGGTCGGGGCGCAGGTCGTCCATGTAGATGCCGTCCTGGCTCATCAGCGTGAGCACGTCCTGAGACGCCTGCACCAGCCGCGCGATCTTGCGGTCCTGGAGCGCGCGGCGCAGCGCGGCGAAGCCCGCCGTGTCCTCGGCATTCTCCGGGAAATGCAGCGCGCGGATCATCTCGTCGCGCTCCAGCGGCGGGACGTTGTCCTCCGCTTCGGGCTCCAGCGCGAGCGAGGGCTGCTCTTCGGCCGGACGCGCCGGCGCGGGACGCTCCGCCGCGGCCTCGGCCCGGACGAGATTTCGGGTCGTCGAGAAGGTGGTGAGCGCCTGTTCGGTCTCGCGCTGCGCCTGCTCCAGCCGGGCGAGCTTCTCCTCGACCTCCGGGTGGCGCTCGGCGTGATGTGCGTGGGACTGCGTCAGGTAGTTGTGCCGCATCGCGTCGATGGTGGACTGAAGCCGAAGGGTTTCTTCATGCATCAGCCGGGCCGACCGCGCGGTTGCGGCAGCGAGCCAGATGACCGCCACCGGCAGGAACACGGCGAGTAGCGTCACGATGGAGCCGGTGACGCCACCGCCCAGCCCGTCGTTGCCCATGACCAGGAAGTAGACCGCGCAGCCCGCCAGCCAGAGGCAGCAAAGGGCGACGGCCAGGATCTCGGCACCCGACATTCCGCGCGACCGCTTCTGGCGCGCGAAAATCCCAAGGTCCATCCCGTCTTCGGTCTTGTCCTGCGCCATTGGGGCCTCGACAGGTTCCGTCACGGGGTCAGATATACTCGATCTCGAGGATTTCGTAACTCTTCTCGCCACCGGGCGTGCGTACTTCGACGCTGTCGCCCTCTTCCTTGCCGATCAGGGCGCGGGCGAGCGGCGACTTGATGTTGAGCTTGCCCTTCTCGAGGTCGGCTTCGGGTTCACCCACGATCTGGTAGGTCTTTTCCTCGTCCGTGTCCTCGTCGACGAGCTTCACGGTCGCCGCGAACTTGATCGGCCCCGACAGCTTCGCCGGGTCGATCACCTCGGCCAGACCGATGATGCCCTCGAGCTCCTTCACGCGCCCCTCGATGAAGCTCTGCTTCTCGCGGGCGGCGTGATACTCGGCGTTCTCCGACAGGTCGCCATGCTCGCGCGCTTCGGAAATCGCGGCGATGACGGCCGGGCGTTCCACCGACTTGAGTTGCTTCAATTCGTCATTCAGCGCGGTGTAGCCCGCGCGGGTCAGAAGGATCTTTTCCATGAGTGCCTTGTCGTTCTCTTGCTCGGGTCTCACATGATGGGGCGGGCCTCCGCCGCGGCCCGGAAGGCTCAATCAACACAAAAGCAATCGGGTGAGATTTGCAATGTCATAGTTGAAGCCTTTGTGTTGCCGCAGCGCGGCAAATGACGCGGTGTTGCAATTGACCCCCTGCGGCCCGGTCGTTACCAAGGCGCAACAAAATTTCGTGGAGGGAGCCTCTCATGGCCGAAATCGAACGCGAAGCGATGGAAGTCGACGTGGTCATCGTCGGGGCCGGCCCGGCCGGCCTGTCCGCTGCCATCCGGCTCAAGCAGCTGGACGAGGATCTGATGGTCGTCGTGCTCGAGAAGGGCTCCGAGGTCGGGGCGCACATCCTGTCGGGCGCGGTGCTGGACCCCTCCGGCCTGGACGCGCTCATTCCGGACTGGAAAGAGAAGGGTGCACCCCTCAACGTGCCGGTGAAGAAGGACAACTTCTACATCTTCGGCGAAGGCGGCCAGGTGCGCATTCCGAACTGGACCATGCCGCCGCTGATGAACAACCACGGCAACTACATCGTCTCGATGGGCAACGTCTGCCGCTGGATGGCCGAGCAGGCCGAGGCGCTGGGCGTCGAGGTCTACCCGGGCATGGCCTGCTCCGAGCTGGTCTACGACGAGAACGGCGCGGTGAAGGGCGTGGTCGCGGGCGAGTTCGGCAAGAACCCCGACGGCACCCCGGGCGACGGCTACGAGCCGGGCATGGAGCTGCACGGCAAGTACACGATCATCGCCGAGGGCGTGCGCGGCTCGCTCGCCAAGGAGATCATCGGCAAGTACGACCTCGCCCAGGACTCCGACGTGCCGAAGTTCGGCATCGGCATGAAGGAAATCTGGGACGTCAAACCGGAGAACCACAACGAGGGCGAAGTCACCCATTCGCTGGGCTGGCCGCTCGGGTTCAAGAACGGCGGCGGTTCGTTCCTCTACCACATCGACAACAACCAGGTTTACGTCGGCTACATCGTCGACCTGAACTACAAGAACCCCTACCTGAACCCCTACCAGGAGTTTCAGCGCTTCAAGCACCACCCGCGGGTCAAGCAGGTGCTCGAGGGCGGCAAGCGGGTCGCCTATGGCGCCCGGGCCGTGACCAAGGGCGGGTTCCAGTCGATCCCGGACACCGCGTTCCCCGGCGGGATGATCGCGGGCTGTTCGGCCGGTCTCGTGAACCTGCCGCGCATCAAGGGCAACCACAACGCGATGCATTCGGGCCGCCAGGCCGCCGAGGCCGCCTATGACGCGATCAAGGCCGGCCGTTCGGGCGATACGCTCAGCGAATACGATGCCGCACTCAAGGCTGGCCCCGTGGGCAAGGACCTCAAGCGCGTGCGCAACGTGGCCCCCCTCAACGCCCGCTTCGGCCCGGCCGGCGGCATGGCGCTGGGAGGCTTCGACATGTGGTTCCAGACGCTCTTCGGCGGCTTCTCGCTGTTCGGGACGCTCAAGCACGGCAAGTCCGACGCGCAGGCGACCGAGAAGGCCGACAAGCACAAGCCGATCGACTACCCCAAGCCCGACGGCGTCCTCAGCTTCGACCGGCTCACCAACGTGAGCTTCTCGAACACCAACCACGAGGAAAGCCAGCCCTGCCACCTGCGGCTCAAGGACGCCTCGATCCCGATCGACGTGAACCTGCCGCAATACGCGGAGCCGGCGCAGCGCTACTGCCCGGCAGGCGTGTACGAGGTGGTCGAAGGCGACAACGGGCCGAAGTTCCAGATCAACTTCCAGAACTGCGTCCACTGCAAGACCTGCGACATCAAGGACCCGTCTCAGAACATCAACTGGACGGTGCCACAGGGCGGGGACGGGCCGAATTACCCGAACATGTAACCTTTGCGTCAGCGGGCCGCCTCCGGGCGGCCCTTCGCATTGAACAGGACCGGGCAGCCGTTTACGTTGCGCCTACCCAACAGCAGAGGTGCCCCTTGCCCCGACCCTTCCGCACCGCCCGCAACATGGGCGTCGCCGCGATGCTCGCGCTCACCCCGCTGACGGCCGCGGCCCAGGAGCCTTCGGGTTTCGCCGGGGCCTATCTCGCCGCCCGGTCGGCCGATACCAATGCGGATTTCGAGGCGCTCGTTCAGTACGGCACCCGCGCGCTTGTGGAGATGCCGGAAAACGCCACGATCATGGAGGGGCTGCTCGTCGCCTACATCGGGCTGGGCCAGATCGACAGCGCCGTGCCATTGGCGCGCCGACTTCTTGATCTCTCGCCGCGCAACGAGCTTGGCAAGATCGTGCTCCTCGGTGACGCGATGGCGCGCGAGGACTGGGAAGAGGTGCGCAGTACCATGAACGCGGGCTTCTCGGTCGGCGGTTTGATGGACCCCCTGATCCTGGCCTGGAGCGCCATCGGCGAAGGCCGCATGTCCCGCGCGCTGGAAATCTTCGACCAGCTGGAAGCCGACGAGGTGGCGCGCCAGGTGTCGGCCTTCGAAAAGGCGCAGGCGCTGGCCTATGTCGGCGATTTCGAAAGCGCCGCCGAGATCCTGTCGGGCGAACAGTTCGACCTGACCCTGAACCGCGCCGGCGTCATGGCCTATGTCCAGATCCTCAGCCAGCTGGGCCGCAATGACGAGGCGCTGGAGCTCATCGAGGAGCGTCTTCCCGACACCGGCGACGAAGAGATCGTCGACCTGCGCGCGCGGCTTGAAGATGGCGAGACGATCCCGTTCACCGCCGTGCGCTCGCCGCTCGATGGCCTGTCGATGCTGTTCTACAACGTGGCCGAGGTGCTTTCGAACGACGCGAGCCCCAGCCTCGTGATGATTTATGCGCGCATCGCCGAGCACCTGAACCCCGACAACATCGGCGCGACGCTTCTCACCGCCTCCGTGTTCGAACGGATCGGCAACCTCGACCTTGCCGTGAAGACCTATGACCAGGTGGGCGCCGACAGCCGTGCCCACGTGCAGGCGATGCTGGGCAAGGCCGCGGCGTTGCGCCGGCTCGACCGCGTCGAGGAAGGGATCGAGACGCTGGCCGACCTGGCCGACGCGAACCCGGACGTGGCCCCCGTTCAGGTCGCGCTGGGCGATGCCTACCGTTACGAAGAGCGGTGGGAGGAAGCGACGGCGGCCTACGACCGGGCCATCGCGCTCTACGATACCGAGGTGTCGGCGCAATGGGCGGTCTACTTCGCGCGCGGCATCACGAACGAGCGCGGCGGCGACTGGCCTGCCGCCGAGGCCGATTTCCGCAAGGCGCTCGAACTCGAGCCGGACCAGCCCTCGGTCCTGAACTACCTCGGCTATTCCTACGTGGAGAAGCGTGAAAATCTCGACGAAGCGCTCGCCATGATCGAGCGCGCGGTCGAGCAGCGCCCGAACCAGGGCTTCATCGTCGACAGCCTGGGGTGGGTCTACTACCGCCTGGGCCGCTACGAGGAAGCCGTCCCGCAGATGGAAAAGGCCGTTTCGCTGATGCCGGTGGACCCGGTGGTGAACGATCATTTGGGCGATGTCTACTGGGCAGTGGGCCGCGAACGCGAGGCGGAATTCCAGTGGTCGCGCGCCCTGAGCTTCATCAACGACGACTCCGACCTCGAAGAGGTGAAACCCGATCGCATCCGCCGCAAGCTCGAGGTCGGGCTGGACCAGGTGCTGATCGAGGAAGGCGGCGAACCGATCCACCGCCAGGAGAACGCCGCTGCTAACTAAGGTCTTCGCCCCCGCAAAGGTGAACCTCACGCTGCACGTCACCGGGCAGCGCAGGGACGGATACCACCTGCTCGACAGCCTCGTGGCCTTCGCCGACGTGGGCGACCGCGTGTCACTGCGCGCCGCCGACGCCCTGTCGCTCGAGGTGACGGGCCCGATGGCCGCGGGCGTGCCGGCGGACGAGACGAACCTTGTCTGGCGGGCCGCCGCGCTCTTCGACGTGCCGGTCGCGATCACGCTCTCCAAGCATCTGCCCGCCGCCGCGGGGATTGGCGGCGGATCGTCCGATGCGGCCGCCACGCTCTTCGCAATGGCCGACCTGACCGGCGACAAGGTCTTGCCGGAAGGCGCCACCGACCTCGGGGCCGATGTCCGCGTCTGCCTGATGCGGCAGGCCGCCCGGATGCAGGGCATCGGGGAACAGGTCGCGCCGATCGCGGGTCTGCCGCCGCTGCCGGCCGTCCTGGCCAACCCCGGCGTCGATGTCCCGACTCCCGCCGTGTTCAAGGCGCTGACCGACAAATCCGGCAAGCCGATGGCGCGCAAGCTGCCGAAGTGGCCCGGGGTGAAGGGCGCGATCGACTGGATCGCGAGCCAGCGCAACGACTTGGAACCGCCCGCGATCGCGACCGCCCCGGTGATCTCCGACGTGCTGGCCGACCTCGCCGCCCTGCCCGGCGCACGGCTGGCGCGCATGTCCGGCTCCGGGGCCACGTGCTTCGCGCTGTTCGACACCCGCGATGCCGCCGATGCCGCTGCGGCCCGGTTGGCCGAGGCCCATCCGGAGTGGTGGGTGACGCCCGCGACGCTTACCTGACGGTGTCGAGGAGCACCTTGCTCGCCACGCCGTAGTGCCCGATGGCCGGATGTTCGACGACCTCCGGCTTGCGCCCGAGACGATCCGCAAGCGCATGGACCATGCCCCTTGGCACCCAGGAATCCGCCACGCCCAGATGGATCGTGACCGGCGCGGTGACGCGCGGCAGCACGTCCATCCAGTCCGAGACATAGGCCCGCAGTTCATCGCGGTAGGCCGCCCGCGCGCCCAACAGCGCCCCGCGCCACGCGTCGATGAGACCGTCCATGATATCCGGGTCCACGAGAAGCGCCCGGTCGTGCACCGGCGCTTCGCGAAACAGGCTTTCGAGGAATGCCTGCGGCATCGTGCGCAGGGCGAGCGCTTGACCGTAGACGAAAAGCCGGAACCGCGGACCGCCCCGCCGGGCGGCGCGGAAGACGGGGCGACCGGCCATCTGCGGCAGGAAGTCCCCGAGGCCCAGGGGCCCCGCCGGCGCGATGAGCACCAGTTCGGAGACGAGATAGGGATGTTCGGCCGCCAACCCCAGCCCTGTCATCGCGCCGAGTGAAAAGGCCACCACCCGATGCGGTGCCCCGGCCTGAAGCGTCTCGGCGAGCTTGGCGAAGCGGTCATCGTAACTGTCGCCCGGCATGTTCAGACGGTCGGGCGCTGTCAGCTGCGATCCGGGGCCGAGACAGTCGAGTTCGGCAGGTCCGCCCGGCAATCCGTGAAGATAGACGCCGGAAGACATCTCAGCGCAGCCGCGCCACCACGTAGTCCGCGATGTCCGCCAGCATGTCCAGGATCGGGCCCTCCGGCAGGCCCACGAGGCTGTCCTTGGCCCGCTGGGACCAGCCCAGCGCGGCTTCGCGCGTGGCCTCCAGCGCGCCATGACCGGACATCAGCGAAAGGGCGTGCTCAAGGTCCCCGTCGCGCTGGTCGTTGCGCTCCAGGGTGCGCTTCCAGAACGCCCTCTCGTCGTCGTCCGCCGTCGCGATCGCCTTGATGATCGGGAGCGTCAGCTTGCGTTCACGGAAATCGTCGCCCACGTTCTTTCCGGTCGCGTCGCCGCCCCAGAAGTCGAGCAGGTCGTCGACCACCTGGAACGCGATGCCCAGCGCGTCGCCGTAATCGTGCAGCGCCCGGATGCGCTCTTCGCTGACACCCGCAAGGATGCCGCCCACCTCTGTCGCCGCGGCGAACAGCGCGGCCGTCTTGCCCCGCACCACCTTGAAATAGGTGTCTTCCGTGGTCGTGATGTCCTGCGCCGCCGTGAGTTGCAGAACCTCGCCCTCGGTGATCGTGGCCGAGGCGTTCGAGAGCACCTTCAGCACCCGGAGGCTGTCGGCCTCAGTCATCAGCTGGAAGGAACGTGCGAAAAGGTAGTCGCCCACCAGCACGCTCGACTTGTTGTCCCACAGGAGATTCGCGGTCGGCCGGCCGCGACGCTGGCCGCTTTCGTCGACCACGTCGTCGTGCAGAAGGGTCGCGGTGTGGATGAATTCCACGGCGGTGGCCAGGTGCACGTGATGTCCGCCCTCGTAGCCGCACAGCCGTGCCGCGGCGAGCGTCAGCATCGGGCGCAGGCGCTTGCCGCCCGCCTCCACGAGATGCGCGGTCACCTCGGGAATGCGCGGGGCGTGCTCGGACGCCATGCGCGTGCGAATCATCGCATCGACCTGCGACAGATCGTCCTTCAGGTGATCTGCCAGACGTTCATGGGGTTTGTGCGCTTTCTGATCGAGCACGTGCATTCTCCCCCTACCTCGCTGGCTTGGCCCGACCTTTGTCTCGACAAGCCGCCGGAATAGGTCCTAAGTCCCAAATATGAAAGAGCTTCTCCGCACGAACGATCCAACGGTCATTGCATTCGCCGAGGCCCTTTTGTCGGGCGAACGTATACAGACCTTTGCCATGGACGTCCATATGAGCGCCCTGGAGGGATCAATAGGTATTTTACCTCGTCGTCTTATGGTCCGGTCCGAGGATCTTGCGCGCGCGCGCCGTGTGCTGACCGAAAACGGGATCGAGATCGAGGAGACATGAGTATGGGATTTGCCCGGCATCTGGTGACCGAGGACAAGTTCCTCGGCGGTGAGCTTGTGCTGATGCAACCGCGCGACGGGTACCGGGCCGGGGTCGACCCGGTCTTCCTCGCCGCATCCGTGGCCGCGCACGACGGTGAAAGCGTGCTCGACCTGGGCTGCGGCGTCGGGGCGGCCGGGCTGTGCCTGGCCCGCCGGGTGCCCGGCATCACGCTCGTGGGCGTGGAGCGGCAGCCGGATTACGCGGACCTCGCGCGCAAGAACGCCTTCGACAACGACATCGACATGGAGGTGATCGAGGCGGACCTGGCCGACCTCCCCGCCGAGGTGAAGGACCGCAGCTTCGATCACGTCATCATGAATCCGCCCTACTACCTGCGCGACAGGTCGACCACGTCCGACGATCCGGGACGGGAGGCGGCTTTGTTCGAGGATACGCCGCTGGCCACGTGGATCGACATCGCCACGCGGCGGCTGACCCATCGCGGTTACCTCACCATGATCCAGCGGGCCGAACGGCTGCCGGAGATCCTGGGCGGCATGGACGACCGGCTGGGCAGCATCCTGGTCAAGCCGCTCCTGCCCCGCGACGGGCGCGCGGCGGTTCTGGTTCTGGTGCAGGCGCGCAAGGGCGGGCGCGGGGCGTTCCGGCTGGCCGCGCCGCTCATCCTGCACGACGGGGCCGAACATGTGGGCGACTCGGAAAGCTACCGGCGGGAAGTCTCCGCCATCCTGCGCGACGGCGCGGCGCTGCCGCTCTGGTAGGGTTCTCCCGACCCGCTTGTCATTTTGTGACGAATCCAGAGTTGAATCTTTGGCATTTGTTTGCCTGCAGACAGCTTTTTGAAACGATTTCGTGACAGACTGACCGCTCTATGCTGAAATCAGATCATCAGTTCACGAAAAGGAGGACCCTATGGATTTGAGTGCACGCTTGAAGGAACTCCGTCGGAAACATGAAGCGCTGTCGATGGAGGTCGAAGCGGCGCAGCGCAGCCCGGGTACCCCGGACAACGAGATCATTTCCTTGAAGAAGAAGAAGCTTCAGCTGAAGGACGAGATCGAGCGTCTCGCCACTACCTGAACCGGCACTCAACCCGGGCGGTTTCGACCTGCCCGGGCGGCCAACAAGGCACCTGACGTGATCAGGAGCGCGGACACGACCAGAACCGGTCGCGGCGCGGCTATGCCGACCGCGATCAGGACGAAGGTCGAAAGAAGCGGCGCGGCGTAACTCGCCGTGCCGAGAAGCTGGATGTTTCCATGCTTCACGCCCAGGTCCCACGTGTAGAACGCAAGCCCCACCGGACCCAGCCCCAACGCGATCGCCGACGCCCAGCCAAGGGCGGTGGCGGGCCAGATCGTGTCTTCCATCGCGACATGCGCGACCCCGGAGAGCACCGCGCTCGCGATGCAGAACACGGCGACGCTGTCCGTGGGCGCGTAACCGAACCGGCGGGACAGGACCGAATACCCCGACCACGTCAGCGCGCACAGCGCCGCGAAGCCGTAGCCCGGCAGCGCGGCCACGTCGAAGGCGCCGCTCTCGGGCATCAGGAGAAGCGCCGCCCCGGCGAAACTCACCACCGCCCCCAGAACGTGGCCGGACCGAAGGCGTTCGCCCGGCAAGAGCCCGGAGAACAGCACGATCAACAGCGGCCAGAGATAGGCGATGAGGCCCGCTTCGGCCGCGGGCGCCAGCCGCAGGGCGCTGAAGTAGAAGAAGTGGTAGCCGAAGAGGCCCGCAGTCCCGATCGCGTAGACATGCCAGGGCACCCGCGCCAGGCGGCGCCAGCCGCCCGTCACGCTGACCCAGACCAGCCCGATCGCGCCGCCGATCACGAAGCATATCGCGTTCAGCAGCATCGGCGGCACCGGCGCGCTGCCCACCGTGAACAGCGCCAGGAGCGCCCAGAGCAGGACGGCCGTGAAGCCGATGGAGGTCGCGCGAAGCTCGGTCATACCGCGACATGGCACGAAAAAACCGGCCCCGAAAGGCCGGTTCTTCCCTCCTCCCAGAGAAGGCGCGTCAGACGAAGAACTGCGCGCCGTTTGCCGAGATCGTCGAGCCGTTGATGAACCCGGCGTCGTCGGCCGCGAGGAACACCACGCAGCGCGCGATTTCCTCGGGCTCGCCCAGGCGGCCCGCCGGGATCTGGGCAATGATCGATTCGCGCACCTTCTCGGGCACGGCCATCACCATCTCGGTCGCGATGTAGCCGGGGCAGACCGCGTTGGCGGTGATGCCCGCACGCGCGCCTTCCTGCGCCAGCGATTTGATGATCCCCAGGTCGCCCGCCTTGGTGGCGGCATAGTTGGCCTGGGCGAACTGGCCCTTCTGGCCGTTGATCGAGCTGATGACGATGACGCGGCCGAACTTGCGTTCGCGCATCCCGGGCCAGATCGGGTGGACGGTGTTGAACACGCCGGTCAGGTTGGTGTCGATCACCTCGTTCCACTGTTCCGGGGTCATCTTGTGGAAGGGCGCGTCGCGGGTGATGCCCGCGTTGGCGACGACCACGTCGATCGGGCCGAGGTCGGCCTCGACATGCGCGATGCCGGCCTTCGATTCCTCGTAATCCGCCACGTTCCACTTGTAGGTCTTGATGCCGGTCGCCTCGGTGAAGGCCTTGGCCTTCTCGTCGTTGCCGGCATAGGTCGCCGCGACCTCGTACCCGGCCTCCTTGAGCGCTTTCGAAATGGCCTCGCCGATACCGCGCGAGCCGCCTGTCACCAGTGCCACACGTGCCATGGTGTCACCTCCCTCGTATGAATCCTCGTTGAAACTCTGTTACCCATTATGACAATTGTGCGCAAGAAAGTTTCGCGCTGAAAACGGTTACCGACACAAAAAAGGGCGCCGAAGCGCCCTCTTTCCCGGTTGTCCTTACGGACGCTCGAGGCACATGGCCACGCCCATGCCGCCGCCGATGCACAGCGTGGCGAGGCCCTTCTTCGCGCCCCGCCGCTTCATTTCGAACAGCAGGGTGTTCAGGATACGCGCGCCGGAGGCGCCGATCGGGTGGCCGATGGCGATGGCGCCACCGTTCACGTTCACGATCGCCGGATCCCAGTCCATGTCCTTGTTCACCGCGCAGGCCTGCGCCGCGAACGCCTCGTTCGCCTCGACCAAGTCGAGGTCCGAGGCCTTCCAACCGGCCTTTTCCAGCGCCTTGCGGCTGGCGTGGATCGGGCCCACGCCCATGATCGACGGGTCGAGCCCGGCGGTGGCGTAACTGACGATGCGCGCCAGCGGCTCGATCCCGCGCTTCTCGGCCTCGTCGGCCGTCATCAGGAGCGCGCCGGCCGCGCCGTCGTTGATGCCCGAGGCGTTCGCCGCGGTCACGGTGCCGTCCTTGGTGAAGGCCGGGCGGAGCTTCTGCATCGCGTCCATCGTCGCGCCGTGGCGGATGTACTCGTCATCCGCGACCTCGATGTCGCCCTTGCGGGTCTTCACGGTGAAGGGAACGATCTCGTCCTTGAACTTGCCGGCCTTCTGGGCCGCTTCGGCCTTGTTCTGGCTGGCCACCGCGAATTCGTCCTGCGCGTCGCGGGTGATCTGCCACTTCTCGGCGACATTCTCGGCCGTCTGGCCCATGTGGTAGCCGTTGAACGCGTCCCACAGGCCGTCCTTGATCATCGAGTCGATGAACTTCATGTCGCCCATCTTGTGACCCGCGCGCAGGTGCGCGACGTGGGGGCTGAGCGTCATGTTCTCCTGGCCGCCGGCCGCGACGATGCCCGCATCGCCGAGCTGGATGTGCTGGGCGGCGAGCGCCACGGCGCGCAGGCCGGAACCGCAGACCTGGTTGATACCCCAGGCGGCGCTTTCGATCGGGAGCCCCGCGTTGATGTGCGCCTGGCGGGCCGGGTTCTGGCCCTGGCCGCCGGTCAGCACCTGGCCGAGGATGGTTTCGTCGACATCCGCCTTGTCGATCCCGGCGCGTTCGACGAGCGCCGACAGCACGTTGGCGCCCAGGTCATGGGCCGGCGTGTTGGCGAACGCGCCACTGAAGCTGCCCACGGGTGTCCGTGCAGCCGATGCGATTACGACATTGGTCATGATATGTCCTCTCCGAGTCTGTTCCGGCATGCGCCGGAACGGGCCTGGAAGATGCATCGCGTGCACCGCACGCGATTCCTCTCCCGTCACATGCGTCGCACAAAGCATTATGCTGCATAGCAGCGTGAATCAAGTCGTGAAGGGACGTGGCGTCAGGCGCGGCCCATGCGGGCGTCACGGTGGGTGCGCCGAAGAAATAGCCCTGCATGAAATCGCAGCCCGTCGCAGCCATGAACCTGGCGTCGTCGAGGGTTTCGACGCTTTCGGCGACGGTCATCATGTCGAACTGCCGCGCCACCGACAGCATCGCCTGCGCGATCACCTGGTTGTCCGGGGTATCCGCGATCCCGCGGATGAATTCCCCGTCGATCTTGAGGATGTCGAAGTAGAAGTCGCGCAGGTACCGGAACGCGGTGTAGCCCGCGCCGAAATCGTCCAGCGCGAAGGCGACGCCCTCGGACTGCATGTCGGCCATGAAGACCTGCACCACCTCGGGAATGATGATCGCTGTGCGCTCCGTGATCTCGAGGATCAGGCGTTCGCCGATGGTCGGGTCCCGTTCGAGCCCGTGCTTGAGCACATTCATCCAACGCGGGTAGCCGATCGAACGGGCCGACATGTTGATGGCGAGGCGCAGGGACGGCTCCCGCTCGAGCGCCGCGAGCCCGAGTTCGAGCGCGAGCGCGTCCAGCCTGCGCCCGAGTTCCTGGCGCTCGATGGCGTCGATGAAATCGCGCGCCGGAATGATCCGGCCGGTGTGGTCGAGCACGCGGACGAGCCCCTCGTAGAAGGCAACCTTGTCCGGGTTCCGGCAGCGCATCACCGGCTGGAAGGCCAGCATGACCTGCCGTGCGTCCACCGCGCGGCGCACCATCGCCAGCGTATCGCGGTCCCGCCCCTCGATCGCGACGCTCAGGGGACTCGACACCTCTTCCCCCGGCGGGGCCGTGTCAGCACGGGACGGATCGGACATGGCGCACCTCGTTCATCGACGCGTGGCCATGTTTGGGCCAGACCTGCTAAGAACCGGTAAAGGGCCGGCGGGAAAGGAACGGGCATGGGAGACAGGTGCAGCTGGTGCGGCGAGGATCCGCTCTATGTCGCCTACCACGATACCGAGTGGGGCGTGCCGGAGTACGACGGCCGCGCCTTGTGGGAAAAGCTCATCCTCGACGGATTCCAGGCCGGGCTGAGCTGGATCACCATCCTGCGCAAGCGCGACAATTTCCGCACGGCCTTCGCGGGCTTCCGGCCCGAGGTCATCGCGGACTGGGGCGAGGACGAGGTCGCGTGGCTTCTCGCCGACGAAGGCATCATCCGCCACCGCGGCAAGATCGAGGCGACCATCGGCAATGCGCGCGCATATCTCGACATGGGCGGAGCAGCGGCGTTTTCCGAGCGGATGTGGTCCTACGTGGACGGCGCGCCCTTGGTGAACCGGTTCGCATCGCAGGCCGAGATCCCGGCGTCGACCCCGCTTTCGACGCAGCTGTCGAAGGACCTCAAGGCGGCCGGGTTCAAGTTCTGCGGGCCGACCATCGTCTATGCCTGGATGCAGGCCTGCGGGCTGGTCAACGACCACGTGCTGGGCTGCCCGGCGCGGCGGGTCTGAGGTTTCGGACGGGCTGACGCCCGTCCGACCCGCTGGGAGGGCGCTGCCCTCCCAGACCCTCCCGAAGTATTTCCGGAACGATGAAGAGCGTCAGAAGCTCGCTTCGGGGCGGAAGTCGGCCGGGATGTCGTCGCGGCCCTCGAGGACGAGGTCGGCCATGACCTGTCCGACCATCGGCGCGATGCCGAAGCCGATCTTGAAGCCGCCGTTGGCGATGTAGTGACCCGGCCGGTCCGGCCAGGCGCCGAGCATCGGAGCGCGGGTCCGGGCGCGGGGTCTGAGCCCGGCCCAGCGTTCGACGACGGGCGCATCGGCGAGCGCGGGGACGGCAGCGCGGGCGCGCGCGATCACCGCGTCGAGCTGGTCGTCGGTGGTGTCGGGGGCGTCGAAGTCGCGTTCGGTGGTCGACCCGATGGCGGTGGTGCCGTCCGCGTGGGGCACCACGTGCATGGTGTCGGCGAAGATCTGCGGCAGGTCGCGCGCGTCGAAGGCGAGCCGGGCCGCCTGCCCCTTCACGGCCACGCCCACCATACGGTGGTGGCGCTTCGTCAACGCCTCGAGCCCCGCGGCCCCGGTGGCCCAGACCACCGCCCCTTCGTCCCCGGCCTCGGCCGCGATGGTGCCACCCAGCGCCTGGACGGCGGCGGCAAGCGACGCGCAGGCGTGGCGCGGGAACATCCGCGCGGTGAGCGTGTCGTGGATCAGGCGCCCGGTGGGCGAGAGAGGGGCCCAGTCGCCCGCCTCGACCACCTGCCAGTCGTAGCGCCCCTGCCAGAGCTCCCGAGCGGTCTCGGCCCGTGCACGGGCGCGTGCCAGCGCGTGGTCATCGGCGATCGGTTGCAGCCGGCCGGTGCGGGCGTAGGTGGAAGGCACGCCCCCGGTGTCCTCGACCGCGCGCCAGAACGCGGCGCCCATGTCGAGGGCGGCGAACTGGAACGCCTTCTTGGGATTCCAGTTTTCCGGTACGTGCGGGGCGAGCGCGCCGACCACGCCGCCAGAGGCCCCGCCGCCGACGCCGGCGGGATCGACGACGCGCACCGCGGCCCCGCGGCGGGCGCAGGCATAGGCGACCGAGAGGCCGAAGGCCCCCGCGCCGCGCACGGTCACGTCCACCATTGCCAAGTCGCCGGCCCTCCTTCATGTCTCGAACCCTGTGCATAGGGGATTGGCGCGCGATGGACCAGACGGCCGAATTGGAATGGCGCGACGGGCAGGTGCCGGTGTCGACCAGGTTCGACGACCCGTATTTCAGCCTTGCGGGCGGGCTGGCGGAGTCGCGCTACGTCTTCCTCGGGGGCAACGACCTGCCGGTCCGGTTCGCGCCGGGGTTCCACATCGCCGAACTGGGCTTCGGCACCGGGCTCAACATGCTCGCGGCCTTCATCGCCTGGCGCGCGGCGGGCGCGGGCCCCGCCCGGTTCACGAGCTTCGAGGCCTACCCGATGACGGCCGGCGACATCGCCCGCGCGCTCACGGCCTTTCCCGAGGCCGAGGCGGTCGCGGGTCCGTTCCTTGCCGCATGGGAGAGGGGCACGCGGCGCTTCGACATGGACGGCTTCGCGGTCGAGGTGATCACGGGCGACGCGCGCGAGACGCTGGCCGCGTGGGACGGTTCGGCGGACGCCTGGTTCCTGGACGGCTTCGCCCCGGCCAAGAACCCGGAACTGTGGTCCGAGGACCTGATGGCCGAGGTCGGGCGCCACACGGCGCCGGGCGGCACGGCGGCGACCTACACCGCAGCCGGGTTCGTGCGCCGGGGGCTGGCGGCGGCGGGCTTCGCCGTCGAGCGGCGACCGGGCTTCGCGGGCAAGCGCCACATGAGCGTGGCACGAAAGGACGGCGTATGAGTGCGAACAACGTGCGGGCGGGTATCCTGCTGATGATCGGGGCGGTCTTCGTTTTCGCCGTGCAGGACGGCGTGTCGCGACTGCTGGCCGACAAGTACAACGTCTATCTCATCGTCATGATCCGATACTGGTTCTTCGCGGCCTTCGTGGTGGCGATGGCCGCGCGCTCGGCCGGGGGTCTGCGCCGGGCGGCCACGACCACGCAGCCGGTGCTCCAGACCTTCCGCGGGCTTCTCCTGATCGCCGAGGTCTGCGTCACGGTCTATGCCTTCGTGGTGCTGGGGCTCATCCCGACGCACGCGATCTTCGCCGCCTACCCGCTGATGATCGCGGCACTTTCCGGCCCGATCCTGGGCGAGGCGGTGGGGCCGCGCCGCTGGGCGGCGATCGGGGCCGGGTTCATCGGCATCCTCGTGATCCTGCGGCCCGGCTTCGCGGTCTTCGCCCCCGAGGCGTTGATCGCCGTGGCTGCGGCGTTCCTCTTCGCGGTCTACGGGCTGGCCACGCGCTTCGCCGCGCGGCGCGACAGCGCCGAGACCTCGTTCTTCTGGACCGGCGTGACCGGCGCCGTCGCGATCACCGTGATCGGTCTGTGGTTCTGGGAGCCGCTGGCGCGCGAGGATTGGCTCTGGATGTTCCTGCTGTGCCTCACCGGCGCGGGCGGGCATTTCCTGCTCATCAAGAGCTACGAACAGGCCGAGGCGAGTGCGCTGCAGCCCTTCGCCTATTTCCAGCTCGTGTTCGTGTCGATCATCGCGATCACCTTCTTCGGCGAAAGCATCGAGACGAACGTGGCCATCGGCGCGGTCATCGTCGTCGGGGCCGGGCTCTTCACCGCGTGGCGCGAGCGGCAGCTGAACCGCCGGTCTACCGGCGCTTCAGCTCTGCGGTGAAGTCGAGCGGCTGCACTTCGCCGGTCAGCCGCGCGCGGTAGATCGGCAGGGTTTCGGACACCCGCATGACGTAGTTCTGGGTCTCGTCGAAGGGGATGTGCTCGATCCAGTCGACCACGTCGATGTCGTCATCGCGCGGGTCGCCGCGGTCCTCGGACCAGTTGTAGGCCCGGCCCAGCCCCGCGTTGTAGGCCACCGACAGCAGGACGATGTTGTCGCCGAAACGTTCCATCAACCACGCGAGGTATTCGGAGCCGAGGCGGATGTTGTATTCCGGGTCCTCGGTCAGCTTGTCGCGGTCGTAATCCACCCCGACCCGGCTGGCCATGTCCTTGGCCGTGCCCGGCATGAGCTGCATGAGGCCCAGCGCGCCCGCGTGGGAGCGGACGGTGTGGTTGAATTCGCTTTCGCGCCGGGAGATCGCCATTTCGAGCGCGCGCGGCACGTCGGGGTTGCCGCGCCCGATCTCGGGCGTCGGGAAATAGGCGTGCGGGATGACCTTGCCGAAGTTCACCGCATGCTTGGCGATCTTCAGC
Organism: Maritimibacter harenae; assembly: GCF_009882975.1. GTDB lineage: Bacteria > Pseudomonadota > Alphaproteobacteria > Rhodobacterales > Rhodobacteraceae > Maritimibacter > Maritimibacter harenae. The sequence continues at coordinate 154,762 of NZ_WTUX01000022.1, forward strand.
ATGACATAGGGCATGTCGACGCTCTGTGCCCAGTCGGCCAGTGCCCCCGTTTCGGCCCGGTCGAGCCGCTCCGACAGGTGCACCGCGAAACGTTGCGTGAGGTACTTCTCGTCGAGCGCGGCGGTCAGCCGGGCGGCCTCCATGATCGGGGTGCCCCAGAAGCTGGCTTGCGTGAAATCGGGAAATTCCTCCTGACCGGTCAGCGCGGCGTCCATCTCGAGCCCGGCCTTCTCGGCGGCCAGGAGGCCATAGAAGGCGGTCTGGTGGGCGCCGCCCGCGGCATAAGCCGCCCGCGCGTCTTCGCCGCGTCCCATCGCCTCGAGCGCGCGGCCCTCCCAGTACCCGGCGCGGCCCAGGCTGATCGGCGTGTCGACGGTGTCCTTGAAGCTGCGGAAATGGTCCAGCGCGGTCTCGGGGTCGTCGAGCTTGCGCAGCGCGACGTAGCCCGCGATCCATTCGCAATCCTCGCGGCTCCAGCCGCTGTCGATATGGTGGTTCGCGGCCAGGCGATAGGCGGTTTCGGCCTTTCCTTCGCGCATCGCCCAGCGGGCAAGCGTGCGGCGTTGATAGCCCCAGCGCTCGGGGTCCCCCAACGCCTCGGCCGAGGTCGAGCGTGCCAGGATCATCTCGATCGCGTCGTCGTTGCGCCCCTTGCGCGCCCGCCAGAGCATGCGTTCGTAGGCAAGCCCCGGGTCGTCCGCCAGCGCCTCGGGCACCTTTTCGATCATCGCGTCCACGCCCGGCTCGTCATCCCGCAGGGCGATGCGGGCGTTGGCCAGGATCTGGCGGTCGGTGTCGATACGGGCCATGTGCCGCTCGGCCTGGTTGGTCAGCCCGCGCCACAGCAGCGTGTCCATGCGGGCCCAGTGGTGGTCGGCCAGCGTCTTGGGCCAGTCGTGCATGAACTGGTCTTCTTCGCCCCGCGACAACGACAGGGTCGTCCAGCCGCGGCGCGCCTCCGCCATCGCGGCATCCTTCGCCCCGCTTTCCCACAGCGCACGGGCATAGCGGATGACGCCCGTCCCGGTCTGGGGCGGGTGATCCGCGAAGAAGGCGAGGACATCGTTGATCAGCGCGTCGTCGGGAATGTTCGCCTCGCTGCGCTCGCGCAGCAGCGCCTCGCCCGGCCAGTCGGGATGGCGGGCGAGGAACGCCAGCGTCTCGACGAATGTGCCTTCGCCGGCGCGCAGGCGGTTCCACTGGATGATGTCGCGCGCCAGGTCGCCCGGATCACCGGCCGCGGCCAGTGCCTCGTCCCATTTGCCGTCCCGCATCAGGGCGAGCCCGTCCTCGAGCGCGGCGACCTCGGCGGCATCCTGCGCCAGGACCGGCCCGGCGCCCAGCATCACGCTGAGGGCCAAGCTTCGGAAAAGGCGGGTGAAATTCGAGAATCCACTTGTCATGACGGCATTCCTATCCGTCACGCTGCGTCTCGCAACACACATTCTTGGCATTTCCCGCCATCGCGGCTAGTTTCCGCCGCGTTTTACCCGGGGCGACTCACTGCCCCTTCCACGGACGCAAAAAGCAACAGGAGCGTGACATGCTGACAGGTTCGATTCCGGCCCTTGTGACGCCGTTCAAGGACGGCAAGGTGGATGTCGATGCGCTCAAACGCCTCGTGGAGTGGCATATCGAGCAGGGTTCGCACGGGCTGGTCCCCGTCGGCACCACGGGTGAAAGCCCGACGCTCCTGCACGAAGAGCACCTCATGGTGGTCGACGAAGTCGTGAAGGCGGTGGACGGCCGGATCAAGGTGATCGCGGGCACCGGGTCCAACAACACGGTCGAGGCGCTGCATTTCACCGAGCACGCGAAGAAGGCCGGGGCCGATGCCGCGCTGGTCGTGACGCCCTATTACAACAAGCCGACCCAGACGGGGCTGATCGCGCATTTCCTCGCGATCGCGGAAGTCGGCCTGCCGATCATCATCTACAACATCCCCGGCCGCTCGGCGGTCGACATGGCGCCCGCGACGATGGCGGAGCTGTCCAAGCACGAGATGATCATCGGCGTGAAGGACGCGACCGGCGACCTCGCCCGCGTCGCCTGGCAGCGCGAGATGTGCGGCAAGGACTTCATCCAGCTCTCCGGGGAGGATGCGACGGCGGTCGGCTTCAACGCGATGGGCGGCGTCGGCTGCATCTCCGTGACCGCCAACGTGGCCCCGAAGCTCTGCGCCGAGATGCAGAACGCGACACTGGCGGGCGACTACGACGCCGCGCTGGAGATCAGCGACAAGCTCATGCCGCTGCACCGCGCCGTGTTCATGGAGCCGGGCGTTGCGGGCGCGAAATACGGCATGTCCAAGCTGGGCCTCATCTCGGACGAGGTGCGCCTGCCGCTGATGACGCTGTCGGACGACACGAAAGCGGCGATGGACAGCGCGATGCGTCACGCGGGTCTTTTGAACTGAGGCTTTTCGGTGGGGTCTCCTTGACCTATATGGGGACCCCATGGCCAAGCAAGACGACAACAAGAACTACAAGGTGGTCGCCGAGAACCGGAAGGCGCGGCACGACTACGCGATCGAGGACGATCTCGAGGTCGGCATCGTGCTGGAAGGCTCAGAGGTGAAGAGCCTGCGCAACGGCGGTGCGAACATCGCCGAAAGCTACGCGGCCGTCGAGAACGGCGAGCTGTGGCTGGTCAACGGTTACATCGCGCCCTACGAGCAGGCCAAGACCTTCGGCCACGACGAACGCCGCCGGCGCAAGCTGCTTGCCTCGAAGAAGGAGCTCGCGCGCTTGTGGAACGACACGCAGCGCAAGGGCATGACGCTCGTCCCGCTGGTGCTCTACTTCAACCACAAGGGCATCGCGAAGATGAAGATCGGGATCGCCAAGGGCAAGAAGATCCACGACAAGCGCGCGGACAAGGCCAAGCAGGACTGGAACCGGCAGAAGCAGCGGCTGCTCAAGCAGAGCTGAGCGCCGCGTGCCGCGTCATTCCTCGACCGGCACCCAGATCTCGTAGAGCATCTTGCCGGGTTCCGGCTTCGAATCGTCCGGGTAACACTCGAACACCGCGCCCTCGCGCTGCTTGAAGGGCGAGGCGGGGAGCCATTCCGAGAATACCGCGTCGAACCGTTCGGGCAGCTCGGACATCGCCGTGCGCTGGGAAAACACGACGTAGTCGCCTTCGACCAGCGTCATCTCGCAGGTGCCTTCGGGGATGTCCTCGGCCTCTTCCACCTCGATCCCGACCCCGTACCGGAACGATCCGTCCGGCGCCGGGTCCATCGAGATGCCGTAGAGCACGTCCGAAACCTTGTGCTTGATACCGTCCTTGATGGCGAAGAACTGCTCGTAGAGCTTCGGGATCTGGTCCCGCGTCTCCATCGTGTAATCGCCCGCGAGCCCGACGATGAGCTTTTCGCGCGACAGGACCAGTTCGGGATTCGGCAACGTGACCATGGGACCTCCTCAGGCGCCGACGCTAGCGCAGGCCCCGGGGGACCGAAACCCCCAGTCGACAGGTTCCGCGGTTCGGGAGGCGTTGCTGCGCCTGCATTCTGAACGCACGAGTCACCGGGCCCGCGACCGTCCGTCATGATCGCATCTGTCTATGTTTGCGCTCGCATACCGTGACGCGGCCCCCACGGATGGTCACGATTCCCCGAAACGCGGCGTCGCAGCATTGATTTTCGTCGGATTCGCATTGTGACACCCGTCTCATCCCCGCTAAACCATGCACGACAACTGCCCATGCGGCGCAAAGGGAGAGAACGCTGATGAAGGTGCTCGTGCCTGTGAAGCGCGTGATCGACTACAACGTGAAGGCGAAGGTTAAGTCCGACGGCTCCGGTGTCGATCTTGCGAATGTTAAAATGTCGATGAACCCGTTCGACGAGATTGCCGTTGAAGAGGCGATCCGTCTGAAGGAAGCGGGCGTGGCCGAGGAAGTGGTCGCGGTGTCGATCGGGGTCAAGCAGGCGCAGGAAACGCTGCGCACGGCGCTGGCGATGGGCGCGGACCGCGCGATCCTCGTAGTGGCGGCCGATGACGTGCACGATGACATCGAACCCCTGGCGGTCGCCAAGATCCTGAAGGCCGTGATCGACGAGGAGCAGCCCAAGCTGGTGCTCGCCGGCAAGCAGGCGATCGACAACGACATGAACGCCACCGGCCAGATGCTGGCCGCGCTCCTGGGCTGGGGCCAGGCGACCTTCGCCTCCGAGCTCAAGATCGACGGCGACGCGGCCACCGTGACGCGTGAAGTCGACGGCGGCCTGCAGACGATCAAGGTGGGCCTGCCCGCCATCGTCACCGCCGACCTGCGCCTGAACGAGCCGCGTTATGCGTCGCTGCCCAACATCATGAAGGCCAAGAAGAAGCCCTTGGACGAGAAGACCGCCGAGGATTACGGCGTCGACGTCGCCCCGCGCCTCGAGGTCGTCAAGACCACCGAGCCGCCGGTGCGCCAGGCCGGCATCAAGGTCGAGAGCGTCGATGAGCTGGTCTCGAAACTCAAAGAGAAGGGGGTCGTGTGATGGCTGTTCTCCTGCTTGCCGAAGTGAATTCCGGCGAACTGGCACTGGACGCGACCGCGAAGGCGGTCTCCGCCGCCAAGGACCTGGGTGACGTGACCGTGCTCTGCGCCGGGGCGTCTGCCGCCGCCGCGGGCGACGAAGCCGCCAAGATCGACGGTGTCGCTAAGGTGCTGGTCGCCGAGGGTGACTCGCTCGGCCACCGCCTGGCCGAAGCGACCGCGGACCTGATCGTGTCGCTCGCGGGCGACTATTCCCACATCGCCGCACCGGCGACGACGGATGCCAAGAACATCATGCCGCGCGTGGCCGCGCTGCTCGACGTGATGGTGATCTCGGACGTCTCCGGCGTGGTCGACGCCGACACGTTCGAGCGCCCGGTCTATGCCGGCAACGCGATCCAGACGGTGAAGTCGAAAGACGAGAAGAAGGTTCTCACGATCCGGACCTCGACCTTCGACGCGGCCGGCACCGGCGGTTCCGCCTCCGTCGAGACGATCGACGCCCCCGCGGCCTCCGGCCTGTCGGAATGGGTCGAGGACAAGGTGGCCGAGAGCGACCGCCCGGAGCTGACCTCGGCGGGCATCGTCGTGTCGGGCGGCCGTGGCGTGGGCTCGGAAGACGACTTCGCGCTGATCGAGAAGCTGGCCGACAAGCTGGGCGCCGCCGTGGGTGCGTCCCGTGCGGCGGTCGACTCCGGCTACGCCCCGAACGACTGGCAGGTGGGCCAGACCGGCAAGGTCGTCGCCCCCGAGCTCTACGTCGCCGTGGGCATCTCGGGTGCGATCCAGCACCTCGCCGGCATGAAGGACTCGAAGATCATCGTCGCGATCAACAAGGACGAAGAGGCGCCGATCTTCCAAGTCGCCGACTACGGCCTCGTCGCCGACCTCTTCACCGCCGTGCCGGAGCTGATCGAGAAGCTCTGATCCGAGCGGATCCGACTGACGGAAAGGCCCGCCTGATCGGCGGGCCTTTTCTTTTTCACAGAAGCCGGCGCAATGACGCGTCGAGCGCGGACGCCACCCGGGCGTGGGCGACCGTGCCAAGCATGCCGCGCGCCGAGGGCTCTTCGAATTCCGAAAAAACGAGCCCTTCGAAACCCTCTGCGATCTCGTCGGGCGTCGCGACGACCTCAACCACGTCCTCGGCGAAGGGGGCGACGGCGTTCAGCATGTCACGGTCGACGAACAGCGGGTCGTTGCCCCAGGCCGTATCGGTCGCGCGCCGCTCCGGCGCATGGGCCGACAGCCACAGGAGCACGACACGGGATTCGATCGTGGACATGAAGCCCTTCATCCGCGCGACCCAGGCCTCGCGCAATTCCTGCTCCACCATCGCGAAGCGCTCTGCCGATGTCGCCCGCAGCGCCCCCAAAAGGTGGCGCGTGAAGTGGAACTCGGTGAAATCGACGTCCCGGTAGATCGACTTGAGCAGGTTCGAGGCCCGCAGGAACCGGTCGTTGCGGCGCGGATGGACCGCGTAGAACCGGTTCGACATGTTCTGCGCCCCGGTGATCTCGATCACCGTCACGCGCGCCTCCGAACAAATGGCGTTGACCGTCGGATCGAGCGCGAAAACATCCACCCCGGCATTCACGTAGCCCAGGTTGATCACCGGCATGTCCAGCACGCCCTCGGTCAGCGCCGGATAGGGGTGTTCGAGGAATTTCCCGTAGGTCTCGGTCCCGCCGACCACCGCGACGTAGGGCGCGGTGAGCTTGCGCTTCGGCCCCCGAAAAAGGATCTTCGATTTCCCGTACCGGCACGGGACGTAGTCAAGGGTGCTTTCACCCAGCGTTTCAAAGGCCATGCCACCCACTCCAGTCTTGCCCGCACGGGAGACTGCCAGCGTTGGGTTGCCAAAGACTTAAGCCCGGCACGGCAGACCCATGATTCCGGCGCCTTGGTTAATGGGTGGGCCTTGCCCCGCCCCCGTGCACGCGCATAAGGTCCGTCAGACAACGAATAGGTGGCAGATGACAATCGAGACGGTGGGCGTGATCGGCGCCGGGCAGATGGGCAACGGGATCGCGCACGTGATGGCGCTCGCGGGTTACCGGGTGCTGCTGACCGACGTGAGCCAGGACGCGCTCGACGCCGCGCTCGTGACCATCCGCGGCAACCTCGACCGGCAGGTATCGCGCGGAAAGGTGTCGCAGGAGGACTGCGACGCCGCGCTGGAGCGCATCACCACCACGCTGACCCTGTCCGACCTGGGCGCCTCCGACCTTGTCATCGAGGCCGCGACCGAGCGCGAGACGGTCAAGCAGGCGATCTTCGAGGATCTCATTCCGCACCTGAAGCCGGACACGATCCTGACCTCGAACACATCGTCGATCTCGATCACGCGCCTCGCCTCGCGCACCGACCGGCCGGAGAAATTCATGGGGTTCCACTTCATGAACCCGGTACCGGTCATGCAGCTCGTGGAACTGATCCGGGGCATCGCGACGGACCAGGCGACCTTCGAGGCCTGCCAGGAGGTCGTGGCCAAGTTGGGCAAGACCTCGGCCAGCGCCGAGGATTTCCCGGCTTTCATCGTGAACCGCATCCTGATGCCGATGATCAACGAGGCCGTGTACACGCTCTACGAGGGCGTGGGATCGGTGAAGTCGATCGACGAGTCGATGAAGCTGGGCGCGAACCATCCGATGGGGCCGCTGGAGCTAGCCGATTTCATCGGGCTGGACACGTGTCTTGCCATCATGAACGTGCTGCACGACGGGCTCGCGGACACGAAGTACCGTCCCTGCCCGCTGCTCACGAAATACGTCGAGGCCGGGTGGCTGGGCCGCAAGGCCGGTCGCGGGTTCTACGATTATCGCGGGGACACGCCGGTTCCGACGCGCTGAGGGGCTCAGGGCTCCAGCGTCAGCGTGTGTTCGCGCAGCCACTTGATGAAGCCGCGCGGGTTCTTCTCCAGAAGCGCCATCTGTTCGTCCGAGAGCGGCTCGCCGATGATCGGCGCGATGGGCTTGTTGCAGGCCTTGACGATCTCGTGGATCAGAAGGCCCTGGCGCAGGGTCGCCGACACCTGGTTGGCGATGTTGTAGGCGCGGGTGTTGCCGCCGAGATAGCGGATCGGCACCACCTTGGCGCCGGTCTTGCGGATGAGCTGCGCGGTGAAGAGGTTCCATTCCGCCTCGACCGGCGGGCCCCACCAGGTCTCGGACGCGGCCACGACGCCGGACGGGAAGACGCCGATCACGCCGCCCTCCTTCAGCCGCTGGAGCGCCAGTGCGCGCATTTCCTTGCCCTTCTGCTGGGCGTCGGGGTCGTGCGGGAACGGCACCGGGATCAGGAAAGCGCTCGCCACCTCGTCCAGCCCGGTCAGGACCGAGCGGGTGAGGATCTGGAAATCCGGGCGCACGCGGGCGATCATCTCGCCCATCACCATGCCGTCGACCAGCCCGTGGGTGTGGTTCGCCACGATCACCACCGGCCCCTCCTTGGGGATGCGGGCGATCTGTTCCTCGGGCGTCTCGATGTCGATGCCCATCGCCTCGATCGCGCCGGCCCAGAAATCGATGCCGGTGGGGGCACCGAGCTTCTCGAACTTCCGGATCATGCGGAAGACGCTGAGCTTGCCGGTGGCCATCTCCATCCAGCGGATCAGCCGGGCCTGCACCTTGTTGTCGAAGGTGTCGGCATATGTGAGGTCGCGCTTGGAGTATGTATGACCGTTGTTCGGGGCGAGCGCGGTGGAGCGGGACGTCTCAACCATGTCCGCCCTTTGCGACGCGGACTCCTGCCTTGCTTCGCGGGCCCTGGCGGCCCGGGCAACGGTGTTGACGGATTGGTCCAAACGGGTCGCCCCCTTCAGTTCTCGACTCTCGCGACACGTGTTCTTACATGCCTTCGCCGAATTTGTCAGCCACCAGGGCATCGAGGGCTTCCATGAGCGCCTCGGCCTGGGGCCCCGAGGTCTCGACCTCGATCTCGCTGCCGCGCGATGCGGCCAGCATCAGCAGACCCATGATCGAATCCCCCTCGGCCTCCATCCCGTCCTTCGAGACGCGGGCCCGGGCATCGTGGTTCTCGACCACATCGACGAACTTGGCCGAAGCCCGGGCGTGCAGGCCCTTCTCGTTCTCGATCTTCATCTTACGCGCGAGCGATGTACTCATCAAACCGTGCCTTCCGCCTGCGCGCCGTCGATGGCGTCAATATACTTGCGACCGGCCGCCAGTGCCGCCCGGCTGGCATCATCGACCGTTCCGTGGCGGGATTTCGCCAGTTTGACCAGCATGGGCAGGTTGGCACCATACAGGATCTTGCGGTTGCGACCGGCGCAGGCCGGCAGCGAAAGGTTCGACGGCGAGCCGCCGAACATGTCGACCACGACGATCACCCCGTCGCCCGTGTCGACCGCGTCGGCAGCGGCCATGATTTCAGCCCGCTTGCGCGCACGGTCGCAGTCGGCGGCGATACGGATCGCGCGAACACCATCAAGCTTGCCCACAACGTGTTCGACCGCCGACAGGTATTCGCCAGCCAAACCGCCATGCGCAACGATCACGATACCGATCAAGCGATGAACCTCGAAGTTTTCGTCCCGTGCCCTAAGGGCTGTCCCGCCCGATGCGTTCCAGCTCCCGATGCCTAATTGACACCTGCCAACCCCTGTCTGCAAGGGCCTTGGCCATACTTTCCGTCATGGTCACCGAACGGTGACGCCCCCCGGTGCAGCCGAAACCGATGGTGAGGTGTGCCTTACCCTCTTCCGCATAGGCCGGAAGCAGGAATTCGATGAGATCGCGGGTCTTGTCGAAGAACGTTGCGTAGCGCGCGTCCCGGGCGACGTAATCGGCCACCGCCGCGTCCTGTCCGGTCATCCCGCGCAGCTCCGGCTCCCAGTGCGGGTTGCGCAGGAAACGGACGTCGAAAACCATGTCGAGCCCGCGCGGCAGTCCGCGCTTGTAGGAAAAGCTCTGCACGGAAACCGAAAGAACCGTGCGGTCACTCCGATCGAAGACCGCCAGGATGTCGGCCTTGAGGTCGTGCGGCGACAGGTCCGAGGTGTCGATCAACACGTCGGCGCGCACGCGGATGGGCTCCAGAAGCTCGATCTCGCGGGCGATGCCCAGTTCCGGGTCGGCCTGCTTGCTCAGCGGATGCCGGCGGCGCGTTTCGGAATAACGGTTGAGAAGCACGTCGGGGCGGCAGTCCAGAAAAAGAACCTTCACCCGGTCCGACCACCCGGCCTGCCCCGCCTCGATCAGGTCGAGCACGGCGTGGGTGGAGAAGTCGCGGTTGCGCACGTCGATGCCCAGCGCGATCGGATGATCGGGCGGCGACCCAGAAAGGAGACGCGGGATCATGGTGATCGGAAGGTTGTCGATGATCTCGTAGCCCAGGTCCTCGAGCACGCGGAGCGACGTGGTGCGCCCGGCGCCCGACGGGCCGGTGACCAGCACGAGGCTGTTGCTCGAAGTGCCAGGGTCCTCTTCATTCATGACATGCGTCCGCCTTTTGCCAGGCTCCAGATGGCGGCCGGAAAGTGGGAAGAGTCAACCTTGTGCAGGAGAGGAACGGCGGTGCCGGCCATCACGATCTCGCGCCTTTCCGGCAGGCGCGCAGTCTCGACGGTGTCCATGTCGACCACCAGCCGCAGCGCCGCGCGCGGGACGTGGGGCACCTGCAGGAGCCCGACGCCCCGCGCCTCGATCACGCCCTGCATGCGCCCGGGACCGGTGAGGATGGGCCAGCCTTCGTCCCCGCGTTCGATCACGGTCATGTCGTCCGAGATCAGCGCGGCCCCCCGCGCGATCAGCTCCAGCGCCAGCGCGGACTTCCCGCTGCCGGACGCGCCGGTGATCAGGATGCCGTAGGCGTCGATCGCGATGGAGGTTGCGTGGCGGGTGTCGGAGAGGTGTGGCCGGTCGCTGTCCCGGCTCACACCGGGAGGCCCACGACGAACCGGGCGCCCAGCGGGTCCGACGTGATGTCGGCGTCCGTGGGGCGGATGTTCTCGGCCCAGATGACGCCGCCATGCGCCTCGACGATCTGCTTCGAGATGGCGAGCCCGAGGCCCGAGTTGTTGCCGAACTGACCCTCGGGCCGTTCAGAGTAGAAGCGGTTGAAGATCTTGGTCAGCGCCTCTTCGGGGATGCCGGGGCCGGTATCCTCGACCACGACGAGCACGCGGTTGTCGCGGTGGCGCGCCCAGACGCGGATCGCGTCGCCCTCTTCGCAGAAGCTGAGCGCGTTGGTGATCAGGTTGACGAAGACCTGCGCCAGCCGCGCCTCGAGCCCGTGGATCACGATCGGCGTGCCGGGGAGGTCCGAGATGAAGTCAACGCCTTTGCCCTCGGCCTCGTGGCCCAGGTACTCGGTCAGGTTGCGGATCATCTTGATGAGGTCGAACGCCTCTTCCTCTTCCTTCACCAGCTCGCTGTCGAGGCGGGAGGCGTTGGAGATGTCGCTCACCAGCCGGTCGAGGCGGCGCACGTCGTGGTCGATCACGTCGAGAAGCCGCTCGCGCTGCTCGTCCTTGCGCGCCATGCGCAGCGTGCCGACGGCGGAACGGAGCGAGGCCAGCGGGTTCTTGATTTCGTGCGCGACATCGGCGGCGAATTGTTCGTTCGCGTCGATCCTGTCGTAGAGCGCAGAGACCATGCCGCGCAGCGCTTTCGACAGGCGTCCGATCTCGTCGGGACGCCCGGAGAGGTCGGGAATGCGCACGCGGCCCGCGTTCACGGCGGCGTTCGAGTTCTTGTCGCGCCCGATCTCGGCCGCGGCGGCAAGGTCGGCCAGCGGATTCGCGATGGTCGAGGCGAGCACGAGGCTCAGCCCGATCGATACGAGAATGGCGATCACGAACATCTGGAGCACCTGCTCGCGCTCCGCCCGTACCAGCGCGTCGAGCTCGCCCCCGACCGAGGTCAGCGCGACCGCGCCGCGCACGGCGCCCTCGACGGTGATCGGCGTCACCACGGTGAAGCGCGTCGCCCCCGTCGCGTCCTGGCCGCCTTTTATCCGGGTGGTGCCGTTGAACACGTCCGGCAGCATTTCCTGCGCCAGCGAGACGCTGTCCACGGGCATCGGCGGCTCGGTGGATTGCGCGTCGATCAGGCCCGCGACGGCTTCCCAAACACGGCTGAGGAAATCGGTGATGATGGTCGAGCGCTCGTCACCTTCCAACCCGACGACTTCGGGTCGGTCGGGACGCGGCAGGCCCTCGTTCGTGCCAAGCACGGTGCCGTCGGGGCCGAAGATCACGACGTCACCGGTGTCGTAGATGTTGGTCTCCGCCAGCACGGCGCGCACCACGTCGGGGGTGAGCCCGTCTTCCTCGGTCTCGGGGTCGGGGGTGCCGTCGACGCTCTGCTGGACGACGAAGACCTCGGCCAGCAGCTCGGCGGTCATCACCAGCGCGCGTTCACGCTGCGCGACAAGGCTGTCGCGCACCGGGTTGAGATAGAGAACCCCGGCCACGAGCACGACGAGGCCGAGGATGTTGAAGGTGATGATCTTGCGGGCAAGGGGAGAGCGGTTGACCGAGATCGCGCGCCGCTTGTTGCGGCTGTCGCGCAACTCGGCATCGACCGACGACTGGGGATCAACCCAATCTTCGCCCAGCACCACATCGGCGCCGTCCGTGGTCGCTTCGGTATCCCTCACCAAGTTTTCTCCGCCCCGGCGGTCTGCCCCCCGCCCGTTAGGTTATTCTTCGTTATAACGGTATCCGATGCCGTACAGCGTCTCAATCGCCGAGAACTCGTCGTCGACCATCCGCATCTTCTTGCGGAGCCGCTTGATGTGGCTGTCGATGGTCCGGTCGTCGACGTAGACCTGGTCGTCATAGGCCACGTCCATCAGCTGGTCGCGGCTCTTCACGAAGCCGGGACGCTGGGCCAGCGCCTGAAGCAGGAGAAACTCGGTCACGGTCAGGGACACGTCCTTGCCCTTCCAGGTGACCGCGTGGCGCAGCGGGTCCATCGACAGGTTGCCGCGCACCATGACCTTGTTTTCTTCGGTATCGGGCATCGCAACGCCCTCGATCGCGTCCTGGCGGCGCAGGAGCGCACGGATGCGTTCGACCAGAAGCCGCTGGGAAAACGGCTTCTTCACGTAATCGTCGGCCCCCATGCGCAGGCCCAGGACCTCGTCGATCTCGTCGTCCTTGGAGGTCAGGAAGATCACCGGCATGTTGGTCTTCTGGCGGACGCGCTGAAGCAGGTCCATCCCGTCCATGCGCGGCATCTTGATGTCGAACACGGCCATGTCCGGCAGGGCTTTGTTGAAAGCGTCCAGCGCTTGCTGGCCGTCGTTGTAGGTCTCGACCTCGAACCCTTCGGCCTCGAGGGTGATGGAGACCGACGTCAGGATATTCCTGTCGTCATCGACCAAGGCAATTTTCGACATGGGAGATTTCCTCGTGCTGCTCGTTTCTGCCAATTTTTTGCAGCCATAGAATCCACATCCGCCTTTGAAATCAACTCCCAAACGCGAATCGGCCGCCATAATGCGACTATTCAGCATCAATACCCGTTAATTTTGGCTGATTTGTGGCAGCGCCAGCGACAGCCGCCCGCGTGGTTGCGCAAACAGGCGCCGTGCTATCGCTAACGCGACATTGCGCCCTGTTCCTTCACGAAAGCGGCATGTTATAGGGCCTCACGCGCTGCCGTCGCGGCACCGCGCCGACGGGGTTTTCCGATATTCGGATGTCTTGGGACGTTGCGGGCCCCAGTAGAACCACAATCCGGGCTTGGGCCGGAAACAGGAGCACACGAGATGACCATTGGACGGGTGAACCCTTCGTACCGGTTGGAGGAGCAGGGCATCACGGGGCTTGGTAACGTCTATTACAACCTCATCGAACCCTCTCTCATCGAAGAAGCGCTCAAGCGCGGCGAAGGCCACCTGGGCAGCGGCGGCACCATGCTGGTCGAGACCGGCAAGCACACCGGCCGTTCGCCGAAGGACAAGTTCGTGGTCCGGACCGAGAACGTGGAAGACTCGATCTGGTGGGAGAACAACCCGCCGATGGAGCCGTCGAAGTTCGACGTGCTGCACGCCGACATGGTCGAGCACATGAAGGGCCGCGACTACTTCGTGCAGGACCTGTTCGGCGGCGCCGACCCGGCCAACCGGCTGGACGTGCGCGTCGTGACCGAGCTTGCCTGGCATTCGCTCTTCATCCGCCACATGCTGCGCCGCCCGGAGCGCGAGGAGCTGGACGAGTTCGAGCCCGAGTTCACCATCATCAACTGCCCGACGTTCAAGGCCGACCCCGCCAAGCACGGCTGCCGGTCGGAAACCGTGATCGCGCTCAACTTCGACAAGAAGGTGATCCTGATCGGCGGCACCGAATACGCGGGCGAGAACAAGAAGTCCGTCTTCACGCTTCTCAACTACATCCTGCCCGGCAAGGGCATCATGGCGATGCATTGCTCGGCCAACCACGCGCCGGGCAACCCGGTCGACACCGCCGTCTTCTTCGGCCTGTCGGGCACCGGTAAGACGACGCTTTCGGCCGACCCCAGCCGCGTGCTCATCGGTGACGACGAACACGGCTGGTCGGACCGCGGCACCTTCAACTTCGAGGGCGGGTGCTATGCCAAGACGATCAACCTCTCGGCCGAGGCCGAGCCTGAGATCTACGCCACCTGCTCGATGTTCGGCACCGTGATCGAGAACATGGTCTACGACGCGGAGACCAAGGAGCTCGACTTCGAGGACAGCTCGATCACCGAGAACATGCGCTGCGCCTACCCGCTCGAGTACATCTCGAACGCGTCGACGAGCTCGCTCGGCGGCCACCCGAAGAACATCATCATGCTGACCTGCGACGCCTACGGTGTCCTGCCGCCGATCGCGCGGCTGACCCCGGCGCAGGCGATGTATCACTTCCTGTCGGGCTTCACGTCGAAGACCCCCGGCACCGAGGTGGGCGTGACCGAGCCGATCCCGACCTTCTCGACCTGCTTCGGCGCGCCCTTCATGCCGCGCCGGCCCGAGGAATACGGCAAGCTCCTGCAGGAAAAGATCGCCAAGCACGGCGCGACCTGCTGGCTCGTGAACACCGGCTGGACCGGCGGCGCCTTCGGCACTGGTTCGCGGATGCCGATCAAGGCGACCCGCACGCTGCTCGCCGCAGCGCTCGACGGGTCGCTGTCGGACGCGACCTACCGCAAGGATCCGAACTTCGGGTTCGACGTGCCGACCGATGTCGACGGCGTGGCCGAGGTTCTGCTGGACCCGCGCCGCACCTGGGACGACAAGGACGCCTACGACGCCCAGGCCGAGAAGCTGGTGAAGATGTTCGCCGAGAACTTCGAGCAGTACCTCGAATACATCGACGACGACGTCAAAGCCGCCGCCATCGGCTGATGCGGCTGGACATGATCAAGACTGCCCTGCGCCCCGCCCTCATCGGCGGGGCGCTTGTGCTTTCGGCGGTCGCGGCGCGCGCCGACATGGCCCCGCCCCGGGTGGGCGACGGCATCGTCTTCGTCGAGGCCGGGCTTTTCTGCCCCCTCACCGCCACGGGGCGCGAGGCGGCGCCGGACACGGAACGCGGCTACATCGACGTGATCGACCAGATCATGACCGCCGACTTCGCGACCACGACGGTGCCGGGCGAGGTGGGCATCGGCTTCGGCATCCGCTTCAAGCTGCCGGAAGGGGCTCCGTCGCGCGCCGCGCGCATCGTGACCACGCATCCTCCATTCGGATCGCCGCCGGTGACGACCGAGAGCTACGCCACCACCGTGCATGGCGACAGCACCAATGCTTCGCTCTTCACCTTCGACTTCCCCTACGAGATCGCGCTGGGCGAATGGACCCTTTCCGTCGAGATCGGCGGTGAGATCGTCCTGTCGCAAAGGTTCAACGTCGTCCCGGCCGAAGAAAGCTTCATCCGCGCCAGCATGTGCGACGGCCCCGCGATGACGAGCTAGGCCATCAATCCGCGCCGTACGAGGTTCAGCCCGGCGATCGCCAGCACCACCAGCATCGCGCGTCGGAAGGTCGCCTGCGGCATCCGGTCGTGCAGCACGTAGCCCAGCGCCATGCCTGCCAGCGCCGGCACGATGGCGGCGAGCGAAAGCGGCAGGGTCTGCGCGTTCAGGACGCCCGAGCGCAGGTGCGCGGCCAAGAGGGCCACGGACCCGATGCCGTAGATCACCCCCTGGACCCGCATCGCCTCGGACTTGGGCGCGTCGGTGGCGGCGAGGTACATCACCGTCGGCGGCCCCCAGATGCCCGACATGCCACCCATGAAGCCCGCGAAGCCCCCGATCAGCATCTCGTCCCGGCGCCGGTGGCGCGGGTCGAGCCGCAGCACCCAGCCCGCCAGTTGAAGGACCGCGAAGATCACCAGCGGCACCCCGATCACCAGGAACAGCGCGCGCGACGGGATCACGCCAACGAGCTGTGCGGAGCCGACGAGGAAGACAAGCAGCGCCGCGAGGAACAGGCGATAGCGCTTCACGGCGGTCCAGGCGCCCTGCCACCCGCCGCGGAGGGCCTGGCGCCCGTTGGTCACCAGCGTCGGCAGGATCAGCGCGGCGAGCGCCGTTTCGGCGGGCAGGATCGAGCCCAGGCCCGAGATGATGATCATCGGCATCGCGAAGCCCACGGCGCCCTTCACGAAGCCCGCGAAGAGCACGATCGCCGTGGCTGCCACGAGCGTCGCACCGGGCAGGTCTGCAAGAAGGCCGAGCACGTCCATGCCCTTTCCTAGCCCGCGCGAGGGGCGGGTGCAGCCCAAAACTGTCGGGTTATTTTAGTAACGATACGCGGCGTCACGCGAATTATTGTTGCGCTGCACCTGCAAAATACCTATCACCGTCGGGACCGAAAACGAGGGGAGATTCCCATGCCCAAGGACGCCGCCATGCCCCAGCCGCTGCTCGACGACCTCCTGAGCCTGACCGGCGCTGCCATCGCCCCGGCGGAGACATTGCTCGAGACCGCGACGACCCGCGTCCGTGACGCGGTCAGCGAAGGCGGCAAGGTCAGCGCGGCCCTGCTGGAACAGAACCAGTCAGCAGCCCACGGGCTGGCATGGCTCGCCACATATGTCGAAAGCCTGCGCCAGATGCAGGCCTGGGCACAGCGCCTGACCGAAGCCGGTGACTTCGGCGAGATGGAAGCCCTGATCCACCAGATCGCCTTCGGCGAATACCTCTGGCAGATGTACGGCGGCATCCCGATGTCCCAAAACGAGATCGTGCGCCCGCAGGACATGTTCCTCACGCAGGACGATCAACTGGCGCTGATGGTCGACGCGGTGATGACCCTCACGCAGGGCGCCAACACCCCCGCCGCGCGTGCGCGTCTCGTCGAACTGATGCGCGACAACGCGGGCCACGCCACCTTCGGCACCTCGGGGCTCGACGAAGAGCTCGAGATGATCCGCGAACAGTTCCGCCGCTACGCCGACGAAAAGGTCGTGCCCTTCGCGCACGATTGGCACCTGAAGGACGAGCTGATCCCGATGGAGGTGATCGAGGAGCTGGCCGAGATGGGCGTCTTCGGCCTCACCATCCCCGAGGAGTTCGGGGGCCTGGGCCTGTCCAAGGCGTCGATGGTGGTCGTCTCCGAAGAGCTGTCGCGCGGCTACATCGGCGTCGGTTCCCTCGGCACCCGGTCCGAGATCGCAGCCGAGCTGATCCTCGCCGGCGGCACGGACGCGCAGAAGGAGCACTGGTTGCCCAAGATCGCCTCGGCCGAGGTTCTGCCGACGGCGGTGTTCACCGAGCCCAATACCGGCTCCGACCTCGGCTCGCTCCGCACCCGCGCGGTCAAGGACGGCGAGGATTACCGGGTCACGGGCAACAAGACCTGGATCACCCATGCCGCGCGCGCCAACGTCATGACGCTCCTCGCACGCACCGACCCGGCCACGGACAATTACCGCGGCCTGTCCATGTTCATCGCCGAGAAGCAGGCCGGCACCGACGACGACCCCTTCCCCACCCCCGGCATGACCGGCGGTGAGATCGAGGTGCTGGGGTATCGCGGCATGAAGGAATACGAGCTGGGCTTCGACGGTTTCCACGTGCCCGCCGCCAACCTCTTGGGCGGCGAAGAGGGCCAGGGCTTCAAGCAGCTCATGCAGACCTTCGAATCCGCCCGTATCCAGACCGCCGCCCGTGCGATCGGTGTCGCGCAATCCGCGCTCGAGACCGGGATGCAATACGCCGAGGACCGCAAGCAATTCGGTAAGTCCCTCGTCAACTTCCCGCGCGTGGCCGGCAAGCTCGCCATGATGGCGGTCGAGATCATGGTGGCCCGCCAGCTCACCTATTTCTCCGCCTGGGAGAAGGACAACGACCGGCGCTGCGATCTCGAGGCGGGGATGGCCAAGCTCCTGGGCGCCCGCGTCGCGTGGGCGAGCGCCGACAACGCGCTGCAGATCCACGGCGGCAACGGCTTCGCGCTGGAATACCAGATCAGCCGCATCCTGTGCGACGCGCGCATCCTCAACATCTTCGAGGGCGCGGCAGAGATCCAGGCACAGGTGATCGCGCGCCGGCTCCTGGGCTGACCCGGGTCACATCGCAATCAAAAAAAGCGCCGCGGAAGCGGCGCTTTTCATGTGGGGGGTCAGGCTTCCGGCAGGAGCCCCGCGGGCTTGTCCGGATCTTCGGCGAAATCGCGTGGCGGCTCGTCAAGCGCGGCGGTCGAACGCTTGAACTCGTAGCGCATCAGCGGGCCATCCTCTTCCGAGGCCACGATCAGGCATTGGTACAGGTGATTGGGGCCGGAATAGAGATCCACCAGCCCGCGCAGCTTCGGCGCATCTTCGATGTCGAGCGCGAAGCCGCCATCACGGTACTCGAGGACGCGGAACATCTCCTCCCCGACCTTCACGCGCAGGCGCGATGCGCGGCGCATGTCCTTCTTCTGCGCCTCGAGCAGTCCTTCCTGCACTTCTTTCGGCAATGCGTCCATGTCACCCTCCGTTCGGCCTTCCACGATGACAGGAACATGCCACCCGTCAACGGAACGTGTCGGGGGGCAGCGAGTTCCCGGTCAGGTGTTGTTTTCTTCCACCAGGTCGACACCCACCACCGGGCGCAGCACGTGCGGCTTCGCCGGGTCGTAAAGCGCCGAGTCCTTGAAGTCGCGCACCCGCCCCAATGCGGGACCGACAAGGATGAGCGCGGTGCGCGTGATCTTCTCCTTGCGCACCTTCATCCGGATGTCCGACAGGGTGCCCCGGATCATCATCTCGTCCGGCCAGCCAACGCGGTAGGCGACGACCACCGGGCAATCCGCCCCGTAATGCGGGGTCAGTACCCGCTCGATCTCGCGCATGTTGCGCACGCCCAGGTGTATCGCCAGCGTCGCCCCGGTCCGCGCGAAGTTCTCCAGCGTCTCGCCCTCGGGCATGGCGGTGGATTGCATCGACACGCGGGTGAGCACGATCGACTGCGCGATCTCGGGGATCGTCAGCTCCTGGCCCAGCGCGGCGGCGGCGGCGGCATAGGCGGGCACGCCCGGCACGATCTGGTAATCGATCCCGTCGGCCGCGAGGCGCCGGATCTGCTCCGCGATCGCACCGTAGAGCGACGGGTCGCCGGAATGCACGCGCGCCACGTCCTCGCCGCGCTTGTGGGCCGCGACGATCTCGGCATGGGTATCCTCCAGCGTCATGGGCGCGGTGTCCATGACCCGCGCGCCCTCGGGGGCGCAGGCGACCACTTCCGGCGGGACGAGCGAACCGGCGTACAGGCAGACCGGGCACTCCCCGATGATCCGCTGGGCCTTCAGCGTGAGAAGCTCGGGGTCGCCCGGACCCGCGCCGATGAAATAGACGGTCATTGGGTGTCCTCCGTTTCAAGATGCCGATTCCCCACGTCCCGCAGATCACCGTCGATCCGGCGGGCATAACCGCGCGGGGTGAACATGCGGGGCCCCTCGCCCAGCTGCGCCAGTCGCGAATTGGACGAGCCCACGAGCACGACGGTGAGCATGTCGACCTCGTCGACCTCCAGGTCGGCCAGACGCCTGTACCGCAGCTCTTCCTCCGGACGTCCCAGCGACGACGCCAGGAGCACCGGCGTGTCGGCCGGGCGATGCTTCAGCAGGATGTCGCGCGCCTCGGCCAGGAGCGTGCGGCGGCGGCGGGAGACTGGGTTGTAGAAGGCGATCACGAAATCCCCTTCGGCGGCGGCGTGGAGCCGTTTCACGATGTCCGCGCGCGGCGTCAGCAGGTCACTCAGCGAGATCGCGCAGAAATCATGTCCAAGCGGCGCACCGGCGCGCGCGGCCGCGGCCTGAAGTGCGGAGACGCCGGGGGTCGAGATCACCTCGACCCGGCGCGCGGCATCGGTGACGCCGCCGTCGCCCGCGCCCCGGTCGAGCAGTTCGAAGACCAGCGCGCCCATCGCGTAGATGCCCGCGTCGCCCGAACAGATCAGCGCGACGTTCTTGCCCTGCCCGGCCTGCTCCAGCGCGTAGCGGCACCGGTCCTCTTCACCGCCCAGCGGGAAGTCGGAACGCGTCTTGCCGGCAGCCAGGGGGCCCAGCAGGTCGATATACAGGCCATAGCCCACCAGCTCTTCTGCCTCCTGGATAAGGCGGGAGGCTTCGGGCGTGCGCCACGTTGCCTGCCCCGGGCCGATCCCGATGATCGACAGACGGCCCCGGGCGCGGCCCGCGGGGGTTGTGACAGGTGCGGGGGCCTTCGCCAGCGCGCAGGTGGTGTTGGCGGTCTTGCGCTTGGTGACGGCAAGCGTCGCATCGGCCCCGGCACAGGCCAGGGCTGCGCCCTCGGAGACGCCATGGCAGCCCACTTCGGCGAAGACCACGTCCGACGGCGTGGCAAGCCGCGGCGTCATCGCCTCCAGCTCTTCGGCCGTGAAGAGCCGCAGCGGCACGCCCAGCGTCTCCGCGAGCGCGTTCATCGCGGGCTCGTCCCCCTTGAGGTCCAGTGTCGCCACGGCCGCGATCGCGCCAGGGGCGACCTTCGCCTCGTCCAGCATCGCCTCGACCGAAGCGGCCAGCTCCGCCGGATCGGCGCCGCGCGCACAGCCCACGCCCAGCACGTGGGTCTGCGGGTGGTAGACGAGCCGGGTGTCCGATCCTGCCTCCGGCGCCTCGGTGACGACGAGTTCCACGGTGCCTTCCGGGTCGCTGTCGATGTCGAAGATCGCCTCGCCGGTCACGCGGGCGCGGGCGCCTGCGAGCATCGCGGCCATCACCGGCTTCGCGTCCTCCGGGTTGGCCAACCGGTAGCCCGCCGGCGGCACGTCCAGCGCCACGCCGATGGCCACGTCGCCAGCGGTGGTGACGGCGGCCTTGGCGTCGAGCATGTCGGCGATCTCGTGGGCCAGCCGGTTCGCGCCCCGGTGCCCGCCCAAGAGAGGAATGGCCACGCTGCCGTCATCCGACACCGCCACCACCGGCGGCTCCGAGCGCTTGTCGGCAAGGATCGGGGCGACAGCGCGGATCAGGATACCCGCGGCGCAGACCCCGACGATCGGCGTACCGGCTGCGAAGAGGTCGCGGGCATGATCGAGCGCGTTCGGAAAGAACGCGTCGGCCACGTCCACGCGGCCCTCGCGGCCGTGGACCTGCGCGCCCAGGGCGGCGGCGATGCGGTGGGCGACCGGCTCACCGGAGCGGTTCAGGCAGAGGACGACGGGTGTCACAGCCATGGATCGGAGCCTTTCGACACGAGGATGAGGGAAAAATAGGGCGCCGCCTCCGGCGCATCGGCCAGCGGGAGGATGCGTTCGGTCTCCATTGTGGCACGTTCCACGTAGAGCGCGCGGTCGACGAGCCCGCGGGCGGCAAGCACGTCGCGGATACGGCCAAGGTGGCGGCCCACCTTCATGATCACGACCGCCTCGGCCGCATCGATCCGGGAGGCGAGCGCGTCGCTCTCCAGCGGGCCGGGGAGCACGGTCAGCACCTCGTTGCGCGCGACCAGCGGCAAGGCCGCGCGGGCGGTCGCGGCGGAGACCGAGGTGATACCGGGGATGACCTCGACGGGGAAACGGTCCGACAGGCGCGCGTGGAGATACATGAACGAGCCGTAGAAGAACGGGTCCCCCTCGCACAGGACCGCGACATCGCGCCCGGCGGCGAGCGCCTCGGCGATCCGCCCGGCCCCGACGTCGTAAGCCGCCTGAGCAGGTTCGCGGGCCTTGGTCATGGGCACTTCGATGACGATCTCGTCTGCGTCCGACCGGATCAGGTCGGCGGCGATGGAGCGCGCGAAACTGTCGGTGCCGGGCAGCGCCGGATAGGCCACGACCCCGGCCGCACCAATGGCGCGCGCGGCTTTCAGCGTCATCAGGTCGGGATCACCCGGCCCGAGGCCCACGCCGATCAGGGTTCCGGTCATCGTTTCACGAGGCTCCATTGCGTCACCGGCATCGCCGGACGCCAGCCGGTGCGCGGCCCGATCTCGTCGGCCCGCGACACGGCAAGCTGGATCAGCTCGCCCCCGTGGCGGTGGTAGAGGTCGATGAGCGTCGCCTGGCTTTCCAGAGTCACCGCATTGGCCACGAGGCGTCCGAGCGGTTTGAGGGCATCCCAGGCAGCGGCGTAGGTCTCTTCGCTCAGGCCCCCGCCGATGAAGACCGCATCCGGCGCCTCGAGCCCCGCGAGCGCGTCCGGCGCGGTACCTTCGATCACCTGCAACTGCGGCGCGCCCAGCGCGAGCGCGTTCTCGGCGGCCATGGCGCGCCGGTCCGCGCGCGGTTCGATCCCGATGGCGCGGGCATAGCGCGCCGCGCGCATCCATTCGACGGCGACCGAGCCGCAGCCGGTCCCGATGTCCCACAGAAGCGCACCGCGCATCGGCATGAGCTTGGCCACCGTCAGCGCCCGGACCTCGCGCTTGGTCATGGTGCCGTCATGCTGGAAGAGATCGTCCGACAGCCCCGGCACGCGCGGCATGAGCGCGGCATCGGGGGCGGCGACGCATTCGACCGCGAGCGTGTTGAACGCAGGCACCTCGTGGTCCCAGCTCTCCGCGATCCCGTCGAAACGCGTCTCCTCCGCCCCGCCCATGTTGGCGAGCACGGTCATCGGCGAGCGCCCGAAGCCCCGTTCGGTCAGGAATCGCGCGATCTGGCCCGGCGTCTCGCTCCCGGTCGTGAGGATCAGGAGCCGCGCGTCGGGCTGGATGAAGGCGATCATCTGCTCGACCGGGCGACCGTGAACCGTCAGCGTCTCGAGATCCGCCATCGACCACCCCATGCGGGCGGAGGCGAGTTGGAAGGCCGAGAGCTGCGGGTGATAGGTGATCTCGCCCGGCGGGATCGCACGCCCGATCCGGGCACCGACCGAGAACCAGAGCGGATCGCCGGTCGCCAGCACGACCACGCGCTTGCCCTTGTACGACAGAAGCTGGTCGATCAGCGCATCGAAGGGCGAGGGCCAGGCGACCCGTTCCGCGGTAACGCGGTCGGACAGGTCGTGGTGGCGGTCGCCGCCCACGATGATCTCCGCCGCCTCGACGACCGCGCGCGTGGCGGGGGTGAGGCCGTCGAGCCCGTCCTCGCCGATGCCCACCACATGAAGCCAGGCCTGGGTCATTGCACCACCTCCGGGAGTCCCGCGGCCAGCGCGTTGACGGCGGCCGAGGCCATCGCCGACCCGCCACGCCGCCCGCGCAGGGCGACGAAGTCACAGCCGCGCGGATTGTTGGCCAGCTCGGCCTTGCTCTCCGCCGCACCCACGAAGCCGACGGGGAAGCCAAGGATGAGCGCCGGCTTCGGCGCACCGGCGTCGAGAAGTTCGAGCAGGTGGAAGAGCGCGGTCGGCGCGTTACCGATGGCGACCACGGCGCCGTCGAGATGATCGGCCCAGAGCTCCACCGCCGCCGCGGAGCGCGTGTTGCCGATGTCGCGCGCCCTGTCCGGGACGCCCGCCTCGTTCAGCGTCACGATCACCTCGTTGCCCGCGGGCAGATAGCGCCGGATGATCCCGGCGCCCACCATTTCGCAATCGCACAGGATCGGTTTGCCCGCCGCCAGCGCCGCCTCACCGGCCGCGAAGGCCTCGCCCGAGAAGGCCAGCCGGTCGGCCACCTCGACCATCCCGCAGGCATGGATCACCCGCGTGGCCAATTGCGCCATGCCCGGCGTGAACCGGTCGAGCCGCGCCTCCTTCTCCACCGTCGCGAAGCTCTGCCGATAGATCGACGCGGGGTCACGCTCGTAGCGCAGCGGGGGGCGCGTCATTTCGTGCGCGCCGACTCGGGGCCGTGCGGGTGCTTGGCGTGGGGATACTGGGCGTGATGGTGATGGTGGTGGCCATGATCGTGGTCGTGATCGTGATCGTGATCGTGATCATGGTCATGGTGGTGGTGATGGTCGTCCAGGTGCAGACGGCATTCGCCGGTGCAGAACGTGTCGCAATAGGTGCAGTCTTCAACGCGCGACCCGGGGGCCTGTGCGCCCTGCCCCTCGACATGGTGGTGATGGCTTTCCTGCACCGCACCCACCTCGGCCTCGAAGCCGATGACCTCGACCCGGTACTTGCACATCACGCAGGTCGGCGGCGGGGTGTCGGAGAAGGCCGGGTGGCCTGCCCGGTCCTCGGGCTTGATATGCGCATGCGCGCCGTCTGAGAGCGACAGGACCTGTTCACGATACGGGCAGGTGCCGCAGTTCGGGGGCGGCACGGTGCCGGTCTGCTCGGTCACGCGCTCCGCGAAGGTCTCGAGCACCTTGGGGTGATCGTTGAGGTAGCCCGCCTTCACGAACTGGATCTCCGGGTGATCCGCCGCGACGCGGTCGGTGAAGCCGTAGATCCGGTCGATCAGGATGCCGGTGAACAGGAAGTACGGGAACACCACGATCCGCTTGTAGCCCAGCTTCGTCGCGTGACGCAGGCAGGGCTCAACCAGCGGGAAGGTGACGCCGGAATAGCCCACCTCGAGCCAGCCGAAACCCAGCCCTTCTTGCAGCAGCCGGGCAATCTTGGCGACGTTCGCATTGGCATCCGGGTCCGAGGCACCGCGCCCGATCACGACGAGGCAGGTGTCCTCGAGCGCCACCGGGCCGTGCGCGGCGTCCGCCGCCGCGACCGCGTCGCGCACGCGCTCACCGGCGGCCGCGACCATCTTGGGGTCGACGCCCAGTTCGCGTCCGTAGGACACCTCGATCCCGTGCTCGGCGCCGTAGGCATTGAGCACCGTGGGGATGTCGTTCTTCGAATGCATCGCGGCGAAGAGCATGCCGGGGACCGCGAGGATGCGGTCGCACCCAGCCTCGCGCAGGTTGTCGAGGCCCGCGCGGATCACCGGGTTGGCGAATTCGAGGTAGCCGTAATCGACCATCCAGTCTTCGGGGAAATAGGCAGGGAGCTTCTCGGCCAGGACCTTGAACTCGTCCACCGCGGCCTGGCTGCGCGAGCCGTGGCCGCAGATCATCACACCGGTCTTCGACATGATCAGGACTCCTGGGGCTCGGCGTCGGCTTCGTCCGCCGCTTCGGCGTCCTTGCCCTTCGATCCGCGCAGCGCGCCCCATACGGCGAGTCCGATGGCCACGCCGATGGCGACGCCGGCAGCGACATGGTCATGCCCGGCCGCGTCGACCAGGTGGCCCGGGTGGGCCATCGCGACGGCAGGCATGAACGCGAGAATGGCGGTGAGGCAGGCTTTCATCGGCATGGTCCTTCAATTCGTCGGGCGCGAAGAGGCCATGCGTCTTGCCTTGACGACACCGCGCCCGGACCCCCTGATTGGGTCGGTCCCGAAACGGTCAACCTCTCCGGCCCCTCTGATGGGGCATCGTCACGCTTCGCTCTACAGGAAAGACGACATTCGCTCAATGGCCCGCGACATTGTGCAGGGATGCACGAAAGCTGCGCTCTCTGAACCATTTCGCACAGAAGCGCGTTCTCCTATCTAGGATGGCAGGAAAAGGAGGCACCGATGGGTTATCTCGAAAACGGCGAATGGCAGACCGGTTGGTACGACACCAAGAAGCACGGCGGCAAGTTCGTGCGCAGCGAGACGAAGTTTCGCAACTGGGTCACGCCCGACGGATCGGCGGGCCCCTCGGGCGACGCCGGGTTCAAGGCGGAAAGCGGCCGCTATCACCTCTACGTCTCCTATGCGTGCCCCTGGGCGCACCGCACCCTGATCTTCCGGACCCTGAAGGGGCTTGTCGAGCACATCGACGTGTCCGTCGTGCATCCCGACATGCTCGATGACGGCTGGACCTTCGACCAGGATTTCGTCGGCGCCACCGGCGACCGGCTTTTCGGCAAGTCCTACCTGCGCGACATCTACACCGAGGCCGACCCGCACATCTCGGGCCGCGTGACGGTGCCGATCCTGTGGGACAAGAAGACCAACTCGATCGTGTCGAACGAATCCGCCGAGATCATCCGCATGTTCAACTCGGCCTTCGACGGCATCACCGGCGACCGGCAGGATTTCTACCCGGACGCCCTGCATGACGAGATCGAGGCGGTGAACGAGCGGGTGTATCACACGCTCAACAACGGCGTTTACAAGTCGGGCTTCGCGACCACCCAAGAAGCCTATGACGAGGCCGTGGGCGAGCTCTTCGACACGATGGACTGGCTCGAGGACCGGCTTTCACGCCAGCGCTACCTTGCCGGCGACCGGGTCACCGAGGCCGACTGGCGGCTTCTGCCCACGCTGCTACGGTTCGACCCGGTCTATCACGGGCACTTCAAGTGCAACCGCAACAGGCTGGTCGATTTCGACAACCTCTGGGCCTATGCCCGCGAGCTGTACCAATGGCCCGGCGTGGCGAACACGGTGCACCCGGATCACTACATCCGGCACTACCATTACAGCCATGAAACCGTGAACCCGTACCGGATTATCCCGATCGGCCCGACCATCGACTGGGACGCGCCGCATGGCCGGGACGAGGTGTTCCCGGTGGCCAAGTCGGCCTGACGCGAAAGGCGGTTGCCCCCGCCCGTGCATGACCCGATAGTCGGGTCATGCAGGTTCTTTTGCTCATCATCATCGGGGCGGCGGCCGGGTTCGTGGCGACACGGATCATGGGGCGCGAGACCGACATTCTCACCACCATCGCCATCGGCGTCATCGGCGCGCTGTTCGGCGGCCTGCTGCTGCGGGTGATCGTGGCGGTGGGGTCGTTCGCCTTCGGGTTCATCGGCGCCGTCGTGGGCGCCGTGTTCCTGATCTGGTTCTGGGACACCTACATCCGCAAATAGCGGCTACTTGAACGGGGCCATGCCGGCGCGCGCCAGTTCGTCGGCGCGCTCGTTCTCGTCGTGGCCAGCGTGGCCCTTGATCCACTTCCACTCGACGTTATGACGCTTCTGCGCCTCGTCCAGGCGCTGCCACAGCTCGACGTTCTTCACCGGCTTCTTCGCCGCGGTCTTCCAGCCGTTGCGCTTCCAGCCGTGGATCCAGCCGGTCACGCCGTTCTTCACGTAGGCCGAGTCGGTCACGATGGTGATGTGCGAGGGCCGCTCCAGTGTCTCGAGCGCCATGATCGCGGCCATCAGTTCCATCCGGTTGTTGGTGGTCGCCGCTTCACCGCCCTTGAGCTCCCGGGTCTTGAGCACCCGGTCGCCCTCCTTGGCTTCGAGCAGGACGCCCCACCCCCCGGGTCCGGGGTTCCCGGAGCAGGCGCCGTCGGTATGCGCAACCAGGTCAACCACGGCACAGCATCCAGATCCAGGGGGCGCGGGTGCCGTCCAGCCCCCGGCCCACGCCGTGCTTGCGGGTGATCGGGGTGAACCCCGCCTCTGCCAGTCTCTCTTCCAACTCGTCCTCGCCGTAATAGGTGTAGAACCGGCCCAGCGCGTCCCGCGCCTCCCCGGTGCCCAGCTTCACGCCGATATGGAAATACCCGCCGGGCTTCAAGGCCCCGTGGATCGCCGCCAGGTGGCGCGGCAGGTCCACGCGCGGCGCGTGGAGGAGCGAGAAATTGGCCCAGATGCCATCATACGTGGCCTCCGCATCCAGATCGTCGAAGGTCGCCACCCGCGCCGGAACGCCGCGCGCCTGCGCGAGCTCCACCATCGCCGCCGAGGCATCGGTCGCGTCCACGACGCGCCCGGCCGCCACCATCTTCTCGGCCATCGCGCCGGTGCCGCAGCCGAGGTCGAGAACGCGCGCGCCCTCCGGCACCGCCGCGAGGAAAGCGTCGAGCCCGGGGTGCGAGTCGCGCGACACCATGTCCGCGTAATCCTGCGCCTTCGCGTCGTAGACCGCGATCGTTTCCCGGTCCGCGCTCATGGCGCGAAATGGCCGATCACGAGGCAGGCCACCACCACCGATGTCAGAAGCATCCGCAACCGCATCCACCACGACGGAGCAAGCCCCAGCTGCATCGCAGCCCGGTCCACCGGCAGGAGAAACAGGAACCCGGCCGCGAGCGTCAGCAGCGCGAAGTCACCGAAGGCGAAGAAGAAGGCCCAGAGCGCGGGGATCACCGACAGGACGTAGAACGTGGCCGCCTGCCGCCCGTTGGCACGCGTGGCGAAGCCCCAGATCACGCCGGACATGAAAGCGAGGATGATCGTTCCGTAGTCGGCCAGTACCGCGTAGCCCGTGAAGAGGGCCGAAACCTGAGGCACGTCGACGAAACTGGTGACGAGGCCCCAGAGGAACGGGATCAACCCGGCGAGTCCCAGCGCGAGCGGCGCGCGGGGGATGGAGGTCGCCGGGGCCGGGTTGCTCATGCGGGTTCCCGAAGCACGCGGGGCACCTTGAACTCGACGTTCTCGGTCGCGGTCTCGACCGTCTCCACGGTCACGTCGAAGCGTTCGCGGAAGGCCTCGATCACCTCGTCGACCAGAACCTCGGGCGCGCTGGCGCCTGCGGTCAGGCCCACCGACCCCACACCTTCCAGCGCGCGCCAGTCGATTTCGTTCGCCCGGGCGACGAGCTGCGAATAGGCGCAGCCGCGGGCGCGGGCGACTTCGACCAGCCGACGCGAGTTCGAGGAATTGGGCGCACCGATCACCAGCAGGGCGTCCGCCTTGGGCGCGATCGCCTTCACGGCTTCCTGCCGGTTGGTGGTCGCGTAACAGATGTCTTCCTTGTGCGGCCCGATGATCTTCGGGAACCGGGCCTTGAGCGCCGCGACGATGCCCGCCGTGTCGTCCACCGACAGCGTCGTCTGCGTGATGAAGGCGAGCCGATCGGGATCGCGGGGGGCGATCTTTTCCACGTCCGCCTCGGTCTCGACCAGGAGCACCTCGCCATCGGGCAGTTGTCCCATCGTGCCGATCGTCTCGGGGTGGCCCACGTGGCCGATCATCACCATCTGAAGCCCGTTCTGGTGGTGGCGCTCGGCCTCGATATGCACCTTCGACACCAGCGGACAGGTCGCGTCGACATAGACCATCTCGCGCCGTTCGGCTTCGGCCGGGACGGCCTTGGCCACGCCGTGGGCCGAGAAGATGACCGGCCGGTCCGAGGGCGCTTCGTCCAGTTCCTCGACAAAGACCGCGCCCTTGTCGCGCAAGCCGTCGACCACGTACTTGTTGTGCACAATCTCGTGGCGGACATAGACGGGCGCGCCCCATTTCTCGATCGCCATTTCGACGATCTTGATGGCGCGGTCCACGCCCGCACAGAACCCGCGCGGGGCGGCGAGGATGAGTGTGAGAGGCGGCTTGGTCATGTCGGCTCCTTTTCCCACACCCACCTAATCACGCTGGGATTTGAGGTCCAGCCTTCGCGCAATCACATCATGGTCGGCCGGGGCCATGAAAAAACCCGGCTCCCTCGCGGGGGCCGGGTCCGGTGTTTCGGTGCGGGCCGTCTCAGGCGTCCGCGTCTTCCTGCTGGACGTTGCGGTCCGGGCGGTCTTCGCGCGGCGGACGGCCGATCACGTCCTTGAGGTCTTCCAGCTCGATGAAGTTGTCGGCCTGGCGGCGCAGCTCATCGGCGATCATCGGCGGCTGGCTGCGGATGGTGGAGACCACCGAGACCCGCACGCCCTTGCGCTGAAGCCCCTCGACGAGCGGGCGGAAGTCGCCGTCGCCGGAGAACAGGACGATGTGATCGACATGCGGGGCGATTTCCATGGCATCGACCGTGAGCTCGATGTCCATGTTCCCCTTCACCTTCCGGCGACCCATCGAATCCGTGAATTCCTTGGCCGGTTTCGTGACCATAGTGAAGCCGTTGTAGTGAAGCCAATCGACCAGCGGGCGGATCGGCGAGTAGTCGTCGTTTTCGAGAAGCGCGGTGTAGTAGAACGCGCGGAGCAGCTTGCCGCGGCGCATGAATTCCTGCCGCAGAAGCTTGTAGTCGATGTCGAAACCCAGCGACTTGGCCGCCGCGTAGAGATTCGAACCATCGATGAACAGCGCAAGCCGTTCGTCTTTGTAGAACATAATCCATCCTTCCGAATTGTGTTCGCCGTCCGTGCCGTGAGTGGTATGTGCGAAAAAATTCAGCCGACGACGAATTCGCGACAAAATAGGGATAACGCCCGATGACGCAACCTCATGAGAAACCCCGACGTGAGGTGACAGCCCTCATCGCACTGGGCAGTAACGCAACGTCACCGGCCGGTGGCCCGGCCCAGACACTGCGCGCCGCGATCTCTTCGCTCGAGCGCGGGCCGTTCGAAATCCTCGCCCGCAGTCGATTCTACGTGTCTCCTTTCATCCCCCGCGGGGCGGAGCCAGATGTCGTGAATGCCGTGGTCGATGTCGCGACGGACCGCGACCCTGACAGCATTCTGTCGTGCCTTCATGAGATCGAGGCATCCTTCGACAGAAAGCGCCGTGAGCGGTGGACTAGCCGAACCCTCGATCTCGATCTTCTGAGTGTGGACCAAATCATACTCCCTGACCAGACCACGCTGCGCGGATGGGTCAACTTACCGCCTGACCAGCAGAAATCTGCCGCGCCGGGCGAGCTGATCCTGCCGCATCCACGCCTTCAGGACCGGGCTTTCGTGCTGGTCCCGGCCGCCGAGATCGCGCCGGACTGGCGCCATCCGCTCCTGGGCCGGACGATCCGCGAGATGCGCGACGCGCTGCCGCCGGCCGACCGCGACGTGATGCGGCCCCTGGACGATGCGTCTTGAGACCCGGCTTGGGAACCCCGGCCGGATCAGGCCCGCCGATGCGCGCGGCAATTCGCCGAATCCGCTTGTGTTCAAGCTTTTTTGCGCCTACATAGCCGTTTCACATCCGCGAAGTAATGGAGTCCCTCAATGGCCCGCGTGACGGTTGAAGATTGCGTTGACAAAGTGCCGAACCGGTTCGACCTGGTGATGCTCGCCGCCCACCGGGCGCGCGAAATCTCGTCCGGTGCGCCGCTGACGGTCGACCGCGACAACGACAAGAACCCGGTCGTGGCCCTGCGCGAGATCGCCGACGAAACCCAGACGGCGGATGAGCTCGAAGAGCGGATGATCGGTTCGCACCAGACCCAGATCGAGGTCGACGAGCCGGAAGACGACCAGATGGCGCTGCTCATGGGTCAGGAAACGCCGGACAAGCCGGACGATGACGACATGACCGATGAAAAACTGCTGCGCGCGCTGATGGAGGCACAGGGCGAACGCTGACCCTGTCGCGAACTCATGGATGGTGCTGAACTGAACGAGCTTTCGCCGGAAGAGCTTGTCGCGCAGGTCCGCGCCTACAACCCCAAGTCCAATTCGGATCTCATCCGCGCGGCCTTCGACTACGGCCGCGAGATGCACGAGGGGCAATTCCGCCATTCCGGCGAACCCTATTTCACGCACCCGATCGCCGTGGCCCACATCCTTGCGGGCCAGCAGCTCGACGATGCCACGATCATCACCGCGCTGCTGCACGACACGATCGAGGACACCGGGTCGACCTATTCCGCCATCGCCGACCAGTTCGGGACCGAGGTCGCCGAACTCGTCGATGGTGTGACCAAGCTCACCAACCTGCAGCTTTCGTCGGTCGAGACCAAGCAGGCCGAGAACTTCCGCAAGCTCTTCATGGCCATGTCCAAGGATCTGCGCGTGATCCTGGTGAAGCTTGCCGACCGGCTGCACAACATGCGCACCATCCGCGCGATGCGGCCCGAGAAGCAGGTCCAGAAATCGCGCGAGACGATGGACATCTTCGCGCCGCTCGCCGGCCGGATGGGCATGCAGTGGATGCGCGAGGAGCTCGAGGATCTCGCCTTCCACGTGCTCAACCCCGATGCCCGCGCCTCGATCATCCGGCGGTTCGTCCACCTGCAGAAGGAATCGGGCGACGTCATCAACAAGATCACCAAGGACATCCGCATCGAGCTCGACCGCGTCGGGATCGAGGCAGAGGTCTTCGGCCGCGCCAAGAAGCCGTATTCGATCTGGCGCAAGATGCAGGAGAAGGACCAGTCCTTCTCGCGCCTGTCGGACACCTACGGCTTCCGTGTGATCACCGCGACCGAGGCCGATTGCTACGCCGTGCTGGGCGCCGTCCATCAACGCTGGCGCGCGGTGCCGGGGCGCTTCAAGGACTACATCAGCCAGCCGAAATCGAACGGTTACCGCTCGATCCACACCACGGTGTCGGGGCGGGACGGCAAGCGGGTCGAAATCCAGATTCGCACCCGCCAGATGCACGATGTCGCCGAGGCGGGGGTCGCGGCGCACTGGTCCTACAAGGACGGGGAGCGGGTCGAGAACCCCTTCGCGGTCGACCCCGCCAAGTGGATCGCCTCGTTGACCGAGCGTTTCGAGAACGCCGAGGATCACGACGAGTTTCTCGAGAACGTGAAGCTCGAGATGTACCAGGACCAGGTGTTCTGCTTCACGCCCAAGGGCGAGGTGGTGAAACTGCCGCGCGGGGCGACGCCGCTCGACTTCGCCTACGCGATCCACACGCGGATCGGCGACAGCTGCGTGGGCGCGCGGGTGGACAACATCCGGGTGCCGCTCTGGACCCGGATCAAGAACGGCCAGTCCGTCGAGATCATCACCGCCGAGGGACAGAGCCCGCAGGCAAGCTGGCTCGACATCGTCGTGACCGGCCGCGCCAAGTCGGCCATCCGCCGCCGGCTGCGCGAAGAGGACCGTGAACGCTTCATCCGCCTGGGCCGGGAACTGGCCCGCGTGGCCTTCGACCACGTCGGGCGCAAGGCCACCGACAAGGCGCTCGCCACGGCGGCCAAGCAGATGGGCCTGGGCAGCGCCGAGGACCTGCTCGCGCGTCTCGGGTCGGCCGACATCGCCGCGCGCGACGTCGTCGCGACGCTCTACCCCAACGCTGCCGACACCGGCAGCGAAGTCGATGCCGACCGCGCCGTGATCGGCCTGGAACCCGGCCAGAGCTTCACCCGCGCCAAGTGCTGCCAGCCGGTGCCGGGCGAGCGGATCGTGGGCATCACCTACCGCGGCAAGGGGGTCGTGGTGCATTCCATCGACTGCCTCGCGCTCGAGGCGGTGGACGGCGACAGCTCGCGCTGGGTCGACGTGCATTGGCATTCCGGCCAGCACCCGTCGATCCACACGGTCACCCTGAACGTGGTCATCGCGAACGGTCCCGGCGTCCTGGGTCACATTTGCACGTTGATCGGCGAGCAGAAGGCCAATATCTCGAACATGGAATTCATTGACCGCAAACCGGACTATTTCCGGCTCCTCATCGATGTGGATTTGCGGGATGTCGAGCATCTGCACGCCGTCATGCTGGTGCTCGAAGCGGAAACGGACGTGGCCGAGATCCGAAGACACCGGGACCTCGACCGCGCGCCATAAGACAAGGAGGGCGGTGCAGCGATGTTCAAACGCAACCCGCGCTCCTATCTCAGGATCCTGGTGGAATTCTTCTATCCGCGCGGCGGATGGTACCGCGCGTCGCGCTACGTGATCCACCGCGTGCGGCGCCTGCCCGACCCGGCCGACCGGATCGCCCGGGGCATCGCCGCCGGCGTGTTCGTGAGCTTCACGCCACTCTTCGGCCTGCATTTCGTGACCGCCGCGCTCATCGCCTGGATCATCCGCGGCAACATGCTGGCCGCGGTGCTGGCCACCTTCGTGGGCAACCCGCTTACCTTCCCCTTCATCGCGGGCTTCAGCCTTCAGTTGGGCAACAAGATCCTGGGGAACGTGCATGGCCACCTGCGGCTCAGCGAGATCGTCGAGGCGTTTTCGCGGGCGAGCGAGGACATCTGGCACAATTTCCTGTCCATCTTTACGCACCGGCAGGCCGACTGGGCCGGTCTCGACCTGTTCCTGGACAGGATCTTCCTGCCCTACCTCGTGGGCGGCCTGCTTCCCGGTCTGGCGCTCGCGTTCATCGCCTTCGGGTTGTCGCGGCCCCTCATCACCGCCTATCAGAAACGGCGGGTGAAAATGCTGCGCAAGAGTTACGAGAAGCGCATGGCCGAACGCGCCAAGCGGCAGAAGGAGAACGAAACATGACACGCGACCTGCGTCTCGGCGTGAACATCGACCACGTGGCGACGGTGCGCAACGCGCGCGGCTCTGCCTATCCCGACCCGGTGCGCGCGGCGAAGCTGGCCGAAGAGGCCGGGGCCGACGGCATCACCGCCCACCTGCGCGAGGATCGCCGGCACATCGGGGACCAGGACATCGAACGCCTCGTCGCGGAGCTTTCCGTGCCGCTCAACTTCGAAATGGCCGCGACCGACGAGATGCAGGCCATCGCGCTGCGCCACAAGCCGCACGCCGTCTGCATCGTGCCGGAGAAGCGGCAGGAGGTGACGACCGAAGGCGGGCTGGAGGTGGCCAAGCAGGAAAACCGGCTGGCCCATTTCATCGCCCCGCTGGCCGACGCGGGATGCCGGGTGTCCATCTTCATCGCCGCCGACCGCGCCCAGATCGAGGCCGCCAACCGGATCGGCGCGGCCGTGGTCGAACTTCACACCGGCGCCTATTGCGACCTTCACGCCGAAGGCGAGTTCGAGGCCCGCGACGCGGAGCTCGAACGCCTGCGCGACATGGCGGCCTTCGCCCATTCCCTGGGGCTCGAGGTGCACGCGGGCCACGGCCTGACCTATGACACGGTCGGCCCGGTCGCGGCCTTCCCAGAGGTGCGCGAGCTCAACATCGGGCACTTCCTGATCGGCGAGGCGATCTTCCGCGGCCTGCCCGACTCGATCCGCGAAATGCGCCGGTTGATGGACGCGGCCCGGGCATGACGCTGGGCGAGCTGATCCCGATCCTCGCCGTCTGGGTGGTCGCGGTCGGCTCCCCGGGCCCTGCCAACCTCACGCTTCTGACCACTGCGCTCGGCTCCGGCCGGCGCGCGGCGCTTGGCGTGGCGAGCGGGATCATCACCGGTTCGATCACATGGGCCACCGCCGCCGGGCTCGGCCTCGGCGCACTCATGATGACCCACAGCTGGAGCATCGAGGTGCTGCGTTATCTCGGCGCGGCCTACCTCTTGTTCCTCGCCATCCGCTCGGCCCGGTCGGCTTTCCGCAAGTCCACGCGGGAGCTCGAGCCCGCGCGCGCCGGGATCGGCTTTCGCAAGGGCTGGCTCAAGGGCGCGGCGGTGCACCTGACCAACCCCAAGGCGATCTTCTTCTGGGGCTCGCTCTTCGCGGTGATCGTCAGCCCGGACGCCGCGCGCGCCGACATCGTGACCGTCGGCCTCGCCTGCATCGCCACGTCGACCACGGTCGTCTTCACCTACGCCTTCCTGTTCTCGACCGCACGCGCGGCGCGCGCCTACCTGAAGCTGCAGCAACTCTTCGACGGGCTCTTCGCCGCGCTCTTCGGGGCGGCGGCCCTGTCCATCCTGACCACGAGGTTCGCATGACACGCCTGCTGCCCGTTCTGCTCGCTCTCCTGGCCTCCCCCGCGCTGGCCCAGCCCAACGTCGCCCCCTGCGATTGGCGCGCCGCGGCGACCAACATCGCCGAACCGTGGGCGGAGAACACGCGCACATTCGCCAATGGCGAGGTGCGGCTGGCCAAGATGGACGTGGGCGAACCGGCGGCCGGCGGCTTTCACCTCTTCGTCCTGTCGCCCCCGCGCGAGGAAATGGGACACCGCCAGTGCCGCATCGTCTCCTACGACGACACCATCGGGTTCGCCGCCATCGACTTCTACGGGCTGGGCGCGACCTACGACCCGGCCAGGGGGCTGATGTTCACCCTGCCCGTGCAGATCGCAAACGACAGCGCCACCGGCTTCGTCGACGCGCTCCTGTCGGTGACCGTGAACCAGGCGACGGGCGAGATCGGGACGCGCGTCGACCTGGGGTTCGACTGAGCCTCACCCCACCGCGATCCCGTCCGCTCGCAGTTCGTCCTTCATCCACCGCATGAAATACCGCTGCGCATCGCCCGGACTGCGGTCGCGCGCGGAGACGAGCCAATAGCTCTGTCCCGTCGGCGCCCGCCGCGCGAAAGGCGCCACCACCCGGCCCGCCGCCATCGCCTGCAGATCCAGCGTCTCCCAGGCCAGGAACACGCCCGCGCCGCCCATCGCGGCATCGAAACACAGGCTCCCGTCCGAGAACTCGGGACCCGGCCCCAGGATCGAGGCGTCGAGCCCCTCGGGCGCGAGCCAGGTATTCCAGTCGATCGCGGAATTCAGGTCGCGGATGATCGGCACATGCGCAAGATCGGCGGGCGTCCGCAGCCGTTCCGCCATCTCCGGCGCGCAGACCGGCATCACCCGGTGGGCGAACAGCCGCTCGGCCCGCACGTCCGGGTAGGGCCCCTTGCCCACCCTGAGACACAGGTCGACGTCGCTCGTATTCGGGTCCACCAGCCCGACCGCGCTGTCGATCCTTACCCGGATCTCCGGATGTTTCCCGGAGAACCGCGGCAGGCGCTGCACCAGCCAGCGCGCGGCGAAGATCGGGGCGACCGAGACGACCAGCGAAGCGCGCCGGTCGCGCACCGCTTCGCCCACGGCCGCCGAAAGCTGCCCGAAGCCCGAGGTCAGAAGTCCCGCCATCGCCGCCCCTGCGGACGTCGGCGCCATGCCGCCCGGCCGTCGTTCGAACAGGACCACGCCCAGCGCGCCCTCCGCCTTCGCGATCCGCTGGCTCACCGCCCCGGGCGACACCTGCAGCTCATCCGCCGCGCGCGCCAGCGTACCCAGCCGCGCGACCGCTTCGATCGCTTTCAGGCCGGAAAGGTGGACGCGGTTCAGGTTATGCATGCAGCTTTTCTAAACTCTGCCCTAGCAAAACGCCATGTTTTCGTGACCAAGCGACAGGCATGATCCTTCAAAACGAAAGGACAGCCCATGCACCGCCTGCTCCCCAGGATCTTCCGCCCCGGCCCGGTCCGCCCCAGCGCCCCGGCCGACCCGCACGACCATCCAGCCCTGCGCGACCTCGAACCCGCCGCACTCGCCGACCTGCCGCACCCCATCAAAGCCCCTTGACGCCGCCGCGCCGAACGGTCAGCGAAAGCACATGATTTTGGGGATCGGCACCGACCTTGCGAACATCGACCGGATCGCCGGCGTACTGGAACGCCACGGCGATCGGTTCCGCAACCGTGTCTTCACCGAGGTCGAGCAGGCCAAGGCAAATCGTCGCAAGGACGAGGCCGGCACCTACGCCAAGCGATGGGCGGCGAAAGAGGCCTGCTCCAAGGCGCTGGGCACCGGCCTGCGCATGGGCATCTCGTGGAAGGACATGGCGGTCTCCAACCTGCGTACGGGGCAGCCCGTCATGCACCTGACCGGCTGGGCCGCCGATCGTCTGGCCGAAATGACCCCCGAGGGACACGAGTCCATCGTGCACGTGACCCTCACCGACGATCACCCCTGGGCGCAGGCTTTCGTCCTGATCGAAGCCCGCCCGGTTGCTTGACTCGCCTGCCGGACCCGCTCATGTAGCGCGGGACAGTTGTGGAGGCAGGATCGCATGGCAAAAGAGAAAAAAGACGGCGGTTTCGTCGAGACGATCAAGACGGTCTTCTGGGCGCTGCTGATCGCGGGCATCTTCCGGACCCTCTTCTTCCAGCCCTTCTGGATCCCCACCGGCTCGATGAAGGACACGCTGCTGATCGGTGATTTCCTGTTCGTCAACAAGATGGCCTACGGCTACTCGCAGTATTCCTGCCCCTTCGCCATGTGCCCGATCCCGGGCCGCATTCTGGGCTCGGAACCCGAGACCGGCGATGTCGTCGTGTTCCGCCACCCCACGCTGGGCAGCGACTACGTGAAGCGCCTGATCGGCAAGCCGGGCGACCAGATCCAGGTGCAGGACGGCGTGCTCTTCATCAACGGCGAAGAGGCCACGCAGGTCCCGGCCGGCACCTACGAGGAAATCTACCGCGCACAGGGCCGCTTCGGCACCTTCCCGCTCTGCTCGAACGCCCCGGTGGGCCAGGGCGGAACCTGCGTGAAGGAGCGTTTCATCGAGACCCTGCCCAACGGCGTGGAGCACTCGATCCTCAACGTGGCCGACGGGCGGCTGGACAACACCAACGTCTTCACCGTGCCCGAAGGGCATTACTTCTTCATGGGCGACAACCGTGACAACTCCACCGACAGCCGGGTGAGCCAACGCGCCAACGGCGTGGGCTTCGTTCCCGAGGAACTGCTGCTCGGCCGCGTCGACCGGGTGATCTTCTCGGCCGCGGGCAAGCGACTGCTGTTCTTCTGGACCTGGCGCGGCGACCGGTTCTTCGAAAAGATCGAATGAAGCTCTCTGCGGACCTGAAAGCGTTTTCCGACCGGATCGGGCATCGGTTCCAGACGCCCGACCTGTTGATCCGTGCCCTCACCCACGGCTCGATCTCGACCGACACCCGGCCGGACAACCAGCGGCTCGAATTCCTGGGCGACCGGGTACTGGGTCTCGTGATGGCCGAGGCGATCCTGGCCGCCGACAAGGCGGCGTCCGAAGGCCAGCTCGCCCCCCGTTTCAACGCGCTCGTGCGCAAGGAAACCTGCGCCGACGTGGCGCGCGAGGTCGACCTGGGCGCGGTGCTCAAACTCGGCCGGTCCGAGATGATGTCGGGCGGCCGGCGCAAGCAGGCGCTGCTGGGCGACGCGATGGAAGCGGTGATCGCCGCCGTCTACCTCGACGCCGGGTTCGAGGCGGCCCGCGCCATGATCACGCGCCTTTGGGGCGACCGGATCGCGACCGTCGAAGAGGACGCCCGCGACGCCAAGACCGCGCTCCAGGAATGGGCCCAGGCCCGCAAGATGCCGCCGCCGAGCTACACCGAGGTGGCGCGTGACGGCCCGGACCACGCCCCGGAATTCACCATCGAGGCCCGGCTCGCCAACGGCGAGGCGGCGACGGCCAAGGCCAGGTCCAAGCGCGCCGCCGAACAGGACGCGGCCCGCGCGCTCCTCGACCGGGTCGAGGGCTGATCCCCCTTCTTCGTTTCCGAAATACCTCGGGGATAGCCGGGCGCGTGCGCCCGGCGTAAGGGGCAGCGCCCCTTGCCCGGCCCGAAGCCCCGGGGGCTTCGGGCCTCCCCGAGCGCGCCTCGGCGCACCGCTGCACAGCGCCTGCGCTTTCCCCCCTCGCTGCTCTGCGGTAGGAAACCTCGTCCCGTCCCCGTGCGCGAAAGGCCCCCATGTCCCCCAACCTGCGTGGCTCCCTCTTCATGGTGCTGTCCATGTGCGCCTTCGCGGCCGAGGACGCCTTCCTGAAATACGCGTTCCAGGACATCCCCCGCGGCATGGCCTTCACCCTCTTCGGGCTGGTCGCCATGTCGATCTGCGCGCTCATGTCCCTGCGGGCCGGGGAGGCGGTCTTTCCCGCCTCCTTCCTGTCGCGCGGCCTGCTCGTGCGATCGGGGATCGAACTGATCGGGCGCCTCTTCTACACCCTGTCGCTGGCCTTCGTATCGCTGTCGCTCACCTCCGTGATCCTGCAGGCGACACCGCTGGTGG
Organism: Maritimibacter harenae; assembly: GCF_009882975.1. Taxonomy (GTDB): domain Bacteria; phylum Pseudomonadota; class Alphaproteobacteria; order Rhodobacterales; family Rhodobacteraceae; genus Maritimibacter; species Maritimibacter harenae. The sequence continues at coordinate 193,967 of NZ_WTUX01000022.1, forward strand.
TTACGTTGGGGGCCGCGCTTCTCTTCGGCGAAAAGGTGGGACCGCGCCGTTGGATCGCCATGCTGATCGGGTTCGCTGGCGTGCTCCTGATCCTGCGCCCCGCGCCGGGGGTGTTCGAGCCGCTGGTGATCCTGCCGGTGATCGGGATGCTGGGCTTCGCCGGGCGCGATCTCGCCACGCGGGCCAGCCCGCCCTCGGTTTCGGGCCGGCAACTCGGCACGCTGGGTTTTCTCGTGGTAACCACCGCGGGCCTCGTCATCTGGGCCTTCGACCCCCGCCTGCCCACCGCCTGGCCGCCCCTGTCCTTCGGCGCGGTCGCCTGCGCGGCGATCGTCGGCACCATCGCCTACAATTCCCTGACGGTGGCCATGCGCTCCGGCGAGATCTCGGTCGTGGCGCCGTTTCGCTACTCCCGTCTTCTCGTCGCGCTGGTCATTGCTTACATGGTATTCGGCGAACGCCCCGACACGCTGACCTTGGTCGGCGGCGCCCTGATCGTGGCCACGGGGCTTTTCACACTACTGAGGTCGGGCAACCCGACCCGCGAGGCCGTATGACGCAGAACCCGATGCAGCGCTTCGACATGGAGCCCGAGGACGTGGACCGGCTGGTCGCGGCCTTCTATGCCCGCATCCGCAAGCACGAAGTGCTGGGCCCGATCTTCGCGCGCGCCATCGCCCCGGACTACGGGCCCGAATGGCAGGCCCACGAAGCCAAGATCGCCGCCTTCTGGCGCAACGCGATCGGGATGGACCGCGGGTATCGCGGCAGCCCGATGGCCACCCACGTCGCCAACGGAGAGGTCAGGCCCGACCATTTCCCGCTCTGGCTCGAGACGTTCCACGCCACCGCCCGCGACGTGCTGCCGCCCGAGAAGGCAGAGCGGATGTCGGCCCTGGCCGAGCGGATCGGCCGCGGCCTGCGCTGGGGCCTGGAAAGCGTGCAGGAGCGGCAGGACGCCACCGCCCCGCCCAAGCTGCGCTAGAGACGGTAGAGACGCACCGGCGGCGTCTCGGCACGCGCGATCACACCCTTGAATTCAAGGTCGAGCTGCACGCACTTCAGCCACCAGCCCGATTTCGCCCCGCCGGGGAACAGCTCCTGGTCGAGCAGCGGCTTCAACGCCTCCTGCGCCTCGGCAACCTTCAATCCCGGCGCCTCGGCGGGCAGCACCCGGAGCAGCGCCTGCTTCATGTCCTCGTATTTCACCCGGTCCACCCGCGTGATGTGATCGGGTGAATTGATGTTGCGCACCTCGACCTTGTCGTCGCTCATCGGATGATCTCCCCGTGCCGCGGCCTGTCGGGGCAAGGGTACGCGCAGATGCAGCGCGCGTCACGCACGCATCACGCGCCCCCTAGCGCGACGCGCGGAAAGGGGCTATGGCGAGCCGCATGACCACACGTTCCGGATTTGTCGCCCTGATCGGCGAGCCCAACGCGGGCAAATCGACCCTGACCAACACGCTGGTCGGGGCCAAGGTGTCCATCGTCACCCACAAGGTGCAGACGACCCGCGCCCGCATCCGCGGCGTGGCGCTGGACGGCGACGCCCAGATCGTGCTCGTCGACACCCCGGGCCTGTTCCAGCCGCGCCGCCGGCTCGACCGCGCCATGGTGGCGGCCGCCTGGGGCGGGGCCGCGGACGCGGACGTGATCGTGCTCCTGATCGAGGCGCACCGCGGCGTCACCCCGGGCGTCGAACGCATCCTGGCCGAACTCGAAAACGTGGGCCGCAACCGCCCCGTGGCGCTCGCGATCAACAAGATCGACCGGGTGAAATCCGACGTGCTCCTCGCGCTCACCAGCGACATGAACGAACGCTTCCCGTTCGAGAAGACCTTCATGATCTCGGCCGAGAAGGGTTACGGGGTCGAGGACCTGCGCCACTGGCTGGCCGAGAAGATGCCCGAGGGCCCCTGGCTCTACCCCGAGGACCAGATCGCCGACCTCCCCCTGCGCATGATCGCGGCCGAGATGACGCGCGAGAAGCTCACCCTGCGCCTGCACCAGGAATTGCCCTACCAGCTCACGGTCGAAACCGAGAACTGGGAGGAACGGCCGGACGGATCGGCCCGGGTCGACCAGGTGGTCTACGTCGCCCGTGACGGCCACAAGGGCATCGTGCTGGGCAAGAAGGGCGAAACGATCAAGGCGGTCAGCCAGGCGGCGCGCGCCGAGCTCGAGGAATTCCTCGGGCGCAAGATCCACCTGTTCCTGCAGGTGAAGGTCCGGCCCAACTGGCTGGAAGAGGCTGCGCGTTACTCGGAAATGGGTCTCGACTTCAAAGACGGCAATACATGAGCCGACTGGCCACCGGCCTCTGGGTCTCGGCCTACCTCGCCCGGCTCCAGGCCGAAGGCATCTCGACCTACGTCGTGGCCAAGGGCGACGCGACCGCGGGCGCGGTGCTCGTCAAGCTCGCCACGTTGGATGGACAGGCCAAGGCCTTCCAGCGCTCGGTCGACCTGATGACCGGCGCGCGCACCTGGATGGTGCTGTCCGAGGGCGACGAATCCTCCGTGGATGAAAGCATCGCGAAGCAGCGCAGCTTCGACCCGGACCTCTGGGTGATCGAGGTCGAGGATGCGCGCGGGCGTCACATGCTCGACGAACCGGGGCTCGACTGACCCCTCTTCTCCGGTCCGGAAATATCCCGGGGGAGCGCGAGGGGGCAGCGCCCCCTCGCCCCGCCCGAACCCGCGGGACGCGGGATCGGGCTTGACCTGCGCGCGTCAGCGCACCTCTTGCTTACTCGGCCGCCTCGACGGACCAGCCGCCGACCGCCTTGACCTCGAGGAAGTCCTCGATGCCCCAGACGCCGGCCTCGCGGCCGTTGCCCGACTGCTTCATGCCGCCGAAGGGGGCGCCGGCGCCGCGCGATTTGCCGTTCATCTCGACCATGCCCGAGCGCAGCTTGAGCGCGACCCGGTTGGCCTTCGCGCCGTCCTGCGTCTGGACGTAGTTGGTCAGGCCATAGACCGTGTCGTTGGCGATCTCGATCGCCTCTTCCTCGGTCTCGAACGGGATCATGGTGAGCACCGGGCCGAAGATCTCCTCGCGCGCGATGGTCATCTGGTTGTTGGCGTCGGCGAAGATGGTGGGCTTGACGTAATAGCCGCGGTTCAGCCCCTCGGGACGGCCCAGGCCGCCGGCGATCAGGCGCGCACCTTCGTCGATGCCCTGCTGGATGAGGCCCTGGATCTTGTTCCACTGGGCTTCGTTCACGACGGGACCGATGTGGCGGCCTTCCTCGCTGGGATCACCCACCTTGACCTGTTCGGCGGCGGCGGTCGCCGCGGCGACGGCGTCGTCGTAGATCTCGCGCTGGACCAGCATCCGGCTCGGCGCGTTGCAGCTCTGGCCGGTGTTGTTCATCATCTGGATCACGCCGCGCTTCACGGCCTTCTCGTCGGCATCGGCGAAGACGATGTTGGCGCCCTTGCCGCCAAGTTCCAGGTGGACCTTCTTGAGCGTCTCGGCCGCGTTCTTCGAGATCGCGATCCCGGCGCGGGTCGAGCCGGTGAAGCTCACCATGTCGACGTCCTTGTGCGCGGTCAGCGCGTTGCCCGTCACGGCGCCGTCGCCGTTCACCAGGTTGAAGACGCCCTTGGGGAAGCCCGCCTCGTGCACGCACTCGGCGAAGATCATCGCGTCGATCGGGCTTTCCTCGGACGGCTTGAGAACCATCGTGTTGCCCGCGATGGCCGCCGCGATCACCTTCAGGCTGATCTGGTTCATCGGCCAGTTCCACGGCGTGATGAGCGCACAGACGCCCACCGGTTCGTGCACGATCATCGTGTCCGGCGCGTGTTCGCCCAGCGGCTTGATCCACTCGAAGTTCTTCGCGGCCTGGAGGAACGCCTTGGTGTGGGCATAGCCCGCGCCCCATTGCGCCGACCGCGCGAGGTCGATGGGCGCGCCCATCTCCATCGAGATCGCCTGCGCCACGTCTTCCGAGCGCGACTTGTAGATCGCGAGAAACTTCTCGACGATCGCGATGCGCTCTTCCGGCGGGGTCGCCATCCAGCCCGGGAAGGCCGCCTTGGCCGCCGCGACCGCCTTGTCGACGTCCGCTTCGCCGGCGAGCGACACGACCGCGCAGGGTTCCTCGGTGGCCGGGTTGATGACGTCGTGGTCGCGGGCCTCGGCCGGTGCGACCCATTCCCCGTTGATGTAGAATTCGCGTTTCTCGAGCATGGATCTCTCCCATTTCAGCGTTGCGCGCACTCTGTCATTCCCCCGCGAAAGGGGCAAGCTGGCCGGCCTCTGCCGCTACGTCAATTCTCGGCGGAGCACCGAAACGCACGTTCCGGGATTCCGGTCGATTTCGGGCGGACAATCTGCCACAACCACTTCAAGAGAAACGCGCATCGATTACATCTATCTCAATACGTACTCACGCAGAGAGGAGACTTTTCATGGGCCTGCGCATCAATGACGAAATTCCCAACCTGACCGTCACCACCGACCAGGGTGAAATCACGCTGCACGACTGGATCGGCGACAGCTATGCCATCCTGTTCTCGCACCCGAAGGACTTCACCCCGGTCTGCACGACCGAGTTCGGCGCCGTCGCCCAGCTCTCGGACGAGTGGGAGAAGCGCGGCGTGAAGGTGCTCGGCATCTCCGTCGACGGGGTCGAGGACCACAAGAAATGGAAGGGCGACATCGAGAAGTTCGGCGGCGCCAAGGCTTCTTTCCCGATCGTGGCCGACGAAGGGCTCGAGATGTCGAAGGCCTTCGACATGCTGCCTGCCGACGCCTACCTCCCCGATGGCCGCACCCCGGCCGACAGCGCGACCGTGCGCTCGGTCTTCATCATCGGCCCGGACAAGAAGCTGCGCCTGACCATGACCTACCCGATGTCGGTGGGCCGCAACTTCGCCGAGGTGCTGCGCGCGCTCGACGCCGTGATGAAGACGGACGGTGCACCGCTCGCCACGCCGGCCAACTGGTCGCCGGGCGAAGACGTGATCGTGGCCCTGTCGGTGTCGGATGACGACGCCAAGGCCAAGTATGGCGACGTGGACATGAAGCTGCCCTACCTGCGCACGATCAAGGATCCCGCCTGATCCGCAGCTGCGCCTGAAATGCGAAAGCCCCGGCCAACGTGCCGGGGCTTTTCACTTGCGGGGACCCCGCGGATCACCCCCGGGCCCATTCCCGCGCCGCCGCGCCCTGGTCGCCCGGGAAGGCCCGCAGGCTCACGCTGGGAAGCCAGGGACCCACGCCGCGGGCCATTGCCGTGACCCATTGCTTGTCGGACAGGAACGCGATGCGGTCGATCCGACCGAGCTTGCCAAGGAGCTTCAGCTCCAACGCCATGTCCTCGCGGATCGCGTTGCCGGTCACGTCCTCCCACCGCGTGAGGTCGAGGACCATCGAAATCTCGGAATGCTCGGCGAACACCGCCTCGATGGTTTCGCGCAGCGCGGCGATATCGTCTTCGGTCACGGTCCCGACAAGGGTGAGCGTCAGGACGGAGTCGGAGAATTCCGTGTCGATCATGCAGCCTCCTTTCACCCGTCCAACGCGTGGCCCTCTGCCGAAGTTCACCGGCCCGGCCCCTTTGCGATTCCCTTCGCCCCCGCAATCGCCTAAGCCGGGACCATGTCCGAGCTCGATTTCTTCGCCGTGTGTCCCCCGGGTCTCGAACCCCAGCTTGCCGCCGAAACCGGCGCGCTCGGGTTCAAGCGGGGCAAGCCGGAATCGGGTGGGATCACGCTCAAGGGCGACTGGTCCGAGGTCTGGCGCGCCAACCTGGACCTGCGCGGCGCGACCCGCATCCTCGTGCGGCTGGGCAGCTTTCCTGCCGTGCACCTCGCCCAACTCGACAAGCGCGCCCGCAAGTTTCCCTGGCGCGACACGCTCGAACCCCACGTGCCGGTGCGGGTCGAGGTGTCGACGAACCGCAAATCCAAGATCTACCACGCCGGCGCCGCCGCGGAACGGATCGAACGCGCCATCTCCGAGGTGATGGACGCGCCGATCACGCCGGAAGCAGAGGTCGCCATCAAGGTGCGCATCGACCGTGACATCGTCACGATCAGCGTCGACAGCTCCGGCGAGAGCCTGCACAAGCGCGGCCACAAGGTCGCCACCGGCAAGGCGCCGATCCGCGAAACGCTGGCCGCGCTGATGCTGCGTGCCTGCGGCTTCGACGGACGCGAACCGGTCGTCGACCCGATGTGCGGCTCCGGCACCTTCCTGCTCGAAGCGGCCGAAATCGCCGCCGACCTGCAACCGGGCCGCGACCGGCGCTTCGCCTTCCAGAGCCTCGCCACCTTCGACCCGGATCAGTTCGCCACGCTGGTGCGCGCCGGTTCGGGTCCGATACCGGACGTGGCGTTTCACGGCTACGACCGGGACCGCGGCGCGATCGAGAACGCGCGCGCCAACGCCCGGGCCGCAAGCGTCGAGGACCTGTGCCACTTCGCCTGTCAGCCGGTATCCGAGCTCACCGCCCCGGAGGGCCCGACCGGGCTCGTCATCCTGAACCCGCCCTACGGCACGCGGATCGGCAACAAGGGGCAGCTCTACGCGCTTTACGGCACGCTGGGACGCGTGCTCGCCAGCGGGTTCCACGGCTGGCGGCTGGGGCTCGTCACCTCGGACGCGGCGCTGGCCCATGCGACGGGCTTCAACCTGACCTCGGGGCCGGTGATCGACAACGGCGGGATCAAGGTGAAGCTCTACCAGACCACCATCGGGTAGCCCCAAGGTCTTGCCGCGGGACGCCCCCTGTCGCAGGGTCCGCGCGACAAAGGAGGATTTCACATGGTTCGCATCTGCATGGCCGGCGCCACGGGTCTGGCCGGAGGCACCATCGCCGCGGCCTTCGCCGAGGACGAACGGTTCGAGCTTGTCGCCTGCGTGGCGCGCTCCCGCGCCGGGGAAACGGTGCATGGCGCCCCGTGCTTCGCCACCGTGGCCGAAGCGATTTCCGGGACCGATTTCGACGTGCTCGTCGACTACACCCACCCCGACATCGTCTTCGACCACACGATGCAGGCGATCGAGGCCGGCCGGCGGGTGGTCATCGGCACCTCCGGCCTGACCGCCGCGGACTACGCCCGCCTCGACAGCGCCGCGCGCGAGGCAGACACCGGCGTCGTCGCGTCCGGCAATTTCGCCCTGACCGCCGCGCTCATGACCCGTTTTTCGCTGATGGCGGCCGAATACCTCGACTGGTTCGAGATCATCGACTACTCGCGCCCGAAAAAGACCGACGCGCCCACCGGCACCGCCCGCGAGCTGGCCGAGCGGATGGGCGACGTGAAGCAGCCGAAATACGAGGTCGACCCGGCCACCGTGAAAGGCGAACCGGGTCTGCGTGGGGGCAGCGTGAACGGCGTGCAGGTCCATTCGATCCGAATGCCGTCCTATTCCGCGACGGTCACCTCGACCTTCGCGAACGGGAACTCACGCCTCACCATCACCCATGACGCCGACAGCCATTCGGCCGACATCCTGGCCCCCGGAACGATGCTTGCGGCCGCGCGGGTGACGGAGATCACCGGGCTGGTGCGCGGCCTGGATCGCCTGCTCTAGCCGCGGTTGGTTGCCACGGTGAAGAGGAAGATCAGCATCGAGGCCAGCGTCAGGAACGACCCGGCGATGACGACCATCTCGCCTTGCTGCCGGATCGCCATTGCGATGCCCGGCACCATCAGCACCACGCCGGCCAGCGCGACGGCGTAGTGGATCTTGGCCAGCGCCTTGGCGGCGGCCGACGGCACCGTATGGTAATACAGGCCGAAGAGGCCCAGTGACGCCCAGCCCACCAGGTTCAGGTGCGCATGCGCGCCCGCAAGGCTGTGATCGGCCGAGGCCGACATCTGGATGCCCCAGATCATCCCCAACGTGACACAGATCACCGCGGTGATGAAAAAGACGAATGCGATTCCCTTCATGGACGTGCCCCTCCCTTGATCACGGCCGGATCACGCAAGCGTGACCGGCCATAGCGCATCTTATGCCAGCTTTACCCAAAGGGAACTTTTATTTGCGGGGCGACGTGCGCCCCCGGTAACGCCACCTTAACCCGCTCGCGCTACCCGATATCCGGGGCTCAACCGGAGGAGCGGGATGTCTGGACAGGCGAATGGGCCGGTCATCATCAAGAAGGTGAAAAAGAGCGGTGGCGAGGGGCATCACGGCGGCGCGTGGAAGGTCGCGTACGCGGATTTCGTAACCGCCATGATGGCCTTCTTCATGCTCATGTGGCTCCTGAACGCGACGACCGAGAAACAGCGCAAGGGCATCGCGGACTACTTCAGCCCGACGATCCCGGTGAACCGCGTCTCCGGCGGGGGGCCGGATGCCTTCGGGGGCGATAGCGTCTTTTCCGAAGAAAACCTGGCCCAGACCGGCCAGGGCGGCCTGCCCAGCGACGCCAACAGCGCCTCGTCCGAAGCGCCGGACGGCGGACAGGGAGACGCACGGGAACTCGACCGCGCGGCCGAGGCGCGCGCACTCGAAGAGATCGAGGCGGTTCTGACCGGCAAGGCCGGCGAGAGCATGGTGTCCGACCTGCTCCAACGTCACATCGTCACGGAACTGACCGACGAAGGGCTGGTGATCGAGCTTTTCGACCTGGTCGACGAACCGCTGTTCGTCCCCGGCACGGCGGAACCCACCCCCCTCATGGCAGAGCTCATCGGCGTCATGGCCCGCACCTTCGCGCTCGTGCGCAACGGCGTCGCGATCGAGGGGCACACCCGGGCCGAACCGGTCGTCCTTGCCCACAACACGGTCTGGGAGATGTCGACCGCCCGCGCCGACGCGATTCGCCTTCTGCTGCGTGACGAAGGGCTGTCCCCGAAGCGCGTCCGCCGCCTGACGGGATTTGCCGACCGCGAACCGGCCGCGCGCAACCCGATGGCCCTGCGCAACAACAGGATCGAGCTCATCCTTCTGCGCACGCACCGCTGAGGAAAAAGCGGCGCATTTTACCTGTTAAGGCGCCCTTAAGCCCCGGGCCCTATGGGTGGATGCGACGAGGGGATGCAGCAGAAAGGCGCACCATGACAATCTCATCTTCGCTCAGCGCCGGCGTGGCCGGGCTGAATGCCAACGCGACGCGGCTTGCCACGATTTCCGACAACATCGCGAACTCGGGGACCTACGGGTACAAGCGGGCGACCGCGGATTTCGAAAGCCTGGTCATCGGCGGCGTGGCCGGGGCCGGTACCTATTCCGCGGGCGGCGTGCGCGCAACGACCCAGCGCCTGATCGACGAGAACGGGCCGCTGATCTCGACGTCGAACCCGCTCGACATCGCCATTTCCGGGCGCGGCATGCTGCCGGTGATGCAGGAGGCCTACATCAACTACACCGGGGAAGATCAGCCGATGCTGACCACAACGACGGGGTCTTTCCGCACCGACGAGGAAGGCGTCCTCAAGACCGAGACGGGGCTCGTCCTCCTGGGCTGGCCGGCGGATGCCGACGGCAACGTCGCGACCTACCCGCGCGATACTGTCACGGCGCTCGAACCGGTCGTGGTCCAGGTCAATCAGCAGGCGGGCGACCCGACGACGCGCATGAACCTTGGCGTGAACCTTCCCGCGACGAATTCCGAATACGGCGCCACCGGCGAAACGCTGCCGCTTTCGATCGAGTATTTCGGCAACCTCGGCACCTCGGAATCGCTCGACGTGGAGTTCACGCCGACGGTGCCCACGACACTCGGCGACCCGCCCTCGAACACGTGGACGATGACCATCAAGGACAGCGCATCGAACGGGGCCGTGATCGGCGAATACGAACTGGTGTTCGACGACAGCCGCGCCACCGGCGGCACGCTCTCCAGCGTGACCACCACCTCCGGCGGCGCCTACGACCCGACCACCGGCACCATCGACCTGACAGTCTCGGGCGGGCCGCTGCAACTGACGATCGGCTCGATCGGTGATCCCAATGGCCTCACACAGCTGTCCGACAGCTTCGCCCCGGTGTCGATCACCAAGGACGGCTCGCCCGTGGGCAACCTCACCTCGGTCGAAATAGACGCGAACGGGTACATCACTGCGACCTACGACACCGGTTTCACGCGCACGATCTACCAGGTGCCGCTCGTGGACGTGCCCAACCCGAACGGCCTGATCTCGCATTCCAACCAGACCTACCAGGTCTCGCCGCAGTCGGGTTCATTCTTCCTGTGGGACGCGGGCGACGGGCCCACCGGTGAGGTGATCGGCTTCACTCGCGAAGGCTCGACCACCGATGTCGCGGGCGCGCTCACCGACCTGATCCAGACCCAACGCGCTTATTCCTCGAACGCGAAGGTCATTCAGACCGTCGAGTTGTCCTTGGCCGTGGCCACCGTCTTGCCGGTGGAGATTTCGGACTGCGTCTGTTCGAGGTTGGAATTGATGGATTTCAGCGTCTGGAGCGCGACCATCGCGCTCGAATTCGTCAGAATGCTGGACATTTTTTCGTTCCTTGGATCATACGGCGCCGTTTTCCGCGCCGGGTTGGAAATCAGCCCCTTTGGGGCCGGGTCCGACGTCATTCTGACTGTTGCGGCCATCCGGTTCCTGGCGGTATCCGGTCCGCGCCACCCGTTCGGGATGCGAGCGGAAATCTGCGTCCGAGGTGCTTAACAGGTCGTTAAAAAGCCCGCGCCAAATGCCGTGCATTTTAAATGTCTGCCCTCCATATGCTCAGGCGCGCTTGTTGAAGTCAGCGGCCCGGGCGCACAGCCCAGCGCGATTGCCGTCGCTGGAATAGGTCGCCAAATCATCGGTACCGCGTGCGAGCCCCGCAATCCTGGCCTGCGCCGCCTTGAGGCCCTGCGCCGCGGCGGCCAGCAAGGCCCCGTTGCGCTCCGCCTTCTCCTTCAGCCGGTCGAGTTCGCCCTGCTCGACCCGTCCCTGTGCGAGGCGCGCGATCAGCCGCTCCTTTTCAGGGGCGAGCCGGACGACCGCGTCGATGTCCCCTTGAAGGATGTGCCTCCGTTCGCGCGCGAGGATTTCTTCAAGCGCCCGGGGGCCGCGAAATCGGTCAAGAACGCCCATCGGTCCGCTCCTTCATCGCATTGAAGAGGGATTCGGACAGTCCGATCCCGCCCGCGGACACCATCGCCCGCGCCTGCTCCAGCCGCAGGAACGACGCGAACTGCGCCTCTCCCGCGCCGCCGCCGAACCCCTCCGGCTGCGCGCCGAGCCCGGCGGATTTCAGCATTTCCGCCAGGAACGTCGCCTCAAGCTCCCGCGCCGCCGCACGAAGTTGGTCGTCTGCGCCCGACGTGGCTGGAGGGGGCACCGTCGGCGATGCGGGTGGAAGTGTCAGCATGTCGAGATTCGTCCAATCGTTCGGAATTTTCTCGACCCTGCCGGCAAGCGGTAAAGATTCGGTAATTTCTATCGAGGATGGTGCTGTCATTCGGTGACATGACAACCGGGGACAATATGGACGTCGCATTGCTGGCCTTCGCGGCTGGAAAAAAGGATGAAACGGCACCGCCCACGCGTGGCGAGCCGGCCGATAGCGAAGCCTTCGCTGCCGCGTTCGAAGGGTCGGCGGGCGCGGAAGCCGTGGTGGGCGAGGTGCCTGCGAAGGCGCCCGCCGTGGCCGCGCAACAAGTTGCATCCGATGCCAGGTCGGAGGTGCGGCCAGGTGCGCCGCGAATCGACGTTTCCGTCTTGGCAGCGCACACATCGGTAGGGGAAACAGTCCGCTCAGCCACGCCTGATGCGCAGCAGACCCCGGACGCAGGGGTGCCGGCGCCGCCACGAAGCGCGACCGGGGCCAAGACGCGATGGGTTGAAGACATCGCGGCCGGGACAATCGCGACTGCGCCGCGCGGGGCGACCTCGAACGCCAGCGCGCGCCCGGTCGAGGTGGTGAAGGTGCAGTCCGGCAAGGCCCGCACACCGCTTGCCGCGGCCCGGCCACACCCCATTCCCGTGAACGCCGATCGCGCGAGCCCCCGGGAAGACGCCCCGATAAGGACCGAAGGGCCCTTGGCGCAGACAGCAGGCAGGAAGATCGTGCAGCCACGTCCGATGATGTCGAGCCCAGCCAATGCAGACAGGGCCGACCTTCCGGACTCGGCGACTGCTTCGGTGAAAGCCGATGCGCCGGCGCTCGAACGCGAGGCACGAAGCCCGACGCCACCTGTGGTCGTGCGGCCCGCCAATGCCGCACCGATACGGGTATCGGGACAACCGGAGGCAGCGGCCCAGCGCTCCATCGAAAGCCCGCGACCGATGTTGCTCGAAGGGGCGCACCGTGAGGCGGCGCCCGCCGCCAAGCCCGCGCACGAGCGGGCGAACGCGCGGGATGCCGCGCTTCTGCGCGTGACGCCCGCGGTCGATCCGGCGGGCCAAGGCCCGCGGCAAATGGAAAGCGCGGGCGCGCGGCCGGCCGTACCTGCGGAGACACGCGCCGCGGCATTTGCCGCTCCGTCGCCGGACGGGACGGGTTCGGGTGTGGCGAAGGGGGCTCAGGTCCGAGTCGATCCTTCCGGGCCGTTGCCTGATGCCAGATCCCAGCCGTCCGGACAGAATGCGGACAGGCCCACGAGCGAGTCCTCTGGAACAGTCGTGACCTCCGCACCAGGGCACCCTCCCAAGAACGGAGAGCCCAAGTTTATCCATGCCACGGCGACCGCAACATCGGTCGTAGCGATACCGGTGGACGGCCCGATACCCGATAGCCCGTTCGACCCGCTCATCGCGGACCCGGGATCGACCGACCCGGCGCGCACTTTGCGCCACGCCGGCCCCGCCCCCGATCCCGCAGCGCTCACCCGGGCCGATACGGGCCGCCACGTCGCCGTGCAGGTGGCCGAGAGCATCCGCGCGGGTGGCGACGGGCGGGTCGAGGTGACGCTGCGACCGGAAGAGCTTGGGCGTGTCAGCCTGTCGTTTCACGGCGACGGCGGGGCGATGACCGTGTCGCTTTCGGCCGACAGGGCCGACACGCTCGACCTCCTTCGCCGCAACATCGCGGTGCTCGAGCAGGAGTTGCGCGACCTGGGCTACGACTCGCTAGATTTCGCCTTCGGCGACGGCGGCGCGCGGGACGATCAGCCGGATACCCGCAAAGCACCCATCGGGCCTGACGAGATCGCCACCATCGACGACGCGACCCCCGACTCGCCGCAGACCCCGCGCGCCACCCGCCCCGGCGGCGGGATGGATCTGCGGCTTTGACATCGGAAAGGACCTGACATGGACGTGACGCAAACCGGCTCCACCACCGCTTTCGGTGCTTCCGCGGCGCCCACCGACGCGGTCAAACGCGTCGGCGACGCGACCGAGATCTCCTCGGATTTCGAGACCTTTCTGAAAATGTTGACCGCGCAGATGGAAAACCAGGATCCGCTCAATCCGATGGAAAGCACGGATTACGCCACCCAACTCGCCACCTTCTCGGGCGTCGAACAGCAGGTGCTGACGAACGACCTGATCAAGTCCCTGCAGACCCAGCTTGGCGTCATGTCGATGACCGACCTCGCCGGATGGGTGGGGATGGAGGCGCGCGCGGCGGTGCCGGTGCAGTTCGGGCTCGAACCGATCACGGTCACGCCGGACCCCGCCGATGGCGCGACGTCGACCTACATGGTGGTGCGCAACGCCAACGACGTGGAGGTCGACCGGGTCAAGATCCCGCCGACCGAGGCACCGGTGCGCTGGGCCGGGATGGACCCTTACGGCAACCTGTTCCCGCCCGGGGAATACGCGTTCCACCTTCAGAGCTTCGCCAACGGGGAGCTTCTGTCGGAGACTCCGATGGCGGTCTACTCCGAGGTGGTCGAGGCCAAGGTGGTGGATGGCGAGACGATGCTGGTCTTCGCCTCGGGGGACGAGATCGCGGCTTCCGACGTCTCGTCCCTGCGCGCGCCCCGGGAATAGGGCTTTCACATCCGCCGCGCGCGGGCTAATCCGGCCCCGACCAGACGGAGGGGCCGATGTTCACCACCACGCTGATTTCCGCACCGGGCAAGGCCGTGCTCGACCCGGCGCTCGTCACCGCGCTGATGACCGCCTGGGGCGGGGCCGAGGCGCGCTGGCTCGCCCCCGACGAGGCCGCGGAATTCGACATGCCTGAGGTGCCCGACAGCCGGTGGACGAGCTGGGAAGAGCTCCAGGGCCTCGGCGTCGACCTGGTCGTTCAGCCCAGCGCGGGCCGCCGCAAGAAGATGCTGCTCGCCGACATGGACAGCACGATGATCTGCCAGGAATGCATCGACGAGCTTGCCGACGAGGCGGGCATCGGACCCCGCGTGGCCGAGATCACGGCGCGCGCAATGAACGGCGAGCTCGATTTCGAGGGCGCCCTGCGCGAACGCGTCGGGCTGCTCGAAGGGCTCGAGGCCGCCGTGATCGAGAAGGTGCTGGCCGAGCGCATCACCTACATGTCCGGCGGGCGCGAACTGGTGGCCACGATGCGCGCCGCCGGGGCCTATGCCGCGCTCGTCTCGGGCGGGTTCACCGCCTTCACCGCCAAGGTCGCCGCCGAGCTCGGTTTCGACGAAAACCGGGCCAACACGCTCGACATCGTCGCGGGCCGCCTGACCGGCCAGGTCGTCGAACCGATCCTGGGCCGGGCCGCGAAGGTGGCCGCGCTGGAAGAGATCACCGCCCGCCTGGGCATCGCGCACGAAGATGTCATCGCGGTCGGCGACGGGGCCAACGACCTGGGCATGCTCGCACTCGCCGGGGCGGGGGTTGCGCTTCACGCCAAGCCCTCGGTCGCCGCGCAATGCGACATCCGCATCAATCACGGCGACCTCACCGCGCTCCTCTATGTGCAGGGCTACGCCCGCGACGAGTTCGCCCGAGTGTGATCCGCCGCTGCCCTGATTCGCCGGACGCCGCCCGGCCGTCCCGGTCACAAGCGCGCCATCCGACGGTCACCGCGCGGTTTTCCGCCAACGGGTCTTTCAAAAACCGGCAAAAAACCGTTATGGTGGCGCCACGAGGTTGAACTGGGACCCCGCGCCGTGGAACACCGCCGAGACGGATGGAGCAAGGGGCCCGAGAGGCAGAGCAGCTGGAGGCTGTGTTAGACATGACATCACGCATCGCACGGGGTCTGTGCATCGCCGCGCTGTCGCTGGCAGCGACCGGCGCATTTGCGCAGGAAAGCACGAACAGGGTCGCGGCCAACACCGATTGGAGCGTCTTCGTCGAGGGCGATCCGCAAGAATGCTGGAGCGTCTCGAAACCCAAGGAAACGGTGAACACGAAGGACGGACGCGTCGTGTCGGTCCGCCGTGGCGACATCCTGCTCTTCGTCTCCTACCGCTCGGACGCCGACACCGGCGAGGTGAGCTTCACCGGCGGCTATCCGTTCGCGGACGATTCCACCGTGACGCTCACGATCGGCGGCGACGAGTACGAGCTGTTCACGGACGGCGAATGGGCCTGGTCGGCCAGCCCGGAAGACGACGCGCGCATCATCGCGTCGATGAAGCGCGGGGCCGAGGCGGTCGCCGTGGCCATGTCGTCGCGCGGCACCCGGACCGAGGACACGTTCTCGCTCATGGGGTTCACCGCCGCGGTGGAGGATGCCGGGACCCGCTGCACGGAGTGAGCCGGCCCACATCGCAAGCACACGCGCCCCGGCACTGCTCCGGGGCGTTTTCTTTTGAAATCGGCGCATGATCCCCTATATGGGGCCCATTCCACAGGAGCGCGACTCATGACGGCCTCGTCCCCGATCACCCAGGATGTTCTGACCATCCCCCGCAAGGAGGATGCGAGCCTCGGCAAGCTGAACCTTGTCGGGATGACGCGCGATCAACTGCGCGATGCGCTGATCGCCGCCGGCACGCCGGAGAAACAGGCGAAGATGCGCGTGGGCCAGGTCTGGCAGTGGATCTACCAGAAGGGCGTGCGCGATTTCGCCGACATGACCAACCTGTCGAAGGACTACCGCGCGCTGCTCGACCAGCATTTCGAGATCCGCGTGCCCGAGGTGGTGTCGCGCCAGATCTCCGAGGACGGGACGCGCAAGTACCTGGTCCGCATCGCGGGCGGGCACGAGGTTGAAATCGTTTACATCCCCGAAGAGGACCGCGGCACCCTTTGCGTGTCGAGCCAGGTGGGCTGCACGCTGACCTGTTCGTTCTGCCACACCGGCACGCAGAAGCTGGTGCGCAACCTCACGGCCGGTGAGATCGTGGGACAGATCATGGTGGCGCGCGACGACCTGGGCGAATGGCCCGAACCGGGCCGGCACCCGAAGAACGAAACCCGCCTGTTGTCCAACATCGTGCTCATGGGCATGGGCGAGCCGCTCTACAACTTCGACGCCGTGCGCGACGCGATGAAGATCGCGATGGACGGCGAGGGGATCAGCCTCAGCCGCCGGCGCATCACGCTGTCGACCTCCGGCGTCGTGCCGGAAATCGCCCGCGCCGGGGCCGAGATCGGCTGCATGCTCGCCATCAGCTTCCACGCGACGACCGACGAGGTGCGCGACAAGCTGGTGCCGATCAATCGCAAGTGGAACATCGAAGAGCTCTTGGCGGCGCTCAAGGAATACCCGAAACTGTCGAACTCCGAGCGGATCACCTTCGAATACGTCATGCTCGACGGCGTGAACGACTCGGACGAGGACGCCTACCGGCTGATCAAGCTGATCGAGGGCATCCCGGCCAAGATCAACCTGATCCCGTTCAACGAATGGCCCGGCGCGCCCTACAAGCGGTCGTCGAACAACCGCATCCGGCGGTTCGCGGACATCATCTACAAGGCCGGCTATGCCTCGCCGATCCGGACCCCGCGGGGCGAGGACATCATGGCCGCCTGCGGCCAGCTCAAGTCCGAGACCGAGCGTGCGCGGAAGTCCAAGGCCGAGATCGCGCGCGAAGCGGGGCTTTGACCCCGCGCGCTGGCTTGCGGGGGCCGTGGGATTGCCATAGCGTCCGGCCATGACGACGCTCCTTTACACGCATGAACAATGCCTTGACCACGTGACGCCCCCGGGCCACCCGGAACAGGTGGCGCGGCTCGAGGTCATTTCCCGCGCCCTTGCCGACCCCGCCTTCGACGCACTCGTGCGCCGCGAAGCGCCGCTGGGCGCCGAGGCCGACATCCGGCGCGCCCATCCGCTGGCCCATCTCGACCACATCCGGTCCTCCGAACCGGTCGAGGGCTTCACCAAGCTCGACGAAGACACGTCGATGGCGCCCGGCAGCTACCACGCCGCCCTGCGTGCGGTCGGCGCCAACGTGGCCGCCGTCGACGCGGTGCTGGACGGCGAGGCGCGCAACGCCTTCATCGCCACGCGTCCGCCCGGTCACCACGCCGAGAAGGCCCGCCCGATGGGGTTCTGCCTGTTCGCCAACGTCGCCATCGCCGCGCTGCACGCGATCGAGAACCGTGGGCTCGACCGGGTCGCGGTGCTGGATTTCGACGTGCACCACGGCAACGGGACGCAGGACGTTCTGTGGAACGAAAGCGGCGTCCGCTTCGCATCGTCCCACCAGATGCCGCTCTACCCCGGCACGGGCGCGCCCGGCGAACGCGGGGCCTACGACCAGATCCAGAACACGGCGCTTGAGCCGGGCTCCGGCTCGAAGACGATGCGCGAGGCCTGGGGGGAGCACATCCTGCCCTGGCTCGCCGAATACGAACCGCAGCTCATCCTCGTCTCCGCCGGGTTCGACGCCCACGGGTCCGATCCGCTGGCCGGATTGAACTGGACCAACGACGATTACGTATGGCTTACAAACAGGATCGTGGATCTGGCCGAAACCTGCTGCGATGGTCGGGTGGTCTCCACCCTTGAGGGTGGCTATGATCTTGACGCGTTGGGCCCGAGCGTCGCGGCCCATGTTCGGACCCTTGAGGAGCGTGGACGATGAGTGAAAAACCGGTTGGCGAGATGAGCTTCGAGGAAGCCATGGGCGAACTTGAGCAGGTCGTGAGCCAGCTGGAGCGCGGCGACGTGGCGCTCGAGGAATCGATCAAGCTCTACGAACGCGGCGCGGCGCTGAAGGCGCAGTGCGAAACCAAGCTCAAGGCCGCCGAGGAAAAGGTCGCGCAGATCACGCTCGACCGCGACGGTCAGCCCACGGGAACAGCGCCGGTCGAGACCGACTGATGTTCCGCGACGTTCTCGCCGCGCATAACCGGGTCGCGCGGGCCTGCCTGGCGCAGGCTCTCCCCGCGACCGGCCCGCTGGCCGAGCCGATGGCCTACGCGGTCCAGGGCGGCAAGGGTCTGCGGGGGTTCCTGGTGATCGAAAGCGCCGGGCTCTTCGACGTGCAGACCGGGCAGTCGCAGTATCCCGCCGCGGCGATCGAGGCGATGCATGCCTGTTCGCTGGTGCACGACGACCTGCCCTGCATGGACGACGACGACCTGCGCCGGGGCCAGCCGACCGTGCACAAGAAATGGGACGAGGCGACGGGCGTGCTGGTCGGCGACGCGCTGCAATCGCTGGCGTTCGAGCTGGTGACCGACCCCGCCGTGGGCCCGGGAGAGGTGCGCGCCGAGCTTGCCCGCACGCTTGGGCGCGGTGCCGGGGGCCTGGGCATGGTCATGGGCCAGGCGCTCGACCTCGCAGCCGAGGTGGCCACGGAGCCGCTGACGCTCGAAGAGATCATCGCGCTCCAGAGCGGCAAGACCGGGGCGCTGTTCGAATGGTCCTGCTTCGCCGGCGCGATCCTGGGCCAGTCCGACCCCGAGCCGCTGCGCCAGTACGGCGCCGCTTTGGGGCAGGCGTTCCAGATCGCCGACGACATCCTCGATGTCGAGGGCGACCCGGAACTGGTGGGCAAGGCGGTCGGCAAGGACGAGGCCGCCGGCAAGGCCACCTTCGTGTCGCTCCTGGGGATGGACCGGGCGCGCCGCCGGGCCCATGAACTGTGCGACGCGGCCTGTGACGCGCTTTCGCAATACGGCGAGAAAGCGGAACTCTTGCGGGATGCCGCGCGCTTCACTATTTCCCGCAGCAATTGATGACGAGGCTCCGGATGCCCGACAAACCCCTGACACCGCTGCTTGACCGCATCGCATCCCCGGCCGACCTGAAGGGTCTGCCGGTTTCGAAGCTGCGACAGGTCGCCGACGAGCTCAGGGCCGAGACCATCTACGCGGTCAGCCAGACCGGCGGGCACCTTGGCGCCGGGCTCGGCGTGGTCGAGCTGACGGTGGCGATCCACGCGATCTTCGACACGCCCCACGACAAGCTGATCTGGGACGTGAGCCACCAGTGCTACCCGCACAAGATCCTCACGGGCCGGCGCGACCGGATGAACACGATCCGCCAGAAGGACGGGCTGTCGGGGTTCACCAAGCGTTCGGAAAGCCCCTACGACCCGTTCGGCGCCGCGCACAGCTCCACCTCCATCTCGGCCGCGCTGGGCTTCGCCGTGGCGCGCGACCTGGGCGGTGCGCCCGATCACGGGATCGGCGACTGCATCGCGGTGATCGGGGACGGCGCGATGAGCGCGGGCATGGCCTTCGAGGCGATGAACAACGCGGGCCACCTGGGCAAGCGGCTGATCGTCATCCTGAACGACAACGAGATGTCCATCGCCCCGCCCGTGGGCGCGCTGTCGTCCTACCTGTCGCGCCTCTACGCCGGCGAGCCCTACCAGGAATTCAAGGCGGCCGCGAAAGGCGCGGTGAGCCTCTTGCCGCCGCCGTTCCAGGAAGGCGCGCGCCGGGCCAAGGAAATGCTCAAGGGCATGACCGTCGGCGGCACCATGTTCGAAGAGTTGGGCTTTTCCTACGTCGGCCCGATCGACGGACACGACATGGACCAGATCACGCAGGTGCTGCGCACGGTCCACGACCGCGCGTCGGGCCCGGTGCTGATCCACGCGATCACCAAGAAGGGCAAGGGCTACGGCCCCGCCGAGGAACGCGACGACCGGGGCCACGCAACCGCCAAGTTCGACGTGCCCACCGGCAAGCAGCACAAGGCGCCCTCGAACGCACCGTCCTACACGAGCGTGTTCGGCAAGACGCTGACCAAGCTTGGCGAAACGGACGACAAGATCGTCGCGGTGACCGCCGCCATGCCGGACGGCACCGGCGTGGACATCTTCGGCGCGCGCTTCCCGGGCCGGACCTTCGACGTGGGCATCGCCGAACAGCATGGCGTGACATTCTCGGCCGGGCTCGCGGCCGGGGGGATGCGCCCGTTCTGCGCGATCTACTCCACCTTCCTGCAACGCGGCTACGACCAGGTCGTCCACGACGTGGCGATCCAGCGCCTTCCCGTGCGCTTCATGATCGACCGTGCCGGGCTGGTGGGCGCCGACGGGGCGACCCACGCGGGCAGCTTCGACATCGCCTATCTCGCCAACCTGCCGGGCTTCACGGTCATGGCGCCGGCGGACGAGGCCGAGCTCGTGAACATGGTCGCCACCGCGCAGATGATCGACGACGGTCCCTCCGCCGTGCGCTACCCGCGCGGCTCCGGCGTGGGCATCGAGCTCCCGGAAGAGCCCACCCCGCTCGAGATCGGCAAGGGCCGCATCGTCATCGAGGGCAAGCGTGTCGCGCTTCTGTCGCTGGGCCCGCGCCTGGCCCACGCCGAGAAGGCTGCCGAGATGCTCGGCGCCAAGGGGATCGCCCCCACCGTCGCCGACGCGCGCTTCGTCAAGCCGCTGGACGAGGAGCTGATCCTCGGCCTCGCGCGCGACCACGAGGTGCTCATCACCATCGAGGAAGGCGCGATTGGCGGGTTCGGCAGCCACGTGGCACAGCTGCTCGCCGAGAACGGGTGCTTCGACGACGGGCTGAAATACCGCTCGATGGTGCTCCCGGACATCTTCATCGACCAGGCCACGCCGGACGACATGTACCGGATCGCGGGGCTCACGGCCGAGGATATCGTCGAAAAAGTCCAAGCGGCTTTGGGTCTTCGCACCCTCGATTCCAAGCGCGCCTGACGAGTCGCATCCTTCGCGCAACACTTCCCCGGATTCAGCGCCGCGCCAGATGGACAGGTCGCGCATTCACGCCATGATTGCGCTGTTTCAAACGCGGTTTCGCAGACATGAGGGGAATGAAATGAAGAACATCGTCGTCGGACTGATCCTTGCCACCGTCGCCACCTCCGCAATGGCCGGCGCCATGCTTGAGCCGGTGATGGAACCCGGCCCGATCGTGGAACAGGCGAGCGCCCACAGCTTCGATCACGACATTCTCGTGCCGCTCGTCTTCCTCGCGTTCATGGGCATCGTCCTGTTCTTCTGATCCGGACGGGGCGGCCGTGTCTCAGCGCGCGGCCGCTGCCTTTTCTTCCTCGGCCAACAAGGCGCGGAGCCCTTCGCGGTAGGTCGGGTAGAGAAGATCGACGCCAAGCTCCTTGCGGATCCGGTCGTTCCGGACCCGCTTGGATTCGGCGTAGAAGCTGCGCGCCATCGGCGTCATGTCGGCCGCGTCGATGTTTTCCTCGGGTGGCACCGGCCGGCCCAGGAGTTCCGCGGCATATTCGATCACGTCCTGTGGCGGCGCGGCCTCGTCGTCGCAGACGTTGTAGATGCGCCCCGGGCGCGGCGCTTTGATCGAGGCCGCCAGCACCTGCGCGATATCGTCGACATGGATGCGCGAGAACACCTGTCCCGGCTTCACGATCCGTCGCGCCGTGCCATTGCGCACCTTCGCGAAGGGCCCGCGTCCGGGGCCGTAGATGCCCGCCAGCCGGAAGATGTGGAGCGGCAGCATCTTGGTTTCCTTGGCCAGCATCCACCACTGCCCCTCGGCAATCACGCGCTGCTTGCCGCGCTTGGTGGACGGGGTGAGCCCGGTCTCCTCGTCGACCCAGCCGCCGCCGTGGTCACCATAGACCCCGGTGGTGGAAAGATACCCCACCCAGTCGAGCCGATCGGCCATACCCGCGATCTCGTCGCGCCACTCTGCGAGGAAAGGGTCGCCATCTTCGCCGGGCGCGGCAGAGGCGAGGATATGTGTGGCGGACCGGATCGCGGGGCCCAGGTCTTCGCCCGGCCAGATGACCGGCTCGACACCCTCGGCGCGCAGCGCGTCGGCCTTCTCCTCGGAGCGTGTCGTGCCGATGATCCGCCAGCCCTGCGGCAGCAAAACCCGGGTGAGTGCGCGGGCGGAGTAACCGTGTCCGAGGGAAAGAAGCGTGCGTGTCATAAACGCGCATTCTTCACCGGCTAGCTGCGGATGCAACCCCTTGCGCCCGCGCGAAATTACAGGACAATTGCTCCATGACAGACAATCCTTTGAAGAGTTGGCCGGAAACCGCCCCGCGGCTCGTCGCGGTTGCCGCCGGGCGGGAGCCCGCGGATCTCGTGATCCGGGGCGGCAAGGTCGTGAATGTTCACACGCGCGAGGTGCTGGAGGGGTGGCAGGTGGCCATCGCCGAGGGGCGCTTCGCTTACGTCGGACCCGATGCCTCCCATTGCATCGGCGACACCACCGAAGTGATCGAGGCGGAGGGGAAATTCCTCATCCCCGGCCTGTGCGACGCCCACATGCATATCGAAAGCGGCATGCTCACGCCGGCCGAGTTCGCGGCCGCCGTGATTCCGCATGGCACGACGAGCATGTTCACCGACCCGCACGAGATCGCCAACGTTCTGGGCCTCGAAGGCGTGCGCCTGATGCATGACGAGGCCGCGTTGCAGCCCGTCAACATCTTCACCCAGATGCCGTCCTGTGCACCGTCCGCGCCGGGGCTGGAGACCACCGGGCGCGAAATCACGCCCGAGGACGTGGCCGAGGCGATGACATGGCCCGGGATCATCGGGCTGGGCGAGATGATGAACTTCCCCGGCGTGATCCACGGTGATGCCAAGATGCTGGCCGAGATCGCGGCGACACAGAACGCGAACAAGACGGTCGGTGGACACTACGCCTCGCCCGACCTCGGCCCGGCCTTCCACGCCTACGCCGCCGGCGGCCCGGCGGACGACCACGAAGGAGTGTGCGAAGACGATGCCATCGCCCGCGTTCGCCAGGGGATGCGATCCATGATGCGCCTGGGCTCGGCCTGGTACGACGTGGAAACGCAGATCACCGCCGTGACCGAAAAGGGGCTCGACCCGCGCAACTTCATCCTGTGCACCGATGACAGCCATTCCGGCACGCTGGTCAACGACGGCCACATGAACCGCGTGGTGCGCCACGCCATTTCCTGCGGGGCCGACCCGCTTGTCGCGCTCCAGATGGCCACGCTGAACACGGCGACGCATTTCGGGCTCGAACGCGAGCTGGGCTCGATCACCCCCGGCCGCCGCGCCGACGTGATCCTAACCTCGGACCTTACCGCCCTGCCCATCGAGCGCGTGATCGCACGCGGGCGCACGGTCGCCGAGAACGGAAAGATCACCGTGACCTGCCCGCATCTCGACTGGCCGCTCCATGCCCGCGACACCGTTCACCTGGGCAAGCTGCTCGCGGCCGACGATTTCGGCGTCGCCGCGCCCGAGGGCGCCAATTCCGTCACCGCCAAGGTGATCGGCGTGGTCGAGAACCAGGCCCCGACCAAGGCGCTCACGGCCGATCTCCAGGTCTCCGACGGAATCGTTGAGCCGGACGAGGCCAACGACATCGCGCAGATCGCGCTGGTCGAGCGCCACCGTGGCACCGGTGACGTGACCAACGGCTTCGTCTCCGGCTTCGGCTACAAGGGCGACATGGCGATCGCCTCGACCGTCGCGCATGACAGCCACCACATGATCGTGGTGGGCACCTCGCGCCGAGACATGGCGCTGGCCGCCAACCGGCTGGGCGAGGTGGGCGGCGGCATCACCGTGTTCAAGGACGGCAAGGAGATCGCGCTGGTCGAGCTCCCGGTCGCGGGCCTCATGTCCGACGAGCCGGCCGAAACCGTCGCGGCCAAGGCGCAGGGCATGGTCGAGGCGATGGCGGCCTGCGGTTGCACGCTCAACAACGCCTACATGCAGCACTCCCTCCTTGCGCTGGTGGTCATCCCTGAATTACGCATCTCCGATCTCGGTTTGGTCGACGTGACCAAGTTCGAGCTGACCGACCTGTTCGAGGAGCCGTGATGTCGCCTGCTGACCTGACCATGCCGATCAAGACCCCGCCGAAGGTCGAGGCCGAGTATTTCGAGGATCCGGCCAAGGCCGTCACGCGGCTGTGCGAGCTCTACGATGCCGCCTGCGATTTCCTGACGGAGAAATTCTCGGACGCCGCGTCGATGACGGAACTGCCGGGCACGCGGTTTCGCGCGTTCTACCCGGAAATCCGCATCCGCACGACCAGCCACGCGGCCACCGATAGCCGCCTGTCCTTCGGCCACGTGCCGGGACCGGGCACCTATTCGACCACGATCACGCGGCCCGACCTGTTTCGCAATTACCTCGAACAGCAGATCGGGCTCCTGCTCCACAACCACGGCGTTCCGATCGCCATCGGCCAGTCGATCACCCCGATCCCGGTGCATTTCGCGGTGGCCGGACGCTCGGACATCACCATTCCGCAGGAAGGGGCCATGCCCTTCCCCCTGCGCGACGTGTTCGACGTGCCGGACCTGTCCAACACCCATGACGACATCGTCAACGGGCTGGATTACGTGCACGAGGACGGCTCGCACCCGCTGGCGCCCTTCACCGCCCAGCGCATCGACTATTCGCTGGCCCGGCTGAGCCACTACACTGCGACCTATGCGGAGCATTTCCAGAACCACGTGCTCTTCACCAACTACCAGTTCTACGTCGAGGAGTTCGAGCTCTTCGCGCGCGCCATGCTGGCGGACAAGGAGAGCGGCTACACCAGCTTCGTGGGACCGGGGAACGTCGAGATCACGGCCCATGACGCCGATATCCCGCCGCTGAACAAGCTGCCGCAGATGCCGGCCTATCACCTCAAGCGCGCGGACGGTTCGGGGGTCACGCTGGTCAACATCGGCGTCGGCCCGTCGAACGCGAAGACCGCCACCGATCACATCGCGGTCCTGCGCCCCCACGCCTGGCTGATGGTCGGCCATTGCGCGGGGCTCAGGAACTCGCAGCGGCTGGGCGACTTCGTGCTGGCGCATGCCTACCTGCGCGAGGACAAGGTGCTCGACGCCGACCTCCCGATCTGGGTCCCGATCCCGCCGCTGGCGGAAATCCAGGTCGCGCTGGAAGAGGCCGTGGCGGATGTCACCGAGCTCGAGGGTTTCGAGCTCAAGCGCATCATGCGCACCGGCACCGTCGCCTCGCTCGACAACCGGAACTGGGAGCTGCGCGACCAGTCCGGCCCGGTGCAACGGCTGAGCCAGTCGCGCGCCGTCGCGCTCGACATGGAAAGCGCCACCATCGCGGCCAACGGGTTCCGCTTCCGCGTGCCCTACGGCACGCTCCTGTGCGTGTCGGACAAGCCGCTGCATGGCGAGCTCAAGCTGCCGGGCATGGCGAGCGACTTCTACACCACGCAGGTCGGCCGACATCTGCTGATCGGGATACGGGCGATGGAGCGCCTGCGCGAGATGCCGTTGGAGCGCATCCACAGCCGGAAGCTGCGCGCATTCGACGAAACGGCATTCCTTTGAGTGGGGTTTTCCCCCGTCACGTGGCGGAAACCCGTTATTTTCTTGCGCTTCGAGCGTAGAAACAGTTGTGCGCGACCCCGGAGTTCCCTTAAATGCGCCCAATGAAACCCCGAAGATGGGACAGTGAGGAGATATTTTCATGGCGAAACCGCTGACCAAGACGCAGCTCGTGGCCGCTCTGGCCGAGGAAATGGACACCGACAAGAAATCGGCCTCCGCCGCGCTCGACGCCATCACGTCGGTCATCACCAAGGAAGTTTCGAACGGCGGTGCCGTGACGCTTCCCGGCGTTGGCAAGATCTACTGCCGTGAACGCCCCGAGCGCATGGTCCGCAACCCCGCCACCGGCGAGCAGATCAAGAAAGACGCCGACAAGGTCGTCAAGATGACCATCGCCAAGGCGCTGAAAGACTCCGTCAACTCGTAAGAGTGTCGGCCCGGCCTTGTGCCGGGATTTCGATCGGATAGGGTCGCCGCACGGCGGCCCTTTTCGTTTTCCGGCTGACCGGAATGGAGGGGACGATGGACATTCGCGCGATCCTGATGGGGCTGGCTTTCGCGGTCATGTGGTCCTCGGCCTTCACCTCGGCCCGCATCATCGTGGCCGACGCCCCGCCGATCACCGCGCTGTCGATCCGTTTCGTGATCTCGGGCCTTCTGGCGATGGGGCTTGCCGCACTGATGGGCCAGAAGATCAAGCTCACCCGGAACCAGTGGATATCGGTGATCGTGTTCGGCATCTGCCAGAACGCGCTCTACCTGGGCCTCAACTTCATCGCGATGCAGACGATCGAGGCGGGTTTCGCGTCGATCATCGCCTCGACCATGCCGCTGATTGTGGGGCTTCTGGGCTGGATCGTCTTCCGCGACCGGCTTCCGACGCTGGCGGTCGCGGGTCTCGTCGTCGGTTTCGCCGGCGTCGCGCTCATCATGGGCAGCCGCATCTCCGGCGGCGTGGACATGTACGGGCTCCTCCTGTGCGTGATCGCCGCCGTCGCGCTCGCCGTCGCGACGCTGTCGGTGCGGTCGGCCTCGGGCGGGGGCAACCTGCTGATGGTCGTGGGTCTCCAGATGCTGGTGGGGGCCATCGCGCTCGCCCCCTTCGCCGTGGCGCTCGAACCATGGGAGGTGAACTGGAATACGCCGCTGGTGCTGGCCTTCGCCTATACCACGCTGGTCCCGGGCCTTGCCGCGACCTGGGTCTGGTTCGCGCTGGTCGGCCGCATCGGGGCCGTGCGCGCGGCCACGTTCCACTTCCTCAACCCGTTCTTCGGCGTCGCCATCGCGGCGGTGATGCTGGGCGAACGGCTCGGCCTGGTCGACATCATCGGGGTCGCGGTCGTGACCGTCGGCATCCTCGCGGTGCAGCTGTCGAAGCAGAAACCCGCCCCCGTGACCGCGGAGCGCGCGGCGACCTGACGCGCGGCGCCTGAAACACATCCTCACGCCCTTGTCGGGTGACAGTGAGCGCGCCAAGGCGGCAAGGATAGGCATGGAACTGATCCTCGCATACGGTGCGGGCCTGCTTACGCTGATCAACCCCTGCGTCCTGCCGGTCCTGCCCATCGTGCTGGCCACCGCGCTCCAGGCGCACCGGGCCGGCCCCGCCGTGCTCGCGCTCGGGATGTCCGTGTCGTTCGTCACCTTCGGGATGCTGGTCTCCACCGTCGGCTACGCCATTGGCGTGACCGAGGGCACGGTCGCCACCGCGGGCGCGGTCCTGATGATCGCCTTCGGGCTGATCCTGCTGGTACCGCAGGCCAACGCCGTGTTCGCCACGGCCACCGCGGGTCTGTCAGCCCGCGCTGACGGCGGCATCGACAGCTTCGACCGCACGTCGCTCTGGGGGCAGTTCGGCGGCGGTCTTCTGCTGGGCGCGGTCTGGTCGCCCTGCATCGGCCCCACGCTGGGCGGCGCCATCGCGCTGGCCAGCCAGGGCGAGAACCTCGGCCGCGCCTTCGCGATCATGGTGATGTTCGCCGCCGGCGTCTCGACCCTGATCCTCGCCATCGGCTACGGCCTGCGCGCCACGGCGCTCAGACGCTTCGCCAACGTGTCGCGCCCAGTGCTGGGCGTGGCCTTTCTTTTGGTCGGTGCCGCCATCCTCTTTCGTATCAACCACGTGATCGACGCCTGGCTGCTTCAGGCCATGCCCGCCTGGCTCGTCGATCTGTCCGTGTCCATCTAGGGAGATCCCCATGAACCGCCGCGCATTCCTCGCCACCGTCTCCGCCGCCGCGCTGATCCCCGCGCTGGGGCAGGCCGCCACCATCGCCTACACCCCCGGCGCGCTGGAGCGTGCCCTCAAACGCGGCACGCCCGTCGTGCTCGACTACTTCGCGCCGTGGTGCAGCACCTGCCAGGCCCAGCGCCGCGTGATCGCGCGCCTGTTCGACGAGAACCCGGCCTACACGGACAAGATCACCTACATCGAGGTCGACTGGGACACCTACAAGCGTGACGAGATCACCACCGCGCGCCAGATCCCGCGCCGCTCGACGCTCGTCGCGATCGCCCCGGACGGGACAGAGCTCGACCGGATCGTAGCGGGCACCGGCTACGAAGCGATCAAGGCGCTCTTCGACAGCGCGCTGGCCAGCGCCACGGCCTAGATCAGCAGGAAGATCGCGACGTTCAGCGTCACGAAGGAGGCGACCGTCGCCACGAGCAGCGCGAGGGAGGCAAGGCCCTCGTGTCCCGATTCCTGTGCAAGCACCGTGTAGATCGTGAACATCGGCACCGCGGTGGACAGGATCAGCGCGACCCTGAGGTCCCCGCCAAGCCCGAGACCCACGAGACCCAGGAGCGTGATCGCCGCCAGCGTGACCAGCGGATGCACGACCAGCTTTGCCACCGCGATCTGCGCGGCGAGCGCCCGGTTGCCCTTCACGGCGAGCCCCGCCAGCGACCCCCCGATCACGATCAGGGCGATCGGCGCGGCGGAGCCCGCGATCATGTCGATGAGGCGTGTGAGCGGGGCCGGCAGCGTGACCCCCAGGACCGACACCACCAGCCCGACGATGAGCCCGATCACCATCGGCCGCCTGAGCACGCCCAAGAGCACCTTGCCCAGGTGGAAACCGCCCCCCTTCGCCGCCTCGATGAGCGCGAGCGCCAGGGGGATGAGGATGACGTTCTCGACCAGCATGTTCATGGCCAGGATCAGGCCCGCGATGTCGGGAAACAGGATCAGCATCATCGGCGCGCCGATGAACCCCGAGTTGGGTACCGTCGCCCCCATCGCCCCGACGGCCCGGCGCTGCGGCCCGGTGATCGCCGAGAACCAGCCGAACGCGATCCCCATCGTCACCAGTCCGCCCAGCAGGAAGGCGGTCATGTAGGGCAGGTTGAACACCTCGCCGATGTCGCGGCTCGCCACCGCGTTGAAGATCAGCGCCGGCAGCGCGATCTGCATGACGTAGCCGCCCAGCACCCGCATGTCCGCCGACCGGAACACCTGCCAGCGCACGAGGCCATAACCCAGCGCGATCGCGGCGAAGATCGGGAAGGTGATCCCCAGGATGGCCGTCATCGGCCGATCGTGCCGCGCGGCCCTTCGCCCACCTGCGCCCGGTGCAGCATCAGGTGATCGAGGATCACGCAGGCCGCCATCGCCTCGCCCACCGGCACCGCGCGGATGCCGACGCAGGGGTCGTGCCGGCCCTTGGTGACGATCTCGGCGGGCTCACCGGCCTTGGTGATCGTGCGGCGCGGCGTGAGGATCGAACTCGTCGGCTTCACCGCGAACCGGCAGACGATGTCCTGCCCGGAGGAGATCCCGCCCAGGATGCCGCCCGCGTGGTTCGACGAGAACACCGGGGTGCCGTCGTCGCCCATGTCGATCTCGTCCGCGTTCTCTTCCCCGGTCAGGCGCGCGGCGTTCATGCCTTCGCCGATTTCCACCCCCTTCACCGCGTTGATCGACATCATCGCGGCGGCCAGGTCGGTATCGAGCTTGGCATAGATCGGCGCGCCCAGCCCCGCGGGCGCCCCGCGCACGACCACCTCGATCTCCGCCCCGACGGAGGAGCCGGACTTGCGCAGCCCGTCGAGGTAGTCGGCCCAGGTCCCGGCCGCGGTGGCGTCGGGCACCCAGAACGGGTTGCGCTCGATCTCGTCCCAGTCGAACCGCGCCCTGTCGATCGCCTCGGTGCCCATGCGCGTCATGTAACCCCGGATCTCGATCCCCGGCGCCAGCTCGCCCAGCGCGGCGCGCGCGATCCCTCCGGCGGCGACCCGGGCGGCCGTCTCGCGGGCCGAGGACCGTCCCCCGCCACGCGGATCGCGAATCCCGTATTTCTGCCAGTAGGTGATGTCGGCATGCCCCGGGCGGAACTTCTCGGCGATCTCGGAATAATCCTTCGAGCGCTGGTCGGTGTTCTCGATCATCAGCTGCACGGGCGTGCCGGTGGTGCGGCCCTCGTAGACCCCCGACAGGATGCGCACCGCGTCCGGCTCGCGCCGCTGCGTGGTGTACTTGTTCTGCCCGGGCTTGCGCCGGTCCAGCCAGTGCTGGATCGCGGCCTCGTCCAGCGGCACGCCCGGCGGCACGCCATCCACGGTCGCCCCCAGCGCGGGCCCATGGCTTTCGCCCCAGGTCGTCACCCGAAAGATATGCCCGAAAGAGTTCATCATGGCCCGGCTCCTTTGCCCGCTTCGGTAGCCGACCCCCCGGAAAACCTCAACTCTTCATCGTTCCCCAAGTACTTCGGGGGTGTTTGAGGGGGCAGAGCCCCCTCATTCCGCCGGGACCCGCCAGCGGCGGGGCGCGGCTGATCCGGCGCGTGCGCAGCACGCACCGCGGCCCCTTGCGGGCGGACGCGCCCGTGCATAGTCTCTGGAGCACCTCGGGGTGCCCGCGCCGTCCGGCGCGTGGCTGAGATGCACTTGCGAACCCGTTGAACCTGAACCGGCTAGAACCGGCGGAGGGAAGGTCAGGACCGTTTGGTCATCCTGCCGGACTTTCGCCCGTGGCAATGGAGGATGACATGAGAACACCCATCATCGCAGCGGGACTTGTGTGCATGGCGGGCGCCGCCAGCGCGCAGGACACGCTGACCGTCTACACCTATGACAGTTTCGTCACCGAATGGGGTCCCGGCCCCGTGATCGAGCAGCGCTTCCAGGAACGCTGCGACTGCGATCTCGAATTCGTCTCGGTGGGCGACGGGGCCGAGATCCTGTCGCGCCTTCGGCTCGAAGGCGAACGGACCGAGGCGGACGTCGTGCTCGGTCTCGACGAGAACCTGGCCGAAGCCGCGCGCGACACGGCGCTTTTCGCGAAACACGGCGTGGAAAGCCCGCAGCTCGACCTGCCGATCGAGTGGCAGGACGACATGTTCCTTCCCTTCGACTGGGGCTACTTCGCCTTCGTTTACGACAAGACGCGGGTCGAAACCCCGCCCGCCTCGTTCGAGGAGCTGGCCGAAAGCGACCTGTCCGTCGTGATCCAGGACCCCCGTTCCTCCACCCCCGGCCTCGGGCTCGTGCTCTGGGTCAAGGCGGTCTACGGCGACGACGCCGCGGATTACTGGGAACGGCTGAACGACCAGGTCGTGACGGTCACCAAGGGCTGGTCCGAAGCCTACGGCATGTTCCTCGAGGGTGAGGCGGACATGGTGCTGTCCTACACCACCTCGCCGGCCTACCACCTGATCGCGGAAGACGACGACACGAAAGCCGCCGCGCCGTTCGAGAACGGCCATTACATGCAGATCGAGATCGCCGGGAAGGTCGCGTCGACCGACAATCCGGACCTGGCCGACATGTTCCTCGACTTCATGCTGACGGACGGCTTCCAGGGCGCGATCCCGACGACCAACTGGATGTATCCGGCCAAGATGCCGGCCGAGGGTCTGCCCGAAGGGTTCGACACGTTGCACGAGCCCGAGAAGGCGCTCGTCTACCTCGGGTCCGAGGCCGAGGCGATCCGCGACGACGCCATAGAGGAATGGCGCGCGGTCTCTTCTCAGTGACACGCACCACAGGGGCGGGCGCCACGGCGCTCGCCCTCGTCCTGTTCCTGGCGCTCGGCACGCTCGTGGCCGTCGCCCTGCGCGCGGAGGGCGCGGGGGCGTTCACGGTCGCCGACTTGGCAGCCCTGCGCTTCACGCTGGTCCAGGCCACGCTGTCCGCCGCCCTCTCCATCGCGCTCGCCATCCCGGTGGGCCGCGCGCTTGCCCGGCGCAGTTTTCCGGGCCGCGGCGTGTTGGTCATGCTGCTCGGCGCGCCTTTCATCCTTCCGGTGATCGTGGCCGTTTTCGGCCTGATCAGTGTCTTCGGCCGCTCCGGGCTGGTGAGCCAGGCATTGCTCGCGCTCGGACTGGAACCGATCTCGATCTACGGCTTTCACGGCGTTGTGCTGGCGCACGTGTTCTTCAACCTGCCGCTGGCCACCCGGCTCGTCCTGCAAGGCTGGCTCGCCATTCCCGCCGAACGCTTCCGGCTCGCCGCGTCGCTCGGCTTCACCGCCCGCGACATCGCCCGGCAGCTCGAACGCCCGATGCTGCGCGAGGTGCTGCCAGGCGCCTTTCTCGTGATCTTCCTGTTGTGCCTGACGAGCTTCGCCGTGGCGCTCGCGCTCGGCGGCGGGCCGCGGGCCACGACGATCGAGCTCGCGATCTACCAGGCGTTCCGGTTGGACTTCGACCTCGGCAAGGCCGCGCTCCTGGCACTGGTCCAATTCGCGCTCGGTGCCGCGGTCGCGCTGATCGCGCTGCGTGTCGCCCTACCGCCGGGTTTCGGCGCGGGTCTGGACCGCGCTGTCAGCCGATGGGATGCGAACACGCCAATGCTGCGCGCACTCGATGCGGCGCTGATCACGCTGGCGACGCTGTTCCTCGTCCTGCCCATGACGATGATCGCCGTCGACGGGCTTCCGGCGCTGGCCACCCTGCCCGCCTCGGTCTTCACCGCCACGGCCCGTTCGCTGGGCGTGGCGCTGGCATCCGTGATCCTCACGCTCGCCCTCGCGCTGCCCATCGCGGCCTGGTCGGTGAAAAGCGGCTCGCGGCTGGTCGAGGGCGTCGGCACCCTCACCATCGCCGCCTCCCCGCTGGTGATCGGCACCGGTCTGTTCATCATCCTGTTCCCGATCACCGACCCTTTCGCGCTGGCCCTGCCGGTCACCGCGCTGGTCAACGCGGTCATGTCGCTGCCCTTCGCCCTGCGCGCGCTGGTACCCGCGCTGGGACAGGTGGAGGCCGATTTCGGGCGCCTCGCGGACGGGCTTGGCATGACCGGCACCGCGCGGCTGCGCCACCTCTGGCTGCCGCGGCTGGCACGACCGCTCGGGTTCACCGCCGGCCTGTCGGCCGCGTTGTCGATGGGCGATCTCGGGGTGATTGCGCTTTTCGCGAGCCCCGACGCCCCCACGTTGCCGCTTCAGATCTATCGTCTGCTGTCGGCCTACCGGATGGACGACGCGGCCGGGGCGGCGCTGATCCTGCTGGTGACGAGCCTTGCGCTCTTCTGGGTTTTCGACAAGGGAGGGCGGGTGAATGCTGACGCTTGAGACCCTTCATATCGACCTGGACGGGTTCACGCTCGACGCCGATTTCAGCGTCGAGACGGGGCGCCGTGTCGCCGTGCTCGGGCCGTCGGGTGCCGGGAAGTCGACGCTGCTCGCCGCGATCGCGGGCTTTCAGCCCGTGTCCGGCCGGGTGCTCTGGGACGAAACCGACCTGACGCCGCTCCCCCCCGCGCAGCGGCCGGTCACGATGATCTTCCAGGACAACAACCTCTTCCCCCACCTCACGGCCGCGCAGAACGTCGGGCTGGGCCTGCGCCCGGACCTGCGGCTCTCGCGTGATGACAAGGCGCGCGTGGACGAGGCGTTGACCCGTGTCGGGCTTGGCGGTCTGGGCACGCGCAAGCCCGCCGCGCTGTCGGGCGGCCAGGCCGCACGCGTGGCGCTGGCGCGCGCCGTGCTGCGCCACAAGCCGGTGATGCTGCTAGACGAACCCTTCGGTGCGCTCGGCCCGGCCCTGCGCGACGAGATGCTGGGGCTGGTGCGCACCCTCGCGGACGAAGTGGGGGCGACGCTCCTCATGGTCAGCCACGAGCCGGAGGACGCGAAGGCGATCGCGCACGAGGTCGTGCTGGTCGCCGACGGGCGCGCCCACGCGCCCGTGCCCACGGCAGAGATCTTCGCCAACCCGCCCGCGGCGCTGCGCGACTATCTCGGGCGCGAAGGCTGACACGAAAAAGGGCGCCCACCGGGGCGCCCTTTTCGATTCTCGCGGGAGAAATGGATCAGAGATCCATTTCCTTGCCGTACTTGTGCGGCGCCCAGAGCTTCTTGTTCGTGAGGTAGAGCAGCGAGGCCAGGATCACGAGCATGATCACGCCCACGAAGCCTGCCTGCTTGCGCGCCATCATCTTGGGCTCGGCGGTCCACATCAGGAACGCGGCCACGTCCTCGGCCATCTGCTCCGGCGTTGCCTCGGTGCCGTCGTCGTACTCGACGAGGCCGTCGAACAGCTGCGGCGCCATCGAGACCCAGCCACCTTCGAAGGCGGTGTTCTCGTAGAGGTACTGGCCGGCGACCTCGTTCTCTTCACCGGTAAAGCCGGTGAGGAAGTTGGCGATGTACTCGGCGCCGCCCATGCCCTTGACGAGCTGGTTGATGCCGGTGCCCGCCGGGCCGTGGAAGCCCGCGCGCGCCTTCGCCATGAGGCTCAGGTCGGGCCCCATGCCCTCGCCGGTGACAGCAGGGAAGTTGTCGCGCGGCAGAGCCGGGCGCCAGTCGTCGATGGTGTCGTCGTAGACCTCGTAGTTCTCGGCGGCCCAGGCGCGCACTTCGTCCTCGGAGTAGCCGAGTCCGCCGGGCTCGTAGAGCGACCGGATCGGGACGTACTGCAGGCCGTGACAGGCGCGGCAGACCTGGTCGTAGACCTTGAGGCCCCGCTGGAGCTGTGCCTCGTCGTAGGTGCCGAAGGGCCCTTCGAAGGAGAACGCGATATCCTCGATATGCCCGCCTTCGCCGGCGGCCACGGCGGCGGTGCCGCCGAAAGCCAGGGTGGCAGCGGTGACCGCGGTAAGGGTGAGTTTCCTGATCATTGTCTTATGAACCTCTTTCTCACTCGGCCGCCGTAGGGGCGTCGGGGTAGTGTTCCTTGAAGTCTTCCTCGATCGTCTCCGGCGGAGTCTCCGGCTTCTCGAACACGCCGAGGAGCGGGAGGATCACCAGGAAGTAGGCGAACCAGTAGGTGGCCCCGATGAGCGAGATCCAGTCATGCGGGAAGTTCGTGTCACGGGCGCCGACCCACATCAGGACGATGAAGTCGATCACCAGCAGGCGGAACCACCACTTGAAGGCCGGGCGGTACTTGCCCGAGCGGACCGACGAGGTGTCGAGCCACGGGGCCAGCGCCATCACGAAGATGGCCCCGAACATCGCCAGCACGCCGAAGAATTTGGCGTCGATGATGCCGCCGGTGATCCAGCTCACCAGCTGCACGGCCCAGACGTCGGCAGTGAAGGCACGCAGGATCGCGTAGAACGGCAGGTAGTACCATTCGGGCACGATGTGTGCGGGTGTCGCCAGCGGGTTGGCCTCGATGTAGTTGTCGGGGTGGCCGAGGTAGTTCGGCATGAAGCCGACGATGGCCCAGAAGATCAGGAGGACGATCGCCAGGGCGAACAGGTCCTTGATCACGAAGTAGGGCCAGAACGGCAGCGTGTCCTTCTTGGCTTCGTCTTTCGAGCCGCGACGCACCTCGACACCGGTCGGGTTGTTGTTGCCCGTGGTGTGGAACGCCCAGATGTGGACCGCGACCAGCGCGGCGATCACGAAGGGCAGCAGGTAGTGCAGCGAGAAGAAGCGGTTCAGCGTGGCGTTGCCCACGGCCGGCCCGCCCAGGAGCCAGGTCTGGATTTCGTCGCCCACGAAGGGGATTGCGCCGAAGAGGCCCGTGATGACGGTGGCGCCCCAGAAGGACATCTGGCCCCACGGCAGCACGTAGCCGAGGAAACCGGTCGCCATCATGACGAGGTAGATCAGCATGCCGATGATCCAGGTCACTTCGCGCGGCGCCTTGTAGGAACCGTAGAAGAGGCCGCGGAACATGTGGATGTAGACGGCGACGAAGAACAGCGACGCACCGTTCATGTGCAGGTAACGCAGGAAGAAGCCCCCGTTCACGTTGCGCATGATGTGCTCGATCGACGCGAACGCCATGTCGACATGCGGCGTGTAGTGCATCACCAGGATGATGCCGGTGACGATCTGCAGAACCAGGCAGAACGCCAGAACGATGCCCCAGATCCACCACCAGTTGAGGTTCTTCGGGGTCGGGATCATCAGCGTGTCGTATGCAAGCGACACGATGGGAAGCCGCTTGTGCAGCCATTTACCAAAGCCGGACTGCGGCTCGTAATGGTCGTGGGGAATGCCAGCCATCGTTACCTCCCTTAGCCCAGCTGAATCGTGGTTTCGTCAACGAACTGCGCGACCGGAACCGGAAGGTTGGTCGGCGCAGGTCCGCGACGGATGCGGCCGGCCGCGTCGTAGTGCGAACCGTGGCAGGGGCAGTACCACCCGCCGTAGTCACCGGCACCGTCACCGAGCGGCACGCAGCCCAGGTGCGTGCACACGCCCATCATGACCAGCCATTTCTCGTCTTCGTCCAGCGTCCGGTTCGGGTCCGTCGCCGGCGCCTCACCGTCGATGTTCGCGTTGCGCGCGACCGGATCAGGCAGGTCCTCGACCGGCGTCTCGTTCGCCTGGTCGATCTCGTCCTGCGTGCGATGGCGGATGAAGACCGGCTTGCCCAGCCACTGAACCGTGAGCTGGCTGCCCTCGGCCACACCCGAGATATCGACGCGGATGGAGGCCAGCGCCCGCACGTCCGCCGAGGGGTTCATCTGGTTGATCAGCGGCCAGACGGCGGCGCCTGTCGCCACGACGCCGGCACCGGCAGTCGCATAATAGAGGAAATCCCGGCGGGTCCCTTCGTGATCGTCAGCGTGTGACACGAGAGTTTCTCCCTTTCTAAGCCGCGCAACACGGCCCAATGTCCCATGAGGCCGCGGTTTTCCCGCAGCCCATCGCGGCGGTGTTTAGCGCCTGAAAAGGCACCCGTCCAGCCGACATTCACGCGCGCGTGCGAGATTTGTTCCCGGAAACCGTGGTTTATGGTGTGGCGTGCTGACGCAGCCACAGGAGAGCGTTTCCTGATATTTTCAGTCGGATTTTCCGAGTCGCGCGGTCAGCCCGCAGGCGCCGTCGCCGCCATGCTGGGACGCTGGGAAAACGCTTCGTACCACGATGCGAGCTCGGCCCGCCCGGTGCGCCAGTCACGGTCGCCGTGGCGAAAATCGAGGTATCCGAGCGCGCAGCCGATGGCGATCTGACCCGCGTCGATCGGCCCGGCCAGGTGGCTCATCCAGCGCGCCACGAGCGCGTCGAGCGCGCCCTCGATCTTGCTCCACTGCGCGTCGACCCACACGTCGTAGCGCTTTTCCTCGGGCCGCACCCGGCCCTCGTAGACCATGAGAACCGCGGCATCCATGATCCCGTCCGCCGTCGCCTCGAGCGTCAGGACCTCCCAGATTCGACGCTCCTTGTAGAGGCCGGCATCCGCGCGGGCGTCGAGGAAGCGGGTGATGACCCGGCTGTCGTAGAGCGTGCAGCCATCGGGGCGGATGAGCGCCGGCACCTTCTTCATCGGGTTCGCCGCCGAGGCTTCGGCCGAGGGGGTCACGGGGGTCGTGACCGTCTCGATCATCTCGACCTCGTCGTCCTGCTCCGTTTCCAGAAGCATGACCCGCACCTTCCGCACGAAAGGCGAGGCGGCATTGCCCACAAGCTGCATCATGTCGTCAGACTTTCCTGAATTTGACCCGTCCAAGCGCGGTGGCATCCACCTCGAGCGCCGGACCAGTGGTGCCAAACCGGAAGACCCGGCGCAAGCGCCCCGTCGCCGAAACCTGCTCCGGCTCGCGCCGGACCGTCATGCCCTCGGCCACGTCGTCCAGCGCGTCCTCGGCCCGCTGGTCGCGCCGCCCGGGTTCGACCCGGCGCGCAAGGCGATAGCTGGCCAGGGCGACCCCGCCACAGGTCACGGCGTAAAGGGCGATGGGGGCAAGCGGTAGCGGCATGTTACACTCCTTCACATCGAGATTAGGAGCTACCCGGGCCGCTGTCCAACGCTATCGTCAGTCGATGTCGGGGCGGCGCATCAGCGCCGAAAGGGCCGCGATCTCCTGCCCCATGCCCTTCTTCATCTTGCGCGAGGCGGCGTGGCGCACCGGGGGCGACTTGTTCTGACCCAGCTTCCAGGTGCCCTCGACCTCTTCGACATGAAGCCGCACGGGCACGATGGCGCGCTGCATCTTCTCGAACACCTCCGGCGTCATCTTGTCGGGCGACCACGGGGTCTTGCCCTTGATGCGGCTCTCGAAGGCATAGGATTGGAAGGCCAGCAGCCCCGGCAACACGTCGTCGGGCCGCCGCTCCAGCATCCCTCGCAGGTGAACGGCGACGTAATTCCAGGTCGGCACCTGGTCTTCGACCCCGTACCAGTCGGGCGAGACATAGGCGTCCGGCCCGTTGACCACGATGGCCGCCGCCACCGGCGCCTCCAGCGCGCGCAGAATCGGGTTCGAACGCACCAGGTGCAACGCGGCGATCGAGCCGTCCTCGTTCAGCGTGAAGGGCACGTGAGCAAAGAGCGGCGCATCCTCTCCGTTGATCGACAGGATGCCGAAGCCGCGCTCGCGCGCGAAGGCCAGGTTGCGGGCCGTATCGGCTTTGCGAAAGGCCGGGTTCGGGTGCATCAGGCCACCAGTTGGCCGTTCGCCTGCCCCGCGATGCGCGCGGTGACGATCTGGCCCTCGGGCTGGTCCGAACCGAAGGTCACTTCCGCGAAATGCTCGGTCCGGCCCATGCGCGGGTTTTCCATCAGGACCGTGTGCGTCACGCCCTGCTGCGCGTCGAGGTGGCGCGCCACGGCCGCTTCGCCCGCCGCACGCAACCGCGCCGCCCGGTCCTTGATCACCGCGCCGTTCACCTTCTGCGGGATGCGCGCCGCCGGCGTGCCCTCGCGCGCCGAGTACGGGAAGACGTGGAGCCACGTCAGGTCGCACTCCTCGACAAGCCGCAGCGAGTTCTCGAAATGCGCCTCGGTCTCGGTCGGGAAGCCCGCGATGATGTCGGCCCCGAACGTGATTCCGGGCCGAAGGCGCCGCGCCTCTTCGCAGAAGGCGATGGAATCGTCGCGCAGGTGGCGGCGCTTCATGCGCTTGAGGATCAGGTCGTCGCCGTGCTGAAGGCTGAGGTGAAGATGCGGCATCAGCCGCTTCTCGGTCGCGATGGCGAGCATCAGGTTCTCGTCCGCCTCGATGCTGTCGATCGAAGAGATCCGCAGGCGCGGCAGGTCCGGCACGAGCTTGAGGATGCGCATCACGAGATCGCCCAGCCGTGGTGTGCCCGGCAGGTCGGCCCCCCAGCTGGTCAGGTCGACGCCGGTCAGCACCACTTCGTTGTAGCCCGACTGCACGAGCCGCTTGATCTGGTCCACCACGACGCCCGCGGGCACCGAGCGCGAATTGCCCCGACCGTAGGGGATGATGCAGAACGTGCAGCGGTGGTCGCAGCCGTTCTGCACCTGCACGTAGGCGCGCGACCGCGTGCCGAACCCGTCGATCAGGTGACCGGCGGTCTCGGTGACCGACATGATGTCGTCGACCTGCACCTTCTCGGACGTTTCCATGAGCCCGGCCCAGGTGGCGGGCTGCATCTTCTCCGAATTGCCGACGACGAGGTCGACCTCGTCCATCCCCGCGAAAGTGTCCGGTTCGGTCTGCGCGGCGCAGCCGGTGACGATCAGCTTCGCCTCGGGATTCTCGCGGCGCAGGCGGCGGATTTCCTGCCGCGCCTTGCGCACGGCCTCGGCGGTGACGGCGCAGGTGTTGACCACCACAGCGCCCTCGACCCCCGCCTCGTCGGCGAGCGACTTCATCGCCTCGGTTTCATACGCGTTCAGCCGGCATCCCAGCGTCGCGAAGATCGGTGCGTCAGTCATTCCACGCCCTCCAGGAAGGCTTTCGTCAGCACGGCGTCGAAAACATGCGCGGTCGGCCCGGTCATCCACACGCCGTCCTCGCGCCAGTCGAGGGTCAGCCAGCCGCCATCGACCTCCATGCGCACCTTGCGGTCGGTGAGGCCCCGTTCGGCGGCAGCCACGGCGGTGGCGCAGGCCCCGGACCCGCAGGCCAGCGTGATGCCGGTCCCGCGCTCCCAGACCCGCATGCGAATCTCGTCAAGCGCCCGGACCTCGGCGAACTCCACGTTCGTGCGCTGCGGGAAAAGCGGGTCGAACTCCACCGCCCGGCCGCGCTCGGCCACGTCGATCGCATTCACGTCGTCGACGAAGAAGACCGCGTGCGGGTTGCCCATGCCCACGCCCATCGGGTCGCCGTCGAGCGGCAGGTGCCGCGTGTCCATCGCGCGCGACAGGGGAATCTCGTCCCACATCATCTGCGGCGGGCCCATGTTCACATGCACCGCGCCATCCACCAGCCGCGCCTCGAGCACGCCGCGCGTGGTGCGGATGGTCAGACGGTCGCGCCCGCCCTCGTCGAACAGGTAGCGCGCCACGCAGCGCGTCGCGTTCCCGCAGGCCCCGGCACGGCTTCCGTCGCTGTTCCAGAAGTCCAGGTCGATGTCCGCTGCGTCGCTGTCGCGGATCTCGGCCAGCTGGTCGAATCCCACGCCGCGATGCCGGTCGCCCAGCGCCCGCGCAAGCGGTTCGGTGGTCACGGCGGAGCGCCCCCGTGAATCGAAAATCACGAAGTCATTGCCGGCGCCGTGCCACTTCATGAAGGGCAGGCCTGTCTGGTCGCGCGTGGTGCTCATGGCGCGCATATACGCTTGGTGGAAAAACAATGCCAGAGAGTGCCGTTTTTTCTCTTGACCCCGTAGCCCCCTCGCCTTAGTCAGCGCTCCGCAGTGGGCCGTTAGCTCAGTTGGTAGAGCAACTGACTTTTAATCAGTGGGTCGCAGGTTCGAATCCTGCACGGCTCACCACTTCGCAAGACAGACGTTGATCGACAGGCATCGCCGCCAGGCGGGCGCCTTCGATGCGTTTGCGCGACCTATTCCCGACTTTCGCAAGTGCCACGGCGCATGTCGGAACGCCGTTAACCCTTTGTTAATGCTGGCCGGGTTAACGCTTTCTAAGGTTATCGACGGCTTGCATCAGGGACCGCAAGGGGGCGGTCATTTTGGGGAGCGGGGGCATCCTGAAGGGAGGATGTCGCCCGATGGCTTTTGAAACGACGAATATCGAATCCTACTCCGCCCGGGTCGCCCAGGCGCCGCCGGCGGATATCGGGCGGGACAGGTTCTACCGGCGCGCCGGTAAATCCTGGCTCGACCTCGCGCTCGCGATCGTGATGGCGCCGGTGGTGGTGCCGCTGATCCTTCTCCTGTGGCTGTTCACCCGGTGCGACTCGGGGCCCGGATTCTACGTCCAGTCCCGCGTCGGGCGCGGGGGGCGCGTGTTCAGATGCTACAAGCTGCGCACGATGGTCGTGGATGCCGACCGCCGGCTGGCCGAGCTCTGCGCCCAAGATCCGGAACGGGCCCGCGAGTGGCGGGAGAATCAGAAGCTCGCCGACGATCCGCGGATCACGCGGCTGGGCCGGTTCCTGCGCGCCACCAGCCTCGACGAGCTGCCGCAGTACTTCAACGTCCTCAAGGGCGACATGAGCTTCGTGGGCCCCCGCCCCTACATGCTCGACCAGCACGACATGTACCGCGCGGCAGGCGGCACGGCCTATGGCCGGATGCGGCCGGGGATCACGGGACCCTGGCAACTCGACGGGCGGGGCGAGACGCCGTTCGCCGACCGGGTCGGCTTCGACGAAGCCTATTACCGCGCGCAATCGCTGCGCGGGGACCTCCGGAT
Source organism: Maritimibacter harenae (assembly GCF_009882975.1). Lineage (GTDB taxonomy): Bacteria > Pseudomonadota > Alphaproteobacteria > Rhodobacterales > Rhodobacteraceae > Maritimibacter > Maritimibacter harenae. The sequence continues at coordinate 235,332 of NZ_WTUX01000022.1, forward strand.
GCTGCTGCGCACGATCGGGGTCGTGATCAACCGGACGGGCACCTGAAGCGGGGCGCGTCGCGCGAAACTTACCCTTGAATGCCCGGCGCGTGCCGCGATTATGGGCGCCATGTTCATGCGCCGTATCGCCGCCGCCTTCGGGCTTGTCCTCGCCACGCTGGCCCCGGCCGGCGCGGGACAGGTCACCGTCTTCGCCGCCGCCAGCCTAGGCGAGGTGCTGCGCGACGTAGCCGACCGGTTCGAGGACGAGACGGGACACGAAGTGCTCGTCTCGTTCGCCGGCTCCTCTGTGCTCGCCCGCCAGATCCAGCAGGGCGCGCCCGCCGACGTCTTCATCTCCGCCAACCGCGACTGGATGCGCGTTCTGGCCGAGGACGGCGCCATCGACCCGGACAGCCGGATCGACCTTCTGACCAACAGCCTGGTGCTGATCGCCCCGGGCCCGGCCACGCCCGCCCCCATCGACAAGACGCTCGACCTGCCCGCCCGGCTGGGGGACGGCGTCCTCGCGATGGCGCTGGTCGATGCGGTGCCTGCCGGGATCTACGGCAAGGCCGCGCTCACCACGCTCGGCCTGTGGGACGCGGTGGCCGACAGGATCGCCCAGACCGACAACGTGCGCGCCGCGCTCGCCCTCGTCGCGGCCGGTGAGGCCCCGCTGGGCATCGTCTATGCCACCGATGCCGCCGCAGAGCCGCGCGTGGGCGTCGTGGGCACCTTCCCGGCCGACAGCCATCCCCGCATCGTCTATCCGGCCGCCGCCGTGGCAGGCAGCGACAACCCCCTGAACGACGAGTTCCTCTCATTTCTCACCGGTCCCGAGGCCCGGGACATCTTTACCGCCGCCGGCTTCGGCATGGTCGATTCATGACCCTCACGGGCTGGCTCGGACCCGAGGAATGGCAAGCGGTCGCCCTGTCACTCAAGGTCGCGACCTGGGCGACGCTGGCGAGCCTCCCGCCCGGAATCCTCGTGGCCTACGCGCTGGCCCGATGGCGCTTCCCGGGGCGGCATGTCCTCAACGGTCTCGTGCACCTGCCCCTGATCCTGCCGCCGGTGGTCACGGGCTACCTCCTGCTTCTCACCTTCGGGCGGCAGGGGCCCGTCGGCGCCCTGCTCGACCCGATCGGCATCACCTTCGCGTTCCGCTGGACCGGCGCTGCACTGGCCGCCGCGATCATGGCGTTCCCACTGCTGGTGCGCGCCATCCGGCTGTCGATCGAGGCGGTCGATCCGAAGCTCGAGGAAGCCGCCGCCACGCTTGGCGCCTCGCGGCTCCGGGTCTTCGTGACCATCACCCTGCCGCTCATCCTGCCCGGCCTCCTCGCCGGCGCGATCCTCGCCTTCGCCAAGGCGATGGGGGAATTCGGCGCGACGATCACCTTCGTCTCCAACATTCCGGGCCAGACGCAGACCCTGCCCACCGCGATCTACGCCTTTCTGCAGGTCCCGGGAGGCGAGGCATCGGCGATCCGACTGGTCGTCATATCGGTCGCCATCGCGATGCTGGCCCTCGTCCTGTCCGAGGTCTTCGCCCAGCGCCTCGCCCGGAGGCTCCGGCAATGACGCTCGACGTCTCCCTCACCCAGACGCTCGGGGCCTTCACCCTCGACGTGGCCTTCACCGCGCCCGCGGGCGTGACCGTGCTCTTCGGTCCCTCCGGCTCGGGCAAGAGCAGCGTGATCCAGGCGGTCGCGGGACTGAGCCGGCCCGACAAGGGTCACGTCAAGCTGGACGGCGAGGTGCTGATGGACAGCGCCTCGGGCCGCTGGCTGCCCCCGCGCGCCCGCAGGCTCGGCACGATCTTCCAGGACGCGCGGCTCTTTCCGCACATGAGCGTGGCGCGCAACCTGGCCTACGGGACCCGCTTCGCCCCCCGTGATGCGGTGGCCCTGCCCCGCGACCGGGTGATCGACATGCTGGGGATCGGAGACCTGCTGGAGCGACGCCCCCACAGCCTGTCGGGGGGAGAAAAGCAGCGGGTGGCCATAGGGCGCGCCCTGCTGGCCGCCCCACGGATGCTCCTGGCGGACGAACCGCTGGCCGCGCTGGACGAGGCCCGCAAAGCCGAGATCCTGCCCTACTTCGAACGCCTGCGCGACGAGCTCGACATCCCGATCCTCTACGTCAGCCACGCCGCCGCCGAGGTCGCCCGCCTCGCCACCACCGTCGTGGTGCTGGAACAGGGCCGCGTGCGCCGCGTCGGTCCAGCGGCCGAGGTGCTGGGCGATCCCGAGATCACGCCGATGGGTTCGGGTGCCGCCGGCGCGATGCTCGAAGCGCGCGTGGTGACGCATCACCCGGACGGGCTGAGCGAACTGGATGCCGATGGCCTGCGGCTCCTCCTGCCCCGCGTGGCGCGCGATCCCGGCGCCACGCTGCGCATCCACGTGGAGGCGCAGGACGTCATGCTCGCGCGTCGGCGGCCCGAGGACATCTCGGCCCTGAACGTGCTGCCCGTCACCGTGCGTTCGATCCGCATGGGCGACGGTCCCGGCGCGCTCGTGCAGCTCGACGCGGGCGGCAACCTTCTGCTCGCACGCATAACGCGCCGCTCGGTCGCCGCGATGGGACTGGCGGAAGGACAGGAAATCTTCGCGGTGCTCAAGGCCGTCTCGGTCGCCCGCGACGGGGTCGGTTAACCGCGGATCGCGGCGAATCCGGCAAGGATCGTCTCTTCCTCGTCCGCTTCCTCGAACATCACCGCCTGCGCCGTCATCGCCCGGGCATAGGCCGCGCGCCGGTCGCCTTCGCCCACCAGCGCCACGGGCTGACCCAACCAGTACGGGCGCGCCGCGGCCATCTCGAGCCCCAGGAAGAGGCCCCAGATCTCGGCCAGCGCAGCATCCTGCGACATCGTCCCCAGCCGCAGCCCGGCCTCCGCCGCCCCGATGCGCGCGGCGGCCGCCTCGGGCCGGGACATCGCGTCATCGACGGCGGCCTCGAGCCCCTCGCCCGGGGCCCCCTCGATCCCCAGGGTCGCACAGGTCGAGCGCACGAGATCACCGGTCGAGAAACTCTGGAAGCTCACCACTTCGCCCGCGCTCACGTGGACCCAGCGCGTGCGCCGCCCGGCGAGGCACAGCACGCCGTCGTACCCGGGATTGCGTGCCAGGAACCCGCGCACGCGCACCGCGTCGGCCAGCATGAGCCCGGACGGCGCGACCTGCTGCAACCCCGGAACCAGCGCCACGCGCATCCGGCCGTCGTGGGTCACGCCGGGCGTGGTGTCCCCTTGTCCCGGCGGCGCGCAGGGCACGGCCCGCGGGGCCGCGGCCCCCCAGCCGCCCGGCGCCGCCGGATCGCCGGCCACCAGGATATCGGTCTCTCCATCGTCCTGAAGGTAAGGGGCGATCACCGGGCCCAGCCCGGTCTCGAACGCGCTCAGCCCCGTCATGTCGGCCTCTTCGCGCGCGCTCACCGCGCCGTCCGGGCCCATCACCCAGACCCGCAGCCGGTCCTCGGACCAGTCCACGCAAATCCAGTCGGTTGTCGCCCGTGCCATGCCCGGTCTCCCCTTGTTTTCCTTCCTGTGCCACCATTCCCGCCGACCGTAAACCCGCGGCCTTGCCATCCGCGGGGCCCCGTGGGACACGGAAGGCGAACTGGAGGTGCCGCTATGGATTTTCTGATGGTTGGCGCGGGGCTGTCCTGCGCGGTGATGGGTCGCAAGCTGGCCGAGGCCGGGCACCGGGTCACCGTGATCGACAGCCGTGACCACGTCGCCGGGAACTGCCACACGGAACGCGACGCGGACACCGGCGTGCTGGTCCACGTCTACGGCCCCCACATCTTCCACACCGACGACGAAGAGGTGTGGGACTACGTCAACCATTACACCACCTTCCTGCCCTACAAGAACCGGGTGAAATCGACCACGCAGGGGCAGGTCTTCTCGCTCCCGGTCAACCTGCACACGATCAACCAGTTCTTCGGCAAGACGATGCGCCCCGACGAGGCGCGCGCCTTCATCGAGGACCAGGCCGACACCTCGATCGACGACCCCCAGACGTTCGAGGAACAGGCCCTGCGCTTCGTCGGTCCCGACCTCTACGAGGCCTTCTTCAAGGGCTACACCGAAAAGCAGTGGGGGTGCTCGCCGACCGAGTTGCCCGCCTCGATCCTCAAACGCCTGCCGGTGCGTTTCAACTACGACGACAACTACTTCTTCCACCGCTTCCAGGGGATGCCCGAGGACGGCTACACCCCGATGGTGGAGGCGATCCTCGATCACCGAAACATCACCGTGTCGCTCTCGACCCCGTATGAGCCGTCGATGCGCGCCGACCACGACCACGTCGTCTGGTCCGGCCCCCTCGACGGCTATTTCGACTACGACCTCGGCCGCCTGGGTTACCGCACGCTCGACTTCGAACGCTTCACCGCGACCGGCGACTGGCAGGGCTGCGCCGTGATGAACTACGGCGACCGCGACGTGCCCTTCACCCGGATCACCGAACACAAGCATTTCGCGCCGTGGGAAGAGCACGAGGGCTCCGTCCTCTACCGTGAATATTCCCGCGCCTGCGAACCGGGCGACATCCCCTACTACCCGATCCGCATGGTCGAGGAGAAAGCGCTGCTGGCCGACTACATCCAGAAGGCCGAGCGGGAAACGGGCGTGACCTTCGTGGGCCGCCTGGGCACCTACCGCTACCTCGACATGGACGTGACGATCCGCGAAGCGCTCGACATCGCCGACGGCTTCCTCGCCGCCCTTGGCGGGGACGGCCGTCTTCCGATCTTCGCGAAATCCCCGCTCTGATCGCCTTTCATCTTTCCTGAAATACGCCGGGGGAGCGTGAGGGGGCAGCGCCCCCTCACCCCGCCCGGTCCCGCGGCACGCGGGGGCGGGCACGACCTGCGCGCGCCCGGCAGGGCGCGCCCCGCATGAAAAGACCCGCCGCCCGGGACGGGGCGGCGGGTCGATGCGAAACCGTGAACGGCGGGATCAGCCGTTGTCGCGGATGTACTGCGCGCTGTTCTTGATGCCGCCCAGCGGGAAGACGTGGGCGCGCTCGATCAGGCTGTCCGGGTTCTCGGCCTTGTAGGCGGCGAGCTCGGTCAGAACCTCGGTCGGCTCGAACGGCTTCATCAACTTGGTCAGGTCCTTCGCTCGCTTCTGGAGCACGTTCAGCGACGGGCCGACACCGCAGGCGATGGCGTACTTGATCAGCGTCTGAAGCTTCGCGGGACCCGCGACCCCGGCGTGGACCGGCATGGTGATGCCCATCTGCTCGAGCCGCTCCGCCCAGTCGATCATCGGCTTGGCGTCGAAGACGAACTGGGTGACGATCGCCATGTCGATGTCCGACTTGTCGGCATAGGCCTGCTTCCAGCGCAGCGCCTCGTCGACGTTGGCGGTCTGGCCCTTGGCGTCGATGTCCGGGTTGCCTTCCGGGTGGCCCGCGACGTGCAGCCGCTTGAACCCGTCGAAGTAACCGGTTTCGAGGAGCTGGATCGAGCTGTCGAGCGTGCCCACGGGCTTCGTGGGGCTGCCGCCCAGCAGAAGCGCGGTTTCGACGCCGGCTTCGGACACGTAGCGGTCGACCCACTCCTTCAGTGTCGCGTCATCCTTGATGATGCGCGCCGGGAAGTGCGGCATGACCTCGAACCCGCCGTCGGCAAGCCGCTTGGCGGTGTCGGTCATCTCCTCGATCGGGGTGCCCTCGATGTGGGCGATGTAGACCCGGGTACCGGCGGGAAGGATTTCGGTGAAATCCTCGACCTTCGCGGCGGTGCGCGGCATCACCTCGATTGACACGCCCTCCAGGAAGTCGGCCAGTTGGCCGGCCGCCGGCTTGTTCTTCATCATGTTGACCACAGCCATGGGTCCTCTCCTCAAGTCTGCTTGCGATACGTTTCCCGGACCGCGTCGTGGATGGGCCAGGGGTGGACTTCCGTCCGGACGTCGATCTGGCGGTGCCGCTCGACGGTCGGTTTAGTCGATCCGCCGTCCGGCTCACCCCACGTTACCGTCACTTCAGTGCCCGTTTCCGCCACCTCGGGGTCGAGCACGGCGAGGCTGATCCAAGCCCGTTCGTTCGCGGAATAGGCCGGGGCGATCGAGATGCCCACAGTACGGCCGTCCTTGGTGACCAGATCATACGGGTAGCTGGCATAATGCGCCGCGGGGAAGTCCATGGTCTTCGTCGGCAGGTCGCCGTCATCCATGAGACCCATGTTCACGGCGAGCACGTCCTCGGGCTTCCAGACCAGCGTCATCTTCTTGCGCTGGGGCTGTTCGGCCATCTTCTCGAGCGCCTCGCGGCCGATGAAGTCATGGTCGAACTTGACCACGCGGCCGTAGTCCACGTCCCACGGGGTCATGTAGTAATCTTCGATGTTGCCGGTCTTCATCGACCCGCCGAGCGTCGAGAGCGCCTCGAACGAGGTGGCCTTCAGCCACTCGCGGTAGGGCTTCATCTTCTCGCCGGTGTAGATCGCCGGCACGACGCTGGGCACCCAGCCCGACTCGGCCGCGGCCGAGGCGTAGGCGCGGCTGCCGACGAGCCGGAGACCGTACTTCTCGCCCACTTCCATGAGACGCGCCTTGACCTTGTCGCCCTCGTCGAACGGACCCCAGATCTCCAGCCCCTGGGCGCCGCCCATGCCGTGGCTGAGGGTCTGCGCCTTGCAGCCGGCGATGGTGATCTCGCCCATGTTGAAGAACTTGGTGGTGAGCTCACCGCCCTCGTTCACCTCGTTCAGCAGGTCGAGCGCCTTCGGCCCCTGCACTTCGTAACGGTAGGTCAGACGGCGGTTCTCCGGGTCGTCCAGCTTGCGCTCGTCACGGGTGACGGTGACGTCGTAACCGCCGGTTTCGGCGTGGTACTGCACCCAGTTCGGCACGATCGGGCGGCCGACGATGTTCACCTCGTCATCGGCGAGGCCGAAGACGATCGAGTCGCCGATGAGGTAGCCGTCGTGGTTCACGCAGACGATCTGCTTGGCCTTGCCCTTGCCGAACTTGGCGTAGCTGTTGACCGAGATGTCGGAGAGCAGCTTCATCACGTCCGGGCCTTTGACGTAAAGGTCGGTCATGTGGAAGCTCTGGTTCATCAGGGCGACGCCTTCGCGCCAGGCGCGCTGCTCTTCGGCCCAATGGGTGTACTCCGCCTCGATCGGGAACGGGTAACGGCCCATCTGGTTGTCGTACAGCATGGCAAAGGGGCTGTCGTAACCGGCCAACCTTTCTTCAAGGGTCTTCGCGCTCATCTGGGTGTCCTCCCGCAAGTGGTGTTGGAGCGTATATAGGCAGGGGGGCGCCGAGCCGCTTATGCGCAGTTTGTATAATATATACTGAAATGCTTATATCCCAGCATGGAACGCCCCCTGCCCGTCCTCTCGGCCCGTCACGTCCGGGTGATCCGCGCCCTGTCGGAGCATCGCCGCCTGTCGGATGCCGCCGAATCGGCCGCCATGTCGCAACCCGCCTTCTCGCGCACGTTGCACGACGCCGAGGCACGATTGGGCGTGACGCTGTTCCAGCGCGGCTGGTCGGGGTCCGAGCCGACGGCGATGGGCGATATCGTGATCGAACAGTGCCGCCGCATCACGCTCGACCTCGAGGCGGTGGAACGCGGCCCGCTGCGCCACGACGGTCCCCTGCGCCTGCCCAACCTCGCCCGCTGGCGCCACCTGCGCGCGGTTGCCGCGGTGGTGCGTCACGGCAGCGTCTCGGCCGCGGCCCGCGCGCTCGGGGTGAGCCAGCCCTCGGTGAGCCAGGCCCTGGGCGATGTCGCGGGTTACGTCACCCCGGAACTCTTTATCCGCCGCAAGGTGGGGATGGAACCGACCGAGGCCGCCCGCGCGCTTGCCGCCCTGTGGGACCGCGTGGTCGCGACGCTGGCCGACATTCCGGCGCTGCTCGCCGAGACCGGCGACGCGCTGGTGGGCCGCGTGTCGGTAGGGATGCTGCCGTTTTCGGGCCAGGGCCTGGTGCTCGAGGCCTTCGGCGAGATCACCCGCACGCACCCCCACGTCCATTTGGTCGCGGTGCCCGGCGGTTACGACACGCTGGTGGAGGCGCTCCGGCGTGGCGAGATCGACCTAATCATCGGCGTCCTGCGCGATCCTTCGCCCTTTCCCGAAATGGTCGAGGAGCACCTCTATCACGAGGATTACATGATGATCGCGCGCGCCGACCACCCGGTGCACCACAGCCGCCCCGGGATGGAGGAGCTGGCGGGCGAGCAATGGATCGTGGCCCCCCACGGCACCCCGATCCGCGCGTTTTTCGACCGCATGTTCCGCGCCGCGGGCACCATCCCGCCGGCGCAATCGGCCGAGATGTTCTCGTTCTCCAATGCCGAGCAGATGATCGCGGCCAGCCGCTCGATCGCGCTGTTGTGCTACGGGCGCTCGGGGCTGCGCCGATTGCCGCCGGAACTGCGGCCCGTCGACATTCGCCTGCCGGGGTCCCGCGTCTCGATCGGCGTCACGCGCTACGGGGAAGAGCCCCCGACCGAGGCGGTCGCGGAATTCCTCCGCCTGTTGCGGGCCCGGGTCCGCGAGGCAGGGGAGGAATGAGGGCGGCCGTCACGGGCACCTAGCCTGCGAAAGGCGTTCCGCTTCATGAACGCGCCGAGCGCCGGCCCCCCAAGCCGCTGATATAAAGACCTTTTTTCGCTTCTACTTCTCTAGAATCCTAGGATTCTAGAGAAGTAGAGTAGCCGGGCGACGGCAGCCCCCACCGACGCCTCCCCGGTGCCAGGCGCATGGGTCAGGCCTGCGCCCCCGCCCCCGGCGTCAGCATGTGGCGGATCAGGGCGATGGGGTGCGACCGGAGCGTCAGGCGCATCGACACGAAATCCTCCACCACCTCCTCGCCCTCGCTCATCGCGGGGAAATGGGCGGCCGGTTCCACGATGCCCTCCCCGTCCAGATCCCCTGCGAACAACGGCAGCGGGCTCTCGCCCGAAAGCGCGCGCGCCTGCCACAGCGCGTCGCGTCGGCTCAGCCCCAGCGCGGCGAAGGCATCGGCCTCGGCCAGCCGGGCGATCAGCTTGGGCGACACGCCGGCCCGGCGCCACACGTCCTCGACCGCCGTGTAGCCGTTGCCCCGCGCGCCCGCGATCCACGTCGCCTCCTCCTCGGCCATCCCGCGCAGTTGGCGGAAGCCCAGCCGCACGGCCAGCCCCCCCTTGCCGTCCGGCTCCATCACGTTGTCCCAGAAACTCGCGTTGATGCAGACCGGGCGCACCTCCACCCCGTGCTCGCGCGCATCGCGCACGATCTGGGCGGGCGCATAGAACCCCATCGGCTGCGCATTGAGCAGCGCGCAGCAGAAGATCCCCGGATGGTGATGCTTGATCCAGGCGCTGGCATAGACCAGGAGCGCGAAGCTCGCCGCGTGACTTTCGGGGAACCCGTAGGAGCCGAACCCCTCGATCTGGGAAAAGCACCGCTCGGCGAAGTCGAGGTCATAGCCATTGGCCCGCATCCCCCGGATGAACCGGGTGCGGAAGTCGGACACGCTCCCGTGCTTCTTGAAGGTGGCGAGCGACCGGCGCAGCTGATCCGCCTCTTCCGGCGTGAACCCGGCGCCGGTGATGGCGATCTGCATCGCCTGCTCCTGGAACAGCGGCACGCCCAGCGTCTTGCCCAGAACCTGCCCCAGCGCGTCCGAGGGAAACTCGACCTTTTCCTCGCCGTTGCGCCGCCGGATGAACGGATGGACCATGTCGCCCTGGATCGGACCGGGGCGAATGATCGCCACCTGGATCACCAGGTCGTAGAAGCTGCGCGGCTTCATCCGGGGCAGGAAGTTCATCTGCGCGCGGCTTTCCACCTGGAAGACACCCAGGGAATCGGCCCGGCACAGCATGTCGTAGACCGCCGGATCCTCGGGCGGGACGGAGGCGAGCGTGAGGTCCAGGCCAAGATGGCTGTCCATCAGCCCGAACGCCTTGCGGATGCAGGTCAGCATGCCCAGCGCGAGCACGTCGACCTTCAGGATGCCCAGCGCGTCGATGTCGTCCTTGTCCCAGCAGATGACCGTGCGATCCTCCATCGTCGCGTTCTCGATCGGGACCAGCTCGTCCAGCCGCCCCTCGGTGATGATGAACCCGCCCACGTGCTGGCTCAGGTGCCGGGGAAAGCCCTGGATCTCGTCCACGAGGTCGAGCACCTGGCCCAGCTTGGGGTCCTCCGGGTCCAGCCCGATCTCGGCCAGCCGCGCGGCGCGCATGCCGCTGGCCCCCCAGCCCCAGACCTGGCTGGCCATGCTGGCGATCGTGTCCTCGGTCAGCCCCATCGCGCGGCCCACCTCGCGGATCGCCCGCTTGCCGCGGTAATGGATCACGGTGGCGCAAAGCCCGGCGCGGTGGCGCCCGTATTTCTCGTAGATGTGCTGGATCACCTCCTCGCGCCGCTCGTGCTCGAAATCCACGTCGATGTCGGGCGGCTCGTCGCGCGCCTCGGACACGAAGCGTTCGAAGACCATGGTCCCGATCTCGGGGCTCACGCTCGTCACGCCCAGCGCGTAACAGACGACCGAGTTCGCCGCCGACCCCCGCCCCTGGCACAGGATGCCGCGCGACCGGGCGAAGGCCACGATGTCGCGCACGGTCAGGAAATAGGGCTCGTAGTTCAGCTTCGCGATCAGGGCGAGCTCGTGCTCCATGAGCTTCGTCACCCGCTCCGGCGCGCCCGCCGGATACCGCTCGCGCAGCCCGGCCCGGGCAAGGCGCGACAGCCGCGCGGTCGGGGTCTCGCCCTCCGAGATCTCCGACGGGTACTCGTACCGCAACTCGTCCAGCTGGAAGCCCAGCCGCGCCGCGATCTCGCCCGATCGGTGCACCGCGTCCTCGTGGCCCGCGAAGAGCCGGAGCATCTCCGCCTCCGACCGCAGCCGCCGCTCGGCGTTGGGCTGCGCGTGGTGGCCCAGTTCCTCCACCCTGAGCCCCAGCCGCACCGCGCTCAGCACGTCGACCAGCTTGCGTCGGCGCCCGTGGTGCATGATCGGCTCGGCGCTCGCCACGGTGGGCAGGCCAAGCCGCGCCGCCAGCGCGGCGAGGTGATCGAAGCGCACCGGGTCGCGCCCGTCGTAGCGGGGGGCGAGGACGAGGTGCATCCGGTCCCCGTGGCGTTTCAGAAGCGGGCCGATCAGCCTGGAGACCTGCGCCCCCGGCGGATGCAGAAGCAGCTCCATCCCGTCGAGCGCCCCGGTCGTGAGATCGGCCAGGCGCAACAGGCAGCTTCCCTTCTTCGTGCGCAGCCGCCCGGTGGAAATCAGCCGGCTGAGCCGTCCCCAGGCCGTCCGGTCCCGCGGCAGGGCGGTGATCTCGACCCCGTCCTCGGTCACGATCCGGGCCGCGGGCAACAGCCGGGGCACGTTGTCGATGGGCAGCGACGGGGGTGCGGGCACATGCGCCGGGCGCGGCGGCCCGATGATCCCCTCCTGCGCCTCGCGCCGCGCGCGCGCCGCCATCATCCGCCCGATCTCGCGCGCATGGGTGTGGGCGCGCACGATCCCGGCGACCGAATTCACATCGGCCACCGCCAGCGCTCCCATTCCCATGAGCGCGGCCCGCTCCACGTATTCCTCGGCATGGGATCCGCCGGTGAGAAAGGTGAAGTTGGAGGTTATGCAAAGCTCCACGAACATCGAGTCGGCATTATATTCACCTTTTGTTCTCATTTGGAGTCGAGATGCACGGTGTCGTCGCGCAAGGCATGGACGCGCGCCGGGCCCTGTCCTCTTGATCGTCTGGATTGGCGCGCCTCCGGCGCGACGCGGGCAGAGCCCACGGCGAAGCAGGCTATTCGCGCTCCACCACGCACGCTCCGCCAAGACACTCCACCATCGCGTCGAGGTCCCCCTGCGACGGGTTCGCAAACGCGTTGCCCGGGCACGCCCCGATCTCGAGCGCGTAGCCCCGGTCCAGCACCTTTACGAACAGCAGCTGGTCGACATCCCTCGCGATCGTCCCGCACCAGGGCCCCGCGCATTGCAGGGTGAGATCGAGCGACACGTCGAAGGGCGTCGTGAATCCGTCCCGGTTCAGCGCCTGCCCGCTCAGCCGGGCGGGCAGGGTCACGTCCGAGGCGTCCTCGTCATACCCCTCGGGCGCGCGGGACTGGTCGAAATCGAGCCGCCCGTGCACCACCACGTAGCGGTCGGGCGACTCGTCGGCGCGCTGGAAGGCGTCGGTCGGCGTGGTGCGGATGCACGACAGCGCGGCCGCGGGCCCCGGCGCGACCAGCGCCGCGACCAGCGCCAGCGTCACAAGCGGTCGCGAAACGCGTCCATCACGGCGCGGTAGATGTCGCGTTTGAAGGGCACGATGCGCGCGACCATCTCGTCCGGGTCGATCCATGTCCATTCGCTGAACTCCGGGTGTTCGGTTTCGATGTCGATCTGATCGTCCGTCCCCTTGAAGCGCATCAGGTACCAGCGTTGTTCCTGGCCCTTGTACCTGCCCTTCCAGATCTTCCCGCTCGCCACCAGCTCTTCCGGCAGGTCATAGCGCAGCGCGTCGGGGTGTTCGGCCTCGACCTCGACGAGGTCGGGGGTCACCCCGGTTTCTTCCAGCAATTCGCGAAGCGCCGCGTCGCGCGGCGCCTCGCCTTCGTCGACCCCGCCCTGCGGCATCTGCCAGGCGGTGGCGTCGGTGCCCAGGTCCTTGGCGTCGATGCGCTGGCCGGCGAAGATCTTGCCTTCGTCATTGGCCAGCACGACACCGACGCAGGGCCGGTAGGGCAGCGCGGCGATATCCTCCGGCGTCATGCCCGGCTCACTCGCGCCCGAAGGTGGACAGCCCGTGCAGCAGGTCGACGGCGTAGGACAGCTGGAAATCCTCGTCGCGCAGGCGGGCGGCAGCCTCGGCCTCTTCCCGTTCCTGCTCGATCTGACGGACCTCGTCCTCGCTCAGGCTGTCGTTGTCGAGCGAGCCACGCAGGTCCGCCTCGCTGCGCGGGGTGAAGCCGGTGTCTTCCTCTTCCTCGGTCTCCTCGCGGCGCGGCGGCTGTTCGACCACGATGTCGGGGCTCACGCCCAGCGCCTGGATCGAGCGGCCCGACGGGGTGTAGTAGCGCGCGGTGGTCAGGCGCATCGCGCCGTCGCCCCGGATCGGCATGACGGTCTGCACCGACCCCTTGCCGAAGCTCTTGGTCCCCACGACAACGCCGCGGTGGTGATCCTGAAGCGCGCCCGCAACGATCTCGGACGCCGAGGCCGAGCCGCCGTTGATCAGCACGACCAGCGGCTTGCCCTCGGTGATGTCGCCCGGCTCGGCGTTCACCCGGTCGCTCTCTTCCGGGTCGCGGCCACGGGTCGACACGATTTCACCGCCCTCGAGGAAGGCATCCGAAATCGCGATCGCCTGTTTCAGCAGGCCGCCCGGGTTGTTGCGCAGGTCGAGCACGACGCCTTCGACGTTGTCGAGACCGCCCATCTCGCCGACGACCTCTTCGAAACCTTCGACCACGTTGGGATAGGTCTGGTCGTTGAACGTGGTGATGCGGATCACGACCGCCTCGCCCTGCTGGCGCACGGTGGCGGCGGTCAGCTTGATCGTGTCGCGGATGATCGAGATGTCGAAGGGCTCTTCACGGCCCTCGCGCACCACGGTGATGATGATTTCGGACCCGATCGGCCCGCGCATGAGATCGACGGCCTCGTCCAGCGTCAGGCCCAGCAGGCTTTCGCCGTCCACGTGGGTGATGAAATCGCCGGCCTCGACGCCGGCCTCGTCGGCCGGGGTGCCATCCATCGGCGAGACGACCTTCACGAAGCCCTCTTCCTGCGTGACCTCGATCCCGAGGCCGCCGAAAGACCCGCGCGTCTGCACCCGCATCGCGTCGGCGTCATCGGGCGGCAGGTAGGAGCTGTGGGGGTCGAGCGACGAGAGCATGCCGTTGATCGCGGCCTCGATCAGGTCGGCCTCGTCCACCTCTTCGACGTATTGCGCGCGGATGCGTTCGAACACGTCACCGAACAGATCGAGCTGCTGATAGACGGTGGTCGAACGACCTTCGTCCTGTGCCAGGAGCGGTGCGGCCACTTGCGTGGTCAGGATCACCCCGGCGAGCGTGCCACCGATGGCGGCGATCAGGAATTTCTTCATATCTCGTCTGCTCTCTTTTCGTGTTCAGGTGTCGGCGCGGCGGCGCCCGTCACTCCCCCGATACCGCAAACCAGTCGGCCGGGTCCACAGGCTCACCTTCGTGGCGCAGCTCCAAGTAAAGCGTCTCACTCGCTTCTGCGCCTCCCGACTGGTCGTTGGAAATCAAAAACGCTTGAGGGTCGTCCGGCGCGGCCCCGCCCATCAGGCCGATCGGCGCGCCCTGCGGCAGCACCTCCCCGACCTCGCCGAAGACCTGCCCCAGCCCGGCGAGCACCAGCAAATAATCCTCGCCCGGCTCGACGATGGCCACCAGCCCGTAGTCGAGCAGCGGCCCCAGGTAGCGGATCGTCGCCGCCCACGGAAGCGTGACCAGCGTGAGAGGCCGGGTCGCGATGACCCAGCCCGGGCGGCGCACCCCGGCCGCGTCCGCTTCGCCAGCATGGCGGATGACGCGGCCCAGCACGGGCAGCTCGAGCGTACCCTGCGCCTCGACGAACCCCGGGTTGGCGATCGAGACGCTCGTGTCCTCCACCGTGGCCGACATCAGGCCCGAGGCGAAACTTTCCAACGTGTCGGCGGTGGCGACCAGGTTCTCCATCGCCTCCGGGTCCGTGGTGAACCGGCGCGGCAGGTCGGTGCGGTTCGACATCGCCTGGCTGAGCTCGGTGCGCGCGCGCTGCACGCCGGTCAGCCCGTTTTCCAGCGTGTCGACCGCGGCCTCCTGCAGGGAACGAAGCACCGCGATCTCCTGCAACGCCTCGCGCAGGCGGTTGGCCTCGGCGCTGAGCGCCGGGGTGACCTCCGACAGGATCATGCCGGTGCGCGCGGTGCCGACGGGGCCGCTGGGGTGCAGAAGCAGGTGCGGCTCGGGCGCTGCCTCGATCGCCTGGAGCACGCCCAGGAGCTGGGCCAAGCGCTCATTCTCGGCCTGGAACACGCCGTCGATCGCCGCCTCGCGCACCCGGGCTTGGCGCAGCCCCTCGCGCAGGGCCGCAAGACCCGCCTCGTAGGCCTGCACCGTCTGTGTCAGCGCCGCGACCCGGTCGCTCGCCCCATCGGCGTCATCGAGCGCGGCCTGGGCATCTTCCAGGAGGCGCATGGCCTGCCGGGCGGAATCCGCCGGATCGGTCTGGGCCGTGGCGGGGGCCGCCAGCACAAGGCACGCGGCGATGAGGATCGCCGCCCGCCTCACCGGACGATCAGGCTCTTGCCGGTCATCTCCGCCGGCTGCTCGAGCTCCATCAGGTCGAGGAGCGACGGAGCCAGGTCGGCCAGCCGCCCGGAGCGGATCTGCGCCCCCTCCGGCCCGTTGAACAGCGCCACCGGGACCGGGTTCGTGGTGTGGGCGGTGTGCGGCCCGCCGGTCTCGGGGTCGACCATCATTTCGCAATTGCCGTGATCGGCGGTCACGATCATCGCACCGCCCTCCTCGCGCAATGCGATCATCGCCTCGCCCAGCTGCTCGTCCACGGCCTCGACCGCCTGGATCGCGGCATCGAGATCGCCGGTATGACCCACCATGTCCGGGTTCGCGAAGTTCACGACGATCAGGTCGTATTTCGCGTGGATGGCTTTCACGAGCTCGCGCCCGACCTCCGCCGCGCTCATCTCCGGCTGAAGATCGTAGGTCGCGACCTTGGGGCTGGGTGCCATGTAGCGATCCTCGCCCTCCTCCGGCTCTTCCTTGCCGCCGTTGAGGAAGAAGGTGACGTGCGGGTATTTCTCGGTTTCGGCGAGCCGGAACTGCCGCTTGCCCTTCTTCGCGACCCAGGCGCCCAGCGTGTTGACGATGTCCTCGCTGGGAAAACAGGTGGTCATGTAGGCGTTGTGCGCCTTGGAATATTCGACCATCCCGAGAAGCGCGGCGAGCTTCGGGCGCGCCCCCACGTCGAACTCGGCGAAGCCCGGCTCGCCGATGGCGCGCAGGATCTCGCGCGCCCGGTCGGCGCGGAAATTGATGAAGAAGATACCGTCCCCGTCATGGATGCCGGTGTGCCCCTCGATCACCGTGGGCTGGATGAACTCGTCGGTCTCGCCGCGGTCATAGGCGGCCGCGATCGCGTCGTCGGCGCTTCCGGCCGTCTCGCCCATCGCCTTGACCATCGCGTCGTAGGCGCGGCTCACCCGCTCCCACCGGTTGTCGCGGTCCATCGCGAAATAGCGCCCCGTGACGCTCGCCACCGCGACGTCGTCGGGGAGGTCGGCCATGAACTGCGCGACCTGTTCGCGCGCGGATTTCGGCGCCACGTCGCGCCCGTCGGTGATCACGTGAACGACCACCGGCACCCCGGCGTTCGAGATCGCGCGCGCGGCCGCCACGATGTGGTCCTGGTGCGAATGCACGCCGCCCGGCGAGGTCAGCCCCATCAGGTGGGCGGTGCCGCCGGAGGACTTCATGTCGTCGATGAACTGCATCAGGGCCGCGTTCTGGAAGAAGGACCGGTCCTCGATCGCAAGGTCGATCTGGCCCAGGTCCATCGCCACCACGCGACCGGCCCCGATGTTGGTGTGCCCCACCTCGGAATTGCCCATCTGGCCCGCGGGCAGGCCCACGTCGTTGCCGTGGGTCACAAGGGTCGCATTGGGCCAGACCATCATCAGCTCGTCGAAGGCCGGCTTCTCGGCCAACGCCACCGCGTTGCCATGGCTTTCCACGCGCAGTCCCCAGCCATCGAGGATGCACAGAACGACGGGTTTCGGGGTGGTCATGTCTGCCTCGCACTTGCCTGCCCCCGTTCTATGGGGTGACGCGCGCGAGGGCAATGCGGCAGGGGTTTCGAACGGGCCGTGCCCGCCCGACCGGCCGGGGGAGGCGCTGCCTCCCCCGGTCCCCCTCCGAAGTATTTCCGGAACGATGAAGGAGGCGGCTTCACCGTTTGTTAAGATTAACCCGCCATGATCGAGGCGCGGCACAGGCTGAAGAGCCGATGGCCGTGAACGGTGAAGCCTCCCGGTCCACGCGCCGGGAGGTGGATCGTGCGACGATCCCCTTCATCGTTCGACAAATACTTTGGGGGAGTCGCGCCTTGGCGCGACGGGGGCGAAGCCCCCTTTTCACACCCGGTGATACGGGCTCCCGGCGAGGATCGAGGCGGCACGGTAAAGCTGTTCGCTCAGCATCGCGCGCGCCAGCATGTGGGGCCAGACCATCTTGCCGAAGGACATGGCCGCATCGGCCCGGGCCCGGAGCGCCGGATCTATCCCGTCCGCCCCGCCGATGACGAAGGCCACGTCACCGCGGCCCTGGTCGCGCCATCCGGCGAGTTGCTCCGCGAATTGGGGGGAGGTCTGTTCGCGTCCACGCTCGTCCATCGCGACCAGCACCGCGCCATCCGGCACGGCGCGTGACAGAAGCTCGGCCTCGGCGGACATTCCGCCGCCCTTCTTGTCTTCGACTTCGGTGATGGAAAGCGGTCCGAGACCCAGCGCGCGCCCGGTGCGGTCGAACCGGGTGACGTAGTCGTCGATCAGGTCGCGTTCGGGGCCGCGTCTCAGCCGCCCCACCGCGACGATATGTACCCGCATCAGGCCTTGGCCGGGGCCGCCTGAGGCGTCATCCACATCTTCTCGATCTGGTAGAAGTCACGGACTTCCGGGCGGAACACGTGGACGATCACGTCGCCCGTGTCGATCAGGACCCAGTCGCCCTGGTCCTTGCCCTCGACCTTGCAGATGATGCCCATCTCCTGCTTGAGACGATCGGTCAGCTTTTCCGAGATCGCCGCGACCTGGCGCGACGAACGGCCCGAGCACACGACCATGTTGTCGGCCATCGCGGACTTGCCGCGCAGGTCGATGGTCACGATGTCTTCGGCCTTGTCGTCTTCGAGCGAGGAAAGAACGGTGTCGAGAATACGTTCACTCGACGCTTTGATGGGCGGGGTCGTCATGCCGCCCGATCCTGCGGCCGGCAATTCGGCCGCGTCTGGATGATAAGACAGGACATTGTCCTCCTTCGTTGCACGCCGCATCGGTCCCCGGCGCCGGGATACTTTGAAAGTAGCATTGATTCCGCGATTTTCAATTCTCGCCTTCGCCCGGTTCGGCCACTTTTCGCGGATCGTTGAGGTGGCGCACCTCCCGTTGCGGGAAGGGAATCGAGATCCCGTGCTCGCGGAACGCGTCCCAGAGCGCGAGGTAGACGTTGCCGCGGATGTTGGTCAGGCCGCCGGTGGGGTCGTCGATCCAGAACCGCAGGATGTAGTCGACCGAACTGTCTCCGAACCCGATGATGTGGCAGACCGGCGGCCGGAACGACAGCACGCGGTCCACGCTCTTGGCCGCGTCGATCGCCACCTTGCGCACCTTGTGCGGGTCGTCGTGGTAGGCGGTGCCGAAGAAGATATCGAGCCGCACGAAGGCGTTGGTGTGCGACCAGTTGACCACCTGCCCGGTGATCAGGTCCTCGTTCGGGATCAGGTATTCCTTGCCGTCACGCGTGACGACCGAGACGTAGCGCGCGCCCAGTTGCTCGATCCAGCCGAAGGTTTCGCCCAGGCTGATGACGTCCCCGGGCTTGATCGACTTGTCGAGCAGGATGATGACGCCGGAGACCAGGTTCGACACCACCTTCTGCAGGCCGAAGCCCAGGCCGACGCCGATCGCGCCGGACAGGACCGCGAGGCCGGTGAGGTCCACGCCCACCACGCGCAGGCCAATGAAGATCGCCGCGGCGTAGAGCAGCATTTGCAGGAACTTGATCACCAGCACCTGCATGGACGGGCTGATGTCCTTGCTCTTGCGGATGCGCGTGGACGAGTTGATCGAGATGAAGCGCGCCGCGAAGAGCAGCGCGGCCAGGATCGCCACCGCCTGCACCACCATCCAGAGCGACAGGCGCATGTCGCCTGCCGTGATGGCGAAGCCGTCCAGGATGGCGACCGTCTCGGCCTCGAGGTTGAGGATCGAGATCGTGACCCACACCCAGCCGGCGGTGCGCACCAGGCCGCGCAGGAAGGCATTTCCGATGAAGCGCGCCAGCACCGCGATCACCAGCCAGGCCAGCGCGAGCTCGGCGACGATGGCCAGGAGGTAGGAACGGGACGGCCAGGTCACCTCGCGCATGATCCAGACCGTGGGCCAGATCAGCGCGACGAAGACGATCAGCCGCAGGCGCCGGTGCGCCATGACGCCGAAGCGCATGCGCCATTTCGGCCAGTTCTCGCGGCTGCGCAGCCATTCGTGGAAGCGCGGGGCGAGGATGCGCGCGATCAGGTAGGCGGCCAGCACCAGCCCGAGCGCGATCAGGATCTGGTAAGCGTTCCAGGGCCGCATCAGGCCGGCAAGGAACGTCTGCGCCTGTGCGAAGAGGTCGAGCGCCACGTCCTCGGCAGCCGGTGTCACCAGGCCGGGCGAGCCGGGTCCGGGGGCCGTCGTCGTCATATCGGAGGTATGTGAGGCCATCGCGCTCCCTTCCCCGTCAGGTTGGCAAATCCTCTGCCAACCGTCCAGTTTTAAAGGAGACTTCCGGGCAGACCCGGGTCACCTGAGCCTGTAGGAGACCTCGTTGCGGCGGTTCCACGGCAGGGTGAACGGGTCGTCGTAGAAGGCATAGAGCGGCGCGGGGTCGATCGCCACGTCGTTGCGCCGGGCGATCCCGGCCAGTTCCGCGGCCTTCTGGTCGAGCCGCGCGGTGGTGGCCCGGCCGGAGAATTGCAGGGTGATCCGCCGCTCCGGGTCCGTCGTGCGGAACCGGATTGCGTCGTTCTCCGGCACCGGCAGGGTGTCGAGGGTGAATTCCGCCGGCATCATGAAGGTCACCGTCCAGAGCGACCCGTCGCCGCTCTGCGTCACCGGCGTGGTCATCGCGATCTTCTGCCTCGGCGCCTGCGTGACGGGCGAGGTCATGGCCACCTTCGCCTGGCTCCGGTTGCCGCCGAAGATGTATTTCGCAAGAACGCTGAAGCCCCGGCTGAGCGCGCGGTCCTGGTCGCCGCGCACGGTGACTTCGGCCAGCGTATGCGGGGCATAGGCGCGCAGTTCGGCCGTCTCGATCCGGGCTTCGACATTGTACCTGGGCGATTCGTAGCCGTGGTAGGATCCTTCCGCCACGGCGAGCGATCCGGTGAGCCCGAACCCCGTCGCGAGCGTGGCGACCTTTGCAAGCGTCCCGGTCATGATGACCTCCATTCGGTAGAACGTGACTGATACGCCGAATGGCTTGTGTCGGATCACTTGGCGGGCGGCGCGGACGGCGCTGTCACCGTGTCATCCGCTGCTCGGACGTCGAGAACATGACGACCATGCGATCCGGCACCTGCGCGAGCCCGCAGGCACGCAGCATCGCGCGCGAGGCCGCGTTGTCGGCGGCCACGAACTCGGTCGCGCCGGCCGCGCCGAGCTCGTCCACGGCGGCAAGATTGGCGATCGCGTCCACCGTCTTGCCCAGGCCCAGCCCGCGCAGGGAAGGGTCCACTGCGATCAGCCCGACCCAGGCGATCCCGGCGAGCCAGGAGTGGCTGTTGTGGGTCAGCGCGGAAAACGCTGTCGCGGCAATTTCGCCGTCTGCCTTGCGCAGGATCACGGCCTTGGCGGGAAAAAGCGCCCCTGACAGCGCCGTCTTGGAAAACGGCGATATCCCGTGCGCGTCGAGGAAGACCTGCATCTCGTGCAGCGCATGGTCGTCGATCTCGTTGTCCGGCTGGCGCGTGACGCCCTCGGGCAACCCGGCCGCGACGATGGGACCACAGGCCGCGCGGATCGCTTCTGCATCAGCCAGGAACAGGTCCCAGACATGCAGCTTCGGCGCGAAGGCGGCAAGCTCGTGCTCGGCCTTCAGCACCGTCTCCGGCGACGCGCCCCGGATCGACACGTTGCCTTCGCGGCGCATCCCGTCGCGCAGGCGGTCCCAACCGAATGCCTCCGGGTCGTCCGTGGTGAGCGCCCGGGCGTGGATCACCGCACCCGGCGTTTCGCGCATCACGGCCACCTCGGCGTCGCGCGCCGCCTGCAACGCGCGTACCGCTTCGTCGCCGAAAAAGGGGTCGTCCTCCGGCCTCATCGCAGCCTCTTGGTGATACCTCCATCAGCTTAGCACGAAACCCCGCGCTTGCGAGACTCGCTTCGGAGGTATAAATCGCCCTGCATGACACGGATTTTCGACATGGACGACCGGTCCCGCCTGCCTTGGCGGTTTCACGGCGCGACGCTGACGATCCTCGCCTGCCTCTGAGCCGGCGACCTTTTCCGCACGTCCGAAATTCGAACATTTCCCCTAGGAGAAAACCCCATGGCCGGGAAAACACTCTACGACAAGATCTGGGACGCCCACGTCGCCCATGAAGCCGAGGACGGCACCTGCCTCCTCTACATCGACCGCCACCTGGTGCACGAAGTGACCAGCCCGCAGGCCTTCGAAGGTCTGCGCATGGCGGGCCGCACCGTTCATTCGCCCGACAAGACCATCGCGGTGCCGGACCACAACGTGCCAACCACGCTCGACCGCATCAACGGCGTCATCGAGAACGAGGAAAGCCGCATCCAGGTCGAGGCGCTCGACAAGAACGCCAAGGAATTCGGCGTGAACTACTACCCGGTGTCCGACGTCCGCCAGGGCATCGTGCACATCGTCGGCCCTGAACAGGGATGGACGCTGCCGGGCATGACCGTCGTCTGCGGCGACAGCCACACCGCGACCCACGGCGCGTTCGGCGCGCTGGCGCACGGCATCGGCACCTCCGAGGTCGAGCACGTGCTCGCCACGCAGACGCTGATCCAGAAGAAGTCCAAGAACATGAAGGTGGAGATCACCGGCAAGCTCAAGCCGGGCGTGACCGCCAAGGACATCACGCTCGCCGTGATCGGTGAGACCGGGACCGCCGGCGGCACCGGCTATGTCATCGAGTATTGCGGCGAAGCGATCCGCGACCTGTCGATGGAAGGCCGCATGACCGTCTGCAACATGGCGATCGAAGGCGGCGCCCGCGCCGGCCTGATCGCGCCGGACGAGACCACCTTCGAATACATCAAGGGCCGTCCCCACGCGCCGAAGGGCGCGCAGTGGGAAGCCGCGATGAACTGGTGGAAGACGCTCTACTCGGACGACGACGCCCATTGGGACAAGGTCGTGACGCTCAAGGGCGAGGACATCGAGCCGGTCGTCACCTGGGGCACTTCGCCCGAGGACGTCCTGCCGATCTCGGCCAAGGTCCCCGCGCCCGGCGATTTCACCGGCGGCAAGGTCGGCGCGGCCGAGCGCGCGCTGGAGTACATGGGGCTCGAGGCGGGCACGCCGCTCGACCAGATCAAGATCGACGCGGTCTTCATCGGCTCGTGCACCAACGGCCGGATCGAGGACCTGCGCGAAGTCGCCAAGGTCGTGAAGGGCAAGAAGGTCGCCGAGGGCGTGCGCGCCATGATCGTGCCGGGCTCCGGCCTCGTGCGCGCGCAGGCGGAGGAAGAGGGCCTGGCCCAGATATTCGAGGAGGCCGGGTTCGAATGGCGCCTCGCGGGCTGTTCCATGTGCCTCGCCATGAACCCCGACCAGCTCGCCCCCGGTGAGCGCTGCGCCTCGACCTCGAACCGCAACTTCGAGGGGCGCCAGGGCTACAAGGGCCGCACCCACCTGATGTCGCCGGCGATGGCCGCCGCGGCCGCGGTGACCGGTCACCTGACCGACGTGCGCAAGTTCAACTGATACGCCAGCCCATCCCCCGGCGGGTCCCGACGCAGGACCCCCGGGACGGGTGGGCCCGCCATTGAGGACACCGAATAATGGAAAAATTCGAAAAGCTGACCGGGATCGCGGCCCCCATGCCGCTGGTGAACATCGACACCGACATGATCATCCCCAAGCAGTTCCTGAAGACGATCAAGCGCTCCGGCCTTGGCGTGAACCTCTTCGACGAGATGCGGTATGACCGCGAGGGCAACGAGATCCCCGATTTCGTGCTGAACCAGCCGCAGTACCGCGAGGCGCAGATCCTCGTCGCCGGCGACAACTTCGGCTGCGGCTCGTCGCGCGAACACGCCCCGTGGGCGCTGGCCGACTTCGGCATCAAGGCGGTCATCTCGACCTCGTTCGCCGACATCTTCTACAACAACTGCTTCAAGAACGGCATCCTGCCGATCGTGCTGCCGCAGGACGCGGTCGACGTGCTCATGAAGGACGCCGAGAAGGGCTCCAACGCCCGCATGATCGTGGACCTCGAAGAGCAGACCGTCACCACCTCCGACGGCGAAAGCTTCTCGTTCGAGGTCGACAGCTTCCAGAAGCACTGCCTTCTCAACGGGTTGGACGACATCGGCCTGACGCTTGAGAAAAAGGCGTCGATCGACGCCTACGAAGCCAAGCTGGCGCAGGAACGTCCCTGGGTCTGAGACCGGCGGGCGGGGCTTCGGCCCCGCCTATGCCAGCTCGCGCCGCAGCCGGAGCATCACCGGCACCATCGCGGCGCTGAGGGCAAGGCACCACAGGCCCAGCCCGATCCCCTGCCGGGGAAAACTGATCCCCGCATCGATCAACACGCCCGTGATCCCCGGCCCGATGGCCGTCGAGATCACCATGATCACCGTCTGAAGCGACCGGACAGCACCCAGGTGCCGCGTGCCGTAGACACGGGGCAGGAAGGCGCCCAGGAAACTTTGCGCCGCCCCCTGCGTCATCGCCATCACGCCCAGGACCACGAACCACATCGGGAACACCTCGGCAGGCGCGAGGATGAACAGCGACAGGCCCATCGGGACCAGCAG
This sequence comes from Maritimibacter harenae, assembly GCF_009882975.1. GTDB lineage: Bacteria > Pseudomonadota > Alphaproteobacteria > Rhodobacterales > Rhodobacteraceae > Maritimibacter > Maritimibacter harenae. The sequence continues at coordinate 259,094 of NZ_WTUX01000022.1, forward strand.
GATGGGCAGAAGCCGCTCCGGCCCGAACCGGTCCGCCGCCCAGCCCGCGATCAGCGCGAAGCCGACCGACATGGTCGCCCAGATCACGTAGCCCGGCGCCATCTGCGCCAGCGTCCAGCCCTTCGTTTCGGCGATGTTGACCTGCTGGAAGAAGATCACCGTGCCGATGAAAGGCGGGGTCAGGAAGAGTGGCAGGATCGCGAAGAACAGCCAGTGCCGCACGAGGTCGCGCCGCTGCCAGTGCTTGCCGCCCAGCCCCGCGCTCGCCTCCGCGGACACGACCTCGCCCGCGGGCTCCCGGTCCTGCGACAGCAGTGCCATGAGAAGCGGGATCACCCCCACGAGGATCACGGCCGCCGCGATGCCCCAGGTGAAACGCCAGCCCAGCACGCCGATCAGGGTGACGAAGATCAGCGGCAGCACCGCCTCGCCCAGCGGGTGCCCGAGCGACGCGATGGCGACCGCGCGCCCGCGCGTGGCATGGAACCAGCGCCCCATCGACGTCACCGCCATGTGCGAGAACATGCCCTGGCCGCAGAAGCGCAGCAGGAACACCGCGACCGCCAGCATCACCACGTTGGCCGACAGCGCCATGCCGATGCAGGCCAGCGCGAAAAGAAGGCTGATCACCAGCGCGAGCCGCGAGAGCCGCATCGTATCCACCAGCGCGCCCCGGCTGAACAGAAGCGCGGCGGAGCCCAGCGTCGCGATCGTGTAGAGCCCGCCCCACGCCCCGTTGCTCAGGTCATGCGCCGCGCGGATCTCGCCCGCGAAGAGCGAAATGAACCAGGTCTGGCCGAAAGACGACGCGAAGGTGAGGAGAAAACCGGTGGCGAGCCAACGGGCGTTGGAAACGAGAAACGACATCATGACACCGCCAATATGCGCGCTGGACGCGGGATGAAAGCCGTACCGGCCCGGCGCCGCGCGTTTAATTTCGGCCCGCCGCCCGGACTTGTTCGGAAACGAGGACAATGGGTTGGCTACATGTTGTAGCCGACCGGGGCGCGCCCCCAACAAGGTGCGGGCACCCACAAGGCCGCCAAATTCCCGCCGCAGGATAGGTGCAAAATCGCACCACTCCGCTCACAATACAGCCGTGAATCTTTCGTTAATTCAGACCGTTACTTGCAGAAACGCACGAATGTGGGCAAGATTATGTCAATGATGAGGCAGACCGCCATAATTGGTGGTTTCGGTTTGGAACAAGGGACGCGGCAACGCATCGCGCCCGGCCAGAGCGAGGACAGAGAGCAATGACTTCCCGCGTTATCGGCGCACTTCTGCGCGCGTGCCTGGCCGTGATCCTGATCATCACGCCCTCGCTCATGATCCCCGGCGTGCAGGACGAGACGATCCAGATCGTGATCCTCGCGGCGGTCTTCGGCTTCGCGCTGACCACTTTCGAATACGCTTCGACCTACCCGGGCCTCGTGGAATTCCGCGAGGCGCCGCCGTTCAACCGCATCCGGTTCCTGTCGCTCTTCGCGACGGTGTTCCTGCTGTCGGCCGTGGCGCGCGGCACCACCGATCCCTCGACCTTCACCGAATTCGTGGGCGCAGTGGGCACCCTGATCGGCAAGGCCATCGACTTCCCCTATTCGCCCGTGCGCCTCATCGTTCTGATGCTGCCCGAGGGTGCCACGGCACAGGAGATCATCACCCTGCGCATGGCCGCCGGCATGAGCTACCTGATCTCGCTCGTGTCACTGGCGATCTTCGTCATCGCCCTGCGCATCACCGGCTGGCCCAAGCGCAAGGGCGGCTTCAACGTCTGGGTGAACCTGCCCATGTTCGACCCCACCGCCGGCGGTGACGTGGTCGAGCGGCTGGAACGCGACGCACGGTTCAACGTGGCGCTGGGCTTCCTGCTGCCGTTCCTGACCCCCGCGCTGATCAAGGGCGCCTCGGGGCTCTTCGGCTCGATCTCGATCACCAACGACCAGACGATGATCTGGACGATCTCGGCCTGGGCCTTCCTGCCCGCTTCGCTCTTCATGCGCGGGATCGCGATGCAGCGCGTCGCCACGCTGATCTGCGAACAGCGCGCCCGCAACTCGGCCAGCGCCGAGAGCAAGTCGCTTCAGCCCGCGTGATCCGGCGGGCGGCGCTTGCGGCCTGTCTGAGCCTCGCGGCCGGGGCGGGTACGGGCGATCCGATCCGCATCGCGACCTACGATTCCGATCTTTTCCGCGATGGGCCCGGACGGCTTCTTGCCGACATCCGCGACCGCGACCCACAGGTCATGGCGGTGGTCGAGGTCATCGCGGCGGTCGATCCCGACATCCTGCACCTGACCGGCTTCGACTGGGATCTCGAGGGCCACGCGCTTGCCGCCTTCATCGACCTGCTGGACGCAGCCGGGGCGCCCTACCCGCACCTTTTCAGCGACCGGCCCAACGCGGGCGTGGCCTCGGGCGAAGACCTCGACGGCAATGGGCGCGTAGGCGAGCCGCGCGATTCGCAGGGTTACGGCGAATTCACCGGACAGGGCGGCATGGCCGTGCTGTCGCGCCACCCGATCGGCGACGTGCGCAGCTTTACCGACCTGTTGTGGCGCGACGTGCCGGGCAACCTCGCCCCGATGGCCGGCGACACGCCCTTCCCGTCCGAAGCGGCGCGCGCGGTGCAACGCCTGTCGTCGGTCGCGCACTGGGACCTGCCCGTCCGGGTGCGGGACGACACGCTCCACATCCTCGCCTGGCACGGCGCCCCGCCAGTCTTCGACGGACCGGAGGACCTGAACGGCGCGCGGGGGGCGGATGAGGCTCTGTTCTGGCTCAAATTGCTCGATGGCGACCTGGCGTTCGCCCCGCCGGATGGTCCCGTGATCCTCACCGGCGTCTCCAACATCGACCCGCTCGACGGGGACGGACGGCACGCCGCGATGCGCCGGGTGCTGGAGCATCCGCGACTACAGGACCCGGCACCCGAGGGTCCCGGCGGCATCGTGGCCGCCAACCCGGACCACGGGGGAAACCCGGCGCAGGACACCGCGGATTTCGACGACCCCGAACCGGGGAACCTGCGCGCCGACTACATCCTGCCCGACGCCACGCTCGAGGTGGTGGACAGCGGCGTCTTCTGGCCCGCCCCGGAGGACCCGATGGCCGAAACGGTGGCCGCCGCCAGCAGCCACCGCGTCGTCTGGGTCGACATCGACCTGCCCTAGGCGCGCACCGGTGCTGCGGCGGACGCCGCCGCTTCCGGCAGATACCCCCGCAGAACCGTGTCGAGCGGCGTCGGACGGAACCCCGGAAGCAGAGCCTCCAGCCGTTTCGGCGCCAGAGTGTGGGGCGTGTCGCAGAGATAGCGCATCTCGGTCAGTTCCCGGCCGAGTTCCCACACCGGCGCGGCGAGCCTCAGCGCCCACCAGGGAAACGACGTGCGCCGGATCGGGCGGCCCATCGCCGCCGACAACCACGCGCGCACCTCGTCCAGCGACAGCGCGTGTCCGGGGAACGGGACGTCCTCGAACCGGCCCAGCGCATCGCGCATCTCTGCCAGCGCGACCGCAGCCCGTGCCCAGTCGGGGAGATAGCACCAGGGCGTCACCACGTCGCCGGGGCCGGGATACATCATCCGCCCCTTGTCCAGCCGGGCCAGCACCATCGCGGTCATCACGTCATCCCCCGACTCGGGATCGAGGAAATTGCCCGCCCGCAGGATGATCGTCTGCACCCCGCTGTCGCGGTAGGCCCGTTCCATCTCGTCGCGGATACGGCCCTTGCGCGAACAGGGGCGGTGCGGCGTGGTCTCGGACCATTCACCCGCCGTGTCGCCGTAGACATAGACGTTGCCCGGGATGACGACCGTCGCGCCCGAGGCGCGCGCGGCGGCGATGACGTCGCGGGTGATCTGCGGGATGATCTCGGCCCAGTTGTGATACTTGGGCGGGTTCATCCCGTTGACGATCACGTCGCAGCCCATCGCGGCCTGCGTCATGTCGTCGGTCTTGCGGTCGAACCGCCGCACGGTCCAGCCCGCCGCCTCGAAGGCGCGGGCGGAATGGGTGCCGATCTTGCCGGACGCCCCGAGGATGAGAACGGTCTTGGTCATGCTTGCCTCCATCTGGCTGATGGACCCAAGGTATCCATTCGCAGGCAAACAGAAATTGCCCAAAACCGAGAGTATGGTATTCATCCATGAATGGATAACCCGCTCAACGCCCTCGACTGGTCGCTCGTACGTGCCTTCCTGGCCGTCGCCGAGGAAGGATCGCTCTCCGCCGCGGCCCGCGCGCTCGGCTCCAGCCAACCCACGCTCGGCCGTCAGGTGCGCGAGATCGAGACGGCGCTGGGGGCCGAGCTCTTCCAGCGCCACGCCAAGGGGCTGACGCTGTCGGACACCGGCCACGCCATTCTGCCGGCGGCCCGGGCCATGCGCGCGGCGGTCGGCCAGATCAGCCTGATCGCCGCCGGACAGGATGCGGCCCCCACCGGCACCGTGCGCATCACCGCCAGCGTGATCGTCGCGCATTTCGTCCTGCCCCCGATCCTCGCGCGCCTGCGGGCCGAGGAGCCGGGTATCCAGATCGACCTCGTCGCCACCGACTCCAGCGACAACCTGCTGTTTCGGGAGGCCGACATCGCCGTGCGGATGTACCGGCCCGACCAGCTCGACATGGTGACGCGTCACGTGACCGACCTGCCGATCGGAATCTTCGCGGCGACGCGCTACCTCGACCGGGTCGGCCGGCCCGAAACGATGGAAGAGGCGCTCGCGCTCGACTGGGTGGGATACGACCGCTCGGAGCTGCTGATCCGCGGAATGCGCGACCTGGGTCTGCAGGTGGACCGGAGCTTCTTCGCCACCCGGACCGACGACCAGGCGGGCAACTGGCAGCTCGTGCGCGCGGGCTGCGGCGTCGGGATCGCGCAGATCGCCACGGGGCGCGCCACGCCCGAGGTGGAACAGTTGTTCCCCGAGATGGCGCTGCCAAGCCTGCCGGTCTGGCTGACCGCGCACGAAGCGATGCGGCGCACGCCGCGGGTGGCGCGGGTCTGGGACGTGCTGGCCGAAGGGCTGGCGCGCGCGGTTTCTTGACCGCCCGTCACCCGCGGTATACCCCGACGCCAACACGCAATCAGCCCAAGGACAGTGACATGAGCGTTGGCTCCCTCCTCATCCTCCCCGGCGACGGGATCGGCCCGGAAGTCATGGCCGAAGTGCGCCGCATCATCGACTGGTACGGCGAAAAGCGCGACCTGACGTTCGACGTGTCCGAGGACCTCGTGGGCGGGGCGGCCTACGACAAGCACGGCACGCCGCTGACCGATGCCACGATGGACCACGCGCAGGAAGTCGACGCGGTCCTGCTGGGCGCCGTGGGCGGCCCGAAATACGACGATCTCGACTTCTCCGTGAAGCCGGAGCGCGGCCTTCTGCGCCTGCGCAAGGAGATGGACCTGTTCGCCAACCTGCGCCCGGCCCAATGCTTCGACGCGCTGGCCGATTTCTCGTCGCTGAAGAAGGACGTGGTCGCCGGGCTCGACATCATGATCGTGCGCGAACTGACCTCCGGCATCTACTTCGGCGAGCCGCGCGGTATCTTCGAGGAAGGCAACGAACGCGTGGGCATCAACACCCAGCGCTACACCGAGAGCGAAATCGACCGCGTCGCGCGCTCGGCGTTCGAGCTGGCCATGAAGCGGGACAAGAAGCTCTGCTCCATGGAAAAGGCCAACGTGATGGAATCGGGCATCCTCTGGCGCGAAGTCGTGACAGAGGTGGCCAAGGATTACCCCGAGGTCGAGCTTTCCCACATGTACGCCGACGCTGGCGCCATGCAGCTCTGCCGTTGGCCCAAGCAGTTCGACGTGATCGTGACCGACAACCTGTTCGGCGACCTGCTTTCGGACGCCGCCGCGATGCTGACCGGCTCGCTGGGCATGCTGCCCTCGGCCTCGCTCGGCACGCCGATGGAGAACGGGCGGCCCAAGGCGCTTTACGAGCCCGTCCACGGCTCGGCCCCGGACATCGCCGGACAGGGCAAGGCCAACCCGATCGCCTGCATCCTGAGCTTCGCGATGGCGCTGCGCTATTCCTTCGACCTGGGCGAAGAGGCCGACCGCCTCGAAGCCGCGATCGAGCAGGTGCTGGCCGACGGCAAACGCACCGCCGACCTCCTGGGCGAAGAGGGCGTCACGCCGGTGTCGACCTCCGGCATGGGCGACGCCATCCTCGAGGCGCTGGACAACAGCCTCTGAGCGACACCGACCTGCACAGGTTTTGATCAGGGCCGCTTGCTTGTGGGCAGGCGGCCCTTTTCATGCGCGGCCAACCGCGCCGCCCCGCTTGCATCGGGCGGCCAAACCGGGTTGGGATCGGGCATCCACGGAGGTCTTCATGCCATTTCTCGGCCCTCTCTACGCCCTTGCCGGTTTCGCGCTCTTCGCGACCCATGACGCGATCATCAAGTACCTGGGCGGCACCTATTCGCCGTTCCAGATCATCTTCTTCGCGACCCTGTTCTCGTTCCCGCTGGTCAGTTTCATGCTGATGCGCGACGCGACCCAGGGAAACCTGCGGCCCGTGCACCCCTGGTGGACGACGCTGCGCACGATCTGCGCGGTGATCGCCCAGTTCTCGGCCTTCTACGCGTTCTCGGTCCTGCCGTTGGCGCAGACCTACGTGCTTCTTTTCGCGACGCCGCTTCTCATCACCCTGATCGCGATCCCGATCCTGGGCGAAAAGGTCGGCATCCACCGGCTGGGCGCCGTGGTCGTCGGGCTCGTGGGCGTGCTCGTCGTGCTGCAACCGCGCAGCGGGGCCGAGTTCAGCATCGGCCACCTGGCCGGCATCTCTTCGGCGGTGTTCAATTCGCTGGCCTCGGTGATCGTGCGCAAGATCGGGCGGGACGAGCGGCCGGTGGTGCTCATGCTCTACCCGATGGCCGCGAATTTCATCGTGATGGGCGCGCTCCTGGCCTTGGTCTACGTCCCCATGCCGGTCACGCACCTCGGCGGCCTCGCCGTGATCTCGGCGCTCGGCTTCACGGCCGGGCTGTTCATGATCGCGGGCTACAAGAACGGGGACGCGGCCATCGTCGCCCCGATGCAATATTCCCAGATCATCTGGGCCAGCCTGTTCGGTTACATCTTCTTCGCCGAATCGGTCGACCGGCCGACGCTGATCGGCGCGGGAATCATCATCCTGTCGGGGCTCTACATCGTCTTCCGCGAAACCCGGCGGGGCCCGGATTCGCAGACGCCGGTGCTGCGCACGCGCTCACGCGGGGCCACGGCCGCGAGCTTTCGGATTTCGCTGTTTCTCAGGCGCGCAAAAGCGCGCGGATAACCTCTTGCCAAGCCCTCATGTGTGGGCTATTCCGCGCGCCACGGTCGGAGTGTAGCTCAGCCTGGTAGAGCACTGTCTTCGGGAGGCAGGGGTCGTGAGTTCGAATCTCGCCACTCCGACCAATAAATTCAGATGGTTATCTGGATTGGCCCCGCCTATTGTCGTGCAAGTATTGCACGGCATACAGGCCCGGCGTACTGTTTTGGTATGCCCAAAGAACCCATAAGATACCGAAAACGCACAAGAACTGACGGAATGTGGGAAATCGTCTGGAACGACCCCGACACCGGACGAATCAAGCGTCAGTCATGCAAGACGCGTGATGAGCACGAGGCAGACCGAAAGCTCGCGGAGAAGGTGCTTTCTGGTGACATCGTGCCGCCTAATGTCGTGACGATTGGGTATCTGGTGGATCGTTACTATCAACACCTGAAGCGTCGCAAGGAGGCCGCGACGATTGTTCCCATGGCATCAAAGGTGGAGCGGCTGAAGGAATTCCTCGGTACGCGGAAGTGGCAAGACTTTGGGCAAGCAGACGTCGAAAATTACATTGATCATGCAAAGACTGTGACGCGGTGGGATCGTGGTGACGCTCACCTTAGCGACGGCACGATCAAGAAGGACCTTCAGATATGTGAACCGGCATGCAAGATTGACCCCTGTATTGGGGTAATCGGCGTCCAAAAGTGACCCCCCTGATATTTCTGTTCAGAAGCTTCCTCA
>NZ_WTUX01000003.1:0-64170 GCF_009882975.1 Maritimibacter harenae
CTCATGAACTCTGACTCTATCTCAAAATCCTGTCTTAGCAAGTGATTGATAACAAATGCCCCAAAGTCCCAAAGACTCCAGCAGTCCGACACCCGCCCCGATCGGACGATGAATTCGCCCTGCCCGACCATGTCGCTGGCTCTGGCACGCTCGACCGGCTGGTGGACACGGCGCGGGATTATGCGCGAGCGGCGGTCGCGGACAGCACGCGTCGCGCCTACGCGACGGACTGGGCCCATTACACGCGCTGGTGCCGTATGAAGGGCGCGGAGCCCCTGCCCCCGTCACCGGAGCTGGTCGGTCTCTACATCGCCGACCTGGCCTTGCCTGCGGGAAAGTCCCCTGCCCTCTCGGTCGCTTCCATCGAACGCCGTCTGTCCGGCCTTGCCTGGAACGCGGCGCAGCGCGGCTTCACAATCGACCGCAGCGATCGGCACATCGCCGCCGTGCTCGCCGGCATTCGACGCAGGCACTCGCGGCCGCCGGTTCAGAAAGAGGCGATCCTGGCCGAGGACATCTGCGGGATGGTCGCCACCCTGCCCTTCGACCTGCGCGGCTTGCGGGACCGCGCGATCCTGCTTCTCGGCTACGCCGGCGGGCTGCGCCGGAGCGAAATCGTGAGCCTCGACGTGCACCGTGATGACACACCGGACTCCGGCGGCTGGGTCGAGATCTTCGACGAGGGCGCGCTGCTCACCCTGAACGCCAAGACCGGCTGGCGCGAGGTCGAGATCGGGCGCGGCAGCTCGGACCAGACTTGCCCGGTGCGCGCGCTCGAACGCTGGCTCGAGTTCACACGGATCGACTTCGGCCCGGTGTTCGTGCGGACCTCTCGGGACGGGTCGCAGGCGCTCGAGGCCCGGCTGAGCGACCGGCACGTGGCGCGTCTGATCAAGCGCGCGGTACTCGACGCCGGCATCCGCGCCGACCTGCCGGAGGCCGAGCGGTTGAAGCTCTTCTCGGGCCACTCCCTGCGCGCGGGCCTTGCCAGCTCAGCCGAGGTCGACGAGCGCTTCGTTCAGAAGCATCTGGGCCATGCCTCTGCCGAGATGACACGCCGCTACCAGCGCCGCCGGGACAGGTTCCGGGTGAACCTCACCAAGGCGGCCGGGCTTTGAAACGGCAAAGGGGGCGCAAGATGCGCCCCCTCTTTTTTCGGTTTCGCGGCGAAACCTTCCCATTACTCGCTTGTGAGCATCCTTTCGATTTCCGTCGCAATGTCACGCATCAACTCCTGATCGAGTCGTGAGCCATTCATGCGGATGATCCAGTCGCGACCCTCCTGTTCCACGTGGATGCGCACCCCAGTATCGGCAATGCGCGTTCGGCTGGCGGAGCTTCGTTTGGGACGCCCGCCGCGCGCCGGATTTTCCGGTGCTGGCGCCAGCTTATCCAACGCAGCATTGAGTGCAGCCAACTCCGCCTCGGGGGTCTCCGGAGTCTGCTCAGCCAGAGCGGACCGCAGCCGTGCCTCAGCACCGGCACGCAGCGCAGAGGCAACTTTCAGCCCGTCCTTTTCGCGCAGAAACTCCGGGAAGATGAGCATGTCGCCCAACTCTTCGAAGATGAGCGCGAAGGATCGGATCTTTGAGCGCTTGCCCTTGGAAGCCGTAGCAAAGAGAGCATCGACCGCCGCCTCCGTGTTCACGAAAGCACCCTCTTTTGCCGCGAGCACCGCGATACGCCCGCGCTCGAAGTGACTGAGGTCCGCACGGACTTCGTTCTCCTCAACCATTGCGACGAACGTGCCGCCCATCGCTTCCGGATCACGGATCACCGCCTTGACAGTGTCGTAACGTTCGCCGTTCCAGAGCTCGTGGAGTGCAGCGATGGCGCGAAGACGACGATAGCCGGAAAGCAATCCGTAGCGTTTTTCACTGTCCGCGCCGCTGCGCTCGAACACTTCAATCGGGAGACGGAGTCCGTGAGCGGCGATGGAGCGTTTAAGCTCCTCAAGCTCTTCATCATCCAGCGACATCCGATCACGGATCAGCGCTGTGTCATCGATTTCCTTGATCGGGATCTCGGCGATCAGCAACCCATTTTTTTCGGCTGCTTGAAGCCGTGCCGCGTCGTCGCGATTGCGCGCGATCTCGGCCTTCTCCTCGGCCGACCGGAGGTCGGCCGCTTGCGCAGTATCTGCGGCTACCTGCGCGATTGGAGCAGTGAGCGGTCCCCTGGGCGTGGTTTCGCGGCGAAACTCTTCTTCAAAGGCGTTCATATCTTCGGGGCTCGGCGGCTGGGGCCCAAGTCTTTTTTTGGCCATTTGTTACGCCTCCTCTTTCCCGGCGTCTTCCATTTTCAGATCCCTCCACCACGATCCGAGGATCAGCGATTTGACTTCGGCCCAGGTGCCGTCGAATGTCTCGCGCCCGCGCACGTAAGTCTCACGATTAAAGTCGCGGTAATCCGTCTCGTAGATCCCCGAGACCTGCTCGCCGGCCTGGCCCACCATTGCGGTCAACTCCTGCCGGTAGGCGGTCATGAAATCCCCGAAGTAGGCTTGGATCACGTTAGCCAGGTCCGCCTGCTGCGCCGCGTCGAAGCGGGTAATGATCGCACGCACGGCATCCCATTCAAAACGCATCTCGGGCAACCCGTCCCGCCGCCTGACCCGGTTTTCGCCTTCCTCGATCGAGGCGAAGGTTGAGTAGATCATGTCGAAGAAGCGCCCCGTCGAGTCGAATTCGAGGAAGGACGCGCCGAGCGGAACGAGCAGGATGTCCGCGGCGGCGAGCGCATTGATCGTGAGGTAACCGAGGGCAGGGGGCGTATCGAGGAGAACGATGTCGTATTCGTCCAGCGTACCGCCGTCCTCCAGCGCATTCTGAAGCGCATCCCACAGCGGCCAGGACCGAAGCTGCATACGCCAGACCGGCACCTGGAACTCGGCCCAGTAGAGATTGAGCTGCGCGCCGATGAGGTCGATGTTCGGCCAGTGCGTTTCCTGGATCAGGTTTCGCGGCGAAACCTCCAGTGCTTCGGTCAGGGTTTCGTCGAAAGGGTAGGGGGCCTGACCCGCAGACTCGCGCACCTCGTTTTCCGACTTCAGCGATTTGGCGTAGTCACGGGCAATCAGGGGGAAAGCGGTCATCCATTCATCCTCGACCTGCCCCCCGAGAATCGAGGTCATCGAGCCCTGACTATCGAGGTCGATCACCAAGACTTTGTAACCGTCGAGCGCGGCGCTCATCGCCAGATGCGCCGCGGTCGAAGTCTTGCCGACGCCACCCTTGAAGTTCGCCACCGCCACGACCTTGGCCGGCAGCCCCTTGGGCCGCCAGGATTTGTAGGCTTTGCCGGCGGCCCCTTCGGTCGCGAAATGTTCGCGGATGGCGAGGACCTCTTCCAGGGTGAACCACTTGGCACCGGCTTCGCCGTCTCCCTGTGGCAGATCGGGGTTCGCTTTCAGGACCCGCCGGAAATGCGCCGGTGCCACAGGAATCAGATAGCGCGTGATCTCCCATATCGAAAATTTGCGCAGCCGCTTGTTGCCGTCCGGTGCATAGCCACGGCGGGCCAGATCATCACGCCCGCGGGTCGCGAATGCTGCTGCTTTGGCGAATCGGGCGGTTTCGATAGGGTCCGAGAGACGTTTCGCCGCGAAACCCGGATCGATGTTGAAATATGGTGGAAGGTCCTGCTTTCCGTTTCCCTTGGATGCCATGTCTGTGCCTCTTCATGTCCGCTGTTCTTCGCGATATCGCGGAAACTATCGCACATGGTGGGGCGCAAGGGAATCAATTTGGGCAGGGGGCCAGAAACCCCCAATATATTGAAAGTACACGACGTCCCCGTTTAGGTTTTCTTTAGATTCTTTAGAGTCTTTAGCACAAGAAAATCACTCTATTACAGTCGCTTACAGGATACGTGGAACCCGTTCACGGGACATCGAGGCACCGTTTACGGGAAGAAAGGCACCCGGATTCGGGATGAGCGGCCCCGATTCGCGGGTCAGGAGCCGCCTGTCGCACGAAAACAAGGGATTTTCGCCGGTTTAGGGCCTGACGCTCGACTCCGCGTCACCAGGTGGGCGTCTGTCATCCCGTATCCGGGTCCCCTTGGGCGGACCGGCGAAGTCACAGGCACCCGTCTACGGGATCACGGCAAAGGTGCCAAATGAATTCTTGATCACGGGTGCCTTATGGCGGAGACTTACGCAAAAAGAGCGAGCAGGTGACACATGGACCAGATCGAGCGGGAGCGGTTGACCGGATCGCTACGTCGTGGGGCAGTGAAGAAGCATGTGGCGGCGATCCACGTTTCTGGAAAACTGTCTCTATTACAGCGGAAATTGAGCAACGTTCTGCTGCTCAATGCCTATGACACGCTGACCACCAGCCGCCGTCACCAGATCGACGCGCGCACGCTGTGCATGATGATCGGCTACAACTCGAATGACTTCGAGACGCTCAAGGACAGCTTGCGGGGGCTGGCCGAGACGGTCGCGGAATGGCACATGCTGGACGAGGAAGGGCGCCAGGAGTGGGGCGTGTCGAGCCTTCTGTCCTATGCCAAGCTGAAGGGCGGGATCTGCGAATACGCCTATTCCGATGCGCTTGCCGAGAAGCTGCACGACCCGAAGGTCTTCGCGCTGATCAATCTCAACATACAGCGCCGGTTCACGAGCGGGCATGCGCTGGCGCTTTACGAGAATTGCTACCGCTTCGTGCGCACGGGGAGCACGGGGTGGTGGTCGCTCGACCTGTTCCGTCGTTTGATGGGTGTAGCCGACAGCGCCTATTACGAGAGCTACAAGCATCTGAACGCCAAGATCATCAAGCCGGCGGTTGCGGAGGTGAACAAGACCTCGAACATCATCGTGACCCCTGAGGTGAAGAAGATGGGCCGGCAAGTGACCGACATCCGGTTCCGGATCGAGGAGAACCCGCAACTGGCGATCCTCGACCTCGACGACGGCGAGGGACTGCGCAATGGCGCCGTCTATGCGCGGCTGCGCAAGTTGGGGGTGAGCGACCGGCTCGCCCGCCAGTGGATCACCGAGCACGGCGAGGCCTATGTCTCCCGCAAGGTCGACTATGTCTCGGGCCAGGATGGCGTGCGCAATCCGGTGAGTTACCTGACGGCTGCAATCAAGGCCGACTACGGTGGGGCAGGGCAGGGCGAAGCCGCGCCCGCGCCGTCGAGCGACCGGGCCCGCCGTCTGGCCCGGATCAAGTCGCTGGTCGACGCGCGCACGCCTACGCAGCGTGACGCCGACCGCCGGATGTTCTTGTCCCGACTGGACGGCGCCGCGCGTGACGACTTCGAGCGGCACGGCTGGATGTCCGCGCTGAATGCCGAGAGGATCGCGGAGTTCTGGGAGGAACTGGTGCCGGGGGCCTTCCAAGAGGACGAAGAGTGATCACCTGGTTGGGATTCGTGGCACGCTGATGCGCGATGAGACCAAAAGCTGCACGGGTTAGGTGCTTTCGGAATTCCCGAAAGAACCAGAACCATCCGTGTCGATAATGCAACATTATTGGACATAAGGAGGCGCAGCAGAGTGGGGCGGTTTACACATCATATTGTGGACGAAAGCGCCGTCTTGGGATAGCCTTGTGGAATGACATATGGCCGCCATGAACTCCCCGACGACCTCGTGAACCTACCCCGGATGCCGTCCTAGGTCACCTCGGCGCGGTCTGATGTCCCTGAAGATGTGGCGTTTTTGTCCGGGGCAGCGTTGAGCCACCTACATCTCGTGTTAAGCCGGGACAAACTGCCCCACACCTTGATGCGCGAGCGTCTGGCCCGTCGGGCGGCGGAGGCTTGTGTCGCCTTCTCCGGGCGTCCGGAAAAAGTCGGAGAGCTGCGTGATGCGGTGGCGGTCCTGCAGCTGGACTACAGCCCGGGGCCCGCGGGCGAAGTTTACCTGTTATGGCAGCGCGCGCCGGTCCGGCGGGCTGCAACCGCGCTGCAGGCGGTTGTGAAGGATCGGCCCGCGCGACCATGTCACGGCGCTGATCCTAGTCGAGGCGGCCTTTGGCGCAGGCGCTCGGGTGGAGCCATGTCGTGCCCCTTCTGGTGAACGGCCTGAAGCGCGGCGATTTGCCGATGGCAGGCGCGGACCTGTGGTTCGCCTGTCATCGGGCGATTGCGTCCGCAGCCTCGAGGTCACGCGCTAGTCCGCCGACTTGGCTCGTCGCGCGGCGCAGTTGAGAGAGGTCGCACCGAAGCTTCGGGCCACAGACGCCGACTAGGCCGTGTCTATGTTTCTAAACCGCGATTCCGTCGCGCCGACCGTGCTTGCGCCGCTTCGGTCCGATCGGGCGGCGCGGCGGTTCTGCGACCGGCTGGTGGAGCTTGGCGCGGTGCGCGAGCTGACCGGGCGTGACACATTCCGGCTCTACGGGGTTTGAGCGCATGAGTATGGCCAGCGAAAGTGGGAACCGGGCTCAAAGTTCCGACATGCGACCAAAAAAGCAGCCGAAGGATACAGCCGACACCGACCTGGATCGAGAGGTGGAAGACCTGCCCGCCGAGCTGCGCTGGCGCGAATGGATGCGCCGGATCGATGCCGTACTGTTCGCCTCCGCCTCGCCCGTGCCGCGCGATGACCTAGCCCGCGTGGTGGGAAACGTATCGGTCGATCTTTTGATCGAGGATCTTGTGGTTTAGCTGTCGGATCGGTCCTATTAGATTCCCTGCGTCGGTGACGCCTGGATGCTGCGGACCCGTCCGGCCTATGCGCCGGCGATCCGGGCGGCGGCCGATTTCGGCGATCCGGACCTCGGCCTGGGTGTGTACGATGTCGCGGTGCTGGCAGCTATCGCCTACCACCAGCCGGTCACGCGCGACGGGTTGAAAGAAATTTTTGGCAAGGAAATCAGTCGCGACCTGATCGGCCGCCTTCATGCGCGCGGGCTGATCGGGACCGGCTGAGGTCGCCGCGGCGCGGGGCGCCCTACACCTACGTGACGACCGATCAGTTCCTGGTCGCCTTCGATCCCAATTCGCCGCAAGACTTGCCGGATCGGGAGCAGCTCGAGGATGCCGGTTGTGCCTCGCATGAGCAGTTTACGGCTGACGCTGTTCCCGATGAAGCAGTGTCCGGCATCTAGTCGTTCAATCCAACACCCTTGTTCTTGTAGATGCGCCAAAGTCCCAAGCGCTTGATGCGATACTCGACAAGTTCAGGGGAGGTTCCAAACCATGCCGCGATTTCAGCGGCAGACTTTCCCGCGGTGACCTGCGATCTCACCTCGACCTCCGGGAGCATGGTTGCGGAAGCGAGGTAGAACGCATCGTGCTCTTCAGTACTATCGTATGTCCGGCCGAAAGCGTCGGCGACCTTTGCAATCCGGGTTAGTTTGTGTCCAAGCAGGATGTGCCAACATTCTTCCAAATACGTCACTTTCTGACGTTCAAGGGTGTGGCTGTCATTTCGGAGGATTGCCCACCGGTCCTCTGTGATGTCGAGGGGAACGCTCATTGCTGACCATTCGCGGCCGCCCGGTCCAAGCAAGAATCTGGCGCAGTTGGCATCGAGACCACGCACGTCCGAGACTGTGTAAACATCCACGCCATCTATTCGAAAATTCAGCGCGTCAAGGGGCGCATTCAGGGCAACCTCAAGGTCTCCACGCAGCCCCGTTGCCATCTCTTCCATTTCGGATTTCGCAAGTGCAATCGACCCAGCCAACTCGGAGTCTGTTTCGGCGAAGTCCTCACTGACCGGAAACCCTTTGTTGCTGTTTCGCACGAGTTGTTCAGCTGCCTGCAAGAGGCAGTGTACGGTTTTCGACTGGACGTTTTTCGCTGCGCGGAAGTGAACGAGAGCCACGCTTTCGAAAGATAGACCCGCATTTTGGGCGTCTGGGCCGAGCCACTCGATGATCCGAATCGTCGAATTGTTGTCCGGCTCACCTTCGCCACGCTCAATCCGCGCGAGTGTGGAGAAGCTAATGCCGACACGCTCCGAGAGTGCCCGAATGCTAAGCCCTTCGGATTCGCGCTTTTTCTTCAGCGCTCTGATCAAAGCCTGTTTGTCTGTCTTCATAATTTTCCGTGCTAATAGCACGCCTTGACACGGCGCACAGTCCTCCCATAGTGTGCTTCTAACACAGGTTCGCACAACATCAAGTGCCCGGTCGGCGATCGGGGCATATCGAGCAAAGGCGGTCATGATGAGAAAGAGTGTCGAGGACGACCTGAAGGCCATCGGTCTGGCTCTCGACAACGATGTCATGCCGTCAGTATTCGACCGGGGGGTCGTCAGGCCCGTAGTCTCTCCGGATGATCTGAAACTCGCGGGCCAGGAGAAAGCCGATGCACGGCAACGACCGACACGATCCGCAACCCGACCGTGGGAAAGGCCCGCCGGATGGCAAGGGACGACCGGACAACCCCGGTCGCCCCATTCCGGAACACCGCTCGTCCAGCCAGGACTACGGTCTCGCTACACGGAAGGCGTAGGGGCATGCCGGGATGCCTATCCGGGTCTCCTCGCGTTTCCTCAAGAACGGCAGATGTGGCTCTTCGCTGAGAGCGATCTGATCGAAGGCCTCGGTAGGAGAGCTGCATTTGCCATTCAACTTCCCTACACCACCAACCAGCCCGTTCGAGCATGGGGCTTTTGGACCACTGCTGTCAGCAAAACATGGATCGGGCCGAGGCATACAAATTTCCCAGATGGATCGGTTTGCGCGTTCGAGCCTCGAGACCAGACATGGCTTCCTGGCGGCTCGGTGACTGCACTTCTCGACCTTTATTGCCTTTGGGCCGTGCGGCATCTCTACCTTGAGAAGTACGGAAAATGGCCTGGCCGTCAGTCGGTGCCAATTGCCGCTGAGAGACTGCTCGAGCTCGGTGACGAAGAATTTTGCGGATGTGAACATCCGCTTGGGACCTTCGCCCGTTGCTGCAAGGCATCGGATCAAACGAAGACTTCCGGTGCTGATCTTCTGGACTTCGCAATGAAGACGCGAATGCCTCCAGACGAAGTCGTTCGCTTTGCATGGAATCCAACCAGCCCTCCAGGACTGAGAGGCCAGAACACACGCCAGACTTGAGAAGGAGAATCCAGATGGCAGGCAAGGGGAAGGCGGAAGCTACCGCAGCGCGAGATCGGGCCGCTACGTGACAAAGTCCTATGGGAAGTCCCATCCGCGGACGACGGTTAAGGAAGCGCCTGGCAAGAGCGGATTGACTGGCGGGAGCTATCGTAGCGCTAACAGCGGGCGGTTTGTCACCGCAAGGCATGAGAAGGCAATTCCTAAAACGACCCTTCGGGAGAAGTGGCCGGATCGGCAGAAAGAGGTAACTGCGTGAGCTGGGCCCTTCCATGCAAAGGGTTCTCTGGCTGACTTCGAAGTTGCGTTTTGAGCAGCAAACCATTATGTATCAAAATTAGGTCATTAAAGCGCTCTATAAAGTTAGCGACCTAATTTTGGAACACAAAACCTGATTTTATTACAGTCCCGAAATTGACACCTTAACTTTCGTGCGGCATATAGGGTCTCGGAAGTGGAACACTAAGCAATGCCAAAGAAACCTGTTGCGGTGCTCGCCAAAGAGTTGGGAGAGCGCCTCTCCGTCTACCGTCTCGCGAGAAATCTGCGACAGCAAGATGTGGCGAAGCGCAGTGGTCTATCTCGTGGTGTTATCGCCCGCATTGAAGCGGGGGATGGCGGTACGATCGACAGCTTCTTGCGGATTATGCAGGCACTCGAAGTCGAAGACCGCGTCGAGTTGCTGCTTCCGGACGCCAGCCTCAGCCCGCTTGATCCGCGAAGTGAAACAGGCCCGCGACAGCGGGCGCGTAGCAGCGGCTCCGACACGCCTACCGAAAAACCGTGGAGCTGGGGTGAGTAAGAATGGCAACTCGTGCAGATGTGCGCCTTTGGGGTCGTCGGATCGGGGCTGTGTTGTGGGACGACCGTCGCTCCATCGGCACGTTCGAATATGAGCCGTCTTTTTTGTCCTCCGGCATCGAGATAGCGCCTTTGACGATTCCACTTCGTGCTGGGCCATTTGACTTTCCGTCTCTGCCATCCGGAACGTTCCACGGATTGCCGGGGCTGCTTGCAGATAGCCTTCCGGATCGGTTTGGGAACGCGCTGATCAACCGCTGGCTTGCCGAACAGGGCCGCCCGGCGGACAGCATGGATCCCGTGGAGCGTCTTCTCTACACCGGCCGCCGCGGCATGGGCGCACTGGAGTTCGAACCCGCAACCGGGGTTCGCCGTGAAGATGGCACGCCCGTGGACATCGAACCCTTGGTGGAATTGGCAAACCGTGTTTTGAACGACCGTAAAGACCTATCCGGTGTCATGACGGGGAAGAATCAAGAGGAAGCTCTTGCGGAAATTCTTCGGGTCGGCACCTCGGCGGGTGGTGCCCGCGCCAAAGCGGTACTGGCCTGGAACGAAAAAACTGGGGAATTCCATTCCGGCCAACTCAAAGCTGGCCCGGGCTATACGCAATGGCTTTTCAAGTTCGATGGCGTCGCGAAAAGCGGCGACCATGGGCTCGCCGATCCCCAAGGGTTCGGCCGCCTAGAGTTTGCTTGCTACCGGCTTGCCACGGAGGCGGGCGTTCAGATGATGCGATGCCGTCTCCACCACGAAGGTGGTCGGGCGCACTTCATGACCCAGAGGTTCGACCGCGTCGGCGCAGCGGACGAGGGCCAGAGTGAAAAGCTTCATATGCTTTCGCTTGGCGCGCTGCGCCATTTCGACTTTAATATGCCTCGGGCTTATTCCTACGAGCAGGCACTGGAGACGATCCGGCGGCTTGGGTTAGGCAGGGAAACGCTAGAAGAGATGGTACGACGCGCATTCGTCAACGTGGTTATCCGCAACCAGGATGACCACGTGAAGAACATTGCATTTCTTATGGACAAGGCTGGGAAGTGGAGACTTGCGCCAGCCTACGACATCGTCTACGCGCACAACCCGTCCGGGAGCTGGACGAATGCCCACCAGATGACAATCAATGGAAAATCGGACGGCTTCGCCCTTGAAGACCTGCGCCACCTCGGAACGATGGCTGACCTGAAGCCACGCAAAACCGACGAGATTTTGCGCGAAGTCGAAGACGCCGCGACACGGTGGGGCGAGTTCGTTGCGGAGGCGGATGTGCCGCCAGTTCTAGCAAAGGGTGCGTGGGCCGGCTTCAGATTCTTCCACGAGTGAGGCTAGGGCGTAACCAGGGACCTTCCCCGATGTTTGACAACACCCCGAACACGCCATCGCCAGATACATCGACGGGTTCTATGACCCTGTCAGGCGGCACTTTTCGTTGGGCTACCTGAGCCCCATCGGCGTCGTCTCAGGGCGTGGTTCCAAACCTTCCCCATTTGGTCTTGACTCCTGAAATTGGTCCGAACTGAGTGCGAAATTTTGGATACATTTCTGGCGTGAGAGAAGTGTACGGATGCCGAAGAAACGATTCAGCGACGAACACATTGCCTTTTCGTTGAGGCAGGCGGAAGGGGGAACGGCGGTCGGCTAGATCTGTCGAAAGGTGGGCATTGCTGAAGTGAAGTTCTATCACTGAAAAATGGTCTATGCCCGAATGGGCGTGTCAGGGATCCGCCGTCTCAAACAGCTCGAAGATGAGAATGGTAAGCTGAAGCGCCTGGTCGCCGACCCGGCGCTGGACAAGACGATGCCTCAGGATGCGCTGCGAAAAACGTATGGTCCGCCCCGCGGTTGCAAGTTGTGTGATGAAGTGTTGGCTTGCGTAAAGGTATCCGGCTGACCTGCCCCTGAACTTTCATCCAGCCGCGACCGGAGCCCGGTTGGTGTTGGTCCGACCCGGAACCTTCTACCGCTCTTGGCGAGAGTTTTGGGACTACGATCAGGGTGACAGGCTGGTTGTGTCCCCCGATTTCGTCAGCGTGATCGGGACCTTGTTGCCGATCGCGCTGTGTGGCCGTTCCNCAGGAACCAGTGGGCATTCAGACACTCTGCCCGAAATTTGCCATTGAACGCTTCGATGTAGGCATTGTCGGTCGGCTTCCCCGGCCTGGAAAAATCGAGAGTGACCCCGCGCTGGTAAGCCCAGAGGTCCATGTCGCGGGAGACAAACTCGCTCCCCTGGTCGACCCGGATCGTCTTGGGATAACNGTCCGATCCAGCGTGGCAACCACGTCTTCGCCGCGGTAACTGAACCGAGCGCCGAGCACCGGCACGTAGCGCGAGAAGGTGTCTACCACGGTCAAGACCCGCAGCTTCTTACCGGTCGCCAACTGGTCATGCACGAAGTCCATCGCCCAAACGTCATTCGGGCCAACAGCCTCTGCGCGATCATCACGCAGCTTCGCCTTCACCCGTCGTTTGGGCGTCTTGTTCCTGAGCTGCATCCCCAACTCCCTGTAAATACGGTAAACCTTCTTGATGTTGATGTCCCATCCTTCGCGGTCCAGAAGCACATGAACGCGGCGATAACCGTAGCGCACACGCGTCTCGCAGATCTCCTTGATCCGCTTCTCGACGGCAGCCTGATCAGCGCGGCGGGATTTGTAGTGAAACGTCGAGCGATCAAACCCAATGGCCCCACAGGCCTTCCGGATCGAGANTTTTTCGCCGGATGACATCTTGCAGCATTTCCCGGTCCAGCGTCAGGTCGGCCACGATCTTCTTCAACCGGCCGTTCTCATCTTCCAACTGCTTCAACCGCGTCATCTCGGTCGGCAGCAAGCCGGCATACTTCTTCTTCCAGTTGAAGTAGGTTGCCTGGCTGATCCCAGCTTTGCGACAGATCTCAGCCACCGGCGTGCCTTCCTCGCCCTGCTTGATGATGAATGCCTTCTGCGCGTCCGAAAACTTCGATGCCTTCATGTGATTCCACTCCTCTCCCAGCCGGGAAATCGTAGCGGAAAACTCTACCTTCAAGCGGTCCAGTTTGCGGGGATCAGATCAGCCCATCCACATTGGCGCACATTACCGGATCGCTTCGAGGGCGCACTGCCACTCAATCTGACCCTTTGAGCGCAGCGCGTTGGCAGTCCATCCAGCTGGTGGACACGCGGATTTCCGCGAGTAGGGTTTTTCTGTTCTGGCGAGCTCCGTGCCTTTGTTGTTATGGTTCACTACGCGCCACGGGAGGGGCGCCCCAATGACAGACCTGAAAGAACGCCATGCACAGGTGATCAAGAGTTTGCTTCCGGTATTGGAGCGCAGAATCGAACGGGCACTTGAGAAATCGCAGCCCGAAGAGGCGAATGCGCTGCTTCGAGAGGTCAGGCACAACCAAGAAATACTCGCCGAGCTTGAGGCTGAAACCGCATTGGCAAGCTGACAAGTAGCCGTTGATGTGTGCCCCTGGCATGCCCCTCTGGCAGCATGTGTGCCCGCAGTCCCGGTAGCTCTCTGATTGCGGCCTGCACGCTACGAGGTCTCTCGCGAAACTACGAATTCCACCTTTCGATAGTGAGTAGGCCAACAATTGTTGCCGACGGGCGGGCCTGCGACGTGCAGACTCGGGGCGATTCTTACGCTCATTTTGGAGGTCCCGGAATTACAGAAGCTCGTCCCCGCGGCGCGCGCACCCGATGCGCTGCACAATTTCACCAGCTTGCTTTGAGCAATGCCAAATCTTCGGATCTACCGCACAACGTCGCGTGGTTCCCGTTCGGCAATCCCTTGCCCGGTGATGCCGTCGATGGGACCGCGTCATGAGTGATCTGAACCAACAACACGCGAGAGTTTTGGAGAACTTGATTCCGCAACTCGAACGCAGGATCGAGCAGGCGCGCGAAGAATCCAGGCACGCCGAGGCGGAAGAGCTCCGCCGAGAAGTGATGCACCATCGCCAAGTCTTGGCCAGCCTTCAGTCGAAGCCAGCACATGGCGACGATAATCTGGAAACCTGATCTCATCGGAACCGGCCTGAGGGTCACCGCATTGCCCTTCGGGAGGACATGGCTCCATATGTCCTCCGGTCCGCTCAATAGCACGCGTTTCCCTTCGCGTGGGAGCAGATGGCAACACTGCGCATCGGCCGCTTCCATGCGAATCGATGCTCTTTTTGCGCTAGGGAGCGCAACCATCGTCCCGCTGCGCTTGAGGGCGTCCTAAGTACAGGATAATTGCGCTGCTGACATAGCGGTTTCGCACATCCCAGTATTTTGTAGTGTTGGACTATGGATCGCTGACAGAGGCCGCCAATGCGATGCACCTGAGCCAGTCGGCACTGAGCTATACTCTCGGGCGCCTGCGCGAGTCATTCGGTGATGCGCTTTTCGTGCAGCAAGGTCGGGGTTTTGTGCCGACTGGGCGGTGTATCATGCTGGTGCCGCAAGTGCGCAGGCTCCTGGAAGATTTCGAGAAGCTGCTAAAACCGCGCGATTTCGATCCGGCGACGTCGGATCGGGTCATTCGGATCTGCTGCAATTACTACGAACGCGCCGTGCTGCTGCCCGCGTTGATCCAGCGCATTCGGCGCAGCGGCGCCAATCTCAGGATCGAGATTTCCACGGCAGACACGAACGGACATCTGACGCTACTGGACGGGCATGCAGACATCCTGTTGTCCCCGATTGTTGCGGATGAATCGGGGCTCATGGTGCGTCGTCTCTTCGCGGAAGAATTCGTCTGCTTCCTCAAGGCCGACGATCCGCGCCGAGATCGGCTTGATATGGCGTGCTATCTTCCCGCCGATCAGGTGGTCGTGGATTATGAAGGGTGGCAGTCGTTCTATCTCACGCGGCTTGCGCAAATGGGACACCAAACAACCCGGGTCGTGTCGCTGCCCTCATTCGGGGCGGTGCGCGAGCTGATTTCGATCGGTGGGTTCCTCATCACAGTGCCGTCACGCGCGGCCCACCTGTTCGAGCCGGAGTGTGCTTCCCGGCCATTGCCATTCGACGCGGCATTTGAGTTGCAGCTGTTCTGGCCTGAAAGGGATCAGGCGGACCCGTTCTCGATCTGGCTGCGCAACCTTGTCGTCGAAAGCTGCATGGCCATTGCGGCGTGAGCGAACCTAGCGGCCAAGGTCACCGCGCCGTCGATCGGTCTTGTAGGGGGCGGGTGCGACCGTCGCCGAAATCAGCCTTTGCGGCGTACCGGGGCTGCCCCAGAGGATATTAACCTTCGTGCCCGGCTGCGCCACTTCGGGCGCGACGAAGGCGAGCGAGAGCACCTTTCGGAAGTAGTAGCTGTAGCCCGGCGTCGAGGAGATACCGACGAAACGACCGTCGATCTGCACCTCGTCGGCCCACGTCACCCAGCGCGTCGGATGGGGAATTTCAATTTGGTCATAGGGCGTCGTTTCGCCAAAGAGCGAGTTGTAGATTTCGGTCACGTCGTGCGGGTCGAACTCCAGTGTCACGCGTTGCCGGTTCGGGTTCTCGGCCTCGTGTTCCAGCGCGGCACGGCCCGTGAAGTCGTGG
The DNA here is from genome assembly GCF_009882975.1 of Maritimibacter harenae. GTDB lineage: Bacteria > Pseudomonadota > Alphaproteobacteria > Rhodobacterales > Rhodobacteraceae > Maritimibacter > Maritimibacter harenae. The sequence goes on from NZ_WTUX01000003.1 coordinate 15,341, forward strand.
TCGAAGCGGATGCTTTTGCCCCAGCCGAGATCATAGGGCGACATGAACAGGTCGCTGATGTCGTCGGGGTCGTAGCTGCCGCGCAGCACCGGCGGGATTTTCCATCCCGTGAACCGTTTGAGGAAGGCTTGGTAGCCCTCCATCCCCGGACCATGCGAGGCGGGGAGGTAATGCCAGCCGCCGGTTGGAAAGGCCGCTTCCAGATGGTTTATCATCGCGGTTCGGCGCCCGAGTTGGCGGATGCCGAACGCCTCACCGGCTTCGAGGATCGCGGCGCGCACCACCTCGGCGTCCTCGGCCGCGCCGTGGAATTCGAACCCAATCTCTCCAGCCATACCCTGTCGTACGGCAAAGGTCTGACGCCCCGCTATCCGGAATTCGCCAAAATGCATGAACTTGATGTCCGTCATTTCGGCCCCCGTCACCTTTTGGCACAGGGCCAGCGCGTTTGGTCCGGACACCTGAAATTGAAAGGTGTCGATGATGCGCGAGGTCGCATCGTAGTGGCCGCTTTCGAGGATGTAGGCAGTCCAGCGCGCGGGCGTCGACTGGACGCGGTATGTGTCTTCGGACATCCGCATCAGCACGCCCTCGGCGACCACTTTGCCTGCCTCCGTGCACTGAACGACATGCTTGGCCTGCCCGATCGCGAATTTGCCGAAGCCGTTGACCGAGGTATCCTGAAACACCTTGAGCGCGTCAGGCCCGGAAACTTCGAGGTCGACGAGAAAGGACCAGTCGCCCAGATAGCAGGTGGACTTCCACGACATCTGTTCATCGCGCCAGTCGGTATATTCCGGGCCGCCCCACCCCCGATGATAGTCCGGAGTAGCCGCGCGGAGTCGTTCGACGTCTTTACGTGTCATCTCATTGTTCCTTTGCCTGTGCGGTGCGGATCATGTCGGCCGCTTTTTCGGCTATCATAACCACGACGGCATTGGGTGGGCCGCTGACGATCTCGGGCATGATCGAGGCATCGACCACCCGTAGAGCCTGCGTGCCCCGTACCCGAAGTTCGCCGTCCACGACGCCATCGGGGTCGTCCGCTGGAGCCATCTTGCAGGTGCCGACGGGATGATGTGCCGTCGAGGCATGAGCGCGGATATGCGCGTCAATTTCTACGTCGGTCTGAACTTCGGTGCCGGGCAGTGTCTCGCGTTCGACAAACGGCGCGACGGCGGGGTGTTCAGTCAGGCGCCGGACCAGCCGGAAGCCCGAGCGAAGCGCCTTCCAGTCGCGTTCAGAGGTTAGGAAGTTCTGGAATATCTTTGGTGCCGTCTTCGGGTCGGGTGAGACCGTTTGGACGCGACCGCGGCTTTCGGGTTTCATCAGAAGGACGCGGTACCCGAAGCCATCCTTTTGCGGTTTCGCAAGATATTGCTGCGGCGCGAGCGGCGCTGCGCGAAACAGGATGGTCAGGTCGCAGCTTTCCCCGGACACTTCGGAGCGGACGAATGCCTTGGTTCCCATCGGCAGCGAGGTGGCCATTCCGGTGCCCTTGATCAGCGCCTCGCCGACCATTCTTACGAAGCGGTCGAAGCGCAGGGATTTCAGGAAGGGGCCGGTTTCCTTGCGGTCATATTCGAGACCGATCGTCATGTGGTCGTGCAGGTTCTTGCCTACACCCGGCACGTCGGCCACAGGGTCGATCCCGATGGCCTTCAATTCGGCGGGATCCCCGATGCCGGAGAGCGCCAGCAAATGCGGGGAGTTGATTGCACCGCCAGCCAGGATGACCTCACGCCGGGCGCGCGCCTCGGTCACGCTGCCGCGCCGGTCATAGCGCACGCCTATGGCGCGGGTGCCTTCAAACAGAACACGTTCGGCCAAAGCCCGTGTCACCACTTTCAGGTTGGGGCGTTTCATAGCGGGTTTCAGATAAGCGACCGAGGTGCTGCAGCGTAGACCGTTCTTGATCGTCCATTGGGGTATGGCGAAGCCTTCCTGACGCTCGCCATTGTAGTCTTCGTTGAAGGGGAATTGGAGCCCTTTGCCCGCTTCCATCCAACCCTCAACCAGCGGGTCTGTGAGGCCGTTGCGCCGGGTGATCAGCGGGCCTTCGCCTCCGCGCAGGTGGTTGGGGCCGTCTTCCCATGTCTCGGACTTTCGAAAGTAGGGCAACACATCCGCAAAGGACCATCCCGGCAAGCCAGCCTCGGCCCAATCGTCGTAGTCTTTCGGATGGCCACGACCATAGGCCATGCCGTTGGTCGAGGACGATCCGCCGATGACTTTACCTCGCGTGCATTCGATGCTGCGCCCGTTCAGCTCCGGCTCTGGCTCGGTGTCGTAGCCCCAGTCGAAATATCGGCGCGAGAAGATTCGGCCCCAGGCAAGAGGGATCTTGATATAGGGGCTGTTATCCCATCCCCCGGCTTCAAGAAGCAGCACCGAAACATCCGGATCCTCGGTCAGACGATTGGCGAGCACGCAACCCGCCGAACCGGCGCCCACCACAATATAGTCGAAAGTGTCTTCCATTCTCGTTCCTGTCTTCTGTCCCCATTTGAGGGCGAGGTGCCGTTGTTCGGCCGGTCCTTTGAAGGGTGGGTGAGGGCCTCCGGCCGGCCCCGTCTTATGTTTCTTGATCGCCGGCGCCGGATACTGCCTGTGTGCGCGTCACACGGAACATATCTTGGGCTCCGTGTGCGCGGGCGTTCATTCCTTTCACATGCGCGCCGCAGAACATGTTTGAGCCAATGCGCTCCATGGCCATTTCCCCATCTCCTCCACTTGGGAGTAATTCCGTTGAGTAGGCTTACATTCCGATGAGTGATTTGCAACCCTGTTTTGATCGCTAGCGGACAGGCGCGGCGAAGTGGATATGATTTCAGAAAGTGATTCCGTTCAATGGGATTGAGTGCGCCAGCAAAGACCCATAGTGTGGGGCAATGACACGGGCGAACCTCTAGTTCGCGCCGGGGCGGTGATCCGGCTCGCATAAGGTCGGCAACAGTGAAGGATAGGCGATGAAAGACGATTTGCTTGGACCGGTCGTGCGCGCGTTTCGCGTCGTGAATGCCATGGCTGAGGCCGGCGAGGATCTGTCGGGAAAACAGCTATCCGATCAGCTGGAGCTGCCGCCCAGCACCGTCCATCGACTATTGCAACTGCTCGCCAAGCTGGACATCGTCGAGCAGAATCCAGACGACCACAAGTATCGCCCCGGTTCGCAGCTTTTGCGGATCGCCTTTTCCATCGTCCGGCGCTCGGACGTGGCGAGTATGGGCGACAAGTACCTGCGTGGCATCGTCGATGAACTGAACGCGACCTGCGTCTTGTGGATGCTGATTCCTGAGGCCGATCTGGTCGTGACGGCGGGGGTTGCCCGGTCGAGTCATCCGCTCGATTTCGTCGACATCGCCTTTGCGCCGCGTGGATTGGCATGGGGCGCGGTGGGTCGGGCGGTGCTCGCCCATCTTCCTGACAGTGTCGTTGAGCGTGTAGCCCAGAATGCCGGACCGTCGCCGACCGGCAAGGCGCTGGAACCGCTCGACGAATTCAAGGCGAACCTCGCCCAGATCCGGGAACAGGGATATGCCTTTTCCGAGGGTCATACGATCTCGGAGGCCGTGGGCGTGGCGGTACCGATCTTTGGTCACAACGGCACGGTTGTTGCATGTTATGCCGCAACGCTGCCGATGAGCCGCTTCAAGCCGGCAATGAAAAAAAAGATGGTCGAGGTGGTAACTGCAGGGGCCAGGAAACTATCGCTCGATCTGGGGTACAGTGGGACGTCGGCCGCGGCAAAGTGATGCGCCCATGGCCAAACAGGCCGGGATGATCCCGGCCCGTTTTCCTTTAGCAGCCAGCGAAGGCGTCATTCCGCGGAAATCGTCCCGATCCTGTCAAACCGGGTAGTGCCGATCCAATATGCGTCGCCGACCTCAACGGCCGTTGTGCCGGAGCCGAAATCCTCGTCATCGTAGGAGATGACTTCGGTCATCTCCATGCTTTCGGGGTCGATACGCAGGACCTTGAAAGGCACGGGGCAGGCCGGTGCCGGGCTTCCCATGCATCCGGCATATTCGACCGTTTCCGCGACCCATTGGCCGGTAGCGAGGATTTCGCCGTTCTCAGCCCAGTGCAGGTTGTCGGTCAGAACCCCGGTGTCGATGACCATCGGCTCGACGCTCGACCCTTCGCCGCGCGGGATACGGTGCAAGCGGCGCGCGGCCCATTCCGCAACGTAGTATGCGTCACCCTCCGGCGAGACGAGCACGCCGTTGGGGCCCGACATGGTGGTGCCTTCGACCTCGGACCAACCGGCGTCGGCATGCCATTCATAGACGTATCCGGTGTCGTTCACGCCCAGCAGATCCTCGACCCATTTCTCGTTGCGCGTATCGGTGAACTTGGTCGTTGCGATGCCGCCTTCGGGCAGCACGGCCACGGCATTCAGGTTCGACCCTTCGGGCGCTACGATACAGCCCGCCCATGTCAGGGTCGGTGCGGCGCCGTCGGACAACGCGATGTCGATCACTTCGACCGTCTCGCGTCCACCATGGTTGATGGCGTAAAGCCGTGGTGTCTCGCCCGAGGTGTCCAGCGTCATGCCGTGACCCCGGAAGTCCGCCGAAGACGGCTTGCCCGGGCAATCCGAAAAGGTCGCGTCCGCGGCCGTTTCCATATCGTCAGGCCCGACCGGCTGCCACATTCTGTTGGCGCTGTTGATCAGGTAGAACATGCCCTCGGTATCGCCCGGTCCACCGATGCGGCTGGACAGGACCCAAGTGTCATCCAGTTTGACGAGGTCTTCGGCATTGGTCGGTCCGCACAGCAGGTGGGGATCGCCGCCGCAGGCGTCGGGCATCGCCTTCTGTGCCCAGAGGGGGGCGGAAATCAGCGTCGCCGCCCCAGCTAACACTGCATTGTGGAATATGATCTTGCGTTTCATATGAACCTCCCTGTGTATGAAACGAAGCGCGCCGCACTGTGCGCGGTCTTTCCCGCGACTTCAGGTCACGGCGAAATAGTCGAATATCGTGTGGTCCTCACGCCGATCGGCGGTGCCGATGACCACGGTCCGAGTTAGCCAGTCGTGCGGTCCCTCGGGCGCGTCGAAAATCGGATGCAGTCGGAAATAGTATTCGGAGGGATCTAACACCTCGTTGGCGCGCAGGCGTTCGTTCACATCGGCCGTGGCGTGGCGATACCCCATGTTGTTGATGTAGATATACGTCCCATCCTCGGCTTGAAGCACATAATGCGCGTTAAGATTTACCGTCTCGTCGCGGCGAAACAGCGGGTAGTCGCCGCCGGTTCCGCCCAGAACCCTGCCAGTCAGCCGTGGACCCGTGATCTCGCCATGGTCGATGCCTGTGAAGCCGCGGCCAACACCGGCGGGCCCCGGGCCGAACCGCTGCCGTTCCTTCATGAAGATCGTCATCCGGAAGATGAATTCGAGGCCGGGGGCTCGGAGGTCGTGGGGCATCGAGGTGGTCATGGAGTATCCTTTCGTTTCGGGTCCCGCCCGGCGAAACCGGGCGGAAAAATGCGGGTCACGACAGGGCTTGTGTGAGGGTCGCGACGTTATCCAGTGTTTCGAGCGTTTCGATCAGCCTGATGATTTCGTCGATATCGCGGGTCTCGGCGCCACGAGCCGCATAGGCGGCACAGGCGCGGAACTTGGTCTCCAGCGCGTCCAGTGACATCGGGTTCGAAGGGTGACCGAGAGGATTGACGACCTCGCCGGAGAGGGTGGTTCCGTCCGTCATCGTCAGCGTGACCGCGCCACGGGTCGATTGCCGATGAGTCCAGTCGTGGCGCACGTTGTAGCGTGTCGCTTCGGCCAGACGCAGGACCGACGGGTCGTTCAATGCGTCCTCGGCGAAATCTTCGAGGCCCACGCGCCCTTTGGTCAGAGCGACGCCCAGCGTGAAGGGGATCGAGAATTTGGCGGCAGGCCCGGCCTCGGGGCGGTTACGCTGGTCGCGAGGTTCAATGATCGTCACGAAAAAGGGGCTGACGTCGACATGAACTTCGTCGATGTCGTCGGCGCTGAATTGATGTTCGCTGTGTAGGGTCAGGGCAGCATCAACGAAGGCATGGCTGCCACGGCAGGAGGGCCAGGGTTTGAAGCTGACGCGGGTGCCTTCGAAGACCTCGCCCAATCCCTTGAGGATTGCCGCAGTGTCGAAACGTCCGCCCGCGAAGAGCGCGTAGTATCCGGCTGGCCCGTCGAAGACGTTTTCGAAGCCGTTGACGCCGTCGCGCGCGAGGATCGCCGCCGTAACGCCGGCCTGCGCGTTGTAGGCATCACGGGTCGCGCGGAAATGCGACTTGCGGAACAGCTGCACTGCGCCACTGCCGTTTACCTGATTGAAGGTCAGGGAGAACGCCTGCTCGACCTGCTCTGCCGTCAGGCCGAGCAGCCTCGCTGATGCGGCGGTCGCACCATAGGCGCCGATCAGCGGTGTCACCAGAAACCCATGCTCCGATTCCGGACTTTCGTCAAACCCGAGCGCGATGCGGCAGGTGATATCGGCGCCGAGGGCGACGGCGTTCAGCACCTCGGCCCCGGATGCGCCGATCATCTCGCCCACGGCCAATGCGGCGGGCACGACGGCCGCGTGCGGATGAACCAGCGTTTCGTCGTGGGTGTCTTCGTAGTCGAGCGCATGGGCCAGCGCACCATTGGCGAAAGCGGCCAGCGTGACGGGCGCCTTGAAGCCATGGCCGATGACGCTGGCATGATGCCCGCCGGCGGCGCGCGCCAGTTCGACGAAAGGCGTGGCATCCGTGGCCAGAGATCCGGCGGCGAGCATTACGCCGGTCTGATCGAGAATACTCTGCTTGGTATGCAGCGCGTCATCCGGGGAAATCGCGCCGCCGGATGCAACATGTTCGCTGAGGATTTTGGTGAGATCCAAGCTGCGTGTCCCTTCGCCAAAGGCTCGTTCATCCGAGCTGTCCGCTGAGTGAAATCAAATCCCATTCAGTAGGAACATGTCAACATTTGTTCGTTGTTCGCGTTCGAGAATCTCCTACAAACAACGGAGAATGCGGGGTGATAGAGGACAACGCCGCTGCGGCTGTCCGTGGCGGTTCAACCTTCAATTCGTCGATAGCCTTTCCGCGAAACGCCTAGCGCCGTGTCACGGGGCGCGCGGAGGGTGAGGTCGGGGATGCGCCCGTTGTCGGATGCGGATAGTGGAACGGCACCCAGATGCGCCCAAGCTGCGGGTCGATGGGATGCGACGGTTCGGTCGGTGGCATCGCGTCATCGACCGGGATGCTGTCGTACCAGATATCGCCCGTCGTCGGGATGACGGCGTAGAAGGTAGCGGCCCACCAGACGGACTTGAGTTTCCACACTCCGCCATCCTTGACGAAGGTGTTTTCGTATACGCCTTCGGCCCAGCGAAGCCGCTCGTGGTGATCGCCCTTGCTCATCTGGATCAGCGCGCGGGCCCGGCAGGCGGCCGTGCCATCCCCGGCGAGCGTGATCACCGGCTGCAATTGCAGGTGGTTGGCCACCTGGTTCTTCTCAAGCCCCCAGATGCCAGCACCCATTGAGTCCGCGAGGAATGCGCGCATCGCATCCTTGCCGACGTATTTCCCGCGCTGTCCGATTTCGATGCTGGGCGCTTCATCGGTGAACAGATCGATGATCTCGTCCCACATGCGATTGTCGAGGTAATAGCCGTAGATGTATTCAAGCTGCGTGATCGCGTCCTTGTCGCGAAGCGAAGTGACTTCGGCTTCGAGCGCCACGATACGGTCGAGCAGGTCTGCGGTGTCGATCATGGTCTGGCCACCCATCGCGCGATCAAAGCTTCTGGACAAAGGGTTGCGGCGCGTCTTCACCGTAGTTCATCCAGACCGCCTTTTTGTGAAGGTAGTCATAGACGTGGTCCTTTCCGTTCTCGCTCCCAAGGCCCGAGCGCTTGTAACCGCCGAGCGGGGTCATGTAGCTGGCCGCGCGATACATGTTGACCCAGACCTGCCCCGCCTGAAGCGCATGGGAGAAGCGGAAAGCCCGCTGCATGTTCTGGGTCCAGACCCCCGAGGCGAGGCCATAGAGCGTGTCGTTTGCGATCGAGAGCGCGTGATCGTCGTCATCGAAGGGTATAATGGACAAGAGCGGTCCGAAGATCTCTTCCTGTGCGATACGCATGTCGTTTTTTACGCCTGTATAGATGGTCGGCTGCACGAACTGGCCATCTCCGTCGAGCGGCGTGCCGCCCACGACGCATTCTGCGCCATCGGATCGAGCGATGTCGAAGTAACTAAGAACCCGTTCGTATTGAGGGCGCGTGGCGATTGGCCCCATGTGGGTATCGGGGGCCATTGGATCGCCCAGTTTGATGCTCTTGGCAAAATCTACGAGCCTTTCGACGACCTGATCGTGGATGGAACGCTGGACCAGAAGCCGTGAACCGGCCACGCAGCTTTGCCCGCTGGCCGCGAATATGCCCGAGACCGCACCGAGGATCGCATTGTCGAGGTCGGCATCCTCGAAAATGATGTTCGGGGACTTTCCGCCCAGTTCGAGCACGGTCTTCTTGAATGTCTTGGCGGCGACTTCGTTGATCCGCTGACCGGTCGATGTGCCGCCGGTGAAGGCGACGCAGCCCACGTCAGGGTGCCCGACGAAGTAGTCGCCGATCTCGTGTCCAAACCCGCTGATCACGTTCAGGACGCCCTTGGGAAAGCCAGCGCGCTCGAACAGTTCGGCCAGCGCGAGGGTCGAGGCTGAGGTGAATTCGGACGGCTTCACGACCACGGTGCACCCCGCGGCCAGCGCAGCGCCGATCTTGCCCGCCGCGATCAAAAGCGGAGAGTTCCACGGCGTGATCACCGCGACGACGCCGATTGGTTCAAGCCGCGTGTAATTGTGGATGTTCGGCTTTTCGACCGGGATCACGGCGCCCTCGATCTTATCCGCCATGCCGCCGTAGTAGTAATAGAACTGTGCAGTATAGCGGATTTGCAGGCTGGTCTCGTTCAAGAGCTTGCCGTTGTCGCGCGTTTCGATTTCGGCGAGCCGATCCGCCTCTTCCACGATGAGATCGCCGAGTTTGCGCAGGAGTGCGCCGCGCTGACTGGCCGACATCGCGGGCCAGTCGCCGGTCGTCAGAGCCGACTTCGCCGCAGCGACGGCAGCATCGACATCAGCGGTGGTGCCATGCGGGATAGAGGCCCAGGAGCGGCCAGTAAAAGGATTGTCCGAATCGAAGCGTTTGCCGCCGTCGGCCTCGACCCAGTTCCCGCCCACGAACATCTTGTAGTTCGCATTCATCCTTGGCCACTCCCGTTCTTCAGTTCTATTCACTGGGATTGTGTGCCATTCAATGGTATGGAGTGTCAACCTCCCGAAAGTGCCGCACCGCGTCGCGCCGAGCAGAAAGGAACGCCCATGAGAGGGACTAGCGACATAACCATAGATCGGCTGGGCGATGTGTGCCGTATCGCGATCAATCGCCCCTCGAGCCGGAACGCGCTGCGCCGGGAGACCTTTGAGGCCTTGCGCTCGGCGCTCGCGGACCTCGCCGAAGAAGGCGCTGCGCGGGCCCTCATACTGACGGGAACGGGCGATGCGTTCTGTGCTGGGGCGGATTTGTCCGACCCGATGATGGGCGCTGACCTTGCGCCCGAAGATCGGGCTGCCGCTTGTGAGGCGGCGCTTGGCGGGCTGATGAACGGACTTGTTCGCGATCTGCGCGATGCGCCATTTCCGATTATAGGCGCGGTGAACGGCATCGCGGCAGGTGGCGGGGTCGGATTGGCGCTGGCCGCCGATTTAACGATTGCCGCGACCGGGGCCGATTTCATCATGACCTTCACGCCCAAGCTCGGCCTCGTACCCGACCTTGGCCTTAGCTGGCACCTGGCCCATCGACTGGGACGCAGCCGCGCAATGGGTTTGGTTCTGACCGGCGCGCGCCTGTCTGCGACGGAAGCAAAAGATCTCGGGCTGATCTGGTCCGTAGTAGATGCCGATGGGCTGGAGGCGCAGGCGCTGGAGCTGGCTCAAACCCTCGCCGCCGGGCCGACAGGCGCGCAGGTCACCGCGCGGCGACTTCTGGATGGGGCCATCACCCGGGATCTGGATGCGCAACTGGATGCGGAGGCGGCGGCGCAGGCATCGCTGGTCGGGTCGGATGACGCAATCGAGGCGCTGACGGCCTTTGCCGAGCGGCGTCCCCCCAATTTCAGAAAATCTTCCCCCGGATAGGCCGCTGTGAAGTAGTTGACATTCTAGTAAATGGGAATGTATTCTATTGAGTGGAATAATTTCTGCGCCAGCTTTGATGGAGGCTCGTCGATGGAATTCCAGATTTCGCAAGGGCTGCGCCGCGCCGCGCAGGTGAATCCGGCAGGCATCGCAACGATCTGCGGCGACAGGCGCAAGACTTGGGCGGAAACCTATGATCGCGTGACGCGGTTGGCGGCGGGCTTTGTCGCCATGGGTGTGGCCCCCGGCGACCGTGTGGCGATCCTGTCGGAAAACACCGATCTGTTCTTCGAAGCCTATTACGCAATCTGGTGGTGCGGTGCCGTTGCGACGCCCATCAACATGCGCCTCGCCCCGGCTGAAGTGGCCTACCGGCTCGAAGATGCGGGGGTTCGGCTCCTGATGTTTGATGATGCCCATGTCGATCTGGTCGCCGAGCTTCCGTCGGACCTCATGACAGGCATTGCCACGATCCGGCTCGCCGCGGCGCCGATGGACGGGGTCGCGACTTCGGATTCGCTGATCGCGTCCCACGCGCCGGCACCGGATGCGGGGGCGGGTGGCGATGATCTGGCATTCATCGTGTACACCGGTGGAAGCACCGGGCGCGCCAAGGGCGTAATGCTGACCCACACGAATATCTGCGTAAACGGACTCTCGGCACAGCAGACCATCGGTTATGAGCGCAGCAGCGTGTTCCTGCATGCGGGGCCGATGTCGCACCTTGCAGATGGGATGTCCGTCTTCGGGGTCACGTTGGCGACGGGAACGCACGTCTTTTCCCCGCGGTTCACGGTCGACGGGTGCCTCGGTCTGATCGCTGAACACCGGGTGACGCACCTGTGCGTGGTGCCCACGATGGTCGCCATGCTGGTCGAAGGGGCCGAGAACAGTGCGCGAGACCTGTCCAGCCTGACGCAGATTCAGTTCGGCTCGTCGCCTATGCCGGACGGGACGCTCAAGCGGGCGGTGGCGCTTTGGCCGGACATACTGTTCCTGCACGGCTATGGCATGACGGAAACGTCACCGCTGATCACGATGCACCCGCTCGAGACCCGCCGCCCGGATGTGGCAGGAGATCTGTTGAGGTCCTGCGGGCAGGCAGTGCCACATCTCGACTTGCGGATCGTGGACGACACCGGGGCCGATCTGCCACCGGGCGAGATCGGCGAATTGGTCGTGCGCGGACCGACCGTGATGAAGGGCTACTGGAACTTGCCGGACGTGACGGCAAGAGCGCTGCGCGACGGTTGGATGCATACCGAGGATGCCGCCTACATGGACGAGAACGGGTACGTTTACGTGGTGGACCGGCTCAAGGACATGATCATCTCGGGTGGCGAGAACATCTATTCGACCGAGGTCGAGAATGCCCTGTCCGAGATCGAGGATGTCGCGCAAGTCGCGGTGATCGGCCTGCCGCATGACAAATGGGGCGAGGTCGTTCACGCCGTGATAACGCCCGCACCCGGTGCGACGCCGGATGAGGCGTCGGTGATCGCGGCCTGCAAGGCCCGCATCGCAAGCTACAAATGCCCCAAGTCGGTGACGTTCAGAACCGACCCGATGCCGCTCACCAACGCCGGTAAGATCGACAAGAAGGTGCTGCGTGAAGGCGCGAAGCGATGAGGGGGTCGTCCGACGCCCCGAAACCTCCAATACGTGCAGCCTGCCAGCCATGACCAGAAGGAGAAGGCCTTGAGCGACGCCTATATTTTCGATGCGGTGCGCACGCCGCGCGGCAAGGGGCGCCCCGATGGTGCATTGCACAGTCTGACGCCGATCGACCTCGGCGCGCAGGTTTTGCGCGCACTCGATGCGCGGACCGGATTTTCGAAGGCCGACCCAGAGGATGTGGTCTTCGGCTGCGGCGACGGGGTCAACGATCAGGGTGCGAATATTGCCCGCTCGTCGGTTCTGCTGGCCGGGTTGCCTGACAGCATTCCGGGGTCGACCGTAAGCCGCTTTTGTTCGTCGGGCCTCGATGCGGTGAACATCGCGGCATCGAAGGTGATGTCGGGTCAGGCCGACGTGATGGTCGCCGGCGGGGTCGAGATGATGTCGATCATCCCCATTGCCGGAACCGGAGGGCCGAATGGCTCTGACGCCTTTTTCAACAACCTGTCGTTCAACGCGCCACTTGGCATCGCTGCCGACTTGCTCGCGACCCTTCGCGGCCACACGCGTGAGGCGGTCGATGCCTATGCCGCCGAGTCTCAAGCGCGCGCAGCCCGTGCGTGGCAAGAGGATCGCTTTGCTAAATCGGTTTGTCCAGTCATCGACATTAACGATGACGTCGTGCTGGACCGAGACGAGTATATGCGCCCCGGCACATCGGCTCAGGATCTCGCCGTACTGCGCCCGGCCTTCGAGGCTTTCGGGCAAAAGGGTGGCTACGAGGCGATCGTGCGCCAGCGCTATCCGGAAGTGCTGAACCTGTCGCACATCCACACCGCTGGCAATTCGTCAGGTATCGTGGACGGCGCGGCAGCGATGCTGATCGGCACGCGGGAGGCGGGCGAAAAGCTTGGTCTTGCGCCGCGCGCTGTGATCCGCAGCCATGCATCGGTCGCGATGGACCCCTGCTTGATGCTTGCTTCGCCAGTGGATGCGACACAGCGCGCTCTCGCTCGAGTTGGTAAGACGCTGGCCGACGTGGACCTTTTCGAAGTGAACGAAGCCTTCGCCTCGGTTGTGCTCGATTTTCTCGCGCGAACGGGTGTCAGCCATGAGCGGGTGAACGTGAACGGTGGTGGCGTCGCGATGGGCCATCCCATTGGCGCGACCGGGGTCATCCTCGTGAACACATTGATCGACGAAATGGAAAGGTCCGGCGCGACCAGCGGTCTGGCCACCCTTTGCGTGGGACTGGGCATGGGCGTTGCGACCTATATCGAACGTGCGGAGCATTAACATGATCGAATGTGATATCGGAACAGACGGCATCGCCATCCTGACCGTCGCGACACCTGGCCCGGTCAATGCCCTGTCCAGAGCGTTCAACGTGGCGTTCGATGAGGCGGTGGAGGCGGTCCTGGCCGACGACTTGGTTCGGGCCGTCATCGTCACCTCGTCCAAGAACGACTTTGCCATCGGGGGCGATCTGGACGAGTTGCGAGCTGCGATGACGCCTGCCGCCGTGGCTCAAATCGTCGATCCGTTCAATGCCGCCCTGAGGCGGCTTGAGACTTGCGGGAAACCGGTCGTCGCGGCCATGACCGGTTCGGCGCTAGGCGGGGGCTATGAGCTCGCGCTGGCCTGTAATCACCGCATCGCCGCCGACCGCCCCCGCGCGGTCTTTGGCCTTCCCGAAGCGGGGCTCGGTCTCATGCCCGGCGCAGGTGGCACGCAAAGATTGCCGCGGCTGATCGGGATCGCGCCCGCGGCCGATCTGATGCTCCGCGGGCGGGTTTTGTCCGGGGCCGACGCGCTCAAGGCCGGTCTGATCGACGAGTTGGTTGCACCTGAGGACTTGATCCCGGCCGCGCGCCGCTGGCTGGACAGTGCGCCCGAGCCGACCCAGCCGTGGGATCGGCACGGCTTTTCCGCCCCCGGCGACGATCCGAATTCCCGGCCCGGCCGCATGTTCTTTGCCGCGCAATGGGCCAAGGTCCGGGCGAGGTCCGCCGGAACCAACGCGGCTGCCATGGCCATCCTGCATGTGTTGCATCACGGTATGGAACGGCGGCTCGACCCCGCGCTGATCGTCGAACGTCGGCAGTTCTTGCGGATTGCCGCATCGCTGGAGGCCAAGAATACGGTTCGGTCCCTGTTCTACGGCTTGCGCGCTGCTGCGCCGAAACCCGAAACCGCGGTTGGGCACGATCTGCGCAAGCTCGGTGTGGTTGGTGGCGGTGCGATGGGGTGCGGCATTGCATTTTCGGCGGCGCGTGCCGGGTACGACGTGGCTCTGATCGATGTTTCGGACGAGCAGGCGCGGGCTGCTCTTGCGCGCATCGGCAAGATCGGTGCGCGACAGGTGGAACGCGGACACCTGACGCATGGAGAGTGCGACACGTTGCTTGCCAGGATCAGCACGGGCGTTGACTACGCCGCGTTGAGCGACGCCGATCTCGCGGTCGAAGCGGTGTTCGAGCAGCCCGCGCTGAAACGCGACGTTATCGCGCGGATGGCTGCTGCGCTACCTGCAGGGGCAACGATTGCCTCCAACACCTCGACCATTCCGATTGCGCAACTGGCTCGTGATCTGGACGACCCCGGACGCATGGTGGGCATGCACTTCTTCGCACCGGTCGAAACCATGAAGCTGCTCGAAATCATTCATGGCCCCGACAGCACCGCCCGTGCCCGAGCGGATGCGCAGACACTGGCCAAGGACCTGCGCAAAGCGGTAATCGTGGTAAACGATGGCCTCGGGTTCTACACCAGCCGGCTCGTGTCGAGCCTATCGAGCGAGGCGATGACGATGGTCGCGGAAGGTATCGCGCCGCAGATCGCGGATCGAATGATGACCAACGCGGGCTTTGCCATCGGGCCGATGTCGCTGGCCGATCTGACCACCCTTCCGCTGCTGCGCGACATCATGCTGTCGATGAGCGGCGAAGGTCGCCCGGTGTCGATGACCGGCTCTCGCGCCGTCGAGGCGCTGGAGGCTATGGTCGCCGCCGGTCGCATCGGCAAGGCAAGCGGCGCGGGGATTTATGACTACGACCCCGCCAACGGCCAGCGGCTCTGGCCCGGGCTTGGTGGCCTGTTTGTGCCCGCGACGCTCGCCCCCGAGTTGATTGCGCAGCGGCTCTTGAACACCCAGACGCTGGAAGCGGTGCGCGCCCTTGAGGATGGGACGGTCACCGATCCGTTGACGGCGGATATGGCTGCGGTGACAGGCTGGGCCTATCCTGCACATCTGGGCGGCCCGTTTGCATATGTCGACACGGTTGGCGCAGCGACCTTTGTTCGGGAGTGCGACACGCTCGCGGATCGGTTCGGCGAACGCTTTGCCGTGCCCGGGACGCTACGCGACATGGCGCGGTCCTCGGCACGGTTTCACACGATCTGAGCGCTGGTCGCCGGATCGGCGGCCAGCAAATACCGAAGTTGAGAGGAGACGGGAAATGAAAGCTGCAATCGTCGATCCGATGGGATTGGAGAACCTTCACATCGTGGATCTGCCGGAACCACAGGCGGGGCCGGGAGAAGTCGTCGTTGCGATGAAGGCGGCGAGCCTGAACTTCCGCGACCTGCTTGCAGTCAAGGGCGGCTACGGTTCAATGCAAAAGCAGGAAAAGCTGATCCCGCTCTCGGACGGCGCGGGCGAAGTGATCGCGGTTGGCCCCGGCGTCAGTGCGTGGAAGGCCGGAGACCGGGTCTTGGGCTGCTTTTTCCCTGACTGGCAGGCCGGTCCGCTGCGCCGAGAGGCGGTGGGCACCGATCTGGGAGGCGGCTATGACGGGGTTGCGGTCGAGAAGCGGGTGTTTCGGTCAGATGCGCTCGTGCCGCTGCCCGACGATCTGAGCTTTGTCGAAGGGGCCGCGCTGCCGTGCGCGGCGGCGACAGCCTGGAATGCCGTCATCGAAAAAGGCGGTGTGGGTCCGGGCGACAGGGTCCTCATCCAAGGCACGGGCGGGGTGTCGCTTTTTGCGCTTCAATTCGCCAAGATGGCGGGGGCCGAGGTGTTTGCAATTTCCTCCAGCGCCGAAAAGCTCGCCCTGATGCAGGCGCAGGGCGCTCAGCATCTGGTGAACTACAAGGACGAACCGGAGTGGGGCAAAGCTGTCATGAAACTGAGCCGCGGGCGCGGCATGACACATGCCATCGAAATCGGTGGAGCGGAAACGCTGAAGCAAACGATGCGTTCGATGGCGCCTGGCGGTTTCATCGCCATGATCGGTATGGTGACAGGACCCAAGGCCGAGATGAACCTGCCGATCATCGCGATGCAGGAATTCAAGCTGGAAGGCGCGACCGCAGGGAGCCGGCTTTCCCTTCAGCGTCTCGTGGATGCGATGGCCGCGAACGGGGTCAAGCCGGTGATCGAGGACAAACGGTTCGGTCTCGACGATCTGAAGGCCGGATTGGAGTACCTTGCTCGCGGCGAACATGTGGGCAAGGTCTGCATAGATATTGGATGAATGATGTCCAGCGACACGCCACAGCCTGACAATCCCGATCACGCGTTGGTTCTCAACTTTATCGCCGGGTCGGGTGAGCCAGTGCCACTGGACACGAGTCCCCTGCTCCAAGCGCTGAACGGGGTCCTTCTGGTGCATGATCCCGACACGCTCAGCCTCACTTTCGAGTTCGCGCCCGGCCCGTTGTTTCGTCAAGGGGCGGGGTTCGTGCAAGGGGGGGCGATTGCCGCGATGCTGGACTTTGCGATGGCCTTTGCCGGAATGGCGGTTATCCCGCCGGACAAAAGCGTGACGACTACCGCGATGACTTCCAGCTTTCATGCAGGGGCACGCGCGGAGCGTTACATCGTCATCGGGCGGATCGACAAGCCGGGGCGGCGCTTCCTGTTCGCCTCGGCGACAATTGAGGCGGAGGGGCGCGTCATCGCGCAGGCCACGTCGGGGCTGCTTGTAATTTAGGGCAGGTTGCTGAAATCGGGCCGCTTCTTGGCAAAGAAAGCGCGCAGGCCCTCGGCGGCTTCAGGGGAGTCGCCAATCGCGATCGCTGACTTGAGTGCTTGTGCGGTCGCCTCGGTTTCCGGAATGTGAAGTGCGGCACGCATTTCGTTCTTGATCGTGGCGAGCGTCGCCTTCGGCCCCATGGCAAGTTTGCGCGCCAGTGCGCGCGCCGCGTCCAGCGCTTCGCCCTGCGCTGTGCGACGGGACAGAAGGCCCCAGTTCATCGCCGTCTCGGCATCAATCTCGCGCCCCGTGAGGATCAGGTCCAAGGCCCGGTCATAGCCGATCCTGCGCGGCAAGCGGACGGTGCCGCCCAAGGCCGGGAACACGCCGAGGCGTACCTCGGGAAAGGAAAAGCGGGCACTTTCCGAGGCCACAATGAAATCGCAGCACAGAACCAGCTCGGCCCCGCCGCCCATCGCTAGCCCTTCAACCGCCGCGATGGTCGGTATCGCCTGCGCGGCCAAGCGTTCGAACGCCACCGACTGCGCGGAGAGCAGCGCGCCCGGCCCATTGCTCGCGCCGCGTAGCTCCGCCAGTTCCGCAACATCCGACCCGGCGGAAAAGCCACCATTTGCCCCTGTCACGATGATGACTCGGCAGTCTGCGAGTGCGGCGTCGCCAAGTTTTTCTGCAAGAGCGCGTGCCATGTCGCTGTCGATCGCGTTCATCGGCGGACGGTTCAATTCAAGGGTCATGACGCCCTCGTCAATCGTCGTTTCAATCATTCGGGTCAGCCTCTCCTGACGTGCCCTTTGCCAGGGTGATTTTTTGAGTGTTCCGTTGAACGGAATGTGTTGCCACTGAGCGGATTATTATGCAAGACTTCCGTCGAAGCAAGACAGATACTGGGCGACTCGCTGCCCGGGCGAGGGAGAGATACATGTCGAAATCGACCATCATCACATGCGCTGTCACCGGAGCGGGCGACACGCCGGGAAAGAACCCGGCGGTGCCAGTGACGCCTGAGGAAATCGCGACCTCCTCCATCGACGCGGCCAAGGCTGGGGCCGCGATCCTGCATATCCATGTGCGTGATCCCGAGACCGGCCGGGCCACGGGCGATCCGGCGCTGTTTCGCGAGGTGGTCGAACGGATTCGCGACAGCGGATGCGACGCGATCCTGAACCTCACCACGGGCGAGGGCGGGATGCTGGAGATCGGTGTACGGACCTTTGGCGGCAATATCCTTGCCGAGGAGGTGAGCACGCCCGAACAACGCTTTGCCCATGTGGCCGACACCCAGCCCGAGATGTGTACCATCGACATGGGGACGATGAATGTGGGCCACAACATATTTGTAAACACCACCGCCGATGTGACCCGGCTGGCCGAGTTGAGCCTCGAGGCCGGGGTCATGCCGGAGCTTGAGGTCTTTGACGCGGGCCAGATACAATTTTCGAAAGAGCTTCTTGCCGCGGGAAAGGTAAAGGGGCCGGCCTTTTTTCAGTTGTGTCTTGGCGTGCCAGGCGGTAGCCCGGCGACGGCTGAAACGCTGGTCTACATGAAGTCGCTTTTGCCGCCGGACAGCGAATGGGCGGCCTTCGGCCTCGGGCCGCAGCAGTTCCCGATGGTGGCGCAATGCGTCATCTCTGGCGGTCACGCGCGGGTCGGGTTGGAGGACAACCTGTATCTGGAAAGCGGCAAGCTGGCCCCATCGAACGCGGCCATGGTCGAGAAGGCCGGTCAGATCATCACGCTTTTGGGCAACAATGTCGCGTCGCCCGAAGAGGCCCGCGCCATCTTGTCCATGACGGCCGTCTAGGGGCAGGCGATGTCGTCCACGGCACAGACTGCCATTGGGCCCGAGCGCAAGGCGGTGATCGTCGGCGGGGCGGGCGGGATCGGTTTCGCCTTTGCCCGCTTGCTCTATGCATCCGGGGCGACCGTCGCGCTACTGGATCTTGATGCCCAGCGGCTTGAGCAGGCCGCGTCCGACCTTGGCTCGGTCGGCGACGGTCAGATCTTGATGCGTGCGCTCGACATTTCGGACCCCGAGGCGGTTCAGGCGGCGCGGGACGCAATAACGGCGCAAATCGGCCCGCCCGATCTGCTGGTAAACGCAGCCGGGCTTCTGATCCGCGGCGTTCCCGTGGCCGAGATCCCGCATGAGGCATGGCGCCGTGTTCTGGACGTCAATCTGCTTGGGGTCGTGAACGCGGTGCGGAGCTTCTTGCCGGACCTGAAGCAGGCAGAAGGGCCGGCGCATATCATAACCGTCGCTTCGATTTCCGGGTTCTTTGCAGGGGACCGCCGAATCGGTGCCTATGCCACCTCGAAATTCGCGGTCGTCGGCTACAGTGAGGCGCTCGCCGAAGAACTGACCGGGTCGAACGTCACCATCACCCTCGTGGCGCCAGGTCAGGTCGCGACCGATTTCTACCGGAACTCGGCCCCGGCGACCCAAAGATTCGGTATGGCGGGCCGTATGACGGAAACGCCGGAAGACATACGCAACGGTATGGACCCCGCGCGCGTCGCATCGCTGGCGCTGGACGCTGCCAGTCGTGGTCAGCTCTACGCCATGACCCACGCGGACCTGCGTCCCCTCGTCGAAGCGCGACAGGCAAGAGTGCTCTCGGGGTTCGAGGGGCGTTCATGATCGGCTCCACCCACCAAATCACCAGGCCCTTACCGGATAATGATTGCACGAACAGGTCCGCCCGGATACTGTTTAGTAGAATTAAATTCCATTTAATGGAAGTTCGCAGAGGGGGAGCTTTGTGACGCGAGAGTCAGCGAAAGGTGGGCATCCCGCCGCCGTCTTGTACGAGAGGCTGTCGGCGAGCCTGTATTGGATTGCCGGCGTCGTCCTCGTCGTGATGGTCTTGCATATCTTTGCGAATGCCATTTCGCGCTGGGTCCTAGGGTCGGAATTGCCGGGTACGCTTGAAATCACAAGGTATTTCTACATGGTCGCGCTGATCTTTCTGCCGCTGCCTCTCGTCACCCTGATGAACCGGCACCTTGAAGCCGACGTGGTCGCAAGCATGATGTCGCCGCGGGTCAACCGTATGCTCACGATCTGTGCCAACTTCATTATGGCTGTGTTTTGCGCGATGCTTGCTTGGTTCATGTTGCTTCAGGCGATCGACAAGACGGCTGATGGTGCGACAGCGATGATTGCGCGTGGGTTCATGGCTGTCTGGCCCGGCTACTGGCCGCTTCCCATCGCCCTGTCGCTTATGTCGATCCAGTCCCTCGTGATCGGGTTCGTCCGGATCGCGCGCCCGGCGCCGACCGACGAGAGCCAAAACGACGCACATAAGGACCGTTCCAAATGACTGCCGTTGCAATTGGCTTCATCTGCGTCGCGGCGGCGATTTTCCTGATGCTCCTGCGGGTGCCGATTGGCGTCGCGCTTGGTGCGCCTTCGATTCTCGGCATTTATTTTGCCGCAGGGTGGCGCCCACTGGTCGCGACCTTGTCCTCGGCCCCATATGAATTCGCGGCGAGCTGGGAGCTGTCGGCGGTGCCGATGTTCATCCTGATGGGCTCTACCGCGTTCGCCACGGGCATGACGGACTCGCTGTTTCAGGCCGCTCGTATGTGGTTCGGGCGGCTTCCCGGTGGTCTTGCCATCGCGTCGAACTGGGCCTGCGCGGGGTTTTCGGCGGCGTCGGGCTCCAGCCTTGCAACGACGCTGACCATGGGGCAGATCGCCATCCCGGTGATGCGCCGTTACGGCTATGATCCGGGTCTGGCAACCGGCGTCGTCGCGGCGGCGGGTACGCTCGGATCGCTAATCCCGCCCAGTATCCTGCTCGTCATCTATGGCATCTTCGCGGGGGTCTCGATTCCCAAGTTGTTCCTGGCCGCCATCATACCGGGCCTTTTGACCGCAGGAGTTTATACCGCGACGATCCTTATGCGGTGCAAGCTGAAGCCCTCGCTCGCGCCGGTGCCGGAAGAGACCTATACGATGGGGGAAAAGCTGCGCGCCCTTGCTGGCGTCTGGCCGCTGCCCCTGATCGTGGTCCTCGTAATTGGCAGCATGTATGCCGGGATCGCCACCGCGACGGAAGCCGGTGCAATGGGCGTATTTATCACCGCCGTTATCGCGCTCGTCCGGCGCCAGATGAACCTGCGGGTGGTGAAAGAGGCGATCATCGCGACGCTGAACGCGAGCACATCGATCTTTTTCGTGGCCATCGGCGCGGTCCTCATGACCCGGCTCATGGCCTATACGGGGGTGCCGAATTTCCTGGCCTCGTCGCTGGGAACGAACGTGTCGCCCGCGACATTGCTTATCGCGACGCTAGTGCTTTACCTCGTGCTCGGCATGTTCATCGACAGTATCGGCATGGTGCTGTTGACGCTCCCCGTGCTTCTTCCGATCTTCAATGCTGCGGGGCTGGACTTGATCTGGTTCGGTATCCTGTTGGTCAAGTTTGTCGAGATCGGGCTGATCACGCCCCCCGTCGGCATGAACGTGTTTGCGGTCAGATCCATCACCCCGGATCTTCCCGTTCTAACGATTTTCAAAGGCGCAGGCTGGTTCTTTTTGGCCGAGCTGTTCGTGTTGGTCATCCTGATGATCTTCCCGTCCATCTCCCTGTTCCTTGTACAGTGAATCCAAACCAGAGGAGGAAAAACAATGCTTAAACAGTCACTTACAGTCCTGACCTTAACGGCGGCTTTGGGAACCGCTGCATCCGCATCCGCCCAGGAGATCACGTTCAACTCTTGGCTGCCGCCGCAGGAGCCGATCAACTCTGTTGGAATGGTGCCCTTCTGGGAGCGCGTCTCTGAGGCCACAAATGGCGAGGTGACCGGCAAAATGTTCTTTGCGGGTCAGCTCATGGGCCAAGGCGAGACCTTTGATGGAGTGAGCGATCAGGCCGTCGGCGGCGGACAGGTCATCGCGGCCTTTGCGCCGAACAAGGTGCCACACCTAGCAACCATCGAACAATTCCGCGCGATCAGCCCCGATCCACGCGCAACCGCGGCGGCGATGACGGAAACTGCGCTGCTCGACTGCCCCGAATGCCTTGAAGAGGCAGCCGAGAATGATCTCGTACCGTTGGGGGGCCATTCGAACCCGACGTATTACCTGATGTGTTCGACCGAAGTGGAATCGGTCGAGGATCTCAACGGGTTGCGCCTCCGTGCGCCGAGCCGCTTCGACCAGCAGGTCGCGACCAGCTTTGGAATGTCGCCAGTGAGCATTCCCTTCCCGGAGCTTGCGACTGGATTCCAGCGCGGCGTGGTTGATTGCGCGATGCTGTCGCGTCTCTGGCTCGACGTTTTCAAGTTCGGCGAAGTAGTCAAGACCATCGTCGACGGCACATTTGGCGCCTCGGCCTATCCGATGATGGTCAGTTTCAACAAGGAAGTGTGGGATGGCCTGTCTGACGACGCCCGAGCGGCGATAAAGGGTAACATGCCTCAGGTCATCGCGGCCGCGACGATCACAATGATGCAAGCCGACGCACCGGCTGTAGAGAATGCCAAAGCCAATGGCATGAAGATCGTCGATCTCGGGGGCGAGTTCCAGACCGCGTTTGACGCTTATGTCGGGAGCGAAGAGGAAAGCATCCGCAACGCATTCGAACCGTTGGGGGTTGAAAACTTCGACGCGCTGCTGGCCAGCTATCAAGAGAACTACAGCAAATGGGAAGGTCTGCTTGCAGACGTCGGTGAAGACATCGACGCGTTTGCCGGGCTTCTTAAATCCGAGATCTACGACAACCTATCGTACTGATCTCTCCTCCCGGTGCGGTGCGGCCCTAGGCTGCGCCGCACCAAATTATTCTCGCATCGGACCCGTGACATGGACGACCAGACCTTATTGAACCATGCCGCCTGTGAACAGGTGCTGCATCGGTTCGTGGACCGGCTCGACGCTCGCGATGTCGAGGGCGTGATCTCGCTGACCCAACCCGATATGATCTGGATTGCGGAAGCGCGATTCGAAGGACACGACGCCATCCGTGCCAGACTGCATGGGCGGCCCGAAGCGCTGCGGACATTTCATATCCTGAGCAGTATCGTAATCGACTTTCCAGAATCGCACGTCGCAGTGTCACGTTCGCATTTGACAGTCTACGCCAACGATCCTGATGAAGGCGAGCAAAGTGCCATGCAGTTGCGGGTTGGCGCGATTTATCACGATCGCCTCACGCGCCGCGGCGGGCTTTGGCGCATCTCGGAAAAGAGCATCGAACTCGTCGGCAACTGGCCTTGAGCCGGGCCAGCCGCGTACCGCTCCCTATGACCTGAGGATTTCCACAAGCTCCCGCAGCAGGGCCCGGCGGCGTGTAGCCTCGCGCCAGACGACATAGACGCCGAGCGCCGGCACGGGTGGCGACAGCGCGATCTGGCGAAGTCCCGCGGTTTGCCCCGTTTCGGACACCGTTGCTTCAAACATGCAGACAAAGCCGGTATTGCGGGACGCGCTGCTGAGGATCAATCCGAACTCGTCCGTTTCTAGCGCTATTGGTCCGGGAGCAACGCCGATCTCGATCAGGGCGATGTCGATTTCGCGACGCAAGGGATGCTCCTGCGTCAGGTGTATTGCGGGCGTCTGAACGAGGTCTTGGGGGCGAACGATGCCAGGGGCCGCGAGTGGGTGCGACTGACCCACGAAGATGGCCAAAGGCTCGGTCGCGATCCGTTCTAATAGCGGATGGTCGACCGGCCGGGCGCCGTAGAAGAACGCCATATCCGCCTGCCGCGATTCGACTTGTTCGATCAGCCCTGAAATCGTGTGGTTCGCGGTGTCGATCATTAGCGTGCGATCCGGGTGGCGCGCGCGCAGGTCTTCGATGGCGTTCGCCGCGCCGCGCAGTAGAAACGGCGGCGCGATCACGCGAAGGAGACGCTCTGGTCCCTCGGAAAACGTGCTTTCGAAATCATGATACTCACCCAGCAGACTTCGCCCGCGCACAAAGGCTTCGCGGCCGGCTTCAGTCAGAACCGGGCGACTGCCAGCGCGGCGTTCGAAAAGTAGCACGCCGAGACGATCTTCCATCGCGCGGATATGCTCGCTCACCACGACCTGCGATAATCCCATCGCTTGTGCACATGCGCGAAAGCTGCCGTGTTCGACGGCCCCGACGAATATTTCAAGCTGGCGTAGCGTCGTCTTCATGCGTCACCGATAGGGCTTAACCTATCGGTTGATAGTCAATTGCTGCCTTCCGAACAAGGGGGCCGACTTCTTACCTTCCGAGCCACGAATGGGAGGATCAACGATGCCAACAATGCGAAACACCGAACTTTGCTGTGCCCAAGGAGGCCTCGCATGAGTTTCGATCAGACCAAGTCAAAGCTTGTCGGGCTCGATGCCGGTGCGAACGGGGCCGCGCCCGACGCGCTGCACATCGGGACGGACAATCGCCCGTTCGCGGATGATTTCGGAGCCGAGGGGATCAGCCTTCAGCTTCTCCAAGCGGACGTCGAGGCGGGCACCTTCGCCGTGCGCATCCGATTTCAGCCGGGCGTTCAGTTACCGCCACATCACCACACGGGGCTCGTCTACGCGGTCACCCTCTCGGGCGAATGGTCCTATCTCGAATATCCGGAGTCACCTGCCAGCACCGCAGGTTCGTTCCTGTACGAGCCGCCCGGCTCGATCCACACGCTTAAGGTTGCCGACCACAACGAGGGCATCACAGATGTGGTCTTCGTGGTGCATGGCGCGATGCTGATCCTGGATGAGGCCGGGAACGTCGAAGCCGTGCTCGACGCGGCCAGTCACCTGCGGGACTGGCCCGTAGCGCTGCGAGAGCAGGGCAAGACCGTTCCGGCCGTCATCGGCGGAAGCCAAATCGGCTATATCGAGCCGAATTGAGCGCGCCCGACATGACGGATTCGATTAACGCAAGCATGGCGGCGCTGGAAGAGCGACTCGCCCGTGTCGAGGACATCGGCGAGATCGAGCGGCTCCACTACCAGTATGGCTACTACCTCGACAATCGCATGTGGGGCGAGGTGGCGGAAACGTTCTGCGACGATTCCCCTTCGATCGAGATCGGTCAGCGCGGGCTTTATGTCGGCAAGGACAGAGTGCGCCGTTTCCTGACCGAGGTGCTGGGCGGCGGGCGTTGGGGCCTGCTGCAAGACGAGATCATCAACCACATCCAATTGCAGCTTGTCACCACGCTAGCAGACGACCGGATGAGCGCCGAGGTGCGATCCCGTGCGCTGGTCCAAGGCAATTCGCCTCCGGGATCTGGCAAGATGCTGCTGGCCGAGGGTATCTATGAGAACCGGTTCGTCCGCGAAAGCGGGCACTGGAAGATCAAGCATGTCGGTTGGGTGCCCACCTATTACTTCGAAGTCGCAGGCTTCGACGGCGCCGTGTTCGACAGCGGCCCGGAAAGCACAGCCTTTCCGCCTGATCGTTCCGCACCGCCCCGGGACGCCGGGCTCGGACGTCGCTTCAAGCCGTTCCATTACCGCCACCCGTTGACTGGGGATGTGGTGCCGTCGCCGTCTGGCGAGATGCCCGGGGGCGATGAGCCATGACAAACTATGATTTCGTGATCTTGGGCGCGGGTACGGCAGGGTGCGTCCTCGCGAACCGTTTAAGCGAAGATCCTACCGTGAATGTCCTCTTGCTAGAGGCCGGCGGTTCCGATCGGTCCCTCATGGTTCGGGTACCCGTCGCATGGCACCCGGCGTCCGAGACGCCGCGCTTTGGCTGGGGGTACGAGAGCGAACCGGAAAAGGACACGGCCAACCGGAAACTGGACCAGCCACGCGGTCGGCTGCTCGGCGGCACATCGTCCATAAACGGTATGATGTATTCGCGCGGCAACCGGGCGGATTACGACGATTGGGCAGCGATGGGGCTTGCAGGATGGTCCTACGACGACGTGTTGCCCTACTTTTGCCGGTCCGAGACGAACTGGCGCGGCGAGGGCAGGTTTCACGGCGGCTCCGGTCCCTTAGGTGTCGACCGGAATCCGCGCGACCCCATGATTTATCCCAAAATGATCTCGACGGCGCGGGCCCTGGGCTACGACGAGGTGGAAGATTTCCACGGGCCGCGCCAGGCCGGATTCGGCATGCCCGACTTCACCGTTCGTGGCGGGGCCCGTGAGAGCAGTGCGACAGCCTATCTTTCGCCCGCGCGGGGGCGCCGGAACCTGACGATCAAAACCGGGGCCCATGCCTTGCGTGTCAAGATAGAGAACGGGTGCGCGGTCTCCGTCGAGTATCTCCAGAATGGCACGCGCCGGAGCACCAAGGGGGGCGAGGTGATCCTGTGCGGCGGAGCCTTCAATTCACCGCAACTGCTCAACCTCTCTGGAGTCGGCCACGAGGACGATCTTGCACGTGTTGGTGTCGAGACGCTTCATCATTTGCCGACCGTGGGGCGTGACCTTCAGGACCATCCCCTTGTGGCCGCCGTCTTCCGCGCGGCGCAGCCTTTAGGCTTCGATGCCATGCTGCGGCTCGATCGTCTGGCGACCCATGCGATGCGCTGGGGCCTGACCAAATCGGGGCCGTTGGGTGAAGCGCCCTTGTCCGTGCAAGCCTATCTGAACACGCATTCCGGGGGCGACCGGCCGGACACGCAGTTTCAGGTGAGCCATGTGTCCTTCATGGCGCGGCCGTGGTTTCCTGGCTGGCGCCCCGGCGCGGGGCATGAGTTCACCGCCGCCGCCATGCAGCTTCGCCCGGAAGGTCGCGGGAGCGTGACGCTTCGGTCTTCGGACCCGTTGGACAAGCCCATGATCCGGCTCGGTCTCTTGACCCATGAGGCAGATCGGCATGCAGCGCATGAGATGCTTGCCTTCATACGCAGGTTCTTTGCGACAGCGCCACTGAGCGAAATGATCGCCGAGGAACTGATGCCGGGACCGCGGGCGAAAGATCTGGATGCGCATCTGAGTCAAACGATCCAGACCGGGATGCACCCGACATCGACCTGCGCCATGGGCGTGGACCCCGAAACCTCGGTGGTCGATGCAGACCTTCGGGTTCACGGGATCGACGGCCTGCGGGTGGTCGATGCCTCGGTGATGCCGCGGATCGTCAGCGGCAACACCTCCGCCCCCACGATGATGATCGCCGAAAAGGCGTCGGACCTGATCCTCGGGCAAACGCCGGAACAGGCCATTCACACACAAGAAACAGAGGATGTGACATGAACGCACAGGCCGACATTAGCATCGCCCAGCCGCACCAGCTTTACATCGGTGGGGTCTGGCAAGATGCAGCAAAAGGTGGCCGGATCGAGGTGATCTCGGCCCATTCCGAAGAAGTGGTCGCGACCGTGGCCGAGGCGGGCGAGGCCGATATGAACGCCGCCGTAGCGGCCGCCCGCCGCGCCTTCGACGCAGGGCCCTGGCCGCGTATGACACCAGCAGAGCGTGCGGGTTACCTTACAAGAATGTCCGAAGTTCTCGAGCGGCGCCTCGCTGAGATCGAGCGCGCCTGGGTCGAACAGATCGGGGCGCTCGCGAAAGAAGCGCCTTTCGTGATCGGGGGCGGTAAGGGCTGGTTCGATTACTATGCGGGACTGGCGGAAACGTTCGCTTTCGAGAAGCGTCAACCGCTGACCGATGGCCCCGGCGAGGCGGTCGTGGTACGCGAACCGGTGGGCGTTGCCGCCCTGATTGCGCCTTGGAACAACCCTTTCGGGATCATGGCGGGCAAGCTGGCGCCGGCTCTGCTGGCGGGTTGCACGACCATCCTTAAACCCGCTCCGGAAACCCCGCTCGAGGCCTACATAATCGCCGAGGTCGCCGAGGAGGTCGGGCTGCCTAAGGGGGTCGTGAATCTTGTCACCGCCGGTCGGCAGGCGTCAGACTACCTCGTACGCCACGGGGGCGTCGACAAGGTCAGCTTCACAGGCTCGGTCCAGGCAGGCAAGCGGATCGCTTCGGTCTGCGGCGAGCGGCTGGCGCGCTGCACACTTGAGCTGGGCGGCAAATCGGCGGCTATCGTGCTGGACGATTGCGACATCGACATGGTGTCCAAAACGCTGGCGCGCGTGATCTCGATCTCGGCGGGTCAGGTCTGCGCAACCCTGAGCCGGGCAATCGTTCCGGCGCATATGCATGACAAACTTGCCGAGGCCATTGCAGCCGAAATGGCCACGATCCGTGTCGGCCATCCCGATGACCCCGAGGCCGAAATGGGACCGCTTGCGATGGACCGGCAGCGGGCGCGGGTCGAGGAATACATCGCGCTCGGCCGGAGCGAAGGCGCGCAGATCCTGCACGGCGGTGCCCGACCCGCCGCGTTGGAGCGTGGCTACTATATCGAGCCGACGCTGTTTTCGGGCGTCGCGCCGGGGATGCGCATCGCGCAGGAAGAAATCTTCGGCCCGGTCCTCGGCCTCATGACCTACGAGTCCGAGGAGGAAGCGCTGGCCATCGCGAATGACAGCCCGTTTGGCCTCTATGGTGCCGTGTTTACCGGCGACAGCGACCGCGCCTATCGGATCGCTCGTGGCGTGAGAACGGGGACCGTCGCGCATAATGGCTTCCGGTTTGATCCGGCGCTGCCCTTTGGCGGGTTCAAGCAGTCCGGTGTTGGGCGCGAAGGCGGTGAGTCAGGGCTTCTGAGCTTCACGGAAACCAAGTCGATCATTCTGCCTGTGTAAACCGGATTTTCGTGCCGATTGACGGCGCGGGGCTTATGCCCCGCCCCTTTTCTATCTCTCGGACTGCGTTAGTTTCTGGATCAACCGCCGCATAATCCGGTTCGACATCGCACGTTCGGAATAGGCCCGGTAGACTGCCAGCCTTGGCAGTTCGAATGTTGTTTCCAGTCGAACGAGACCATGCGACTTCGCCACCTTCTCGGCCTCGTCCGCGAACATGCAGGTGACCGCATCGGACCCGGCGGTCGTGCTGAGAATGAAGGCGTAGTCGTCGGTTTCGACCAGAACATCCGAAAACCGAATGCCTGCGTGATCGAGCGCGCCCCGGATCAGGGCCTGCAGGTAATTGTCATGGGCCAGATGCAGGGTCGGGTAGGGCGCGAGCATGTCCCTTTCGACCGGCTGCTGATCGACCAGCGGGTGATCCGACCGGACGAACAAAGCCAATAGCTGATCGCCGGTGAAATCCCCCGGCGGCACCTCGAACCCCTGACCCCAGTACGTATAGCCGATGTCGATTGACCCGTTGGCGAGCCCTTGACGTAGCTGACTGGGTGTCTGAAGCCGCAGGTCGCGGTCGACTTGGGTATGCGGCACTCCGGAGAGGAATGCATCGATCGCGCGCTGGAGTTTCGACGCGATATATGAATACACGGCCATTCGGATCACCAGCGGCGCGTCGCTTGAGGGCCGATCGCCGCTTTCGGCAAGAATGGCGCGCGAGAGGGCCTCAATCTTCATCGCGCGTTCATGGACACGCTGACCCATCGGGGTGAGCATGGCGGGCTTACCCGGTGCGCGGTCAAACAACTTGCCGCCAACGGCTTCTTCCAACGCCTTCATCTGGTCGCTGATCGCGGCCTGACTGACGCCGAGCCGCATGGCACAGGCGTTGAAACTGCCTGCCTCCACGACTTCGACGAACACTTCGAGCTGGCGAAGCGAAAGCGCAGTCATAACGATGTCCTCCCTACTGAAAGGTATAAGCCAAAACTTGTGCCATTCAAAGCCTCAGCTTGTTTCCCAGCGGGCTTAAGCCGGCGTTACTCTCTCAGGTGTGATGCAGGAGGGCATGGCCGAAGCGCCCCAACCGGTCGCGAGGGAGGACAAGATGAAAACTCTGATTACCGGGGCCTCGGGCCCCTACGGGTCCAGCGTTGCGCAGGGCCTGATCGATGGTGGCATGCCTGCCGCGAACCTGATCCTGACGACGCGTTCGCCAGAAAAGCTCGCCAATTTCGCGGCTCTCGGTGCTGACGTGCGGCACGCAGACTTCGATGACCGGGCCAGCCTCGATACCGCCTTTGCAGGTGCCGAGCGGGCGCTCTTTATTTCGACCAATCGCGTAGGCCAGCGGGAACGTCAGCACGGCAATGCTGTCGCCGCTCTCGCGGCCGCCGGAGTGCGGCATATCGTTTACACGTCCTTCGTCGGGCGTGAGGGGGCGCAATCACTCGCCATGGCCGACCACCGAATGACCGAGGCGCTCATTCGCGAGACGGGCATCGAATTCACCTTCATGCGTAATTCGCAATACGCCGACGCCATGCGCGATGCCGCAGCACCAGGTGCGGCGCGCTCCGGTCGCTGGATCACAGCCGCGGCGGACGGGCGCATCGCGCTGGTGACCAAGGCCGATTGTATCGCGGCTTGCGTTGCAGTGATGGGTGGTGAGGGGTTCGAGAACAAGGTCTATCACCTCACCGGGCCGGACCTTTTGAGCTACCGCGACCTTGCCGGATACACCGCGATGCTGTCGGGGCGCGACATCTCGTACGAGATCGTTGACGAGGAGGGCCTTTACCAGTTCTTCGACAGTCTAGGCATTCCCCGCACGGCGCAGGACGACCTCGTGGTCGATGGCTTCGGCTGGTGTTCGGAAGACATGGTGTCCTTCGACTTCACCGTTGCGGCCGGCGACTTCGCGATCCTGACCGATGACGTGCAGACGCTGACGGGCCGTCCGCCCCGTGACGTCAAAAGCTTCTTTGCCGAGCGCGCCGACGTGCTGCGCGGCCTTGCCCAAGAGGCCATGGAGAACACCTGACTTCGTCGCGCCACATGGCCGACACCACACCGCGCCTCCGGGCGTGAACCATGGCGCATGCGCGCCTGTCTCAAATGGGAGGAGACGAGAATGTCCAAGGAAGTTATTCAGTTTCTGCGTATGACCCCGCCGGGCTATCATCCCGGTTTTGGCGGCCCGGAATTCACCGATTGGATGGACGAACAGATGTCGTGGAAGACCACCGCCTACATCGGCGACTGGTCGTTCCTGTGGGATGTCGAACTGTCCGGCCCCGATGCCGAAAAGCTTCTGAAATCCATCTGCACCAACTCGTTCGAGAACTTCACCCCCGGCAAGGCGAAGCACGCCATCATGTGCAACGACGCGGGTCAGGTTGCGGGCGAAGGCGTGCTCATGCGCATGTCTGATGACACGTTCCGCACGCAATCCGCCTCGGCGTTCTGGGCGGCCTATCAGGCCGAGGAAAGCGGGCTCGACGTGAAATGGCGCGAGATCAAGACTTTCCAGCTTCAGGTCTCCGGGCCCGCAGCACTTTCGATCTGTCAGAAGGTCACGGGCGAGACGCTGGACGACATCAAGTTCATGCATTTCCGCGAGATGAAGATTGCGGGCTGCACCGTCTATGCGCTGCGTCAGGGCATGGCGGGCGAGCCGGGGTTCGAGTTCCACGGCGACGAGGCCGATATCGAAACCGTGCGCGCCGCCATTCTTGAGGCGGGCGAAGAATTCGGCATCCGCCGCCTTGGCCGCCGCACGGCGATGATAAACCACCTCGAAGCAGCCTTTCCGACCGGCGCGTGGCACTACCTGATGGCGCATTTCCTGCCGCAGGATCAGGGCTTTTTCCCCTTCCTCGGCGCGAATTTCGACACCGGTGGCGTGTTGCCTGTGCTGCGCGGCTCACTCGAGCCCGAGGACGTGAATGAAATCCTCTTCACGCCCTATGAGCTTGGCTGGGGCAAGATGGTGAAGTTCGACCATGACTTCAAAGGTCGGGACGCGCTGGAAAAAGCCGTGAACGAACCGTCGCGCTGCCGCGTGACGCTGGAGTTCAACAGCGAGGATGTCGTCGACATCTATGCCTCGCTGTTCCAAGAGGGCGAGCACTATGACTACCTCGACATCCCGACCCCCCATCGCTGGATGGTCTGGGCGGACGAGGTGCAGAAGGACGGGGCCAAGGTCGGCATCTCCTCCACCCCCGGCTACAGCTACTACTTCCGCAAAGTGCTCGCCCTCGCTTTCCTCGACGAAACGCAGGCGGGGATCGGCAACGAGGTCGAGATTGTCTGGGGGGCGCCGGGTCATCCGAAGAAGCTGATCCGCGCCAAAGTCTGCCCTGCGCCCTACAAGCAGGACAACCGCCGTGCCGAGATGAAAACGCTCGAGACCGCCTGAACCGACCTCGGCGCCAATGCAGAAGCGCGAGCAATGACATGAATGAGCACAGCACTCTTGCTCACATCGATTATGGCGCGTTGGCGTCGGAGCTAGAGGGGGGCGACCCGCCCCCTCTTCATCGGCGGACGCTTTGTCGAGGCTGCAGACGGCGCAAGCTTCGAGGTTGAAAATCCGGCGACGGGCGAGTTTTTTGCCCGCGCCGCCCAAGGCAGTGCCACGGATATCGACCGGGCTCTTCGCGCTGCACGCTGTGCATTCGACGAAGGGCCGTGGCCAAATATGTCCCCCGTCGAGCGCGAGCGGGTGCTGCACCGTCTCGCGGATCTGGTTGAGGCGAATGCCGAGCGGCTTGCCGCCGTCGAGACGCTGGACAACGGCATGCCACAGGGGCTTGCCCGCGACGGTGCGCTCCCGATGGGGATCCAGGCGCTTCGGCACTACGCGGGCTGGCCGACCAAGCTCACCGGCGACACGGTGCCGCTGTCCGCCGAGGGCAAATGGCACGCCTACACCATGCGCGAACCCGGGGGTGTCGTGGGCGCGATCTGTGCGTGGAACTTCCCGGTCTCGATGGCCTGTGGCAAGCTCGCCCCTGCACTCGCCGCCGGATGTACCGTCGTCCTGAAACCCGCCGAACAGACGCCGCTGTCCGCGATCCTTCTGGCCGAGCTTGTCGCCGAGGCGGGTGTGCCTGAAGGCGTGGTGAACATCGTGACCGGCTTCGGGCGCGAAGCGGGACAGGCGCTTGTGTATCATCCTATGGCCGACAAGATCAGCTTTACGGGCTCGACAGCCACGGGGCGCCATATCCTTGAAACCAAGACGAAATCCCTGAAGCGGGTGACGCTGGAGCTTGGCGGCGAGTCGCCCAACATGATCTTCGCCGATGCCGATCTCGAGGCGGCGATCCCTGCTGCCGCGATGGCCTTCATCGGTGCGTCCGGACAGGTCTGCGTCGCCCGCTCGCGCCTGTTCATCGAACGCAGCGTGTTCGAAGAGGTCTCGAAAGGCATCGCCGAGTTCGCCGCCGGGCTGAAAGTCGGCAATGGCGCGGACCCTGAAACGGTCATCGGCCCACTGGTCAGCCAGACACAGTTCGACCGGGTGAAAGGTTTTCTCGATCTCGGGAGCACAGAAGGCGCACGCAGGCTGGGCGGCGGCACACAAGGTGGCTACTTCGTGAAACCCACAGTGCTCGCCGATGTGGACGGCCAGTCGCGCCTTATGCGCGAGGAAATCTTCGGCCCCGTGGTGGTTGCGACACCTTTCGATGTGGATGACCTGTCCGCCGCCGCCGCGCTTGCCAATGACACTTTCCGTTCACGACCCGCGCACAGCTTCACGGCTGCTGGGTGTCGCGGGCGGAGTTCGACATGAGAAAGAGCGTCGCAGCAGGCGCAGGAGGAAAATGACCATGGACGCGGATCTTCTTATCGGTGGCGCGGGGCAATCCGCGCAGTCGGGCCTGACGTTCGACAGGGCCAATCCGGTTTCGGGCGCGGCGGTCACGGTGGCCGCTGCCGCCCGTCGCGAGGATGTTGAGCGCGTCGTGAGCGCCGCGGAGGAGGCGTTCGCGACGTGCGCCACAGCAGCCCGGGGGACCGGCGTTCGATCTTCACCAAGGCGGCCGCACTGATGCGCGCGCGCAACGATGAGTTTATCGCCGTCGGGATGGCCGAGACCGGAGCGACGGCGCCGTGGCTCGGGTTCAAAGTGGAGACGGCGGCCCAGTTCTTCGAGGAGGCGACGGCCTGCTTG
Source organism: Maritimibacter harenae (assembly GCF_009882975.1). Taxonomy (GTDB): domain Bacteria; phylum Pseudomonadota; class Alphaproteobacteria; order Rhodobacterales; family Rhodobacteraceae; genus Maritimibacter; species Maritimibacter harenae. Next base: position 48,862 of record NZ_WTUX01000003.1, read on the forward strand.
ACCTTCCTCACTGGTGAGACGTTTCCGGTGAACAAGCCGGGCACCTACGCCATCGGGTGTCGCGAACCGGTCGGCGTGCTCGTCGGCATGGCGACGTGGAATGCGTCGGTCATACTCGCCGCCCGCGCCGTGGCCGTGCCCATTGCCTGCGGCAACACCATGGTCCTGAATTCCTCCGAGGGCTGCCCCAGACTGCACCATATGGTTGCGCAGGTTCTGGTCGATGCCGACTTGCCCGATGGCGTGATCAACTTGGTCAGTCGCGCGCGCGAAGATGCTTCTGATGTGGTGAGCGCCCTCATCGAGCACCCCTCGGTGCGCCGCATAAACTTCACCGGCTCCACACATGTGGGTGTTATCGCCGAAACCGAGGCGCGAGACGGATCACGCAATCTCACTCGCCAATCAGAGCGAGTTCGGCCTCGCCGCCTCGGTCTATGGCAGCGACGTCGGGCGGGCGATGCAGATCGCGCGCCAGATTGACGCTGGGATGTGCCGGATCAACGGACCAACCGTCTACGATGGGCCGCAGTTGCCCTTTGGAGGCGTGAAATCGAGCGGCTATGGCCGCTTTGGTTGACGCCGTGGGATCGAAGAGATCACGGAACTGCGGCTCGTGACCGTCGAGGACCCGCAACAGCACTTTCCGTTCTAGGCCGGTCTGCCGGGCCTATTCACCCGACAGCAATAGGGAGAAGAATTGGGCGGCGGTGGATATGCCAAGTTTGCGAAATGCTCTTTGCCGGAACGTCCTGATCGTCGTGAAGGCGAGACCGGTCTCCTGAGCGATAGCAGCCGAGGACAGGCCCGCGGCGATCAGGTCACAGACCTCTGCCTCGCGCTCGGACAGATCTGCGAAGCCCGGAATTCCCTTGCGTTTGAGGGAAAGCACGCGTTGTCGACGTGGCATTGCCTGGTGTGGCGTCAGAGCGGGTAGCTTGTGCCGCACCATGACCAATTCAAGTAGGAGCGGCATCACCGCCTCAAGCCGTGACTCTTCGGCGTCCAAGATGGGTCCATCCTCGCCCGAGCGAAAGAAACTGACGAGGTAGCTTCCGTCATCCCGATAACGAAGACAGGTTACGCGCTCGACGAAGTTCTGTTGTTGGTACATGCGCCAGCGCGGATCGGCCGGGGTAAGCTTGGTCCGCAGGAACCGCAGATCGCTCCCGCTGGATACCGCCGCGTCCAGCATCCTCCGATAATCGGGAGCATGGCCAGTTGTCGAAAGCGCTTGTTGAACGTTGTTACGCATGACGTATTCGCTCCCCTCTGTTTCCAACAATGTCAGGATGGGGCGGTCGATATCGTTGCCCGGCAGGATGAAGACGCAGACCGTTCGGAAACGGCAGGCGAGGGACGCCACCTCGAGCAGTTTACGGCCATACTCTACCGTTTCGATCCGCGCGAGCGCTCCAGCCACCGAGCGCGCCAGATCGGACATTTCCGCCGCTTGTATTTCGCTTGCCAAGTCGGCCTCCTGGTCACTGCAGATTTGTCCTCTATTTGTATTACAGACAGCATGCCCGCGCTAGGAATATGGTCGGGGTGCACCTGCGCCGAAAATGGCGCGGATAGCCTGACGATCCGGTAGAGCCCCGGCAGGCGATGCAGAAAACTAGCGAATGTCCCGGAAGAGGGCGGTTGGCATGGCGTGCCAGCCGACGAGACAAGTGTGTTCGCATGAGGGAGGAATAAACAAGATGGCAACGTCGCCATTCGCACAGGCTGTGGCTTTTGACTATGACCCAGGCCACGGCCTGCACATGATTTCCGGCGCGTTCGTGCGGCCTTGGGAGTTCGCGGGCTGGAAGTCCGAAAGCCTGTCGTGGAAACGCGGTTGCTACATCCATGCAGGTCTGTCCGGCGAAGGAGCGCGGCTGCGCTATCACGGTCCGCAAGCGGCGGAATTTCTTGCCTCGATCTGCACGAATAGCATGGCGACCTTCCGGGTCGGGCGAGCCAAGCATGTCGTGATGTGCACCAGCGACGGCCTGATCGCCGCGCACGGCATCTTGCAAAGGTTGGCTGAAGACGATTTCAGGCTGTTTGCATCGGGTCCCTGGGCCGCTTTCCAACATTCGAAGACGGCTTTCGACGTGCAGCAAACCATCGAAACGCCGTTCCTATTTCAAGTGGCCGGTCCGAAATCGCTCGACGTGTTGAACGATGTGAGCGGGGACGATCTGGGTGACATCGGCTTCTTGCGGTTCCGGGACACGACAATCGCGGGACACCGGGTTCAGGTCATGCGCGCGGGCATGGCCGGGACGCTCGCCTATGAGCTTCACGGACCCATCGAAGCTGGTCCTGAGATCTTTCGCAGGGTCGTCGCGGCAGGCGAACCCCACGGCATTCAACGCCTCGGATGGAAGACCTACCCGGTCAACCACGTTGAAGGCGGCTTTCCGCAGGCGACATGGACTTTTGCATCCGCTGCGCCAGAAGAACCGGGGTTCCTTGACTACGTCTCCGGGTCGCAGGGCACGCGTTGGCGCGACCCCGCCGTGTCGGGAAGCGCGGATCACGCGGACATGCGCGCCAGATACCGCACGCCGAGCGAGGTCGGATGGGAAAACTCCGTCCGCTTCGACCACGATTTCCTTGGCCGGGCGGCAGTCGAGCTCGATCTGGCAGATGCAAGGCGCACCATCGTCACGCTCGAATGGAATCCACAGGATATTATCGACATCTACGCCTCTCTGTTCGAAGAGGGCGAAGAGTACGAATATGTAGAATTGCCAAGCTCACCTCACTTTCGGCTGGCGCTAGCGCATGCCGACCGCGTTCTCGTCGGCGGTCGTGATGTCGGCGTCGCCTCCGGCCTCGCCTACAGCTATTGGTATCGCAAAATGCTGTCGCACTGCACGATCGACCGCGCCTGTGCCGAGATCGGGACCGATGTGACGGTTCTGTGGGGGAATCCGGGCGGTCGGATCAAGGAGGTCCGCGCCCGCGTCGCCCGCTTCCCATACCTCGATAAAGACAGAAATCAGTCTGTTCAAACCGCGTCGGACGGCGCTCGCTAAAAATTACGCACAGGAGGAGAGACATGGACAACGAACTGGAAGCTCTGAAGCGGGAGGTCGCTGAACTGCGCGACACGACGAACGACTTGATGCGCTTGAAGGATCACAACGAGATCTGCGAACTGACGTCTTACTACACGCACATTTATCACATGCTGAAGAACGAGGAGTGCCCAGAGCTGTGGGCGCAGAAGGTCGATGATGTGAGCATCGAGATCTTCGACGGTGGTGTTTACGAGGGCATCGAGCAGGTTCGGGCCTTCTTCAAGGCCATGTCCAACAACATCGTTCGTCCCGGCTGGATGCAGCAACACCTCGCCCTGAACCCCGTCGTCAAGATCAGCGAAGATCGGCAGCGTGCCAAGGGCCTGTTCCATTCGCCAGGTATCGTCAGCCGCTTCCGTAAGGAGAAACTGACCGCATACTGGAACTGGTGCAAGTACGACATCAGTTATGTCCGCGAAGACGATGCCTGGAAATTCCACAAGCTTCGTGCCCGCCTGACTTTCCAGTCGCCCTACCACAAAGGCTGGGTGAAGGAGCCCGTGGCGTCAAGCTCGGCGGGTTTCTCGGGGATAACGCCGACCCACCCGACCACGTATCACATGCCGTACAACCCGTACCGCATCAATGTGTTCGAGCCGTCACCGCCCATGCAAGAGGACGTCGAATAGGTTCGAACCGATCGGGGCGGCAGCCTGGCCGTCCCACAACTTGGAGGAGGAAAAGAATGAATACGAATAGTCTGAAAGGAATTCTGGGCGGGGCTACGGCTCTCGTGCTTTCGCTCAACGGCGCCGCACACGCGACCGATATGACCATGTCGACGTGGCTGCCGCCGGCCCACATTCTGAGTACCGAGCTAGAAGGATGGGCCGCCAGCCTGGAGGAGGCGAGCGACGGCTCGCTAAACGTCGACATCTATCCGTCTCAGCAACTTGGCGCTGCGCCTGACCATTACGACATGGCCCGCGATGGTATTGTCGACATGGCTTTGGTCTCTCCGGCTTACAATGCGGGCCGGTTCCCGATCTTCGCCTATGTCGAGATCCCGTTCAGCTTCGGCAACAGCACCACCGGCACACGCGCCTTTCACGAATGGTTTCTGGACTATGCCGGCGCAGAAATGGGCGATGTAAAAGTGTGCCTCATCACGCTTCATGCCCCAGGCCTGATGCATTTCGCCAAGGAGGGGGTGGAGACTCCAGAGGACCTGTCGGGTTTGCGTATGCGCCCGGCCGGGCCGACTGTCGCAGAATGGCTCACGCAGCAGGGCGCGAATATCGTTCCCTCGTCGCTGCCGGAAGTTCGGGAACTCGCAGATCGGAATGTCATCGACGGGACGACGCTGCCGTGGGACATGGCCGACTTCGGTATTCACGAGGCGCTGAGCTTCCACCTCGACATGCCGATGTATGTCGGCGCTCAGGTACATGTGATCAATCCGAGCTTCTACGACAGCCTGTCCGACGACGAAAGGGCAGCGGTCGACAGCCATTGCACGCCGGAGTGGTCCGAGCGGATTTCGACCGCTTGGTTCGACGAAGCGGAACGGTTCCGCGTTCAACTATCTGAAGATGACTCGCAGACGATCTACGCCATTTCGGCGGATCAGAAGGCCGCGTGGCGTGCCACGTCCGATCCGGTGCGCGATGCCGGATACGCGGCAGTTAGCGCGAAGTATGCCGACATAGACGGCGCTGAGATTGGCGCGATGCTCCAGGAAAAACTGGAGGCTGCCGGCGCGGCCTATGACAGTGTCGAGTGAAAAGTGCACGGACCCGGCCTATGCCGGGTCCGCCTGATTGGAGGATGTCATGGCACGGGTCATTCGTTGGATTGAAGTATTTGCCGGATACTCGATCGGTGTGGTTGCGCTGCTGACCTTTTTTGAAGCCCTTCTGCGCTATGTGTTCCGGGTCCAAATTCCCGACGCCTACTCCTTTGCCGGGTTGCTTCAAGCTGTCGCTGTGTTCTGGGGCATCTCGACGGCGACCTACGCAGGCAGGCATATTACCGTCGACATCCTGTGGGAGGCGCTTCCAAAATCGCTCGCACGCTGGATCGACGTTTTCGCGGGGCTCGTGTCGCTGCTGTTTTTCGGACTGCTCAGCGTGATGTTGTTCCGCAAGATCCTGATCTCGGCAGGGAGCAGCGAGGCGACCAACCAACTTCATGTGCCGCTGTGGATTTTCATAGCCGCAGCTGCAATCGGCGTCTTTGCTGCGACTTTTCTCAATCTCGTTCGAATATTCGAACACCTCCGAAGCGCCACCAGAGTCAAGGAAAGCTAAGTCATGGAAGGCGAACTCGTCGCGATCCTCGGTTTCTCGGCACTGTTCGTGCTGATGATCCTTCGCGTTCCCGTCGGCATCGCGATGGGTTTGGTGGGGGTGTTCGGTTTCATGGCGATGCGCGGGGTCGGTCCCGGACTGAATCTCCTGCTGAACTCGCCGTTCAGAACTGCGAGCGATTACACGCTATCCGTCGTGCCCATGTTCGTCCTCATGGGAGTGTTCGCATCACGCTCCGGAATGAGCAGCGAGCTATTTCGGGTGAGCCGTGCATTCGTCGGACATCGGCGCGGAGGGCTCGCGGTTTCGACTATTCTTGCCTGCGCAGGGTTCGCCGCCATAAATGGTTCATCCCTCGCGACTGCGGCGACCATGACGAAAATAGCCATGCCAGAGATGCGCAGAGAAGGATACGAAGCGAGTTTCGCCGCGGGCAGCATCGCCGCTGGCGGCACCCTCGGGATCATCATTCCGCCGTCCGTCGCAATGCTGGTCTACGCAATCTTGACTGAGCAGGACGTCGCCTCGCTCTTCATTGCGGGGATTCTTCCGGGCCTGCTTGCGGTTGCGCTCTACAGTGGCGCGATCTGGATCGTGTCGTTTCGCCGACCCGAGGCATTTCCCGTTGCGCAGCGCACCGATCGGCGAGAGCGGATCATCGCGCTTCGAGACGTGTGGGCGACGCTCTTGCTGTTTTCGCTCGTCTTCGGGTCGATGTATCTCGGGGTCGTCACCGTAGCCGAGGCCGCGGCCCTTGGAGCGGTCGGAACCATGATCATCGGCGTACTGCGCGGACGTCTGGACTTTCCTGCTATTCGCGAATGTCTGATCGAAGCCTTGCGCACGACGGCGTCGATTTTCACAATCGCAATCGGTGCATTCCTTTTCGGCTATTTCCTGGCAATCACTCGTACCACGCAAAACCTGACCGGCTTCATAACCGCGCTCGACATGGCGCCAGCGATGATCATGGCGTTGCTCCTGCTGGGTTACCTGCTGTTGGGCGCCTTCGTGGACGAAATCGCAATCGTCATCCTGACCATCCCGATCGTATACCCTGCGGTCATCGCGATGGGGTTCGATCCGATCTGGTTTGGGGTCATTATCGTCATGACGGTCTCGATCGGTCTCATCTCACCGCCGGTTGGTATGAACGTGTACGTCATCAACTCCATAGACCGAGAGATCGGTTTGGTCGGGATCTTCAAAGGTGTGATGCCTTTCCTTGCCGCCGACCTCGTCAGATTGCTTCTGCTCAGCATTTTTCCTGCAATTTCACTGCTCTTACCCAGCCTTATGCCCTGAGCGGTGCCAAGGTCAGAACGTATACGTAATGTACGCCATATCGCCATGATTGGCTCAATAATGGCAAAAACGTATACGTTCTGACTTGAACTATCTTCTGTATGCTTTAAGAAAAAGGATATGGAGGAAACCGCCTTGAGCGAATCGGAAAGCACAAAGTCCCAGACACTCACGGCCTTTCTCGGGCTGCGCGGGCTGATCGTGGATGGAACGCTCGCGCCTGGGTCTCGGGTGTCAGAGCCGCTGATCGTGGAGCGGTTCGGCGTGTCGCGCACCCCGGCGCGCGCCGCCTTGGCGCAGCTTGCCGAAGAGGGCCTGCTCGCCAAGCGCGAGCGAAGCGGCTACGAGGTCAAATCGTATACGGAGCAAGATGTCTTTCAGGCGATCGAGATCCGCGGGATGCTGGAAGGCATGGCCGCCCGTCTCGCTGCCGAAGCCAATGTTTCCGCCTCGCACCTTCAGGCGATGGAGAGCGTCGTGACTGAGCTCGATGATGTCGTGGGGCGTCTTACGACCGACAGCGAGCAGACCGAGTACGTCCACCTCAATAATGAATTTCACCGGCTTTTGCTGGAAGCGTCGGAAAGCGAGATGCTGGCCATGTCGCTGGAGCGGATAAAAGCGCTGCCATTCGGTTCGCCGAACGCTTTCGTTGAATCGCTTTCGCTTAACCATGCGGCGGTGAAGAAGGTGCTCATCATGGCGCAGGAGCAGCACCGCGCGATCGTGGAGTGCATCCGGAAAGGCGAAGCCACGCGGGCCGAACGGCTGGCACATGAACATTCCTTCTGCGCGGCGCGATATCTTCAGCTGTTGCGCGCGAAGGACGAACCCATTCCTTGGATTGCCGAGAAGGCGAAGAGAGCCAACAGGAAATAATAACCCGAAATCGCCGGCGCGCCCCACCGCTTTGACCTCGTCGAAAGCGAACGGAGATTCTGTGCCTGCTGTCAACTGGAGGAAGAAGAGATGAACCAAGTAGATACATTGAGGCGCACGCCGGAAGGCTATTTCACGACGCGATGGGGCCAGCCCGAGTACACCGACTGGCAGGATGAAAGCATGTCCTGGAAGGAAGGGTGCTACATAGGCGACTGGTCGTTCCTTTGGGAGCGCCGGTTCCGGGGCCCGGACGCGCTCAAGCTGTTCGCGGACACCTCGGTTAACAACTTCGAGAAGTTCGAGCTCAATCAGTCCAAGCACGTCATTCACACCGACGAGAATGGCAAGCTGATCGCCGAGGGCATCCTGACGCGGCTGGGCGAGGACGAGTTCATGCATTTCGGCCGGGGCACTTTCTGGGTCGACTACAAGATGCGCCACGGCGACTACAACGCGACGTCTGAAGCCGACGACTGGTTCAATTTTCAGGTTCAGGGGCCCGACGCGATCCACGTCGTCGAAAAGGCCTGCGGACAGAAGCTGCGCGACGTGAAGTTCATGTATAACGGCCACATCAAGATCGCTGGCTGCGACGTAGTGGCACTGCGTCAGGGCATGGCCGGTGAACTCGGGTTCGAGCTTCAAGGCGACATCAACAAAAGCCAGGAAGTTTACGACGCGATCCTCGAGGCCGGCCAGGAATTCGGCATCCGCAAACTTGGCGGGCGTGCGGCTTTCATCAACCACCTCGAAGCCTGCTTCCCGACCATCGTGACCGATTACCTCCCAGCGATCTTTGAACCGGAGATGGCCGGGTATCTTGAAGAGTTCCGTTCGGCGATGCCTGCCTTCGCCTCGACTTTCAACGTCGCGGGCAGCTTTGAGGGTCAGAAGGTTTCGGACTGGTATCGCAGCCCCGTTGAACTGGGCTGGGCCAATCGCATCCACCTTGGTCACGATTTCATCGGTCGCGACGCGCTGGCCGAAGAAAAAGCCAACCCACGCAGGGTGATCCGCACCCTGGTTTGGAACCCTGAGGACGTGATTAAGGTCTTCGCCTCGCTTTTCGGCAAGGAAACGCCCTACGACTGGATGGAAATCCCGCGGGATCAGCGCGGCTTCATGTACTGCGACCGGGTTCTGAAGAACGGCAAAGACGTCGGCACGACCACCTCGCGCGGCTACTCGTATTTCTTTCGGGAAATGCTCTCGCTTTGCACGATCGATGTGGCCGAGGCCGAGATTGGCAATGAGGTGGAAGTCGTATGGGGCAACCCGGGACACCCGCAGATCAACATCCGGGCCACCGTCCAACCCGCCCCCTATAAGCAGGACAACCGTCGAGCATCTTACTGACGTAGCAGCGTCCCGCTGCCTTGATGGGGCGCTGCATAGGACCGGCGGGCGCAAAGATGCGCTCGAACCGGATATTGGAAAGGGAGGACCCCATGAAACTCACGAAACTTCTACTAGCCGCCGCAGTGGCGGCCATTTCGACAGCGCCACTCATGGCCGAAACCGTCAAGGTCGGCGTGATCGGCCCCTTCTCGGGTCCGTTTTCAGGCTCGTTCGGAGAACCGTTCCGGCAAGGCGTGGAAACCTACGTTGCCATGAACGGGCAGCCAACAGACGACATCGAGGTCGAGTTCATCTACCGCGACCTGCAAGCCCCTGATCCGGGGCGGGCGCGAGCCCTTGCGCAGGAACTGGTCGCGCGTGACGGAGTGCAATACTTGGCGGGCTTCGTGTTTACGCCGAATGCCATTGCGGCAGCGGGCATCTCTGCCCAAGCGAAAATACCTACGGTTATCTTCAACGCGTCGGCCTCGGCCGTGGTGTCGCAATCGCCGTACTACGTGCGCACTTCGAACACGCTTCCGCAAGTGTCCGTCCCGACGGCGCAGAACGCGCTCGAAAAGGGATACCGTACCGTGGTGACGGCCGTGAGCGATTACGGCCCTGGCGTGGATGCCGAAACCAGTTTCGTGAAAGCCTTCGAAGCGGGAGGTGGCGAGGTGCTAGAGACCATCCGCATGCCACTTTCGACGACTGATTTCGGCCCCTACCTGCAGTCGATCCAGTTGCAGGAGCCGGATGCGCTGTTCGTGTTCCTGCCCTACGGCCCGCCCACATACAGCTTCGTCAACGCTTACCGAAACAACGGTCTGGATGACGCGGGGATCGCCTTCGTCGGTACGTCCGAGACACAAGAAGTCGACCTGCAATCACTGGGTGAGGCTGCTATCGGGCTTGAAACCGGCTACTTCTACTCCGCTGCGCACGAGTCGCCTGAGAACGAGGCGTTCAAGGAAAAGCTCGCGGAGCTGTTCCCGGACGCAGAGCCGAACCCAGCCACGGTATCGGCTTTCGACGGCACTCATGCGCTTTACGAGATGATCCGCGCGACCGAAGGTCAGCCGGACCCGGACGCGGCCATCGCCGCCATCTCCGGAGCCAGCTGGGAAAGCCCGCGGGGCCCGATCACGATCGATGCCGAAACTCGGGATATCATCCAGAACGTGTATATCCGTGTGGTCGAGCAGGAAGAGAATGGTCGTCTCGTGAACCGCGAGATCAAGACCTACGAAGCACAGCCTGACTACGGCGTGCAGGACTAAGGGAACGGTCGCATGCTCTCGCTCATCGCAAGCATCCTGATCGACGGCATTTCGTACGGGCTCGTCCTGTTCATGGTGTCGGTCGGTCTTACGGTCACTCTTGGCCTCATGCGGTTCGTGAACCTTGCCCACGGGACGTTCGCGATGGTCGGGGGATATGCGGCCGCCACCTTTGTTACTGCGCTAGGACTACCCTACGTCCTCGCGCTGATTCTCGCGGCGGCGGTCGCGGGGATCATTGCCTTCGGCCTTGAAATCGCGCTCGTGCGCCGCGTCTATGCCCGGCCCGAGCTGGACCAGGTTCTGTTGACAATCGGCCTCGTATTCATGGGGATCGCCCTGTCGGGCATGATCTTTGGCAATTCCCTGGTCCCGATCCGTCTGCCGGAGTTTCTTCGCGGATCGACCGATCTCGGTTTCCGCAGCATGCCGACGCAGCGGTTCGTTCCCCTGGTTTTGGGGCTCTTGTCACTCGCGGGGATCTGGCTTCTGTTTGAGCGCACGCGTTTCGGCGTCAAACTGAGGGCGACCGTGGATAACCCGCGTGCCGCGGGTGAACTGGGGATCAACACCCGCCGGGTCTATGCCGCCGCATTCGCCATCGGCGCGGCGCTGGCCGGGCTAGGCGGGGTCGCCGGCGCGGAGCTCTTGCCTGTGGAGCCATATTATCCGCTGAAGTACCTCGTGCTCTTCCTTGCGGTCGTCGCCGTGGGCGGACCGGGCAATATGGCGGGCAGCTTCGTTGCCGCCATCCTGCTCGGGACAGTTGAAACCGCAGGCAAATACCTCGCCCCGGAATTCGCGACCATCGCGCTCTATGCACTCATGCTCATCGTGCTGAGCTGGCGGCCCGAGGGCCTGTTCCAGCGCAGCTCCAAGACCTAGGCCCGCCATGACAAACACCCAACGAACCCTTGGCGCCGCCGCGGTCATACCGATCGTCGCCGTGGCGCTGGTCGTGATCTTTCCTAACCAACAGGCGTTTCTGGCCCAGATCGCGATCACAGCGCTTCTCGTCCTGTCGCTCGATCTCGTTGTCGGCTTCGCGGGCCTTGCAACGCTGGGCCATGCGGCCATGTACGGTGCCGGGGCCTACGCCGCTGCGCTCTATTCCCTGCATGTCTGGGCCGAACCGTTGACCGGTCTTGTGGTAGGCATTCTTGCCGGCGGCCTCGTCGCACTGGTCTCGGCACTAATGCTGATGCGTGCCCACGGCCTGACCTTCCTGATGATGACCGTCGCGATCACGCAGATCATATACGAGATCGTCAACAAGTCGCGTGCCGTCACCGGCGGGGATGACGGGCTCTATGGCATCATGATGCAACCGCTCTTCGGCAGGTTCGAGTTCGATTTTTACGGGCGGCTCGCCTTTTGGTACGCGGCGGTCGTCCTGTGGCTTGTCTTCCTGCTTCTGCGTCACATCGCGGCCTCCCCCTTTGGTCTGACAGCCCGCGCGGTGCGCGATGACGGAGGTCGCGTGTCCTCCCTCGGCGGGGGTATTTTCGCCCACAGGGTCGCGCTTTACACCCTCTCCGGAGGTATCGCCGGCTTGGCAGGGGCGCTATCGGCCCAGACCGTGCAGGTGGTCGGGCTGAACACGCTGAGTGTCACGTATTCCGCCGAGATTCTTGTCATGCTCGTCATGGGGGGAACAGGTCGCCTCTGGGGCGCCTTGCTGGGAGCCTTGGTGTTCATGATGATCCACCATTACGCGGCAGAGGTCGATCCGGTCCGCTGGATGCTCTTCATCGGGGCGATGCTTGTCATGATCGTCCTGTTCCTGCCGAAGGGCCTGTTCGGTGGCCTCGAAGCCGCGGTGAACCGTCTGCGCGAAGGGGCACGGACATGAACAATCTTCTGGAAGTACGCAACCTGTCGAAATCCTTCGGTGGCTTGCAGGTTACCCGCAACGTGGATCTGACGATCGCCCCGGGCGACCGGGTGGCGTTGATAGGACCGAACGGCGCGGGAAAGACAACGCTCGTCAACTTGATCAGCGGTGTGCTGGACCCGACGGGCGGCGAGGTCATGCTCGACGGGAGCAAGGTCACGGCGCTGTCGCAACGGCAGCGCGCCCATCGCGGGTTGATCCGCACATTTCAGATTACGCGGTTGTTTCACAGCATGACTGTAGCGGACACGCTGCGCGTTGCCGCGATTCAGAAGAACGGCATGACCTATCGTTTCGGCTGGGGGGGTAGGAGCGCTGACCTGATCGAGAAGAGCGTCGAACGCGTGTTGACCGATCTGCGTTTGCAAGATCGCCGGGACAATGATGTCAGCCTGCTTGCCTACGGCGAGCAGCGACTGGTGGAGCTTGGCGTCGCGCTGATCATGGAGCCGCGCGTGCTCATGTTGGATGAGCCGGCGGCGGGTGTTCCGCAAAGCGAAAGCCACATCATCATGGACGCGATCGAAAACCTGCCAGCGGAGCTGGGGGTCCTGTTCATCGAGCACGACATGGACCTCGTATTCCGCTTTGCACGTCGCATCATCGTTCTGGTGAGTGGCGGGGTGTTCTGCACGGGAACCCCGGACGAAATCGCAGCGAACGAGGACGTGCGGGCAATGTATCTGGGTGAGGCAAGCTGATGGCGAAGGAAATCGCATGGAACAGCGTTGATGCGGGCTATGGTCGCACTGTTGCGGTGGAAGGTATCACGGTGCGGCTCAGCCCCGGTGAGAAACTGGGCATTCTCGGGCGCAACGGGGCAGGAAAGACCACGATCCTGCGCGCCATGATGGGGGACGCTAAAGTCCACCACGGAACGGTCGAAATCGACGGGGTCGACGTAACCGGCATGCCGGCCTACCAACGCAATCAACTTGGTGTCGCGGTCGTGCCGCAGACTCGTGACGTGTTCCGGTCGCTTACGGTGCGCGAAAACCTCATTGTCGCCAGCGCCGAGCGCGATCGGACCAAGCTGGCGGTGAAACTGTTCCCCAGGCTTGGCGAGAGGATGCAGAATCTCGGCGCCGATCTCAGCGGCGGCGAACAGCAAATGCTGTCCATCGCACGGGCAATCATGACGAAGCCCGACTTTTTAATGCTGGACGAGCCGCTCGAAGGTCTTTCGCCAACCCTGGCGCAAGACGTCATGAAGTCGGTACGGAAAATGGTCGAGGAAACAGGCCTCGGCTGCGTCCTTGTCGAGCAGCACGTGGCCACCGTTCTGGATTTCTGCGACCGCGCATTGGTAGTGCAGCGGGGTCAGATGGTCTTCTCGGGCACGACCGATGAGTTGCGCGGCCGGCCGGACGTGCTGGAAAGTGCTATCGGCTTGTCGGCCGTCTCTTCAGAAAACGAATAGGAGACGCCTACGGCACAGACCAATGTTATCACCCTGGCATCGTCGACGCACTAAGCACGATCCTCGCCGTCACGGAGCGAACATCAACCAAGCCGACTGGTCTTGACTCCTGATACTGATCAGAAATGAGTGCGAAATTTTTGGGGTTCCGTTATTTGAGCCGGCCGGACATGATTTCTATCCTGTTGCTCCAGTTGTAGCGCAGCTTGCCGTATCTGCGCGCGAGCGGCGATTAAAGGCGGCGAGCGTACTTCGCTAGCGCAGGCGGAACATGCGCGACACATTCCCAAATCGCATGAAGGGCCTCGCCGGAGCCGCGTGATCATTGCCGATCGCCCCCGCCATTCGTCCTTGCGATGTCGTCCGCGATGGTCTCCCGAAGCCAGTCGCGAAACGCGACGAGCGGCGGGTAGTTCTCCATCTGCTGCTGGTAGACCAGGTATCCGACGCTACGCGACTTAACCGCCATGTCGGAAACCGTTACCAGCCGACCCTTGGCGAGGTCGTTTTTGATCAGTTGGACCGGCGCGAGCGCGATGCCTAGTCCGCGTGATACCGTCTGCAGGAACATCGTGTAGTTCTCGAACGTGAGCAGAGGGCGGGACCGCAGCCCGGGCAGAGCTGGGATCTCGAAAAGGCTCGCCCAGATGACGCGTTCGGTGACGTGCAGCAGAACGTGGGTCTGGCGGAGCATGTCCTTGTCGTCGGCAAGCACGGCTTCGGCAATTTCAGGTGTCGCGATGGCGCGAAGATCCAGTTGGATCAGCCGTTCTCAACGAGCACCCCCCCCCCCCGGAACTTCTCAATGACGGCAGGAAGGATGCCGGGGCCGGAGCGAGGTTGCGAGGGGAATGCGGGTCGAGAATTCGACCGTGACGTCCGGGTGAACGTCTTCGGCCTCAAACGATCCCTCGTCGCACCGTTCGACCGCATGATCGACGATGACGCCATCTGGTCGTCCCGCTTCGACTTCGTGATGGTGCGCACGGGCACAGAAGCACTGTGATATGGACTTGCCCGGGTTTTGCGGAGAGCGTTTTCAGGTCAAAGGGTAGCAACTGAAAAGCGAACACATAGGCGGAAACAACTTTTCCATAACTCTTGACAACAAATTAGCAATCTAAATATATGTTCTCTGGCGCCCACGATCCGTATGACACGGGGTTCGGCGGGAGCGCTTGAAGGAGGTGGTTCATGACCGATCTGACCATGCGCGTCGAAGCTCGGCGGCCGTTGACCGAGCAGATTTGCGAATTCACGCTCGCTCCTTTGGACGGTGCCGAGCTGCCGACGTTCGAGCCCGGGGCGCACGTGACGATAGAGACGCCATCGAAGGCGATGCGCCGGTATTCGCTGATCAATGATGGCANGTACAAGATCGCGGTCAAACGGGAGCCGGAATCGCGTGGGGGGTCGGCGTCCATGCACGACGAGGCGACCGTGGGCACGGAACTGCGTGTCGAGCCGCCCGAGAACGATTTTCCCATGGGCGAGGCTAACGAATATCTGCTGATCGCCGGTGGGATCGGGGTGACGCCGATCTACTCCATGGCGCAGCAACTCGATCGCGAGGGCAAGCCCTTCAATATCATCTACTGCACGCGCAGCCCGGAGGACACGGCATACCTCGACGNTTTGGTGCATCACGACGAAGGCGACCCGGAGAAGGTCTACGATTTCTGGGACCATTTCGAAGAGCCCAAGAAGATGCATGTCTATTGCTGCGGGCCGGCGCCATTGATGGAGGAGATCGAGGCGATCTCCGGCCACTGGCCAGAGGGGCGCGTGAACTTCGAAGACTTCAAGCCGGTCGACGTGGTGCGCGAAGACGACAAGGCATTTGACGTTGTGCTCGAAAAGTCCGGTA
>NZ_WTUX01000003.1:64180-64453 GCF_009882975.1 Maritimibacter harenae
CAAAGAGGGGGAACTCGTTCTTGACCTCTGACGCCGTCCGCATCGGCGTGGCGGGCCTCGGCCGCGCATTCATGTTGATGCTGCCCACCTTCCGCGCTGATACGCGAGTGCGACTGGTGGCCTGCGCCGCGCCGCGGGCCGAGAGCCGAGATGCCTTCGAGGCGGAGTTCGGCGGCACGGGTTATTCGGACGTGGAAGCGATGGCCGCCGATCCGGAGGTGGAAGCAATCTATGTCGCGACCCCGCATCAGATGCACGCCGAACACGTCGAGG
>NZ_WTUX01000003.1:64467-64789 GCF_009882975.1 Maritimibacter harenae
CTGCGGCACGTCACGGNCAAACACATTCTTGTCGATAAGCCCCTGGCAGTCACGCTCGACGATGCCGATCGGATGGTGAAAGCGGCCGAAGACGCCGGAGTCCACTTGATCGTGGGACCAAGTCACAGTTTTGATGCGCCGGTCCTGCAGGCACGGGCGATGATCGATAGCGGCGCGCTCGGCGCCGTGCGCATGGTGCAGGCCTTCAACTACACGGATTTCCTCTACCGTCCCCGCCGACCCGAAGAGTTGCGCACCGAAGAGGGCGGTGGCGTGTTGTTCAGCCAGGGCGTCCACCAGATCGACATCGTGCGGTTACTCT
>NZ_WTUX01000003.1:64797-67822 GCF_009882975.1 Maritimibacter harenae
GCGGCGGACTCGGGCGCAGNGGTCTCGGCGATGACAGGGGCCTGGGATCCGGCGCGTCCGACGGAAGGCGCCTATTCCGCCCTCATGGACTTCCATGGCGGCGCCTTCGCCACTCTGACCTATTCGGGATACGCCCATTTCGACAGCGACATCTGGATGAACAATGTGGCCGAACTCGGTGGCGACAAGTCACCGGAAGCCTACGGCCGCGCCCGTAGGGCGCTCGAGGGGCTCGACGCCGAGGCGGAGGCCCGCCTCAAGACCACGCGGACCTATGGCGCCGGAGACGCCCCGCCGACCGCGCGTCACCATGAACATTTCGGCCCGGTCATCGTGCTCTGCGACCGGGGTGACCTGCGCCTCACTCCCGACGGTGTGGAGGTTTTCGGCGACTTCGCGCAGCACTTCGAGGAGACGCCACTGAGCACTGTCCCGCGCGAGACAGTGATCGATGCGCTGGTGGCCGCGGTGCGGCACAACAAACCTCCGGCGCAGACGGGGCGTTGGGGGCGGGCGAGCCTCGAGGTTTGCCACGCAATCCTGCACTCGGCCGAAACCGGCGTGGCGGCCGAACTCACGCGCCAATGCGGAATTTATCAGGAGGAGATGACACCTTGAGCGACCTGACCCTTTCCCTCGCCATGGGCAACTACGACCGGACCCGGGCCATCGTCGACGGTCGCGTCAANTGCACGCGGTGACCCGCACTACGTTGCGGTCCCGGTGTTCCTGAGCCGGGCATTCCGCCACACCTCGGTCTACATCCGCACCGACAAAGGCATCGAGAAGCCAGAAGACCTGAGGGGAAAGCGGATCGGCATCGCCGAATATCAGCTTTCGGCCAACGTCTGGGTGCGTGGCATCCTGGAGGAAGACTTCGGCGTGCGTCCGTCGGACGTCACGTGGGTGCGCGGCGGCATGGACACGCCGGGCCGTCCGGAGAAGATCAAGGTCGACCNACCGGAGGGTGCCACCCTGAACGGCATGCTGGAAGCGGGCGAGATCGACGGGTTCATCGGTCCGCGCTGGCCGCGCTGCTTTGCCGAAGGGCATCCGCACGTGGGCCGGCTGTTCTCCGACAGCGTGAGCGCTGCCGAGGATTTCTACCGACGAACCAAAGTGTTCCCGATCATGCACGTGCTCGGTGTGCGCCGCGCCCTAGCGGATCAGCACCCTTGGCTTCCCGGCGCTCTGCTGAAGGCATTCTCGGAATCGAAGAAGCTGGCGCAGGACGCGCTGCAGGATACCTCGGCGACCAAGGTCACGATGCCGTTCGTCGAGGATAACCTGAACCGGGCGCAAGCGCTTATGGGGCAGGACCCCTGGACCTACGGCGTCGTTGGCAATGCGCAGGTGCTTGAGAAGTTCCTTGCCTATCACCACGCGCAGGGACTGTCGCCGAGACGCGTTTCGGTGGACGAGCTGTTCCATCCGTCGACGCAGGAAGCCTACAGCCTTTGAAAGGGGTGCAAGATGAGTGAACTGAAGCCCGGAGACGTGCTGGAAATCACCACCGACGGCGGACTTGCTTACGTGCAGGTCACGCACATGCACCCGAGTTACCCGCCAGTGGTTCGCGCGCTGGACGGGCTCCACGAAGATCGTCCCGCGGATCTTGGTACCCTTGTCGCGGGTGAGACCCGGTTCATGGCCATGATCCCGGTCGACCGGGCTCTGGCGCAGGCTGGCGCCGCGTGCAGTTTCGTGGAAAACGTCGCCGTGCCCGAGGCATACAGCGCGTTCCCTACCTTCCGTATGCCGATCCGCGACAAGCAGGGCGAGATCGTCTACTGGTGGTTCTGGGACGGGCGCGGGCTGTCATACGACGCCGAGCTGGACGCCGAGCAAGCCAAGTTGCCTCTGCGTGAAGTGATGTCCGGAAAGCGTTTCCTGCAACTCTTGAGCGACATGGCTGTCTGAACCGGCAGAGACGTCGTGGCGACGTCGACGACGGCCGATATGGCACGATACGACAAATTCATGGGCGCGGCTGCTGGGAGAGGGGGCGCGCCCGACAAACGGGGAGGAGACCTGTGATGGGCGAGTCATCGCGCCTCGATATCGAGGCATCGCTGCCAAAACACCGTGATCTCTATTACGGTGGGCGCTGGCACAAACCGAGTGCGGGCGGTTACGAAGACACGGTGAATCCGGCGACCGGCAAGGCCTTGGCACCCGTCGCCGTGGCCACTCAGGCCGATGTCGATGCTGCCGTGGTTGCCGCGGATGCAGGCTTTCGCGAATGGCGCGATGTCGCACCGCTGGAGCGGGCCCGAATTCTCAAGGAAATCGCCGCGCGGCTGCGCGAACACGNAGGGGACGCGGGCGTCGCCGCCGCGCAAATGGAATTCTTCGCCGGCCTCGTGACCGAGATGAAGGGCGACACGATCCCGATGGGCCCCGAGCGGGTGAACATGACCACGCGAGAGCCGATGGGCGTGGTGGCGCGCATCCTCGCATTCAATCATCCGTTCATGTTCTGTGGAGGCAAGATGGCCGCGCCGCTGGCGGCAGGTAATGCGGTTATCATCAAGCCGCCGGNNNTCCAGGCGCCGCTTTCGGCACTGCGGCTGGNCGGAAATCGTCGAGGACTTGCTGCCCGCTGGCGTTTTTTCCGTTCTGCCGGGTGGCACGGAAGCGGGTGCTGGTCTGGCTGCGCATCGGGACGTCGCCAAGGTGACCATGATCGGATCGGTGGGCGCGGGCCGGGCCGTGATGCATGGCGCCAGCGACACGATAAAGCCGGTACTTCTGGAACTTGGCGGTAAGAACGCTCTGATCGCCTATCCGGACAGTGATCCAGACAAGGTGGCGGACGCGATCGTCGCGGGGATGAACTTTGGCTGGTGCGGCCAGTCCTGCGGTTCGACCAGCAGAGCGTTCCTTCACGACGAGCTGCACGACGCCGTGGTCGGACGGCTGGCCGATAAGGTTAAGCGCTTCAAGCCTGGCATTCCCACCGAGGAAGGCACCACGATGGGCTCGCTGGTCAGCAGGGCGCATTTCGACCGGGTCATGGGCTTCA
>NZ_WTUX01000003.1:67850-67959 GCF_009882975.1 Maritimibacter harenae
CCGACGAAGCCGAGATGCTGTCGGAGGTCAACGGGCTCGACGTGGGGCTGACGTGCGCGATCTGGAGCCGCGATCTTTCCACGGCGCACCGGGCCGCGAACCGGGTCGA
>NZ_WTUX01000003.1:68069-69891 GCF_009882975.1 Maritimibacter harenae
CTGCATGAAGAACACGCAGTGGCGATCGCGCACGGCTGGGCCAAGGTGACCGAGCAACCCCTAGGCGTGATCCTGCACGCCAACGTGGGGCTCATGCATGCGGCGATGGCACTATATAACGCCTGGTGCGACCGGGTGCCGATGCTTGTCTACGGCGCCACCGGACCGGTGGATGCGGCCAAGCGGCGGCCGTGGATCGACTGGTTGCATACCTCGCGGGACCAGGCGGCGGTGGTGCGTCCTTACGTGAAGTGGGACGACCAGCCGGCGTCGCTTGATGCCTCGCTGGCATCCATGCTGCGCGCCGCGTCGATCACGGCCACGCCCCCGATGGCGCCCACCTATGTCTGTTTCGACGTGAGCGTTCAGGAAGAAAANGGCCCCGCAGCTTCCTGCTGTTGCCGCGCCGGATGCGAAAAAGTTGTGGGACATGCTCGAGGGCGCAGAGGCACCGGTTTTCCTGATGGGGCGGGTTTCGCGCGATGGCCGAGACTGGGAGCGCCGGGTTGCGCTAGCCGAACGCTTCGGCGCCAGGGTGGTGACCGACATCAAGGTCGCGGCCGCCTTCCCGACGCGCCACCCGCTGCATGCTGGAGCGCCGGGCTACTTCCTCTCGCCCGAAGCGGGCAAGGTGATCGCGGACGCGGATCTTGTCGTTTCCTTCGACTGGGTCGACCTTGCGGGGACACTGGATCAGGCCGGGTTGAAGCCCGGCGCGACCCGCGTGGTGAACGTGACGCTCGAGCCCTTTCTTCAAAACGGCTGGTCGCTGGACCACCAGGCGATGCCGGCCACGGATTTCACGCTATTGGCGCGCCCCGATGATGTGGTCAATGCGCTTTGCGACATCGGTCACGTCGCGGAGCAGGGCGAACAGGCGCTCTTGGTCGCTGATCCCAAGCCACGGGCGAAAGGCGAAATCTCAGTCGACAGCCTTGCAGACGCCTTGGCCCTGGCGGTGCGGGGGCATGAGCCCAGCTACCTGCGGTTGACGCTCAGCTGGAACGGCGAGAAATGTGACTTCGCGACACCCTTGGATTACCTCGGCTACGATGGCGGTGCCGGCATCGGCTCTGGCCCCGGCATGGCGGTCGGCTCTGCCTTGGCGCTGCGCGGGCAGGGGCGTTTGCCGGTTGCAGTGCTGGGGGACGGGGATTTCCTGATGGGCTGCACGGCGCTTTGGACGGCCGTGCATCACGAGGTGCCCTTGCTGATCGTGGTGGCCAACAACCGGTCCTACTTCAACGACGAAATCCACCAGGAGCGTGTTGCCCGCGACCGCGGCCGCCCCGTCGAAAACAAGCACGTAGGCCAGGCCATCGACGAGCCGGACATCGATATCGCCGCCATGGCGCGCGCNGGACTTGGGCGAGGTATTTGCCGAGGCGATCGCCGCGGTCGGCCGTGGATCCGTCGCGGTGGTCGACGTCCGCGTGCGTCCCGGCTACAGCGAGGCAATGGCGGCAGGAATGACCCAGGAATAAGCGGGTATGCTCATGCTTTGAGGGATCAATCACGGTTTCGCAACGTGCACTTGCCAGACCCGGACTGAACGGCCATCCTGCGCTTCACCGTCCGGTCCGGCCGGAAGAGGATTTTCGATCAAGGGGTTGATCTGCGATGAGCGATGAAGTTTCGGCAGGGGGTAAGACGCCGGCCCCCAAGGCCGGCGGAGCCCCGGATTACGACGAAGAACGTCTCGCTCGTCTCATCCGGCTCGCCGCGCGGTCTTTCAACCGTTCGCTTCAGATGCGCCTGACCAGCGAAGGTGTGACCTTCGGGCAATGGATTTNTCCTTCGCATTCTTTGGAAATCGGACGGC
>NZ_WTUX01000003.1:69904-70904 GCF_009882975.1 Maritimibacter harenae
CTGTCGCAACGTGAACTGGCCGAGCGCGCAAACCTCACGGAGCCCACGACCCACACCGCGCTTCTTCGGATGGAGGAGCAGGGCTTCATCGCACGGCGCAACGTCGGCGATAACAAGCGGCGCGTGCATGCCTTTCTGACCGAGCGTGGCTGGGAATTGCGCGACGTGCTTGAGCCGATGGCGGTGGAGAGCAACGATATCGCGGTCAAGGGGTTAAGCGAAGTCGAAGTGAAGGTCCTGCGACACGGTTTGACGACCATCATCCGCAATCTCGAACAAGATGAGAAAGATGGTGCTGCGCGCGGACTTCGTGTCCCGCCGACCCGATCACTGGCCAAGATTTGACGGGCGTCGCCGGGGTGTCGGCGCGACCGTGTCCGGATTGGGTTGACCATATTTGAGTGGCCGTGTGGGAGCGTTTATGCAACCATCACGGGAGCGGTGTCGCGAAATCTAGCAATAGTTTGAAGCTATAATTGAGATATCTAATTTCTTGACGTGGCAAAATATCGCAGCTAGGAAAGTAGACGTCTAATATTCTCGCGTGTTCAGGCGGGTCGGCCCGCGGTCACGTCCGGATGGAGACACGAACCGAGAATCGCTGGGAGGCGATTCATGCAAAACTAAGGGAGGAGACTCATGAAGTACTCGATTCTGGCCGCGACGCTCGGCCTCGCGATCTCATCGACGGCGGTGTCCGCCGATCCTGTGAACCTTACCCTGTCGGGTGGCAACCCGGGTGGCCTTTGGTCGCTTCTGGGTGCCGGCATCGACCGTGCCGTCAAGGCCGACGACGGCGATTCGGTCGTCACGTATCAGGCGACCGGCGGCGGCTTCGCCAACATCGGTCTGCTTGGCAGTGACCGCACCGACCTGGGCCTGTTGCACGACGCCGAAGCGCAGATCGCGCTTCAGGGCGGAGAGCCGTTCGGTGAACCCATCGAGAACATGCGTGCCATCGGCTACATGTACAACTGGGCGCCGATGCACTTCTTCCTCG
>NZ_WTUX01000003.1:70925-71208 GCF_009882975.1 Maritimibacter harenae
ATAAGGCCGTGGCCGANGGAATACGACATCGACAGCCTCGACGACATCGCCGGCAGCGGCGCGCCGCTTCGCATCGGCATCAACCGCTCGGGCAACATCACGTCCAATGTGGCGCTGTTCATGCTGGAAGAGGCGGGCGTGACCGAAGAAAGCCTCACCGATGCCGGCGGACAGTTCGTGCGTGCGGGTGCAAACGAGCAGGCGGACCTGATTCAGGATGGTCGTCTCGACATGATCACGAACGGGATCTTCATCAACCACTCGTCGTTCCGCTCGGTGGACG
>NZ_WTUX01000003.1:71288-72475 GCF_009882975.1 Maritimibacter harenae
CTGGGGATCCTCTTCGTCTGCGGCATCTACACGATCATGTTCGGCGCAATAGGGGCCACACCCCGTGCGCCGGACCACATCCCGCTCTATGATTGGGCGCTGTCGGCGCTGAGCTTGGCGTGCGGGATATTCTTTTTCGTAAACGCGGGCGCCATCGCCGACAGGATCAGCCTTCTGCATCCGTTCACGCCGGCGCAGCTTTTTTTNCAGGCGCACCACCGGGCTCGGCCTGACAGGTGTCGTCGTGCTCTTCCTGGTCTACAACCTGTTCGGTTACCTGCTGCCGCCTCCCTTCGGGCATGGCGTGGATGAATTCAGCTACCTTCTGGATATTCTCGTCTTCACGACCGATGGCGTCTTCGGTGTTCCGATCCAGGTTGTCGCGAGCTACGTCTTCCTGTTCGTCATGTTCGGGACATTCCTGTCGAAGGCCGGCGGTGGAGAGTTCTTCTTCAACATCGCATCGTTGGTCACTGGCCGGTCGCGCGGTGGTCCCGCCAAGATCGCGGTCATCTCTTCCGGCCTGTACGGCACGATGTCCGGCAGCCCGACTTCGGACGTGGTGGCCACCGGCTCAATCACGATCCCGGTCATGAAGCGGTTGGGGTACCGCGCGCGCTTCGCCGCCGCGGTCGAGGTCGCGGCCTCCACCGGTGGCAGTGCCATGCCGCCGATCATGGGGTCTGCTGCCTTCATCCTCGCCGAATACACCGGCGTGGCCTACCAGCAGGTGGTCTTCGCCGCGCTGGTCCCCGCGCTTCTGTATTATATGGGCGTCTTCACACAGGTGCACCTGCGAGCGGTTCGTCTCAACCTGCGCCCCTCGGACGACGAGATTCCGACGGCGAAAGAGACCTTCCGCACCGGCTGGGTCTTCCTGATCCCCATCGCGGGGATCGTCGCGGCGCTGGTCGCAGGCTATTCACCCACTTTCACCGCAGGCGCCGGCGTCGTCGGTGCCGTCGTTGCCTCCATGCTGACGAAGGCGACACGCTTGCGGCCCTGGCAAATCGTCGAAGGGCTCGGCGAGACCACGCTGCGGATTCTGCCGGTCGCGGGTGCCTGTGCGGCCGCCGGCCTGGTGATCGGCGGCCTGTCGATGACCGGTCTCGGCATGAAAGCGGCCAACGTGATCCTGACGATCAGTAATGGCCAGCCCGGTGTGACACTGGTGATCGCGGCCATCG
>NZ_WTUX01000003.1:72485-74379 GCF_009882975.1 Maritimibacter harenae
GGACGAGGATCCATTCAAGATCGCGTTTTCGGCGGTGCGGCTGGCAGTCGTCGGTTTCCTTCTGCCCTTCGCCTTCGTGTTCAACCCCGGTCTGCTTTTGCTGTCGGATCCGCTGTTCAATGTCATCGCGGTGTCTGGCGGGGTGCTGGCCACGCTGGCGATCGCGGTGTCGGTGGAAGGCTCAATCGGATTGCCGCTGGGGCGCGTGGAACGACTGGTGCTGACATTGGCTGCGGCCGCCGCCGTGATGCCTTTCACGCTCGTGGCGTTGGGCGGGATTCTGGTGATCCTCGCATTCGCCGGACGTTACGCCCTGCTGATGCGCGGCGGTGGCCCACAGAAAGAGACCAGTGCCTGAGAAAGGCCGGGCGCGGTTCTTGCGCCCGGCCGACCGAATGACTTCTACCGATGCTGATACAAAGGAACAGACGTGGCCGAAACGCGCGCAACATCGATCCCGAGAACTCCGCCTTTCTGGAAACGTTGGGCCATTAGTATGCTCGCGGTCTACCCGCCGCTTGTGCTACTCGTATACGCCTCGCGCAGCCTACTAAAAGGCGTGCCTACACCGGCCGTACTTTTTCTGGTTGCCCTGTGCCTGACAGGATTGTCCACTGGGTTGATCCTTCCCTTTCTGCACCGCTGTCTCGCAGGCTGGCTGCAGCGATGACGCCGCCGGCCTAGCTTGACAAAAAAAATTAGATAGCTAAGAATAGATGTGGGAAATTTCTGCACTTGCTGGAGGAGAACGACATGCTGACATATGAAGAAAACGAGCTGCTGACGCGAGTGACCGGGGATGCCCCGATGGCAAAGCTCATGCGCCAGCACNNTGGACACCCGTCTGTCTNCATCGAAGAGGTAGCCGAGAACGACGGCAAGCCGCTACGCGTCGAGGTTCTGGGGGAGAGCTATGTCGCTTTCCGCGACACCAAGGGCCGCTTGGGCATGCTCGACGAGCTTTGTCCGCATCGCAAAGCGTCGCTGGTTTATGGCCGCAACGAGGATTGCGGACTGCGCTGCCTCTACCACGGCTGGAAGATGGATGTGGATGGCAACGTGGTTGCGATGTCTTCCGAACCGGAAGGCAGCCCCCTCANCAAGATCCGCGTGCCGGCTAACTGGGCGCAGATCCACGAAGGTCAAATCGACAGCGCGCATAGCTCGTCGCTGCACTCCTCCAACATGGTTCCGGCGCGGGTCGAAGGCGCTTCGTCGGACGAAAAGTCCTGGTATCGGCCATCGACGGACAAGTCGCCGCGGATGCAAACCGAGACCACAAGTTACGGTTTCCACTACGCCGCGATCCGCAAGCCGATCAAGAACGCGAAGACCCACAACTACCTGCGGATCACCGAGTTCGTGGCACCTTACTATTCGTTGATCCCGCCGAACAACAACTACAAAGTGGCCAGCGTGATCGTGCCGATTAACGATGACGAGACCGCCTTCCACTTTATCGCGTTTGGTGGTCCGAACGTGCCCTCGACGGAGGAATGGCGCAAGTTTGCCCATGCGGTACCGGGGGTCGATGTCGACGACAAGTGGCGGCCCGTGCGAACGCTGGAAAACGATTTCCTGCAAGACCGCGAACGTATGGCGGAAGGGCATTTTACAGGGGTCGACGGCATCCCTAACGAGGATATCGTCATGTGGGTGTCCATGGGGAGCCGCGTGCAGCGCGAAACCGACACGCTCGGCGCCTCGGACCTGGCAATCGTGGAATTCCGCCGCCTTATGGTGGATGCGGCGCAGAAGGTCGCCGAAGGCGGTCGTGCCATCGGCACCGACGCCGAAGTGCCGCAAGCGCTGATAGCCTCGCATGAGGGCGTCTATTCCAAGGACGTCGACTGGCGCACCCTGGTCAACCCGAAGGCTGACTCGCAGGCCGCCG
>NZ_WTUX01000003.1:74392-76271 GCF_009882975.1 Maritimibacter harenae
AATAGGGTTCCCTTTCAAAGCANGGGCGTTCACAGGGCGTGAGGAGCACTCGCGCCCTGTGTGATTGGCGCCCGTAACTCAAAACGAAGGACTTCAAACCGTGAATACCGCTGCTTCTGTTCCTAACATCATCCTTGAGCCGATGGTGCGCAACGCGATCATGGAGGATATGGGAACTGCCGGTGACGTAACGACGCGCGCAGTTCTTCCGGAGGGCGCCCAGTACAATGCGGAAATGGTCGCCCGGCAGGACGCCGTGGTCTCCGGGATGCAACTGGCAGCGCTTGCCTTTCGCCTGATCGACCCCGAACTGCGCGTTGAGACGATCGTTGCCGATGGTTCCGCATGCAAGGCCGGCGATACCCTGATGAAGATCGAAGGTGCGGCCGCCTCCATTCTCGCGGGGGAACGCGTAGCCTTGAATTTTGCTGGTCGCCTGTCGGGAACGGCTACGATGACGGCCTCATACGTGAAGGCGGTGTCGGGGACCGGGACCCGCATTACTTGTACGCGCAAGACCACGCCGGGCCTGAAGCTGGCCGAAAAGCTCGCCATTCTTCATGGCGGGGGCCACAATCATCGATTTTCCTTGTCCGACGCGATCCTGATCAAGGACAACCACATCGCCGCGGNAAAGCACGCCGGGCACATGGTCGTGGTCGAGATTGAAATTGACGGGTTGGACCAGCTCGACGAGGTGATCAAGGTCGGTGGCGCCGACGTTGTTCTTTTCGACAACATGACGAGCTCGGACATGGCGGAAGCCGTGAAGCGAATTGACGGACGAATGAAAACCGAGGCCAGCGGCAATGTCCGGTTGGACCGCCTGCGTGAAATTGCCGAGACCGGCGTCGATTATATTTCTTCAGGCGCGTTGACCCATTCGGCCGGCACGGTGGACTTCGGCCTCGATTTTTGATTGGCCCGGCCAAAGCCACGCCTTTCAGTGTGTCCGAGTTGAGTCCAAGTGCCTGGGCCCGTACCGGTTGGCGCGTCAGCGTGCTGTAAGCCAACCATTCAGGGCCCGGGTAAGCCAAGGAACGATGAACGCGGTGGTGAGGCCGGTCAGGATCACCGCGACGNGGGCTTGGGGAACGCGTGAGGTGAGCGGGGACAACACCGTCACCAGGACGATGAGTGCCGGATAGACCGCCAGAAGGCTGACGGCCCAACGCTTCCAGAACAGGGGTGGGCGTGGCGTGCTTGGGAGTGAGCCAACCGGCTCGAACCAGATATTCGCCCCGGCAGCCTGTTGACGTGAAACGTCCGTTATCGCCAGGGCCTCGATGTCGACCAAGGCGGCCGCGCGCTTCGGCGAGTTGCGCCACGCATCAAGCGCTGCGCTGTCCCGGAATCTCACCACGACGTAGAAATCCGTGCCCAACCCGCCCTCGCGGCGGATGACGTCGAGGCTCTTGAAGCCTTCTGTCTGAACAAGCACCTCATTCAGCTTCTGCAGCAACTCCGCGCACCTGTCACCGTCGCGGTGCCGCACGCGAAGTGCCACCAGAAGGCTATTCTGCCGATCTTCAAGCAATCTTGCATCGACCATGTAGGCTGTCTCCAACTGAGCTTGAGCATGTTTCTAAAGGTAAGACTGGACCTATAGCTCCTTGTAGCTGATAGCCGCACGGGATTTAACAATTTCCTTACATATCTAAATTTACGCGGTGAAACCTGTTAGTTCTGTCCACGCTCTCGGTGCGAAAGTCGAAGGCTTGTTCGATATGCGCGTGTCCGTCGTCCGATGATTTGAGACACGAGCGCCTGATCTCGAAGGGAGGGTCTTGAGCTAATGGGATGAACTGCCTTCCCACCAACCCGCTGCTACTATGGCGGGCATAGGTGGAGAGAGGAGCATCTGATGGACATCAAGGTT
>NZ_WTUX01000004.1:0-2560 GCF_009882975.1 Maritimibacter harenae
CGCACTTCGGGGGAAAACTTGTTCGTCGTCTTGCTCATGATGCTCCATCCTACTCAGGAGTTGGAGCCTCCGGCAAATCCGGGGCGGTTCAAACCTTCACATAGGGCCGGACATAGAGCGGCGACATCAACCGAGGCTCATGTCCCTTCTCAAGACAAAAGCGCCCGATGTGATGTGCCCCGCCGCACGCTTCCATCGCAACCACGCAGGGCGAAAGCGTATCAAGCACGCAGGGCGAAAGCGTATCAAGAAAGCCCGGCAGCCGATGCCGCTGAAGTCGTTTGCGAAACACGACCGCTCCCGCTTCATCCAGCCCGGCAAGACTGCAAACGGTCTTGCCCAAATCAATGNCCTCCACCTATGCCTGCCACGATAGCAGCGGGTTGGCGGGAAGGCAGTTCATCCCATTAGCTCAGAGCTCAGAGCCAAAGAAGAGGAGAGCGTGTCGAACACATCACCCGGAAAGTGACTATTCTTGCCTCTGCGCCGTCAAATTTCTGCCTAACACGCATGGGAAAGAAGAAGAAGCAGCTGCCTTGAATCGAAAGACAATCGGCGGCAGTAGAAGGAAGTGAAGCAAAGATGGGTTGCAGTAAGACAAAAACAGCCTCTATCAAGGTCCGGTCTTTCGCGCGTGACACACGAGGCAGCGCCACAATCGAATTTGTGCTTTGGGTGCCGATTGTGGTGTCGATGTTTTGTTTGATCGTGAATGTCACAGTCCTCTATTTCAGTCAAAATGAAGTGCTTCGTGTAATCCAAGATGCCAATCGAAATTTATCGGTCGGTCGGCTTTCCTCGGAATCCGAAGCGGAAGCTTTCGTTCAGGAGCGAATTTCTGAAAAGCTCCCAAACGCAGTCGTCGACTCCACAATCAGCGATGGTACAGTAACGACTATTGTATCATATCCGGCTAGTGACTTGGTTTTTTTCAATATGTTCAAGCAAATCACCGGATTGCATTTGTCTGCGAGCGCTGGCCACCTAATAGAGGATCTGACCTGATGCGATGGTTGAAGGCGAAATCGTTTCTTGGCCGTATGGACGGGTCGGTGACGGTCTTTGGGTTGTATCTATTTCTGGCAACCGTTGCGATTGGGGCTTTGGCGCTTGACATAGCGAACGCTTATCGAATAAATACTCACCTCCAAGTTGCCGCTGACTCTGCAGCGCACGCCGCTTTGCTCACGCGTGAAACAGAGGACGCGGCAGCGGCCAAATCCACCGCGCTTTCCATTGCAAAAATCGCCATGCCTCCCGAGCGGCACGGCGATGTTCTTAGAGATGAGGACATATACTTTGGCTATTGGGACGCAAAAAACGAGTCTTTTCAGGTCGACTCCAGTTCAAGCGATGCCGTGCTTGTCGATGCTGGCCGGCTTGCTGAGCGTGGCAATAGACTTTACACAGTTCTCCTAAGGCTTTTTGGCCAAACACACTGGGACATTCGCCGCTCCTCGGTATTTGAAACATATATTCCAACTTGCTTTAGAGAAGGGGTCGTTGGCGAGGATGTTGTAGAGTTCACCTCCAACAATCTCTTTAAGGAGGGGTTCTGCATCCATTCTAATACCTTTGTGTCATTCAATACTGGAAACGAGTTTGAAACTCGCTCGATCGTTTCGATGCCGGATCGCCGCGAAATTTCTATTCCATCAGATGGATTTGCGGCGAACCCTGGGCTGTCAGATGCGTTAAGGGACGCGGCATACCAGCTAAGAGTCTTGAGTAGGGTGGACGAGATCATAAGTGGTGTGCTGGATCCATCATCACCTTACTTCCGTGATTGGATTATCCCGGGCTCAATTGAAATTGAGTTAGATCCAAAATCGAAGCTCGATGATCCGGAGTTCTCAACACAAAGAATCCACGTCTTGTATTGTGCGCGCGAAAAACAGCGTGCGAAGATTCACGCGGGGACAGATCTGAAGGATCTTGTTATTTGGACCAATTGCCAGTTGCAGATTGGCGAAAACGTAACAATGGATAATGTTGCCATCGTAAATACAAATACGGGAAATGCTTCGATAACTGGCGCGTCGGGGATTCAACTTGGCAAAGATGACAATTGCGCGCCAGGGGGTGGTGTGCAAATTGTCACCAAGGGAGGCGTCGCGTTTCCTCAGTATTTGAAGATGTTTGGCGGGCAAATCATCGCGTCCGGCGATGTAAGTTTCACTTCAGACGCAAACGGAATCCAAGGAGCATCGATCGTATCGGGTGGCCGTGTTGATGGAACCACAGACGGGGTCATGGCCTTTTGCGACGGTTCCGGTATGGAGGACAATTTCTCGGCGGTCTACTTCAAACTTGCCTATTGAGTTCTATTGCAAGACGCAATCAGTCAGCCGAATAAACGGCAGAGACTGGGTTTGCCAGCGCGGGGTCACTCTCGCCTTTTTCAGGCCGGGGAAGCCGACCGACAATGCCTACATCGAAGCGTTCAATGGCAGATTCCGGGCAGAATGTCGTATCCCTCCGGCGGAGGCCGTCTGACGGGATTTCGGCGTCGGTGCTAAGTCCGACCTTATGGCCGACTATAAGTTCAGACCCGAGATCG
>NZ_WTUX01000004.1:2646-2761 GCF_009882975.1 Maritimibacter harenae
CTGGAGGCGGGGAAGTTCATCTGACCGACCAGCGGAAGTGGTGAAGCGGTGCAGATATCCGCAGCCCAGCTCGGTTATCTCCTGGAGGGGATCGACTGGCGCAATCCGCGCTGGA
>NZ_WTUX01000004.1:2779-3332 GCF_009882975.1 Maritimibacter harenae
TGCTTCTTCAGCCTTATTTGCATGGGCTTTCCGATGGCCGCATGGTAGGTCTCCCCCATGTCAGATGCCGCTTCCGAGATCGCCAGATTGCGCGCCGCGCTCGCGGCCTCGGAGGCTCGTGCGGAGGCCGCCGAGAGCGAACTGGNGACCTCCGAAGCAATGATCAAGCACCTCCGGCTCGAGATCGCCAAGCTCCGGCGCGAGCAGTATGGCCACAGTTCTGAGCGCCGCGCCCGCCTGATCGACCAGATGGAATTGCAGCTCGAGGAACTCGAAGCCGCGGCCACCGAGCACGAGATCGCCGCCGAGAAGGTGGCGAAGACCACGACGGTCGCCGGCTTCGAGCGCCGCCGCCCGGCCCGCAAGCCCTTCCCCGAGCATCTGCCCCNCCTGCTGCGGCTCGGATCGTATCGTGAAGATGGGCGAGGATATCACCGAGACGCTCGAGGTCATTCCCCGGCCGTGGAAGGTGATCCAGACCGTCCGCGAGAAGTTCACCTGCCGGCAGTGCGAGAAGATCAGCCAGCCGCCGGCCCCCTTCCACCCCACGCCG
>NZ_WTUX01000005.1:0-26480 GCF_009882975.1 Maritimibacter harenae
TCTTCGTCGGGCTTTGCGGGAGCTCCGCGTTGTGGTTGTCGCCCGTGGTGACGTAGAGATACCCGTCACCGGGGTTGAACCGGATGCGGCCGCCGTTGTGCGTGCCCGTCGTGCCGAACGGGTGATCCGTCGGCGCGGTCTTGTAGGGGATGTCGTCCACGATATCCGTGCGGTCGGACAGTTCCGTGTGGTCATCGTTGATGGTGAAACGCATGACACGGTTGGTTTGTGGGTCGGATTTCTCCGAGGCCGAGTAGACGTAGATCCGGCTGTTCNGACGGCGACCCCGTTCATGCCTGCCTGCCCGTCACAGAACAGGTCGTCGGCCACGGTGGCATAATCCGACACATCCGTATCGTTGGCCCCCATGCCCAGAAGCGCGTTGACGTCACCCGACGGGGTGCGCACGGAAAGCCCGGTGCATTTCTCGGTGAAGAACATCGNTTTGAGATGTTTCATTTGTATCTCTCCTCTGCTGGTTTTTCGGTTTGCCGATTGGGCGGGCCTGGGGCCCGGCCAACTCCTCGACCGGCGAGGATCGATGTTCGGCTGCAAACCTCTTATCCGGTCTCAAAGAGCTCGGTTCGAGGCGGGGTCTCAAGGTTTCTCGGAATGAGTGGACCCTGAGACGTCATTCTCCGCCGTGCTGTCTTCGTTCTCGCTGTCCGGCGCGGTGTCCTCGGACGCGAAGCGGGCGAGATAGGCCTGGATATCCCGGGCGTCCTGCTCGTCGCGCAGTTTGTAGGACATCTTGCTGCGGGCGCCGGAATCGTCCAGCGCCTCGCGAAGGTGGCCACTGGGATCCTGCACGAACGAAACCAGGTTGGTCTCGTCCCAGGTTACCCCGGTCTCGCCATAGGCGGCGAGGTCATCGCNTGTGAACCAGGCGCCGATCCGACCACGCCGAACAGGTTCGGCCCGGATCCTCCATCGCGTCCCGCGATCACCTGGTCATCTTCATCCTGAATGACATGGCAGAAGGCACACTGGCGATTGAATANATTCCTGTGCAAGAACAGGCGTGGAAAGAACCATTCCCACGGCGACGATCGCTGCATATTTCATGAGACCTCCCGTTTCCTCGATGGCACAACGTGGGGAATTTGCCCGTAGTTCCATAGAAATCTTTGCAGCCAAGGCCAGGATGGAATCAGGCGGGCAGCACAGAGGTTGGGCAGGCGCGCCCTCTTGCGTGATGAAAGCGCGGAAGCGGCACGCTGGATCAAAACTGTAAACGGAAGTGTAAACGGTCCAATTGGACCGAAACAGGAACACCAGCTAAGCCTTTGAAAAGGAAGTGGTGGGCGACCCTGGAATCGAACCAGGCATGGGTCTCCCCGGCGGAGTTACAGTCCGCTGCCGCACCTTGCAGCTCGTCGCCCGAACCGGGGTGTGACCCCGGCGCGTGGGGGGCTGATTACCTTCACCCCCCTGACCCGTCAAGCCGAAAATCCCTTGCAACCCGACACGCGCCCGGCGCATGGTCCGGGCCTGTCGAAACGGGGGCCTCACGTGGCGAAAAAACCGAAATGGGTGGTCGAGAAAGAGCGGTCGAAACGCGCGGCCGCTGCCGAAACGCTGTGGCTCTTCGGCCTGCATGCGGTGCGCGACGCGCTGGTGAACCCGCGGCGCGAAAAACTGCGCCTCGTCGTCACGAAGAATGCGGCCGACAAGCTGGCCGACGCGATCGAGAGCGCCGGGCTGGAGCCCGAGATCGCCGATCCGCGCAAGTTTCCGGTGCCGCTCGACCCGGGCTCGGTCCACCAGGGCGCGGCGCTCGAGGTGAAACCCCTCGACTGGGGCCCGATCGACAGCGTCTGCATGGGCGACGGCGAAACGGCACCGATGGTCGTCCTGCTCGACCGGGTCACCGATCCGCACAACGTGGGCGCCATCCTGCGCTCGGCCGAGGTCTTCGGCGCGCGCGCCGTCATCGGGACCAAGCGCCATTCGGCGCCCGAAACCGGCGCATTGGCCAAGACCGCCTCGGGCGCACTCGAACGCCAACCCTACCTGCGGGTGGCCAACCTCGCGGACGCGATGCAGCGCCTGAAGGACATGGGCTACACGGTCCTGGGGCTCGCGGGTGAGGCCGAAATGGACCTCGCGGACGCGCTCGCCCCGCTGTCGGGGCGCGCCGTGGCCCTCGTGCTCGGCGCCGAGGGGCCCGGGCTGCGCGAAAAGACCCGTACAACCTGCGACCAGCTCGTGCGCATCTCCTTCGCGGGCGGTTTCGGGTCGCTCAACGTCTCGAACGCGGCCGCGATTTCGCTCTACGCGGCGGGACGGCGATAGGCTGAGGCGATTCGCTCCGGGCACCGTCCGGTCCGCGTCACCCTTCGCCCTGCCCTCTCCTTGGTATACCCGGCCCGCGTGTCCGACCGCCCGTGTTGCGCGCATCCGCCTGACGGAATGGCATTTTTCGCGGCCTTGCCAAAAGCGCAGGCGGTGCCGCGCAGCCGATCACAGTTTCTTTATTCTCTCTTTTCTGAGACCGCGCGCATCCTATCTCTATTGGCGAGACCGGGTGGTGGAACGCCCGCAATCTCACTTCACTGTCCCTCGTTCCACAAACTGCGCCCGGACCCCCTTCCGGGCGCTTTTTTTGGCAACGCCCGCTTGCGGCTTTTCCTTCGCCGCGGATCGGGTCAGGATCGCGCCATGACACAGAGCTACTCCGACTCCCACCTTGCAGACATCCTCACCCGGACCGGCACCATCGCGCTCGTCGGCTGGTCGCCGAAGGAAGACCGGGCCAGCCACCGGGTCGCGCGCATGCTCAAGGGCCGCGGCTACCGGGTGATCCCGGTCAACCCGGGCCAGGCCGGCCAGGAAGCACTGGGAGAGACCGTGATCGCCTCGCTCTCCGACATCCCCAAGGACACGCCGGTCGACATGGTCGACATCTTCCGCCGCTCCGAGGCGGTCGCGCCCGTCGTGGACGAAGCACTGCGCGAACTGCCGGGGCTGCGCACGGTCTGGATGCAGCTCGGCGTGGTCAACGAAGAGGCCGCGGCGGCGGCCCGGGCGGCCGGGGTGGACGTGGTCATGGACCGCTGCCCGGCCATCGAGATTCCCCGCCTCCTTGACTGAGCGGCTGACGCCCGACGACCTGTTCGTCACGACCCGCAAGAAACCCGACGCGGCGGAAGAGGCGGATGCCCGCGCGCTCGCCGCCGCGTTCGACCTGCCCTTCGCCACGCGCGACGGCCGCTCCATCGCGCACCACGCGCGCGTGACGGGGCGCCCCGGCGCCCTCGTGGTCAAGGACACGGCGATCCACCTGGTCCATGACGACCGGCGCTACGGCTTTCACCCCAACCTCGCGGCGCGCCGGATCGCCGGACGCGGCCGGCAGGGCGACCATTACATCCGCGTGGCGGGGATCAGTGCCGGCGACCACGTGCTCGACTGCACCTGCGGGATGGGGGCGGACGCGATCTCGGCGGCTGATACGGTGGGTCCCTCGGGCCGCGTCGTGGCGCTCGAGGCGTCCCCGATCCTCGCGCGCATCGTGGCACGCGGCCTCGCCCACGACAGCCGGACACCGCGCCTCACCGCCGCCATGCGCCGGGTGGAGGTGATCGCGGCCGAAGCCGACACCTTCCTCGCGGCCCAGCCGACCGACAGTTTCGACGTCGTCGCGCTCGACCCGATGTTCGCCTGGCCCCAGGCCGGGGCCCACGGGCTCGACCTCGTGCGCCTGTTCGCCTCCGACTGGACCCCGGACGCCGACACCATCGCCCAGGCCGCACGCGTCGCGCGCCGCGCCGTCGTCATGGCCGACGGCGCCCCCGGCCCGCGCCTCCAAGCATTGGGCATCCCGGTGGTCAGCCGCGATCGGCGCCGCTGGTGGGGCCGGATCGCGACCTGATCCTCTTCATCGTTCCGGAAATACTTTCGGGGAGGTCTGGAGGGGGCGAGCCCCCTCCAGCGGGTCGGCGCGCCGACAGGTGCGGCGAAATCCCTAGCGCGCCGCCTTCTCGTCGATGCCCGACACCCCCTCGCGGCGTTCGAGCTCGCCCAGCACGTCCCCGAGCGACACGTCGCGGGCGGCCAGCATGACCAGCAGGTGATAGAGCACGTCGGCGGCCTCCGCGGTCAGCGCCGACCGGTCACCCTTCACTGCCTCGATGATCGCCTCGACCGCCTCCTCGCCGAACTTCTCGGCGCATTTCTCCGGTCCCTTGGACAGCAGTTTCGCGGTCCAGCTTTCGTCGGGATCGGCCCCGCGACGGGCCCCGATGGTATCTGCCAGTCTCTCGAGCGCGGTCATTCGAGCCTCATGGGGATGCCCGCGGCGGCCATGTGTTCCTTGGCCTCGCGGATGGTGTAGTCGCCGAAGTGGAAGATCGAGGCGGCGAGCACGGCGCTCGCCCCACCCTCGGTCACGCCCTCGACGAGGTGGTCGAGCGTGCCGACCCCGCCCGAGGCGATCACCGGTACCTCCACGGCGTCCGAGATCGCGCGGGTGAGCGGCAGGTTGAACCCCGCGCGCGTGCCGTCGCGGTCCATCGAGGTCAGCAGGATCTCCCCCGCCCCCTTGGCCACGACCGTGCGCGCGAATTCGACCGCGTCGATGCCCGTGGGCTTGCGCCCGCCGTGGGTGAAGATTTCCCACCGCCCGTCGGCCACGGTCTTGGCGTCGATCGCACAGACGATGCATTGCGACCCGAAGCGTTCGGCTGCCTCCGCGATCACGTCCGGATTGGCGACGGCCGCGGAATTGAAGCTCACCTTGTCGGCACCCGCGAGAAGCAGCGCACGGACGTCCTCGGGCGTGCGCACGCCGCCGCCCACGGTGAGCGGCATGAAGCACTGCTCGGCGCTGCGGCGCACCAGGTCGAACATCGTGCCCCGGTTCTCGTGCGTGGCGTGGATGTCTAGGAAACACAGCTCGTCGGCGCCGGCCGCGTCATAGGCCTTGGCCGCCTCGACCGGGTCGCCCGCGTCGCGCAGGTCGACGAAATTGACGCCTTTCACCACGCGGCCATCGGCCACGTCGAGGCAGGGAATGATGCGGGTCTTGAGCATGCGTCCTCCGGGATTGACCGGTGCATAATCCGTTTCCGGGAGCTTTGAAAGCCATGTGCGGCCCGCCGCGGGCCTCAGCCCGCCTCGGGGTCGTGCAGATCGTACTGGATCCACTCCGCGCTGAGGTGGATATCCATCGTGTGCAGCGGCCCCGGTCCGGCGTTCGCGAACTTGTGCGGCGTGTTGGCCGGCGCGACCGCCACGTCGCCTTCCTCGGCGACGAAGGTCTCCTCGCCCACGGTGAAACGCGCCCGGCCCTTCGTGACCACGAAGATCTCGTCGTAGGGGTGGACGTGCAGCACGGGTCCCGCGCCCACCTCCTCGAACCGCGGGAAAAGCACGAAGGTGTCGGTGCCCAGCGCCTCGGCCGACACGCTGCCGTTCCACGGGCCCTCGCGATGCGCCCCGTCGGCGGCGCGGATCAGGACGGGCGGGCGGTTCGCGGCGCGGCTGGCTTTGTTGGTCATGGCATCCTCCTGCCCCGACCATGCCGGGGCGCGCGGCCTCCCGCCACGAAAAACCTCAGCCCTTGAACACCTTCAGCGCCTCGGCCAGGTCGATCGCCCCGTCGTAGAGCGCCCGGCCCGAGATCGCCCCGTCGAGCGGCGCGCCGCACGCCTTCAGCGCGCGCAGGTCGTCGAGCGAGGATACCCCGCCCGAGGCGATCACCGGGATCGACACGGCGCGTGCCAGCGCCGCCGTCGCCTCGATGTTCGGGCCCTGCATGGCGCCGTCACGGTTGATGTCGGTATAGATGATCGCGGCCACGCCCGCGTCCTCGAAGCTGCGGGCCAGGTCGGTCGCGTCCACGTCCGTCTCCTCGGCCCAGCCCTTGGTCGCCACCTTGCCGTCGCGCGCGTCGATGCCGACGGCGACCTTGCCGGGGAAGGCCCGCGCAGCCTCGCGCACCAGCGCGGGGTTCTCGACCGCGACGGTGCCCAGGATCACCCGCGCCAGCCCCTTGTCGAGCCACGTCTCGATCGTCGCCATGTCGCGGATGCCGCCGCCCAGCTGGGCCGGCACGTCGATGGCGGCGAGGATGCTCTCGACCGCGGCGGCATTGACCGGCTCGCCCGCGAAGGCACCGTTCAGGTCCACCAGATGGATCCATTCGCATCCCGCGGACTGGAACGCATTGGCCTGTGCGGCCGGGTCGTCGTTGAAGACGGTCGCCGCCTCCATTTCACCGCGCAGCAGGCGCACGCACTGGCCGTCCTTGAGGTCGATGGCGGGGTAGAGGATCATGGCGGGCTCCCTTCAGCGTCGGGCGGGTATCTGCCAGAACCCCCGGGCGGGGACAAGATCACCATTTCCTTCACGTCACCGTTGCGAGAAGATGGACGCAGGTCCCATCATGTCCGCACAAGGGAGGATATCATGAAGAAACTCGCACTCACGGCCGCGCTGGCCCTGTTCACGCTGCCCGCCATGGCCCAGGAGGATGCCGTGGGCTGGTGGAAGACCCAGGTCGACGACGGCGCCTATGCCCACGTGGAAATCAAGCGCTGCGGCGACGGTATGGTCTGCGGCTGGATCCGCCGCACCTTCAACGACACCGGAGAATACCAGTCGGAGAACATCGGCAAGCCGATCGTCATCAACATGGCCCCGCAGGGCAACGGCAGCTACCGTGGCCAGGTGTGGCGCCCTTCGAACGACAAGATCTACGTCGGCAAGATGGAGATCGAGGGCGCGCAGATGGACCTCAAGGGCTGCGTGGCCGGCGGCCTGCTCTGCGCAAGCCAGAACTGGACCCGGATCCAGTAAGCCATGCGGCGCTGGCGCCCCGCGACGATCAGGGGCGCCAGGTCAGGAAGTTCGCGATGATCCGGAGCCCGTTGCCCTGCGATTTCTCCGGGTGGAACTGGGTGCCGAAGATATTGTCGCGCCCCACGATGGCGGTGATCTCTTCCCCGTAATCGCAATAGGCCAGGCGGTGAGCGGCCTCGGCCACCCGGAAATGGTAGGAATGAACGAAATAGGCATGGTTGCCCGTTTCGATCCCGGAAAGCACCGGGTGCGGGTTGTCCACCACCAGGTCGTTCCAGCCCATGTGCGGCACCTTCTTGTCCGCCCCCGGCTCGATATGCACCACGTCGCCGCCGATCCAGTCGAACCCGGAGGTCTCGGAATACTCGTGCCCCCGGGTGGCCAGCATCTGCATCCCGATGCAGATCCCCATGAAGGGCACGCCACGCTCGAACACGGCGCGCTCCATCGCCTCGAAGATGCCCCGGTGATCGAAGAGGGCCTTCTTGCAGGCCGGGAATGCCCCGTCGCCGGGGAGCACCACCGCATCGGCCGCGGCGACGATATGCGGGTCGGACGTGACGACGACCTCGCCCGCCCCCACCTCGGCCGCCATGCGCTGGAACGCCTTCTCGGCCGAGTGCAGGTTGCCGCTTTCGTAATCGATCAGCGCCGTGACCACGTCAGAGCGCCCCCTTGGTCGACGGGATCGCGTCCGCCTTGCGCGGATCGGTCTCCACCGCCACGCGCAGCGCCCGCGCCACGGCCTTGAAAGCGGCTTCCACGATGTGGTGGCTGTTGAAGCCGTGCAGCCGGTCGACGTGGAGCGTGATGCCGCCGTTGCCGGAGAACGCGGTGAAGAACTCGCGCACCAGCTCGGTGTCGAAATTGCCGATCTTCGGCGTGGGAATGTCCACGTTCCAGACAAGGTAGGGCCGCCCCGACAGGTCCAGCGCGGCGCGTACCTGCGCATCGTCCATCGGAAGGTGGCATTCCCCGTAGCGGGTGATGCCCTTCTTGTCGCCCAGCGCCTCGCGCAGCGCCTGGCCCAGCGCGATCCCGGTGTCCTCCACCGTGTGGTGGTCGTCGATGTGGTAGTCGCCCCTGGCGCGCACCGTCATGTCGATCAGCGAATGGCGCGCGAGCTGATCGAGCATGTGGTCGAAGAACCCCACGCCGGTGTCGTTGTCATAGGTCCCGGTCCCGTCGAGGTCGATCTCTACGGTGATCTCGGTTTCCGCCGTCGACCGGCTCACCTTCGCTGTGCGCATGTCGCAAACTCCAATGGTCACGCGGCCTTATAGACAGGCCGACCCCCGCTGAAAAGCCACGCGCCCCCTTCATCGTTCAAGAAATACTTCGGGGGTGCGGGGGCAGCGCCCCCGCCCGGGTCGGCGCGGGCCCCGCCCGCGGCGACACGTTACCCCGCGGCCTCGATCCAGGCGCGGATGATCGCGCGTTCCTCGGGCTCCATGTAGGTGATGTTGGCCGGCGGCATCGCGTCCGTGATCCCTGCATGCATGTAGATGCGGCGGGCCTCGCCCGCGATGTCGGCCGGCGTCTCGAGCACGACCCCCTTGGGGGCGGTGGCGATGCCCTCCCAGCCCGGCTCGCGGGCATGGCACATCGAACAGCGCCCCTGCACGACCCAGAGCGCGTCCTCGAACTCCGGCACGCTCGCGTAGCGCGCCTCGTGCGGGGTCAGCGCACGCGCCTCGCTCTGCTCGTAGCTTTCCGCCTGCGTGCCCAGCGTCGACAGCCACACGGCCCCCAGGAACAGGAGCGCGGTGACCAGCCAGGTCCACCACGGGTTGCCCTTGTGGGCATGGTGCGTGTTGAAGAAATGCCGGATCGTCACACCCATCAGGAACACGAGCCCCGCGATCACCCAGTTGTAGCTCGAGGCGAAGGCCAGCGGGTAGTGGTTCGACAGCATCAGGAAGATGACCGGCAGGGTGAGGTAGTTGTTGTGCGTCGAGCGCAGCTTGGCGATCTTGCCGTATTTCGCGTCCGGCGTGCGCCCTTCGACCAGGTCCTTCACCACGATGCGCTGGTTGGGCATGATGATGAAGAACACGTTCGCGGTCATGATCGTCGCGGTGAAGGCGCCGAGGTGCAGCATCACCGCGCGTCCGGTGAACACCTCGTTGTATCCCCAACCCATCGCCATCAGCAGCGCGAAGAGCAGCACCATGAGAAGCGTGGGCTTCTCGGCCAGTCCGGACTTGCACAGGAAGTCGTAGACGATCCACCCGATCGTCAGCGAGGCGGCCGAAATCGCGATCCCGGTCCAGGTGCCGATCTCCGCCTTGGCCGGATCCACGAGGTACATCTCCGCCCCCGCCCAGTAGACCAGCATCAGGAGCGCCGCGCCCGACAGCCAGGTCGAGTAGCTCTCCCATTTGAACCAGGTCAGTTCGCTGGGCATCCGGGCCGGCGAGACCAGGTATTTCTGGATGAAGTAGAAGCCCCCGCCATGCACCTGCCAGGCCTCGCCGCCCACGCCCTCGCGCTTCTCGGCGGAGGGCCTGAGGCCCAGGTCGAGCGCGATGAAGTAGAACGACGACCCGATCCAGGCGATCGCGGTGATCACGTGCAGCCAGCGGACCGCGAATTCGAGCCAGTCGAGAAAGATGATGCCCAGCATGCCCCTCAGCTCCCGCGGTAGGTGGAATAACCGTAGGCCGACAGGAGGAGCGGCACGTGGTAATGACTTTCCTCCGCCATCCCGAAGCGGATCGGGATCTCATCGAGGAAAAGCGGCTCCGCCCCCGCGGCCCCGGTCGCGCGCAGGTAGTCGCCCGCGTGGAACACCAGCTCGTAGGTCCCGGTCTCGAACGCGGCTTCCGGCAGGATCGGCCCGTCGGTGCGCCCGTCGTCATTGGTCACGGCGTCCGCCACCTTGTCGCGCCCGCCGTCCGTGACGCGGTACAGCGCGATCTTGATGCCCCGGCCGGGCGTGCCCCGGCCCGTGTCCAGCACGTGAGTCGTCAGGTA
Source organism: Maritimibacter harenae (assembly GCF_009882975.1). Taxonomy (GTDB): domain Bacteria; phylum Pseudomonadota; class Alphaproteobacteria; order Rhodobacterales; family Rhodobacteraceae; genus Maritimibacter; species Maritimibacter harenae. The sequence continues at coordinate 9,781 of NZ_WTUX01000005.1, forward strand.
TCCGCTCATTTTCGCCCTTGCCCCCTTTGTCCCATTGCCTCGCATTGCCCCGTTTTTCCCGCCTTTGGTGCGGCCAAATCTCAACGTTCGGCAATGGGTTGAGTGAAAAGCGTTTCAAAAGGTTTCACAAGGGCATATCCATTCCGGTGGGAATTTGCCCGCACGCCGGGCGCCCGGGACGGCGGCAGAATGGGGAGCGCAGGCAGTGAACAGATATCCGCGTGACATGCGAGGCTACGGGGCGACCCCGCCCGATCCGAAATGGCCGGGCGGCGCCCGGATCGCCGTCCAGTTCGTGGTGAACTACGAGGAAGGCGGCGAGAACAACATCCTGCACGGCGACGGCGCGTCGGAGGCCTTCCTGTCCGAAATCGTGGGGGCCGCGCCCTGGCCCGGTCAGCGCCACTGGAACATGGAATCGATCTACGAGTACGGCGCGCGCGCGGGCTTCTGGCGCCTGCACCGCCTCTTCGGCGCGGCGGGCATCAAGCCCACGGTCTACGGCGTGGCCACCGCGCTCGCCCGCGGGCCCGAGCAGGTCGCCGCGATGCGCGAGGCGGATTGGGAAATCGCCTCCCACGGCCTCAAGTGGGTCGAGCACAAGGATATGCCGGAAGACGAGGAACGCGCGGCCATCGCCGAGGCGATCCGGCTGCACACCGAGGTGGTCGGGACACCGCCCGAGGGCTGGTACACCGGCCGCTGCTCGATGAACACCGCGCGCCTCGCGGCCGAGACCGGACAGATGGCCTATGTCTCGGACACGATCGACGACGATCTGCCCTATTGGCTGCGCGTGGGCGCGCGCGACCAGCTGGTGATCCCCTACACGATGGACGCCAACGACATGCGCTTCGCCACCCCGCAGGGCTTCAACACCGGCGACCACTTCTTCACCTACCTCAAGGACAGCTTCGACGCGCTCTACGCCGAGGGGCTGGCGGGGGCGCCGAAAATGATGTCGGTCGGCCTGCATTGCCGCCTGATCGGCCGCCCTGGGCGGATCATGGGGCTGAAACGCTTCATCGACTACATCCAGGGGCACGAGGGCGTCTGGACCCCGCGCCGCATCGATATCGCCCGTCACTGGGCGGTGACGCACCCGCCGATTGAACGAATCGAACCACATACCTGGGATCAGGCCCGGTTCGTCGCCGAATTCGGTGGTATTTTCGAACATTCCCCCTGGATCGCGGAACGCGCCTGGGGGCTGGAGCTCGGCCCGGCCCACGACAGCGCCATCGGGCTCCACAACGCGCTCGCCCGCGTCTTCCGCTCCGCCCGCCGCGAAGACCGCCTGGGCGTGCTGACCGCCCACCCCGACCTCGCCGGCAAGCTCGCCGCGGCCCGGCGCCTGACGGCCGAGAGCACCTCGGAACAGGCCAGCGCCGGGCTCGACGCGCTCACCGACGACGAGCGTGCGGAATTCACCCGCCTGAACGACGCCTACGTCGCCAAGCACGGCTTCCCCTTCATCATCGCCGTGCGCGACCACGACAAGCAGGGCATCCTCAACGCCTTCGCCCGCCGGCTCGACAACGACACGGAGACGGAGTTCACCGAGGCCTGCACGCAGGTCGAACGCATCGCGCTCCTGCGCCTGAAGGAGAAGCTGGGATGAGCCGCGAGATCGCCGCGCGCCCGATCACGACCCGCGACTTCGCCCCCTACGGCGACCTGATCGACACCTCCGGGGATCCGGACAAGATCATCAACCAGGGCCTCTGCGGGCGCTACCACGATCGCGCCCGGCTCGACTTCGCGGACGGACGCGCCGGCGTGAGCCTGTTTCGGGCCGAACCGCGCGCGCTGCCCTACCGGCTCGACCTGGTCGAACGCCACCCGGACGGCTCGCAATGCTTCGTTCCCATGTCGATGACCGGCTTCCTCGTCATCGTGGCCCCGGACGAGGACGGCCGCCCCGGCACGCCCGAGGCCTTCCTGACCGCACCGGGCCAGGCGATCAATTTCCACCGCGGCACCTGGCACGGCGTCCTGACACCGCTCGAGGCCCCCGGCCTTTTCGCCGTGGTCGACCGCATCGGCCCCGGCGCGAATCTCGAGGAATACACGTTCGAGACGCCCTGGACGATCGCCGCCCCCACCTGATCCCCTTCATCGTTCCATAAATACTTCGGGGAGCGCGAGGGGCAGCGCCCCTCGCCCGGGTCGCCGCGGGCCAACGGCCCGGGGCGAAACGGAAAACGCCCCCGGCCGGAACCGGGGGCGCTTGATCATCACAGGTCGGAAACCTCAGACGAAGGAAATCCCGTCGTCGATCATCGGCAGGTGCATCACCCGCTTGCCCATCGCGTTGTAGATCGCGTTGGCCACGGCCGGCCCGGCGGGGGGAAGCCCCGGCTCGCCGATCCCGGTGGGCGCTTCGCTCGACTGCACGATATGCACCTCGATCTTCGGCATGTCCGAGATCCTCAGCGGCTCGTAGTCGGGGAAGTTGGACTGGTCCACCATGCCGTCCGTGAAGGTGATCTTCTGGCGCATCACGTGGGACAGGCCGTAACCGATCGCCCCCTCGACCTGCGCGCGGATCACGTCCGGGTTGACCGGGACGCCGCAATCCACGGCCGCCACGATCCGCTCGAGCTTCACGTCACCGTCGGTGACCGAGACTTCGGCCACCTGGGCGACATGGGTGTTGAAGCTCTTGTGCACCGCGACGCCACGGCCCCAACCCTCGGGCAGGTCACCGCCCCAGCCGGCCTTTTCGGCCGCCAGGTTCAGCACGGCCAAGCTGCGCGGCGCGCCGGCGAGGATCTGCTGCCGGAACTCCACCGGGTCGCGCCCGGCGGCCTCGGCGGCCATGTCCATCGCCACTTCCATCGCGTAGCCGGAGTGGGAATGGCCCACGGACCGCCACCACAGCATCGGCACGGGCGACTCCATGTCGTGCAGCGTGACCGCGAAGTTGGGGATCGTGTACTCGGTGTCCGCGACACCTTCGACCGAGAACGCATCGACGCCGTCGACGACCACAGCGTCGCCCATCGGCGTGCCCTTGAAGATCGACTTGTTGGCCATCGTCGAATGCCACCCGACAAGGTTGCCGTCCGCATCGATGCCCGCGCGCACACGGTGCTTGGTCATCGGGCGGTAATAGCCGCCGCGCACGTCATCCTCGCGCGACCACACCAGCTTCACCGGCCGGCCGTCGCCCAGCGCGAGCGCGGCCATCGTCGCCTCCACCTCGTAGTCCGAGTTGAAGTTCGCCCGGCGCCCGAAGGACCCGCCGGCATAGACGGTCTCGATCGCCGTGTTCTCCGGTCCCACGCCCGACACGGCGCCCACGGCGCCCTGGGTCACGGTGTGGAACTGGCAGCCATCCCAGACCTGGGCCTTGCCGTCCTTGACCTGCACCACGCAGTTCAGGGGCTCCATCGGCGCATGCGCCAGGAACGGGAAGTGGAACTCGGCCTCGACCGTCTTGGCCGCCCCGTCGATCGCGCCCGCGGCGTCGCCGTCGGCACGTGCCGGAAGGCCCTCCTCGTTGTCCATCGCGGCGGTGTATTCCGCCTCGATCTCGTCCTGGGACCGGGTCTCCGCGTTCGAGAAGTCCCACTCGGTCTCAAGCGCTTCACGCCCCTGGAGCGCCGCCCAGGTGTTCGTGGCATAGACCGCGACACCCATCGGCGTTTCCTTCACGTCGACCACGCCCTCGACCTCCATCGCCGCCGAGGCGTCGAACGAGGTGAGCGTGCCGCCGAACTTGGGCGAACGCTGGAGCACGGCATAGACCACGCCCTCCGGCATCACGTCCATCGCGAAGATGGCCGTGCCGTTTGTCTTGGCCGCGCTGTCCTTGCGCGGGAGCGACGCGTCGCCGATCTTGGTGAACTCGGCCGGGCTCTTGAGCGCCGGGTCGGGCTCGGCCCCCTCCGGCACCTTGCCCACGAGTTCGCCGAAGCCCGCGCTCTTGTCGCCGTGGGTGACCATGCCGTCCTTGACCTGGATCTCGCCCGCCGGCACGCCCCAGTCGGCCGCGGCGGCCTGGATCAGAAGCGACTTCGCGGCCGCACCGGCCTCGCGGTACTGCATGTAGCTGTTGGCGATGGCGGTCGAGCCGCCCGAACCCTGCACCCCCATGAGCGTGTTCATGTAGGTCGCGGTGTCGGCCGGGGCGAACTCGATGCCCACGTCCTCCCAGTTCGCGTCGAGCTCTTCGGCCAGGAGCGTGGAGAGGCCCGTGGTCGTGCCCTGCCCCATCTCGAAATGCTTGAGGATCACGGTGACCTTGCCGTCGTCCGCGATCTTCACGAAGGGGTTCGGCATGAACTCTCCGCCATGCGCGGCGGCCCAGGCCCCCTTGGCGTTCAGCCCCACGACGAGCGCGGCCGACGCGGCGGTTGCGCCCTGAAGGAAGGCGCGGCGTGTCGTCTTGATGTTCATATCAGGTCTCCATCCGCTTGGACGCTTCGTGGATCGCGGCCCGGATGCGCGTGTAGGTCGCGCAGCGGCAGACGTTGCCCCACATGTAGTCGTCGATCTCGGAGTCGCTGGGCTTGGCGTTCTCGCTGAGCAGGCCCACCGCCGACATGATCTGCCCGGACTGGCAATAGCCGCACTGGACCACGTCCAGGTCCTTCCAGGCCGATTGCACCGCCTGGGCGACGTTGCCGTCGAGCCCCTCGATGGTGCGGATCTCGGCCCCCTCGAGGTCGCCGACCCGCGCCTGGCAGGAGCGCGTCGGCGCGCCGTCCACGTGCACGGTGCAGGCCCCGCACGACGCCACGCCGCAGCCGAACTTGGTGCCGGTCAGGCCCACCAGGTCCCGGATGGCCCAGAGAAGCGGCATGTCGGGCGGCGCCTCGACGCTCTTTTCCTCGCCGTTGATGTTCAATGTGATCGCCATGTGTTCCTCCCTGGCGCCGGTTCGGCGCTTCGCTGTTCGGCTGGCGGGCAGCCACGCGGGCCGCACCCGTCCGAAAGGGACAGGTCGCCACGTCCACGATAGGCATGCCAAGGCCTTCGGGAAAAGCCTCTCAGGGGGACGCGCCGGGGCTAGATGCGCGAAAACCCAAGGAAATTGTGTCAATCACTTGGATGTATTGCGCAAAGCAATACGGGTCGTTGCGCTCAGGCGGGCACCGCGCGCGTGCCGCTCCGGATGCGCCAGTAGAGCCAGCCCACCACCACCAGGTTCAGCCCGCCGGCGAGCGCCGCGAGCCCGTAGGCCATCGCGTAGTCCGACGTGAGATCGTAGAGCGCACCCCCCATGTAGCCGCCGTTGGCATGGCCGAACCAGCCGAACATCGTGACGATCCCCATCGCGGCCCCACGGCGCGAGGGCGGCGTGTGGGCGGCCACCGTGGTGAGCACGCCGGTCATCACGCCCGCGTAACCGAAGCCGTAGATCGGCGCGTAGACGTAGAACAGGGTCAGGTCGTCGATCAGGATGAAGCCGTAGATCATGAGCGTCATCCAGGCCGTCGCGCTCATGTAGGCGGGGATAGCCCCGATCACGTCGGCGAGCTTGCCGAAAGCGACGCGCCCCAGGATGCCCACCATGAGCATCAGGAAGATGACGCCGCCGGCCTCGTCCGCCGTGAACCCGCGACCCTGGATGTGCGGGACGAGATGCATGAGCGGCACCGACATGCAGGTGCAGCACAGAAAGATCGCCACGCACATCGTCGGGACCACCAGCCCGAACGGGGGATAGCCGCTCTCGTCGGCCCCGGCGCCCCCGCCGGTGACGGCCTGCGGCGGCCTGAGAAGCAGCGCGAGCGGCACGAGAAGCACCAGCATCAGCCCGCCGGTGATCGCGAAGGCCCCCGAGATGCCCACGGACTTGATCAGGAGCGCCGATCCGAACGGTACGCCGCCCTGCCCCAGTGCCTGGCCGGCGGACGCGATCCCGATCGCCAGCCCGGCCCCGACCGGGAACCAGCGCCCCACGATCGACATCACCGGGGCGAAGACACCCGCGGCGCCGAAGAACCCCGCGAAGAACATGAGCGCATAGTAATGCCAAAGCGCCGTGGCCACCGCCGCGCAGAGATAGGCCAGCCCCATCACGATCACGCCGATCAGCACCACGGGACGCACGCCCAGCCGGTCGGCGAGCGCGCCCATCAGGAGTCCGCCCAGCGCCATCCCGAGGATGCCCGCCACGTTGATCAGGGACACCTGCGCGCGCTCCCAGCCGTGCGCGGCCTCCATCGGGACCACGTAGGCCGACATGCCGTTCACGATGGACCCCATCGCGAGCGCGAGGATCAGCGCCGAGGCGACGACGACCACCCAGCGATAGGGATGCAATCCCGGATGCTCCGCCATGCCATGTCCTCCCATGTGATCACCTTATCACGACGCACGCCACGTGTCGCGGCCCTTGGGCCCGGCGATACCGTGATCCCTTTCATCGTTCCAGAAATACTTGCCCGGCGGCGCCCGAGGCGCCAGCGCCCGGCACGGCGCGCGGCTCCCTCAGCCCGACAGCGTGCGCCGCACCGCGTCCTGCCAGGCCTTGTAACGCGCCTGGCGTGTCGCGCCGTCCATCTTCGGATCGAACCGCATCTCGGCCGACCATCCGGCGGCGAAGCGCGCGGCGTCGGGGTAGAGCCCCACCGCCTGCCCGGCGAGCCAGGCCGCCCCCATCGCCGTCGTCTCGAGCACCGGGGGGCGGTCGACCGGCGCACCGGTGATATCAGCCAGGAACTGCATCGCGTATCGCGAGGCGGACATCCCGCCGTCGACCCGGAGCACACCCTCGACCGGGCGCCCCATGTCCGCCTCCATCGCTTCGAGCAGGTCGCGGGTCTGGAACCCCACGCTCTCGAGCGCGGCGCGGGCGAACTCGGCGGGGCCGGAGTTGCGGGTCAGGCCATAGATCGCGCCACGGCATTCAGCGTCCCAATAGGGCGCGCCCAAGCCGGTGAAGGCCGGGACCAGGATCACCTCCTGCCCGGGGTCGGCCTTGCGTGCGAGCGGCCCGGCGTCCGAGGCCTGGCCCAGGATGCCCAACCCGTCGCGCAGCCATTGCACCACGGCGCCGGCCACGAAGATCGAGCCCTCGAGTGCGTAGGTCACCTTGCCGTCCAGCTGGTAGGCGATGGTCGTGAGCAGCCGGTTGTCCGAGGTCACGGCGCGCTCGCCGGTGTTGAGGAGCGCAAAGCACCCGGTGCCGTAGGTCGACTTGATCATGCCGGGACTGAAGCAGGCCTGGCCGATGGTGGCGGCCTGTTGATCGCCGGCCACGCCGCGGATCGGGATGGTGCCGCCCAGAAGCGTCGTCTCCCCGAAGTCCCCGTCGCTGTCGCGCACCTCGGGGAGCATGGACATGGGGATGTCCAGCCGCGCGCAGATCTCTTCATCCCACGCTCCGCGATGGATGTCGTAGAGCATGGTGCGCGCCGCGTTGGTGGCATCGGTCGCGTGGACACGCCCCTCGGTCAGCTTCCAGATCAGGTACGTGTCGACGGTGCCGAAGGCGAGCTTGCCCGCCCGGGCCGCCTCGCGCGCGCCGTCGACCTTGTCGAGCAGCCATTTGACCTTGGTGCCCGAGAAATAGGGATCGAGCAGGAGGCCCGTGCGCGCCCGCACGATCTCCTCGAAGCCCTCGGCGCGCAGCTCGGCGCAGGTATCGGCGGTGCGCCGGTCCTGCCAGACGATCGCGCGATGGATCGGCGCGCCGCTTTCGCGGTCCCAGATCACGACCGTCTCGCGCTGGTTGGTGATGCCGATGGCCGCGATGTCGTCGACCTCGTCGGCCACTTCGCGCGCGGTCGCGAGCGTCGTGTCCCAGATGTCGCCGGGTTCGTGTTCGACCCAGCCCGAGCGCGGGAAGTGCTGGTCGAATTCCCGCTGGGCGCTGGCCACCGGGCGCATATGGCCATCGAAGGCAATGGCGCGCGAGCTGGTGGTGCCCTGATCGAGTGCCAGGATATGTGTCATTCGTCCCTCCCCTGTCCGGCGTGGAAATCCGGCGCGGATTTCGGTCCGGTTTCGTGCGACGGTACCGGAAGCCTCCTCTCCCGGTTCCGGCCGGAATTCCCGTCGAATTCCGGATCGATGTCCGCCTCGGGCATCGGCTATTCCGCCGCGGCCGCCTCGCCCCGGGCCTCGGCCATGAACGCGTCGAGCGCCGCGACCTGGCCCGCGTCCAGCCGCAGGCCCAGCTTCGTGCGCCGCCACACCACGTCCTCTGCGGTACGGGCATATTCGTGGCGCATGAGGAAGCGCACCTCGGCCTCGCTCAACGTGGCACCGAAATCCTGCCCCAGGTCCTCGGCCGTGGCTGCGTTGCCCAGGATCGTCTCCGCCTCGGTCCCGTAGCTGCGCAGAAGCCGGCGTGCCCAGGCCTCGGTCAGGAACGGGTGCGCCTCCATCCAGCGGCCGATCATCGCGACGCCCTGCCGGCGGTCGAACGTGCCCCCCGGGAGCGGCGCGCGCGCGGTCCATTGCCCGCCGTAACCCAGCCGCTCCAGTGCCGACTCCGCCAGTTTGCGGAACGTTGTGAGCTTGCCGCCCAGCACGGTCAGAAGCGGCGCACCGTCGTCGTCGTAGGCGAGTTGATAATCGCGGCTGGCCGAGCGGGCCGAGCCTTCGCTCTCGATCAGGGGCCGCACGCCCGAGTAGGTCCAGACGATGTCGTCGGTCGAGATCGGGTGCGCGAAGTAGTCGTTCACGAAATCGACGAGATAGGCCTTCTCCTCGGGCGAACAGACCGCCTCGGACGCGCTGCCGTGGTGTTCGGCCTCGGTCGTGCCGACCAGGGTGAAATCGTCCTCGTAGGGAATGACGAACACGATGCGGCCGTCGCCGCCCTGCAGGATGTAGGGCTGATCGTGGCCCGGCAGGCGCGGCAGGACGATGTGCGAGCCGCGCACGAGCCGGAGCCTATGCGGATCCCCCGTCGTTTCGCTCAGCTTGCCCGCCCAGGGCCCGGCCGCGTTCACCAGCTTGCGCGCCCGGTGGGTGTGGATCCGCCCGTCGCGTTCGACCTCCACGTCCCAGTGTGCCGCGTGGCGTGTCGTCGAGACCACCTTGGCGCGCGTCAGGATCGTCGCCCCGCGCATCTCCGCGTCGCGGGCGTTCAGCACCACGAGCCGCGCGTCGTCGACCCAGGCGTCGGAATATTCGAACCCGGTGCGGAACGAAGGCTTGAGCAGCGCCCCCGCCGGGTGGCTTCTCAGGTTGATCCGTTTCGTACCCGGAAGCCCCCGCCCCCCGAGCCGGTCGTAGAGGAAAAGCCCCGAGCGCAGCATCCAGTCCGGGCGCAGGCCCGAATGGTGCGGCAGCACGAAGCGCATCGGCCAGGCGATGTGCGGCATCGCCGCGAGCAGCTTCTCGCGTTCCTGGAGGCTCTCGCGCACCAGCCGGAACTCGTAGAATTCGAGGTAACGCAACCCGCCGTGGATCAGCTTGGACGACGCCGACGAGGTCGCCTGCGCAAGGTCACCCAACTCGGCCAGCGTCACGCCAAGCCCCCGACCGGCCGCGTCCCGGGCGATGCCCGTTCCGTTGACGCCGCCCCCGATCACGAAAAGATCCACGATATCGTTCATCCCCCCACCCTAGCCCAGAATGCTGCACCTGCAAGGTGCGCCCCCTTGGCTCCGATCACATCTGTGCGTATAGACGTCAGGTCACCGAGGAGGCCCGATGTCACAGCGTACCTACGCCACGCCCCCCGGGGGGCTGCCCCCGCAATCCGACCTGATGACCGTCGACACCGGGCGGGCCGTCTTCACCGACGCCTACGCGGTGATTCCGCGCGCCACGATGACCGACATCGTGCTGATCGCGCTGCCGCATTGGGATGACACGAAGATCTGGGTGCTTTCGCGCCCGATGACGGGCTTCTCCGAAACGTTCTCGCACTACGTGCTCGAGGTCGCGCCGGGCGGTGGCTCCGAAAAGCCGGAAGCGAACCCCGCCGCCGAGGCCGTGCTCTTCGTCACCGGGGGCGAGCTGGCGCTGCGCGTCGCCGGGGACCTCCACCGGATGACACCCGGCGGCTATGCCTACCTGCCCGCGGGCGCGGACTGGACCATCGAGAACCGGGGCGACGCCCCGGCCGTCTTCCACTGGATCCGAAAGCGCTACATCCCGGCCGAAGGGATCGAGGCGCCAGAGGTCTTCGTGACCAACGAAGGCGATCACGACCCGCTCCCGATGCCGGGCACGGATGGCGCCTGGGCGACCACGCGCTTCGTGGACCCGGCCGACGTGCGCCACGACATGCACGTGAACATCGTGACGCTGGAGCCCGGCGCGGTGATCCCGTTCATGGAGACCCACGTGATGGAGCACGGGCTCTTCATCCTGCAGGGCAAGGGCGTCTACCGGCTGAACCAGGACTGGGTCGAGGTCGAGGCGGGCGACTACCTCTGGCTGCGCGCCTTCTGCCCGCAGGCCTGCTATGCCGGCGGACCGGAGCCGTTCCGATACCTCCTCTACAAGGACGTGAACCGGCACATGCCGCTGGACCTGTAGGCACGTGGCGGCGCGGGCGCACATGGTCCGGACCGCGGATGGTGGCGACGCCCGTGGAAGCGGGGGCCAGCCCCCGCACCACCGGGATATTTCCGGACCGGAGAAGAGAGAGCGGGTCGCCGAAAGACTGTCGCCAAGATCGAAACAGCATCATATTTTTGCCCCAATCTGTCGCTAGATCGGCGGGCAATGACGATGACCAGCACGAATGATGCCCCCATGGCTCCAGCCCAGCATCCCGCGCCCCGTCCCGAAGGGCGCCGCTTGCGCGATACGCTTCTCCTCCTGGGTCTTTTCGCGCTCGTCGTCGCGGGCCTGATCGGGGCGGCCGCCGCGACCGGGTGGGAAGAGACCAAGGCGCAGCTCGCCAAGCTCAGCCTTTGGCAGTTCGCGGTGCTGCTGCTCCTGTCGCTCTGCAACTACGTGTTTCGCGGGCTGAGATGGCATGTCTTCGCCGCCAAGCTGGGCCTGCCCTTGGGCTGGGGCGCGAATTTTCTGCATTTCCTCGGTGGCTTCGCGATGAGCGTCACGCCCGGACGGGTGGGCGAACTGGTGCGGATGCGCTGGATCCGGCGCGAGACCGGCTGGGCGTTCGAGCGCACCGCGCCGCTGGTGCTGGTGGACCGGGCCTCGGACCTTGCCGCGATGGGCCTCATCCTCGGGATCGCGCTGGCGTTCTCGGCCACCGGGATCGCGGGCGGCATCCCCGTGACGATCGTGGCGCTGATCGGCGCGCTGGTGGTCACGCGTCCCGTGCTTCTCGACCGGATCGCGACGGTCGGACACCGCGCCACGGGGCGCCTGCCCCGGCTCTTCGCCCGGGTGCGGCGGGCGGCCCGGTCGCTGCAGCTGTTCTCAGCGCCCGGCGTGATGGGCGCGACCGCGGCCATCGGGCTCATCGGCTGGTTCGCCGAAGGCTACGCGTTCCACCTCCTGCTGGTCTGGATGGGCGCGGACATCGGCGTGGCCAAGGCCGTGGCGATCTTCGTCTTCGCCACGCTCGCGGGCGGGCTGACCGGGGCGCCGGGCGGCGTCGGCGGGGCAGAGGCTGCGATGGTCGCGCTCCTGTCGCTCGAGGGCGTGGGGCTCGAAACCTCGCTGCCCGCCACCGCGATCATCCGCGTCACGACACTCTGGTTCGCCATCGGGATCGGGCTCATACTGTTCCCGGTGGCCGAAAAACATTCGAAGGCACGACAGAATGCTCTGGAAAACGACTGATTACACCGCCTGGGGCCGCGTGCACACCGCGCGCGGCGACGTGGCGCGCCCCGAGCGCGCGCGCACGCTGGCCACGATCATGGAGGAGGCGCCCGCGCCCGCCTTCGGCTTTCGCCGCTCCTACGGCGACACGCCGCTGAACGACGGGGGCCGCGCCATCGACATGACGCGCATGGACAAGGTGCTGGCCTTCGATCCCGACACGGGCGTCGTCGAGGTCGAGGCCGGTCTGAGGCTGGGCGAGCTCCTGCGCCTCTTCGCGCCGCGCGGCTGGATGCCGCGCGTGATGCCGGGCACCGGGTTCGCGACCGTCGGCGGGGCGATCGCCAACGACGTGCACGGCAAGAACCACCATGTCGACGGCAGCTTCGGCGAACATGTCCTGTCGGTCACGCTCTTCTCCGGCGGCAAGCGCGTGACGGTGTCGCCCGCGCGGCTGAAGACCCTTTTTCGCGCAACGGTGGGCGGGATCGGGCAGACCGGCGTGATCCTGTCGGCCAAGCTTCAGCTGAAGCCCTGCCCCGGCACGGCGATGCGGGTGACGGAGCGGCGGCTCGATGATTGGGACGACCAGATAGACGCGCTCGAAGCCTCGAGCGCCCCCTACGCGGTGAGCTGGATCGACGCGCAGGCGCGCGGTGCGCGCATGGGGCGCGGCATCCTGGAAGAGGCCGACCTGTCGGAGGCCCGCCTGCCCTCGCGCGAGCGGCCGAAGTCCGTGCCGTTGACCATGGGGCTCTTCTCCAACGGGCTTTTCGCGCGGACGTTCAACGAGGGCTACCTGCGCCGGGTCCCGGAGGCCGGGCGCACCGGCGACAAGCCGATGGAGGACTTCTTCTTTCCGCTCGACAAGATCCACGGGGTGACGAAGCTCTACGGCAAGGCCGGGTTTCACCAGTTCCAGTGCGTCGTGCCGCCGGAGGCCACAGACGCGCTGCGCGACATGATGGGCCGTATCGCGCGCTCGGGCCTTGCCTCCCCGCTGGTGGTGCTCAAGCGCATGGGCGCCGGGCGCGCGGGCATGCTGTCCTTCCCGATGGCGGGCTACACGCTCGCCGTCGACTTTCCCAACCGCGCCAGGGCCACGCGGCTCATCGCCACGCTCGAGGAGATGGTGGCCGAGGCCGGGGGGCGGCTCTACCTCGCCAAGGATTCGCTGGCGGGCGGCGACATGATCAAGGGGATGTACCCCGAATGGACCGACTGGGCAGCCGAGGCGGCCAAGGCGGACCCGGAGGGCGCGCTGATCACCGACATGGTGCGCCGGCTCGAGCTGAGGAGCGTCGCATGACCGAGACCTGGATCATCCTGGGCGCCACGTCTTCGATGGCGCGCGCCTTCGCGCGCGCGGTGGCCGAACGCGGCGCGACCGTGCTGCTCGCGGGTCGGGACATGGACGAGCTGAAGGGCGCGGCGGTCGACCTCGAGGCGCGCGGCGCGGCCCGGGCCTTGGCCCTGCGCTTCGACGCGCGCGACCCAGCGACCTTCGGTCCCATCATCGACCGTGCGGCCGAGGAAGAGGGGATGATCAACGCCGCCGTCTTCGTGGGGTCCATGCCCGCGCAGGCCGATGTGGACGGCGACCCCGGGCTTATCGACGGCACCGTGGTGGACAGTTTCGCGGGGCCCGCGCGGTTCCTGCACATGCTGGCCCCGGTGATCGAGGCGCGTGCGGGCGGCACGGTGGTCGGCGTCGGCTCCGTCGCCGGCGACCGGGGGCGCTATTCCAACTACGTCTACGGCTCGGCCAAGGCCGGGTTCCACACCTACCTCGCCGGCCTGCGCAACCGCCTCACGCGGTCGGGCGGGCACGTGGTAACCGTGAAGCCCGGCTTCGTGGACACCGCGATGACCTGGGGGATCGAGGGCATGTTCCTGGTCGCCGACCCGGCCGACGTGGCGCGCGACATCCTGAAAGCGGTCGAGAAGAAGCGGAACGTGATCTACACGCCCTTCTTCTGGCGCTGGATCATGACGATCATCCGGCTGGTGCCGGAGCCGATCTTCAAGAAACTCTCGTTCTGAGGGATTTCGCCGCGCATGGCGCGGCGACCCGGGCGGGGGAGGCTCTGCCTCCCCCGCACCCCCTCCGAGGTATTTCCGAAACGAAGAAGAGGGGCCCGGACGCCCGCTCAGCCGAGCGCGGCGGTCACCCATTTCTCCCAGAGGCCCGCGGCCTGGAAGAGCATGGCGATCGCGATCATCAGGAGCCCGAGACCCCGCTTGTCCTTCATCGCGAAGACGATCGGGTCATGGTCCTGCTTGCCGTAGTAGCCCAGCCGGAGCATACGCACGAGCCACCAGGTGATCGGCACGAGCGCGGCCCAGACCAGCCATTGCGTCGGGTAGAGCATGCGGGCCTGGTCGGTGAAGCTGTAGAGAAAGAAGCTCAGAAGCGCGCCGACGATCCCGAGGATGGCCACGTTGAGCAGGTCCGGGCGGTCCGGCTTGCCGTAGCCGCGCCCCGGCAGCCGTTCGTCGCCTTCGGCGAGCGTCACCTCGGTCAGCCGCTTCACGCAGCCCAGCGTCAGGAAGGCCGGGAAGATGAAGGCGAGCAGGTAGCCCGAGACCTCGACCCCCGAGGCGAAGGCACCGGCCACGACGCGGATCGTGTAGAGCCCCGCGAGCACCGCGATGTCGATCCAGCGCAGGCGCTTGAGCTTCAGCGAGTAAGCCAGCGACAGGACCATGTAGCCGACGATGACGGCGAGGAACGCAGGCGACAGGAGCGCGGCGATGGCGAGCGCCGCGCCGCCCACGAGGAGCCCCGTCACCATGCCCACCTGGATCGGCACGGCGCCGGAGGCGAAGGGGCGGTGCTTCTTCTTCACGTGCAGGCGGTCGGCTTCCAGGTCGAGCAGGTCGTTGACCACGTAGATCGAGCTGGCCGCGAAGGAGAACGCGATCATGCCCAGAAGCACGGCGATCAGCGTGGAGAGCTGGAAATCGTGGGCGGCGAGGACCGGCACGAAGAGCAGCACGTTCTTCACCCATTGGTGCGGACGCAACGCCTTGGCCACGCCGCGCGGCGACCAGCCGCCGTCGATCCGGATGACGTCCTTGCCCGCAGCCTCCATCGCGCGTGCGGAAGCGGGATCTCCGACCACGATGGCCCGGTCGGCATGTTGCCAGACCGCGCGGTCGACCGTGTCGTTGCCGGCGTAGTCGAAGCCCCCTTCCCCGAACGCCTCGACGAGCGCCGCGGCCTTGCGCGGGCCCTTGAGGTTCAGGGCTTCGCCGGAGGCGAAGACGCGGTCGGACAGGCCGTGATCGGCGGCGAGCCGTTCGACCAGCGCCGCGTTCGAGGCTGAGGCCAGCACGACCTCCCGCCCCTGCGCCCTGGCATCTTCCACGAGCGCGGCCACGTCGGGCGCGACCGGCATGAGGTCGGTGCGGATCGTGGTGAGCTTCACGAGCTCCGCCTTGAGGCGCGCGGGATCGGTGAGATGGGCGAAACAGGCGCGGATCGTGGCAAGGGGGGCCTGGCCCAGCCCCGCCCAGAAGGTTTCGAACAGAAGATCCGTGCGCAGGAAGGTGCCGTCCACGTCCAGGACGAGCGGTTTGGTGTCAGCCATTCGAAGTGTTCCCGTTCACGGCGAAGACGCAGCCGTCCGACATCAGCTCGGGAGGCGTGAGGCACAGGCCGCGTGCGACGCGCCAGGCGGCGAGCACCTTGGGCACGTAGGCCCGGGTTTCGGCATAGGGCGGCACGCCGTCGTGTTTCGCCACCGCGTTCTCACCGGCGTTGTAGCCGGCGAGCGACAGGATCGCGTCGCGCTCGAAATGCTCCATCAGCCAGTCGAGGTAGGCCACCCCGCCCCGGATGTTCTGCGCCGGGTCGGTCGCGTCCTCGACCCCGAAACGCGCGGCGGTGTCGGGGATGAGCTGCATGAGACCGCGCGCGCCCTTGTCGCTTTCCGCCTGCGCCCGGCCCGCGCTTTCGACCGAGATCAGGGCGAGAACGAGCGCGGGCGAGATCTCGGTGCCCACGGTGGCCATCAGGATGTCCGGCCCGTACGCGCGCGCGATGTTCTGAAGCGTCTGGAGACGGGGGCCCTCCCGGCCCTCGCGCGCGATCAGGTCGAGCGCACGCGCCAGGTTGGCCGGCCCGCCCTCGGCAGCGACCGGGGAGACCTCGGTCCAGAACCAGTCATAGGCCCCGGCGGGCGCGCCC
Organism: Maritimibacter harenae; assembly: GCF_009882975.1. Classification (GTDB taxonomy): domain Bacteria; phylum Pseudomonadota; class Alphaproteobacteria; order Rhodobacterales; family Rhodobacteraceae; genus Maritimibacter; species Maritimibacter harenae. Next base: position 25,631 of record NZ_WTUX01000005.1, read on the forward strand.
TCGGCCTCCTCGGCCGGGGTTTCGCGTGCCGCGGCTTCGGCCGCCAGCTCGGCGCGGGCGCGGGCCTGCGCCTCGGGATCGATCTGGACGGTGATGCGCCGGGTCGCGCCCGGCTTGGGCACGGCCATGCGTTTGAACGTGAAGTCGCCGCCGGACTGGGCCGCGGCGGCGGACGGCAGGGCCAGGAGGCCCGCCAATCCAAGAAGGAAGATCGACCTGGTTCGCATGTCGCGAATAACTGCACTGCCTCGGTTTATACTTTTGCAAGAAACATCGCATTTTCCATCCGCGAGAGCTAGGTTTTCCTTACGTGGCGCGCTGTTTTGGCGGCCAAACGGCCGGTTTCGGAAAGAAATTCAAAAATTTTTTAACTGTATTTTCAATGGCTTGCACGCCCTTGGAACCAATACACCGCACCGTCCAAAATCGTACCAACCCCGCCCAATTCTGGCCCAAATCGGAGGGCAGATTTCAACCATGCCAAGCAGGGCAGCGGGTCGGTTCACAGGCGATCCGGAGGTTGCTGCACGGTATTGAGTGTAACTGAGCTACGAACTTTCGGAGGGACAAAAGATGAAACTGTTCAAGCTTGCCAAGCAATTCCGCGCTGAAGAAGACGGCGCGGTCACTGTCGACTGGGTCGTTCTCACGGCCGCCATCGTCGGCCTCGGCATCGCCGTTCTGACNGTCCGGCATGACGATCCTGACGCACTGAGCGTCCGTTTCGAGAACCAGGAGATACTGACATGAAACTCGTGAACTTCTTCAACCGCTTCAAGAAAGACGAAGACGGCGCCGTGACCGTGGACTGGGTTGTCCTCACCGCCGCCATCGTCGGCCTTGGCATCGC
>NZ_WTUX01000005.1:26511-145126 GCF_009882975.1 Maritimibacter harenae
GAGACATGAAAATGAAACTCGTGAACCTCTTCAACCGCTTCAAGAAAGACGAAGACGGCGCCGTGACCGTGGACTGGGTTGTCCTCACCGCCGCCATCGTCGGCCTTGGCATCGCGGTNCCTGACCTCGGTTTCCGGCGGCACCACGTCGCTGGCCGACAAGGTCTCGTCCAGCCTCTCGGGCATGACGATCCTGACGCACTGAGCGTCATCTGAAGGACCTCCGGAATGGGGCCGTGCCTGATGGGCGCGGCCCTTTCCCTTTGATACCCGCGCAGGGATTGATCCCGGTTTCGAAGAAAACCGGCTTAAATTCACCCTTTGTCCAGAATTTCGCCGCATTCTCGCAGCATGAAGACGGCAGGGACTTTGTAGCCGGGCGACCGGCACAGATGGGAAAGGATACGATATGCGAGCAGTCTTCGGACTCGTGCTGGTGATCGGTGTGGCTCTTGCCGGCTTCGCCGTCTACATGGCGCGCGACTATATCGGGAACTACCAGGCCGCACTCGAGCAGGAGCGCGCCGCACGCGCGCAGATGGTGGAGACGGCCGAGATCTTCGTGGTCAACGAGCAGCTGAGCTACGGCGACCGCATCAACGACGAGAACATCCGCCTCGAACGCTTCCCGGTCAACGCGATCCCGGAAGGCGCCTTCAAGGACATCGAAGAAGTCTTCCCGCAGGGGGAGAAGCGGTTCCGCACCGTGCTGCGTGCAATGGAGAAGGACGAAGCGCTTCTCGCGGTGAAGGTCACCGACGCGGGCGCCGACGCCGGCGTTTCATCGCGGCTGGGCGCCGGGATGCGCGCCTTCGCGATCCGGGTCGACGTGGCCTCCGGCGTGTCCGGCTTCCTGCGCCCCGGCGACAAGGTGGACATCTACTGGACCGGCCGCGGCTCGGTCGACAACGTGACCACCCAGGAAGTCACCAAGCTGATCCAGACCAACATCCCGATCATCGCCGTCGACCAGATGGCCGACCAGGACCGCACCGCCCCCACGGTGGCGCGCACCGTCACCGTGGAAGCCACGCCGCAACAGGTGGCCGCATTGGCCCAGGCGCAGGCGACCGGACGCATGTCGCTGTCGCTTGTCGGCACGCAGGATGAAAGCGTGGCCGATGCCGTCGAGATCGACCAGAACGAGCTTCTGGGCATCGAGACCGCGGTGGTGGAAGCGCCGAAGCCGGAGAAGGAAGTCTGCACGGTGCGTACCCGCAAGGGCGCGGAAACGGTGGAAGTGCCGATCCCCTGCCCGACCAATTGATGACCCTCACCGCCCCGGCGGAACGGTATGGGCATCCCGCGTGTTGCGGGGTGCCCACAGCAATGTCGGGGGCCAAGCCCTTGATTCTTGCAATAAAGTGAAAACTGACGCATTGTGTGTTCAACTCGGGGTGAAAGAGCCGGAAAAAACGGCCGTGACCCGAAACAGGCGGACCCGGACAACCGGGCGAAACAATCGGACCGCGGGACACGCCCGCGCGAAGATGAGCAGACAGAGACGTGATCGGAGAGGCAGGATCACATGGGATTTGACCGAACCTTCAGGGCCATTCTGGCCGGTGTCGCGCTGGCGATGGCAAGCGTGCCGAGCGCCGCGTCCGCCCAGAACCTGCGTGTGCTGGACGGCGGGGTCGCCGAAACGCTGAACGTGCCGATGAACCGCGCGGTCGTGGTGGAAAGCGATGAACCCTTCGCCGAAATCTCGATCGCCAACCCCGGCATCGCTGACATCTCCACCCTTTCGGACCGCACGATCTACGTGCTGGGCAAATCGCAGGGGCGCACGACGCTGACGCTGCTGTCGCCCAACGGCACGCTCATCGCGAACGTCGAAGTCCAGGTCACGCCGGACATGTCCGAGTTCAAGGAACGCCTGCGCCAGATCCTGCCGGGCGAACCGATCGAGGTCCGGACCGCCAACGACGGCATCGTCCTGTCGGGCACCGTGTCGTCGGCCGCCGCGCTCGACCGCGCGCTCGACCTCGCCTCCCGCTACGCGCCCGACCGCGTGTCGAACCTGATGTCCGTCGGCGGCACCCAGCAGGTCATGCTCAAGGTGCGCTTCGCGGAAATGCAGCGTTCGGTGACCAAGTCGCTCTCCGCCTCGCTGGGCTTCGGGGCCGACATCGGGGGCGTCGGCGCCTCCGTCGGGACCAACGCCCTGGGCAACCAGTCCGCCATCAACAGCGCCGTGACCGGCGACCTCGTCTCGACCGGCAGCGATCGCACCGGGGCCTTCACCTTCGGCTTCAACGCCGGCGCGCTTCAGTTCGCCGTGATGCTGGAAGCCCTTGAAAACAAGGGCATGGTCCGCACGCTTGCCGAGCCGAACCTGACCGCCCTCTCGGGCCAGCAGGCGAGCTTCCTCGCCGGTGGCGAATACCCGATCCCGTCGGTCCAGGAGAACGGATCGGTGATGATCGACTACAAGCCCTTCGGCGTCGAGCTCACCTTCACGCCGCGCGTGGTCGATGAAGACATCATCAACCTGCAGCTGACGGCTTCTGTCTCCGGTCTCGACAATTCGGTGACCTACGGCGACGGTTCGATCTCGGTCAACGCCTTCGCGCGCCGCGAAACCTCGACCGTGGTCGAGATGCGCGACGGCCAGAGCTTCGCGATCGCCGGGCTCCTGCAGGACGACTTCCGCGACCTGAACGGCCAGGTGCCCTGGCTCGGCGACGTGCCGATCCTGGGCGCGCTGTTCCGCTCCGCCGATTACGAGCGGTCGCAATCCGAGCTGGTGATCATCGTCACCCCGCATCTCGTCAGCCCCACCCGGGGCGAGGCGCTGGCACTGCCCACCGACCGGGTGCGCCCGCCGTCGGAGAAGGACCTGTTCCTGCGCGGCGAAACCGCCGCCCCCAACCGCCCGACCACGGGCGCTGCGGGCGAAGTGGCGCGTCAGGACTTCACCGGCTCCTACGGCTACGTGATGGAGGATTGAGCATGGCCGCCCTGACCCGCACCGCCCGGATCGTCGCCACCACTTCGGCCCTCGCCCTCGCGGCAGGCTGTTCCGACTACGGCACGCCCTATGGCGGGCCCGAGGCCGGCGCGATCCCCGCGCGGTCCGAGTTCGGCGCCTCGACGCAGAACAATTTCCTCGTCCAGTCGGGCCAGCGGTCCTACGTGATCGACCTGGCCGAACGGTTCAACGAGGAAGTGCCGGACACGGTCAACTTCGCCTTCAACTCGGCGGTGCTCGATCCGACAGCGCGCCAGATCCTGGCCCGCCAGGCCGGCTTCATCAAGCAGTTCCCGGAAGTCACGTTCCGCGTTTTCGGCCACACCGACAAGGTCGGCTCGGCCGCCTACAACCGCACACTGGGCCTGCGGCGGGCGCAAGCGGTGGTGAATTACTTCGCCTCCGTCGGCATCAGCCGCGCCCGCGTCCAGGCGGTCGTCACCTATGGCGAAACGATGCCGCTCATTCCCACCGACGACCGCGAACGCCGCAACCGGCGCACCGTGACGGAGGTGTCCGGCTTCGTTCAGGACGACCCCTTGATCCTGAACGGGAAATACGCCGAGGTCGTGTTCCGCGAATACGTGCAGTCGGCGACCGAGTTCCCGCCGGGCAACGATGGCGGTCTTCAGAACTTGCTTTCCGCGGCGCAGGGCGGCGGCTGACGCCGCCCTCCCCCGACTTTTCCAAGCTTTTTCAATTACTTGATTCCAAGTCCCGATTCGGCTGCGCATTGTTTCTTCGTTGTCGTGTGGGAAACAGCCATCCAGCAGATAGCTTTATCGTCTCAATTCATCGCATAATTTCGCGCATTCCGACAAAATGTCGCCCAACTTACCCATGACATTCCAGACTTGCGAGCAGCCCGTGCGACCGAGTCGTGCGGGGCCCGTCCGGGGGTGCGCGAAGCAACCGCAAGCCCGAAACCGGACGGTCGTTAAGGAAAGGACCGAGGCATGAGTGGGAACACCGCACTGCGCGAAGAGGACCAGGGGCAGGAGCCGGCGCCGATCGTCGCCTGCACGATCTCGCGCGATGTCCAAGCCTTCGACCTGCTGATCGAGGACATGGAAGCGGAGATGGGCGAATCCTGGGGGGATCTGTCCATCGTCGACGCGCTGGCGTTCTTCCAGCAGTCCGAAAGCGACACGCTCGAATTCATCGCGATCGCGATGGACGACCAGGACGAAGCCAACCTCGCCCAGATCGCCGAGGTGATCCGCCAGGCGACCGCGAAGGGCATCAAGGCGATCGTCATCGCCGAGGAGGTCAGCCCCATCGCGCTGCACCAGCTGCTCAAGGTGGGCGCCGAGGAATTCATCCCCTACCCGCTCCCCGACGGGGCGCTGCACGATGCCATCGAACGGCTGCGTGCGCCGGAACCGGCACTCGCCCCGCAGGCCGAAGCGCCCAACGTGCCGCCGCAGCCCTCGGGGACCGATCGTCACGGCGTGCTGATCGCCATGCACGGGCTGGCCGGGGGCACCGGGGCCACGACGATGGCCGTGAACTTGGCCTGGGAACTGGCCACGATAACCAAGGACGACAGCCCGCGCGTCTGCCTGATCGACCTCGACCTGCAATTCGGCTCGGTCTCGACCTATCTCGACCTGCCGCGCCGCGAAGTCGTCTACGAGCTGCTTTCCGACATGGAATCCGCGGACGACGAAAGCTTCATGGCGGCCCTCCTGACCTTCAACGAGCATCTCAACGTGCTCACCGCGCCGTCCGACATGCTGCCGCTCGACCTGATCGGCCCGGCCGACGTCGACGCGCTGATCGCCCGGGCGCGGGCGAATTTCGACTACGTGATCATCGACATGCCGACGGCCGTGGTGCAGTGGACCGAAACGGTTCTGCAGGCCGCCCATATCTACTTCGCGAGCATCGAGCTCGACATGCGTTCGGCGCAGAACACGCTGCGGATGATCCGGGCCCTCAAGTCCGAGGACCTTCCGGTGGAAAAACTTCGCTACATCCTCAATCGCGCGCCCAAGTTCACCGACCTCAGCGGCAAGGGGCGCGTGAAGCGCATGGCGGAAAGCCTCGACATCTCGATCGACCTGCAGATGCCCGAAGGCGGCAAGCAGATCGTGCAGGCGGGCGACCACGGCGTGCCGCTTGCCGAAGCGGCGGCCAAGAACCCGCTGCGCAAGGAAATCCAGAAACTCGCCGACCAACTTCATGCCCTCTCCGCCGACGAAGAAGAACAGGCGGGCAAGCGGGGCCGGAAGAAGAAGAAAGCGCGGAAATAGGAGCGGCCCAGGTGTTTTCGAAATACAAGAAACCAGCAGGTGCCAGGAAGCCGGCCAGCCCGGAGGCGCCGAAACTCGCAGCGATCGACGGCGGCGCTCAGGCGCCCGCCAAGCCCGCGGCCCCGGCCCCGAAGGCGGCGCCCGCGCCGACCGCGAAGCCGCGCATGGTGGCCGAGACCAAGCCCGCGGCCCCCTCGCCCGCCGACAAGGAACGCAAGCGGCGCGACCGGCTGATGGAAATCAAGGTCGAGCTGCACAAGCAGCTGCTCGACAACCTGAACCTGTCCGCGCTGGAAAGCGCGCCGGAGAAGGAGCTGCGCGCCGAGATCCAGTCGATCGCGGCCGAGGTCCTGTCGGACATGAACGTGGTCCTGAACCGCGACGAGCGTCAGCAGCTCAACTCCGAGCTCTACGACGAGGTCACCGGCCTCGGCCCGCTCGAGCCGCTGCTCAAGGACGACGACGTGAACGATATCCTCGTGAACGGCCCCAAGCAGATCTTCGTGGAGCGCAATGGCAAGCTCAGCCTGACCGACGTGACCTTCAAGGACGAACGTCACCTGCTGCGCATCATCGACAAGATCGTCTCGGCCGTGGGGCGCCGGGTGGACGAGTCGAACCCGAGCGTGGACGCGCGCCTGGCCGACGGGTCGCGCTTCAACGCGATGGTTCCGCCGATCGCGGTGGACGGCAGCCTCGTGTCGATCCGGAAATTCAAGAAGGACAAGCTGGGCATCGACGACCTGGTCAAGTTCGGCGCCTTCTCGGAAGAGATGGCCGCCTACCTGCAGGCCGCGGTGTCGACCCGTCTGAACGTGATCGTCTCGGGCGGCACGGGTTCGGGTAAGACCACCACGCTCAACGCGCTGTCCTCCTTCATCGACGACAGCGAACGCATCCTCACGATCGAGGACACGGCGGAACTTCAGCTTCAGCAGACCCACGTGGGCCGGATGGAAAGCCGCCCGGCCAACGTCGAGGGCAAGGGCGCGGTTTCCCAGCGCGATTGTCTGAAGAACGCGCTGCGCATGCGTCCCGACCGCATCATCGTGGGGGAGACCCGCGGCGAAGAGGTCATCGACATGCTGCAGGCCATGAACACCGGCCACGACGGGTCGATGACCACGATCCACGCCAACTCGGCCCGCGACGCGATCTCGCGTCTCGAGAACATGGTCGCGATGGCCGGGATCGAGATGCCGGTGAAGGCGATCCGCAGCCAGATCGCCAGCGCTGTCCACCTGATCGTGCAGGCCAGCCGCCTGCAGGACGGCTCGCGCCGGATGGTCTCGATCACCGAGATCACGGGGATGGAAGGCGATGTCATCTCCATGCAGGAAATCTTCCGCTACGAGCGTCTCGGGCTGACGCCCGAGGGCAAGATCATCGGCCGCTTCAACGCGACCGGCGTGCGCTCGCACTACTCGGAACGGTTCCGCCAGTGGGGCTACGACCTGCCGCCCTCGATCTTCGAACCCCTGGTCGCGGAGTAACCCGATGCCGTTCTCGTCCGATATCATCATCTATGGCGTGATCTTCATCGCCGTGCTGCTGCTGGTCGAAGGCGTCTACCTGACCGTGTTCGGCAAATCGATCAGCCTGAACAGCCGGGTGAACCGCCGCCTCGACATGCTCGAGAAGGGCGTGGGCCGCGAACAGGTGCTGGAACAACTCCGCAAGGAAATGCACCAGCACATGAACGCGAAGGGCTTCCCGCTCTATTCGCTGCTGGCCGAGAAGGCGCAGAAGGCCAACATCGCCTTCACCCCGCGTCAGCTCATCATGGTGATGGCGGGACTGGCGATGGTCGCCTACCTGGGCCTGACGATGGGCACGAGCGCGGCGCCGGGCGTGCGCATCCTCGTTTCCATCGCGATGGGCGTGGGCGGGGTGTATGTCTGGATCAACGGCAAGGCCAAGAAGCGCATGGCGCTTTTCGAAGAGCAGCTTCCGGACGCGGTCGAGCTCATGGTGCGCAGCCTGCGCGTCGGCCACCCGTTTTCCTCGGCGATCCAGATCGTGGCCAAGGAAGTGCCCGACCCGCTGGGCTCGGAGATCGGCGTGATCGCGGACGAAAGCGCCTATGGCCGCGACGTGGGCGAAAGCCTCAAGGCGATGGCCGAACGCATGGACATGCAGGATCTCCGCTTCCTCGCGGTCGCGGTGACCATCCAGCAGCAATCGGGCGGCAACCTGGCCGAAATCCTCGAGGGACTCGCCAAGGTGATCCGCTCGCGCTTCAAGCTGTTTCGCCGCGTGAAGGCGATCACGGCGGAAGCGAAATGGTCCGGCGCCTTCCTGTCGGGCTTCCCGGTGCTGGCCGTGGTGATGATCAACGTGATCCAGCCGAACTATTACGACGACGTGAAGGAAACCGGGTTCTTCATCCCGGCGGCCCTCGTCTGCGTCGGTTTCCTTGTCGCGAACTGGTTCGTGATGAAGACGCTGACCAACATCAAGGTGTGAGGACCGGATCATGCTCGACACCCTGACGCAGATGCTGACCGATCAGCTCGGTCCCTTCGGCCCCCTGCTCGCCCTGGGCGGGCTCGGCCTGATCATGATCGTCGCGGCCCTGCCGCTGCTGCTCAAGAAACCCGACGACCCGCTCGACAAGCTCAAGCGCAGCCAGCAGGAGCTGGAAGAGGACCACACCGCCCTGCGCCGGGTCGAGAGCGGGATGGGGGACAAGCTCGAGAAGTACAAGGGTTTCCTCGAGCCGCAGGATAAGGAAGAATATTCCCAGATCCAGCTCAAGCTTCTGCAGGCGGGCTACCCGGGCAAGAACGCGGTGCGCACGTTCCACTTCGCGCAGTTCGCGCTCGGCATCGGCATGCTGTTCCTGGGCCTGATCTACGCGTTCTTCGTGAACGCCGACAATGCAACGCCCCAGCAGATGATGCTTACCGTGATCGTGCCCGGCGCCGTGGGCTACATGGCGCCCAAATACTGGATCACCCGCCGCGTCGAGGCGCGCAAGGAAGAGATCACCAACGGTTTTCCCGATGCGCTCGACATGATGCTCGTCTGCGTGGAAGCGGGCCAGTCGCTTGACCAGTCGATCATCCGCGTCGCCAAGGAAATGCGCTCGGGCTACCCGTCGCTGGCCGACGAGTTCGAGATCGTCGCCTGGGAAATGAAGGCCGGCAAGGAGCGCATCCAGGTCCTGCGCGACATGGGCGACCGCTGCGGCGTGCCCGACGTCGCCTCCTTCGTGACGGTGCTGATCCAGTCGACCTCCTTCGGCACCTCGATCGCCGAGGCGCTGCGCGTCTACGCCGGCGAAATGCGCGACAAGCGCGTGATGCGGGCCGAGGAGAAGGCAAACACCTTGCCCACCAAGATGACGCTTGCCACAATGATGCTGACCGTGCCGCCGCTTCTGATCATCCTGATTGGACCGTCGGTCTACGAAGTGTACAAGACACTGAGAAGCATCAGCTTCTAGGCGCGCAACCGGCGCGCCCCGACAGGAAAAAGGGACGCGCCACTTGGCCCGGGCAGCCACATCCATTCTCGCAATGATCATGATCCTCGTCGCCCTGTCGTCCTGCGACACGGCGCGGGGATTGGGCAACACCGGTGACAATGCCTATGCCCCCGATGCCCTGCCGGCGGGCGAGGACAGCGTCGACGGGCTCATCGTCGGCCATCGCCTCATGGAAGCCGGGGAATACGAGCTGGCGCTGAAGGCCTACCTCCGGGCGGCCGCCGAGCGCGGCATGACCGTCGACACGCTGTCGGCCATCGGGTCGGCCAACCTGCGTCTCGGGCGGCTGGGCCAGGCGGAACGCATCCTGCGCCAGGCCACCAAGGAGGATCCCGGCTTCGCGCCCGCCTGGAACAACCTGGGCGTCGTGCTCATGGAAATCGGCCAGGTCGGCGAGGCCGTGCGCGTCTTCAAGGTCGCCTTCGGCGCCGACAGTGGCAAAACGGACTCCATCCGCGAAAACCTCAACCGCGCGCTCGCAAAACAGGAAAACCTCGCCTATGATGGCGAGGCAGAAAGTGCGGAATTCGCCCTGATGCGACGCGGACGCGGGGACTACCTGCTGCTCGGGTCGCGCTAGACGCCGGAAAAACGGCGCAAGGGACAAGAAGCGGATCCGCCGAGGAGAGCAGGAAAAGGATGCAGGCCATGCGCCATCCGCTTGTCATGTCCGCCCTGATCGGGCTGGTCACGCTTGCCGGCTGTGAAAGCCAGATGAGCGACGAAGAAGTCGAACGCGCCGTCGCGGGCGTCAACGTCATCGACGAAGCGAACCTCAACGACATCATGCTGACGGTCGGCGACCCGGAAGAGGCGGTCGCCTATTTCCGCCGCGCGGCCGCGAAGGACCCCGACCGGATCGACCTCAAGCGCGGGCTCGCCCAGTCGCTGGTCAAGGCGCGCAAGGCGTCCGAAGCCGCAAGCGTCTGGACCGAGGTCGCCAACAGCCCCGAGGGCACCGCGCGCGACCGCGTGGAACTGGCGGATGCCTATATCCGCGCGGGCGACTGGGCCAAGGCCAAGACCGAACTCGACCGCGTGCCCCCCACCCACGAAACCTTCGAGCGCTACCGGCTCGAGGCGATGGTGGCCGACAGCGACGAGGACTGGAAACGCGCCGACAGTTTCTACGAAACCGCGGTGGGCCTGACGACGCAGCCTGCGGGCACGCTGAACAACTGGGGCTATTCCAAGCTCACCCGTGGCGATTTCGCCGGGGCCGAACGGCTCTTCGGCGAGGCTTTGACCTACGACCCGGACATGTTCACCGCCAAGAACAACCTGGTCATGGCGCGGGGCGCGCAGGGCAAGTACGACATGCCCGTGCTCGACATGAACCAGATCGAGCGGGCACAACTCCTTCACACGCTGGGGCTGGCCGCGATCAAGCAGGGTGACCTCGTGATCGGCAAGACGCTTCTGCAGGAGGCGATCGACACCCATCCGCAGCATTTCGAAGAGGCCGTGCGCGCGCTGCGGGCCCTGGAAGCGAACGTTTCGAACGGATGACGAGCGTCCAGCCGGCTCTCGCGGGGCTCGTCTTCCTGCCCTTCGCCACCGTGATCGCGGTCTGGGTCGCGGTGAGCGACATGAGCCGCATGAAGATCCCGAACAAGGCCGTGATGGCGCTGTTCGTGGTCTTCGCCGCGGCGGGCCTCGGGCTTGTCGCGCTCGGGGCGTTCACCCTGCCCGAGTATCTCTGGCGCTACGCCCACCTCGGCGTGGTCCTGCTCCTGGGTTTCGTGATGAACGCGGCCGGGCTTCTGGGCGCGGGCGACGCGAAATTCGCGGCCGCGATGGCGCCTTTCGTGGCCCTTGGCGATATCGCGATGTTCGGCTATGTCCTTGCGATCGCGATCCTTTTCGGTTTCGTCGCCCACCGGCTCGCCAAGCGGGTGCCAGGCGTGCGTAGCGCCACGGCCCACTGGGAAAGCTGGGAACGCGACGATTTCCCGATGGGCCTGTGCCTCGGGATCGCGCTGGTCGCCTATCTCGCCATCGTGGCCACGGGCGGCGCCTGACGCCCTGCCCCTTACCGCTCGAGCGCGTAGAGAATGAATTGCGCGTTGCGCGCGACCTCGGTCATCTCCGGGCCTTCTTCCTTCAACTCCTCGAGGATCGTGTTGCGCACGAGAAGCGACTGCGGGCAGACCGGCACGACCACGTAATCGGCCTGCGCAAGCCCCGTGAGCCCGCCGTAATACCACGGCGCGTTGCCCTCCAGCGGCTCGAACGCACCGAAGAGCCAGTACCCGTTCAGGATGTCGGCCACGAAGGCGGTCTTGCCCTCCGTGTCGACCGTCTCGTTCAGCGTGTCCGCCATGGTCTGGAACCAGGCAACCATCCCGACCTCGGTGACGCAGACAGGCAGGGTCTCGCCCTTCCAGTCGATCACTTCGCCCTCGCGGAACTCCGGATCGTAATACTTGGCATAGACCGTGTCCGGCCCGCCCAGCGCGACCTTGGCATCGAGCCGATGGGCGCGCAGGCCGAAGGTGCGGATGTCCTCGTGAATGCCCGAGCCAGGGATGAGCGCGGTGTATTCCTCGGGCTTCTCCGTCAGGTGGCGGAACGGCGAATAAGTCAGGTTGATGAGCGACGGCAGGCCGAAGGCGAAAGCCGCCACTGCCGTCGTCGTCATCACCTGCCGCATGTCCCAGCCCATGCCATTGCGCAGGCCCGCCGCGGGCAGAAGCATGACCAGGATCAGGCCCAGGAGCGGCAGCCACTGGGGGTCGTTCCCGAAATTCTGGAAGGTGACGTAGAAGAAGCCCGGCACCAGGATCAGAAGCACCAGCCCCTCGAGCTTGCGGCCCGCCTGTCTCAGCCAGATCACCGACAACAGCAGCGCGATGGACCCGGCCATGTAGGCGGGCGCCCCCACGACCACGTTGAACGGATGGCCCGGCTGTGGCCGCGTCTCGGAGGCCGCGACGATCATCAGGTCGCGCAGGTAGGCGAGCCACACCACCGGCGTGCCCGCCGCCACCGTCAGCGCGACCATCACGACCAGGCCGGTGATCACCCCTGAAGCGATGGTTCGCCAGGCGTGCCGCCCGATCAGGGCCACCAGCACCGGCGGGAAGAAGGCAAGGATATAGGTCGCCTTGGTCAGGAACAGCACGGCCATCGCCGCACCGATCACGGCCCCGTCGGCCACCCGGTTCTCGACCCGCGCGGGCAGGATCGCGGTCGCGATGGCAAGGAACGCCGCCGCCCAGGCCCAGCGGTTGTAATGCATCGAGATCGACGTGGCGCGTGTGGTTTCGCCGTGCACCAGCGCGAGGATCAGGATCAGGACGACCGCGCCGAAGGCATAGGCCCAGATCCCCGTGAACCGCGACCGGGCCACCCACCAGATCGCGGGCAGCGCGACCAGCGCCACGATCACCTGCGACCACAGGATCGCGTGCCCGACCCCCAGCCCCAAGGACACGAGCCAGGCGATGGGCGCGACGGCCAGCACGCCGATGGGGGTGACGAAGTCGAGATGCGGCCAGTCCCCTTCGGCCATGCGAAACACCATCTGGAGCAGGTGCAGCGTGTCGCCTTCGTGCTTGCCCAGGTAGAAGCCGCCCTTCGCCAGCGCCGTGCCGCCCAGCACCAGGATGATCAGCGCGAACACCCCAAGCAGCAATTTGCCGTTTGTCTTGCCCATTCTGCCCTCTTTTCGCCGATTTCTTGGTTTTTGTTGAAGGTGCGCCCGGCACCCTGGCCCGACTATACGGGATTTGCGGTGGCGACGGGACGCAAAGCGGAAAAAAATCGGGCAACGAGCACACGATGAATATGCAGACAGAGATGGCCACCTCGGGTGTCGAGGCGCCGCCGCCGTGCCGACAGATGGAGGACACCGGGCTCTCCCCCGTGATGATGCGCGACATCCTCCTCAAGACCATGTTCCGGATGAACCTGGAGCATGTCTCGAAGCTCGAACGCGTTCTGTGCCTGCCCACGCGGGTCACGCAGGAGTTGATCGACAACGCGCGCGACCAGGGCCTGGTCGAAGCGACCGGCACGCTCCATGCGACCTCGGGCAACGAGATGGGATATCGGCTGTCGGACAACGGCAAGGCGCGCGCGCTCGATGCGCTGTCGCAGTCGGAATACTACGGCGCGATGCCCGTGCCGCTCGACAAGTACTACGAACAGGTCGAGCGCCAGTCGATCAAGAACATCCGAATCACGCGCGACCAGCTGACCAAGGCGATGGGGCACCTGATCCTGCCCAGCGAGCTTCTCGATCATCTGGGTCCGGCCGTCGGGTCGGGCCGGTCGATCCTGATGTATGGCCCCCCGGGCAACGGGAAATCCTCGATCTCCAACGGCATCCGCGACGCGCTTGGCGACAAGATCTACGTGCCGCGCGCGATCCTGTATTCCGGGCAGGTGATCACGGTCTACGACCCGATCGTCCATTCGGCGGCCGAGGAACAGGTCGACGACCCCAATTCCCTGCGCCGCACGTCGAACAAGTTCGACCGGCGCTACGTGAGGTGCCAGCGGCCCACGGTCGTCACCGGCGGGGAACTGACGCTCGACATGCTCGACCTTGTCTACAACCCCACCGCGCGGACCTACACGGCGCCGCTTCAGCTCAAGTCGACGGGGGGCGTCTTCATCGTCGACGACCTCGGGCGCCAGGCGGATTCGCCGCAGTCGCTGATCAACCGCTGGATCGTGCCGCTCGAGGAGTCGAAGGATATCCTCGCGCTGCAATCGGGCGAGAAATTCGAGGTGCCGTTCGACACGCTGGTGATCTTCTCGACCAACTTCCACCCGAACGAGATCTTCGACAAGGCGGCGCTGCGCCGGATCTTCTTCAAGATCAAGATCGACGGGCCGGACCAGGAGAATTTCCTCAAGATCTTCGCGCTGGTGGCCAAGAAGAAGGGCATGGCGCTGGACGAAACGTCGCTGGTGCACCTGCTCAAGCGAAAGTACCCGACGATCGACAACGTCTATGCGAACTATCAACCGGTGTTCCTGATCGACCAGATGATCGCGATCTGCGACTTCGAAGACATCCCCTACCGGATGACGCCGGAGCTGGTGGACCGGGCCTGGGCCAACATGTTCGTGAGGGATGAAACGATCGTGCGCTGACATCCGCGCAGCGCACGCCTATCTTGCAGGGCATGACCGCCCTGCCCCCCGAGATCGACAGCTGGTTCGCCGCCAAGGGCTGGCACCCGCATCCGCACCAGTTGGAGATGCTGGCGCGCGGCGGCGACCCGGCGACGCTTCTTGTCGCGCCCACGGGCGGGGGCAAAACGCTTGCAGGTTTCCTGCCTACGCTGGTCGAATTGACCGAAAATCCGCGTAAAGGCTTGCACACTCTCTACATTTCGCCGCTGAAAGCGCTGGCTGCGGACATGCGCCGCAACCTCACCGGCCCGATCGCGGAGATGGGCCTCCCGATCCGGGTCGAGGATCGCTCGGGCGACACCACCCAGGCCCGCAAGAAGGCCCAACGCGCCGATCCGCCCGAGATCCTGCTCACCACGCCCGAAAGCCTTGCCCTGCTCTTGAGCTACGAGGACGCGCCGCGTGTCTTCGCCAACCTCGAACGCGTGGTGGTGGACGAGGTGCATGCGCTGGCGGAATCGAAACGCGGCGACCAGCTGATGCTCTGCCTCGCGCGGCTGCAAACCCTGCGCCCCGACCTGCGCCGCGTGGGCCTGTCGGCCACGGTCGAAGATCCCCCGGCCCTGTCGCGTTTCTTCATGGCAGGCGGTTGCCCCGTCCTGACCGCCGATCCCGGCCCCGACCCGGATATCGCGATGCTCACGACAACCGCGCCCCCGCCCTGGTCGGGGGGTGGTGCGGCCTACGCGATCCCCGACGTGCTGGAAGAAGTGAAGAAGCACAAGACCACGCTCATCTTCCACAACACCCGCGCGCAGGCGGAGATCTTCTTTCACAACCTCTGGCTCGCCAACGATGAAGGGCTGCCGATCGGCATCCACCACGGCTCGCTCGCCCTCGACCAGCGCAAGAAGGTCGAGGCGGCGATGGTCGCGGGCGACCTGCGCGCGATCGTCTGCACCGGCACGCTCGACCTGGGCCTCGACTGGGGCGACGTGGACCTCGTGGTGCAAGTGGGCGCCCCCAAGAACGTCAAGCGCCTCGTGCAACGGATCGGGCGCGCCAACCACCGCTACAACGCCCCCTCGCGTGCGCTGCTGGTGCCCGCCAACCGTTGGGAGGTGATCGAATGCCAGGCCGCGCTCGAGGCGGTGCTGGCCCGTGACCTCGACGGCGACCCGCGCGGCCCCGGACCGCGCGACGTGTTGTGTCAGCACATCCTGATCGCCGCCTGCTCGGCCCCCTTCGACGCCGACGCGCTGTTCGCCGAGGTCACGCGCGCCGGCCCCTACGCCGCGCTCACCCGCGCCCAGTTCGACGAATGCCTCGACTTCGTGGCCACCGGCGGCTACGCCCTGCGCGCCTACGACCGCTGGCAGCGGCTGAAACAACGCGCCGATGGCCTGTGGCAACTGCGCGACCCGCGCGCCACGCAGCTCATTCGCATGAACATCGGCACGATCCAGGACACCGACACGCTCAAGGTCCGGATGCGCCAGAACCGAAAGCAGCTTGGCGAGGTCGAAGAAGGCTTCGCGGCCTCCCTCACCCCCGGCGATACCTTCCTGATCGGCGGCAGGATCGTGCGGTTCGAGAGCCTCAAGGAGATGTTCGTCGACGTCTCCCACGACCGTGGCCGAAAACCCAAGATCGCTGTATTCGCCGGCTCCAAGTTCGCCACCTCGACCCAGCTGTCCGAACGCATCCTGCGCCTCATCCACCGTGTCGACCTCACCGCCCTGCCCGCCCATACGCGCGAATGGATCGGCCTCCAGCGCGAGGTCAGCCACCTGCCGCAGGCGGGTCGCATCCTGGTCGAGAGCTTCCCCCATTACGGGCGCGCGCAGACGGTGATCTACGGCTTCGCCGGGCGCGGTGCGATGCAGACCCTCGGGCTTCTCCTCACCCGCCGGATGGAAGAGGCCGGACTGGGCCCCCTGGGCTTCGTGGCCACCGATTACGCGACGCTCATCTGGGGGCTGCACCCGGTCGAGGAGCCGGCATTTCTCTTTTCCCGCCAGGATCTTGTCGATGCGCTCGAAGGCTGGCTGTCGGAAAACGCGCTGATGAAGCGCAGCTTCAAGGCGGTGGCGAACATCGCGGGCCTCACCCCGCGCAATTTCCCCGGCACCCGCGCCTCCGGGCGGCAGGCCACGTTCTCCTCCGCCATCCTCTACGACACGCTGCGCAAGTACGACCCGAACCACCTGCTCCTCGACATCACGCGCGAAGAGGCGATGCGCGGCCTGATCGATTTCGGCCGGATCGAGGAGATGCTCGACCGCACCGATGCCCGCGTCGACCACGTGATCACCGACCGCGTCACCCCCTTCGCCGCCCCTCTCTTCCTCGAAGCTGGCCGTGTGCCCGTCGAAGGCGCGGGGCGCGAGGCGCTGATCCAGGCCGAGGCGGAAGCCCTGATGCGCGAAGCCGGGCTCGCCTGAGCGCGGCCCCTTGCATCGGCCGGGTCCATGCGCGAAAGAACGGACCATGAACACCTACCGCTTCACCTTCCGCGACGCGACGCTCGATTTCCTGCCCTCCGGCGCGCTCCACTGGCCGGACGAGGGGTTGCTCTGCGTCTCCGACCTGCACCTCGGGCGGTCGGAACGCTATGCGCGCAGGGCCGGCGCGCTTCTCCCGCCCTACGAGGCACGCGAGACGCTGACCCGGCTCCAGGCGGACATCGACGCGACCGCGGCGACCACGGTCATCTGCCTCGGCGACAGTTTCGACGACGACGCGGCGGCGGCGGGGCTCGACGAGCCCGTCGCGCTCTGGATCGCCCGGCTCATGGCGGGCCGGCGCTGGGTCTGGATCGAGGGCAACCACGACCCGGGGCCCGTCGAACTGGGCGGCACGCACCGCGACGCGCTCACCCTTGGACCGCTGACCTTCCGCCACATCGCGACGGCCGACGCCGTGGGCGAAGTGTCCGGGCACTACCACCCCAAGGCGCGCATCGCCGGACGCGCGCGCCCCTGCCTGCTGGCCGATCGGCAGCGCCTGATCCTGCCCGCCTACGGCACCTATACAGGCGGCTTGCGCAGCACCGACCCGGCGCTCACCGCCCTCATGGCCGCCGACGCGCGCGCCGTGCTCACGGGCCCGCGCCCGGTTCCCATCCCGATGCCACGCTGAGCCGCCGTCGCGTCACGCTTGCCCCCCGCCCGGCCCGGCGACAGGATGCGACGAGGGAGGCGCCCATGACGGCATTCACACCGAAAGACCCGGATTACGAGGCCCGCGTGCGCGCGAGCTTCGCGCGTCAGCCGATGATGGAAACGCTGAGCGCCACGCTCGAAGAGGTCGCCCCGGGAACCACCACGATCGTCTCGACCATCCCCCCTGGCACGCTCCAGCAACAGGGGCAGACGCATGCCGGGCTGGCCTTTTCCATCGGGGACACCGCGGCGGGCTATGCCGCCTCCTCGCTCCTGCCCAAGGGGTTCGAGATCGTCACCTCGGAGATCAAGATCCACCTCCTCGCCCCCGGCCGCGGCGACCGGCTGGTCGCGATCGGCCGTGTCATCCGCCCCGGCCGCCGGCTGACGATCGTCGAGGCCGATGTCCATGCCGAGAGCGGCGACACCCGCACCCTCATCGCGAAACTCATGGGCACGATGGTGCCCGTCCCGCTGACGGAGAGCTGACACATGACCGACCGCGTCACGATCGAGATCGAAGACCACGTCGCCCGGGTCACCATGAACCGGCCCGACAAGCTGAACGCCCTCGACCCCGCGCAGATCGAGGCGATCGTCGCCGCGGGGCGCGAGGTGTCGGAGACCAGGGGCGTGCGCGCGGTTGTGCTGACCGGCGCGGGCAAGGCGTTCTGTGCCGGGCTCGACATGGCCTCCATGGCCACGATCGCGCAGGACGCGGCCAAGAACGGCTTCCAGGCCCGCACCCACGGCATCTCCAACCTGTTCCAGGCCACCGCGATGGTCTGGGCCGAATGCCCGGTCCCGGTGATCGCGGCGGTCTCGGGGCACACCTACGGCGGCGGCTTCCAGATCGCGCTCGGCGCCGACATGCGCATCGCGGGCCGCGACGCGCGTTTCTCGATCATGGAAACAAAGTGGGGCATCATCCCCGACATGGGCGGCATGCACCTGGCCCGCCGGCTGATGCGCGGCGACGTGCTGCGCCGGCTCACCTACACCGCCGAGGTCTTCGACGCGCAGGCCGCCCGCGACTGGGGCGCGGTGACGGAAATCGCCGACGACCCGCTCGCGCGCGCCATGGAACTGGCCCGTGCCATCGCGCAGAAATCCCCAGACGCGATCCGTGCGGCCAAGGCCCTCATTACCGAGACCGAGCAGACCTCGCCGGCCGATACCCTCCTGGCCGAAAGCCGGGTGCAGGAAGCGCTGATCGGCACGCCGAACCAGATGGAGGCGGTCATGGCTGGCATGCAGAAGCGCGCGCCCGACTTCAAGGACTGAGCACCCCCTTCTTCGTTTGAGAAATACCTCGGGGTGAGGCCCGCGCTTCGCGGGCCGAGGGGCAGAGCCCCTCGCCGCGCGTCAGCGCGGCCCCTCGCGACGCGCCCCGGCGCGGCGCAACACCGCGAGCGATTGCACCCCGGCCCGGGTTTGGCTAAGGGGACGGGGATTTTCGCAAGGAGAGCCGCCATGTCCAACCCCGCCCCGCTTCGCCTCGGCATCGCCGGTCTGGGCACCGTCGGCGTCGGCGTCATTCGCATCGTGCGCAAACACGCCAAGCTCATCGAGGAACGCACCGGCCGCCCGGTGGCGATCACCGCCGTCTCGGCGCGCAACCGCGCCAAGGATCGGGGCGTGGACCTGAAGCCCTACGACTGGGAAGACGATCCCGTCAGCCTCGCCACCCGCGACGATGTCGATGTCTACGTCGAACTCATGGGCGGCTCGGACGGCCCGGCCAAGGCCTCGGTCGAAGCCGCCATCGCGGCCGGCAAGCACGTGGTCACCGCCAACAAGGCGCTCTTGGCCCATCACGGCCAGGCCATCGCGGAAGCCGCCGAGGAGGCGGGCGTGGTCCTGCGCTTCGAGGCGGCCGTCGCGGGCGGCATCCCGGTGATCAAGGCGCTGACCGAGGGGCTCGCAGGCAACGAGATCACCCGCGTCATGGGCGTGATGAACGGCACCTGCAACTACATCCTGACGCGGATGTACGACGCGGAACTGCCCTACGACGTGGTCTTCGACGAGGCCGACAAGCTGGGCTTTCTCGAGGCCGATCCGCAGCTCGACGTGGGCGGGATCGACGCGGGCCACAAGCTTTCGCTCCTCTCCTCCATCGCCTTCGGCACGCAGGTCGATTTCGACGGGGTGGAACTCGAGGGGATCGAGCGCATCCAGATCGCGGATATCGAGCAGGCAGCCGACATGGGCTACCGCATCAAGCTCCTGGGCGTGGCCCAGATGACCGGACGCGGGCTCGAGCAGCGGATGTCGCCCTGCCTCGTCCCTGCCGCCTCGCCCCTGGGCCAGCTCGAGGGCGGCACGAACATGGTGGTGATCGAGGGCGACAGCGTGGGCCAGATCGTCATGCGCGGCGCCGGGGCCGGCGAAGGCCCGACCGCGAGCGCGGTGATGGGCGACGTCATGGACATCGCACGCGGCATCACGATCTCCACCTTCGGCAAGGCCGCGACCGCCCTGGTCGAGACTCGGCCGGCCAAGGCCACCGTCCCGGCCGCCTATTACCTGCGCATGTCGCTGATGGACAAACCCGGTGCACTTGCCAAGGTCGCCCAGGTGCTGGGCGATGCCGGCGTGTCGATCAACCGGATGCGCCAATACGGCCACGACGAGGGTACCGCGCCGGTGATCATCGTCACCCACACCTGCACTCGCGCCGCGGTGGACGAGGCGCTCGCGGGTCTCGGGACCACCGGCGTGGTCGAGGGCGACCCTGTCGCCATCCGGATCGAAGAGGTCTGAGGAGGTCCTCGGATGGGCTGCGCCCATCCGACCCGGCGGGAGGGCTCTGCCCTCCCGCACCCTCCCGAGGTATTTCCGAAACGAAGAAGGGGACGCGGGCTTTGGTAGCGCAAACCTGCGCATGCCAGCTTTTACCCTCCTCGCGTGCCTGCTAGGAGTTGGTCAACACGAACCTTCGAGGGACATTTTCCATGACCGCTTCGCCCGTCGTATTCGCCGACCGTCTGTTGTCTTTGGGCCTCGCCCGCGTGTCCGAGGCGGCCGCGATGGCCT
The DNA here is from genome assembly GCF_009882975.1 of Maritimibacter harenae. Classification (GTDB taxonomy): domain Bacteria; phylum Pseudomonadota; class Alphaproteobacteria; order Rhodobacterales; family Rhodobacteraceae; genus Maritimibacter; species Maritimibacter harenae. The sequence continues at coordinate 46,521 of NZ_WTUX01000005.1, forward strand.
CGGCCGAGCTCGTCGGGCGCGGTGACGAGAAGGCCGCCGACCAGGCCGCCGTCAACGCCATGCGCGACCAGCTCAACCTGCTCGACATCAAGGGCACCGTCGTGATCGGCGAGGGCGAGCGCGACGAGGCGCCGATGCTCTACATCGGAGAGGAAGTGGGCACCGGCAACGGGCCCGAGGTGGACATCGCGCTCGACCCGCTCGAAGGGACGACGCTCACCGCCAAGGACATGCCCAACGCGCTCACCGTGATCGCGATGGCCCCGCGCGGCACGCTGCTGCACGCGCCGGACGTCTACATGGACAAGCTGGCGATCGGGCCGGGCTATCCGGCGGACGTGGTGAGCCTCGAGATGTCGCCGTCCGAACGCGTGCGCGCGCTCGCAAAGGCGCGCGAGTGCGATCCGAACGACATCACCGTCTGCGTGCTGGAACGTCCCCGCCACGAGGAGATGATCGCCGACATCCGCTCCACCGGGGCCGCGATCCGGTTGATCACCGACGGTGACGTGGCCGGCGTGATCCATTGCGCCGAGGCCGAGATCACCGGGGTCGACATGTACATGGGGTCCGGTGGCGCACCGGAAGGCGTGCTCGCCGCCTCCGCGCTCAAGTGCATGGGCGGGCAGATGTGGGGGCGCCTCACCTTCCGCAACGACGACGAACGGGGCCGCGCCGCCAAGGCCGGGATCACCGATCTCGACAAGATCTACGCCCGCGACGAAATGGTGCAGGCCGACGTGATCTTCGCCGCCACCGGCGTCACCGACGGGTCCATCGTCGAGGGCATCAAGCGTGAACCCGATCACCTGACCACCGAGACGCTGCTCATGCGCTCGAAGACCGGGTCGGTGCGGCGCATGATCTACCGGAACCCGAAGGAATGGGTCGGCGCCTGATGGGGGCGCGGTGACAGCCTATCTCGGCGTCGAGGAGAGCCTGACCGGCCGGCGCTGGTCCGGGCCGGGCGTGGAGCTCGAGCGCCAGGCAGAGGCGCTGGTGCAGGCCACCGGCCTGTCCGCCCCGGTCTGCGCCGTACTGGCCCGGCGCGGCATCGCGCCGGAGGCCTGCGCGGGCTTCCTGGCCCCCACCCTGCGCGACACCCTGCCCGATCCCCGCTCCATGCGCGACATGGAGACAGCCGCCGCGCGCGTGATCGCCGCCCTCGACAAGGGCGAGCGGATCGCGGTCTTCGCCGATTACGACGTGGACGGGGGGGCCTCCGCCGCGCTCCTGATCGACTGGACGCGCCGGATGGGCCACCGGGTCACGCTCTACGTGCCAGACCGGATCGACGAAGGCTATGGCCCCAATGTCCCGGCGATGGAGACGCTGGCCGAGTCCCACTCGCTCATCATCTGCGTGGATTGCGGGACGCTGAGCCATGAACCCATCGCGGCGGCCAACGCCAAGGGGGCCGAGGTGGTCGTGCTCGACCACCACCTGGGCGGCGAAACGCTTCCCCCTGCCGTGGCCGTGGTGAACCCCAACCGGCAGGACGAGATCGACGCCCCCGGCTATCTCTGTGCCGCAGGCGTGGTGTTCCTGATGCTGGTCGAGGCCGGGCGCCAGCTGCGCGAGTCCGGTCGGCAGGGCCCCGACCTCTTGTCGCTCCTCGACCTCGTGGCGCTCGCCACGGTGGCGGATGTCGCGCCGCTCGTGGGGGCGAACCGCGCGCTGGTGGTCCAGGGGCTGAAGATCATGGCCCGGCGCACCCGCGCCGGCCTGGTGGCCCTGGCCGACGTCAGCCGGATGAACGAGGCGCCCCGCCCCTATCACCTGGGCTTCCTGATGGGGCCGCGGGTCAATGCGGGCGGACGCATCGGCAAGGCGGACCTGGGCGCGCGGCTCCTGTCGACCACCGACCCGGCCGAGGCCGCCGCGATCGCCGACCGGCTCGACCAGCTCAACACGGAACGGCGCGAGATCGAGGAACAGGTGCGCCTGGCCGCGATGGAGCAGGCCGAGGGCCGCGGGCTCGAGGCGCCGCTCGTCTGGGCCGCGGGCGACGACTGGCACCCGGGCGTGGTGGGCATCGTCGCCTCGCGCCTGAAAGAAGCCTCGAACCGTCCGTCCATCGTCATCGGCTTCGACGGGGACGACGGCAAGGGCTCCGGGCGTTCGGTGTCCGGCATCGACCTGGGCGCCGCGATCCAGAAGCTGGCCGCCGAGGGGCTCATCGAGAAGGGCGGCGGGCACAAGATGGCCGCCGGGCTGTCACTCGGCCGCGCGCAGCTGGAGCCCGCGATGGCGCGGCTCTCGGAGCTTCTTGAGCGACAGGGAGCCGGGGCGATGGGACCGCGCGACCTGGCGCTCGACGGCACGCTGATGCCGGGGGCGGCGCGCGTGGAGCTGATCGAGGAGATCGAGTCGGCCGGCCCCTACGGCGCCGGAGCGCCGGGCCCGCGCTTCGCCTTCCCGGACGTGCAGATCGCGTTCGCCAAGCGGGTCGGCGACCGGCACCTCAAGGTCAGCTTCGGCGACGGGCTGGGCGCGAAGCTCGACGCCATCGCCTTCGGCGCTTTCGACGGCCCGCTGGGACCGGCGCTCGAGAACCATGGCGGGGCGCGCTTCCACCTGGCCGGACGGCTCGAAATCAATCACTGGAACGGGCGCGTGATGCCACAGCTCCGGCTGGACGACGCCGCACCCGCGTGAGGGCACCACCGCCCGTCATCCCCGCCGCGCGGGACTGCGCGACCTGACGAGTCGGCCGGCGCCGGCGTGGCCGGGCGCAGTGGTCACGTGACCCGACGAAAACGTTTTTTCAAACGCGTGGGACGTGACCTGCGCCGCGCCTCCCGGCCATGTGCAGGCGAACTGGCGCGCGCTGCCGGATCGCCCGTCAACTCATTGATTAAAAGGGGTAATGACGAGACACCCGGGTCTTTTCCGGTCCTTCCATGCCCCTCGACACCCCCGCGATTTCCGGTGCCGGTGACGACGATGCAGAAAAAGTTGCATCGGGGCCAAGATTCCCTCTTGCACCCACCCCGGGCTTTTTCTAAACACCGGCTCACGCCAAGCGCGGCCCGTTCGTCTATCGGTTAGGACGCCAGGTTTTCAACCTGGAAAGAGGGGTTCGATTCCCCTACGGGCTGCCACTTGGCGGGTAACTTTCCCTGAAATTCAAGACCTTGCGCGCCTCACGCGACCATTCGCGTGCGCGGACGCAAAAGCCATGCGCCGGACTTTCTCTTCGCATGAAATGGCGGCTGCGGCGGCGGCGGAGAACCGTTCCGTGCGCCGCCGCCAAGTCGCCTACCGCTGCGCGGTCTGCCAGTCGGGGTGCATCCACACCTTGGCGTTTTCCGGGGGGAGCGGGGTGCGGCCCAGGATGTGGTCCGACATCTTTTCGCCCGTCATGATCGACGGCGCGTTGAGGTTGCCGTTGGTGATGCGCGGGAAGATCGAACTGTCGGCGACGCGCAGCGCGTCGACGCCGATCACGCGGCCTTCCGGGTCGACCACCGAGCGGGGATCGTCGGCACGGCCCATGCGGCAGGTGCCGCAGGGGTGGTAGGCGCTCTCGGCATGCTCGCGGATGAAATCGTCGAGCGCCGCGTCGTCCTGCGCGCCGGCGCCCGGCTGGATCTCGTGCCGCAGGAAAGGCTTGAACGCCGGCTGCCCGAAGATCTCGCGCGTGAGGCGCAGGCACTGGCGGAACTCCTGCCAGTCGCTCTCCTCGCTCATGTAGTTGAAGCGGATCACCGGGTCGTCGGCCGGGTCGGCGCTGCGCAGGCTCACGGCCCCGCGCGAGGCGGAGCGCATGGGACCCACGTGGGCCTGGAACCCATGTCCCTCGGCCGCCGCCTTCCCGTCATAGCGCACGGCGATGGGCAGGAAATGGAACTGGATGTCCGGGTAGTCGACACCGGCGCGCGAGCGGATGAAGCCGCAACTCTCGAACTGGTTCGACGCCCCCGGCCCCGATTTGCCCAGGAGCCAGCGCAGGCCCACGAGCCCTTTTCCCAACAGGTTCCAGTAGCGATAGAGGCTCACGGGCTGGCTCGCGGCCATCTGGACGTAGGTCTCCAGGTGATCCTGAAGGTTCGCCCCCACGCCGGGGCGGTCGGCGACCACCTCGATGCCGTGTTCGGCCAGATGCGCGCCGGGGCCGATGCCCGAGAGCATGAGGAGCTTGGGCGAATTGATCGAGGATGCCGCGAGAATGACTTCGCGCCGGGCCCGGATCACCTCGGTCCGGCCGCCGCGCAGCGCCTCGACGCCCACGGCGCGCCCCTCTTCGATCACCACGCGCTGCACCAGTGCGCGCACGATCGAGCAGGTCTCGCGCTTCAGCGCGGGCTTGAGGTAGGCGTTCGCGGCCGACCAGCGCCGACCGCGCCAGACCGTCATCTCGAAGGGGCCGAAGCCTTCCTGCTGGGCACCGTTGTAGTCGTCGGTACGGGGATAGCCCGCCTCGACCCCGGCCTCCACGAAGGCCCGGGTGAGCGGGTTGGCCATGCGCCCGCGGCTGACGTGAAGCGGCCCGTCATGGCCGCGCCAGGCGGCGTCGCCCCCGTGCCCGCCGTCGTGCCAGTGTTCCATGCGCTTGAAGTAGGGCAGCACGTCGGCATAGCCCCAGCCGTCCGCCCCCTCGTCGCGCCAGTGGTCATAGTCGCGGGCGTGGCCGCGCACGTAGACCATGCCGTTGATCGAGGACGACCCGCCGATCACCTTGCCGCGTGGGCAGGCCAGCCGCCGGTTGCCCAGGTGCGGCTCCGGCTCGCTCTGGTAGCCCCAGTCGTAGCGCTTCATGTTCATCGGGTAGGACAGCGCGCCCGGCATCTGGATGAACGGCCCCGCGTCCGAGCCGCCGTGTTCCACGACGAGCACCGAATGACCGGCCTCGCTCAGCCGATTTGCCATGACGCAGCCCGCGCTGCCGGCCCCAACGATGACGAAATCCGCTTCCATCTCAGAACGGCGCCTCCACCGCGCCCATGCGCACGTAGATCGATTTGAGCTGGCTGTAGTGCTCGATCGCGGCCTTGGAATTCTCGCGCCCTACGCCCGAGGCCTTCACGCCCCCGAAGGGCATCTCGACCGGCGCGTCGTTGTAGGAATTGAGGTAGCAGGTCCCCGCCTCCAGGCGCCCGATCACCCGGTGCCCACGCTTGAGGTCGGAGGTGAACACACCGGCGGCGAGCCCGTATTCCGTATCGTTCGCGCGCGCGATCACCTCGTCCTCGTCGGTGAAGTCGAGCACGCTCAGCACCGGGCCGAAGATCTCTTCGCGCGCGATCGCCATGTCGTCCGTCACGTCGGCAAAGACGGCGGGCGTCATCCAGAAGCCCGGCTTGTCGATCCGGGTGCCCCCGGTGACGAGCCGCGCGCCTTCCTCCTGCCCCGCGGCGACGTAGTTCAGCGCGATGCCCAGTTGGGCTTCGCTCACCATCGGGCCGAAATTCGTGGCCTCGTCCAGGGGATCACCGATCACGGCGGTCGAAAGCCGTTCGGTCAGGCGCTTCAGGAAGGCCTCCTTGATGCCCGCCTGCACGAAGACGCGGGTGCCGTTGGAGCAGATCTGCCCGGAGGAATAGAAGTTGCCCAGGATCGCGCCGCCCACGGCATCCTCGATGTCGGCATCGTCGAAGACGATCAGCGGAGATTTGCCCCCGAGCTCCATCGTGACGTGCTTGATGCCCTCGGCGGCTGCCGCATAGACCTTGCGCCCCGTCGGCACGGACCCGGTGAGCGATACCTTGTCGACACGCGGATCGGTAGTCAGCGGCGCGCCCACGGCGCCCGCCCCCTGCACCACATTGAAAAGCCCGGCGGGCAGGCCCGCCTCGATCAGGATCTCTGCGACCTTCAGGGCGCAGAGCGGGGTCGTCTCGGACGGTTTGAAGATCATCGCGTTGCCGCAGGCCAGCGCCGGGGCGGCCTTCCAGCAGGCGATCTGGGTCGGGTAGTTCCACGCCCCGATCCCCACGCAGACGCCCAGCGCCTCGCGGATCGTGTAGGCCCAGTCGCCCCCCGGCAGCGGGATGTGTTCGCCGGTCAGGCTGCCCGCGAGCCCGCCGAAGTATTCCAGCGCGTCCGCCCCGCTGGTCGCGTCCGCCACGGAGGTCTCCTGGTAGGGTTTGCCGGTGTCCATCGTCTCGAGCACCGACAGTTCGTGGTTGCGCTCACGCATGAGGTCGGCGGCCCGGCGCAGGACGCGGCCCCGTTCGGTGCCCGACAAGGCCGCCCAGTCCGCCTGCGCGGCACGCGCGCTTTCGATGGCCTGGTCGATGATCGCCGGCGTTGCCTCGTGGAGGCGCGCGACGACTTCGCCGGTGGCCGGATAGATCACGTCCATCGGGGTGCCGTCGGTGTCCTCGACGTAGCGGCCATTCACGAAATGGCTCGCCTCGGGTTGGGTCGGGTAGGTCATGTCGGCCTCTTTCGGATCAGGGTCACTCGCCGCGCGGGAAGCGCTGGTTCTCTTCGACGACGTTCAGGTCCATGTGGTTTCGCATGTAGCGTTCCGAGGCGCGCTGGAGCGGCTGGTAATCCCACGGGTAATACCCCCCGTGTCGCAGCGCCTCGTAGACGACCCAGCGGCGCGCCTGGCTTTCGCGCACCTCGGCGTCGAACTGGTCGAGGTTCCAGCGCGCATCGGCCATATCACTGAAATGCTTGAGCGTTTCGGCGTGGGCCGGATCCTCCGCAAGGTTGGTGAGCTCGTGCGGGTCGGCCTCGAGGTCGAAGAGCTGATCGGGGTCGAGCGCGCATCGGGTGAACTTCCATTTCCCTTCGCGCAGGCACACGACCGGGGCATAGGAGGCTTCGGCGGCGTATTCCATCGCCACCGGCGCGGTGCGTGCCACGCCCTGCCCCATCGGCACGACGCTTTGCCCCTCGGTCCAAGGCGCCACCTCGTCCATCGAGACGCCGGCCAGCTCGCACAGCGTCGGGCACACGTCGATGTTCGACACCGGCGTGTCCACGCGCCCCGGCTCCATGTTTGGCGCCGCGATCATCATCGGCACCCGCGCCGAGCCCTCGTAGAAGCTCATCTTGAACCACAGCCCCCGCTCGCCCAGCATGTCGCCGTGGTCGGAGACGAAGAGGATGATCGTGTCCTTGTCCTGGCGCGTCCCCTCGAGCGCCTCCATCACCTCGCCGATCTTGTCGTCGAGATAGGAGATGTTGGCGAAATAGGCGCGGCGCGACTTGCGGATGTCCTCTTGGGTGATGTCGAACGAGCGCCAGTCGTTGGCGTCGAAGATTCGCTTGGAATGGGGATCGTGATCCTCGTAGTCCATCGCCGGGACCTCGGGCAGCAGGTGCTCGCAATCCTCGTAGAGGTCCCAGTACTTCTTGCGCGCGACGTAAGGGTCGTGGGGATGGGTGAAGCTCACCGTGAGGCACCAGGGGCGCGCGTCGTGGCCACGCCCGAGGTCATAGACCTTGCGCGTCGCGTTGTAGGCGACCTCGTCGTCGTACTCCATCTGGTTCGAAATCTCGGCCACCCCGGCCCCCGTGACGCTCCCGAGGTTGTGATACCACCAGTCGATCCGCTCACCCGGCTTGCGGTAATCCGGGGTCCAGCCGAAGTCGGCCGGATAGATGTCCGTGGTCAGCCGTTCCTCGAACCCGTGAAGCTGGTCGGGACCCACGAAGTGCATCTTGCCCGACAGGCAGGTCTGGTAGCCCGCGCGGCGCAGGTGGTGGGCGAAGGTCGGGATGTCGGCCGAGAACTCGGCGGCGTTGTCGTAGACCCGCGAGCGGGACGGCAGAAGCCCGGACATGAAGCTCGCCCGACCCGGCGCGCAGAGCGGCGAGGCGGTGTAGCAATTGGCGAACCGCGTCGAGCGCTCGGCCAGCTTGCGCAGGTTCGGCACGTGGAGCCACTCGGCCGGCCCGTCGGGAAACAACGTGCCGTTGAGCTGATCCACCATGAAAATCAGGATGTTGGGGCGGGTCATGCGCAGCCTCCTTCGGTGAGCGACGTGTCGAGGTAATGCAGGAGCACCTGCAACGCGGTGTCGGCCTCCAGCGGGTCGTCGCGCAGCGCCTGGCGGATGTAGAGGCCGTCGATCATCGCGGCGAGCCCGTGGGTCAGCATCATCGGATCGGGGCAGCCCAGCGCACGCAGATCGTGCATCAGGTTGGAACGCAGACGGCTCTGGTAGACATGCAGAAGCCGGCGGGCATCGGCCGATTTCTGGGCCTGCACGTAGAAGTTCATCCAGGCCGAAACCATCTCGGGGCGGAACTGCGTGGGCGCGAAACTGGCCCGGATGATCGCCTCGATCCGCATGCGCGGCGTGGTCGCCATCGCCAGCGCCCCGCGCACCTCGGCCCCGTAAAGCTTGAGGATGTGGCGCATGGCCGCCGCGAAGAGCTGTTCCTTCGATCCGAAGTAATGATGGGCCAGCGCGCTCGAGATCCCGGCGGTGCGCGCGATCTGGCTCACGGTCACGTCCAGCGTGCCGCGTGTCCCGATCTCGTGCACCGTCGCCTCGACCAATTCAAGGCGACGCTTGGGTTCCATCCCGACTTTGGGCATTGTGACCCCACGTCTTGGTAGTTGCAGGAAGCACCCGGATATGTTTGATTGACTCATCAGTCAACAAAAATCAATGGGACCTTTAGAGGGAGAGGACTATGTCCAAATTTGGTAGCGGTATGTTCGATCGCCGCGGATTTCTGAAAACGACGGCGGCCACCGCCGTGGCGGCCACGCTGCCGCTGAGCGCAGCACGCGCGGAGCCGAAGCGTGGTGGCAACATGCGCTTCGGCATCGCCCACGGGTCGAGCACCGACACGCTGGATCCGGCCACCTACGAGAACAGCTTCACCACGTCGCTGTCGCACGGCATGCACACCCGCCTGACCGAGGTGGCCGCCGACGGTTCGATCGTCCCGGAACTGGCCGAAAGCTGGGAAGCCTCCGACGACGCGACCGAGTGGCGCTTCAAGGTGCGCACCGGCGTGCAGTTCCACTCCGGCAAGGAAGTGACGCTCGAGGACGTCGTCGAGTCGATCAACTACCACCGCGGCGAGAAATCGACCTCGGCGGCCAAACCGATCGTCGAGCCGATCGCCGACATCACGACCGAAGGCAACGACACGGTCGTCTTCAAGCTGAAGGGCCCGAACGCGGACTTCCCCTTCGTGCTCTCGGATTACCACGTGGTGATCCTGCCCTATAAGGACGGGGCCGTGGACTGGCGCTCCGGCGACGGTGCCGGGTCCTACAAGCTCGTGGAATTCCAGCCGGGCGTCGTGGCGCGTTTCGAGCGCAACGAGAACTACTACCAGGACGACCGCGCCTTCTTCGACACCATCGAGATGCTTTCGCTGGTCGACCAGAACGCGCGCACGACGGCGCTGGTGTCGGGTGACGTGGACGCGATCGACCGGCTCGACCTGAAGACCATCGGGATGATGAACCGGGCCAACCCGAACATCCAGGTGCAGTCGGTGCCGGGCAACCTGCACTACGACTTCGCGATGATCACGACGCAGGATCCGTTCACGGACAACAACGTGCGTCTCGCGCTCAAGCACGCGATCAACCGCGAAGAGTTGGTCGAGAAGATCCTCTTCGGCTACGGCGTCGTCGGCAACGACCACCCGATCGGGCGCGGTCAGCGCTATTTCAACGACGAGCTGGAACAGACCACCTACGACCCGGACAAGGCCAAGTACTACCTCAAGCAGGCGGGCATGGATTCGCTCAGCGTCAACCTGTCGGCGGCCGATGCGGCCTTCTCCGGCGCGGTGGACGCGGCGGTGCTGTACCAGAACTCGGCCCAGGCCGCGAACATCGACATCAACGTCGTGCGCGAGCCGAACGACGGCTACTGGTCCGACGTGTGGATGAAGAAGCCGTTCTCGGCGGTCTACTGGTCCGGGCGCGTGGTCGAGGACCAGATGTTCACCACGACCTACCAGACCGGGGCGTCCTGGAACGACACGTTCTGGTCGAACGAACGCTTCGACGAGCTTCTCGTGAAGGCGCGCGGCGAACTGGACGAAGCCAAGCGTCGCGAGATGTACTACGAGATGCAGGCGATCCTGAACCAGAAGGGCGGCGCGCTCATTCCGATGTTCGCCTCGTGGGTCTTCGCCCACAGCGACTCGGTCGCCCACCCCGAGGTGATGGGGTCCAACTGGGACGTGGACGGCATGCGCTGGATGGAGCGCTGGTGGTTCGCCTGATCCACTTGGAAAGTCTTTGGGAAGGGCCGGTTTCACCGGCCCTTTTCTTTTGCGCGGCTCACGCGACCCGCGGGTCGAGGAAGGTGAAGCAGGCGCGCCCGGCGGCCTTCGAGGCATAGAGCGCCGCGTCGGCGTCCGCCATGATCGCGTCGGCCTCGGGGTGGTCGTACTGCGTGGACAGGACGAGCCCGATCGAGGCCGACACCTCACACCGCTCGCCATCCACCATGATCGGCTCGCCCAGGCGCCGGATGATGCGCGCCGCGATGGCCGACACCCGGTCACGATCCGTGAGGCCGGGGAAAAGCAGGACGAACTCGTCGCCGCCGATCCGGGCCACGGCATCGCGCGCGCGTGTTTCCTCGACCAGCACCCGTGCCACGTCCCTGAGCACGCTGTCGCCCGCCGCGTGCCCGTGCGTGTCGTTCACGGACTTGAAGAAATCCAGATCCATGTGGGCGATGGTGAAGGGCACACCCCGGTCGATCAGCCGGCGCAATTGGCGGTCGAGCGCGCGGCGGTTGCTGAGCCCCGTCAGCGGATCGGTCTGGGCCGCCGTCTCGGCCCGGGTCTTGGCCCCGTGCAGGCGTTCGTTCAGCGCCCGGCTTTCCGCCATCGCCGCCGCGTTCGCCTCCGCCACGTAGAGCAGCTCCAGCGTCAGGTCCGTGGGCGCGAAATCGGACCCCGCCAGCCCGAAGTTGCGCACCGCATCGAAGACGGACAGGCCGAACGAGAGGTTCAGGAGAACCCCGTCCTCTCCCTCGAGTCGCACCGCGCTTCCGATCAGCTGGGTGTTGAACCCGTCGCGCAGGCGCAGGATCACCTTGCCCGTTGCACCACGGGTGAGGAGCGCGACGATCTCCGCCTCCCGCGGGCGGCGCAGTTCGAAGAGGTCGAGCATCTGCTGTCCCACCACGTCGCGCCCGCCCAGCACCTTGGTCAGCGTCGGGCCGATCTGCCGGATCGTGCCCTCGGTATCGAACACCACGTGAAGCGGCATCACGCGATCGAGCGCCTCCATCGATACCTGGATCGTCTTTTCCGCGCTCATGCGTCCCGCCCCCCGACGGCAAGAAGGGTGTCGGACAGGTCGAATCCGCGCGCTTCGGCGAACGCTTCCTGCAACAGGTGGATGTCGATCACCTCCGCATCCCCTTCCCGCCCGGCGCAGTCGAGCACCGCAAGCGCCCCGTATTCGTTGGCCAGCGCACGCAAGAGCCCGGTGATCACGTGCGCCGCGCCGGGAAAGCGGGAGCGGCAGGCAAGCCGGTAGCGCCCCGGCCCGCATTCGGTGAGCTCGAGTTCCGGCAGGCCGATGTCGGGCACCGCCAGCGCGACGCGGCCGGGCAGATCGTCCAGCGCGTGCAGGAAATCCGCGTAGTCGATCCCGCAATAGCGCAGAAGCCGGCGCACCCGGCCCGAGGCGAAGCCGGCCACGAGGTCGGTTCCGAAATCCTCCAGCAGCACCTCACGTGGCTTTCCCAGCCGTTCGGCGCAGAGCGTCACGAGCCGCAGGACCAGCCCGTCGTCGTAGTGAAACATCGGCTCGAAACTGGACGCGGCCATGTCGAGCCGATCGGTCAACTCCCGCCAGAGCGAAGGCCCGTAGGCGGCCTTCACGAAAGTTTCGAAAGAACGGCAGACAATTCCATGCATCGGGCACCCTCGATCAGCGCGCCGACCATGTCAGTGCATCCTTAAGATTTCGGAAAGATCAGCGGGGGCCGGAGCCGCCCAACACCCCGTAATACCGCGAATTTTTCGCAAAATGTCGTGCTGGTCAGCCCATACGGGTCCCGCTCGAAAGCCAGCCGGGCAGATGCCCGATATCCGGCAGAACGACATCGGCGTGACCCTCGAGATGCGCGGCTTCGGCCGGGCCCGTGAGCACCCCCACCGTCGCCATGCCCGCCGCACGTCCAGCGTGCAGGTCGTGCAGGCTGTCGCCCACCATCGCAACGCGCGCCGGTGCGACCCCCATCGCCTCGGCGAAGGCGAGGCACATGTCCGGCGCGGGCTTCGGGGTCCAGCCGCTGTCCGACCCGGCGACGAAATCGAAAGCGGCGAAGACACCGGCCCCCTCTAGATGCGCGCGCGCCGGGACGGCGCCGTCGTTCGTGGCGACCCCGAGCTTCAGCCCGCCGGAACGCAAGTCTTCCAGCAGGGGCGCGAGCGGCACCGCCTCGACCATCGGCGCGGCGGCGGCGGCACCGTTCAGCACCTCCACCAGCGCGTCCGGTTCCGTGCCGAGCACGGGGGCGATCAGGCCTGCCACGTCCTCGGGCGTGCCCGCGATCACCACGGAATCGGGCGAGAAGCGGCCGGTCGCCCGGTCAAAGGACATCGCCCGGCCCAGCGCATCGGCAAGCTCCGGATCGCCGCCCGCGAGCTCGTCGAGCACACGCACAGCCCAGGCCGACCAGCTCTTCGCGAAATCGAAAAGGGTGCCGTCCTTGTCGAAGAGCACCGCGTCCAAGTGACGTGTCAGGTCCAATGCATGTCTCCTCCGCCCGGCAGCGCCGCGCGCGCCTGCATCGGCTGCGCGTAGTCGAGCCCGGCGTCATCACAGAACGAAACGACCCAGGCGTCGTCCATCGTGATGAAATCCAGGACCGCCCCGAGGAAACCGGGATCGTTCGCCCGCGCCTTCAGATCCGCGAGGTCGCCGCCCGTCGAGCCAAGGAAGACAGGCATCAGCTCGTCGTTCCCTGCCAGCCAACCCAGCGCCTGCAAACCGATCGTTTCGGCCTGTTCCTGTTTCATCGTGCCCAGCCTCTCATTCCCGGAAACCATTTTTTAACACTTCTTGGGTAGTGGTTAATGAAACGCAATGTATGCAATGAAATTCGAGCGGAACACCATGGGTCGACGCATTCTCATCGCAGATGACCTCGTCACGGATCGTATCGCGATCAAGGCGCGATTGGCCGCGGGGCACTACCGCGTCGCGCAGGCCCGCGACAGGAACGAACTCCTGCATCTCGCCCGCGTGGAACAACCGGACGCGATCCTGATGGACATCGACTTCCCAGGCGGCGGCATCGAGGCCTGCCGTGCCCTCGGCACGTCCCCGGTGACAGGCGACATTCCGGTCGTGCTCTACGGCGTGGCCGACGATGGAGCGACCCGGATCGCCGCCTTCGAGGCGGGGGCCGAGGAATGCCTGTGCGCCATGCCCGACGAACGTCGGCTCCTCGCGGTGTTGCGCAGCCTGCTGCGCGCGCGGTCGGAACGGGCCGAGCTCGCGCGGCGCCAGGCTCTGATCGTGACCGACGGGCTGGCGGAGGCAGGCGTGGCGTTCGAACCGCCCACGCAGGTCACGCTGGTGCCCCCCGACCCCGCGCATGGGCCCGAGTGGCGCCGGGCGCTCGAGGCTGCCGTCCCGGCGCGGGTGATGCTCGCCGCACCGGCCAACGTTCTGGACCCCGGACGCGTCACCGATGCCTTCGTGATCGCCCATGTGCCAGGCCGGACCGACAGCGCCCTGGGCCTTGTCGCGGAACTCCGCGCGCGTCCGGCGACGCGCCACGCCATCATCATCGTCACGACCCCGTACCTGAAGGATACGAGCGCCGACCAGGCGCCCGACCTCGGGGCGGACGCGGTGATGCGCGGCGCCTTCCGGGGCGATGAGCTTGCCGCGCGCCTGCGCCGCCTCATCGCGCGCAAGCGCGAGACCGACCGGCTGCGCGCCCTGGTCGAGGACCAGCTGGGCGAGGCATTACGCGATCCCCTCACGGGCCTGTTCAATCGGCGCTACGCGGAATGCTACCTGTCGCGCGTGCTGCGCGAACCGGGCCGCGGGGCCTGCGCGCTCCTGATGCTCGATCTGGATCATTTCAAGGCGGTGAACGACCGATACGGCCACCTGGCGGGCGACGACGTGCTGCGCGAAACGGCGTGCCGGCTGCGCGGTGCGCTGCGTGACACCGACCTTGTCGCCCGGATCGGGGGGGAGGAATTCCTGGTGGTTCTCACCGACACTGGCCCCGACATGGCCCGGCGCATGGCGAACCGGCTGCGCCGCGCGGTGTCCGCGGGGCCGATGCCCGCCTGCGCCGGAACGCTCGCGGTGCCGGTCACGGTCTCCATCGGCGTGGCGCTGTGCGACGGCGGGTCCAACGGGCCGCGCGCCATGGTGGAGCGGGCCGACCGGGCGCTCTATGCCTCCAAGGCTGCCGGTCGCAACCGCGTCACCTTCACCGCCGAACGCAGCGCGGCCTGAGCCCTCAGCGCCCGGCCCCCTCGAGCGCGCGGCGCAACCCGCGCTCCAGCCGGTCGGCCAGGGCCGCGCGCTCCGCCGGGCTCATCGCCGCGATCTGTTCCAGCACCACGTCGCGTCCGATCTCGCCGCGTTCGGCGAAGACCGCGCTCTGGGCATCGAGCACCGCGCCCATCGCCTGCGCGTCGAATGGCTCGTCGCGCAGGAGCGAGAGCATCTCCGACACCTGCCCCGCGAGCGCGGCGCGGTTCGCCCGGGCGTCACCGGCCCGCGCCCGCAGTTCGTCGAGCGCGCGGTCGCGGTAGGGCTCCGGCAAGGCGCGCGAGAACGGGCCCAGCGCCGGGTCGAACCCGCCACGCGGGCCGGGGCGCCCGTCGTGGCCGTGCGGCCCGTCCCCGAACCGGGCGCCAACGACGATTCCCGCCACCAACAGGTTGAGCGCCAGGGACACGGCGAGGAGCACCTTGACCCAGGCGGGGGTCCGGCGGTCCGCCGGGGGCGTCGTTTCGGTCATTCGGCCAACTCCTCTTCAAAGCTCACGAGCGCCGCGTAGCCGGGGGCGAATTCCTCGAGCTGGTATTGTGCCGTCGTGCCGGTCAGCATCGTGCCGGTGAGCGTCGACAGCGCGGGCGGCTGGGCCACGCCGATCCAGACACCGGCCCCCGCCGCCGTCGCCATGCCTGCGACCGCGGGCCAGCCGCCGATCGCCGCGGCGATGGCCGCGAAGGCGCCCCGGCGGCGCACGGGGGCCGCACGGGCCGCATCACGCGCCCGCGTGACGTCGTCCGCATCGGCCATGATCCGGCCCAGAAGCGCTTGCGACGGCACCGGGGCCTCGTCGCGCGCGGCGGAAAAGACATCCTCGAGCATCACCGCATTGCGGTCGGTTTCGTCACTGCGACCCATATCCCAACCCCTCGCGCCGGCCGGACAGGATCCGTGCCAGCGTTCTCTTGCCCCGGGCGGTGAGACTTTCCACCGCCTCGACGCTGATTTCCATAACCTCCGCGATCTCGGGGTTCGCCATTCCCTCGAGATGGCGCAGGACCACGGCCTGGCGCTGCCGCTCCGGCAACTCGCCCAATGCGCGGTCGAGTGCCTGCACCCGGTCTGCCGCGATCATCCCGTCGACCGCGGCAGGCGCGTGGTCTTCCGGTTCCGGCACGCTGTCCAGGTCGACGCCGCGCCGCTTGCGCAGCCGGTCCGTGCAGAGGTTGGCCGTCACCCGGAAGAGCCAGGTCGTCACCTTGGCCTCGCCCTGGCGCCACTCCGGTGCGATCTTCCACAGGCGCAGCATCGCCTCCTGCGTGACATCCTCGGCCTCCGCCCTGTCGCCACCCAGGCTGCGCACGGCGAAGCCCAGCACGCGTGGCGCGAGCCGGGCGGTCAGGCGTTGAGCGGCCTCCCGGTCGCCGTTGCCAAAGGCCACCAGGAGCGCCTCGTCCGAGACCGCCTGTGCGTCGTCGAATGCCATGTCCATCGCGTCCGGAAGTAAACCCTGTCGCCCGCGTCACCGCAATCTTCGCGCGGGCGGGCCATACCCGGCCCACCCGCGTCTTAGGTGAAGGATCAGTGGCGGTCGCCACGTCCCCAGGGGCGTTCGTCCCCGTCGCCGTGGCGGCCCATGCCCTCGTGGCGCTCGTGCAGCCGGGCGGCCATCTCTTCGCGGGCCGCGTCGAACTCCGCCTCGGTGATCGCCCCGTCGCCATCTGCGTCGGCCCGGTCGAAGAGCCGGCTCATGCCGCGCCCTGCGCCCATCTCGGCGGCTTCGATGGTGCCGTTGCCGTCCGCGTCCGCGCGCTGGAGCATCCCGCTCGCCATGCGTTCGGCGCGCGCCGTGACCTGCGCGTCGGAGGGACGCCCCACCACAGCGCCCGGGGCGGCGGCCTGCTGGCGCGCGGCCCGCCTGTCGTCGAACCGGGCGATGCCGGCGGCCACCAGTTCTTCGAGCGTCAGCGACCCGTCGCCGTTGGCATCGGCGTCCGAGAACCGGGCCTCCGCGCGCGCGGCCAGGTCGGCTTCGGTGATCTGACCGTTTCCGTCGGCATCGAGTTCGGCGAAGCTGACCGGCGCCGGGCGCATGCCGCCCATCTGGCCGCGCGGCCCCATCGGCCCGCGATCGGCCATCGCCGCACCCGCGAGCGTCACGGCCGCCCCTGTCAGAAGCCCGAAGCCTGCAATCTTGAAGACGCGTTTCATGGTATTCTCCTCATGGTCTCAAGGTGTCCTGCCTTGATCGCCGGGGGGATCGTCCCTCCGACATGACCTAAAACGCGGCACAACGGCGTTTCCGTCGCCCGGACGTGCGTTTTTTTCGCGCTGCTTCCCGCCACTTGGCCCGCGCGACATTCCGAAGCATGGGCAAACGCCCCCGGGCACCCTAGATAGAGCCTGCGCGATTTCGAACGACCGAGTGAGACCCGACATGGATGCATCGACCAACGCCGAGCTGGCCCGCGACGCCGACACCGGCGCGGAACGCCCCGTGAAGCCCGCCGTGTGGCGCGGCTGGCGCCGGCGCTGCCCACAGTGCGGCACGGGACCGATGATGAAAAGCTACCTGAAGGTGCGCCAGAGCTGCCCCGTCTGCGGCGAGGAGCTGCATCACCAGCGCGCCGACGACGGCCCGGCCTATCTCACCATCCTCGTGGTGGGCCACCTCATGGTGCCGTTCTTCCACTTCGGCTTCACCATCTTCCGCCCCGACCCGATGGTCCTCTTCTCGGTGCTGGCCATTGTCGCGGTTGCGCTCTCCCTCTACCTTCTGCCAAGGTTCAAGGGCCTGATGGTGGGGGTGCAGTGGGCCAAGCGCATGCACGGGTTCGCCCCCGCCCAGATGGCCAACAGCGAAACATGACGCGGGCCCACCCCCGCGCGACGGGGGGAGCATGAACGAACAGAGTATCGACAAGTCCAAGGTGATCCGTGACGCGGCCACCGTCGTCCTGATCCGGGACGCGGGCACCGCACCGCGCGTGTTGATGGGGCAGCGCGGTGCCAAGGCCGCCTTCATGCCCAACAAGTTCGTCTTTCCCGGCGGCGCGCTGGACGGCGAGGATTACAACGTCCCGCTGGCCGAGGAAGGCGCCGAACCCTGTCGCACCCGGCTGGGCGAGGACGCGCGCGACGGGATCGGCCCCGCGCTGCTGGCCGCGGCGATCCGGGAACTCTGGGAAGAGACCGGCCAGATCCTGGGCGTGCCCGGCGACTGGCCCGGCGCTCCGCCGAAGCATTGGCACGGCTTCGCGAAGGCCGGCTACCGCCCCTCGCCCGACGGGCTCGCCTTCGTGTTCCGCGCGATCACGCCGCCGGGGCGCTCGCGCCGCTTCGACGCGCGCTTCTTCGTGGCCGATGCCGCCCGCCTGAAGACCGATCCGGACGATTTCTCCGGGGCCGAGGACGAACTGAGCCACCTCCAGTGGATCCCCCTCGCCGACGTGCGCGACTTCGACCTGCCCTTCATCACGCAGGTGGTGCTGGCCGAGATCGCCGCGCGTCTGCCGGATCTCGATGCCCCCGACAGCGTGCCCTTCTTCAAGAACGACGAGGAAGCTTCGCTCTTTCGTCGCCTGGGCGGTGAAGTGCCGCTTCCCTGACCCGCCGCCGCGCGGTTCCTGCCGTGCCGCGCATCCGGGCGCCCCTGCCCGGATCGCGGGCAGATGGGCCACAGTCGCGTGATCGCGTCGAGATTTCTTTTGATCAAATTCCGGGGCGGGGTAACCTCCTACCAAGGGTCGCGTGCGTTTCGCGCGGCTCCGAAGGCAGGAAGCAGGAGGTTCGAGAATGCAAGATGCCCTTGTTGCCGCCGCCGACGACCTTGTCGGAGACGGAATTCGTGAAACCGGGATTCCCCTGAGCGACACGCTGCGCCATTACATGGCGATCACCATCGCACGCTTCATGCGCGAACAGGTCCGGGTCGACCGGCTCACGATCCGCGTGGTGTCCGCGATGGACCGGCGCGCCGCTCCGGCCGAGATGCGCGCGCTTGCCGATACCTGTCTCATCGCCTGTTCGATCTTCGAGAAACGCCTGCGCCGCGCGGGCGGATCGCTCCGCCATTACTCCGGCCTCGGCCAGACCGCCTATGGCGCGGCCGCGCTGACCGAGCAGGCCTATTCCTTCCCCCATATGCGCGACGTGATCGCGGCGGCCACCGGCAATCCGCCGGAGGGCGTGCGCGACCTGATCGACGCCGCGCGCGCCGGGTCCTCGAAGGCCGCCGACCGGCTGGCCGACGAGGGCGTGATCGCCTTCCCGACGCAGAAGTTCTTCCACTGAAATAAAGTGCCCCGTCCGGCAAGGGGGTCGGACGGGGCGTTTTCGCGCTGGTGATTTTGGGGGGCAGGAACGAGCGCGAAAAACTCTTGCTGGCCTGCCTGGCCATGTATCTCTTTTCGGAGGTAGCGGGTCCGCGTCTCAATCGAACCGGGCCTTGCGGCGCACGTTCGTGATCGCGAACGTCGTGATCATCCCCCTGTCTTTGTGTCGGCGGAACGGTCACAGCCCTTGCGCCCCGCCAGCTCCTTCAGTTGTGGGAAGCGGGGACGAAGATTTTCGGGCACAAATAAGGCGACTTCGCGTCAATGTTGCGGATTGCCGGACGGTTTGCGAAGCGCGCGTCGCATTATCGCCGCAGCCGCGACAAAGTCAGGCATCGAACCGATAGCCGAACCGGGAAATATCGACCGCACAAGCGCGCGCGACCGCCTCCGCGCCGGCATCGGAGTAGTAGCTGCGGAAATCATCGCGCCGATTCGAGGCATTTTCGTGGGGAATTTCGTGAAATTTCACGCCCAACGCCGCCGCGACCGGCTCCAGGTCCTCCGCGAAGCGCTCGAGACGCACGAAATGATCCCCCTGCTCGACGCCGTCGCCATCCTCGACGTAGCGGCCATAGGGGCTGGCCTCGATCGCGCGCAGGACCATCGGATCGGTGACGAAGGCATCGAACGACAGGGCCCGCGCCCGCGTCACCGCCGGGTGGTCGAAGGACTGGTCGCGAAGCCAGTGGTAATAGCTCACCATCCGGTCCCACGGGTTGCGCACCAGGGTGAAGACGAAGAAATCCTCCATCTCCACCTGCGTGACGAGCCCGTAGAGGTCCGAGAGCATGGAATGCTTCCAGAGCCGCCCCGAGGTCTCGATCCCCTTGACCCGCCCCCGGCGCCTGCGCGCCTTGGGCGTGTCGCCCACCATGATGTCGTCCTTCATCGCCTTGCCTTCGAGCAGGAGGGCGAGCGACGTGCCCCCCGTCTTGGGCGCATGGACGAAAATGTAGCGGCGGCCGCGCGAAATGATCATGCGGTATCCTACCCGCCTGCCCTGTCAGTAAAAACCCGCATTGACCGGCCCCTTTCGTTCCGCCCTAATCGACCCGGAGGAGACATGGGAGGACATCATGGGTTGGCTGGCCGACGAGACCGGGCTTGAGAAGAACGCGGCGAACTTCGTCGCCCTGACGCCGCTGTCGCATCTTCGGCGCGCGAACCGGGTGTTTCCCGAACGCACCGCCATCGTCGACGGCGCGCGCCGGTTCACCTACGGCGAGCTTCATGGGCGCGTCTCGCGGCTCGCCTCGGCGCTCGCGCGCGCAGGCGTCGCCTCCGGCGACGTGGTCGCCACCCTGCTGCCCAACACGCTCGCCCAGGCCGAGGCACATTGGGGCGTGCCGGCGGCCGGCGCGATCCTGAACACGATCAACGTGCGCCTCGACCCCGGCACGATCGCCTATATCCTGGGCCATGGCGGGGCCAAGGCGGTGCTGGTCGACACCCAGTTTCTCCCCGTCCTCGAAAAGGCGCTCGAAGAGATGGAAGGCACGCCGCCCAAGGTGATCGAGGTCTCCGACGCCCCGGCCGGGCATCCGGCGACCGGGCGCCATGTCGAATACGAGGACTTCCTTGAAGGGGGCGATCCCGCCTTCGCATGGATCATGCCGAAGGACGAATGGGAAAGCCTCGCGCTGAACTACACGTCCGGTACGACGGGCCGGCCCAAGGGCGTGGTCTATTCCCACCGCGGGGCCTACCTGCACACGATGGGGGTGGCGGTCGCCTGGGGGCTCGACAAGGACACCCGGTATCTCACCATCGTGCCGCTCTTTCACTGCAACAACTGGTGCCATACCTGGACGCTTCCGGCGGTCGGCGGGACCATCGTCTGTTGCCGCGACATTACCGCGAAGGCGATCTACGACGCCATCGCCGACGAGGGCGTCACCCATTTCGGCGGCGCACCCATCGTGCTGGGCCTGATCGTCAACGCGAAGGACGAGGACCGGCGCGCCTTCGATCACGAGGTGGAGGTCTACACCGCCGGTGCGCCCCCCTCGGCCGCGACGCTTGCCGCGATCGAGCCCCTGGGCTTCCACGTCTGCCAGGTCTACGGGCTGACCGAGACCTATGGCCACATCACCGAGATGCTGTGGAAGGACGAATGGGACGATCTGCCCGACGAAGAGCGCTACGCGGTCAAGGCGCGCCAGGGCGTGGGGCATGCGAACATGGAAGAGGTCACCGTCCTCGACGGCGAGACGATGGAACAGGTGCCGTGGGACGGCGAAACCGTGGGCGAGATCATGATCCGCGGCAACGTCGTGATGAAGGGCTATCTCAAGAACCCCGAGGCAACGGCGGAGGCGTTCCGCGGCGGCTATTTCCACTCCGGCGACATCGCTTTCCAGCACCCCGACGGCTACATCAAGATCACCGACAGGGCGAAGGACGTCATCATCTCGGGCGGCGAAAACGTGTCCTCCGTCGAGGTCGAGGACGTGCTGATGCACCACCCGGCCGTGTCGCTCTGCGCGGTGGTCGCGAAACCCGACGAGAAATGGGGCGAGGTGCCTTGCGCCTTCGTGGAACTCAAGGAGGGGGCCGAAGTGACGGAGGAAGAGCTGATCGCGCATGCGCGCGCGAAGCTCGCCGGGTTCAAGACGCCCAAGCGCGTGGTGTTCACGGAACTCCCCAAGACATCGACCGGCAAGATCCAGAAGTTCGAACTACGCAAGATGGTGGAAGGGCTCTGATCCTCAGAGCCGGTCGCGCAGCGAGAACCACAGCATCGCGGCGACCAGGAGCGGCGTGCGCAGCGCAGCGCCACCGGGGAAGCGCGGGGTGGGCACGTCGGCCATCAGGTCGAAACGCCCCGCCTGCCCCGCGACCATCTCGGCCGTGAGCTTGCCGGCCATCGTGGCCATCGCGACCCCGTGACCGGAATAGCCCGAGGCGGAATAGACATTGGGGCCCAGCCGCGCGAAATGCGGCATGCGATTCATGGTTATACCCAACGTGCCGCCCCAGGCGTGGTCGATCCGCGCCCCGGCCAGCTGCGGGAAGATCTCGACCATCGGCTTGCGCGCCTTCGCAGCGATATCGTCCGGGAAGCGGTAGCCATAACTTTCGCCGCCACCGAACAGCATGCGGCCGTCCTGGCTCAGCCGGAAATAGTTGATCACGAACTTGGAATCCGCGACAGCGTGGTTTTGCGGCAGGATCTCGTGCGCGAGATCGCCAAGCGGCTCGGTCGCGACGATGAAATTGTTGATCGGCATGACGCGCTGCGCCACGCGCGGCTGGGCGTGGCCCAGGTATCCGTTCGCGGCCCAGAGCACGTGGTCCGCCGTGACCCGCGCCGCGTCGGTCTCGACCACCGCCGGCGCGCCCTCGGTGACACCGGTGACGCGGCTGCGCTCGAACATCCGCACGCCGGCCGTGCGCGCCGCACGTGCAAGGCCAAGCGCGTAGGCCAGCGGGTGCAGGTGCCCGGCCGCCGTGTCGAGCGTGCCGCCGTGGTAGGCGTCCGACGCGCAGAGCGCGCGCAACGCGTCGCGGTCCAGCGGGCGGATCGCGTCGTGCCCGTATTCGTCGCGCAGCTTGCGGGCATAGGCGTGGCTGTGGGCCACGTCGCGGGCGCGGTGGTCGGCATGGATGATGCCGGGCGCGAAACCCGCGTCCGGCGCGTGGCGCGCGGCGAGGTCCTTGGTCAGCGCGACCGCCTCGACCGCGATGTCCCACAGGGCGCGGGCGCGCTCGGCCCCGACGAGATCCTCGAGCGCCTCCTGGTCCAGCCGCTGGCCGGTGCCCACCTGCCCGCCGTTGCGCCCCGAGGCGCCGAACCCCACGCGCTGCGCTTCCAGGAGCACCACGTCGAGCCCCGCCTCGGCCATGTGAAGCGCGGCGGAGAGCCCCGTGAAGCCGCCCCCGATGATGCAGACATCGGCCCGCAGGGCGCCCTCGGCCGGGGCCATCGGCTCCGGCGCGGGAACGCTCGCGGCGTAGTGGGACGGCGGGTACTCCCCCGGCCGGTCGTTGGCGGTCAGGATGTCCAAGGGCCAGGCTCAGTCGGCGGTCTCAAGAAGACCCGCCTCCTTCACGTCCTTGTAGGCTTCGTCCAGCGACTTCACCGCGCGTTCGAACAGGGTGTCGATGTCGGACTTCGTCATCACCAGCGGCGGGGCGACGATCATGCGGTCGGCGACGTGGCGCATGATCAGGTTGTTGCCGAAGCAGCGTTCGCGGGTCATGTAGCCGACCGTCCCGGGGCTGGCCTTGAAGGGCTTGCGCACGGACTTGTCGGCGGTGAGCGCAAGGCTCGCCATCATCCCCACGATGGTCGTCTCGCCCACGAAGGGGTGATCGGCCAATTGATGCCATTTCTCGGCGAGGTAGGGCGCGGCCTCGTCACGGACGTGGTCGACGATCCTTTCCTCTTCGAGGATGCGCAGGTTCTCGAGCGCGACCGCGGCCGCGACCGGGTGGCCGGAATAGGTATAGCCGTGCGTGAACTCCTCGCGCCCGATGACCGCGGCCACCTTGTCGGAGACCAGCGAGCCGCCGATGGGCGCGTAGCCCGACGACAGGCCCTTGGCGACGGTCATGATGTCGGGGGACAGGTCGTAGTGCTGCGACCCGAACCATTCGCCCGTGCGCCCGAAGCCGGTGATCACCTCGTCGGCGATGAACAGGATGTCGCGCTCCGCACAGATCCGGCGCACTTCCGGCCAGTAGCTGTCAGGCGGGATGATCACGCCGCCCGCGCCCTGGATCGGCTCGGCGATGAAGGCCGCGACCCGGCCCTCGCCCAGCTCGTCGATCTTCTGCTCGAGCTCACGGGCGCGCATCAGGCCGAACTCTTCGGGGCTCATGTCCCCGCCCTCGAGATACCAGTAGGGCTGCCCGATGTGGACGATGTCGGGGATCGGCATCCCGCCCTGCGCGTGCATGCCCTGCATGCCGCCCAGGCTCGCCGAGCCCATCGAGGTGCCGTGGTAGGCGTTCTTGCGGCTGATGATGACCTTCTTGTCGGGCTTGCCCATCAGGTCCCAGTAGCGGCGCACCAACCGGATGTTGGTGTCGTTGGCTTCCGAGCCGCCGGAGGCGAAAAACACGTGGTTCAGGTCGCCCGGCGCGAGCTCGGCGAGCTTCTGGGCCAGCGCGATCGCAGGCACATGCGTCGACATGAAGAAGGTGTTGTAATAGGGCAGTTCCTTCATCTGGCGCGCCGCGACCTCGGCCAGCTCGTCGCGGCCGTAGCCGATGTTCACGCACCACAACCCCGCCATCGCGTCGAGGATCTGCTCGCCCTCGCTGTCGGTCAGCGTCACGCCGTCGGCGCGCGTGATGACGCGCGCGCCGTGCTTCGCCAGTTCGTCGTTCGCCGTGAACGGGTGCATGTGATGCGCCGCGTCGATCGCCTGAAGCTCGGCGGTGGGCATGTGATTCGTGATCTTGTTCATGGCGCGCTCCGGTTTTTGGGGGTCGGGTTCGGAAAGTTGCGGTCAGAATATGATCAAATTTTGGACTGTCAACGTGGTCCCCGCAAACTCATTGTGCGGCGTCGAGAGAGGCGGTCACCTGCTTGATCCCCTGCAGGATGTCACCCCGGATCGCCTCGGCCACCCCGTCGGCGTCCCCTGCCCGCATCGCGGCCAGCGCCTCGCGGTGCTTGTCCGGCAGATTGGCGGTGCCCGCACGGCCCAGCATGACCCGCAGGGAGGGCCCGGAGCGCAGCCAGAGCATCTCGGAAATCGTCAGAAGCACCTGCGCACCGGAGGCCTCGTAGAGCCGCATGTGGAACAGCCGGTTGGCCTCCAGGTAATCGCGCACGTCGCCCTTCTCGATCGCCGCGTCGACCCGCGCATCCAGCGCCTCAAGCGCGTCGATCGCCTCGGAATCCAGGTTTTCAACGGCCCGGCGCGCCAGTTCCGGCTCGACGGAAAGACGTACGAAGGCGAGCTCGTCGTAGGTCGCCGCGTCCATCGCCGGGACCGACACCCGCCGATTGCCCTTGAACTCCAGCGCCCCGCGCGACGTGAGACGCCGGATCGCCTCGCGCACCGGGGTCATGCCCAGTCCCAGCGTCTCGACCAGCCCCTGGATCGTGACCGCCTGACCGGGGGTCAATTCACCGTGCAGGATCATGTCCCTCAGGGCGCGATACGCCTTCTCGTGATCCGGCATTTTCTGGGGTGAATCGGTCACGTCAATTCCTCGCTGGCCAATCATCTGGCCATTGCGTTTGGCCATTTCGCGGATAGTGTCAATCGCGATCCCGGCTGGCGGATGGCTTGACCAGCTTGCCGATCACGGTCACTTTTGATCAAATACACCAAATACGGGACGAAAAGTCCAACAAGGGAGACAACGATGAAAACCACCTGGGTCACAATGACCGCCGGCCTCGCCCTGATCGCGGGCGCGGCCAGCGCCGACGAAGTGCGCGTCTACAACTGGTCGGACTACATCGACGAAGAGCTGCTCACCCAGTTCGAGGAAGAGACCGGCATCGACCTGGTCTACGACGTGTTCGATTCCAACGAGGTGCTCGAGACCAAGATGCTGGCCGGCGGGTCCGGCTACGACGTGGTCGTGCCCTCTGGTACCTTCCTCCAGCGCCAGATCACCGCGGGCGCGTTCCAGAAGCTCGACAAGTCGAAGCTGCCCAACCTCGACAACATGTGGGAAGTCGTGCGCGACCGCACCGAGGTCTACGACCCCGGCCATGAATACGCGATCAACTACATGTGGGGCACCACCGGCATCGGCGTGAACGTGGGCCGCGTGCAGGAAATCCTGGGCGAGGATGCCCCGATCAACAGCTGGTCGCTGGTCTTCGAACCGGAGAACATGGAAAAGCTGGCCGACTGCGGCGTGCATTTCCTCGACGCACCCGCCGAGATGATCCCGGCCGCGCTGAACTACATCGGCGAGGACCCGGACAGCCACGATCCCGACGTGATCGCGATGGCCGAGGACGTCTTCATGCCGGTCCGTCCCCACATCCAGAAGTTCCATTCGTCGGAATACATCGACGCGCTGGCGAACGGCGACATCTGCGTGGCCGTCGGCTGGTCGGGCGACATCCTGCAGGCCCGCGACCGCGCGGCCGAGGCCGACAACGGCAACGAGATCGCCTACCACGCGCCCAAGGAAGGCGCGCAGATGTGGTTCGACATGATGGCGATCCCGGTCGACGCGCCGAACCCGGACGCGGCCCACGTGTTCCTGAACTTCATCATGGATGCCGAGAACATGGCGCAGGCGTCGAACTACGTCTACTACGCCAACGGCAACAAGGCGTCGCAGGAATACCTCAACGACGACGTGATCAACGATCCGGCCATCTACCCGGATGAAGAGACGCTCAACAATCTCTTCACCACCACCCCCTACCCGGCCGGGGTCCAGCGCACCGTCACGCGCCTGTGGACCAAGATCAAATCGGGCACCTGAGCCCAACCGGCCCCCGGCAACGCCCGGGGGCCTGACCTTTTCGGGGGACAGATGGCCGACACGACACCGATGCCGCACGAGGGTATCTTCGCGCCCTGGGACGACCCGGACGCGGTTCCGCTCATCCGCTTTCGCAACGTGACCAAGCGCTTCGGCGACTTCACGGCGATCGACGACCTGACGCTCGACATCTACGAGCGGGAATTCTTCGCGCTGCTGGGCCCCTCGGGCTGCGGCAAGACGACGATGATGCGTATGCTCGCAGGGTTCGAAACCCCGACCGAAGGCGTGATCGAGATCGGCGGGCGCGACATGGCCCGCGTGCCGCCCAACCAGCGCCCGGTGAACATGATGTTCCAGAGTTACGCGCTGTTTCCCCATCTCTCGGTCTACGACAACATCGCCTTCGGGCTGAAACGCTCGGACATGCCGAAAGACCAGATCGCCGACCGCGTGGCCGAGATGCTGCGCCTCACGCGGCTGGAGAAATTCGCCAAGCGCAAGCCGCACATGATTTCCGGCGGCCAGCGCCAACGGGTCGCGCTGGCCCGCTCGCTCGCCAAGGCGCCGAAGCTCCTGCTCCTCGATGAACCGCTGGGCGCGCTCGACAAGAAGCTGCGCGAAGAGACGCAGTTCGAGCTCATGGACATCCAGGAGAAGACGGGAACGACCTTCGTCATCGTCACCCACGACCAGGAAGAGGCGATGACCGTCGCCACCCGCGTGGCCGTGATGGACGCGGGCCGGATCGAACAGGTGGACACACCCCCGGCGATCTACGAAGGGCCGAAGACGGTCTATGTCGCCGACTTCATCGGCGACGTGAACCTGATCGAGGGCACCGCGACGAAGACCGGCGAACACGCCTACGACGTGGCCTATGCGGCGGGGCGCGACCCGATCAAGGTCTCCGAATGCATGGCCGAGGTCGCAGACGGCAGCGCCGTCACCTTCGCGATCCGCCCCGAAAAGCTGCTCGTGACCCGCGAGCGGCCCGAGGACCGGCCCAACGCGCTCGAGGGGACGATCATCGACATCGGCTACCTCGGCAACCTGTCGACCTACCACGTGGAGCTGCCCGGCGGTCAGATGGTGAAGGCCACCATGACGAACGCGAGCCGCATCTCGCGGCGCGATTTCACCTGGGAAGACAAGGTCTGGGTGTCGTTCCGGGCCTCGGCCGGCGTGGTGCTGACAGAATGAAACGGATCGCCCTGATCCTCCTGCCCTATTCGTGGCTCGTGGCGCTGTTCCTGGTGCCCTTCCTGATCGTCATCAAGATCAGCCTGTCGGACATCGCGCTGGCCATCCCGCCCTATACCCCGAA
Source organism: Maritimibacter harenae (assembly GCF_009882975.1). Classification (GTDB taxonomy): domain Bacteria; phylum Pseudomonadota; class Alphaproteobacteria; order Rhodobacterales; family Rhodobacteraceae; genus Maritimibacter; species Maritimibacter harenae. Next base: position 73,966 of record NZ_WTUX01000005.1, read on the forward strand.
CCTCGACCTCAGCGCCGGATGGCAGGGGTTCAAGGATTTCATCAGCCAACTCGACTTCGACAATTTCGTCTTCCTGACGACCGACGACCTCTATTGGAAAGCCTATCTTTCGAGCCTTCGGATCGCGGTGGTCTCGACCCTGATCACGCTGCTCGTGGCCTATCCGATCGCCTACGGCATGGCCCGCGCGCCCGAGGAATGGCGCCCGACGCTGATGATGCTTGTGATCCTGCCTTTCTGGTCGTCCTTCCTGATCCGCGTCTATTCGTGGAAGGCGATCCTTGCGAACGAGGGGCTTCTCAACCAGCTCCTGATCGCGATCGGGGTGATCGACGAGCCGCTTCTGATCCTGAACACGCCCACGGCGGTCTACATCGGGATCGTCTACACCTACCTGCCCTTCATGGTGCTGCCGCTCTACTCGACGCTCGAGAAACTCGACGCCTCGCTCCTCGAGGCGGCCGAGGACCTGGGCTGCACCAGGTTCCAGGCCTTCTGGCTGGTGACCTTCCCGCTGTCGCGCAACGGGATCATCGCGGGCTGTTTCCTGGTCTTCATCCCGGTGATGGGCGAATTCGTGATCCCCGCGCTGCTGGGCGGGTCGCAGACGCTGATGATCGGCAAGGTGCTGTGGGAAGAGTTCTTCTCGAACCGCGACTGGCCGGTGGCCTCGGCGGTGGCGGTGATCCTGCTCGCCCTGCTCGTGATCCCGATCGTGCTCTTCCAGCGCAACGAGGAAAAGCAGCGGGAGGCCGAGGGATGAGGCGACTTCGAACCTTGAAATTCCGCGGTAATCCGGCGCGGATCTGGCAACCTGCCCTGCTGTCGTCGCATGAAATTGCGCGTGGAGGCGCCGATGCGTAGGATCAGCTGGTTCAACGCCACCTCGCTCACCCTCGGCTTTGCATTCCTCTACATGCCGATGGTGATCCTGGTCGTCTACTCGTTCAACGAGTCGAAGCTGGTCACCGTCTGGGCCGGGTTCTCGACCAAGTGGTACGGCGAACTCTTCCGCAACGAGGCGTTCCTCGACGCCGCCTGGGTCACGATACGGGTGGCCGTCGTCTCGTCGACACTGGCCACGATCCTGGGCACCGCCGCGGCCTACGTGCTGGTGCGCGGCGGGCGGTTCTTCGGCAAGACGTTGTTTTCCGGGATGATCTACGCCCCGCTCGTCATGCCCGACGTGATCCTGGGCCTGTCGCTCCTGCTGCTATTCATTGCCGTGGGGCTCGACCGGGGGATGCTCACGATCATCCTCGCCCACACGACCTTCTCGATGTGTTACGTGGCCGTCGTCGTGTCCTCGCGCCTCGTCTCCTTCGACCGGTCGCTGGAAGAGGCCGCACTCGACCTCGGGTGCACGCCATTCGACGCGTTCCGATCCGTCACCCTGCCGATCATCGCCCCGGCCGTCATCTCCGGCTGGCTCTTGGGCTTCACCCTGTCGCTCGACGACCTGGTGATCGCGTCCTTCACATCGGGGCCGTCCTCGACGACCCTGCCGATCAAGATCTTCTCGGCCGTGCGCCTGGGCGTCAGCCCCGAGATCAACGCGCTGTCTTCCATTCTTATCGGACTCGTGACAATCGGCGTGATCAGCTTCTCCATCACCACGAAGCGTGCGGCCGTGCGCCGCCGCCTGGAAGAAAACGCAACATGAAAAAATTCCTCGAAGAATACGAAGCCTTCTGCGCCGAACATGGCCGGCCGGAACGGGTCGAGCTGATGATGTGCGACATCAACGCGATCCTGCGCGGCAAGTGGCTCCCCGGCGACGACGAGGAGAAGCTGGCCAAGGGCGGCGTGCGTCTGCCGCTGTCGACCTACGCGCCCAACATCCTGGGCGAAGAGGTCGAGGCGACCGGTCTCGGCATCGCGGTGGGCGACCCGGACGGTCATCTCTTCCCGGTCGCGGGCTCCCTGCGCCCCGTGCCCTGGGCCTCGGCCTCGGGCGGGTCGGTGGCGCAGGTCCTGTGCGAGATGCGCGACGACACCGGCGAAATCGCCCCCTATTCGCCGCGCCGCCAGCTTCAGAACATGGTCGACCGCTTTACCGCGCGCGGGCTCAAACCCGTGATCGCGACCGAGCTCGAGTTCTACCTCTACAAGCCGCGCGAGGACATGAACGACGCGCCGCTGCCCCCGGACCGCTCGCCCACGGCGCAGAACTACGACCTCGACGTGCTGGACCGGACCCAGGCGATCCTCGACGACATCCTCGATGCCGCCTGGACGCAAGGCATGACGCCCGACACCCTGATCGCGGAATACGGACCCGGCCAGTTCGAGGTGAACTTCCACCACACCGACGACGTGATGGCCGCAGCGGACGAGGCGCTCTATTTCCGCCGCCTGGTGCGTGGCGTCGCGCGCAAGCACGGCATGTCGGCCACCTTCATGGCCAAGCCCTATGCCGACTATCCCGGCAACGGCATGCACGTGCATGTCTCCGTGCTCGACGAAGAGGGCCGCAACATCTTCGATGCGGGCGGTGACGACGCCTCCGAGCTTCTCCGGCAGGCGGTGGCGGGCACGCTCGACACGATGGACGACCTTCAGGCGATCTTCGCGCCGCACATGAACTCCTACCGCCGGTTCCAGCCCGGCTCCTTCGCGCCGCACACGCCCGACTGGGGCATCGACAACCGGGCCGCCGCCGTGCGCCTTCCGGAAGTCGCGGGCCCCGGCGCGCGCCTTGAGCACCGGATCGCGGGGGCGGACGCCAACCCCTACCTCGTCATCGCGGGCGTGCTGGGCGGGCTCCTCTACGGCCTCGACCACCCGGACCTGCCGCTGCCGGCGCCGCTGGACGAGCAGAACGGGGAATTCGGCGATCCCCTGACCTCGGACTGGTACACGGCCGTGGAATGTTTCGCCGACAGCGACATCGCCGAAGCGATGTTCCTGCCCGGCTTTCGCGACATTTACGCCGCCGTGCGCCGCGACGAGATCTCGCAGCTCACGACCGCGATCAGCCAGATCGAGTACCGCACCTACCTCGGCCGGCTGTGACGCACCTCTACGAAGCGCGTGCCTACGAAGACGCGGCCCGGGCCGATTGCGCCTGGCGGACCGCCGACGACTGGCCGGCGCTCGATGGGGCGCACCGGACGGACGTGGCGATCATCGGCGCGGGGGTCACCGGGCTCAACGCGGCACTGACCCTGGCGCAGAACGGCATGTCCGTCACCGTTCTCGAAGCCCACTTGCCCGGATGGGGCGCCTCGGGGCGCAACGGCGGGTTCTGCTGCATCGGCGGGGCGAAACTCTCGGGCGCACAGCTCTCCCGCCGCTTCGGCGACCGGGCCGCGACCGACTTCGCCAAGACCCAGCTCGCCGCGATCGACCATGTCGCGCAGGTGATCGGGACCCACGGGATCGAGGCGCACACCCATTCGGCCGGCGAGGTCCAGCTGGCCCACCGCCCCCGCCACCAGCGCGCCTTCGCGGCCGAGGCGGAGGCCCTCGCCCGGCTTGGCGTCGAGGCGGACGTGCTCACGAAGCAGGATCTCGGCAACCAGGGCTTCGACGGGCCGGGCTTTTACGGCGCGCTTCACGTCAGGGCGGGCTTCGGCCTCGATCCCGGGGCCTATGTCACCGGGCTCGCACGGGCCGCCGCGCGCGCGGGCGCGCGCATTCACGGCCATACGCCGGTCACCGACGTGACGCCCCGGCCGTCCGGCCATCGGCTCGACACACCGACCGGCCAGGTCACTGCCGACCGCGTGATCATCGCCACCAACGGCTACACCCCCGAACGCCTCGGCCCCCTGCGTGCGCCGGTCCTGCCGGTGCAGTCCAGCGTGCTCGTCACCCGCCCGCTGACGACGCAGGAACAGGCGGCGCAGAACTGGCGCTCCGACCTCATGGCCTACGACACCCGCAATCTCCTGCATTACTTCCGCCTCATGCCCGACGGGCGGTTCCTCTTCGGCATGCGCGGCGGGGTCCGGGCGAGCGCCGGGGCCGAAGCGCGCACGCTGAACCGTCTCACGGCCCATTTCCACACCCTCTTCCCCGCCTGGCGCCATGTCGAGACCCCGCACCGCTGGTCGGGGCTCCTTGCCTTTTCCCGCGATCTCCTGCCGCATGTCGGCGAGATCCCGGGCACGCCCGGCGCCATCGCGGCGATGGCCTACCACGGCAACGGCGTGGCAATGGGCAGCTGGTCGGGCCATGCCGCCGCCCGCCTGGTCCTCGGCGACGACATCCGTCCCGCGATCATGCGCCGCCCGCTGAAGCCCTTCCCGCTCGCCCCCCTGCGGCGCAACATCCTGCGCGTGACCTACCCGCTGGCCGCCCTCGCCGACCTGGTCTGACCTTCTTCGTTTCGCAAATACCTCGGGGGTGCGGGGGCTGGCCCCCGCCGGGGAGCACGAGGGGCTTGCCCCTCGTTCCACAATGCGCACGGACGAGGCTACCCCCGCGCCAGGCCCAGCGCGGGCACAGCCCTCACCGCACGCTCAAGCGGCGACGGGTTCGATCAGCTCGGGCCCCTCGGCCCGGTTGGAATTCACCGCCTTGTCGACCCGGTGAAAGGCCAGCACGTCATCTTCCGGTGCGCGCATCAGGACCGCCGCACCGTGCCCCTCCTCGCCCAGCCACTTGCCCCAGTGCTCCCGCTCGATCACCACGGGAATACGGTTGTGGATCGGCGCCATCAGGGCGTTCGCCTCGGTCGTGAGGACGGCGAAGGTGGGCAGCGCGTCCTCGCCCCACTCCCGCCAGACCCCGGCCATTACGAGCGGCGTGCCGTCGGCGCGGTGGAAGTAATAGGGCAGCTTCTCGCCCCCTTCCCGGTACCATTCGTAGAACCCCGAACAGGGGACGAGGCACCGGCGTTCGCGCACGGCCTTCCGGAAGGCGGGTTTCTCGGCCACCGTCTCGGCGCGCGCGTTGATCAGGAGCGGGCCATCGGTCGGGCTCTTGTACCAATGCGGCAGGAAACCCCAGCGCATCGGACGATAGCGCCGGCCACCCTCCTGCGTGACCACCGCCACGTCCTGCGTCGGGCAGATGTTGTAGTCGGGCAGCTGCGGCAGCGCGTTGGCGGGCACCGCATCGAACAGTTTCGCGACCGCGTCGTGGGGGAGCGTGTTGGCGATCCGCCCGCACATCAGCGGGACCACGCCTTGCGCGCGATGTCGATGCGCGCCTCGGTCATGGACATGTGCTTCATGATCTCGCGGCGCGACGCTTCGTCCGTGGTCGCCTTCAGCTCTTCGCGCAAGCGCTCGAGTTCACGCGACAGGGCCACGAAGGGCGGCGTCGCGGCGTTTTCGCGCATGATGCGGTTGAGCAGCGCGTTTTCCGGATCGTCCTCTTTCGGCAGCGGCTTGCCCGCCCCCGGCAGGTTGTCGAACTCGCCGTTGCGCTCCGCCTCGGCGATCTTGGCCGAGATCAGGTCCATCAGGGGATGATCCATGACACGTTCCTTTCAGCCCGGAATATAGGGCGGCCGCGCCGCGCGCAAAAGGCCCATGTCAGGGCATGTGCAAGCGCATGACGTCCCGTGCGTCCCCGCTGGCCGGCCCGAGCACGAAGAGCGAGGCGAAATCATCCGGTGCGACCTTCGCCCCCGGTCCGCCCCCCAACCGCTCGACGATGGCGGGGATGGTTTCGCTGTGCGCGACGACGAGGACGTCCGCATCTTCGAAATCGAAGGCGAGCAGGTCGACCAGCCCGACCACGTCCGTCCGCCCGACCTCCACGGGTTCGAGCGCGAGCGCCTCCGCGATGATCGTGCCCGTCAGGCGCGTGCGGGCGGCGTCGGTATGGATCACCGCGTCGAGCCCGACGTCGCGCAACATCTCGGCCCAGCGGTGGGCACGGTGCACGCCTGCCGGGGTCAACCCGGGGTCGTCGCCCGCCTCCTTTTCGGCGTGCCGGATGACGAACACCCGCTCCTGTGCCTCTACGGGCAGGCCGGTGACCACGATCAACAGCGCGCAGATCAGGAAATGTCGCATGGTCGTTCCTCCATTCCCGGCAGGATACCGCAAGGGCGTCCAATCGCGCGGCAAAATGAACCCCCCCGCCCATGACGGGCGGGGGGTGTCGCTTCAAACGTTGCGCGGCCTCACTCGACGGTCTTGATCCGCCCGTCGGTGAAGGGCTCGTAGGGCCCCATCTCGGCCAGGTATTCCGCGGTCACGTCCGCGAGGTCCGGTCCGAAGTCATAGGCGTTGGCGGCGTTCTCGAACATCGAATAGCCGTCCCCGCCGTTGCGCACGTAGTTGTTCGACACGGCCAGGTACGTGGCCTCCGGGTCGATCGGGGCCCAATCCATGCCCTGGCGCACCCAGACGTCCGCAACCCGCTCGCCCGGCGCAGCTTCGGGGTCCCAGGTGAACTGGAGCCCGGCGATCTGCGGGAAGCGCCCCGCGCCTTCCTCGACCTGGCTCACCCCGTTCTCGAGCGCCTCGACGATCGTGGCGCCGGAGACCTCGAAGGTGGCGAGCGTGTTCTGGAACGGCAGCACGGTCAGCACCTCGCCCATCGTCACCTCGCCCGCGTCGATCGAGGCACGCAGGCCGCCGCCGTTGGTGATGGCCACGGTCACGCTCTGGTCCGCGACACGGTCGAGCATGGCCTCGGCCACGAGGTTGCCCATCTCGCACTCGCCCGACCGGCAGGCCTCGCGCGACCCGTCGATCGCCTCGGCGGTCTCGGCCACGACCTTGTTGCGGATTTCGTCGAGCGGTTCGGCCGCCTCGGCGATGCGCGACTTGGTCGCCTCGTCCTCGGTCACGGCCGCGTCCATGATCAGGGGTGCGCCCTCGGCCGCGGTCACGTTGCCCGCGTCGTCGAAGGTCACGTTCAATTCGCCCAGAAACTTGCCGTAAGCATAGGCCTGCACGATCTGCACGTTGTTGACCACGGTCGGATAGGGCCCGGCGGCGCCGTCCATGTCCCCGAGCAGCGTGTTCGAGTGTCCCCCCACGATCACGTCGACCCCGTCGGTGTTCTGCGCCACGGTCTGGTCGACCTGGTAGCCCGAGTGGCTGAGCACGATGATCTTGTTCACGCCCATGTCCGTCAGCTTGTCGACCTCGCCCTGCACCGCGTCCGACGGATCGGTGAAGATGACGTTGGGCCCGGGCGAAGAAAGCTCGTCGGTGTCCTGCGGCGTGAGACCGATGAGGCCGATCTTCTCGCCCCCCTTCTCGATCACGGTGGACTTCATCAGCGCGTCGGCCAGAAGCGGCTCGCCCGACACGTCCGCGTTGGACATGAGGACGGGGAAATCCACGGTATCCATAAAGCCGCGCAGCACCTCGGGGCCGTCGTCGAATTCGTGGTTGCCCACGGTCATCGCGTCGTAGCCCATCTTGTTCATCATCTCGGCCGCGAGCGCGCCCTTGTAGTAGGTGTAGAACAGCGTGCCCTGGAACTGGTCGCCCCCGTCGACGAGCAGCCAGGTCTCGGCCCGCTCCTTCGCCTCCTCGATCGCGGTCACGAGCCGCGCGGAGCCCCCGAAGCATTCCCCCGCGTCGTTGTCCTCGGCCGAACAGCCGGAATCGTACTTGCTGATCGGCTCGAACCGGGCGTGGAAGTCGTTGGTGTGCAGGATGGTGAGCGAGAAATCGGCCCAGGCCATCCCCGAGGAAAGGGCGAGCACCGCCGCCGATCCGAGGACGCGTTTCATGATGGGAACTCCCTGTTTTGACTATCTGGTCAGGTTGCGACGAGTCGCCGCGCCTGTCAAAGACAAGCGCATCCCGACATCGTCGATTTCCATGACGCCCGTATAACAGGCAGATCGCCCCCGCGGCCCTCGACGCCCTTGACCGGACCCGCGCCGCGCGGCATGGGAACGCCATGCTGATCTACAAGATATTCCGCGCCCCGGAATGGGCCGCCTACCAGGCCGACGGGCGCACCGAAGGCGCGCCGATCGACGTGGCCGACGGGTTCATCCACTTCTCCACCGCCGAACAGGTGGCAGAAACCGCCGCCAAGCATTTCGGGGGGGAAGACGGGCTGATGATCGTGGCCTTCGACTCGGACGCCCTCGGCGACAAGCTCGTGTGGGAGCCCTCGCGCGGCGGGGCGCTGTTTCCGCACCTCTACCGCCGGCTGGACGCCACGGACGTGGTCTGGGCCAAGCCCTACCCGCTCGGGCCCGAGGGCCACGTGCTGCCCCCGGAGGTCGTATGAACCTCGTCGAACGGCTGGGACTTTTCGCGTTGCACCGGGTCGACCCGGAACGCGCCCACCGCCTCGCGCTTGCCGCGCTGAAGGCGGGGCTCGTGCCGCTGCCCGGCGCCTTCACCTCGCCGCGGCTCGCCTGCCACCTGGGCGGGCTCGACCTGCCCAACCCGGTGGGGCTCGCGGCCGGCTTCGACAAGAATGCCGAGGTGGTGGACGCGCTCGCCCAGGCGGGCTTCGGCTTCGTCGAGGTCGGCGCGATCACCCCGCGCGCCCAGCCCGGCAACCCGAGGCCGCGCATGTTCCGGCTGTCCGAGGACCGCGCGGTGATCAACCGCTTCGGCTTCAACAACGACGGGATGGAAGCCGCCTTCGCGCGCCTGACGCGGCGCGATCGCAAGACCGGCGTGCCCGTGGGCCTGAACCTCGGCGCCAACAAGGACAGCGCGGACCGGGCCGGGGATTACGTCCAGGTGCTTAAACGCTGCGCGCCGGTGGTGGATTTCGTCACGGTGAACGTCTCCTCCCCGAACACCGAGAAGCTGCGCGACCTGCAGGGGGCCGAGGCGCTGCACGCCCTCCTGACCGGCGTGATGGCCGCGCGGGACGGGCAGGACAAGATCCTGCCGGTGTTCCTCAAGATCGCCCCCGACCTCTCCGAGACCGAGCTGGGCGAGATCGCCGACGTGGCGCGCAAGGTCAAACTCGACGCGATCATCGCGACCAATACCACGCTCGACCGCGAAGGTTTGAAAAGTGCAAGAAGCGGAGAGAAAGGCGGTCTCTCGGGAGCACCTTTGTTCGAAAAGTCCACGCGCGTCCTGGCTCGCCTGTCCAAGCTGACGGAGGGCCGCATGCCGCTCGTCGGCGTCGGCGGTGTCGCATCGCCGGATGACGCCTACACCAAGTTCAAGGCCGGCGCCTCGGCGGTCCAGCTCTACTCGGCCCTCGCCTACGAAGGGCTGAGCCTCGCCGACCGGATCGCGCGCGGGCTCGACCGGCTCCTGGCGGAGGACGGCCACGCGCATCTGTCCGAGGCAATTGGAACCGAAAGGGAGGCATGGCTATGACCGAGGTCACCATCTGGCACAACCCGCGCTGCACCAAATCGCGCCAGACGCTCGCACTGATCGAGGAGAAGGGGATCACGCCGACGATCCGCAAGTACCTCGACGACGCGCCGAGCGAAGCCGAGATTCGTGCCACGCTGGACAGGCTGGGCGTCGCGCCGATCGAGATGATGCGCCCCAAGGAGGCCGAGTTCAAAGCGGCGGGCCTCACCAGGGACAGTGCGCCCGACGTGCTGATCGCGGCGATGGCCGAGACACCGAAACTGATCGAGCGCCCGATCGTCTTCGCCGACGGCCGGGCCCGGATCGGCCGCCCGCCGGAGGCGGTGCTCGACATCCTCTGACCTTCATCGTTCCGGAAATACTTCAGGGGGTTCGGGGGACTGGTCCCCCGATCACCGCGCCGGCCGGCCGAAGGCGGGACGGCGCAAGACCTGCGCGCGCGTCAGCGCGCCCCACCGGGCACCTCTGCCGCCCGCTCCAGCGCCGGGTAGCGCAGCCCCAGCGTGAGACCGCGCACCACGTAGGACACGAGATAGGCCGTCCAGAGCCCGTGGTTGCCGAAAGCCGGCACCAGTGCCACGAGCGCGAGGCCGTAGACCACCACAGACACCAGCATCATGTTGCGCATGTCGGCGGTGCGCGTCGCGCCGATGAAGATCCCGTCCAGCATGAAGGGCGCCCAGCCCGCGAGCGGCGCGAGCACCAGCCAGGGCAGAAAATCGCGCGCGGCGAGACGGGTTTCCGGGTCGGTCGTGAGCAGGTCGATGATCATTCCGCCCCCCACGAGGAAGACCGCCGCCACGCCCAGGCCGACGACCCCGCCCCAGAACGAGGACACCACCACGGCACGCCTGAGCCCGGGGCGGTTGCGCGCCCCCATCGCCTGGCCCACCAGGCTCTCGGCCCCGAAGGCGAAGCCGTCCATGCCGAAGGCGGTGATGTGGAGGAATTGCAGGAGCACCTGGTTCGCGGCCAGCGTCACGTCCCCGAAGCGCGCGCCCAGGAACATGAAGCTCACAAGCACGCATTCCAGAAGGAGCGAGCGGATCAGGATGTCGGTGTTGACCCGGGCCATGCGCACCAGCCGGATCCGGTCGAAGACCACCGGCCAGTCGCGCCACTCGGGGCGCCGGAACGCGGCCCGGCACAGGTAGAGGCCCAGCGCCAGCCCGCCCCACTCGGCCAGGAAGGTGGCCCAGGCTACGCCGGCCACGCCCCAATCGAAACCAAGCACGAAGACCAGGTCCAGGACGATGTTCACCCCGTTCATCGTGAGCTGGAGCAGCAGCAGCGCGGCGGTGCGTTCCTGCGCGATCAGCCATCCCATGATGCCGAAGAGCGCGATCATCGCGGGGGCCGAGAAGACGCGAATCTGCATGTACTGACGCGCCAGCCCCTCGACCTCGGCCGAGGCGGGCGCCAGTTCGAACGCGGCCCAGAAGAGCGGCACCTGGAGCGCGATGATCACCGCGCCGCCGGTCAGCCCGATCATCAGCACGCGCGACAGGAGCGCGGCCAGCTCTCCCCGGTCGCCCGCGCCCAGCGCCTGACTCGCAAGCCCCGCGGTGCCCATGCGTAGAAAGCCGAAGATCCAGTAGATCGCGGTCAGGATCACCGCGCCGATACCCACCGCACCGATCGGAGCCGGCAGGCCCATCTGCCCGACCACGCCGGTGTCGACCGCGCCAAGGATCGGGACGGTGACGTTGGCCGCCACGACCGGCAGCGCGATCTTCAGGACCCGGGCATGCGTGATCGTGTGCGGCGCCGTCCTAGCCATCGCGCGGGGGCGGCATCAGGAAATGCCCGGTCGCCTGCGCGAACATGCGCGAGCGGTTGTCCTGCCAGGCCTCGACATGGACGCTGGCGTAGCGCCGCCCCGAGCGGTTGACCCTTGCGCGGGCATAGGCGTCGCGCGGCAGGCCCGACCGCAGGTAATCCACGGTGAAGTCGATGGTCTTGGGCAGGCGCGGCATGGTTTCGGCCGAGATGTCCGCAGCCGACAGGCCGCCGCCCTCGATCTCCTCCCACATGAGCATCCAGCCCAGTTCGATGATCGACGTGATCTCGAGGAACGAGGCGGTCACGCCGCCGTGGATCGCCGGAAGCGCCGGGTTGCCCACGAGGGTGTCCGAGAACGGCAGCACCGCGGTCAGCTCGTCCCCGCGCCGGTCGAAGTGCACGCCGAGAAACCCGATGTAGGGCACCCGCTCCACGAGTGCCGCGAGCGCGGAATCGCGCCGTTCCTTGACCACCTGCACGGGTTCGGGACGCTTCATGCCGGGGCCCCCGCGCTGCGTTTCGTAATCTTGCCGCTGTCGGCGGTGAAGGCGCCGTTGGCCGTCGCGATCGGGTTCTCGGAATCGTCGTCATGGGCCACGGCGCGGATGAAGGCGACCGATCGTGTCACGTGGTAGCATTCGGCCCGGCACACGATCCGCTGACCCGGCACCGCGGCGCGCATGTAGTCGATCCTGAGATCGAGCGTCGCGGTTACCACCGGCGCGTCCGGGTGGCTCATCACCGCGGCGCCCCCGGTCGTGTCCATCAGCGCGGACACCGCGCCGCCGTGGATCACGCCCGTGTCCGGATCGCCCACGAAGCGGGAATCGTAGGGCATCGAGATCACGGCATCCCCGTCCCCGAGCTCGTCGAGCCGCATGTCCAGCGCGCGCGAATAGGGAATCGCGTTCGTGAAATGGCGGACCAGTTCGGCCCTCTGCTTTCGGTCCATGACTGTCCCTCTTCGTTTTGCCCCATCTATTCGCACTTGCACCGGCGCACACAAGTGTCAAACAAACACGGGCAGCGTGCGGTCCCCGGCCGGCGCCGCGCCCGACCCTGTCCGCCCTGCCCGGGGCCTTGCGGCACAGGGACCCGGTTGCGACGTCAATCGCTTGGTGAAACAGTTTTTCGCAAAGCGAAACCACTGGACGCCGGCAGGATCCGCCGTTACGCTGCGTCACAGTGAGGACAATCCAACAGCGACGGCCATGACCATGAAAGACACCACGGGTGCGAAACCTGAGCTCCTGTCATTCAAGGAGATGTGCGAGAAATTCGACGTCACCCCCCGCACCCTGCGGTACTACGAGTATATCGAGCTGCTCGAGCCGGAGAAGGAAGGCCGCACGCGCTGGTACACCCCGCGCGAGGTGGCCCGGATGACCCTGATCATGCGCGGCCGGCGCTGGGGGTTCTCGCTCGAGGAATGCCGCCAGTTCCTTCTGATCTACGACGAACAGGGCACCGATGCGCAGAACCGCGTCTGGGTCGAGATGGCCGACCGGCAGCTGGGCGTGCTCGAAAAGCAGATCGAGGAGCTCAAGGAGGCGCGCGAAGAGCTGGCCGCAATGCGCGAGCAGGTCGCCCAGAGCATCGAATAGGCGCGCCGGCGCCCTCACCATGCCGTGACGCAGCGTTACGTTGACGTAAACGTAATCTTGTGCTGAATTCCATGTCGATCCGCCCTACTTCTCGGGCACGGAAACGACACGGAGATTGGCATGACCGAAGATTTCATGACCATTCGCGAGATGTGCGACCATTTCGGCGTCACGGCGCGAACGCTGCGGTTTTACGAGCAGAAGGAACTGCTCCAACCGGTTCGCGACGGCCAGAAACGGTTGTTCACCCGACGCGACCGCGCCCGGCTCAAGCTGATCCTGCGCGGCAAGCGGTTCGGGTTCCCTCTCGAGGAAATCCGCCAGCTGCTCGACCTCTACCACGTGGGCGATCAGCAGGTGACGCAATTCACACGCACGATCGAACTGGCCGAGCATCACCTCGACGAGTTGCGCGCCCAGCGCGCAGAGCTCGACGAGGCGATCAGCGACCTGTCCGAACAGCTTGAATGGGGTCACAAGATGCTGACCTCGATGGCGCAGGACGAAGCCGCCGAGTGACGGCGCGCGCCCACACACAACCGGCTGTCTGAACAGACTACCAACGGAGAGAACATGCCCAGTTACACCCCCGACACCCGCGACATGGCCTTCCTTCTGCACGACGTGCTGAAGGTCGAAACCAAGGATGTCCCCGGCTACGAAGACCTGGATCCGAGCTTCACCTCGGCCATCCTCGAGGAAGCCGCCAAGATCTCGTCCGAGGTGCTGGCCCCCCTGAACCGCGTCGGTGACGTCGAGGGCTGCAAGCTCGAGAACGGCGTCGTGCGCACGCCCACCGGTTTCAAGGAAGCCTTCGACCAGGTCCGCGACGGCGGCTGGACCGGGCTCGACTGCGACCCGGAATATGGCGGCCAGGGCCTGCCCCACGTGATCGGCTCGGCGGTCGGTGAATTCCTCACCGCCTCCAACATGGCCTTCAACATGTACCAGGGCCTGACGCATGGCGCCTACTCGGCGATCCATGCCCACGGGTCGGACGAGCAGAAGCAGACCTACCTGCCCAACATGGTGTCCTGCCAGTGGACCGGCACCATGAACCTGACCGAGCCGCACTCGGGCACCGACCTAGGCCTGATGCGCACCAAGGCCGAGCCGCAGGATGACGGCACCTACAAGATCACCGGCCAGAAGATCTTCATCTCCGCCGGCGATCACGACATGTCGGAGAACGTCATCCACCTGGTGCTGGCCAAGATCCCGGGCGGCCCGGACGGCGTGAAGGGCATCTCGCTCTTCATCGTGCCGAAGTTCCTCGTGAACGAGGACGGCTCGCTGGGCGAACGCAACGCCGTTTCCGTCGGTGCGCTCGAAGAGAAGATGGGCATCCACGGCAACGCCACCTGCGTGATGAACTACGACGGCGCGACCGGCTACCTGCTGGGCCAGGAACACAAGGGCATGCGCGCCATGTTCACCATGATGAACGAAGCCCGCCTGGGCGTCGGCGTGCAGGGCCTCGGCCAGGCGACGGCCGCCTACCAGAACGCGCTGGACTACGCGCGTGACCGGCTCCAGGGCCGTGCCGTGACCGGCGTCGAGGCGCCCGACAAGCCCGCCGACCCGATCATCGTGCACCCGGACATCCGCCGCGCGCTGCTCGACCAGAAGAGCTTCATCGAAGGCGCCCGCGCGCTCGTCCTGTGGTCGGCCGAACTGATCGACCGCTCGCAGCGCCAGGGCGACGAAGAGGCCGAAGGGCTCGTCTCGCTCCTGATCCCGGTGGTGAAAGGCTTCCTCACCGACAAGGGGCTCGAGTCGGCCGTGCAGGCCCAGCAGGTCTTCGGCGGCCACGGCTACGTCGAGGAATGGGGCATGTCCCAGTTCGTCCGCGACAGCCGCATCGCCATGATCTACGAAGGCGCGAACGGCATCCAGGCGCTCGACCTCGTCGGCCGCAAGCTGGCCCAGGACAACGGCAAGCACGTCATGGGCTTCTTCGACATGGTCAAGAGCTTCATCAAGGAGAACGAGGACAACGGGCCGCTCAAGTCGGACTTCCTCGACCCGCTCAAGGACGCCTCCAAGGACCTGCAGTCGGCTGCGATGTTCTTCATGCAGAACGGCATGAAGAACCCCAACCACGCGCTCGCGGGCTCCTACGACTTCATGACCATGTTCGGTCACGTTGCGCTGGGCTTCATGTGGGCCCATATGGCGAAGGCCGCCTACGCGGCGCTTGACGCCGGGACCGATGACGCGGCGTTCTATGAAACGAAGCTCGCGACCGGCCGTTACTACATGAAACGGCAACTCCCCGCGACCAAGATGCACCTCGCGCGCATCGAGAGCGGGGCCGAGCCGGTGATGGAGCTGGCGGCCGAGGCGTTCTGATCGACTGAAGGAGGAGAGTGCCACATGCCCAAACGTTTCCGACTGACCCGCCGTTTCCCGGTCGCCATGACCGAGGACGGGTACCGGAAGCTGAAGAGTTTCGCCCGCGAGGCGGGGCTCGACGAGGGCGAGGCGCTTTCCTTCCTCTTCGAACATTTCGACAGCGTGACGGACACCGACGCGCTGACCCACCGCCTTCGGCTGTTCAACGCCGAGCTCGATGATCGCAAACGCTGAGGAGGACACCAGATGATCCGCTTGCTTGCCGCCGCCGCACTCGCCGCCACCCTGCCGATGGGCGCCTTCGCCTTCGACGATGCCGACCGGCAGGCCGTGTCCGAGGCGGCCCGTGACTATGGTCGCGATTTCATCGCCAAGGATTTCGAGGGGCTCGCATCCGCCCTGCCCCCGACGCTGCGCGCCTACATGGCCGACCAGCTCGGCGCATCGCCGGACGAGGTCATCGGGACGATGGCCGAACAGATGTCGGTCTTCCTGGCCGACACCACGGTGGACAAGTTCACGATGGACACCTCGCGCATGAAGACGGGCGAGACGTCGAACGGCATCGCCTATGCCTTCATCCCGACGGCCTCGACCGTCACCGGCGAGGGCAACACGGTGTCCAAGGACGCCCAGACGCTCGCCATCGAAGAAGGCGGCAGCTGGTATTTCCTGCGCATCGAACAGCCCCAGCAATACGAGATCGTGAAAGCGGTCTTCCCGGGCTTCGAGCGCGTCCGCCTGCCGCGCTGAGGCGCGACACGAGACAAGAGCGAGGGGCCGCCCAACGGCCCCCGCACAAGACCGGCCCGCGACCGCGGGCTCATCATCCACGGGGAGGATACACATGACCGTCAAGCTCTATTGCTTCGGCGAAAGCGGGAACTCATACAAGGCAGCGCTTCCGATGGAGCTTGCGGGTATCGACTGGGAACCCGTCTGGGTCGACTTCTTCTCGGGCGAGGCCCGCTCGGACGCCTACAAGGAAATCAATCCGATGGCCGAGGCCCCGGTGCTGGTCGACGGCGACCTGACGCTGAGCCAGTCGGGCGCGATCCAGGACTGGATCGTCGAGAAGACCGGCAAGTTCTGGTCCGACGACCCGAACGAACGGCGCGAGATCATGCGCTGGCAGTTCTGGGACAACCACAAGGGATCGAGCCAGTTCGGCGTGACCCGGTTCCTGATGAACTTCCTGCCTGAAAAGCACCGCAACCCGGACGTCATCGCCTTCATGCAGGGCCGCTGCAAGTCCGCTCTGGCCGTTCTCGAAAGCGAATTGTCCAAGCGCGACTGGCTGGCCGCCGGCCGGCTCACGATGGCCGACCTGTCCTGCTGCTCCTACCTCTACTACCCCGAGCCCTTCGGCTTCGAGCGCGACGCCTATCCCGCGATCTCGGCCTGGCTCGACCGCATTTCCGAGACCCCGGGGTGGAAACACCCCTACGACCTGATGCCCGGCTCGCCTGCCGACCGGGCCTGACGACTGACGACAGGAAAGGAAGACCATGTCCGACGCCTATATCTATGACGCCGTGCGCAGCCCGCGCGGCAAGGGCCGCCCCGATGGCAGCCTGCACGAGGTGACCTCGGTCGCGCTCGGCAAGCAGATGCTGAACGCGATCAAGGACCGCTCGAACCTGGACGGCCACGCCGTCGAAGACGTGATCTGGGGCAATGCCACGCAGGCCTTCGAACAGGGCGGCTGCCTGGCGCGGACCACCGTGCTCGCCTCCGACCTCGACGAGCGCATCCCGGGCCTGTCGATCAACCGCTTCTGCGCCTCCGGCATGGAAGCCGTGAACCTGGCCGCCAACCAGGTGAAGGGCGGCGCCGGCGAGGCCTACATCGCGGGCGGCGTGGAATGCATGAGCCGCGTGCAGATGGGTTCGGACGGGGCCGCCGTGGCGGTCGACCCCACCGTCGCGATGGACAGCTACTTCGTGCCCCAGGGCATCTCGGCCGACATCATCGCCACGCAATACGGCTTCTCGCGTGACGACGTGGACGCCTTCGCCGTGGAAAGCCAGAAGCGCGCCGCGCAGGCCTGGGAAGACAAGCGCTTCGCCAAGTCGATCGTCACCATCCGCGACGTGAACGGCCTGCCGATCCTCGACCACGACGAATACATCCGCCCCGGCACCGACATGCAGGCACTGGGCAGCCTCAAGGCCAGCTTCAAGGACCTGGGCGAGAACATGCCCGGCTTCGACAAGGTCGCGCGCATCAAGTACCCGCATCTCGAGCGCATCAACCACGTCCACCACGCCGGCAACTCGTCGGGCATCGTGGACGGGGCCGCGGCCGTCCTCGTCGGCTCCAAGGAATTCGGCGAGAAATACGGGCTGAAGCCGCGCGCGCGCATCCGCGCCACGGCCAAGATCGGCACCGATCCCACGATCATGCTCACCGGGCCCGTCCCCGCGACCGAGCGCATCCTGGAGACGTCGGGCATGTCGATCTCCGACATCGACCTCTTCGAAGTGAACGAGGCGTTCTCGTCCGTCGTGCTGCGCTTCATGCAGGCCTTCGACGTGGATCACTCCAAGCTCAACGTGAACGGCGGCGCCATCGCGATGGGCCACCCGCTGGGCGCATCGGGCGCGATCATCATCGGCACGCTGCTCGATGAAATGGAGCGCCAGGACAAGGAAACCGGCCTCGCCACGCTCTGCGTCGCCTCCGGCATGGGTGCCGCGACCATCATCGAGCGCGTGTAAGGGAGACAAGGCAAATGGCTGAATTCACGATGGAAAAAGACGCCGACGGCGTCGCGACGATCACCTGGGACCTGCCCGGCCGCTCGATGAACGTGCTCACCCAGCAGGGCATCGAGGAGCTGACCGCGCTCGCCGACGAGGCGCTGGGCGACGACAGCGTCAAGGGCATCGTCATCACCTCCGGCAAGGACACCTTCGCCGGCGGCATGGACCTGAACATCCTGGCCCAGTTCAAGCAGCAGGGCGCCGAGGGCGTGTTCGAGGGCACCATGAAGGGCCACCAGATGCTGCGCAAGCTCGAGCGCGCCGGCATGGACCCGAAGACCAACAAGGGCGGCAAGCCGGTCGCGGCGGCGCTGCCCGGCACGGCGCTCGGCATCGGGCTGGAACTGCCCCTCGCCTGCCACCGCATCTTCGCGGCGAACAACCCCAAGGCCAAGATCGGCCTGCCCGAGATCCAGGTCGGCATCTTCCCCGGCATGGGCGGCACCACGCGCCTTGCGCGCAAACTGGGCGTGATGGCGGCCTCGCCGTTCCTGCTCCAGGCCAAGATGTCCTCGCCGGAGCAGGCGCAGAAGGCGGGCCTCATCGACGAGGTGGTCGATGACCCGGTCGCCGCCGCCAAGGCCTGGGTGCTCCAGGCCACCGACAAGGACATCGTGAAACCCTGGGACGAGAAAGGCTTCAAGGTGCCCGGTGGCGCCCCGTACCACCCGGCGGGCTTCCAGACCTTCGTGGGCGCGAACGCCATGATCATGGGCAACACCTGGGGCGCCTACCCCGCGCCCAAGGCTATGCTCTCGGCGGTCTACGAGGGGTTGATGGTCCCCTTCGACACGGCCCTCAAGATCGAGGCGCGCTGGTTCACCAAGGTCATCATGGACCCGACCTCGGGCGCCATGATCCGCTCGCTGTTCCTGTCCAAGGAAGCGCTCGAGAAAGGGGCGGTACGCCCCGAGGGCGTCGAGGATCAGCGCGTGAAGAAGGTGGGCGTGCTCGGCGCCGGCATGATGGGCGCGGGCATCGCGCTGGTGTCGGCCCAGGCGGGCATCGAGGTGGTGCTCATCGACCAGCAGCAGGAGGCCGCCGACAAGGGCAAGGCCTATACCGAAAGCTACCTGGACGCGGGCATCAAGAAGAAGAAGACCACGCCCGAGAAGAAGGACGAAGTCCTTGGCCGCATCACCGCGACCACCGACTACAACGCGCTCTCGGACGCCGACCTGATCATCGAGGCCGTGTTCGAGGATCCGGGCATCAAGGCCGAGGTCACGAAGAACGTGGAAGCCGTCATCCCCGACAGCTGCATCTTCGCGACCAACACCTCGACGCTCCCGATCACCGAGCTCGCCAAGGCGTCGGGCCGCCCCGACCAGTTCATCGGCATCCACTTCTTCTCGCCGGTCGAGAAGATGGCCCTCGTCGAGATCATCAAGGGCAAGAAGACCGGCGACCGGGCCGTGGCCAAGGCGCTCGACTATGTGCGCCAGATCCGCAAGACCCCGATCGTGGTGAACGACGCGCGCTTCTTCTACGCCAACCGCTGCATCATCCCCTACATCAACGAAGGGGTGCGCATGGTGAAGGAAGGCGTCGAGATGCCGCTCATCGACAACGCCGCGCGCATCCTGGGCTTCCCGGTGGGGCCGCTTCAGCTGGTGGACGAGACCTCGATCGACTTGGGCGTGAAGATCGCCAAGGCGACCAAGGCGGCGATGGGCGAGGCCTATGACGACACCGTCGACGAGATCCTGTTCTGGATGTACGACGAGGGCCGGCTGGGCCGCAAATCCAACGCGGGCTTCTACGACTACGACGAGAAGGGCAAACGCCAGGGCTTCTCGGCCAAGGTGGGCGAACACTTCCCGGCTTCCGCCGCCCAGCCCGAGCTCACCGAGGTCCAGCATCGCCTGATGATGGCCCAGGTGCTCGAAGCGGTCCGCGCGCTCGAGGACGGCGTGCTCATGGACATCCGCGAAGGCGACGTGGGCGCGATCCTGGGCTGGGGCTTCGCCCCGTGGTCCGGCGGTCCGTTCAGCTGGCTCGACATGATCGGGGCGGCGAAGGCGGTCGAGATCTGCGACGACCTCAGCGCCACGCATGGCGAACGCTTTGCCACGCCCACGCTCCTGCGCGAGATGGCCGAGAAGGGCCAGACCTTCTACGGCCGCTTCGGCCCCGAGGCGAAGGCCGCCTGATCGGCCCCGATGATACGAACGAAAGGCCCGGTCCGCGCGACCGGGCCTTTTTTCATGCCCTTCTTCGTTTCTAAAATACCTCGGAGGGGGTGTCGCGCCCGCGGCGGGACGGGGGAGGCTGGCCTCCCCCCACCGCGTCGACCTGCCGGAGGCAGGGCGGCGCAAGACCTGCGCGCGGGCCTGCCCGCGCTCAATGCGGGCGCGCGGCCTCGGGGCCGGCGCCCAGCGCGAAGGTCTCGTCCTTGAGGCCGACATGCCAGCTGCGCGGCGGGGCCTGCCGCTCGCGCTCCCGCGTGAGGTGCCATCCCTCCTCGGCCCCGTGGGCCGGGGCCATGTGCCAGCGGCTCTCGGCCCCGGGACTCGCGCCCTCCGGTGTCAGAACCAGCCCCAGGGGGCGCACCCCCTGCCCCGCGCCCGCCTCGCAGGCCAGCTGAAGCCGGCGCATCGGCGTCAGGGCCGGCGGGCCCGGCATGTCGCCCACCACCAGCGGCACCGCGCCCGAACGCAGCGCCTCTTCCAGCGTCCACAGCAGGTCGAGCGGCCGCGGGGCCTCCACGAAGACCACCCGGCCCGGGTCCATCAGCCGCGCGAGCCCCGGCCCGTGAAGCTGCGCCCCCTCCCAGCCCGGCCGCACCCAGAGCACGGGGCCGGTCATGCCCCCGGCGATGATCCCGGCCAGCGTGTGGCGGGCCGGGCCGCAAAGCTCGTGGACCCGCGCCTCGGCCAGGGTCAGCCGGCCGAGGAACGGCTGGCCCGGTCGGGCGCGATGGGGACGGCGATCGAGAAGCGCTGTGTGATGCATGCGAACATGATAAATGTTCTCCTTATGTTCTCAATCCCTCTTTTTTCAGATTTACACTACGAATTCACGAATTCATTGATACGATAATGATATTACGAAACGGGAGGATACCATGAAACATCTAGCACTCGCCGGCGCCCTCGCGCTGGCCACGGCCACCTCGGCGCTCGCCGAGGGCGAGACCCACTACCTCGCCATCCATGTCGACCAGGCGGACGCGCAGGTGATGAACATGGCGCTGAACAACGCCCAGAACGTGCGCAGCTACTATGCCGAGCAGGGCGACGAGGTGGTGATCGAGATCGTCGCCTACGGCCCCGGCATGACCATGTACGTGGACGGCAAGAGCCCGGTCACCGACCGGATCGAAACGATGGCGCTCGAATCCGACGACATCACCTTCTCGGCCTGCGGCAACACGCTTCGCAACATGGAGAAGAAGACCGGGGGCGAGGTCGCGCTCCTGTCCGAGGCGCGCGTCGTGCCCTCCGGCGTCGTGCGACTGATGGAATTGCAGGGCGAAGGTTACGCCTACGTGCGGCCCTGATCATCACCCCCGGCGCCGGCGGGTGCCGGGGGCTTCACATTCCTGACCGGCCGCGACAGAGTGCGCGCAAACCGGACAGGAGACACCCAGATGAAGATGAACACGCTCGCCGGCGGCGCGCTGGAGGTCAGCGAATTGTGCCTGGGCTCGATGACCTGGGGCACCCAGAACACCGAGGCCGAGGGGCACGCGCAGATCGACATGGCGCTCGATCACGGGATCAATTTCGTCGACACCGCCGAGATGTATCCGACCAACCCGCTCACCTCGGAACGGGTCGGCAACACCGAACGCATCATCGGGTCCTGGTTCGAGAAGACCGGGCGACGCGGCGATGTCGTGCTGGCCACCAAGGTCACCGGCCCCTCGCCCACCGTGCGCAAGGAAGGCTACGACGGCGAGATCATCCGCGACACGCTCGAGGCGAGCCTCGAGCGCCTCAAGACCGACTACATCGACATCTACCAGCTTCACTGGCCGCAGCGCGGGTCGTACCACTTCCGGCAGAACTGGACATACGATCCTTCCGGCCAGGACCCGGTCGACACCGACGACCACATGCGCGACGTGATGGAGACGATGACCGAGTTCGTCGATGCCGGAAAGGTCCGCCACTTCGCCCTGTCCAACGAGACCGCCTGGGGCACGGCCAAGTGGCTCCAGATCGCGCGCGAGATGGGCGGGCCCGAAGTCGTGTCGATCCAGAACGAATACTCGCTCCTGTGCCGGCTCTTCGATCTCGACCTGGCGGAGCTGTGCATGAACGAGGGCGTGCGCTGTCTCGCCTATTCCCCGCTGGCCGCCGGGCTTCTGACCGGCAAGTACGAGGGCGGCAAGACCGTGCCGGAAGGCTCACGCATGAGCCATGTCGCGAACCTTGGCGGGCGCACGACCGACCGGGTCTGGCCGGCCATCGACGCCTACCTCGCCATCGCCGAGAAACACGGCCTCGACCCGGTGCACATGGCGCTCGCCTTCTGCAAATCGCGCCCCTTCATGGGCTCGGTCATCTTCGGCGCCACCAGCGAAGCGCAGTTGCAGCGCGCCCTCGGCGCGGCCGACGTGACCCTCTCGGACGAGGTGCTGGAAGACATCGCCAAGGCGCACAAGGCGCACCCGATGCCCTACTGAACTCATCCGCCGCGCCTCCGCCCGCGTAGACATCTCGACCATCACGGAGATTGAGATGTCCCTTCGCAAACTGCTTGCCAGCGCCGTGGTCGCCACCGCGCTGGCCCTGCCCGCCGCCGCCGAATACCGCGACGAAAGCGTCCCGCTCACCACGGTGAACGTGGACCTCGGGCGCTACCTGGGCACCTGGTACGAAATCGCCCGCTATCCCAACAACTTCGAGCGCGGCTGCGTCGGCGTGACCGCGCAATACGCGCGCGACGGCGACAAGATCAGCGTGCTCAACACCTGCCGGAAGGGCAGCGTGGACGGCCCCGCCACCTCCCGCAAGGGCGAAGCGGTGCCGGTCGGACCGGGCAAGCTCAAGGTCGATTTCGTACCTTGGCTGGGCGGGCTCGCCGCCGGGGATTACTGGGTGCTCTACGTTGCGCCCGATTATTCGCTCGCGGTGGTGGGCGAACCCTCGGGCAAATTCGGCTGGATCCTGTCGCGCACACCGCAGATCCGGCAGTCGCAGCTCGACACCGCCCTGTCGGTCTTCGCCCGCAACGGCTACGACACGGGCGAATTGCGGCTGGTCCCGCAGTAAACCCCGGCCTAGAACGGCCCCATGAGGGTCTTCATCGCCGTCTTCCTCCTGGCGCTTGCCGCCTGCACCGACACAAGCACGCCGCGCATGACTTCCATCGCGGGGTTCGAGGCGGGGCGGCTCGTGGGCTCGTGGCACGTGGTCGACGCTTTCGGCACGGCCCGCCCCGGGCTCTGGCGCATCACGCCCGCCGAAGGGGGCACGCTTGCGCTGAGCTCTCCCGCCGGGACAGCCCGTATCCGTGACGACGGGAACGGACGGCTTTCGGTGTCGGGACCGCCCGGCGACCTGCGGGTGCTCTGGGCGGACGCGGATGACCGCACGCTCGTGCTGGCACGCCCGGGCGGCGGCTACGCGGTGGTGCTGAACCGCACGCCTGCCATCGCCCCCGACCGGCTGCGCGCGGCGCGCGAGATCCTGGCCTGGAACGGCGTCACCCCGTGATCGAGCCGTGGGTTCTCGTCGCGCTGGCCGCGGCCGCGGTACAGACCGCGCGCTTCGCGCTGCAAAAGACGCTCAAGGGCGCAGGTCTGTCGGCCGCCGGGGCCACCTTTTCGCGCTTTCTCTACGCTGCCCCGCTGGCGCTCGTCGTGTCCGCCGTGGCGCTCTGGGTGACGGACGCCGCCCTGCCGCCCCTCACTCCGCGGTTCTGGGTCTTCGCGATCATCGGCGGACTGGGCCAGATCGTGGCCACGATGGCGACCGTGCAGCTTTTCTCCGAGCGCAACTTCGCCGTCGGCATCGCCTTCACCAAGACCGAGCCCTTGCTGGTCGCTCTTTTCTCGTTCGTGCTGCTGGGCGAGCGGATTTCCTCCGCCGGCTTCGCCGCGATCCTCGTCGGGGCGGCGGGCGTCGTGCTCCTGTCCTGGCGCACCGGCGGCGGGCGGCTGGCGCTCTTCAACCGGGCGACGGGGCTGGGCCTTCTTGCAGGCGCGCTCTTCGGGCTCGCGGCCATCGGCTATCGCGGCGCGACGCTGGAGCTGGCGCTTGACGATGCATTCCTGCGCGCGGTCCTCACGCTCGCCGCCGTCACCACGTTCCAGACCGCCGCGATGGCGCTCTACCTGCGCATGGCGGCGCCGGGCGAGATGACGCGCGTCGTCGCGCATTGGCGAGTCACCGGGCTGGTGGGGCTGACAGGCATGCTGGGATCGCTGGGCTGGTTCACCGCCTTCGCGCTTCAGAACGCGGCCTACGTGCGCGCACTGGGACAGATCGAGCTGGTGTTTTCCCTGCTCGTGTCGTGGTTCATCTTCAACGACCGCTCGACCCGCCGGGAGCTTGCCGGGATGGCGCTCCTCCTGGCCTCCATCGTGGCGCTCGTGCTCGTCACCTGACCTCTGGCACGTGGCCACGGCTTGCGTTACACCCGGCCCGGACCACACGAAGGACACATCATGTCGCGCATCCTCATCACTTCGGCCCTGCCGTACATCAACGGGATCAAGCACCTGGGCAACCTGGTGGGCTCTCAGCTGCCTGCCGACCTCTATGCCCGCTACTGCCGGGCGCGCGGTCACGAGGTGATGTTCATCTGCGCCACCGACGAACATGGCACGCCCGCCGAGCTCGCGGCGGCCAAGACCGGCGAAGACGTGGCCGATTACTGTGCCCGCATGCATGGCGTTCAGTCCGACCTCGCAGAGGGCTTTCGCCTGTCCTTCGACCATTACGGCCGCTCGTCCTCGCCCCAGAACCGCAAGCTGACGCAGCACTTCGCGGGCAAGCTCTACGACAACGGCTACATCGAGGAAGTGAGCGAGGAGCAGGTCTATTCCAAGGCCGACGGCCGCTTCCTGCCCGACCGCTACATCGAAGGCACCTGCCCGAACTGCGGCTACGAAAAGGCGCGCGGCGACCAGTGCGAGAACTGCACCAAGCAGCTCGACCCGGTGGACCTGATCGACCCGCGCTCGGCGATCTCCGGCTCGACCGATCTGGAGGTGCGCGAGACCAAGCACCTGTTCCTCAAGCAATCCGCGCTGAAGGACGAGCTCGATCAGTGGATCGACAGTCAGGCCGGCTGGCCCGTGCTCACGACCTCCATCGCAAAGAAATGGCTGCATGATGGTGACGGACTGCGCGATCGCGGCATCACCCGCGACCTCGACTGGGGCGTGCCGGTCAAGCGCGGCGACGCCGACTGGCCGGGGATGGAAGGCAAGGTCTTCTACGTCTGGTTCGACGCCCCCATCGAATACATCGGCGCGACGGCGGAATGGGCCGAAGCCACGGGACGTTCGGAAAGTGAATGGGAACGCTGGTGGCGCACCGACAAAGGCGCCGACGATGTTCGCTATGTGCAATTCATGGGCAAGGATAATGTGCCCTTCCACACCCTGTCCTTCCCTGCAACGCTGATGGGATCGCGCGAGCCGTGGAAGCTGGTCGATTACATCAAGTCGTTCAACTACCTGAACTACGATGGCGGCCAATTCTCGACCTCGCAGGGGCGCGGCGTGTTCATGGATCAGGCGCTCGACATCCTGCCCGCCGACTACTGGCGCTGGTGGCTTCTGTCCCATGCGCCGGAAAACTCGGACGCCGAATTCACCTGGGAAAACTTCCAGTCCTCGATCAACAAGGACCTCGCGGACGTTCTGGGCAACTTCGTCAGCCGCGTCACCAAGTTCTGCCGCTCCAAGTTCGGCGAGTCCGTTCCGGAGGGCGGCACGCTGGGCGAGGCCGAGACGGCGCTCATCGCCGACCTGGAACGCCGCATCCGCTCTTATGAGAAGCAGATGGAGGCGATGGAGGTGCGCAAGTCGGCGCAGGAACTGCGCGCGATCTGGGCGGTGGGCAACGAGTACCTTCAGACGGCCGCACCATGGTCGGTCTACAAGGAAGACCCGGACCGCGCCGCGGCGATCATCCGCCTGATGCTGAACCTGATTCGTGTCTATGCCGTGCTGTCGGCGCCCTTCGTGCCGGACGCCGCGGCCAAGATGCTCGAGGGGCTCCAGACCGACGACACGTCCTGGCCCGACGACGTGGAGGCGGCGCTCTCCGTCCTTCCCGCGGGTCACGCCTTCACGGTGCCCGAAGTGCTCTTCGCGAAGATCCAGGATGAAGAGCGCGACGCCTGGCAGGAGAAATTCGCGGGAACCCGCGACTGAGGCCGGGATTCGTCATTGCCGTTTCACCTTGCCGTTGTAACATCCTCGAAACGAGGGAGTTCCGGGCAGGATGTCGGCAATGACAACGCACCAACTGCCATTCCACCTGAGAAACGTCGGCAAACGCGACGTGCGTTCGCAATTCGGCGCGCTGTGCTACCGGGTGGTGGACGGCAAGGTGAAGATCCTGCTCGTCACCTCACGCGGGCGCGGACGGTGGATCATCCCCAAGGGCTGGCCCCTGCACCGCGCCACGCCGGCCGAAGCCGCCGCGAACGAAGCCTACGAGGAAGCGGGCGTGCGCACGCGCACGACCGACAGCGTGATCGGGTTCTTCACCTATCTCAAGGTGCAGGGCGGGCGGAAGATGTCCGTGGTCGTCGCGGTCTTCCCCTCGGAGGTGACACAGGAGCTGCCCCACTGGCCCGAAAAGGGCCAGCGGCGGCGCAAATGGGTCGGGCGCAAGAAGGCCGCCAAGATGGTCGACGCGCCGGAGCTGGCCGCGATCATCCGCAACTTCGA
This sequence comes from Maritimibacter harenae, assembly GCF_009882975.1. Lineage (GTDB taxonomy): Bacteria > Pseudomonadota > Alphaproteobacteria > Rhodobacterales > Rhodobacteraceae > Maritimibacter > Maritimibacter harenae. Next base: position 100,559 of record NZ_WTUX01000005.1, read on the forward strand.
CCCGTCCAAGCTGTGAGCCGCGGCCTTGCGCACCGCCCGCGAAGGTTTACATAATCACTGACCTTTCGTGACAGGTTCAGGAAGATGATCCGTTACACGTTGAAATGCGCCCAGGGACATGGGTTCGAAAGCTGGTTCCAGAACGCCGCCGCCTTCGACACGCTGGCGGCAGGCGGGCACGTGAGCTGCCCGGAGTGCGGCTCCACCGAGGTCGAAAAATCCCTGATGGCCCCGCGCGTGACCACGTCGGAGGCGGCCCGCGCCGCCGCCGCAACGCCCGAGGGCGAGCGTGACCGCAAGATCGCGGAGCTCAAGGCCAAGGTGGAATCCGAGTTCGACTACGTCGGATCGTCCTTCGTCGCCGAGGCGCGCAAGATGCACGAAGGCGAGACCCCGCATCGCGGCATCTACGGCGAAGCCAATCCGAAAGAGGCGTTTTCGCTGCTCGAGGACGGCATCCCGGTCGCTCCCCTGCCCTTCCTGCCGACGCGCAAGGCCAACTGAACATCTGGCAAAGCCCCCGGAAGCTGCTAGGCTTTCGCGCATGCAGGTGGTTTTTCAGACGCGGTTTTCCTTTTTCGGCCAGTCCGGCTGGAAATCGGCCCATGCCGGCAACCCCGACCTTCTGTTCGACCCCGAACGCCTTGCCTCCCGGATGCGGTATTTCGAAGGCGTGACGCTTGAGAGCCTTGCCGGGCAGACCGACAGCCGCTTCACCCACATGGTCCTGACCTCGACCCTCCTGCCCGAACCGTTCCGCTCGCGCCTGCGCGAACTCTGCTTCGACGTGCTGGGGGAGGCGCGGTGCCGCATCCTCTACCGTCCGGAAGGATCGGCCGGCCAGATCCTGCGTGACATGGTGCAACAGCTTCACGCGGATGACACGGTCGCCCAGGTGGTGCTGGACGACGACGACGCGGTGGCGGCGGATTTCGTGGCGGCGGTGCGGTTCTACGGACGCGTTGCGCTTCAGGATCCGATGAACCCGAAACCCTACACGTTCCTGTCCTTCCCGCGCGGCTTCACCCTGGGGATCGAGGACGGGCAGATCGGCTGGCTGTCACCGCGCTACGTGCCCTACACCAACCTCGGCCTCGCGCTCGTCGGTCCCGGCTCCACCCGGCGCAACCCGTACATGACCAGCCACAAGCGGATCGGCGAACGCCACCCGTCCTACATGGTCACGCACATGAGGCCCTATTACCTGCGCGCGGTCCACGGGCTGAACGACAGCCGCGCGCTGGCCTCCGACGAGAGGCTGACCGACAAGCAGATCGCGGGCATCTTTCCCTATTTCCCGTGGCTCGCCCGCCATTTCCCGGCGATCAGGCCCGGTATCGCGGCGCAGTGACGGGCGCGCTCGCCCCTTGCGTAAATTACCGGGCCGCTCTATCAGGCGCAGGATTTGAACGGGACCACGGGACGGGCGCCAATGCCGCTTCTGGTGATGAAATTCGGCGGCACGTCGGTCGCCACGCTGGACCGCATCGCGCGCGCCTCCAAACGCGTCGCGCGGGAGGTGGCGAACGGCTATGACGTGATCGTCGTGGTCTCGGCGATGGCCGGCAAGACCAATGAGCTGGTGGGCTGGGTCGAAGAGACGTCACCCCTCTACGACGCGCGCGAATACGACGCGGTCGTGGCCAGCGGCGAGGTCGTGACCGCCGGCCTCATGGCGCTGCGCCTGCAGGAGATGGAGATCCCCGCGCGCAGCTGGCAGGGCTGGCAGGTGCCGGTGAAGACCACGTCCGCCCATTCCGCTGCCCGGATCGAGGAGATCGGGACCGAGGCGATCAACGCCAAGTTTGGCGAGGGTTTCAAGGTCGCCGTCGTCGCGGGCTTCCAGGGCATCAGCCCCGAGGGCCGCGTCACGACGCTGGGCCGCGGCGGCTCGGACACCACCGCCGTCGCCTTCGCCGCCGCCTTCGGCGCGGAGCGCTGCGACATCTACACCGACGTGGACGGGGTCTACACCACCGATCCGCGTATCGAGGACAAGGCCCGCAAGCTCGATCGCATCGCCTTCGAGGAAATGCTCGAGCTCGCCTCCCTGGGCGCCAAGGTGCTCCAGACCCGCTCCGTCGAGCTCGCCATGCGCTACAAGGTCAAATTGCGCGTGCTATCGTCTTTCGAGGAATACGACCCCAATGCAGGCACCCTGGTCTGCGACGAGGAGGAAATCGTGGAACAGAATGTCGTCTCTGGCGTGGCCTACAGCCGTGATGAAGCGAAGATGACCCTGATCTCCGTGGCCGACCGCCCCGGGATCGCCTCGGCCATCTTCACCCCGCTGGCCGATGCCGGCGTGAACGTGGACATGATCGTGCAGAACATCTCGGAGGACGGGCGCACGGACATGACCTTCTCCTGCCCCGTGGGCCAGGTCGCACGTGCCGAGAAGGCGCTGGCTCAGGCGAAGGACGCGGGCTCGATCAATTTCCGCGAGCTCGTGGCCGACCAGGACGTGGCCAAGATCTCGGTCGTGGGGATCGGGATGCGCAGCCACGCGGGCATCGCCTCCAAGATGTTCTCGGTGCTCGCCAACGAGGGCATCAACATCAAGGTCATCACCACCTCGGAGATCAAGATCTCCGTGCTCGTCGACCGCAAGTACATGGAGCTCGCCGTGCAGGCGCTCCACGACGCCTTCGATCTCGACAAAGTCTGACAGCGGTGCGGGCGCGCGCGCCCGCGCTCCGTCCGCCACGCCCCGGACCGGCGGTCCGGCTGCGGCACCGCGGGGGGCCAGCCCCCCGCCGCGGATTTGCCAAGGCAAATCCGCTCCCCCCGAAGTATTTTTCGGAACGGTGAAAAGGGGTTGGCCCCTACGCACCTCGACGGGCGCATTTCGTCTCACCTTCGAAAGGTCACGGAAAAACGCTTTCCGGACCGCGGGCCGGTATGGTTAAACTCTGGCGAACGGTTCAGGGGACACCGGTGAACAGGGAAACCAGCACAAACGAGGAACCGACCGAGTCGCGCAAGCTCCTGGGTCGGCTGCGCGACACGCTTGCCACCGACACCGAGGGGCAGGAGCGGCTCGACCACGTCACGCGCATCATCGCGGAATCGATGGGCGTGGAGGTGTGCTCGATCTACCTGTTTCGCGATTCCGACACGCTGGAACTCTGCGCGACCGAGGGCCTGAAGGCCGAGGCCGTCCACCAGACCAGGATGCGCATGGGTGAAGGCCTGGTCGGCCGCGTCGCGCGCACGTCACGCATCATCAACACGCCGGACGCCCCCTCCGAACGCGGGTTCCGCTACATGCCGGAGACCGGGGAAGAGATCTACTCCTCCTTCCTGGGCGTGCCGATCCAGCGGCTGGGCGAAACGCTGGGCGTGCTGGTCGTGCAGTCCAGGGAGGCGCGCGGATTCACCGAGGACGAGGTCTACGGCATGGAAGTCGTGGCGATGGTGCTGGCCGAGATGACCGAGCTCGGCGCCTTCGTGGGCGAAGGTGCCGCGCTGGCCGCCCTGCACCAGCGCCCGGCGATGTTCCGCGGCGGCTCGGGCCAGGAAGGGATCGCCGAGGGGCACGTGTGGCTGCACGAGCCGCGCGTTGTGGTGACCAACCCGATCGCCGACGACCCCCACCAGGAGGCCCGGCGCCTGCGCGCGGCGGTGGACGAGCTCCGGGTTTCCGTGGACGAGCTTCTGGCCACGACCCAGGGGGCCGACAAGGACCAGCTCCAGGTTCTCGAAGCCTATCGCATGTTCGCCAATTCCAAGGGCTGGATGCGGCGCATGGAAGAGGACATCTACCGCGGCCTGTCCGCCGAGGCGGCAGTGGAAAAGGAGCAGAGCTCTGCGCGGTCGCGCATGGCGCAGGTGCCGGACCCCTACCTGCGCGAGCGGCTTCATGATCTCGACGACCTGTCCAACCGGCTGTTGCGCATCCTCACGGGCCAGGGCGACGACACCGGCGCCGAGATGCCCGACGACCCGATCCTGGTGGCCCAGAACATCGGCCCCGGCGAGCTTCTCGAATACGGGCGCAGCCTGAAGGGCGTGGTGCTCGAGGGCGGCTCGGTGGCGAGCCACGCGGCCGTGGTCGCGCGCGCGCTCGCGATCCCGCTGGTGGTCAACGCCAGCCGCATCACGACCGAGGCGCTGAACGGCGACCCGATCATCGTGGACGGCGACCAGGGGATCGTGCACCTGCGCCCCGAGGACAGCGTGCGCGGCGCGTTCCGCGACAAGATGGCGATGCAGGCGGAGCAGCAGAAGCGCTATGTCGGCCTGCGCGACAAGTCGGCCACCAGCGTGGACGGTACCACCGTGTCACTGATGATGAACGCGGGCCTGATGGCCGACCTCCCGTCGCTCGAAGGTTCGGGGGCGGAGGGCGTGGGGCTCTTTCGCACCGAGCTTCAGTTCCTGACGCGCGCCAACGTGCCGAAACGCGGCGAACTGGCGGCACTCTATTCGCGGGTGCTGGACGCGGCAGGGGGCAAGCGCGTGGTGTTTCGCACGCTCGACATCGGGTCGGACAAGGTCCTGCCCTACATGAAGCCCACGGAAGAGCCGAACCCGGCGCTGGGCTGGCGCGCGATCCGCGTGGGGCTCGACAAGCCCGGGGTGATGCGCATGCAGGTGCAGGCCCTGATCCGCGCCGCTGCCGGGCGCGACCTGTCGGTGATGTTCCCTTTCATCGCCCAGTTCGACGAATTCTCCGAGGCCAAGGCGATCTTCTACCGCGAGCTCGAGCGCGAGAAGCGCATGGGCCACCGGCTTCCGGCCACGGTCGAGGTGGGGGCGATGCTCGAGACCCCGTCGCTTGCCTTCGCGCCACGCCAGTTCTTCGAGGAGGCGGATTTCATCTCGATCGGGGGCAACGATCTCAAGCAGTTCTTCTTCGCCGCCGACCGGGAGAACGAGCGTGTCCGGCGGCGCTACGACACGCTGAACACGTCATTTCTGAACCTGATCGACATGATCGTGCACCGCTGTGCCGAGGCCCGGACACCGCTGTCGTTCTGCGGCGAGGACGCCGGGCGCCCGGTGGAGGCGGTGTGTTTCGCGGCACTCGGGATGCAGAGCCTGTCGATGCGTCCCGCCTCGGTCGGGCCGGTGAAGCACCTGATCCGGCGCACCGACCTGGGCGAATTGCGCGAGGTGATGGACGCGGCCCGCCGCTCGGGCCTGCAATCCGTGCGCGAACCGGTGATGGATTACCTCTTCCGGCGCGAGACCTAGGCCGGCGGCGCCACGCCCGGCACCGGCGTGTCGGTCCACCGTGTCACCGGGCCCGTCACGCCCTTCCAGGCATCGGGCGCGAGCGCGATGCCGAGGACCCGGTCCGGGTTCGTGGGAGGCGGCATTCGGACACCGTCCAGCCGCCGGAAACCGAAGCGCCCGTAATAGGGTTCGTCTCCCACCAACATCACCCGCGCCCAGCCGCGGTCGCGGGCGACATCGAGGCTGTGGCGGATCAGGAGACCGCCCAATCCTTCGCCCTGGCGTGTCGGGTGGACGGCGACAGGCCCCAGAAGCAGCGCATCCGCGTCGCCCACGTGCACGGGCCAGAACCGGATCGCGCCGGCCAGGATTCCTTCCGGGTCGCGCGCGGTGAGCGACAGCCCCTCGACCGGGGGGACATCGTCCCGCAGGCGATAGGACGAAAGCGCCTCGCGCCCCGGCGCGAAGCACAGGTCATAGAGCGCTTCGACCTCCCACCAGTCGGCGGGTGTTTCTGGGGCCAGCGTGAACAGGGCCGATTTCCTTCGCTTCGTTCTGACCCGCCTTAGCTCATATGGGCGGCCGGGGGAAAGCCCCGCGGCCGGGGTACGTGGCAAGCCGGTCAAATCCCGGTGGGTCGGTACTCCGTTCGCCGCGTCAGCCATTCCATTCCCCGGCCGGTCAGGCTAGCAAGAGGCAACTGACAAGGAGCCCCATGTTCTATCGCCCCGAAGACGGCCACGGCCTGCCGCACAACCCGTTCAACGCCATCGTCGCCCCGCGCCCGATCGGCTGGATCTCGACCCGCTCATCGCGCGGATTCGACAACCTCGCGCCCTATTCGTTCTTCAACGCGGTCGCCTATACCCCGCCGCAGGTCATGTTCGCCTCGACCTCGGGCAAGAGCGACCGGGCGCGCGGCAAGGATTCGCTGGGCAACATCGACCAGACGGGCGTGTTCTGCGTGAACGTGGTCGAGGAAGAGGCGATCCACCACATGAACGCCTCGTCGGCATCGCTTGCCGCGGGCGAGGACGAGTTCCCCCATTCCGAGGTGACCAAGGCCGCCTGCAACGAGATCGCCTGTTCGCGCGTAGCGCTGGCGCCCGCCTCCCTGGAATGCCGGTTGAGCCAGCTCATCCAGCTCGAGGGAGAAGACAATTTCATGGTCATCGGTCGCGTCGTGGGCGTGCATATCCGCGACGATTGCCTGGTGGACGGCAAGTTCGACATCACGCGCTTCGGCATGGTCACGCGGCTCGGGTATCGCGATTATTCGGTCATCCGCGAGGCGTTCGAACTGACGCGGCCGGACGACTGAGGTATTCAATTGTGAATGGTTGGGTCTCGGTTTTGGCCGATACCCATTCACGAGGCGAAAGGCCATGATGGCGTCGAAAGGAGCCATCATGACCGACACCGCCAGCTTTCCCGGCACCGCGCACCGGCGCGCCCCGCTCGACGCCGCCCAGATTCTGCACCTCAAGCTCGAAGGGCTCGCATTGGCGGTCATAGGCCTCTGGCTATTCGCGGATACGGGCGCAAGCTGGTGGCTGTTCGCCACGCTGATCCTGGTCCCGGATCTCAGCGCGTTGGGCTATCTCGCCGGGCCGCGCCGGGGCGCGGTCTTCTACAACCTCGCGCATGTCTTCACGCTGCCCGCCTTGACGATCGGCGTGGGCTGGGTGTCGGGCACGTCACTCGTCGTGGCGGTCGGGGCGATCTGGTGGTGCCATGTCGCGATCGACCGGGCGGTGGGATACGGGCTGAAGGCGAAGGACGGCTTCGACCGGACGCATCTGTCGCTTTGACGGGAGAGCGACCGGGAGCTCTCGTGTCAGGTCGGGAACTCTAGAATCCTAGAATCCTAGAATCCTAGAATCCTAGAATCCTAGAATCCTAGAATCCTAGAATCCTAGAATCCTAGAATCCTAGAATCCTAGAAAANCCGGAAATGGGCTGCGGGGCCGCCGTCAACAGCCCCGTGCACCGTTTCGGTCAGTGGCCGCCCAGGATCCCGGTACGAACCGAGTAATCCACGGCGATCTCGTAATCCGGATCGTCGTCACTATCGACCATCAGGTGACCGGCGCGCTTGAGCAGCCGGTGACAGTCCCGCGACAGGTGGCGCAGCTGGAGCGACTTGCCCGCGGCTTCGTACTTGCCCGCGACGGCCTCGATCGCCTGGAGGGCCGATTGGTCGGCCACCCGGCTGTCGGCGAAGTCGACGATCACCTTCGACGGGTCGCCGGACACGTCGAAGAGTTCCGCGAACCCGTCCGACGACCCGAAGAACAGCGGCCCCTGCACGCGGTAGACCTTCGCGCCTTCGGGCGTGATGTGGGTTTGCGCGCGGATACGCGTCGCGTTGCCCCAGGCATAGGCGAGCGCCGACACGATCACGCCCACGACCACGGCGACCGCCAGGTCCTCGACCACGGTCACGGCCGTCACCAGCAGGATCACGAAGGCGTCGATACGCGGCACGCGGGTCAGGATGCGGACCGAGTTCCAGGCGAAGGTGCCGATCACGACCATGAACATCACCCCCACCAGCGCCGCGAGCGGGATCTGTTCGATCAGGGGCGACGCGAAGAGGATGAAGCTCAGGAGGAACAGCGCCGCGGCGATCCCCGCGATCCGGGTGCGCCCGCCGGACTTCACGTTGATCATCGACTGCCCGATCATCGCGCAGCCGCCCATGCCGCCGAAGAAACCGGTCACGGTGTTGGCCACGCCCTGGGCGACACATTCCTGGCTCGCCCCGCCGCGCTGGCCGGTCATTTCGCCCACGAGGTTCAGGGTCAGAAGGCTCTCGATCAGCCCGATCGCGGCCAGGATCACCGCGTAGGGCAGGATGATCTCCAGCGTTTCCAGGTTGAGCGGCACCGCGGGGATATGGAACGGCGGCAGCCCGCCCTGGATCGAGGCCAGGTCGCCGACGCGCGGCACATCGATCCCGAAGCCGATGACCACCGCGGCCACCACCACAATCCCGGCCAGCGGCGCCGGGATCACCCGCGTGATGCGCGGCATGACCCAGATCACCGCCATCGTCAGCGCCACGAGCCCCAGCATGGTGTAGAGCGGAATGCCCGTCAGCCATTCGCCCCCGGAGGTGCCGTGCCCGGTCGCCTCCGCCGTGCCGGGCACCTTGAACTGGGTCAGCTGGGCCAGGAAGATCACGATGGCCAGCCCGTTCACGAAGCCCAGCATGACCGGGTGCGGCACGAGCCGGATGAACTTGCCCCAGCGCATGATGCCCGCGAAGATCTGGATCAGCCCCATCAGGACAACGGTGGCGAAGAGGTATTCCACGCCGTGCTTGGCCACGAGCGCCACCATGACCACCGCCAGCGCCCCGGTCGCGCCGGAAATCATGCCGGGCCGGCCACCGAAGACGGCCGTGATCAGCCCCACCATGAACGCCGCATAGAGGCCCACGAGCGGGTGAACGCCGGCCACGAAGGCGAAGGCGACAGCTTCCGGCACCAGAGCGAGCGCGACGGTCAGGCCCGAGAGAAGCTCGATGCGCAGGCGCCCGAAACTCAGTGGATCGTTCGGGGCCAGGCGCAGATCAGGCGTGGAAATACGATTGGCAAAACGTGCCAGGAGGGCTCGGGCCAAGGGTCACCTCTAACGCGGTTGGATGTTCAAGCCACCCAAATATCGCCGCGTCGCAGAAAAGGCCACCCCTGCCCGACCGCGATCAGGCCACCCGCGAGAGGTAGGCCTGAACCGTGAACCATTCGCCGACATAATACGCGGCGACCTTGCCCAGGGTGACGAAGACGACCCATTCGGTCAGCTGCGTCTCGTTCATCAGGATCACCGCGCCCAGCGCCACGAAAGCGTTGCGGATGGCGATCACCCAAAGGGCCGTCCGGGTGAAATCCGGTGCATGGGCCCATCGGGGACAGAGCATCGCGAGATCCTCGTTGTCGCCCATAAGGACGCCGACCGAGAAGACGAGCCCGTAGAGGATCGAACCGGCGATCCAGACCGACTGGATCATCCATGCCTGTGTCGACAGGCTCGAGGCCAGGATGACGAAGACCAGGAAGGCGGACATGCCGATCACGGCGGCCTTCTGCGGGGTCCCGTGGGCCCGGTCGTAGAATTCGGGCATTCGGCCGATCAGCCAGAACAACGTGCCCGAGGCAAGGGCGAACCAGAGCGGCAGGACGGGAAAGCCCATCCAGACAAGGTCCAGGTCCGCGACGGCCGACCAGACACCGAAGGTGACCAGAATCGGCGCGAGGTCGCGGGGCGGCGGCGGGGTCAGGGTATGAAACGCTTTCTGTATCAACATGGTGGTTCTCCTACCCCCCGATTTGGACCTATTCGTGAACCGATTGCGGCTTGTCTATGATCACTGTGGCTGGTTCACTCCCCCAAGGCGCGACAGGAGGGCAGAAATGGACACGATGATCGGCGTCATTGGCGGGTCGGGGCTATACGAGATCGAGGGGCTCGCGGACGCCGACTGGGTCACGCTGGAAACCCCCTTCGGCGATCCCTCCGACCAGATCCTCACCGGGACGCTGGACGGCGTGAAGATGGCCTTCCTGCCAAGGCACGGGCGCGGCCACGTGCATTCCCCGACAACGGTCCCCTACCGCGCGAATATCCATGCATTGAAGTCGCTTGGCGTCACCGACATCATCTCGGTCTCGGCCTGCGGGTCGTTCCGCGAAGAGATGGCGCCGGGCGATTTCGTGATCGTCGACCAGTTCATCGACCGCACCGTGTCGCGTGAAAAGAGCTTCTTCGGCTCCGGTCTCGTGGCCCATGTCAGCGTTGCCCACCCGGTCTGCATGCGGCTCGCCGCCGCCTGCCAGGCGGCCGCGGAAGCCTCCGGCGTGAGTGTCCACATGGGGGGCACTTACCTTGCCATGGAGGGGCCACAATTCTCGTCCCTGGCCGAATCCAAATTGTATCGGGAGGTCTGGGGCTGCGACGTGATCGGCATGACGAACATGCCGGAGGCCAAGCTCGCACGCGAAGCGGAGATCGATTACGCCTCCGTCGCGATGATCACGGACTACGACAGCTGGCACCCGCATCACGGCGAAGTCGACATCGCGGACATCATCGCCACGCTGGGGGCGAACTCCGACAATGCCCGCGCGCTGATCGCCCGCCTGCCCAAGCTTCTGGGCACCACGCGCGACACCTGCCCGCACGGCTGCGACCGGGCGCTCGACTTCGCTGTGATGACAGCGCCGGAAAAGCGCGACCCCGACATGGTGGCCAAGCTCTCGACGATTGCCGGCCGGGTGCTGTGACGCCGGCCGCCTTGGCGCTGGCGTTTGTCTTGCCGGGGCTCGCGCTCGCCCAGGAATACGTCGAGGCGACCGGCCCGATGCGCGACGAGGATTTCTACCGCGCGGTCGCCTGCGGCGCGCCGCCGGGCGGCGGCTGCACGAAGGCGATGGTCAAATGGGACCGGGCCTCCCCCATTCGCGTCGCGGTCCGCCGGATCGACGACGCTTACCTCGGGGGCAAGAAACTGCGCGCCGCCGCCGCCCTGGAACGCGCGATCCAGGCGCTGAACGCGGCCGACGCCGGCGTGCGGCTTGCCCAGGTCGCCCCGGACGCGGAGGCCGAGATCGAGATCTTCCTCTTCGACCTGGAACGTGGCGACCCCATCACCGGCACGGGGATCGACGGGGTCGACGGCTCACCGCTTGGCGGGGCCTCGACGCGTATGGTGTTCGAACGCGCCACAGGTCACATCCGGCGCGTGGCGATCGTCTTTTCGACCACGCTGAACATCCGCGCCTATGAAAGCGTGATGCTCGAGGAGCTGACCCAGGCGATGGGGCTGATGACCGATATCCGCAATCCGTATTACGACGCGATCTCGGTCTTTTCGCAGGACGCCAACATCGCCAAGCAGCTCGGTGAGCAGGATATCATGGCGCTGCGGCGCCACTACGGGACGGACACCCGGTGACGCGGCCCGTTGCAAATGCGAACGTGCATCCGGCGCGGCGCTGTTCTATGTGGTCGGCCGATCGAGACAAAAAACACGAAGTGAGCCGATGAAGACCGTCAAGGATTACATCCGAACCATCGTGGACTTCCCGCATGAGGGCATCATGTTCCGGGACGTGACCACGCTTTTCGCCGACCCGCGCGGCTTCCGCATGTGCATCGACCAGATGCTGCATCCCTATGCCGGCACCCGGATCGACAAGGTCGCGGGGCTCGAGGCGCGCGGCTTCATCATCGGGGGCGCCATCGCGCACCAGCTGTCGGTCGGCTTCATCCCGATCCGCAAGAAGGGCAAGCTGCCCGGCGCGACCGTGAGCGAGGCCTACCAGCTGGAATACGGCGAGGCGGTGATGGAAGTGCACGACGACGCGATCCAGCCGGGCGAGAAGGTGCTGCTGGTCGACGACCTGCTGGCCACCGGGGGCACGGCCGCGGCCGGCATCAAGCTCATCGAGCGGCTGGGCGGCGAGGTCGTGGGCTGCGCCTTCATCATCGACCTGCCGGAGATCGGCGGTCACGCGAAGCTCGAGAAGATGGGCATGGACGTCCACGCCCTCTGTGCTTTCGAAGGCGCGTAAACCAAATCGAAAGGTTTGGGGGCTATCCCTGACAGCGTCTGCAAGATCTATCCCGCTTGCATGATAGCACGTTCCCCGTGCCGCGCGCCCCGTCCGTCCCCCCGGCGGGGCGCGTCTCCTTTTCCGGCCGCTCACTCGGCGAGCATCACGCCCGGGTTCATGATCCCCGCCGGGTCGAGCGCCGCCTTGATCGCGCGCATCGCGGCAAGCTTCGCCGGATCGCCGTAACGCGCCAGGTCGCCCACCTTGAGACGCCCGATGCCGTGTTCGGCCGAGAAAGAGCCGCCCATTTCATCCACGAGATCATAGATCGTTCCGGCCACCTCGGCACGCCGGTCGGCATAGGCGTCGCGGCTTTCGCCTCGGGCCGGGAAGATGTTGTAGTGCAGGTTGCCGTCGCCCAGGTGCCCGAACGCGTTGATGCGGAAATCGCCGAGCGCCCGCACCGCGTCCCCCGCCCGATCGAGGAAGGCGGGGATCTCCGACAGCGGCAACGAGATGTCGTGCGAGGACACCGCGCCGATCCGGCGGTTCGCCTCCGGGATCTCTTCGCGCATCTGCCACAGGCCCGCGCGCTGGCCCTCGGACTGCGCGATCACCCCGTCGGACACCAGCCCCGCCTCGAGCGCGGCTTCGAACAGCCCGGTGAGCGCGGCGTCCGGGTCATCCCCGGCGCCCATGCCCAGGTCGATCAGCACCGACCAGTCCGGGATGGGCGTGAGCGGGCAGCGCGCCGGGCACTCGGTCTCCTCGAGGAACCGGGGCCCCTGCCCAGAGATGAGTTCGAACGCACTGATCCCCGGGCCGATCCGTGATCCCGCGAGCGCCAGCAGCTTGAGCGCCGCCGCCGGGCTTTCGACCGCGAACAGCGCGGTGCCGCTGCGCGCGGGGCGCGGAAAGAGGCGCATCGACGCGGCGGTGATGACGCCGAGCGTGCCTTCGGCCCCGATCAGCAGCCCCCGCAGGTCATAGCCCGTGTTGTCCTTGCGCAGCCGTTTCAGCCCGTGCCACACCGACCCGTCCGGCAGAACCGCCTCGAGCCCGAGGCACAGCTCGCGCGTGTTTCCGTAGCGCAGCACGTTCACGCCGCCCGCATTGGTCGCAAGCACACCCCCCAGCCGCGCCGATCCTTCGGAGGCGAGCGACAAGGGAAAGAGCCGGTCGGCCTCTTCCGCGGCCGCCTGCAGGGCGGACAGGATCACGCCCGCCTCCGCGATGGCGACGTTTTCTTCCGGGTAGATGCCGCGCATGGCCGTCATCCGTTCGAGCGACAGGATCACCGGCGCGGGCCCCTCGGCCCGGATCTGCCCGCCGACCAGCCCGGTGCCCCCGCCGTAGGGCACGATCCCGACGCGCGCTGCCTGCGCCTGGCGCACCACTTCGGCCACCTCCTCGGTCGAGCCGGGGGCCACCAGAAGCCCCTCCCCCCCGTGGAACAGGCCTCGGGGCTCTTCCAGGTAGGCCGGTGTGAGATCGCGGAACGCGGTCTCGGGCATGCGTGCGCGCAGGGTGTCGGCAAAAGCCGCGTCGGCAGGGTTCAAATCGCTCATGGCAGGTTGAATCGCACTCCGCGCCGCGCGGGGCAAGTCACTCGCGCATCAGGCCGGGCTGCAAGAGCATGACCGTGGGGCGCGTGGGCAGCGAATCCATCGACAGGGTGATCTCCCCGATCCCCGCATCGACCACGTCGTAGCCGCCTTCCTGCATGCCTTCCATGAAACGGTCGAGCGTGAAGCGCCCGAACCAGTGCATGGGGATGACCACCCGCGCCCTCAGCCGCTCCATCACCTTGAGCATGCTGCGGGTGTCCAGCGACGTGCCGCCGTCGACCGCCGCCATCACCACGTCGAGCCGCCCGATCTCGGCATACTGGCCCGCGTCCGGGATGTGGTGGAGGTGACCCAGGTGGCCGATGCAGAGCCCCGCCACCTCGAAGACGAAGATCGAATTGCCATCCTCGACCACGTTGCCACCCCCGTTCGAGCGGATGTCGGTGTGGACGTTGCGGATCAGCGCCTCGCCGAGGTCCAGGTCATACGCGCGCTCCCCATCCGCGTTCGCCCAGCCCTCAAGCACGTGCGGAATGTCCGGGTCGGGCGACCAGGTGAAATGGCTGACGTGGGCGTTGTTCATCGTCACCACGTCCGGGATCAGGTCGGCGCCGCCCTGGTCCCCGGTGTAGTCGGTGATGAAGTTCAACCCGCCCTCGGTCTGGATCAGGAAGGCTGCGTGCCCGATGTAGCTGATGCGCACGCTGTCGGGGGCCACCGGATCGGTGTAGGCCGCGCGATGCACGAAAGGCAGCCCGGCCTTCTGGGCCAGCGCGTGGCAATGGGACGGGATGCGTCCCTCCTGCGCCAGGGCGGGCAGCGCGGTCAGGACAAGCGAGGCGGCAAGGGCGATCGGTCGGAACATATGGCCATCCTGCCATGCCCCGCGACAAACGCGGCTCAACTCACCGTGAGAAAGGGGCCGGCCGCCCGCCGGTTCAGTCGCTGCTCTCGTCGCGCCCGTACTTGTAGCGGTACCCGCCGTAATAGTGGCCGTATTTCTGTCCGTAGCGGCCATAGCGGCTCTTCGATTCGTCGTACTGGTTCAGGATCGCCCCCGACAGGCGCACGCCCGCGGTCTGCAGCGTCTTCTGGGCCGAGAGGATCTCGGGTTCCGTGGTGACGAGGTGGCGCACAACCAGCATCTTCATCCCGACCTGTTGCCCGATGATCGTGGCGTCCGCGGCCACGAGGACCGGCGGCGCATCGACGATCACCAGGTCGTATTGCTCGTTGGCCCAGGCCAGGAGTTCCTCGAAGGCCTTGCTGTCCAAAAGCTCGGTCGGATTGGGCGGGAACCGCCCGGTGGCGAGGAAGTCGATCTTCTCTTTTTCGTAGGTCTGGATGCAGTCCTTGTTCTTGCCCGTGAGCACGTCGGACAGGCCCGGATGGTCGCGATCCAGCCCGAAATACTTGCGCAGGAAGCCGCGGCGCATGTCCGCGTCGATCAGCAACACCTTCAGCCCGGACTGCCCCGACACGATGGCGAGATTGAGCGAGATGAAGGATTTGCCGTCACCCGGTGCGCAGGACGAAACCATCAGGGTCTTTGACTCGGCCGAGGCCATCGCGAATTTCAGACCCGTGCGCAGGCCGCGCATGGATTCCACGATCAGGCTTTCGGGGTCGTGCAGGGCGAGCCCGTAGCGCTTGTCCGCCGCCCCGATCCCGATCGTCTGCGGCGCCTTGTTGATGGTCGCAAAAAGCGGCAGGCCCAGCGCCTCGATCTCGCGCCCGTCTTCGACACCGCGGCGCAGGGCGTTGAGGGCGAGCGCGCCGAAGGCACTCAGCACAAGGCCCAGTAGCCCGCCGAGCGCCGCCGGCATCAGGCGGTTGGGTCCGACCGGTTCGGCGATTTCGGCGGGTTCGAGAACCCGGATGTTGCCCACGGTGCTGGCCTGCAGCACCCGCAACTGCTCCACCCGCGCCCGCAACTGCTGCTCGAGCGCGCGCGCCTTCTCGACGCGCTGGACGAGGACCGCGAGGTCCTGCTCGACCTCGGGCAACCGCGTGAGCTCCCCCCGGATCTCTTCCAGCCGCTCCTGGTAGCGCCGTTCCTCTGCCTCGATGGCGCGCACGTCGGGGTGGTTGATCGTCAGGTTCTGAAGCAGTTGTTCCTTCTGGAACTCCAGTTCGTCGATGCGCGACTCCATCTCAACGGCGGTGTTGAGAAGCTCCTGCGTGCCGGCGGCCAGTTCCACGATCTCGCTGTTGCGGCGGAACTCGGCAAGCTCCTTGTTCGCTTCTTCGAGTTCGATGGCATTGTCGGCGAGCTGTTCCTCGATGAAGGCGATGCTGTTGTCGATCTCGGCCGAGCGGCGCCGCAGGTTCTGGTTCATGTATTCGCGGATGACCGCGTTCAGAAGCGGAACGGCCTTGGTTTCCTGCGCCGTTTCATAATCGAAATCGACGATACCGGTGTCTTCACGCTCGCTGATCTTCAGCCCTTCGCGGATGCGCTCGACGGCTTTGCGCAGGGGCTGCTGGTAGATGAGGTATTCGCGGCCGGTATCCGCTGTCATGTCCGACACGACCATCGTGCCGTCGTTCGGCAGGGCCAGCTCTTCGCCCACCCGTCCGGACAGGACGTCACCGTTGGGCAAGGCGAGCGCGTAGGTCTCCGGGCCTTCGACGGTCAGGCGAAACGGGTTGGCCGGGTCGCTTTCGGCGAGATCGAAGATCGACACGTCGATCGACTCCCCGGCCCGCGCGTGTTCGGGGGCGAGCACGTCGTCGAGCACGGGCAGGTCGTAGCGTGCCAGCGCATCGCCGACCACGGGGAAGCCTTCCGGAATGACGATGGTCTGCTCGCCCAGCCGTTCCACCACCGGTTGGAGAACAAGGCGCGAGCGGATGACGTGGACCTCGGTCTCGAGCCCGCTGTCCTGCGACTGGAGCCCGGTCAGCAGGTCGCCCACCAGCTCGGACGGAAGGAAAACCTTGTCGGAACGCTGCTCGATCTGGACCAGGGCGCTCGCGCGGAAGATGCTGGGCGGGATCAGGCCCCACGCCGCCCCGAGGAGCGTGCCCAGAACCACGAAGAAGAGGATCATCCACTTGCGCGCCAGAAGCTGGGCAAGAAGATCCTTCAGGTCGATTTCGTCATCCACGTCGGTCGAGGCCATCGTGTTCGCACCGGCGCTGTGTTCAGTCATTATTCATTCGCCTCAATTAGACGTGCCCGAAAAGGAGCGTTTTCAAGTGGCGGGTCCGCTAGGGGTGTGTTGCCCGCAAAATGCCCCGGAAGAAAGGTTTTTCCCGGAATTCGGCGCCGGGTATTCGAAATATCTCGGCTACGCGCACCAGTAAGGCGGCGTTCGTCCCGCGCCCGGCGGTCCCCGCCGAAGGGTCGTCCTGTGGGAAATGCGATCAAGGCGTAAAGGCGTCGACCAGTGCGCGGCCCTGCACCACCGCCGAGACGGCCGAGGCGACCTGCCCCACCGTGTCGTTCCAGCGCGCGATCGGGTCCGTGGTCACGAAGACCACGTCCATCGGGGCCATCATGAACTGCGATGTCAGGATCAGCGTCGAGGCATCCGTCAGGTCGAACTGGAACACGTCGAAGCCCTTTTGCCGGCCCGGCGGGCGGCGGAAGACGAAGATGCCGCGCGCGTTGGCGCGAACCTGGTCGATCCCGCCCTGCCCCGCGAGGATCTCGGTCAGGTTGCGCGGGGCGGAGCCGAGCAGCACTTCACCTGTCTCGATCTCGCCGAACACGAAGACCTTGTTGTCGTTCATCGCCGGCACGACGACCATGTCGCCGGGCAGGATGAGCGGGTTCTGCCCGCGCGCGCCGTAGTCCACGAAGGACTGAAGGTTCACGATGTAGGTCTTGCCGTGGCGGCG
Organism: Maritimibacter harenae; assembly: GCF_009882975.1. Taxonomy (GTDB): domain Bacteria; phylum Pseudomonadota; class Alphaproteobacteria; order Rhodobacterales; family Rhodobacteraceae; genus Maritimibacter; species Maritimibacter harenae. The sequence continues at coordinate 117,714 of NZ_WTUX01000005.1, forward strand.
GATTTCCACGCGCCGCAGGTCCGAGTCCGGCTCGGTCCCCGCCTGGTTGAGAAGGTCGAGCAGCCGCATCGGCACGTTGGTCAGCGTGACCGCGCCCTGGTTCGTCACTGCCCCCACGACCGACACGCGGTGCGCGTTGAATTCCTGTACGTCGACCTCGACCTGCGGATCGGCGATGTAGACGCTGAGCTTCTGCTCCAGGATCCCGCGAATCTGCGTGGTGGTACGGCCGACAGCGGTCACCATGCCCACGAAGGGATAGAAGAACTGCCCCCGCTCGTTCACGATGGGCCCCTCGACGATCGCGTCGCCGTCGCCGGAGACGCGCCGTTCCGGTGTGCTCCAGGTCTGCACGCGCAGCTGGTCACCCACCCCGACGGGATAGGCGTAGACGCCCGGATCGCTGGGCGGGTTGGACTCCACCGACAGGATCGCGGCACCCTTGGTGTCGCCGTATTGTTCGATGTTCTTGGTGGAGATGCGGATCACGTTGATGCCGCGCTCGGCTAGGGGTTCCTGCGCTTCCTCGGAAACCGGGAAGGTCATCCCGCCGGCGCAGGCCGAAAGGCTGGTGCCGGCAAGAAGCGCGAGCGCGGTGCGCCGTGCGATCTTCGCGTTTCGAGGATTGTCTATGCTCACACCACCACCCCTAGGATTCTTTTCTGTCTGCCGACACAATATCTACCATCAAATTTCTGCAGGCGCGAACCCCGCGAAGCCGGGCCTGTGCCAGTGTTGCGCCTGCGCCCCAAGTCGATTTATGTCGGCGGCTCCCCGCACGCGCAACAGCTGGAAACCCTGTCCACCGCCTTTTTCGCATGGAAAAATGCAAGGGGGGCGGTTCGGCAACGCCAAACGTGCGATTTGGTATAAGAGGCGATCGGGCGCCCGAATTTCGGCCTACGCCTTTTGGTGAATACGTGCCCCCTTCGAAAGAATGTGTCGGGTCCGGAGGCAACGCATGCGGGGACTTCGCGATTCGCGCCAAGGGGTAATTTGAATAGTCCATGCACAATTTCAGGTTGTGCCCCGCGATCACCCATACGCCGCCGCGCCGCGCGCATTATTCTGTCCGCGGTTGTCGGCCGTCAATGCCACGCCCGCAAAGGCTGAAATGATGGAGGCGCGCGATGGACACATCGCGTGCAACACGGAGACCTGAACCATGAACAAGATACATTGGCAGGACGTCATCACCCTCATCATCGGCCTGTGGATCATCGCCTCGGCCTTCTTCCTGGGACCGACCCTCGCCGAGGGCGAGGCGTTCCCCATGAGCGGCTGGAACTTCCTCGCGACCGGGGCCGTGGCCGTGATCCTGGGCGGTGCGGCGCTGTTTTCTTTCCAGAAATGGGAAGAATGGCTCACGGCGCTGGTCGGGGCCTGGCTCGTCCTTTCGCCCTGGGTGCTCGGATACGCGACCGAAACGGCATTGGTATGGAATGCCATCGTCTCGGGCGGCATCCTCGTCGTGATGGGGCTCTGGACCTCGTTCGAGGAAAGCGAGAGCGCCATCTTCTGAACCGGCGCGGCCGCAGCCCTGCGGCCGCCCGCCCGAAGCCACGCGTGACAACGTTCGCGCGATGGGCCGTCGATTGCCACGCGATGCCCTGATCGGCATTATTGGATCAGCCGATCACTTGGCGGGCGCATCGTGCAGATGGGCACGAACGCCGGTCCGGGCCGAAACGACACGCGGGGGACCATGTTCAAGAAAACAATCCTGGTCGTCGACGACGAGGCCGAGGTCCGGTCAATTCTGCGCAAACTTCTTGAAACCGAAGGCTGGCGGGTCCGCGAGGCCGCCGACATGAACGGCATGATCGCCGAACTCGACGCCGGCGGGGTCGACCTGGTATCACTCGACCTCGAACTGGGGGACGGCGACGGGCTGTCTCTGGCGCGCGATCTGCGGGCGAAACAGAACATTCCGGTCGTCATCATCAGCGGCCACGGCGCGCCGGACACCCGGGCCCAGGGGCTGGTCGCCGGGGCCGACGATTTCATCGTGAAACCCTTCGACTCCCGCGAAGTCGTCATCCGCATCCACCGCGTGCTCGATCGTTACGAACGCCCGAAAAGTCCCGCAGAACTGTCGATCGACCACGCGCGGGTCGACCTCAAACGCGGCCGGGTCGTCCACCACGACGGCCGGAGCGAGGATCTCACCCCGTTCGAGGCAAAGCTCCTCGAACTGTTCCTGAAGCATCCCGAACAGGTGATAAGCAGGGACGAGATCAACCGCGCGCTCCACGGGCGCGAATGGTCGCCCTACGACCGCACCATAGACGGGCACGTGGCCCGTCTCAGGCGCAAGATCGAGCCGGACGGCGACGCCCCGCGGCTGATCCGGTCGGTGCGTGGCGTGGGCTACGTCTTCATACCGGAGAACGAGAGCGGCACGCTTCAGCCTTGAGCGCGCGCGCCACGGCCACGGCGAGCGTGTGCAGCGTGTAGGGCTTGGGAAGGAGCTCCATCGCGATGTCGCCCGTCATCCGCGCGTCCTCGCGCAACGAGGTATGACCGGAGGTGAGAAGCGCGGGGATCTTGCGGCCCTCGGCGCAAAGGTGTTCGACAAGATCGATGCCCGTCTTGCGGCCCGGCAACACGACATCCGAGAACACGAGGTCCACGGGCTCGCCCCGTTCGACGAGCGAAATCGCCTGGTCGGCCGAGCCCGCCTCGATGACCGCGTATCCCAGCGCCTCGAGCCGGTCGAGCACGCTTTCGCGCACCAGCGGGTCGTCCTCGACCACCAGCACCAGCTCGCCGTCGCCACGCGGCATGTCCTTGGACAAGGTCCCCGTCTCGAGTTCCGGCATGTCCACGCGCGGGAAGTAGAGGGTCACGTCGGTGCCCGCCCCGACCTCGGAGTCGATCCTGAGAAACCCGCCGGCGCGCGACAGCATCGTCGCGACGCTGGTCAGGCCAAGGCCGCTGCCCCGGTCGGGCATCTTCGTCGTGAAGAAGGGCTCGATCGCCTTCTGGGCCACGTCCGGGCTCATCCCCGCGCCGGTATCGGTCACGGTGAGCCAGACGAAATCGCCGGGCCGCCCGCCCGGGATCTGACCCGCGTCCGCGGCCGTCAGGCGCCGCGAGCCGGTGGAAATGCTGATCGTTCCCCGGTCCGCCGTCGCCTCACGCGCATTGAGCACGAGGTTGAGGACGGCCCCGTCGAGCTCACCGCGGTCGAGGAAAATCGCCCCCTCGGGCGCCCCCGGCACGAAGGTGGTGTGCGCGTCTTCGCCCAGCACCCGCTCGAGCATGGTCCAGGTGCGCGTGAGGTGTTCGTCGACGGCGAGCGCGCCTGGCCGCGGCTCGCGTGCCCCCGACAGCGACAGAAGCCGGCGGGTGAAGCTTGCGCCGAGCTGCGTCGCCTCGGTCGCGCGGCGCAGGTGGTCCTTCATCGCCCGGTCCACGGTCTGGTCCGAGGCGAATTCCAGGTTCGACATGATGACGGTCAGCAAGTTGTTGAAATCATGCGCGATCATACCCGCCATGCGCCCCACGGTCTCGAGCCGCTGCGCCGAGTCCAGCGCATTCGACAGGCGCGCGCGTTCCGTCCGGTCGAACAGGACGCCGATCCCGCGCACCGGGCGCCGCGCCGCGCCCTCGCCCGTGTATTCGACCCGACCCTTCAGCTCGAAATGCCGCCGCATTCCGCCGATCTCGGGGGCGAGTTCCAGGCTGAAAAGCCCGGTGCCCGTCGGGTCCAGAACGTTGTCGCGCAGCCTGCGCAGTTCCACCTGGTCCTCGGGCGCGGCGAGCTGGATGAATTCTTCGATCGTGTCGAACGGCCCCTCGGCGTCGAGCAGATCGTAGATCGTGGGCGAGACATAGATTTCGCCGGTGTCCGCGCGAACCTCGAACAAGCCGATACGGGCCACGTCCATCGCGTGGCTCAGACGGTGTTCGCTGGCCTCCATCCGGTGGCGCGCCTGCACGGCCTCGGTGATGTCCTCGGTCACCACGACGATGCCGGTCACCTCGTCGTCGGCGCCGTGGATCGGACGGATGGTCCAGCGTTGCCAGGTCTCGGTCCCGTCGGGGAGTGTCGTCCGGCTCTCTTCGTTGCTGATCGTCCGACCGGCCAGGCCGGCGCGGTGGGCGGCCCTGAGTTCCTGCGACATCCACGGGGCGATGTCGTACTGGCACGTCCCGATCAGCGTTTCACCCTGGAGCCGGAACGTCTTCACCCAGGCCTTCGATACGGCCACGTAGTTCATCGCCCTGTCGAACAGGGCGAGCGGGACCGGAAAATCCTCGATGAACGTGGAGAGCCGGAGTTTCAGGGAGTCGAGCGTTTCGCCCCCGAACGGCACCGGGCCGATGATGTCTTCGTCCTTGGGCATGCGATCGTCCCCCGCATCCGTGCCCTGCGCAGAACGTCACGCGTCCCACGCCCGTCAATACAGGGGTAATACCACGATCACTGTATTCTGAGGAGTCGCCGAAAGTCGGTATCGACTGACTTTTTCGTGCGCGTCACACCGGGACGGACTTCATGATCTCCTCGGTATCCGCCACGCCCAGCGCCTCCTGCATCTCGCCGCGCGCCTTGTCGAACCCCTCGAAGACCTCCGCGAAATACTCGCCCCAGAGCCTGCGCGCCTCGACCGCGTATTCCTGGGCCGTCATGGCGAAATAGCTTCCCCAGAGCGCCGCGACCGTCGCAGGGTCGCGCGGCGTGGCCATTTCGCGCAGCCGCTCCTGGTCTTCCTGCAGGCGTTCGATGGCGAAGCGCAGCATCTCGTTGTTGATGCGCTGAATCCCGGCCGCGTTCGTCGCCTGCATGGTCCGCAGGCTTTCCATCATGACCTGGTTGACGTTGAAGCCGTTCGTCATCGCCTCGAACGGAACCGCGGTGGCCTTCGATGTGTCGGGCTTTTTCGATTTCTGCTTGGACATGGCGGGCCTCCGATCATGGGCGGATCTGTGACACCGACCGTCCTAACGATCCCGGCGGCGTGCGACATTGATCTTCGTCAACGCGCCGGCAATGACGGCCGGCAATGCGCGGCAAGGCCGCGCCCGGCAGGGTCATCGCGGGTTCACACAGAAGGAGACCGCCCGATGCCCGATCGCATACTCGTCGCCACCGATGGTTCGGACCACGGGAACAGGGCCGTGGAGCAGGCCGCGCGACTTGCAGCGGCGCTTGGAACCGACCTCACGATCACGCACGTCGTGGGCCATCGGCACCCGGACCCGGAGTGGCGGAAGATGGCCGAATCCGAGCACATGGTCGAGCATTTCGCCCAGGCCGACCAGCCGGCGATGAGCGATTTCCTGGTGCGGGCCGACCGGGACGTGAATGAAAGCCAGCTCATGTCCGCCCTGGGCGAACAGGTTCTCGCCCAGGCACTGCAGCGCGCCCGCGACTGCGGCGCGCGCGGCGTGCGCACCAAGATGTGTACGGGCGACTATGCCGACGAGATCCTGGATCTTGCCGAAGCGCTCGACCCGACGATGATCGTCATGGGGCACCGCGGGCTGGGACGGTTCCGTGGCGCGCTTCTGGGCAGCGTGTCCCAGAAGGTGCTGCATCACGCGCCCTGCCCCGTCCTGATCGTGCCCTGAGCCTCACCAGCCCGAAACGCCCGCGCCCTGCGCGATGGACCGCGCGAGAAGGAGGTAGCGGCGCGCCTCGCGCGGCCAGCGCGCGGGCGCGCGCGGCGCCGTATCCCGCAGGTGGTCGATCGCCAGTCGCGCGCGCGTCAGCAGCCGGTTGACCCCGTAGGCGCACATGAGCGTGCGCGAGGGCGGCGCCATGCCCGCCGACGCGAGCCGCTCCATCAGCGCCATCCCGATCCACCCGGCCCCGAACCGCGCGCATTCGATGCCAAGGTAGGCGCATTCCTCGAACGGATCGGCGAGCCTGAGGTCCGGGTCGAACTCCAGCCTGTCGAACACCACCGGCGGGTTCTCGAGGCAGATGTGCTCGGGGCGCAGGTCGCCATGCCCCTCGACGATCAGGCCGGCCCCGGCGCGCGCCACGATCTCGGCCCGGCACCGGGTGACGAGGCCGGGGGCATGACGCACGAAGGCCGGCGAGAAGGCTGGTCCCAGCCACGGTTGCATCGCGGCGAGATGGGCGGAGTTGACCCGGCCCGTGTGGCTCCACCTGTCGAGATAATGCGCGGCGGCCGCGGGCGGGCGCACCGCCCGGCGGTAGAAGGCGACGAGCCGATCGGCCAGCGCCTCGACCTCGTCCAGCGTGGGCGCGGGCCCCGCGTCCAGCCGGGCTGCCAGCATCCGGCGTGCATCCAGCCGACGCATGAGGACGAGCGCCTCCACCACGAGCCCCTCTCCATCGAGAGCCAGCGTGCCGTCGTCCGCCTGGGTGATCGCCGTCAGCCCGAGGTAGACGTCGGGCCCCGCAAGCTCCCGGTTGAGCCTGAGCTCTTCGCGGCACAGGTGGGCGCGGGCGGTGGCGGTGGTGAGGTCCGCGAACGGCAGGCGCACGGGTTTCTTCATCTTCCAGGCGTGGGGGCCCGCCATCACGACGACGGCGGAATGGGTCTCGACCACCGTGGGCCGGGCCCGCGCCGCGCGCGCCGCCGCGCGCACCAGGAAGGCGCGTTTGGTGTCGTAATCCGGGCGGCGCGGACGCGTCAGCATCATCGGTCGGGCTCATGTGAGTGGTGGTCCTTCCGATCCTCGCCCTATTGCGCCGCGCGTCATTGCGCCCCGTCATTGCCGCGCCTCTCTGGCCGGGACACCCTCGCCCCATGTTGTTCTTCGCACTCAAGGGATCCACCGGGCTCGGACGCCGGATCGCGGCGGCCGGCGGCTTCGGGCTCGCGCTGCACGAAGAGCGCGACTTCGGCGGTGGCGAGCACAAGGCGCGTCCGCTGGTGCGGGTGCGCGGGCGCGATGTCTACATCCTGCACGGACTGCAGCCCGACGCCCGCTGGTCGGTCAACGACCGGCTGATGCGCCTGCTGTTCTTCATCGCCACCTGCCGCGACCACGGGGCGGCGCGCATCACGGTGATCGCGCCCTACCTCGCCTATTCGCGCAAGGATCGGCGCACCAAACCGCGCGACCCCGTGACCACGCGCTATGTCGCCACGCTTTTCGAAGCGGTCGGCGTCAACCGGATGGTGACGCTCGACGTCCACAACCCTGCGGCCTTCGAGAACGCCTTCCGCTGCCCCACCACGCATCTTTCGATGTGCGACCTCTTCGCACGCGACATCGCGGAGCGGGCAACGGACGCGCCATTGGTCGTCGCCTCGCCGGACGCGGGTGGCGTGAAACGGGCGCAGATCCTGCGCCTCGGGCTGGAAGCGCGGGCCGGCCGCGCGGTGGGCTTCGGACTGATGGAGAAACGGCGCTCAGGCGGCCATGTCTCGGGCGCGCTCTTCGCGGGCGACGTGGCCGGGCGCAGCGTATACCTCGTCGATGACATGATCGTGGGCGGGGCGACCATGCTTCGCGCGGCCCGCGCGGTGCGCGATCACGGAGCGCGCGAAGTGCATGCGGTGGCCACCCACGCCCTGATGACGGGCGAGGCACTGGGCACGCTGCTCTACGGTCGCTTCATCGACAGCGTCACGGTCTCCGACAGCACGTCGCCCTTCGCCCCCGGCGTGGCGGCGCGCGCCCCGCGCTTTCGCGTGCTGGAGAGCGGCCCGCTCATCGCCGCGGCGGTCCGCGCGCTCCACGATGAAAGCGACATGGGCGCGGTGCACCGGGCGGCGCTGCGCCGGACCGCCGAGCCCGCCTGATCCCCGTTGATGATCGACAATGACGTCGGGCGCCCCGGGGCCGATCTTCCTCCCATGCAAATCGATCCCATCATTTCCTGGCGCAACCTCGACCCGTCACCGGCGGTCGAAGACCTTGTCCGGCGGCGCATCGCAGCGCTCGAAAAACGCTTCGACCGGCTGATCGGCTGCGAGGTCGTGCTCGAAGCCCCGCAGAAACGGCGCGTCTCCGGCGAGGTGTTCCGCGCCGCGATCACGCTGCGCATTCCCGGCGAAGACTTCCACGTCGAGCGCGAGGTGGCGCAGGGCAACGCGCATGACGACCTGCTGCTCGCCGCGAACCGGGCATTCTCGGCGGCCGAGACGCATCTCAAGCGCCAGAAGAAGGTGCGCGGGGGTGTCGAGGTGAAGCGCCACGCACCGCTGCTCCACGGTGAGATCACCTTGATCGAACCCGAGCTCGGCTATGGCTACCTGCGTGCCGACGACGGGCGCGAGGTCTATTTTCAGCGCGACGGGCTCACCCAGGATGTCTGGGACACGCTGGCCAAGGGCATGCGCCTGCGGTTCCGGGAATTCGAGGGCGACAAGGGCCCCTTCGCGGCCAACGTGACCTTGGCCGAGCCGCCCGGGGCCTGAGCCGCGTCACCCAGCCAGGAGGGCCTCCCATGAAAGACACCGCGCTCAGACATGACATCCTCGAGGCGCTGGAATTCGAACCCAGCCTCGATGCCGCCGATATCGCCGTCTCGGTCGAGGACGGCACGGTCACGCTTGCCGGTCACGTACCGAGCTTCGCCCAGAAACGCATGGCCGAACGCATCGCCGCGCGTGTCCAGGGCGTGCGCGCCATCGCGCAGGAGCTCGAGGTGCGGCTGGCGGGCGAACACACGGACGCTGACGACGAGATCGCCGCGCGCGCCGTCGCCGCCCTGCGTTATGACGGCACGGTGCCTTCGGACGCCATCCAGGTGAAGGTCGAGAAGGGCCGTGTCACGCTGACGGGAGACGTGGAATGGGCCTACGAGCGTCACGCCGCCGAGGCCGCTATCGAGCCGCTGGCCGGGGTGCGCAGCATCTTCAACCAGATCGTCATCGCGCCGAAGCATGTCCCCGCGGGGCTGCGCGGAAAGATCGAGGCGGCGCTTGCGCGCGATGCGCTCTTGCACAATTCCGATATCCGGGTCGATGTGGCCGGCGCCTCCGTGACGCTCGAAGGCAGCGTGCGCAGCCTCGCCGAGCGCGCCGCTGCCGAGCGCGCGGCGTGGTCGGCGCCGGGCGTGACGACCGTGGTGGACCGGCTGGCGATCCGGCCCTGAGCCCGGGGCCCGCGCCTATTTCGAAAGGAACAACGGACGCTCCGCCTTCGACAGAAGGTCGCGCGTCACCGCGCCGATGACGAAATCGTAGGTCCGCGAATGACCGAAGGCGCCGGAGACCAACAGGTCCGCCTTGGCCGCGTCGGCCGCCGCGACCAGGTCGTTGGCCCGGTTCTCGGCCCCTTCGATCCGGTCGGTCACCCGGACCTTGAACCCGTGCCGGTCGAGGGCCGCGGCCAGGTCTTCGCGCGGGCTGAGGCCGGGGACATGGTCCCCCTCGTGCGCCGTGATCGTCACCAGTTCGATCTCGGCACCGGGCGCGGCCAGCGCCAGCGCGTCATGCGCCGCGCGCGTCGCCTCGCGCGTTTCGCTCCAGCCGATCAGAAGGCGTTTGGCGAGACCGCCCAGCGCTTTCTCCGGCGACAGCATCATCACGGGGCGTCCCATGTCGCGGATCAGCCGCTCGACCAATGTCCGCTCGTCGAGCGAGCGGCGGTCGGGCCGGTTCGCACCGATCACGACCAGGTCGGAGCCCCGCGCGGCCGAGAGGAGGAACGGCTCGGCGCCGAACATGCTTTCCTGGGACCGGAACTCGCCCGCCACGCCGTCGCGGCGCAGCCGGTCCTCGAACGCCGTGCGCAGCGCCTGGGATTGCTCCGTCTCCCATTCCTGCAACGTGCCGAACACGGTGGGATCCGTCGCGAAGCCGCCGGCGTAGAGGATGGGCGAGAACGGGTTCAGCGCAATGACGTGGGCATCGCAGGCCGCGGCGAGCGTGGTGGTCTGCTCGATCAGCCACTTGGCTTCGTCCTCGTCGAACAGAATGACGGAAATGGTCTTCGGTCGCATGATGCGCTCCTTCGCGATGGTTCGCTTCAACTCATCGCGTCCCGCGCGCGCCGTCATTGACGGCGATCACCTCCGACAACGGCGCGCGGACGCGGCGCGGACAGGGAAAGGTCGTGGCCGGCATCCGCGGCGGACAGATCGCTCCAGTTCCTGCGCGCGCTGCCGAGCGCCTGGAACGCCGGGCGGGCCAATGTCTGCTGCACCCGGTCGTCGTGCCATTTCGCCTGCGTGCGCAGCCGCGCCATGTTGGTCACCTCGACCACGTCGGGCGCGAGCAGCGTGATGGCCCCGCGGGTGTCGAGTTGGTGAAGCGCCCGGCACAGCGTCTCGACCGTCATGTCGAGGAGCGACGCCAGGTCACGCCGGGTGAGCGGGATATGGACGACCGTCTCCCGACCGCCGGTGGCGAGCGGCACTTGCTCCAGAAGCCACAGGGCCACGCGCTGCGTCGTATTGCGTCCGCGCATCTTGATCACGGTCTGGCGCGTCGCCTCGAACTGATCGGCAAGCGTCGCCACGAAAGCCTGGAAATGCGCGGGGGATTCGTTGAGGTAGGCAAGCCAGGCCGGACGGGGAATCCAGCACACCTCGGCGGGGATCGCCGCCTCGGACGAGAAACTGTTGGTCTCGCGGTTGGGGTCGCCGACGAACTGGCCCGGCTTGACGATCTGGATGAGGTGCTCGTCCCCGTTCTCGGTGATCACCACGTTCTTGACGAGTCCAGAGGCCACGACCCCGATCCGGTCGTTGGGTTCGTCCTGCGCGGCGATCTCGGCCCCCTGAACGTAGCGGGATCGGTAGGTCGCCGCCGCGAAGCGCTTGCGGCTTTCCCCGGTGAGCAGGGAACAGAATCCCAGCCCGCGGGACTGGCAGTTGGCACAGGCACTGGTCGTGATACGGCCGTCTTTGATCGATGTTTGCATGATATCCCCCCCGAGAAAATCTTCATCGCAATATCGGACGCGTGGTCCTACGGGAAGTCTGCCACAGGGGGGCGGATGCCGTCCGGGGTTGAATTGTGCAAAAGTGTGCGCGTCACGGTTGGGCGCTGTTCACGGCGCGGTGCCGGACCCTGACGCCGCGTCTTCGAGCGCCGCGCGCACCACCTCGTCCGGGACTTGCGGGAACGCTGCATAGGCCTGGCCCACGCCGCCCAGCGGCGCCTCGGGCCAGGGGCAGATGACGGTGAGATCGCGGTCGCGCAGGGCGTCGAGCGCGTCGCCCAGCGCGACCGGCACGGCAACCGCGATCCTCGTCGCACCACCAGCGCGCACCGCCTGCACGGCGGCGGCCATCGTGGTGCCGGTCGCCATGCCGTCGTCGACGATCAGAACCTTGCGCCCTTGCAGCGGCTGCGCCGGGCGCACGCCGCGCCAAAGCGCTTCGCGCCGGGCGACCTCTTCGATCTGGGGCGCCGCGAAGGCGTGCACCCGGGCATGATCCATCCCCAGCTGCACGCACAACGCATCGTTATAGGCGATCTGGTCGGGCCCCGGCCCCGTCACGGCGGCGAGCGCCAGCTCCGGATTGCCGGGGGCGCCGACCTTTCGCAGGATGAGCACGTCGAAGGCCGCGCCCAGGTGACGGGCGATCGGTGCGCCGACCGGAACGCCGCCGCGCGGCAGGGCCAGGACAAGCCAATCGTCCCCTATGTCGTCGGGCAGTTGCCCGATCAGCGCGTCGGCGGCGGCTGCTCGGTCCCGGTAGCGCGCCATGCGGCCCCGTCAGGCCGCCTTGATCGCGACGTCGCGCTCGGAGGCCTTCGCCTCCTTCGACTTCGGCATGGTCACGGTCAGGACGCCCTTGGCGAACTGGGCGTCGACCTTGTCGCGGTCCACGCTGTCGGGCATGCGGATCGAACGCTGGAAGCGTCCCCAGCGCCGTTCGCGCATGTGCCAGGTCTCTCCTTCGTCTTCTTTCTTCTCCTCGGACTTCTCGCCCGAGATCGTCAAAGTGCCATTCGCGATCTTCACGGACACGTCTTCGGGGGCGAGGCCCGGAAGCTCGGTCGTGATCGTGAAGGTGTCGGCGTTCTCGACAAGGTCGATCGCCGGGCTGAGGCCCAGCGCGGGTGCATCCCTGTCGAACCAGGCGCGCGGCTCGAACGCGTCGAACAGGCGCTCCATCTCCTCGCGCAGGTTGCCGAAACCGCCCCAGGGCGCGGGCGTGCGCGCCTCCTTGGGGGCCTTGTCGCGGGTCACGGGAATGCTGGTCTTCGTCATGTCTTCGTCTCCGTTTGCCGAAAAGGGCACCGCCGGCCAGACGGGGTGGGACAATTGTCTGACCGGCGGCAATAAACCATGACCACGCTCCAACATGGGACAGGCAAGAACTCGCGCGACCATGATCGGCTTCACTGTGCCAAACCCGGGGACGCGCGCATTGACGACCGTCAAGCGGGCGTGGGCACGAGCGGCGCGAGCGCGGCGCGGGCCCGTTCGAGCGTGTCCTGCGGTGTTCCGGCCGCACTCACCCGGCCCCAGTCCGGCGCATCAGCCCCGCCCGCCAGTTGCCGCTCAAGGACGGCGAGGTCCGCGTCGGACGGATCGCCCCGCCGCCCCGCGACCCGGTCGCGCAGAATGTCCGGCGGTGCAGAGAGCCAGAGCCCTGCGAAGGGGACGCCCGCCGCGTCGGCCACGTCCCGCACCTGTCGGCGCCGGGCCGGGTCGAGGAAGGTCGCGTCGAGCACCACGGAGTGGCCGGCCGCAAGGATCGCGCGCGCCCGCGCCGCCATCCGGTCATAGACCGCGCCACGCGCCGCCCGGTCGTACTGCACCGTCCCGCCGCCCGCCTTGCGCAGCACGTCGGAGGCGAGCCAGATCGCGCCTGGCGCGGCCCCCGTCCCGGCCGTGAGCGCGCGTGCCAGAACACTCTTGCCGGTGCCGGACATCCCGCCCACGGCGATACAGACCGGGGCGCGCGGGGCGAGGTATCGGCACGCTTCCTCGATGTAGCCCCGCGCCTCGCTCTCACCATCCGTGCCGCGCGCCGCGGCCGTCTGAAGCGCGACCATCGCGCGGATCGCGGCGCGCAGCGACAGGCACAGGGGAAGTATGGCAAGCCCGTCATCCTCGGCCCCGTCGAAGCCCAGGAGCCAGGCCTCGAGCACCCGGCAGGCTTGCCGCGCAAGTCCCCGGTGGCACAGGTCCATCACGAGGAAGGCGATGTCGTAGACGATGTCGGAAGTGCCCATCGCCTCGTCGAACTCCAGCGCGTCGTAAAGCACCGGTTCGCCGTCGATCAGCACGATGTTGCGCAGGTGGAGATCCCCGTGACAGCGCCGCACCGCGCCCCGGTCCGCGCGCGCCGCGATCAGCGGTGCGTCCTGCGCCAATATCCGGTGCGCCGCCTCGGCCCAGTCCGGGGCCCGCCCGGCGGCCGGGGAGCGCGGGAAGCCGGCCAGCACATGCGCGACCTCGTCGATGATCGCCCCGAAGGCGGCCGGGTGCGACAGGAACCGCGTGATGTCCTCCTGATCCGCCATCTGACCCTCCGATCCTGATCCTGCCGGGTACCGGCCCGGCCCCCGTTGACCGCTGACAATGCGCCAAGGCACCCGTCCAAGCATGCTGGCGCAAAACGAAGGAGCCTACCATGAAACCTGTCATGACCCTGTGCGCCGCCCTGCTCGCGGCACCCGTTCTGGCCCAGGAAAACCCGGACATCGAAGCCCTTCTGTTCGAGGAAAACTGCGCCGTCTGCCACGGTACGGGCGGCAAGGGCGACGGCCCGATGACCGAGATGCTGGTCGCCGAAGTGCCCGACATCACCGGGCTGTCGGCGCGCAACGAGGGCGCGTTCCCGATGCTCTACGTGATCCAGACCATCGACGGACGCTCGGGCATGCGGCCGCACGATTCCGTCATGCCGCGCTTCGGGCGCCGGTTCCTCGACGACCTGTTCCCGTTGATCGGCCCCTACGGCGCCGAGGCGATGATCCGCGGTCGGACGCTGTCCATCGCGCAATACGTCGAGCGCATCCAGGAATGAGCGCGCCGACCTGACCTCTGCCGATGAAAGGAGGACACCATGAGCAACGACATGACACCGGACACCGAGAGACAGCGCGGGGGGATGAGCCGACGTGGCTTTCTCCAGATCGCGACGCTCGCGGGGGCCGCGGCCGGGTTCACCGGAACGCTGGCGCGCTCCGAGAACGAGATCGGCTACTACGCGATGGACCTGTCGGACGACACGCTGCGCCACATGCTGCGCACCATCCTGCGCATCCGCTGGCACGAACGTACGATGGCCGACAAGATGCTCTCGGACCCGAGCTACCGGGCCTACAACCACTTCTACGCGGGCCAGGAGGCGGTCGCCACAGGGGTCTGCGCCGCCCTGCGCAACGACGGGCCGTTCGACCAGATCGACCTCGTCTATTCCACGCACCGCCCCACGGGCCATGCCATCGCCAAGGGCGTGGACATGGCCAAGATGCAGGCGGAATTCGATTTTCGCGCCACCGGCCTCAACAACGGCTACGCCGCCGAGATGCATATCTCGGACCCGGACGTGGGTTTCATCGGCGCGGACGGGATGATCGGGCCGGGCCACGTGATCGCAACGGGGAGCGCCTTTGCCTTCCGCGCGCGCGGGTCGGACCAGGTGTCCGTCGTTTTCGGCGGCGACGGCACCTATGCCACGCCGCATTTCCACTCGGCCCTGAACAATGCGCGGCTGCTCGACCTGCCGTTCATCTACGTGCTGGAGAACAACCTCTACCACCAGTACGCGCATTATTCTCACTCCTGCCCGCATGCCGACATCGCCGATGCCGCGCGGGCTTATGGCATCCCCGCGCGGGTGGTGGACGGCCAGGACGTGTTCCAGGTCTACAACGCCGCGAAAGAGGCGGTGGACCGGGCGCGCGCAGGGGGCGGGCCGAGCTTCATCGAGGCCAAGACCTACCGTTACTACAACCACTGGGGCGCGCCGGGGGCAGAGGTCGGCAAGCTTGGGGCGTTCGGTTACGACCCGCTCGCCATCAGCTCGTTCCGCCCCGAACGCGAACTGCGCTCCTGGATGCAGCGCGACCCCGTCGACATCGCACGCGCCACGCTCATCGACTGGGGCGTGATGGACGAAACCACGGCCGACACGATGGAGACGGACGTGCGCGCGGAGGTCGACGCGGCCTTCGCCTGGGCCGCCGAGCAGCCGCTCTGCACGCCCGAGGACGGCCTCAAGCACGTCTTCGCCGAAGGCGTGGTCGCCCCGCGTCAAATGGCCTGAAACGGGAGAGAGATCATGACCGTCAAGACATGGATGTATTCGGTGCTGGAGGCCGTGCAGTGGGAAATGCGCGACGATCCGGCGATGACCTGGATCTTCGAGCTGACGCCCCCCGTGGCGTCGAACCCGGACATGCCGGTGATCAACCTTGAAACCGAGTTCGGCAAGAAACGCGTGGTGAACACCGGGATCGACGAGAACTGGATGTGCTCGGCCGTGCTGGGCGCCGGGCTCGCCGGATCGCGCGCCGCGACCTACGTGCCCTACCAGGGCGCCGGAATGCCGTTCCAGGTGATCCAGAACCACGCGGGCAAACTGCGCCACATGACCGGTGGCCGCGCGTCGATGCCCGTGGTCTTCGTCATCGAGATGACCGGGCAGACGCCGGGCTTCGCCGGGCAGCACTCCGACTACGAGGTCGACAGCGCCTACATGCACATCGCCGGCGTGCGCACGGTGGTCCCGTCGACACCCTATGACGCCAAGGGACTTATGCACGCGGCCCTGCGCAGCCCGGACCCCGTGGTCTACCTCTACCCGGCGGGCCTTCGGATGCTCTTCGAGGAGGTGCCGGACGAGCCTTACGAGGTCCCGCTCGACAAGGCGGCGGTGCGCCAGGAAGGTTCGGACATCACGCTCGTGGGCTCGGGCGCCGGGATGCCGGACGTGCTGGGCGCGGCCGAGATACTGGGCGCCGACGGCATGTCGGTGGAGGTCATCGACCTGCGCGCGCTCAAGGAGATGGATACCGAAACGCTGGTCGGATCGGTCGGAAAGACCGGGCGACTGCTGGCGGTGGACCAGTCCTACTACACGCTCGGCCCGGCGGCCGAGGTGGTGGCGCGCTGCGCCGAGAACGTGGACGGCGCGCGCTTCCGGCGCATCGCCTTCCCCGACGCGCCGCCCCCCGCCTCGCCCGAAATGTTCAACTGGATGCGCCCCAATGCCGATGGCATCGCGGACGCCGCCCGAAAGATGGTGTGAACCATGGCCGACAATGTCACGCCCCTGCGCCCCGCCCTGACCTCCACCGACACCACCGACCCGGAGCTCGCCCCGACCTGCGGGCGCTGCGAGCTGGGTACGCTCAAACCGGACCGCGCGCGCATGGCGTTCTGGCGCGGTGAGGGGTTGATGGTGGTGCGCAACATCCCCGCGATGGTCTGTCCGAACTGCGGTGAACAGTACCTGGGCGAACGCGAGGTCTTGGGCCTCGACCGGATGCGCGGCGAGGGTCCGAACCTCGAGCCCGCCGAAATCATGAACGTGCCGGTCCTCGACTACCGGGCCCCGAAGAGGTCGACATGACGGGGCGGACCGTCCTTCTCGCCCTGCTCCTGCCGATCGGTTTCGCATTCGCCAACGGCGACGGGCCGGCCACGCTTCCCGACCGGGAGGACGCACCGACGGTGGGCAGCAACGCCGAGGCGACGCCGCCGCCGCGACGCGACGCCTTCGCCTTCATGCCGCGCGGTGGCGGCGACCTTCTGCCCCGCGTCTACGGCACGCCGGAGGCACGGGCCGAGGTCTTGGCGCGCACGCAGAGCGTCGAAGACTGGCAGGCAGATATCGCCGCCGATGCGCCGGACATGCCGGAGACCGAGGCCCGCACGCTTGCCGCCTACCTCGCGAACGTGACCCCGACCACGGAAGCGGAGCTTCCCCCGGACGGGCGCACGCTCGCCCTGCGCCATTGCCAGTCCTGCCATTCGCTCTTCACCGGCTACCTCATGCAGCGGCGCGACCGGCAGGCGTGGCTCGGCACTTTCGCGTCGCCGTTCCACGGCCCGATCGACATGAGCGCGCAGGAAAAGGCCATCTTCGCCGACTATTCCGCCATCAACATGCCGATGCAGGTGGGCGACGTGCCCGCCGAGCTTCGGTTCTGACCCGCCATGACCCGTCTCGCGATCCTTTTCACCCTTTCCCTCGTCCTCGCCTCGCCGCTGCGCGCGCAGGACGACCTGTTCGACTTCATCCCCGCGGGCGGGCGCAGCATCGTGGAGCGTCTGCTCGACCGCGCCCCGGCCCTTGCCGATACGCTCACCCAGCCCCGCGATGCCGAGGCGTGGAGCGCGCTGCTCGACGATCCCGCCTATGGGCTCGACGACTGGACGCGGCGCACGGCGGCGGAATACCTGGCCTATGCCGGTGCCATCACGGATCCGGCCGACCTGCCGTGGGACGGGCGTGACATGACGCTGGCGCGTTGCCAGTCCTGCCACATCGTGACGGTGGTCGTGACACAGGCCCGCACCCGCGAGGCCTGGCTCGGTACGTTGAACAAGCCGAGCCATGTCGAAGTGCCCCTGAGCGAAGCGGAACGCGGGCAGCTCGCCGACTACCTCGTCGTCAACGGCGGCCTGCCGATCGACGCGATCCCGCCGGCGCTGAGGGCGGGCGGCGCCTCCTATTGAACGGGGCACCGGGCGGATGAGCTACACCTCCCCCGGTTTCTGGTTCTTCCTCGCGATCCTGCTCGCCGGTCTCACGATCCTGCCCCAACGCTTCCGCGTGGGCTGGCTCCTGGTCCTGAGCCTTCTGTTCTACACGGCACCCGACCCGGTCCGGTTCGTCTGGGCCGTGGGCCTCGGGGCCGTGACGCTCGCGGGGCTCGAAATGGGCACGCGCGACCGCCCCTGGCTTGGGCGCGGGGTGGCGATCGTGATCCTCTTGGCCGTGCTCGTCTGGGCCAAGTTCGCGGACGCGGTGGGCCTGCCGGACCCCGGGGGCCCGCCCGGCCTGTCCTTCATCGTGTTCACCGCCGTCGCGCTTCTGGCCGAAGCCGCACGGCGGCACGAAAGTTGGAGCCAGGCGGACGCGGCCCTGCACATCGCGTGGTTTCCCAAGCTGCTGGCAGGCCCGATCGAACGGCCCCAGTCGATCATGCCGCAGCTTCCCGCGCTGGGGCTGAAACCGGACATGGCCGCGCTGGGGCTTTCCTTCCTGCTGGTGGGGCTCGTGAAGAAATTGGTGATCGCCGACAGCCTTGCCCCGGTCGTGGACGCGGCCTATGCGATCCCGGCCTACGCGCCGCCGATGGAGCTCTTGCTCGCCACCTATTTCTTCGCCTTCCAGATCTACTGCGATTTCTCCGGCTACGCGGACATCGCGGTCGGCCTGTCACTGTTCGTCGGGCTGCGCCTGTCGCGCAATTTCGCGCGCCCCTACCTCGCCACGACCGTCACGGATTTCTGGGCAGCGCGCTGGCACATCACGCTGGGGCGCTGGTTCCGCGACTTCGTCTACATCCCGCTGGGCGGCAGCCGCGCGGGGCGCACACGCCAGATGGTGAACCTGATGACGGTCTTCATGCTGTCGGGGCTCTGGCATGCCGGGCTGGGCTACGGCGTCGGGTGGGGGTTCCTGGCCTGGGGCGCGTTGAACGGCGCGCTGGTCCTCGGTGAACGCCTGCTGCCCAAGCCCCGCCGCGTGGCGGGCCGGGTCCTGCGCACGGCCGTCACCTTCCACCTGATCCTTGTCACCTGGGTCTTCTTCCGCGCCGCCGACCTGGCCACGGCCTGGACCATACTCGAGCGCATCGGCGAGGCGCTGCCGGGCCTGCCCGCCCTGGTCGCCGCCTATCCGTTCACCCAGGCGCATCTCTGGGGCTTCACTCTGATCGCGGCGCTTCTGATCGTCGAGATCGCGGCCGAGGCGCGGCACGGTCCTTCACCGGTCGCCGAGCTCGTGACCGCCGCGCGCCGCCCGATCCGCTGGGCCGGGTGGTACGCAGCCCTGGCGCTGCTCCTCGTCGCCGGACACTGGCAGGATACGGAGTTCATCTATGCAGCGTTCTGAAGCCAGGTGGCAACCGCGTCGCATTGCGCTTTTCCTGGGCCTCTTGGCGTTGCTCTACGGCGTGCTTTTCGTGGCCGCCGATCAGATCCTGCGCGCCAAGAGCGCGCGCAATCCGTTCCACCGCATCGCAATGGCGCCCGCCGAGGTGGACTGGATCGTCCTCGGCGCCTCCCACGCGCTTCCCCTGTCGATGGGTGACATGCCCAAGGTCATCGCCGCGCGCACCGGGGCGGACATGCTAAGCCTGGCGCTCACGGGCGGTGGACCGTTCACCGCGCGGCTCATCGCGGATCGGTTCTTCGCCGACCACCGCGCTTCGGGCGTTCTCGTGGTGGTCGACCGTTTCACTTTCCTGGACGAACGCTGGAACGCGGGGCGGATCGACGACGCGGACGTATTGCCGAAGATTCCGGCCGACCGTCGTACGCTCGCCGCCTTCATGCGAGCCGTGCCGCATGGGCTGCCAACGGGGGCCCTGGCCGCCTATGCCACCGGGTTTGCCCGGATCAACGATCACGACCGGCTGAAGCGGGACGTGTGGGAGGCCGAGGCGCGGTTCGACACCAGCCCACGCCCCTCGCCCGCCGCCGACGCCGCGCGCCTTGACTACCTCTACCCCGGCCCGCCGGACGAAACCGCGCGCGCCGCCGCGCTGGCAGAGTTCGAGGGATTGGTGGACCTAGCGCGGACCAACGGGGCGCAGGTCGTGCTCGTGTGCCCGCCCCTGCCCGACCGCTTCCGCGCGCGCCTGCCGGCGACACCCGAACTCGACGCTGCGCTGATCGACATCGTGGCGCGTCATGACCTGACCTTCGTGGATTTCGAAGCGGCGGTGCCGGAGCCCGCATCCTATTTCGACACCGATCACCTGAACCGGAACGGCGTGGGACAATGGCTCGACGCCGGGCTTGCAGCGCTGCTGGCCGGGACCGGCGCCGCGCGCGCTCCGGGGTTCAAGGCGCGGCGCCGGTAGCGGTTCACGTCTTCTCCAGATCGGCCAGCGCCGCCCGAAGATCGGCGGCAGGGAGCGGGACCAGGTTGCGCACGATTTCGGACTGCACGAGCGGGGCGAGCGTGCCGGGGATCGTCTCGCGCCAGGTGCCGACGATGCCGGGCGCCCCGACCAGCACGAGCGCGTCGAAGGCGTCGGCGCGCCGGTCCCGGTCGAGCTGCTCGAAGACGTCGCGCAGGAAGCGGCGCGCGTCCTCGGCCAGCGGATCGTGGCCCGGCTCCACGGCCGAACGTGCGCTGCCCGCGCTCGCGTAGCTGCGCGTGGGCCGGTCGTCGAGCGTGTCGCGCAGCGTGCGGTCGGGCCCCTCGAGGACCGTCTCGGCTTCGTCGTCGAGACCGTGCAGGATGCGCGCCTGGTGGCCATTGATGACGACGTACCAAATGCGGGGGGCGGGAGCTCGATGTATCACGCCCGCCTCACCGGTGATGATCCGCGACGGCGCGCGCCAGCTCACCGGCCAGCTGGAGACCCGAGGCATGGGCCACGTCACCGAGGCTCAGCATGCCGATCATGCGCTTGTCCTTGTCCAGTACCGGCAGGCGGCGGATCTTCCTCTGGTCCATGAGATGCACCGCGTCCTCGACGCTTTCCTCGTCGCGGCAGAAGATGACGCCCTTCGTCATCACCTGCTCGGCGGTCGTCTTGGCGGCATCGAGGCCCTTGGCGGCGACCCGGAGCGCGATGTCGCGATCGGTCACCATGCCGACGAGCTTGTCGTCGCGGCCGATCGGCACGGCGCCGATGTCGTCCTTTTCCATGCGGGCCGCGATTTCCTTGACCGGTGTGTCCGCCTCGACCCATTCGGCGGGTCCGTGCATCGCATCGCTGACTTTCATCTGTCGCTCCTTGGGTACTACCCCGGCCCGTTGGCCGGATCGGGTGTGCCCGGACAGCCTGCACCCGGAGGCACCGGGCGCATTGACCACCATCATTGGCAGGCGGCGGGGCGCGCGCCATGCTCGCCCCGCAGCTGCAGAAGGACCGATGCGATGGGAACGACAGGACACACGCCCGTGGACGAGGCCCCGCAGGTGGTGGCCGAATGGACCAACCGCCTGATCGAGGATCTCGACTGGTCCGAGGCCGAACGGGGCCGCGCCTACCTTCTTCTCACCGAGACGCTTCACGCCGTGCGCGACTACCTCACCGTGGACGAGGCCGCCGACCTTGCCGCGCAGCTGCCGCTCATCATGCGCGGCATCTATTACACGGGCTGGAACCCGTCCGCGACGCCGGTGCACCCGCGCTCCAAGACCGCGTTCCTCGGCCGGGTGGCGGGGCGGTTCCAGCGCGAGCCGCTCGACGATGCCGAGCGCGCCGTGGCGACGGTCTTCGACCTGCTCCGGCGCAAGGTGTCGATGGGCGAGCTCGACCACGTCAGCCATGCCATGCGCGGGCCGTTGCAGGAATTGTGGGCCTGAACCGATGGACGAGGACACCGCCACCGAGATGACCGTCACGCTCGAGACGATCTGCGCCATCGCCCGCGGCGCGCACGATCTCATGGGCAAGAGCGCCGCAAGCACGGACGACCCGGACGAGGACGACCCGGAAACCGATGTGCTCGAGGATCGCGGCCATGATGCGATCGAGGCCGAGTTGCGCCACCTGATCGACGACCTCGACCACGACGCGCAGATCGACCTGGTCACCGTGATGTGGCTGGGGCGCGACGAAACCGAGGACTGGGACAGTCTGCGCGCGATCGCGGTCGACGAACATACCGATTTCACCTCCGAATACCTGCTCGGCACGCCGCGCCTGGCCGACTACCTCCTGGCCGGGCTCGACCGGCTGGGGCTGTCCTGTGACGGCGCCGGATGGGAAAACCCCTGAACCGTTGACCTTCGTCAATGCCGGGGCGCCCGGACCGTGCGATGGTGACCCATCGGCACGTGGAGCCGACCCGGAGAAAGACCCCGGAAACCGTCGCAAGGCGCAGACCGGGCAATGATGGACCGGCGAAGCGTCGAGACCTGCCGATCTGGGGTCGCCACCCGTCAGCCAGCCCGCCGGAGGAGACTCGGGCCGTGGACGTTGACGGTGGCGGCCCCTGCTGACAGGCATCGTGCGCTATGCTCCCGGTTGGTCGGATCAAACCGTGGGCAGTCCGGCAATCGATCCTCGACCGGGTCCGGTCCGGCATCTTCTTCTTCCCGTGCAACCTGCCGGATCGGATCCAGACGCCCTATCACTTCCCCGCCTTCTCAAGCGCCGCTTCGAGCACGTCCTCGACGCTCTCCAGCCAGACGAAGCTCAGGCTCTTGCGCGCCGCTTCCGGAATGTCCTCGTAATCGTGGCGATTGCGCGCGGGCAGCAGCACGCGCGTGATGCCAGCCGCGGCCGCCGCGACGACCTTTTCGCGGATGCCGCCCACGGGCAGGACGAGGCCGCGCAGCGAGATTTCCCCGGTCATTGCCGTATCCGAACGCAGCTTGCGCCCGATGAGGAGCGAGGCCAGCGCGGCGAAGATCGCGACCCCGGCAGAGGGACCGTCCTTGGGCGTGGCACCGGCGGGGACGTGGATGTGGAAATCCTCGGTCTCGAAGATCTCAGGGGTGAGCCCGAGCTTGCCCGCGCGTCCTTTCACCAGCGTCAAGGCCGCCTGCGCGCTTTCGCGCATCACGTCGCCCAGCTGGCCGGTCAGGACGAGCTTGCCCTTGCCCGGCATGCGGCTCGCTTCCACGAACAGGATGTCGCCGCCCACCGGGGTCCAGGCCAGGCCGGTCGCGACGCCCGGCAGGTTGGTGCGCGCGGCGACCTCGTTCTCGAACCGGCGCGGGCCCAGGATCTGGGCCACGTCCTTCTTGCCGATCACCTGCGTACCCTGCCGTCCCTCGACCACCGCGACGGCGGCATGGCGCAATAATGCGCCGATCTGGCGTTCGAGCCCGCGCACCCCGGCCTCGCGGGTGTAATGGCGAATGACCTCGGTCAGCGCGGCATCCGTGATGCGCACCTGCCCGGCGCCGAGCCCCGTGGCCGCACGCTGGTTGCGCACGAGGTAGCGCTTGGCGATCCTGAGCTTCTCCTCTTCGAGGTAGCCGGG
Organism: Maritimibacter harenae; assembly: GCF_009882975.1. Lineage (GTDB taxonomy): Bacteria > Pseudomonadota > Alphaproteobacteria > Rhodobacterales > Rhodobacteraceae > Maritimibacter > Maritimibacter harenae. The sequence continues at coordinate 140,691 of NZ_WTUX01000005.1, forward strand.
CAGCGAAATGATCTCCATCCGGTCGCGCAGGGGCAACGGGATGGTGTCGAGCGCGTTGGCCGTGGTCAGGAAGACAACGTGCGACAGGTCGTAGTCCACGCCAAGGTAGTTGTCCCGGAACGCCGTGTTCTGGGCCGGGTCTAGAACCTCGAGCAGGGCCGCGGCCGGGTCGCCACCGACGCCGTGGCCCAGCTTGTCGATCTCGTCGAGCATGAGCACGCAATTGCGTGCGCCCGCGCGGCGCAGCTGCTGGATCACCATGCCGGGCATGGCGCCCACGTAGGTGCGGCGATGCCCGCGGATCTCGGCCTCGTCATGAACGCCGCCCAGGCTCAGACGCGCGAACGGGCGGTGAAGCGCGTGCGCGATGGATTTGCCCAACGACGTCTTGCCCACCCCCGGCGGCCCGACGAAGCACAGGATCGGCGCCTTGCCTTCGGGGGCGAGCCGGCGCACCGCAAGGTATTCCACGATCCGGGTCTTCACCTTCTTGAGCCCGTAATGGTCCGCATCAAGGATCTTGCGCGCCTCGTCCAGGTCGACGGGCTCTTCCAGGGGTTGCGCCCAGGGCAGTTCGATCATCCAGTCGATCCAGGTTCGGATCAGCGCGGATTCCGCCGCCGCGGGCTGCATCTGCTCGTATCGCGCCAGTTCGCGCATGACCTGCGCCTCGATTTCTTCGGGCATGCCGGCCTTCTCGATCGCAGCCGTCAGTTCGGAAATGTCTTCGTCCACGCCATGCTCGGTCTCGCCGAGCTCCCGGCGGATCGCGGCCAGCTGTTCGCGCAGGATCAGTTCACGCTGTCGCCCTTCCAGCGCAACACGGGTCTGGTCCCCGATCTCGCGCGAAATGCGCAGCACGTCGACGCGCCGCTTGAGCATCTTGGTGACGAGCTTGACCCGGGCGTTGAGATCGATCGTTTCCAGCACCTTCTGGCGTTCCTCGACAGGGCTGTCGGAATAGGCCGCCGCCAGGTCCGCCAGGTGCGCCGGGTCGCGCATCTCGGCCACCGTGGCGGCGAGCCCCTCGGGCGCGTCGGGCATCAGGGTGAGGCTTTCGACGGCAAGCGCGCGCAGCTGCTGGAACCGTGCCTCGGTTTCCGGGCGAACCCGGTCGGCCTCGACCTCGGGGATCATTTCGACCCGCGCCACGAGAAACGGGGTTTCGGCGATCATACCGTCGAGGCGAAACCGCCCGATGCCACGGCAGATCAGGTGGCTGCCGTCTCCGTGCCCCTCGACGAAGCGCAGGATCTCGGCCACGCAGCCCACCTTGTGCAGCTCGTCCTCGCCCGGCTCCTCCTCGTGCGGGTCGTGCTGGAGCACGATGCCCAGCTTGCGGTCCTCGCGGATCGCCTGCTCCACCGCCGCCATCGTGCGCGCACGCCCCACGCTGAGGGGGAAGACGGTACCCGGAAAAGCCACGAAATTGCGCAGGGGCAGCAGGATGAGGCCATCCTCCGGGATCGGGACGGATGGCGTTTCGGTCCCCTCGAGTTCGATTGCATCGTCGTTCACCGGCGGCCCCTCCTCGTCTCGTGGCGCCCCTTCCTCCTGCGCCCCTCGGCCCTGGCACGCATTGACGGCGCACATTGCGACAGGCGGCCCCTGCGGCGACGGTGACGCCAAGGAGGAGGGCCATGGCCAGGAACGCCGAAACCGGACTGCGCGAGAACCGGCAGATCGCCGCGCGGCTCGCGTCCTTCGCCGACCTGCTCGATGCGCAGGGCGCCGACGGGTTCCGGCCCCGCGCCTATCGCGCGGCGGCCGACCGGATCGCGGGGTTGGAAGAGCCGGTGCGCGACCTTCACGCGCGCGGCGGGCCCGCGGCGCTCATCGCGCTGCCCGACATCGGCCAGGGCATCGCTGGCGCCGTGGTCGAGATGCTCACCACCGGGCGCTGGACCCAGTTCGACCGATTGTCGGGAGAGACATCGCCGGAACAGCTCTTCGCCACCCTGCCGGGGGTCGGCCCTGCCCTGGCCGAACGCTTCGCACGTACGCTGGACGTCGAAACCCTTGAGAACCTCGAAGCCGCGTTGACCGACCAGGACGTGCGGGTGCGCGGGCTGGGCCCCCGCCGCCGGGCCGCTCTTCTGGCCACGCTCAAGGCCCGGCTTGAACCGATCCGGCGTGCGCGCGGACGCCGCAGCGTGACCGATCCGCCCCCGGTGGCGATGATCCTCGAAGCCGACGCGCTCTACCGCCGCAAGGCGCAGGCAGGCGAGCTGCGGCTGATCGCGCCACGCCGGTTCAATCCGATGGGCACCGCCTGGCTCCCGATCCTGCACCTCAAACGCGGCGACTGGCACTTCACGCTGCTCTATTCGAACACAGCGCTCGCGCATCGGCTGGGGCGCACGAACGACTGGGTTGTCGTCTTCTTCCACCACGGCGACCAGCCCGAGGCGCAATGCACCGTGGTGACCGAGACTTCGGGTGTCCTGAAAGGCAAACGCGTCGTCCGCGGGCGCGAAGACGCCTGCGCGCGCCATTACGGCATCGACGAGGCGGTGATCGCGGACGAAGCCTGAGGAAATCGGAAGGGGCCGCCCGCACCCGGAGCGCCGGCAGTCAGGCCCGGTGCGTCAGGGACGCGCGGCGGCCCCGACCGAAAGGGATCTCGTCCGTGCGGAACCCGATCCCGGCGTTTCCCATGTCGGCGAGGCGCGCCAGGACATCCGGTTGAACGCCACCTTCCGGTCGCCACAAGCCTGCAACATATCACGACGCCCAGCATTGACCGCCGGCAATGTGCCCTACTCCTCGCCCTTGTCGCGGGGCGGCAGGAGCACGGCGACAGCCGCAAGAAGCGCGGCGCTCGCGGCCAAGGCCAGGCGCAGGCGAACCCCGCCCGACAGCGCGGCAAGGAGGCTGATCGCGACCCCGCCCATCGGCGCGCGGCGCTCCGGCTCCGGCGGCGGCGCGCTGGGTTGGTTGAGCATCATGACACCGAGGATCAACAGAAGGAGGGCCGCCGACCCGCCCCCGGCGATCAGCAGCGCGCCCCCGGTCCCCACCGCGGGGCCCAGCACGACGATGACCCCGGCCACGATGCACCCCCAGGCGGTCAGGGACAGGACGGCCAGCGTCCCGAGCAGGAAGGAAGCCCGGATGACGCTGGCCGTCAGGTCACGCAACGCGTCCTTGAGTGCCTTCATTGGCGATTGCGCAGCAACATGCCGATCAGCACCCCGACCCCGACCACGCCCAGGGTGCCCGCGACCCAGTTCGCGGGATGCGCCCGCATGCTGTGCTCAACCGCCTTCTCCATTTCGCGGCCACGCGCGAGCATCGTTTCCGAGGTTTCCCCGAGGTCGGCCCCGGCCGCCCGCAGCCGCGCCTTGCCGAAGTCCTTGAGATTGCGGCCCAGAAGCAGCGCCGCTTCGCGCAGTTCCTCGAGTTCCGCTTCCGCATCCGCGTGCAGCGCCTGCGATGCCGCCTTCGTTTCAGTCGATTGCTTTGCCATGATATCCTCCTTCAGGCGCGGCGCTCACGCGCCGATCGAGATCTGGTCCTCGACGGTGGTCACACCGGGCGCGGCCCAGGCGGCGCGCTCGGCCGCGTTGCGTTCGGCCCAGCTGTGCACCCGGCCGGTGAGCGTGACCTTGCTGTCCTTCACCGCGACCGAAATGCGCTTGGCCTCGAGCTCCGCATCGCGCTTCAGCGCGTTCTCGATGCGCTGGCGCACGTCGGTGACCGATATGGCCGGCACGATCTCGACGAGGTTGGTGATGCCGCGCACGCCGGCGAGCCCCTGGACCGCCTTTTCCGCCGCGGTTCTCTGGAAATGCCACTTCACCTTGCCGGTGAGCGTGACCCAGCCCTTCTCGACCTTCACCTGAACGGTTTCGTCGGGGACCGAGCTGTTCCAGTCGAGCGACCGGGTCGCCCGCTTGCCGATCTCGTCGTCGGCGGTCAGGTGGGTGCCGGCCGGTCGCACCTCGATTTCCTGCGCGATCGCGCGCACCCCCTTGACCCGCTTGACCGTGGCCTCCGCGGTGCGCTTCTCGGCATAGCTTCGCACGTAGCCCGTGAGCGTCACCGTGCCGTTCTCGACCGCAACGCCGATGTCCGCGGCATCGAGGCTCGGCTCGTACTCGAGCTCGTCGATCACGTCCTGTCTGAGGTCGATGTCTGTCATGTCGTCGTCTCCTGTGCGTACGGGGCCCCTGCGGCCCCCGTGATGCAGGCAGAGTGTCGCGCGCCGCCCGGGCACGCATTGACGATGGACAAGGAGGACCGGCAGGCTGCGCGGCGCGGGCCTGTCCCGGTTCGACGGTGGTTGGAAGAAGTCTCCAAACGCAAAAACGCCGGCCTTTTGGGCCGGCGTTTTGTTATTGGATCGTTTAGAGAGTTACGTGTGTCTTTTACTAGGTTTGGCGGTGACCTACTCTCCCACGTCTTAGGACGCAGTACCATCGGCGCTACGGCAC
>NZ_WTUX01000006.1:0-188820 GCF_009882975.1 Maritimibacter harenae
AGAGACAAAACATAACCGGATGCGCCCTAACTTCTTCGGCGCGCCCGCCCAGTCTTACCTCAAATCTTTCCGCCGTCCTTCCCTCCGAAGCTCCGCTCCGTCGTTCCGTCTGGCGTCCCGTTGTGCGCCTCAGCGCCGCCGGTGAGGGGGTATTTACGGTTCTCGACCGACACCCGCAAGTGGTTTTTTTCAGAAACATGACATTTTTGGCCAGAACCGAATATGTGATTGATTTTGCTGTAATATTTTTGTCGCCTTCTGCGCTAACGGCTTCTGCGCATGGCTGATCGTGGGCGCTAACACCGGCAAATCGGGCTTTTGGGGGGACTCAGTGGGACTCGGCGCCCCGATTCAGGGCCGATTCAGCCCTGTTCACCCGTGAATCGCCGCCCGATTCAGGGCACCCCGCCCGAATCCGGCTCCACAGCGGCGCAGGATCGGGCAAAGGGCCGTAGCGGGAGCCCGGTTTCCGGGCGCGCCGCGAACGGAACTCACGCGTTCACGGCCCGGCGGCTGCGCCGCGGCAGCCGGATCCGGGTGGCGAGCAGCGCACCGATCCCGACGAGGTAGAAGACCGGCTCCAGCTGGATGCCCTTGCGCAGGAGCAGGAAATGCACGCCGCCCAGGATGATCGCGGGATAGAAGAGCTTGTGGATCGTCTTCCACGTCCGGCGCAGCTTGCGCATCGACCAGTCGTTCGAGGTCACCGCCAACGGGATCAGCAGCGCGAAGCCCGCCATGCCGATGGTGATGTAGGGCCGCTTCAGGATGTCGGCCCAGATCTGGCTCCAGATCTGGACGTCGAGGAACAGCCACACCGCGAGGTGACACACGATATAGAAGAAACCGACCAGGCCCAACGCCCGGCGGAACTTCACCAGGTTGATCCGGGTGAACCGAAAGAGCGGCGTGATCGCCAGCGTGGCGATCAGAACCTGGAGACCGAGCAGCCCGATCTCGTGCTCCATCTTCTTCACCGGATCGACGCCGAGGTTGCCCGTCACCCCCTGGTAGAAGAGCCAGACGGGCGGGATCACACCGATCAGGTAGATCGGCCAGGCAGGCACCTTGCGCAGGGCCTGGTTCACGCTGCGGGCAACGGGGGACATCAGAAGTATTCCGACAGGTCCATGCCTTCGTAAAGGCTGGCCACCTGCTCCTCGTACCCGTTGAACATCAGCGTGTCCTTGCGGCTGGCGAAGATGCCGGCACCGATCACGCGTTCGGTCGCCTGGCTCCAGCGGGGATGGTCCACGTTCGGGTTCACGTTGCTGTAGAAGCCGTATTCCCGCGGGTTCGCCTTGTTCCAGGTGGTCGGCGGCTCATCCTCGACCAGGCTGATGCGCACGATCGACTTGATCGACTTGAAGCCGTACTTCCACGGCACCACGAGCCGGATCGGCGCACCGTTCTGCTTGGGCATCTCCTTGCCGTAGAGCCCGGTGGCCATGAGGGTGAGCGGATGCATCGCCTCGTCCAGCCGCAGACCTTCCACGTAGGGCCATTCGACCACGGGGAATTTCACGCCCGGCATCTCCTCGGGCCGGTAGGCGGTTTCGAAGGCCACGTACTTCGCGCCCGACTGCACGCCCACCTTCTCGAGCAGCTGGTTCAGCTCGAAGCCGTTCCAAGGGATCACCATCGACCAGGCCTCGACGCAGCGGAAGCGGTAGATGCGCTCCTCTATGGTCATGCCGTCGGTGAGATCGGCGAAGGAATAGGTGCCGGGGTTGTCCACCAGCCCGTCGACCACCACCGACCAAGGGTCGACGGTGAGCATGTGGGCGTAGCGGGCCGGGTCTTCCTTGCCGGTGCCGAACTCGTAGTAGTTGTTGTAGTTGGTGATCTCTTCGAACGTGTTCGGATCGAGCCCGTTCTGCGCCAGCGCGGGGGCGGCGAAACCGCCGGCCGCAAGGCCCGCGGCGCCCGCCATGATCTGGCGGCGGTTCATGTAGAATGACTTGGGCGTGACGTCGTCACGGGTCAGGTCGGGTTTGTAGCCCATTGCATCCTCCTGCGTCCTTCCAGTGCAGTGATACGGAAGGTACGCAGCGAGGCCCAATAAAGGTGCATCACGATAGCGCGTGAGTGCTGTAACTTGGATAAAGCTCGTTCATCGGGATCGAACGCCCGTCACCCTGCACGATCCGCACGTGACGGCGCCGCATCTGGCGGGGTTCGGCCACGCCGACGCTGTGGGCGATGGTCTCGACCTCGCGGATCATGTTCTTGGCGAAACTCGCCACCTTGGCCGCCTTGTCCTTGGGGACGAGGCCCTTCTGAAGGTGCGGGTCGTGGGTGGTGACACCCGTGGGGCAGGTGTTCTTGTTGCACTTCAATGCCTGGATGCAGCCGAGGCTGAACATGAACCCGCGCGCGGAGACCACGAAATCGGCGCCCGCGCAGATCGCCCAGGCCACGTCGGACGGGTTCACCATCTTGCCCGAGGCGATCATGCGGATGCGGTCGTGAAGGCCGCGCTGGTCGCGCAGGTCGACGATGCGCGGCAGCGCTTCGCGGATCGGCATGCCGACGAGGTCGATCAGCGGCATCGGCGCGGCGCCCGTGCCGCCCTCACCCCCGTCGATGGTGATGAAGTCGGGCGCGCAGTCCGGCCCCCGCCGCATGATGCAGTCGAACAGGTCCGAGAACGGGTCGACCGCGCCGACCACCGTCTTGAACCCGACCGGCTTGCCCGTGACCGTGCGGATATGCTCGATCATGTCGAGCAGGTCGTCCCAGTCGTCGATCTCTTCGTGGCGGTTCGGCGACTCGCTGGGCTGGCCCATCGGGATGCCGCGGATGGTGGCGATCTCCTGGTCGATCTTGGCCGCGGGCAGGATGCCGCCCTTGCCGGGCTTGGCGCCCTGCGCGAGCTTGAGCTCGAACATCTTCACCTCGGGGCGCGCCGCGACCTTCTTGAGCATTTCGTCGGACAGCTTGCCGTCCTTGTCGCGCACCCCGTATTTCGCGGTCCCGATCTGGTAGACGATGTCGCAGCCGCCCTCGAGGTGGTAGGGCGCGAGGCCGCCTTCCCCGGTGTTGAGCCAGACGCCTGCCTTCTTCGCCCCCATCGAAAGCGCGCGCACCGCGGGCTGGCTGAGCGCGCCGTAGGACATGCCTGAGATGTTGAAGAAGCTCGGCGCGTCGTAGGGTTCGCGCGCCGTGGGGCCGATGGTGACCGGCGCGGTCTTGGCGTACTGGAACCCAAGCGGCGGGAAAGCCGCGTTCACGAAGATCGTCGTCCCGGCGAGCGAAATGTTCCGCGTCGACCCGAAGGCCACCGTGTTGTCCTTGCCGTCCGCCGCCCGGTAGACCCAGTCGCGCTGCGCCCGGTTGAACGGCATCTCCTCGCGGTCCATCGCGAAGAAGTATTGCCGGAAGAATTCGCCCAGGCTGGTGAAGAGGCGGCGGAACCGACCGATCACCGGGTAGTTGCGCCGCACCGCGTCGGCAGTCTGGAAGCGGTCGACCACCCACCACAGCAGGACGAGCAGCACCCCGAGGCCGATCAGGAACACGAAGAAGAGTGCCAGGTATTCGAGTATCCAGAACGTGGTACTCATCTCTTCGCCGCCCATGTTTTCGTCTCCCTTGCCGTCTGGCCTTTGTTCAGTGCGTCGTCCCGTCGCCCGTCCGCGTCTCGCGGAGGTTCTTGGTCCGCCGGACGCGCCGCACCGTCTTGCCGGTCACGTCGTCGCGGGCGGCGGCCTCGGCAAAGAACGCCTGTTCGTTCGCGTTGTCCACCTCGATCAGCAGAAACGGTCGATGCGACTTGATCGTGTGGTCGCGCCCCGCGCGCGCGTGCATTCCAATGCCCTCCCCGAAGACGCGGGAGCTGAACCGCGTGGCATCGACCAGAGCATGGAGGATCGTCGCGTCGTGGGCGCGGAACGGTTTGCCGGAATTGATCTTGCGCCGGATGCGTTCGACGTCGGGGCTCATGCCGCCTCCCAGGTTCGGGTCTGGCACCGTTGGCCGGATCATGGCGCGCAGTCCGGGGACGAACAAGCGGAAAGGGGCATTTTTCCGCTCGGAAACAGGGGCCTGCGGCGAAGCGGGGAACCGGCGCCGGGTCGCCGAAAGACACCCTTGGGATCGGTCGGTCTCCGCCCCGTGGCGGGAACCCGCTTTTGACGTGCTGTTCCCCGCCGGCCCCGCGCACCGGTTCGGGCAGATCTGCGCGCAAATCTGCGCTTCGGGTATCCTAAAGATGCATGCCTTTGGCGAACCGGGCCACCTGCACCCACCCAATGACGGGTGTTCAACAAAGGAGACAGACACACATGAAACTTGCGACCATCACGATGGCCACCGTCCTCACCACCGCCTCGATCGCTTTCGCGCAGGAGGAGGTCATGCCGATCGACACCGACGAGGACGGCATGATCTCGGCCGAAGAGCTGATGGCGGCCTTCCCGGACGTGAACGAAGACATGTTCACGGCCGCCGACATGAACGGGGACGGCCTGCTCGACCCCGAGGAATACGCGTCGGCCCAGGAAGACGGTCTGATCCCCGCGGACGAGGCGGAAGAGGCAGAAGAATCGGACACCTGATCCGTTAATCACAGATCTCCCTGTGCGACCCCCGCCCCCGCCGGTGGGGGTCGCTTCAATAACTCAGGCCGGCCCGGCGGTAGAGAAAGGACATGAGCCACGCCGGGCCGATCAGCAGGAATTGCACGTCCTTGAAGAACGAGGGCTTCTTGCCCTCCACCTTGTGCCCCCAGAACTGCCCGACCCACGCGATCACGAACAGGATCAGCGCGGTCGCCCAGATCGGCAGCGGCACCACGGCCTCGAGCGCCAGGATGACCAGGTAACCCGCCACCAGCACCACGACGAAGCCGAAGGCGAGCGGCGGCGAAAGCACGGCGTAGTAGATGAGCGCCGCGATCGCCACGGGCCAGAGCAGGTTCACCCCGGCCACCGGCGGGATCGCGTAGATCAGCGCCATGACGCAGACGAAGATGACCGGCACGCAGATCCAGTGCACCATCTTGTTGGTCGGGTTCTGGTGGCTCTCGCCGTATTCGGCGAGCAGCGCGTCTATCTTTCTCATGACAAGTCCTCCCGATCGGGAGGATAGCCCGCTTGCCCCGCCCCGGGAAGAATGTCCCGGGGTCAGGCGCTTCAGCCCACCAGCCAGAGCATGAGATAGAGCGTCGCCGCCCCGCAGATGATCGCGGCCAGCACGTTCTTCGTCACCGCGCCGACGAGCAGCGTCACCCCCGCGGCGGTCAGCCGGGACGGATCGGCATTGCCGCCCGTCGCTTGCGGCCAGAGCACCAGCGGCGCGACGAGGCCGGGGATCACCGCGACGGGCGTGTAGCGCAGCATGCGCAGGACCCAGCCCGGCAGCTCGCGGTCGCCGATCAGGCCGAGGAAGGAGAAACGGATGAGGAAGGTGCCTGCGCCCAGGAGGACGATGACGAGCCAGATCTTCGTGTCTTCGAAGCCGATCATGTCGCGACCCTCCGTTCCCGCAGGTGGTCGAGCAGCGCGCCCACCACCATCGCCGCGATGGCCGCGACCAGCAGGCCGGAGCCGAACGGCATCCACGCCAGCGCCAGCGCGAGCACGACCGAGGTCATGGCGGCGGCCAGGTGAGCGAGCGATTTGACCATCGGCGCGACCATCGCGAGAAAGGTGATCGGCATCGCGAAGTCCAGCGCGAAGCTTTCGGGAATGCGCCCCCCGACCACGGCCCCCAGCCAGGTCGCGCCGTACCACAAGGGTGCGATCGGCACGATGATCCCGAAGAAATAGGCAAGCTTGGCCCGGATCGGCGTCTCGGGCGCCTCGTCGAACTTCTCGGCCGCCATGACGCCGCTCTGATCGACCAGGAAATAGGCCGCGACCGCCCGCTGCCACAGGGGTGCCTTGCCCAGGTGCGGCACGAGCGAGGCGGAATACATCGCCATGCGCAGGTTCACGGCAAGCGACGTGGCCAGAACCATGATCACCGGCGCGCTGTCGACCATCTGCTGGATGGCCGCGAATTGCGATGCCCCGGCGATCACCAGCACGGTCATCACCATCACCTGCGCGAGGTCGAGCCCCGCCTCGGTCGCGACGACGCCGAAAAGCGCGCCGAAGGGAATGATCACGAGAATGAAGGGCAGCCCGTCGCGGACACCCTGTCCGAAAGTCAGTGGTTTACGCATCTTTACGATCCTTTGTCGCCGGCAGGGCTACGGCGCGCGCGCGGCGGGCGCAACCCGGACCTTGCGCATGCCCGCGATCCGTTCCACGATCCGCGCCATGGCATTCAAGAAATCCCTTCCTCCCGGTGTCATCCTCGCCGGTGGCCGTGGTCTGCGCATGGGCGGGCGCGACAAGGCGTTGATCCCGCTGGGCGATCGGCCGCTGCTTCTGCACGTGGCCGACCGGCTGGAGCCGCAGGTGAGCCAGCTTGCGGTCAATTCGAATGCCGAACCGGTGGAGATCCCCTCGCCCCTGCCGATCATCGCGGACAGTATCGAGGACCGGCCGGGCCCGCTTGCCGGCATCCTCGCGGCGATGGACTGGGCCCGGGCGTTCAAATCGGACTGGGTCATCACCGTGGCGATCGACACGCCCTTCCTGCCGAAGAACCTCGTCGAGCGCCTCGTGCGCGCGCAGATGACCAGCCGGTCGCCCGTCGTGCTGGCCGAAACCGCCGACGGGATGCAGCCGGTCGCGGGGCTCTGGTACACCGAACTGGCCCCGTCGCTGCGGGGCTCGATCGAATCCGGCACGCGCAAGGTCACGGATTTCGCCGAGGCGAAGGACGCGGTCACCGCCTTCTTCCCCGAGGAAGATTTCTTCAACATCAACACGCCGGAAGATCTCGAGATCGCCGAGGCGCGGCTCGCCGCCGGCTGACGCCCCGAGTTTCCGATCCGCTCCAATTTGTGGCGTTTTGCCCCGGCATTGCGTCGGTTTCGCGCGCTTTTCCCTCTTGTGCGGGAGGAAAGCGGGCCGTATCTGCGTCGGCGGGACACCCCTCCCCAACGAGGGGCATATATCTGGAAGGATACCATGACCGAAACGAGTCAACCGGCAACGCGGCCGGGCAATCCGCGTTTTTCGTCTGGCCCCTGCGCCAAGATTCCGACCTTCACCCTCGACAAGCTGTCTGACGCCGCCCTGGGCCGGTCGCACCGCGCCGCGGTGGGCAAGACCAAGCTCAAGGACGCGATCGAAGGCACCCGCGAGGTGCTGGGCATCCCCGCCGACTACAAGATCGGCATCGTGCCCGCCTCCGACACCGGTGCTGTCGAGATGGCCATGTGGTCCATGCTGGGCGCACGCGGCGTGACCATGATGGCCTGGGAAAGCTTCGGCGCGGGCTGGGTCTCGGACGTGGCCAAGCAGCTCAAGCTCGACGCGACCATCATGGAAGCGGACTACGGCCAGCTTCCCGACCTCTCCGCGGTCGACTTCACGACCGACGTCGTCTTCACCTGGAACGGCACGACCTCGGGCGTGCGGGTTCCGAACGGCGACTGGATCCCCGCCGACCGCGAAGGTCTGACCATCTGCGACGCGACCTCGGCCGCCTTCGCGATGGACCTGCCGTGGGACAAGCTCGATGTGACGACCTTCTCCTGGCAGAAGGTGCTGGGCGGCGAAGCCGCGCACGGCATCATCATCCTGAGCCCGCGCGCCGTCGAACGGCTCGAAACCTACACCCCGCCCTGGCCACTGCCGAAGATCTTCCGCATGACCAAGGGCGGCAAGCTGATCGACGGCATCTTCGAAGGCGCCACGATCAACACGCCCTCCATGCTCGCCGTCGAGGACTACCTCGTCGCGCTCGACTGGGCCCGCTCGGTCGGGGGGCTGCAGGGTCTGATCAAGCGCGCCGACGCGAACGCGCGGGTGATCTGGGACTTCTGCGATACCCACGGCTGGATCGCCAACCTCGCCGACGATGACGCGACGCGGTCGAACACCAGCGTTTGCCTGAAGTTCACCGACGACCGGATCAAGGACGGCGCGGCATTCGCGCAAGCGGTCGCCAAGCGGCTCGAAGCCGAGGGCGTGGCCCTCGACATCGGTGCCTACCGCGACGCCCCCGCCGGCCTGCGGATCTGGTGCGGCGGCACGGTCGAGACGGCCGATGTCGAAGCGCTCATGCCCTGGCTCGACTGGGCGTTCAACGCCGAGATCGCCGCGCAATAACGGTGGGTTGGCACCCACCCTACGGACGCTCGTAGGGTGGGTGAAACCCACCATGCCGCCCCGGGTCCAGCCCGGGGCGTGTTTCCCAAAACATGCGCCGGCGCGTCCGGCACCCGAAAAAGGACCAAGACCAATGGCTCCCAAAGTTCTCGTTTCCGACAAGCTGTCCGAAACCGCCGTCCAGATCTTCCGTGATCGCGGCATCGACGTGGATTTCGAACCCACCCTCGGCAAGGACAAGGAAAAGCTCCTGTCCGTCATCGACCAGTACGACGGCCTCGCCATCCGCTCGGCCACGAAAGTGACCGCCGAGGTGCTCGAGAAGGCCACCAACCTGAAGGTGATCGGCCGCGCCGGCATCGGCGTCGACAATGTCGACATCCCCGCCGCCAGCGCCAAGGGTGCGATCGTGATGAACACGCCCTTCGGCAACTCGATCACCACCGCCGAGCACGCGATCGCGATGATGTTCGCGGTCGCGCGCCAGATCCCCGAAGCAGACGCCTCGACCCAGGCCGGCAAGTGGGAAAAGTCGAAGTTCATGGGGGTCGAACTGACCGCCAAGACGCTCGGCGTCATCGGCTGCGGCAACATCGGCTCGATCGCCGCCGAGCGGGGCCGCGGCCTCAAGATGAAGGTCATCGCCTTCGACCCCTTCCTGAGCCAGGAGCGCGCCGACAAGCTGGGCGTCGAGAAGGTCGAGCTGGACGAGCTGCTGTCGCGCTCGGACTTCATCACCCTGCACGTCCCGCTGACCGACAAGACCCGCGGCATCCTGAACGCCGAGAACATCGCTAAGACCAAGAAGGGCGTGCGGATCATCAACTGCGCCCGCGGCGGCCTGGTCGATGAAGCCGCACTCGCCGAGGCGATCAAGTCGGGCCACGTGGCCGGCGCCGCCTTCGACGTGTTCGAGGTGGAACCCGCCACCGACTCGCCCCTCTTCGGCCTGCCCAACGTGGTCTGCACCCCGCACCTGGGCGCTTCGACCACCGAGGCCCAGGAAAACGTGGCGCTCCAGGTCGCCGAGCAGATCTCGGACTACCTGCTGACCGGCGCCGTGACCAACGCGCTGAACATGCCGTCGGTGACCGCCGAGGAAGCCAAGGTCATGGGCCCGTGGATCAAGCTGGCCGAACACCTGGGCGCCTTCATCGGGCAGATGACCGAAGAGCCGATCGAGGAGATCAACGTGATCCTCGACGGTGTCGCCTCGACCATGAACACCAAGGCGCTGGACTGCGCCGTGCTGGCGGGGCTGCTCAAGCCCACCAACGCCGACATCAACATGGTCTCGGCCCCGGTCATCGCGAAGGACCGCGGCATCCAGAGCGCGATCACCACGCAGGACAAGTCGGGCGTGTTCGACGGCTACATCAAGATCGTCGTGAAGACCGCCTCGCGGGAGCGCTCGATCGCCGGCACCGTGTTCTCGGACGGCAAGCCGCGCTTCATCCAGATCAAGGGCATCAACATCGACGCCGAGATCGGCGAGCACATGCTCTACACCACCAACCGGGACGAGCCGGGCATCATCGGCACGCTGGGCCGCACCCTGGGCGAGATGGGCGTGAACATCGCCAACTTCACCCTGGGCCGCAAGGAAGCCGGCGGCGATGCCATCGCGCTTCTCTACGTCGACGCGGAAGTCCCCGCCGACGTGCGCAAGGCGCTCAAGGACACCGGCATGTTCCAGAACGTGAGCGCGCTGCACTTCGCGATCTGAGGAATCGAACCGGCTTGCGCCGGTCCGACGCGCTGGGAGGGCTCTGCCCTCCCAGACCCTCCCGAAGTATTTACGGAACGATGAAGGGGCGGCCGGTTTCGGCGGCCCCTTTTTTCACGCCCAGAGTTCCGGCTGCTGCGTGTAGGCGATGTAGAGCGGGTGCTTGGGATGTCCGGCTTTCGACAACCCCAGATGGTAGAGCGGCGCGCCGGTCGCCCGCAGGAGCGCCTCGACCGCCGGTCCGCGCGACAGGTGTTCGCCATGCGTGCCCCAGGCGCAGATCACCTGGTCGGCCCAGTCGACGCTCTCCACGATGGCCGCATCGTTCTCCGGACCCACCGGGTCCTCGGCCCGGCGCATGTTGCGCGGATCGGTATCGCGCCAGGCGAAGATGTTGAGCACCCGGAACGCGCCGAAGCCCAGCGCCCGGGCGCGCCGTTCGCAGCGTTCCACCGTGGGGTCGTTCTGCACCTCGGTGGCGGTCGAGGGGTTGAGCATGATGAAGAGCGCGCGCTTGCCCGCCGGGTCCCAGGTCCGGGTGAGCATGTAGCGGTAACGCTCGCAATCGGAGTAGACCGCGACGCTCGGCGCGTCGCCCTTGGTATGTTCGCGCGTGATCATGGGGCGGGTTTTCTCCCGCAACGTCCGGCTTGGCAAGTCGGGCTTGCGGTTTTTGACCAATGGGTCAAGGTGAGCCCATGTTGATATCCGAAATCATCCGGAAAAAGCGCGACGGCGGCACGCTGAGCGCGGACGAGATCGCCACCCTCGTGGCGGGCATCAGTGACGGGTCGGCCGCCGACGAACAGGTGGGCGCCTTCGGCATGGCGGTCTTTTTTCAGGGCATGGAGCCGGACGAGGCCGCCGCCCTCACCCTCGCCATGCGCGATTCCGGCGACGTGCTGTCCTGGGACCTGCCCGGCCCCGTGGTCGACAAGCACTCCACCGGGGGCGTGGGCGACAACGTCTCGCTCATGCTGGCCCCGATCGTGGCGGCCTGCGGCGGGTTCGTGCCGATGATTTCCGGGCGGGGGCTGGGCCATACCGGCGGCACGCTCGACAAGATGGAAGCGATCCCCGGCTACAGCGCCACGCCGGACAACGACACCTTCCGCCGCGTGGTGCGCGAGGTGGGCTGCGCCATCATCGGCCAGACCGGGACCATCGCACCGGCGGACAAGCGGTTCTACGGCATCCGCGACGTGACCGCGACGGTCGAATCGATTCCGCTCATCACCGCTTCGATCCTGTCGAAGAAGCTCGCGGCCGGGCTCGACGCGCTGGTGATGGACGTGAAGACCGGCAACGGCGCCTTCATGCCCACCTACGCGCAGTCGCAGGAACTCGCCCGCTCCATCGCCCGCGTGTCGACGGCGGCCGGCGTCCCGTGCCACGCGCTATTGACCGGGATGGACCAGCCGCTCGCCTCCGCCGCCGGCAACGCCGTGGAGGTGGTCAACGCGGTCGAATTCCTCACCGACGTCAAACGCGACGTGCGGCTCGAATGGGTGGTCCTCGCGCTTGCGGCGGAAATGCTGGCGATCACCGGCCTCGCCGCCGACCGGGACACGGGTTTTTCCGTCGCGCGCGCCGCGCTCGAGGACGGGCGCGCCGCCGACGTCTTCGGCCGGATGGTGGCCGGGCTGGGCGGTCCGACCGATTTCGTGGAACACTACGAGACACACCTGCCCCAGGCCCCGCTCACCCGAGATGTCCTGGCCCCGACCGACGGCCATGTCTGCGAGATCGACACGCGCGGCGTGGGGCTGACGGTGGTCGAACTCGGCGGCGGTCGCCGCGTCTCCTCGGACAAGGTCGACCCCGCGGTCGGGCTCACCGGCCTCGTGGACCTCGGCCAGTCGGTCTCGCAGGGCACACCGCTCTGCACCATCCACGCGCGGAGCGAAGACCAGCTCGACACCGCCGAGGCGGCGATCCGGCAGGCCTATCGCCTCGGCGAGGCCCCGGAACTCACCGACCCGGTGCGCGAAATCATCACGTAGTCGCGTTCACCCATCATCAAGGTCAACGCCCCCACGGGCCGCCCGTGCGCGGTCCGCCCTTCTTCGTTTCGGAAATACCTCGGGGGGAGCGGCGCGCCAGCGCCGTGGGGGGCAGCGCCCCCCGGCGGCCTCAGAGATTGAAGACCCGGCTCGGGTGCAGCTCGCCCGCCTTGTAGACCCCCACCGCGACGGGCACCCCGTCGTAGGAGGCCCAGGCTTCATCGCCGTAGTCCACGTCCGACGCGATCACCATGCCGGGGTTGCCGTGCCGGAGGCGCGTGGCGCCCTCGGCGGTGCACTTGAGCTCCGGCAGGCTGGTGAGCCCCTCGGCCAGCGGCTGGAGAAGCGTGTCGATCTCGGGCGTTTTCGCCAGCTCCTCGATCCGTTCCATGTCGACGCCCTCTTCCGCCAGGAAAGGGCCAGACCAGATCCGGCGCAGGGTTTCGACGTGGCCGTGACACCCCAGCGCCTCGCCCAGGTCGCGCGCGATTGCGCGCACGTAGCCGCCCTTGCCGCAGGTCATCTCGAGCACGGCGTGATCGTCATCGGGGCGCTCCACCAGGCTCAGCGCCTCGACGAAGAGCGGGCGCGCGGCGATCTCGACGTCTTCGCCCTCCCGCGCGCGCTTGTAGGCGCGTTCGCCGTCGATCTTCACCGCCGAGAACTTGGGCGGCACCTGCATGATGTCGCCGGTCAGAGGGTCGAGCGCGGCGCGGATTTCGTCATCCGTGGGGCGCGTGTCACTCTCGGCGATCACTTCACCCTCGGCATCGTCGGTGTTCGTGGCCTGTCCCAGCCGGACGGTGAAGCGGTAGGCTTTCATCGCATCGGTGACGTAGGGAACCGTCTTGGTCGCCTCGCCCAGCGCCACGGCCAGCACGCCTGTCGCGTCCGGGTCGAGCGTGCCCGCGTGGCCCGCCTTCTTCGCGTCGAAGGCCCAGCGCACCTTGTTCACCACGGCGTTCGAGGTCAGACCGGCCGGCTTGTCCACGACCAGCCAGCCGTGGACATCGCGCCCCTTCCTGCGGCGTCCCATTATTCGTCCTCGTCGCTGTCCAGGTCGCGGCGCACGTTCTCGTCCGAGAACAGCCGCCGCGTTTCGTCCATCTGGTCGAAGGTCTCGTCCTTCACGAACCGCAGTTCCGGCGTGTGCTTGATGCTGATCGCCTTGCCCACGAGCCGGCGCAGTTCGCCGGAGTTGCGCGCCAGCGCCTTGATGGCGAGGTCGGTGTCCTTGCCGCCCAGCGGCATGACGTAGGCCGTCGCGATGCGCAGGTCCGGGGACGTGCGCACTTCGCCGACGGTGATCGACATCCCGGCCAGGTCCGGGTCGTGGATCTCACCGCGCATCAGCGCTTCGGACAACGTACGCCGGATCAGCTCGCCCACGCGCAGCTGGCGCTGGGACGGGGCACCCCCGCCGGAATGATGGTTCTTCGACATGGAGCGCGATGTAGTGCCGATTGCACGGCGGCGCAACAGCGACTACTCAGGGAAGCCAGCAACGGAGGGCGAGATGAGCGACATACCGGGGATCGTGGTGAACGGGGCATCGGGCCGGATGGGCCGGATGCTGGTCAATCTGGTCAGCGAGAATCCCGCCTGCCGGCTGGCCGGGGCGCTTGAGCGGCCGGGACACGAATGGGTCGGTCTCGACGTGGGCACCGCAATGGGCAAACCCGCCATCGGCGTGACTGTCACCGACGATCCGCTCGAGGCGATGAAGGACGCGCAGGGCGTGATCGACTTCACCGCGCCCGCCGCGACCGTCGCGCTGGCCGAGATCGCGGCGCAGGCGCGCGCAGTCCACGTGATCGGGACCACCGGGCTCGACGAGGACGACCTCTCCAAGCTCGAGGCCGCCGCGCGCCACGCGGTGATCGTGCGGGCGGGCAACATGAGCTTCGGGGTCAACCTGCTCACCAAGCTGACCGAAACGGTGTCCAAGGCGCTCGACATGGAGTTCGACATCGAGATCGTCGAGGCCCATCACAAGCACAAGGTCGACGCACCCTCGGGCACCGCGCTGATGCTGGGTGAAGCCGCTGCCGAGGGCCGGGGTCTCCGGCTCGACAAGGTGGCCGACCGGGGACGCGACGGGATCACCGGGGAGCGCGAAGAGGGCCACATCGGTTTCTCCGCCATCCGCGGGGGCGACATCGTGGGCGAGCATGACGTCATTTTCGCCGGGCCCGGCGAGCGCATCATTCTGCGCCACGTGGCCACCGACCGCGCCATCTTCGGGCGCGGCGCGGTGAAGGCGGCGCTCTGGGGCATGGGTCAGAAGCCCGGCTCCTACGACATGATGGACGTTCTGGGCCTCTGAGCCCGGCACCCAACGGACGCGCATCAGGCCAAAAATCTTGAAAATGCTGCAGGTGCAAAGTAGCCTGAAGGCATTGATTATCGGATGGCCCCATGACCACGTCGAAACCTCGCCTCTCCACGAAAGACTGGATCGCCGCCGGGTTCCGCTCCCTCGTCACCAAGGGGCCCGAAGCGCTCAAGGCCGAACCGCTCGCGCGTGAACTGGGAACGACCAAGGGGAGTTTCTACTGGCATTTCAAGGATGTGCCGGACTTCAAGACGAAGATGCTCCAGCATTGGCAGGGCGCCGTGATCCAGGCGCTCAGCGCTGCGGTCGATGCCGGCGGCACGGCCGCCCAGCGGCTCTACCGGATCAACGAGATCTCGGCGACCGAGGCGGGAAGTTTCGGCGGCGCAGCATTGGAGCCCGCGATTCGCGCATGGGCGCAGTCCGATGCCGAGGTCGCCGCCGCCGTCGAGGAGATCGACGCGAAGCGGCTCGCCTATCTCGGGGCGACCCTGAAGCAGCTGGATCTCACCAACCCGGAATTCGCCCGCATCCTCTACGGCGCCTTTATCGGTATGGGGACGCTGTCGGCCACGGACGGGCAGGACAACACCGACGCCCTGTCGACCCTGACCGCCGCCATGCTCGCGCTCCAGGACGCCTAGCGCCGCCGGGTCATCCGGTCCACGAGCCGCGCCCGCGCCTCCGGCAATGGTCGGTCGCCCAGCGCATGGGCGAGCCCGTGGGTGAGGAAATACCCGGTGGTGCGCAGCCCCTCCCCGATCCCCGAAAGGTCGCCGGTCACGACGCCCAGAAGCTCGGGTGGCAGCGGCAGCAGCCGGTCGGCCCAGTCCCCCGCCCCTTCCGCGCTCACCGCGCGGCCGGATTTCGGCGAGACATAGGCGAGGTCGTCGCGCGTTCCCGTGACCGCGCAGGCGGTAAGGTCGAGCCCGTATCCGAGCTCTTCGAGCAGTGCCAGCTCCCATTGCAGGTACCCAACCGGCCAGGCCGGCGTTTCGGCCAGCAGGTCCAGCATCTCGATGCTCTTGCGGTAGAGCGCCGGGTGCTCTTCGCGTTCCGGCAGGGCGAAGGACAGAAGCGCCGTGATCGCGTTCAGCGCGGCCAGCGCGTCACGATCCCCCATGATCCCTGCCGCACGCGACCGGATCGGTTCGACCGTGAAGGCGCCGATATGCTCTTCGAGCCGCGCACGCCACGTGAGGTCGAGTTGCGCGCCCGGTTGCAGGATCGGCGCGACCTTGCGCGAGACCCCGCCGCGCACCACACCCGCATGGCGTCCGTGCGTTTCGGTGAACACCTCGATGATCACCGAGGTCTCGCCATGCTTGCGCACGCTCAACAGCGCGCCCTGATCCCGCCACTCCATGCCCGCCATTCTGCGCGTGGGGCGACGCCACGCAAGGGCTTGCCTTGCCGGGCGGATTCGGCACTCATGCGGCAATGACCGCGCGCGCACGTCTCATGGCCAGCCTGCTCGCCCTCGTCGCGCTCGCGGCGCTGGTGACGCAATACATCGTGACCTTCCGGATGACCGGCGGGCCGTTGGTGACGCTCTGGATCATCCTCGGGTATTTCACCGTGCTCACCAACGGGATCGTGCTGGCCACCTTCGCGCGCATCGCCGCCACGGGACGGATGCCGTCCGACCGCTGGATGGCCGGGGTCACGCTCTGGATCACCATCGTCGGCGTCGTCTACCACCTGCTGCTCGCGACCCTTTGGGCGCCGCAGGGGCTGGCCCTCTGGGCCGACCGGGGGCTGCACACGGCCACGCCCCTGCTCACGATCCTGTTCTGGGTTCTCTTCGCGCCCAAGGCCTCGCTTGACTGGAGCGACGCGGTGCGCTGGATCGGCTGGCCGCTCATCTACACGATCTACGCGCTGATCCGCGGCATGTTCACCGGCGCCTACCCCTATCCGTTCATCGACCTGGCGGTCCTGTCGCCGGGGCAGGTGGCGGTGAATTCGCTCGGGCTTTCCGCTGCGTTCCTGGCCGGTGGCCTCATCCTCGTCGCCCTTTCGAAGGTTCTCCCATGACCCGCACCTCGCATCGTCTTTCCATCGCGGTCGCCGTCATCGCCTGGATCGGGCTGGCCGCGCAGTTCACCCTGTCCTACGAGACCAACAACGACGTGGCCCGCACGCTGTGGGTGCTGGCGCGGTATTTCACGATCCTGACGAACCTCATGGTCGCCGTGACCTTCACATGGATGGCGGTGACCAGGCGGCGGATGCGCGCGCAGTGGACGGCGGGCGTGACGCTGTGGATCCTGATCGTGGGCGTCGTCTACCACACGCTTCTTGCCAACTACGACAAGTCCGGGCTCGACTTCATCGCAGACCACGCGACCCACACGGCCGTGCCCGCCTTCACCGCGATCTGGTGGGTGGGGTTCGCCCGCCACGTGCGGTTCCGCTGGCGGCTCGCCGCCGTATGGCTGTGGTGGCCGCTCTTCTACGTCATCTACGTGATCGGGCGCGGGCTTTCGGACGGGATCTATCCGTATTTCTTCATCGACCTGTCGCGGTTCTCCGTCGGCACGGTGCTTGTCAATTCCATCGGCCTCTGCGTCGCCTTCTGGATCGCCGGGCTCGTGATGATTGCCATCGCACGGCTCCGCGCGAGCTAGTATATTGCGGGCATGCCCGCGCTGTGCCGAGATTGCCTGACCACCTTCGAGCAGGGGGACCGTTGCCCCGCCTGCCGGTCGCCGCGCGTGCTGTCGCACCCGGAGCTCTTCGACCTCTCCATCGCGCACATGGATTGCGACGCCTTCTATGCCAGCGTGGAGAAACGCGACAACCCGGAGCTCGCGGGCAAGCCGGTGATCATCGGCGGCGGCAAGCGCGGCGTGGTCTCGACCGCCTGCTACATCGCGCGCATCCGAGGCGTGCGCTCCGCGATGCCCATGTTCAAAGCGCTGGAGCTCTGCCCCGACGCGGTGGTGATCAAACCGCGCGGCAGCCACTACGCGGCGATTTCGAAACAGATCCGCGCGATGATGGACGAGCTCACCCCGGCGGTCGAACCGCTGTCGCTGGACGAGGCGTTCCTGGACATGACCGGAACCGAACGCCTGCACGGTCAGCCGCCCGCCGTGATGCTCGCCCGGCTCGTCAAGCGGATGCAGGATGAACTGGGGCTGACCGGGTCGATCGGGCTCAGCCACAACAAGTTCCTGGCCAAGGTGGCCTCCGACCTCGACAAGCCGCGCGGATTTTCCGTGATCGGGCGGGATGAAACGGCGGACTTCCTGGCCGGCAAACCCGTTCGGATGATCTGGGGGGTGGGCGACGCGGCCCAGGCCAACCTCGATCGCGCGGGAATCCGCACCTTCACGGACCTGCGCCGGTGGGACAAGCAGGCCCTGATCGATCGATTCGGCGGCATGGGCGAAAGACTCTGGCACCTCGCGCGCGGCGAGGATTTCCGCCGCATCTCGCCCAATGCCCCGGTAAAGTCGATCTCGAACGAAACGACGTTCTTCGAGGACACCGCGGACCCCGACCTGCTCGACGGCCACCTCTGGCGCCTGTCCGAAAAGGTGGCCGACCGAGCCAAGGCCAAGGGGCGCGCGGGCCGGGTGGTGACGCTCAAGCTCAAGCGGGCCGATTTCCGGCTGATCACCCGGCGCGTGAGCCTGCCCGACACCACGCAGAGCGCCGACCGCATCTATCGCACCGCGCGCGGGCTTTTCGACCGGGTCGCGGGCCAGGGGCCGTTCCGGCTGATCGGCGTCGGGATTTCAGAAATCTCGGGGGCCGAGGGGGCGGACAGCGCGGGCGATCTGCTCGACCCGCAGGCCGCGCAGCGCCGGGCGGCGGAAAAGGCGACCGACGCGATCCGGGCGCGGTTCGGGGACGGGGCGATCCTGAAGGGGCGGTCGATCCGCTGACGCCCTACTCGGCGGCGAGCGGCAGGTCCTTTGGACGGCCCAACTCGGCGATCCGCGCGACCACGCGATCCATCGCCTGCTGCATCGAGGTGAAATTGCCGTTCGGCACCATCTTCGCTTCGTTCATGTAGAGCGAGCGGTCGATCTCGATCTGCACCGCGTGCCGGGCACGGGCAGGCCGGCCGTAGTGCTGCGTGGTATAGGCGCCGGCGAAGGGCGTGTTGCGCCCGACCTTGAAGCCCTCTTCGCGGAAGGCGAGCTCGATCTCGTCCACGATCCCCGGCGCGGCGCTTGCCCCGAACCGGTCGCCCAGGACGATCTCGGGCTTTTCGCGCCGTCCCCGGCACAGGCTCTCGATCGCCTCGTGCGGCATCGAGTGGCAGTCCACCAGGATCGCCTGCCCGAAAAGCCGGTGTGATTCGTCCATCAGCGTCTTGAGCCGCGCGTGGTAGGGATGCCAATGCGCCTTGAGCCGCGCTTCGGCCTCGGCCAACGGAATCTTGCCGCGATAGATCTGGCGCCCGCCCGCGACCACGCGGGGAATCACGCCCAGCCCGGAGGCGACGCGGGGATTGTGCGTCCCCTTCTCCACTCCCCGGATCAGGGCGGGGTCGAGCTCTTCGCACCCCCGGTTCACGTCGACGAAGGCGCGCGGCACCAAGAGGCTCAGAAGCGGCGCACCGTGGGCGGGTGCCGAGCCGAAAAGCTCGTCCACGAAGGCATCTTCGGAGGACCGGATGGTGCGCGCGTCGAGCACCGTGCGCCTCAGGAAGCCCCAGCCGTAGTCGGTCCCGGAGTGCGGCGAGGCGAACACGGCCGAGGTCGACCGGAGGCTGGGATATTCAACGTGATGCGACGGACTCATGTGCTCTCCTGGAGCCCCAGCATAGACCGATCCACCACATGCCCAAAAGCCCCTTGCAAGGTCCTTCGACTCCTTTTATAGACCAGCGGACCGACGCGGGATTTCCCGCGTCTCGTTGTTTGGGTTCACCCCCGGACGTGAAAATTCAGGGCGATTAGCTCAGCGGTAGAGCACTTCGTTGACATCGAAGGGGTCACTGGTTCAATCCCAGTATCGCCCACCATGAACCGCCTTGGAAACGAGGCATGAACACAAAGGCGCGACCAGCGCCGCGAAATGAGGAGAAGGACCATGAAAGTCCGCAACTCGCTCCGCTCGCTGAAGAACCGGCACCGGGATTGCCGTGTCGTGCGCCGCAAAGGCCGCGTCTACGTGATCAACAAGACCCAGCGTCGCTTCAAGGCCCGTCAGGGCTGATCGGCCAGCAGGCTTACGTTTTAGGAAAAGGCCGTCGGCATCGCCCGGCGGCCTTTTTCTTTGTATTCTCGGCACCGGCGGTTATCGGCCGATCGCGACGATCTGAAGCAGGCTGAACGACGCGTCAGCGCCACATCCCGGCGCTAGACTGCCGCCAAAATGCGAGTCGACAGAGATGACCCAGGATCAACACCCCTACGAGAACCTCGACCGGATGAGCCGGGCCTTCGTCGCCCGCCTGACCGGCGGCCAGTCCCCCAACGCGCCGGTCGCGGCCTTCGCCAACTGGGCCGGCCACCTCGCCCGCGCGCCGGGCCGGCAGCTGGAGCTGGCCGGCGACATCGGGCAGGCGGCCCTGCGGGCCACGGCCGGGGTTCTGGGCGGCGCCGGGTTCGAACCGGAGCCGGGCGATCACCGCTTCGAGCATGACGGGTGGGCACTGCCGCCCTTCAACATGCTCAAACAGGCGCAGCTCGCGACCGAGGCGGTCTGGAACGCCGCCACCGAGCCGACGCGCGGCGCCGATCCGGCCGCCGCCCGACGGGTGCGCTTCCTGGGCAAGCAATGGCTCGACGCCCTGTCGCCTTCCACCATACCGGTGACGAATCCCGAAGTGGTCGAAGCGACGGTGAAGACGGGGGGTGGCAACCTTGTCGCCGGGGCCAGGCACCTGCGCGAGGACATGACCCGCCTGGCGCGCGGCGAGCGGCCGGAAACCGATTACGTCGTCGGTGAAAACATCGCCTGCACCCCGGACAAGGTCGTCTTCCGAAATCACCTGTTCGAGTTGATCCAGTACGCGCCCGCCACCGGCACCGTCCACCCGGAGCCGATCCTGGTCGTCCCCGCCTGGATCATGAAATACTACATCCTGGATCTCAGCCCGGACAACTCGATGATCCGTTACCTGGTGGCGCAGGGCTTCACGGTTTTCGCGATCTCCTGGATCAACCCGGGGCGCGAGCTCGCCGACACCTCGCTGGACGATTACCGCCATGACGGGGTGATGGCCGCGCTGGACGTTATCAGCCAGATCATCCCCGACCGGCAGATCCACGCGGTCGGCTATTGCCTGGGCGGCACGATCCTGTCGATCGCGGCGGCCACGATGGCGCGCGACGGTGACGACCGGCTGGCGAGCATCTCGCTCCTGGCCGCGCAGACGGATTTCTCCGAGGCGGGCGAGCTCCTGCTCTTCGTCGACGAAAGCCAGGTGTCGTTCCTCGAAGACATGATGTGGGACCGCGGCATCCTCGATTCAGCGCAGATGGCCGCCTCGTTCCAGGCGCTGCGCGACCGCGACCTGATCTGGGGCCGCATGCTGAGCCGGTACTGGCTGGGCGAAGAGATGCCGGACGCCGACATGCTGAGCTGGAACGCCGACGCGACGCGAATGCCGGGTCGGATGCACTCGGAATACCTGCGCGGGCTGTTCTTGGAAAACAGGCTCACCGCCGGGCGGTTCGCGGTGGACGGCAAGGTGATCGCGCTGCGCGACATCAAGGCGCCGATCTTCGCCGTCGGGACCGAGAAGGACCACATCGCGCCGTGGCATTCCGTCTACAAGGTGAAGCTCTTCACCGACGGCGATCTGCACTTCGCGCTGACCTCGGGCGGGCACAACGGCGGCATCGTCTCGCCCCCCGGCAAGCGGCGCCATTACCGGCTGGGGCACCGGACGCCGGAAGCCTTCTACATGGACCCGGAAACATGGTTCGCCGAGCACGATCCGATCGAGGGCAGCTGGTGGGAGCCATGGACGGCCTGGCTGGTCGAGCGGTCCGGCCCGAACCGGGTCGCCCCGCCCGGGATCGGCCGCCCGGGGCACCCGCCGCTGGGCGACGCGCCGGGAACCTACGTGCTTATGGCGTAAGGCCCGCGGGCGCGCCAAGGCCGTCAACCTTCGCGTGACGAAGTCCCGCCGCAGGGCGGCCAACCCCTTGGCCTGAAACAAGAACCACTTTTCCGGTTTTCCGGAAAAGTGGTTTTCGGAAATCAGCGGAAAAACGGAGGGGGCACCGGGAGCGTGCCCGGCGCCCGCCCCTCAGAACGCGGCCAGAAGGCGCACCATCGTCTGCTGGGTCACGAAGCCGGTCACCGGGATATCGCGCGAATTCTGGAAACGCCGGATCGCGCGCCGCGTCTCACGGGTGAAGTTGCCATCCACGGACCCGGGGTCGAAGCCCAGCGTCGCCAGCCGCGTCTCGACCAGCAGCCGGGTCACCGGGTTCCCCGCCACGCGGCCTTCCTCGTCACGCGCCACGGCGTTGCGGTTCTCGCGATCCTCGGCGTCGCGCATCTCGGCCAGCCGGGCGCGCGCCTCTTCGGCGAACAGACCGTCCGGGTAGCGGTCGAGGTAGACCCGGTAGCTTTCCGCCCGGTCCTCGGCGCGCACGTCATCCCACAGGTCACGTTCGGCGGCCTGCGCCTGCCGGCGCTTGCGGGCCTCGATCTCTTCGAGCCGCGCGGTCGCCACGTCCGAGAAAAGTCCGTCCGGATACCGGTCGAGATAGGCGCGCAGCGCGGCCTCGTCCCGCCCCTGTCCGAGCTCGTTCCAGTACCGTCGATCCTGGCGCTCCTGTTCGGCCTGCCGCCGTTCGGCCTCGGCTTCCAGCTCGGCAGCGCGCGCGTCGGCGGCGCGGGTCATCTCGGCCAGCATTTCGCGCGAAAGGTAACCCGTAACCTCGTAGCCGTTGGCGGATTGGTAGGAGCGGATGGCCGATCGCGTGGCGGGCCCGAAGATCCCGTCGATGCCGCGCGGATCGTGGCCCAAAAGCGCGAGGTTGCGTTGCACCTGCCGGCGCGCGGCACGGTTCAGCCCCAGCGCGGCCTCGGCCGCCTCGACCTGGTTGACCGCGTCGTCCTCGATCCGGTTCAGCACGGCACGCGCGTCGTCCGCGTGTTCGCCGTCCGGGAAATACTCGAGGTAGAGGTCATACCCCTCGCCCGTCTCCATCGTCTGCGCGACGATCCAGAACGCCTCGTCGGCCGAGGGCTGGCCTTGCTCGATCACGAGCGGCGCATCCCCCTCGGCGGGCAGGAAGGGCACCACGTCCGACACGAAGCCCGTTGCACTGACCCCGCGTGGCGCGCCGTCAAGTCCACGGCCCAGCGGCAGGCCCGGCACCAGCACCACCTCGTTGGCGACGCGGATCAGCCGGTCGACCGGGCCGGTGAGGATCGTGACGCCCTGCGGCGCGGTCAGCTCGAACGACGCCGAAAGCCCGGTCCCGGCCACGTCGTCATCCGACGGCGCGTTCATCAGCACCGCTTGTCCCTGGTAGCGCGCCAGCAGGTCGAGGATCGGGCCGATGGCCAGCCCCTCGCCCGCGACCGACACGGCGTTCGGGTCATCGGCCTCGTGGGTGAGAAGGTAGGAATCGCGCGGGCCGCCGACCATGTGACCGGCGAGGTAGACCAGCACCCGGTCGGCATCCTCGGCGTCGTCACCGAATTCCTCGACCGCCTCGCGGACGTCGCGGGCGTTCTGATCCAGCGAAGAGGTCACGGAGAACCCGCTGTCCTCGAGCCGTTGGGCCAGCGTCACGGCCTGGGCCGCGCCCGGCACGTCGGGCAGGTTCTCGTATTCGCTCTGCACGATGATGAGGGCCGCGTCCTGCGCGGCAACGGCGTGAGGCAGCGTCGTCAGAAGGGCGGAACTGGCCGCGAGCGCGGCATAGGCTGTGAATCGCATCGATCTTTCCATCCGTCGTTTGTGCGTTGGATACCAGATTGGGGACCCGCCCCCCGTTATCCAATATCAACGGACGGTTATGCGATAAGTTCCGCGTCCGCCCGTCAGTCGTAGCTGCGGATATCCTCGATCACCTTGCCGTCGTTGGGCAACTGCCCGGGCGGCACGATTTCGATCTGGCCCTTGAGCTTGAGGATCTCGCTGATCGTGCGGCCATAGGCGTCGGCGTCGCCACCGGTGGTCTCGACCTTCACGGTCATCACGTCCGCCTCGCCCTCGCGGCTCGCCACGACGCGGGCGCGCGCGATCTCGGGGTGCTTGGCGACGAAATCCGCGACCTGCTCGGGGCGCACGAACATGCCCTTGATCTTGGTGGTCTGGTCGGCCCGGCCCATCCAGCCCTTGATCCGCGTGTTCGTGCGGCCGCAGGGGCTCTGGCCTTCCATCACGGCCGACAGGTCGCCAGTGGCGAAGCGGATCAGCGGATAGTCGGGGTTGAGCGTGGTCACGACCACTTCGCCCACCTCGCCCGGGGCGACCGGGTCCCCGGTGCCGGGGCGCACGATCTCGACGATCACGCCCTCGTCCACGATCATACCCTCCTGGGCCGGCGTTTCGTAGGCGATGTTGCCGAGGTCCGCCGTGGCATAGTTCTGAAGGCAGGTGATGCCGCGGTCCGCGTACGCCTGACGAAGCGACGGGAACAGGGCGCCGCCGCCCACCGTGGCCTTGGTGATGGAGAGCTCGGTCCCCATCTCGTCGGCCTTGTCGAGGATGACCTTCAGGAAGTCCGGCGTGCCCGCGTAGGCAGTCGTGCCGATATCGGCTGCCGCGCGCACCTGGAGCTCGGTCTGTCCCACCCCGGCGGGCACGACAGCGGCCCCGACGGCACGCGCGCCGTTCTCGAAGATCATGCCGGCGGGCGTGAGGTGGTAGGAAAAGCAGTTCTGCACGATGTCGCCCTTGCCGACGCCGGCGGCGTGCAGGAAACGCCCGATCCGCCACCAGTCGTCACCGATCCCGCCCGGCTCGTAGATCGGGCCGGGGCTCTGGAAGATGTGGCCGAATTCATGCGCCGGGCGCGCCGCGAAGCCGCCCAACGGGCTCACTGCTGCCTGAGCCTTGCCGATCTCGGACTTGCGCAGCACCGGCAGCGCGGCCAGCGCCTCGATCGAGGTGACGGCGGCGGCGTCGACCCCGTCCAGCAGCCCGGCGTATCCCGGCAGACCCTGCGCCCGTGCGATCTGCTTGGGCAGCGCACGCGACAGGTCGTCGGTGCGTTCATCGGCCGAGCGGGTTTCCAGATCATCGAAGTAATCAGACATGGCGGGACCTCATGGCGTTGGAGCAGCCAGCCGGATGGGCCGCGCCCCGAAAGCGTGTCGTTGGAGATGTCGTCCCCGCGTTCGCGGGGCGGGAACGGTGGTGGCCGCGACCTGCGCAGGCTCTGTCCGCGCGGATCGCTGCCATCATGCGAGCCAGCGTTTGCGGCGACGGTAGGAGCGCACGTCGCGGAAGCTCTTGCGCCCCTCGTCGGACATGCCGAGGTAGAATTCCTTGACGTCCGGGTTCTCGCGCAGGTCCGCGGCGGGGCCGTCCATCACGATACGCCCGGATTCCAGGATGTAGCCGTAATGGGCGAAGCGCAGCGCCACGTTGGTGTTCTGTTCGGCCAGCAGGAAGGTGTAGCCCTCGCTCTCGTTGAGGTTCTTCACGATCTCGAAGATCTGCTCCACCAGCTGCGGCGCCAGGCCCATCGAGGGCTCGTCGAGCAGGATCGTCTCGGGCCGCGACATCAGCGCCCGGCCGATCGCGACCATCTGCTGCTCGCCGCCGGACGTGTAGCCGGCCTGGCTCTTGCGCCGTTCCTTCAGGCGCGGGAAATACTCGTAGACCATGTTCAGGTCGGCATCGATGTCACCCCGGCTGGCCCGGCGGGTATAGGCGCCGGTGAGCAGGTTCTCTTCCACCGTGAGGTGCTCGAAGCAGTGGCGCCCTTCCATCACCTGCACCACGCCCTTCTGGACGAGGTCGGCGGGGGTCATGCCCTGCACGCGCTCACCGCGGTAGATGATCGAGCCCTTCGTCACCTCGCCGCGCTCGGAGCGCAGGAGGTTGGAGATCGCCTTGAGCGTGGTGGTCTTGCCGGCCCCGTTGCCGCCGAGCAGCGCCGTGATGCCGCCCTTCGGCACGCCGAGGCTCACCCCCTTCAGCACCAGGATCACGTGATTGTAGATCACCTCGATATTGTTGACCTCGAGAACGGTCTCGACCTCGGTCTTGGCGGTGTCCAGCATGGCGATATCCGTGTGTTCGTCGTGAAGCCCCGGCCCACGTTGTGCGGGCCGGGGCGAAAAGGGCTTAGTTGCAGCCCGGTTCGATTCCGCTCTCTTCGGCGAAGGCCATCGAGTCTTCCTCGATCAGCGGCTGGAGCACCTCGAGATCCGACTGCATGTAGTCGGTGATCAGGCTCCATTCGCCGGCCGACGCGTCCCACTGGGCCACGGCCGCGTAGCCGTTGCCGCCGTGGTTCTCGCAGGTGACCTCGAATTCCGGACCGAAGTTCGGCAGGCCCAGGTCGGCCATCTTCTCTTCGGTGATGACGAGGTTCTCCATGCCGTCACGCATCTGTTCGGGCGTGATCGCAGCGGTGTCGTGCATCTCCTGCGCCGTCTTGGCCGCTTCGGCGGCGAGCATGGCGGCGTAGAGGCCCCGGTTGTAGAGCGCGGTGCCGATCTGGTCACCCGCACCGGCGGCAAGGCCGGCGTCCACGACATACTTCTGGATGTCGTCGAAGACCGGGTAGTCGCTGCCCACGTTGTGGAAGGTCAGCGCCTTGTAACCGTCAGCCTCTTCACCGGCCGGCAGCACGTCGTTCTCCGAACCCGACCACCAGATGCCGATGAAGTTTTCCATCGGGAACCGGATGTTGACGGCTTCCTGGATCGCGACCTGGTTCATCACGCCCCAGCCCCACATGATCACGTAGTCCGGACGGTCCCGGCGAATCTGCAGCCACTGCGACTTCTGTTCCTGGCCCGGGTGGTCCACCGGCAGGGTGGTCAGCTCGTAGCCATGCTTTTCCGACAGCTCTTCGAGCGTGCGGATCGGTTCCTTGCCGTAGGCCGAGTTGTGGTAGACCAGCGCGATCTTCTTGCCTTCGAGCGATCCGTCGTTCTCGTTCAGGAGATACTTGATCGCGACCGAGGCACCGTCCCAGTAGTTGGCGGGATAGTTGAAGATGTAGCGGAACACTTCGCCGTTCTTGGCGGAGGTCCGGCCGTAACCCATCGAGTGCACCGGGATGTTGTCCGCGGTCGCCTTGGGGATCAGCTGGTAGGTGATGCCGGTCGAGAGCGGCTGGTAGACGAGGCTGCCTTCACCCTTGGTGGATTCGTAGCATTCCACGCCCTTCTCGGTGTTATAGCCGGTCTCGCATTCGATCATGTTGATCTTTTCGCCGCCGATGCCGCCGTCACGCTCGTTGAGAAGCGTGAAGTAGTCGGCGTACCCGTCCGCGAACGGAATACCGTTGGCCGCGTAGGGCCCCGTCCGGTAGCTCAGCGAGGGAAAGGTCAGTTCGGCCAGTGCCGGGGACGCTGCGATCGCGGCGCCCAGGGCAAGTGTTGTCAGTTTCAATTTCATCGGGTGTCTCCTCCCTTGGTTGATTCCGATGCGTCTGTCCCGGGGTTTTCCCCCGTTCTGGTTGGGCCCCGCCCTAGTGCGGGAAGGGCCAAAGCCTGAGTTTCTCCTTCACCGTGCGCCACAGCGCGGCAAGGCCATGGGGTTCCACGATCAGGAAGAACAGGATGAGCCCGCCGACGATCATGAACTCCAGATGCGCGGCCAGGTCGGTGGCCCATCCGAGCCCGCCGACGAGCGTGTTCTTGAGAAGGACAGGCATCAGGACCATGAAGGCCGCGCCCGCGAAACTGCCGAAGATCGACCCCAGCCCGCCGATGATGATCATGAACAGGACGAGGAAGGACTTCTGGATACCGAACGCCTCGCCCACCTCGACCGCGCCGAGATAGACCGAGAAGAACAGGGCGCCCGCGACGCCCACGAAGAACGAAGAGACGGCAAAAGCCGAAAGCTTGGCGCGCAGCGGGTTCACCCCGATGATCTCGGCGGCGATGTCCATGTCGCGGATCGCCATCCATTTGCGCCCCGTGGCGCCACGCGTGAGATTGCGCACGACCCAGGCCGACAGGAACACGAACACTAGGCAGAAGAGGTAGGTCGCCCAGGCTTCGGTCTCGGGACCCGTCACCTTCATGCCGAACACCGACCGCTCCGGCGCGTTGATCTGGCCCGAGGCGGAGTAGTTGTAGAACCA
Organism: Maritimibacter harenae; assembly: GCF_009882975.1. Lineage (GTDB taxonomy): Bacteria > Pseudomonadota > Alphaproteobacteria > Rhodobacterales > Rhodobacteraceae > Maritimibacter > Maritimibacter harenae. The sequence goes on from NZ_WTUX01000006.1 coordinate 27,447, forward strand.
CGGCACCCGGTTGAAGAGCCACACGAGGAAGAACTGCGCGGCAAGCGTGGCCACCGCCAGGTAGAAGCCCTTGATCCGCAAGCTCGGCAGGCCGAAGAGCAGGCCCACGAGCGCGGTCACGGCACCGGCGAGAATGATGTGGAAGAAGATGTTCACGTCGGGAAAGGACGTCATGAGCTTGTAGCAGGCATAGGCCCCCACCGCCATGAAGCCCCCGGTGCCCAGGCTCACCTGCCCGGCGTAGCCCACCAGCACGTTCAGCCCCAGCGCCGCGATCGCGTAGATCAGGAAGGGCAGCAGGACCGCGTTGAGCCAGTAGTCGTTGATCACGAACGGCACGATCACCAATGCCACGGCGATCAGCACGTAGTAGGCGGTTCGATCGAACCGGATCGGGAAGGTCTGGCTGTCGTCCCGGTAGGATGTCTTGAAATCCCCGGCCTCGCGATAAAGCATCAGGCGGTCTCCCCTTGGGTCTTGATGTGTTCAGGCACGCGGTTGGCGGGCCGTGCGTATCCGGTCACTTCGGTGTGGCGCACCAGCCGGAACCAGCAGACGAGCCCGGTGGCGGCGCAGAGGGCGGCAAGGATCTCGGCCACGGCCGTCTCCCCGCCTACCGGTCCCGACAGGGCCAGGTATCCGAAGGCCCAGAAGCCGGCCCATGCGACGGTGTTGGTGATTGCGATGAACTTGGCCATTGCTACACCCTCTCGATGATCTTCTCGCCGAACAGGCCCTGCGGCCGGAAGACGAGGAAGAGAAGGGCGAGCACGTAGGCGAACCAGTTCTCGGTCGCACCGCCCACGAGCGGGCCGATCAGGAATTCGAAGAGCTTCTCGCCCACCCCGATGATCAGGCCGCCGACGATGGCGCCCGGGATCGAGGTGAAGCCGCCCAGCATCAGGACCGGAAGGGCCTTCAGCGCGATCAGCGACAGCGAGAACTGCACGCCCGACTTCGACCCCCACATGATCCCGGCGACCAGCGCCACGAACCCGGCGATCGACCAGACCAGCACCCAGATGAAGCGCAGGCTGATGCCCACCGACAGCGCGGCCTGGTGGTCGTCGGCCACGGCGCGCAGCGCGCGGCCCTGTTTCGAGTATTGCGAGAACAAGGTGAGCGACACCACGAGGATCACCGCCACGATGGTCGCCGCGATATCGAGGTTGTCGATGAAGAACCCGTAACCGAACCAATTGTAGGTGGTTTCGTCGATGGTCTCGTTGATGCCCTGCGGAAGGCCGACATCGAGGTTCTTGATGTCCGCTCCCCACATCAGGTCGCCGAAGCCCTCCATGAAGTAGGCCAGCCCGATGGTCGCCATGAACAGGATGATGCCCGGCTGATTGACCAGGTGTCGCAGAACGTATCGCTCCACGATCCAGGCGAAGAGGACCATGACGGCGGCGGTCAGAAGGATCGCGAGCACGGCAGGCACGTGCCAGCCGAAGTGATGCACGTCGGTCCCGAAGATCGCGTTGATCAGGTGCGAGAACGGAACCTGCCCGTCCTGGATGCCCACCAGCGTCAAGGCGGCGAAGAGCGCCATGACGCCCTGGGCGTAGTTGAAGATGCCCGAGGCCTTGAAGATCAGGACGAAACCCAGGGCCACGAGGGCATAGAGCACCCCGGCCATGAGGCCGTTGAGCGTGACCTCGATCGCGAAAAGAAGCTGATCAGGCATGCGTGCCCTCCCCCATCATGTGCACGGCCACGTGCGTGGAACGAGACGTTGTGTTGCGGGTCGGCTCAGTCATGGGCCACCCCCAGGTAGGCGTCGATGACCGCCTGGTTGCCGCGCACCTCGTCCGGTGTGCCGTCCCCGATCTTCTTGCCGTAATCCATCACGACCACGCGGTCGGACAGGTCCATGACCACGCCCATGTCGTGCTCGATCAGCGCGATGGTGGTGCCGAACTCGTCGTTCACGTCGAGGATGAAGCGCGACATGTCTTCCTTCTCCTCCACGTTCATGCCCGCCATCGGTTCGTCCAGAAGCAGGAGCTTGGGCTCCGCGGCCAGCGCGCGGGCGAGCTCGACCCGTTTCTTGAGACCGTAGGGCAGCCGGCCGACCGGCGTCTTGCGGATGTTCTGGATTTCCAGGAAGTCGATGATCTTCTCGACCTGCTCACGGTGCTCGATCTCTTCGCGCTCCGCGCGGCCGAACCAGAGCGCCTGGCTCGCCAGTCCCGTCTTCATCTTCGTGAGTCGGCCGGTCATGATGTTGTCGAGCACGCTCATCCCGTCGAAGAGCGCGATGTTCTGGAATGTCCGGGCGATGCCCTGGCCCGCCACCTCGTAGGGTTTCATCTGCGGGCGCTTGGACCCGCGGAACCAGACCTCGCCCTCCTGGGGCACGTAGAACCCCGAGATCACGTTCAACATCGACGATTTGCCGGCGCCGTTCGGGCCGATGATCGCGCGGATCTCGCCTTCACGGATGTCGAAGGAAATGTCCTTGATGGCAACGACGCCGCCGAAGCGCAGGGTGATGTTCTTCATCTCCATCACGACGCCGCCGATGGTGCGGCCATCCGGCGTCACGTAGCTGTCCGGGCTCATGTCGTTCATGCCTGCCCTCCCAGGTCGTGCGCGCTGGCGCGCGCGCATGTCTGGCCCGGTCCCGCCTTCGGCGGGCACGGGCGGTGTGCGTATTTGGTGAAAGATGAAAGGATCATTCCGCGGCGATCCCCTGCTTGGGCGCCACCGGCACGACCTTGGCGTCGCGGATCTCCAGCGTCGCCGTGATCTTGCCCTTGCGGCCGTCCTCGTAGGTCACCTCGGTCTCGGTGTATTGCTCGGTCTTGCCGGAATACATCGCTTCGACCAGCTCGCCGAACTTGTCGGAGATCACGCCGCGCCGCACCTTCCGCGTGCGCGTCATCTCGCCATCGTCCGCGTCGAGCTCCTTGTGGAGCACGAGGAAGCGGTGAACCTGGCAGGCCGACAGCATGTCGTCCTGGGCGATGCTTTCGTTCACCTCCTCCACGTGGCTCTGGATCATGTCCATGACCTGCGGATGACCCGCGAGCTCCTGGTACGAGGCGTAGGAGATGTTGTTGCGCTCGGCCCAGTTGCCCACCGCGTTGAGGTCGATGTTGATGAAGGCGGTGCACATGTCGCGGCCCGCGCCGAACACCACGGCCTCGAGGATGTTGGGGTAGAACTTGAGCTTGTTCTCCACGTACTTGGGCGCGAACATCGACCCGTCGGCCATCTTGCCCACGTCCTTGGCGCGGTCGATGATGCGCAGGTGGCCCGTGTCCGGCTCGATGAAGCCCGCGTCGCCGGTCGCCACCCACCCCTCGGGATCCTTGGTCGAGGCGGTGCTTTCCGGGTTCTTGTAGTATTCCACGAAGGTGCCCGGGCTGCGGTAGTAGACCTCGCCCCCCTCGTCGATCCGGAGTTCGACGCCCGGGGCCGGCACGCCCACCGTGTCGGGGCGCACTTCGCCGTCCGGCTGCACGGTGATGAACACCGTCGCCTCGGTCTGGCCGTAGAGCTGTTTCAGGTTGATGCCGAGCGAACGGTAGAAGTCGAAGATCTCCGGCCCGATCGCCTCGCCGGCCGTGTAGCCGACGCGCACGCGGCTGAAGCCCAGCGTGTTCTTGAGCGGACCGTAGACGAAGAGGTTGCCCAGCCAGTAGGCGAAGCGGTCGCGGCCCGAAACGGGCTTACCGTCGAGGATCGCGGGGCCCACCCGGCGCGCGACCTCCATGTAATGGTCGAACATGCGCTTCTTGATGCGCCCGGCGTCCTCCATCCGGATCATCACCGTGGTCAGCAGGTTCTCGAACACGCGCGGCGGGGCGAAGAAGTAGGTCGGCCCGATTTCGCGCAGGTCGGTCATCATCGTGTGCTCGTCTTCCGGGCAGTTCACGCAGAACCCGGCCCAGTAGGCCTGCCCGAGCGAGAAGATGAAGTCCCCGACCCAGGCCATCGGCAGGTAGGCGAGGATGTCCTCGTCGGGGCCGAGGTGGTCGAACTCGACCGAGTTCTTGGCGCTCTCGATCACGTTGCGGTTCGACAGCACCACGCCCTTGGGCTTGCCGGTGGTGCCTGAGGTGTAGAGCATCACGCAGGTGGAATCGTAGTCGAGCTCGGCCACCCGCGCGGCCATCTCGCCCTCGAGCCGGCTGTGCCCGGCGCGCCCCTCGGCCTGAACCTCGTCGTACCAGTGAAGGTGCGCGTGGTCGTATTTGCGCATGCCGCGCTTGTCGACGTAGATGACGTGTTCGATCGTGTGCAGCCGTTCCTGCGCCTCGATCACCTTGTCGACCTGTTCCTGGTCCCCGCAGACGACGAAGCGCGCGCCGCAGTGGTCGAGCACGAATTCCATCTCCTCCGCGCCGGCGTCCTGGTAGAGCGGCACGGGCACCGCACCGCATTTCTGCGCCGCGACCATCGACCAGTAATGCGACGGGCGGTTGCGCCCGATGATGGCGACCCGGTCACCGCGTTCGATCCCCAGCGCGAGCAGACCCATGGCGAGCGCGTCGATTTCCTCGGCGGTCTCGGCCCAGGTCCAGCTCTGCCAGATCCCGAATTCCTTCTCGCGATAGGCGGGGCGACCGCCGAATTCCTTCACGTTCCGGGCCAAAAGCGCCGGAACGGAGGACAGACCGCCGGTCGCGGTTTGATCCTGTGCCAAATTGTCTCCTCCCGCACCGACCCTCCCCGGCCGGCGTCTGCGTCGACCGACCCCGGGGTCAGCCAGACAAGCATTTGTGAAACAGGGTTCCACGTCAAACGTTTCGGCAGTTTTTCCGAATTGTAACGAATTCTTTCAGCGGGTCCGCAACCGGCACCGGGGACTTCCCGACCCGGCCCGGGGGTGCTAGCGAAGTGGGGTGGGAGGAGCCGCTCTGGACCTGAAAATCACCGATATCGCCGCCCTCACGCAGGCGGGGCTCAACCTGATCCAGCAGGCGCTGTCGATCTACGACGACGACCTGCGCTTCGTCGTGGGCAATCGCACCTTCCAGGACATGTTCGGCCTGCCCGACCGGCTCGTCACCCAGGGCGCGCGGTTCGAGGACACGATCCGGTTCCTGGTGGAGAGCGGGGAATACGGCGCGGTCGACGATCCGGAGCAGTTCGTGCGCGACCGGGTCGAGCAGGCGAAGGCGTTCGAGCCGCATTACATGGAGCGCACGCGGGCCAACGGCCGGACGATCTCGGTCGAGGGTTCGCCGTTGCCCCAGGGCGGCTGGGTCACGGTCTATACCGACATCACCGCGATCAAGCGGCAGGAGGCCATGCTGCGCTCGCGCTCCGAGGAGCTGTCGGACAAGCTCCTCGCCCATGCCGAGGAGCTGTCCCAGACCAACCGCGCGCTCGCCGCGACCAACGCCGCGCTGGAAGAGGCCAAGCGCCAGCTCACCGAAATGGAGCGCCGCGCCCGCGTCACCGCCGAAATGATGCCCGCCCACATCGCCCGGATCGGGCGCGACTGGCGCTATTCCTATTCCAACCGGCAGCTGGCCGCGATCCTGCCCGACAGCCCGCGCAACATCGTCGGGCTTCACGCCCGCGACGCGCTGGGGGACGAGGCGTTCGAACGGATCACCCCGCATCTCGAGCGCGGCTTCGACGGCGAGGCGAGCGTTCTGGAATTCGCCCACGAGGGGTCCGGGCGACGGGTGCGCGTGGCCTTCACGCCGGACGTCGACCAGGACGGTGCGGTGAGCGGGATCTACATCCTGTCGACGGACGTGACGGAAGAAGCACAGGCGCGCGCGGCGTTGACCCAGACCCGCAAGCGGGAACTGGCGGCACAGCTCACCTCGGGGCTGGCGCATGATTTCTCGAACCTGTTGACCATCATCCTCGGGCTGCAGGCGCGGCTGGGGCAGATGGACCTGCCCGAGGACGCCGGGCAACTGGTCGGGGCGACCGCCGGCGCGGCGCGGCGCGGCGGCGCGCTGCTGGACCGAATCGCATCCCTGTCCGGGTCGCGCGAGGTTCGGCCCGAGGCCGTGGACGTGGCGCGGCTCCTGGGCGACATCGTGACGCTCGCGCGCCCCACGCTGCACGCCGATCACGTGATCGAGACGAAGGTGGAGGGGCTCGAGGCGCCCGTGCTCCTGGATGCCGGCGGCACGCAGGACGCGCTGCTGAACCTCGTCCTGAACGCCCGCGACGCGCTGGGACCCGGGCCGGGGCGGATCACGCTGACCGCGCGGCCCGTGGCCGAGACCTGGATCGAGTTCGCGGTGGACGACACCGGGCCGGGGTTCAGCGACGCGGCGCTGGAACACGCGCTCGACGCGTTCTTCACCACGAAGGGCGGCGAAGGCTCGGGACTGGGGCTCGCGATGGTCTACGACCACGCGAAGATGTCCGGCGGACACGTGCGCATCGGCAACCGCGCGGACGGGGCGCGGGTCACGATGCGCCTGCCGCTGCGCGCGGTCGACGAGGGGCATGATCCGCGCTTCGTGCTGCTGGTCGAGGACCACGACGACATACGCGCCTCGGTGCGCGAGATGCTCATGGCGCTGGGGCACAAGGTGATCGAGGCGGCAAGCGCGGAGGAGGCGCTGGAGCTGGCCGGGATCGAGGGGATCGGGCTGGTGCTGTCCGACATCATGCTGGGCCCGGGCCTGACCGGTGACGCGCTGGCCGGCGAGCTGGCCGGGGCCGGATTGGACGCCCCCGTGCTCCTGATGTCGTCCCTGCCCGCCGACGACCCCCGCCGGGCCGGGCGCGCCGTGCTTTCGAAACCCTTCACGCAGGGCCAGCTTGCGGCCTTTCTCGATGCGGAGCTGCCACGATGAGCCAGCCGCTGGTCGCGATTCTCGACGACGAACCGGAAATTCGGAACATGCTGAGCGACGCGTTGGGCGAGGCGGGCTTTCGCACCGTGAGCTTCGGGCGCGCCACGGAATTCGAGGCCGCGTTGCGCAAGACCGCGCCCGATGTCTGCCTCGTCGATCTCGGCCTGCCGGACCGCGACGGGCTGACGCTCGTGCACCGGCTGGCGCTGGAATCCGGGGCCGCGATCATCATCATCTCGGGCCGGGCGCAGGTGCAGGACCGGGTGACGGGTCTGGAACTCGGGGCGGATGACTACATCATCAAGCCCTTCGAGCCGGCCGAGGTCGTGGCCCGTGTGCGCGCCCGGGTGCGCGACGCCCGCCCCGCGGCGACCGGGGGGGCCAGCACCGCGCAATTCGCCGGTTGGACCGCGCATTTCGACCGCTACGTGCTCGAGGATGCCGAGGGGCGCGAGACGTCGTTCTCCCACGCCGAGGGCGAGGTGCTCCGCTTGTTCCTCGAGGCGCCCAAGCGCCTGATCAATCGCACGCAGATGCAGGAGGCGCTGGGCGGCGCGGCGGGCGAAAGCTTCGATCGTGCGATGGATGTGCGCATCTCGCGCCTGCGTACGAAGCTGGGCGAGGACCCGAAGAACCCCAAGCTGATCAAGACGATCTACGGAGCCGGCTACATCTTCCTCGGCGACGTCACGTGGCGCTAGGTCTTTCCCCTGTCATGTTCCCGGGGTAGCACGCCCGGGAACGGATGAAGGAAGTCAGATGTCACAGGTCACGCTGGTGCGCCACGGACAGGCGAACTCGGTCTCGAACGACGAACACGGCTACGACAAGCTGTCCGAGCTCGGCCACCAGCAGGCAGCGTGGCTGGGGCAGTATTTCGACAGCGTCGGCGAGGTGTTCGACCGGGTCTATTCCGGGACGCTGGTGCGCCACAGGGAGACCGCCGCCGCGATGGGGCACGCCGATCCGGTGTGCGACGCGCGGTTGAACGAGGTCGCTTATTTCGACCTGTCCGCCAAGATGCATGCGCAGATGGGGATCAAGCCCCCCGAGAACCGCGACGAGTTCATCGAGCATCTGCCGCTGGTCTTCACCGCCTGGCGCGAGGGCCAGATCAAGGACACGATCGAGACCTACACCCAGTTCGAGGACCGGGTGGGCGAGGTCCTGCACGAGATCGCGGAGGGCGACGGCCGGGCGCTGGTCTGCACGTCGGGCGGCTGGATCTCGATGGCGATCAAGGTGTCGATGGGGCTGCAGCTGTCCGCGATGGCGCGGCTTGCGCTGACCATCATGAACAGCTCGGTCCACCAGCTGCACCCGGTGGGCGCCGGGCTCACGCTCACGCGGTTCAACACGGTGCCGCACCTGGCCGACCCGGACCGGCAATACGCCCAGACCTTCATCTGAGCGGGGCGCGCCTGCGCGCGCGCAGGTCTGGCGCGTCCGCGCCTCCGGCGCCGCCGCGCGATGGGCGGGGGCCAGCCCCCGCACCCCCGGCGTATTTCGGGAAAGATGAAAGGGTTACTTGAGGTGGTCGTCCTCGAGATCCTCGACCGAGTATCCCAGCGCCTCGAGCCCGGCCTCCAGGTAGTCGGCAAGCAGGGTTTCCCCCATCAGGTAATCTTCGGTCGGCGCGGTGGCTTCGGCCTTGGCGGTCTGAATCGCCTCATCGAGTTCCTCGGCCGAGAAGGTGTCTCGCCCGATCCACATCACCGCCACGAGGCTCGCCTGTTCGTCGGTGTTGAGATCGGAGATGTAGCTGCGGATGATCCGTTCCGTGTCAGGCAGTTCGCGCGCCTGGATCGCGATGCGGGCGATGCGGGAGGGGCTGATTTCGAGCATGTCTGACCTGTCCTTTGTGTTGCCCCCATTTACCCGCGCTTGCGGGGGGACAGCAAGCGGTCAGGTCTTGGGCAGGCGCACGACCGGCGAGACTTCGTCGTCGGGGGCCAGTTCCTCGAAATCGAAATTGTCGAGCCGCTGGGCCCGCCGGCCCGCCTTTTCCGCCGAGATCTTGATCTCGGAGATGTCCTTGGAGGCCTGGTGGAAATGCCGGTCGAGGTTCTCGACCCGGTCGCCCAGCCGGGTGACGTCGGACGACAACAGGTGCAGTTCCTTGCGGATCGCGCCGGCCTGTTCGCGCATGCGGGCGTCCTTGAGGATCGCGCGCATGGTGTTGAGCGTGGCCATGCAGGTGGTCGGGGACACGATCCAGACCCGGGCGTTGAAGCCTTCGCGCACGACGTCGGCGAAATTGGCGTGAAGTTCGGCATAGACCGCCTCGGAGGGCAGGAAGAGAATCGCGCCGTCGGCGGTTTCACCCTCGATGATGTAGCGCTCGGAGATCGCCTTGATATGGGCGCGCACGGCGGTCTTCATCTGCCGCCCCGCCTCGACCGCCTGGGCCTGCGTCTCCGCGCGGCGCAGCGCTTCGTAGGCCTCCAGCGGGAATTTCGAATCGATCACGATCGGGCCCGGCGGGTTGGGCAGGTGGATCAGGCAGTCGGCGCGCCGGCCGTTCGAAAGCGTCTGCTGGAAGGAATAGCTGTCCGAGGGCAGCGCCTTCGAAACGATGTCGTTGAGCTGGATTTCCCCGAAGGCGCCACGCGTCTGCTTGTTCGACAGGATATCCTGGAGCGAGAGCACGTCGCCCGACAGCTTCTCGATGTTGGCCTGCGCCTTGTCGATGGTTGCGAGGCGTTCCTGGAGTTCGGTCAGCGACTTCGTGGTCTTCACCGATGAGCCGGTGAGAGTTTCGTTCATCCGCTCCTGCAGGTCCGAGAGTGCGCGGGCCGATTTGAGCGCGTTCTCGTGCAACCGGTCCTGCATCTGGCGCTGCACCTCGGAGAGGCGGGTTTCCATCGTGTGGATCATCTGGCTCTGCGCGTTGGCTTGCGCGTCCGACACGGTGCGCAGGCCACCCGACAGCTGGTCCTGCCCCTGTCCCAGCATCTGCACCGCCTGGCCGATCCCGCTCACCTGGCGCGCCAGATCCGCGTTCGTCGCGCCCGCCCGGCCGGTACGCACGACGAGCACGGCCAACAGGATGACGAGCAGGACGACCACGCCGCCCGCGATCAGCGCGGCCAGCATCAGGGGGTCGGAGAGGTCGAGGGTGGTATCACCGATCTGGATCATGTGCGCCCGAAGAGCCGTTCGATATCGGCCAGTTTGAGTTCGACATAGGTGGGCCGGCCGTGGTTGCACTGGCCGGAATGGGGCGTCGCTTCCATTTCGCGCAGGAGGGCGTTCATCTCCTCCGGGCGCATCCAGCGGCCCGAGCGGATCGAACCGTGGCAGGCGACGCGCGACAGCACTGCTTCGATCCGGGCCTGGAGCGTCTGGCTCTGCCCGAGGTCGGCCAGCTCGTCGAGGATGTCACGGATCATCGCCTCGGCGTTCACCTGGCCCAGGATTGCAGGGGTTTCGCGCACCGCGATGGCGCCGCCGCCGAAGGGCTCGATTACGAGTCCGAGGCGGGCGAGCTCGTCGGCAAGGCCCAGGAGCAGGCCGGCATCGCCCTCGGAGAGGTCCACGATTTCGGGGATCAGCAGCGCCTGGGAGGCGACGTCGTTCTCCGCCATCTGGCGTTTGAGCTTTTCGTAGACCAGCCGTTCGTGGGCGGCGTGCTGGTCTACGATGACCATGCCGTCCTCGGTCTGGGCGACGATGTAGTTCTCGTGGACCTGCGCGCGGGCGGCGCCCAGCGGCAGCCGCTCGTCCGCCCCGCGGGTGACTTCGCTGTCCGGGGCGGCCGCGCTGTCCGGCTCCACCACCGGGTCGAAACGGGCCGAGGGCTGCTCGGCGAACCCCATCGGGGCCTGGGCTTGCCGCGCCGTGTGTATCGCGCCCTGAGAAGGGCGGTCCATCTGGTAGACGCGCGGCATGGCATCGGCGGACGCGGCGGGCTGTTCGGGGCGCATGGCGCCCAGCGTCGCCTCGGCCACGGTGGAGGACGCGCGGTGCCCCGCTTCGGCCAGCGCGTGGCGGATGGTGGTGACGATCAGCCCGCGCACGAGCCCGGGTTCGCGGAAGCGGACCTCCGATTTCGCCGGGTGCACGTTCACGTCCACCAGCTTCGGGTCGCAGGTGACGAAGAGCGCCGCGGCCGGGTGGCGGTCGCGCGACAGGAAATCGGCGTAAGCCCCGCGCAGCGCCCCGATGAGAAGCTTGTCGCGCACCGGGCGGCCGTTCACGAACAGGAACTGCGCCACGGCGGCGCCGCGCGAATAAGTGGGCAGCGCGGCATATCCCGTGAGCCGGAAGCCTTCGCGCAGCGCGTCGAGAGGCACGGCGTTGCCGGCGAAGTCGCGGCCCAGCACGGCGGCCAGCCGGGCGTGGAGCGCGTCGAACAGGTCGCCCTGCTCCGGGGCGGCGCGGAAGGTCACGCGCCCCTCGCCGCCGCCCGACACGTCGCGCAGGGTGAAGCCGATGTGCGGCTCTGCCATCGCAAGGCGTTTGACCACGTCGGTGATCGCCTGCGCCTCGGCCCGGTCGGTGCGCAGGAACTTGAGCCGCGCGGGGGTCGCGAAGAACAGGTCGCGCAGCTCGACCACGGTGCCGCGCGAGAGCGCCGCGGGTTTCACCGGCTCCATCTCGCCGCCGACGACACGCAGGCTCGCCGCCGCCCCGTCGCAGCGCGACGTGATCGTGAGCCGGCCCACCGCGCCGAGGGACGGCAACGCCTCGCCCCGGAAGCCGAAGGTGTGGATGTCGAGCAGGTCGGAGCCGTCGATCTTGGACGTGGCGTGGCGGCTCAGCGCCAGCGGCAGGTCGTCCGCCGTGATGCCGCAACCGTCGTCGATGACGCGGATCAGGGTCTTGCCCCCGTCGCCGTAGGCCACGTCGATCCGGGTCGCGCCCGCATCGATCGCGTTCTCGACCAGCTCCTTCACGGCCGAGGCCGGACGCTCCACGACTTCGCCCGCCGCGATGCGGTTGATCGCCGAATCGTCCAACTGGCGGATGATCGGCCGTTCGCGGCTTATATTGGGGGCGTCGTCTGGCATGCCACCAGACCTAGCATGACGGCACGCGATTCCGCCAGCGGTTAAGAGGGGCTGAACACCTCCGTGCGCGGCGGTTGCACGGCGGCCACGGGGCCGCCGCACGCGGGGTTTCAGTTCACGGTGGGCTCGAGCTCGGCGGGCTGCCCGACCACCACAAAGCGCAGGTTCTCGGGCTGGAACAGCTCGGATGCGACGCGGTTCGCCTCTTCCAGCGTGACCGCCCGGACCTTGTCGTTGCGGGTCTCGGGGTAGTCGATCGGATAGCCGTCCATCTGCATCGACGTAAGGATGTTGGCGATGTTGCCATTCCCGTCGAAGCGCAGCGGATAGGCGCCGGTGAGGTAGGTCTTGGCCGCTTCGAGCTCTTCGGCCGTGATACCGTCTTCGGACATCTTGCGCCATTCGTCCTGCACGACCGACACGGCCTCGCCCATCACGGCGTTCTGCGAGGAAAAGCCCCCGCCCAGCACGTCGGAATAATCGCTGTCGGCCAGGTAGGTGTAGATACCGTAGGTCAGACCGCGCTTCTCGCGAACCTCGTCGAACAGCCGGTTCTCGAAGTTCGAGCCGCCCATGATCGTGTTCACGATGTAGGCCGCGAAGAAGTCGGGGTTGTCGATCTCCATCCCCGGCTGGCCGAAACGGGCCACCGATTGCGGCGTCTCGAAAGGCACGACGGAAACGCCCGGGTCCGCGCTGTATTCGACCGGCCCGGGATATTCGCCGCCCTCTTCGTGCAGGCCGCCCAGGACCGTGTCGATCACCTCGCCGAACTGTTCGGGCGTGATGTCGCCCACGGCGGACACGTAGACGCGGTCGCGCGCGATGGCGTTCTTCCAGGCCGTCACGATGTCATCGCGGGTCAGTCCGGACACGCTCTCGATCGTGCCACCGTCGTAGGAGCCGTAGGGATGATCGCCGTAGGCGGCTTCGGCGATGGCGTCGCTCGCGATCTCGTTCGGGTCCGTCTTGCGGGACCGCAGATGCGCCAGCACCTGTCCCCGCACCCGTTCGATGGCATCGGCGGCGAACGTGGGCTCTTCCAGCGCGACGCGCACGAGCTCGACCGACGGGTCCATGTTCTCGGTCAGGAAGCGCGCCGACACGGTCAGCGCGTCACCGAAAACGTCGAAGCCCACCGATGCGGCAAGCTCGTCCTTGGCTTCGGCATAGGCGCGGCTGTCCATGTCGCCAGCGCCCTCTTCGAGCAGTCCGGTCATCAGGTTCGTCGCGCCCCGTTTTCCGGGCAGGTCGAGCGATGTGCCGCCCCGGAACCGGATTTCGAGCGCGACGAAGGGAATCGAGTGCTCTTCGACCAGCCAGCCGGTGATGCCGCCGGGCGAGGTCACCTCCTCGATCGGCACCTGTGCGCGGGCCGGGGCGAGCGTGAGCAGCAGAAAGGCGAATGCAAGACGGATCATTGGATGGCCTCCTCATCGGCGGTCGGTTCCGCGTCGGGCCCGGTGAGCCAGCCGGTCACGGAATTGTCGCGTTGCAGCACCTTCTCGGCAGCGGCCATCACGTCTTCGGGCGTCACCGATTGCAGCACTTCCGGCCAGGCTTGCACATCCTCGATGGTCAGGCCCGACGTCAGCGCGGCGCCGTACCGGTTGGCGAGCCCGCGCATGGAATCCTGCGCGTAGATGTCGTTGGCGCGGATGCGCGTCTTGATGCGGTCGAACTGTTCGGGGTCGATGCCCTCTTCCATGAAGTCGGCGAGCACGGCATCCATCGCCGCTTCGGCCTCGGTCAGCGACACGCCTTGGGCCGGAACAATGCCGATCCGGAAGGACGACAGGTCGAGGCTCAGCGCATCATAGCCCGCGAATGTCGATACCGCGACCTGCTGGTCGAATTCGAGCGCCTGGCCGAAGACAGAGGTGGCCGAATTGCCGCCCAGGATCTCGGACAGGTAGATCAGGGCCGCCGCTTCGGTCTGGTCGTCCGGATTGCGTTCCGGGGCGATGTAGCTGCGCACCACGTAGGGCTGGCTGACGCGCGGGTCCTCGTAGGTCATGCGGCGTTCCGCAAGCTGGACGGGCTCTTTCGGCCGGTCCCGCGCCTCCAGCCCTTCGGTCGGCTCGAGCGGCCCGTAGTAGGTCCGGGCGAGCTCTTTCACCTCTTCGGGTTCGACGTCGCCCGCGACGACGAGGATCGCGTTGTTGGGCGCGTAGTACTTCCGGTAATAGCCCATCGCGTCTTCGAGCCCGAGCTCTTCCATCTCGTGGCGCCAGCCGATGACCGGGATGCCGTAGGGATGGTTCATGTAGAGCGCAGCCTGCATCTGTTCGTTCAGAAGCGCGCCGGGCGAATTCTCGGTCCGCATCGCGCGCTCTTCGAGGATCACGTCGCGCTCGGTCGCGATGTCCCCCTCGTTGAGCCGGAGGTCGCGCATCCGGTCGGCTTCCATCTTCATCATCAACTCGAGCCGGTCCGCGGCGATACGCTGGAAATACGCCGTGTAATCCTGGCTGGTGAACGCGTTGTCGGACCCGCCATTCTCGGCCACCACCCGGCTCAGTTCGCCGGACTCCATGTCGTCGGTCGCCTTGAAGAGCAGGTGCTCAAGGAAATGCGCGATGCCGGACTTCCCCGGCGGTTCGTCTGCCGCGCCGGCGCGATACCAGACCATGTGGACCACGACCGGGGCGCGGTGATCCTCGATCACAACCACCTGCATGCCGTTGTCGAGCGTGTAGTCGGTCACCTCCTGTGCCGCGGCAGGCCAGGCAAAGGCGAGCGCGGCCAGGCAGGCCGATAGAAATCGGGTCATCAGAAATCCTCCGTTCACCAAACAGAGTTAGCCGATGACGCCGGCGGGACAACCCCGATGACGCCCGTGTGATCGCTGATCGGCGGAACTCAGTAGCGCTCGGGATCCGGCGGGGCGGAAGGGGTATAGACGCCGGCGGCGCGCAGGCGGTCGAGCTCGCGGTGCTGGTCGAGCGACTGCTGCGCATAGCTGTCGTAGTAGACGCTGACGTTGAACAGGCGCTCGAGCAGGCGACCGTTGTTCTCGCGCCGGTACTCGGCGTCTTCCTCCGCCAGAACCTGGCGGATGTTCGGGTTCGCCCCGTAGCGTTGCGCATGGGCCAGGAGCGTGCCCTCACCCGCGTTGGCGCGGGTCGAGGTGACAGCCTCCGGGTTGCCGCCCAGCGCGGCCACGGCGTCGGCCTGCGGATTCACGTCGGCGCGGTTGGTGCCGCCCGGCGTGGGCGCGGGCAGCGCGGCGTAATCCTCGGGCTGCTCCAGCGGCTTGTTGGGCATGATCGAGAATTCGTCCGGCGTGTCCGTGCGGATGTTCATCAGCTTGGGATCCTCGTCGGCACAGGCGGACAGCAGCCCGAGGGCCACAACAGATAGTCCGAATTTCATGACGATGGCCCGCATCTATGCCTCCAACACCCGTTTGCCCTTCTTTACCCCATTCGATTTGCCGCGTCACGGGGCCTTTTTTCTCTGCCCCTCCCCGGGGAAAAGGATCAACCCGATGGCCCCGGCAAACACTGCAATATCAGCCACATTGAAGGAATAGGGATTGGTAAATCCGCAACAGGACATGTTGAGGAAATCCGCCACCGCGCCATAGACGACCCGGTCGACCACGTTGCCGATCGCCCCGCCCACGAGCACCCCGGCCGAGATCAGGCCGAAGCGGCCCAGGTTCTCGCGCCGGACCCACCAGATCACCCCGAGGCTGATCGCGATGGCGATCCCGATCAGGATCCAGCGCATGATGTCCTCGGACGAGGAGAACAGGCCGAAGTTCACCCCCTCGTTCCACGCCATGCGGAAGTTGAGGTAGGGGGGCCACACGTCGATGGCCCCCTTCGTCTTCAGACTCATCCCCTGCACGACCCAGTACTTCGTCACCTGGTCGAGGACAAAGACGATCGCCGCGGAGATGACCATCAGCCGCATGTCAGTGCCGGAAGTGCCGCATGCCGGTGAAGACCATCGCGAGCCCGGCCTCGTCGGCGGCCGCGATCACCTCGTCGTCCCGCATCGAGCCGCCCGGCTGGATCACGCAGGTCGCGCCCGCCGCCGCCGCTTCGAGCAGGCCATCGGGGAACGGGAAGAACGCGTCCGAGGCCACGGCCGATCCGATCGCCGGCGTCTCGGGCAGGCCGAGCTCCTTGGCCATGCGTGCGGCCTTGGTCGCGGCGATGGTGGAGCTGTCGAGACGGCTCATCTGGCCCGCGCCCACGCCCACCGTCGCCCCGTCCTTGACGTAGACGATGGCATTCGACTTCACGTGCTTGGCGACTTTCCAGGCAAACAGCAGGTCGCGCAGTTGCGCGTCCGTCGGGGACTTCTTCGTCACGACCTTGAGGTCGCTCTCGCCGATGAAGCCGTTGTCCTTGTTCTGGAACAGGTAGCCCCCTGCCACCTGCCGGATCGTCTGCCCGCCCACGCGGGTGTCGGGCAGGCCGTCGGTGGTGAGGAGCCGCAGGTTCTTCTTGGCCGCGAACACCTCTTTCGCCGCGTCCGAGGCGCCCGGCGCGATGACCACCTCCGTGAAGATCTCGGCGATCTTCCGGGCGGTCTCTCCGTCGAGCGGCTGGTTCAGCGCCACGATGCCGCCGAAGGCCGAGGTGCGGTCGCAGTCGAACGCCTTCTGGTAGGCATCGATCAGCGTCTCGCCGCGCGCCACGCCGCAGGGGTTGGCATGCTTGATGATGGCCACGGCGGGACCGTCCTCGGGCGCGAATTCCGCCACCAGTTCGAACGCCGCATCGGTATCGTTGATGTTGTTGTAGCTCAGTTCCTTGCCCTGGTGCTGCGTCGCGGTCGCGACGCCGGGGCGGGACGAGCCATCGGTGTAGAACGCCGCGTCCTGGTGCGGGTTCTCGCCGTAGCGCAGCGTCTGGGCCAGCTGACCGGCCACGACCCGGCGGCGCGGGGCCGTCTCGCCGATGGACTCGGCCATCCAGGTGCTGACGGCGGCGTCATAGGCGCCGGTGCGGGCATAGGCGATCTGGGCCTGGCGCTGGCGGAAGGCATAGGTGGTCGCGCCGTCGTTCGCGTCGAGCTCGCCCAGCAGCGCGTCGTAATCCTCGACATCCACGATGGTGGTGACGAAACCGTGGTTCTTGGCCGCCGCGCGGATCATCGCGGGACCGCCGATGTCGATGTTCTCGATCATCTCGTCGTAACCCGCGCCGCGTGCGAGCGCCGCCTCGAACGGGTAGAGGTTCACCACCAGCAGGTCGATGGGTCCGATCCCGTGCTCCTTCATCGCCGCGACGTGGTCGTCGTTGTCGCGCAGGGCCAGAAGCCCGCCGTGCACCATCGGGTGCAGCGTCTTGACGCGGCCGTCCATCATCTCGGGGAACTGCGTGACCTCGGCCACGTCCTTGACCGTGACGCCGGCCTCGCGCAGCGCGCGGGCGGAGCCGCCGGTCGACAGGATCTCGACCCCACGCGCCTCGAGCGCCTGCCCCAGCTCGGTGAGCCCGGTCTTGTCGGATACGGAAATGAGCGCGCGGCGCACGGGCGAAAGGTCGGTCATGTGGATCCCCAAGTCAGTCCTGTCCAGCGTCCGGCTCGTCCATGACCAGATCGCGCACGCCGATTGGCGTGTCCTGCGCCTTCGCCAGGGACCAGCGGATGCGCGTCGCATAATCCATTGCCGCGCCGGATAGAACCACCTGTTTCGACGCACGCGGCTTCAGGCGGTTCTTTTCGAGGTAGACCGAGGGGTCGAGCGACAGTTCGACCGGCCCGTCGAACCTGAATACCCAGATCTCGCCGGAGCGCAGCGCCATCGACACGGCGGTGCCCCCGAGGTCGATGGTCGCATCGACGTCCGGGTGCAGGTGGAAGCGGATATCGAACGGCACGCCCTCGCCGGTTTCACGCGAAAGGGCGCGGTCGAAGGTGGCCTGCTCGGCCTCCGAAACCGCCGCCAGCGTTTCCTCTCCGGCGATGGTGCGCCCGTCGACGGCAAGCTCGATCCGGCGCACGTAGGCAAGCCCGTAGCGCGGCTGGTAACCGTCGTGCCCGCCGACGACGCCGATCATGTCCATGTCCCCGATCCGGCGCGCCTCGACCTCGCCCGGCACTTCGACCAGGCGGGCCCGCGGCCCATGAATCGTTGGCTCTATGGGACCCATGCGCGACGACGACACGCCGGTGAGCCCCAGCACCGAATGCGACGGCGTGGCACGTCCGGCCTTGCCCCAGTCCTCGCCGAACTGCAGACCCGAACCGCAGTTCACGATCAGCGGGCGCCGCCCCGACGTGACCTCGAAGGCGAGCGTCGAGGCATGGCCGTTCCAAGAGGCCGCGCCCTGCGGGGGCTTGTCGGCGTCGATGATGACCGAGGTGCGACCGGAGGACAGCCGCGCAAAGCCCATCGCGGGACCGTCGACCGGCCCGCCACGCACGCCGGAGGTGGCGAGCGCCTGGTCGAGCCGCCCCTCGGCGCCGCGCCCGCCACCGTGAAAGCGCGCCAGCCCGCCGTCGGAATGTCGCAGGGCGCGCAGGATCGGCGCGATGTGTTCGATGGCCCGCTCATGCGAGGGCGCCGGCGTCCGCCCCGATTCGCGCAGGGCGAGCGCCGCCCAGTTGAGAAGGGTGAAGACCTCGAGCAGCTCCTCGGGGTTGCGGGTCGGGATGCCGCCGGCCGCGTCGATCTGCCGGTCGCATTCCCGGCCCAGCGCGGCCACGGCGGGTTCGATGAGCCGCTCCATCCCGATGAGCGACAGGCCGGCATAGATCAGGCCCGTCAGCGCCTCGAACCGCGGCAGGCCGGGCGACGTGCCTTGCCATCGCCGGGAGACGAAGATCGCCTGCTGCGCGAGGGATCGAAAGAAGGCGTCGGACCCGGGCTCGTCCAGCCCCCGAAGCACGAGGACCGCGTGGTTGATCCAGCGGATCAGACGGCGTCCGGCCACGTCGGGGACCCAGCCGGGACCGCGCCCACGCCCGTAGCGCTCGATCCAGTCCATCGTCCAGAACTGCGCCCGGGCGCGCGCATCCCGGTCGCCCAGCGCGGCCAGGTCGTCCATCCAGACGAAACCTTGCAGCGCGTCCTCGAAATCCGGACTCGGCGGCCGGATCTCCCACAGCGTGCGGGCGGGGGATTGGA
The DNA here is from genome assembly GCF_009882975.1 of Maritimibacter harenae. Taxonomy (GTDB): domain Bacteria; phylum Pseudomonadota; class Alphaproteobacteria; order Rhodobacterales; family Rhodobacteraceae; genus Maritimibacter; species Maritimibacter harenae. Next base: position 46,334 of record NZ_WTUX01000006.1, read on the forward strand.
CGAGGTGCCCGGCGAAAAGGAAATTGCCGGCGACCATCTGCTTGCCACGGGCATAGCTTCCGATGGTGCGCGGTTCCGGCTGCGACGTGAACCCGACCGCGGGCTTGGCGCGCGCGGCGCGCCAGGCGTGCCAGCGATTGAGCCACCGCGTTCTGCGGCTGATCATGCGGGAATCCGTCGCCAACGTCGCCTTGCCTCACCTCATGCATCGACCCTTGCCGGGTTCTGGCGGCACTCTACAGACGCCCGGTCCGGGAGTCATGCCTTAACCAGGCACGCGATGTAGAAGCCGTCCATTCCGCCGATCTCGGGCCAGTAATCGGGGCGCAGGCGCAGCCCGCCCTCCTCGGTCCGCCAGGACGGGTCGATGCCCGGCCGGTCGAGCGCGGCGGTGTCCACCGAAAGGTCCGGGTGACGGGCGAGCGCGTCGCGCACCTGTTCCTCGCCCTCGTCTATGAGCAGGCTGCATGTGCAATAGACCAGCCGCCCACCGGGCTTGAGAAGCCCCAGCGCCCGGTCGATCAGGTGTTCCTGCAATTCGAAGAGTCCGGGGAAGTCCGACCCGTCCTTGGCATGCGGCAGGTCCGGGTGGCGCCGGATGGTCCCCGTGGCCGTGCAGGGCGCGTCGAGCAGGATCGCGTCGAACGGCCCGCCCTCGTATTCCAGCGCGTCCGCGGTGACGCAGGTCGCTGCAAGACCGGTGCGTGACAGGTTCTCGGCCACGCGCTCCATCCGGCTGGCGGAAATGTCGACCGCCGTAACATCGGCTCCCGCCGCGGCGAGCTGGAGCGTCTTGCCCCCCGGCGCCGCGCAGAGATCGAGCACCCGCTCACCGGGTGCGGCGTCGAGGATGCGGGCCGGCAGCGCGGCCGCGGCGTCCTGCACCCACCAGTCGCCGGTATCGTAGCCCGGCAGCGACGTGACCTGGCCGGCCGTGCCAAGCCGGATGGACCCGGTGGGCAGGAGCCGCCCGTCCAGGCGCGCGGCAAGCGCGGCCGGATCACCCTTGGCCGTGAGGTCCAGAGGTGCGCCGGCGTAGAACGCCGCCTCCATCGCCGCCACGGTGTCCTTCCCGTAGTCGTCCGTGAGCGGCTTGCGCAGCCATTTCGGCAGGCGCGGGACCGGCAGGGCGTTCCAGCCATCGGGATCGACCTTGCGAAGCACCGCGTTCACGAGCCCCGCCATGCCCGCCGTCTTCTTGTCGGCCCGTGCGAGCGTCACGGCGGAATTGACCACCCCGTGCGAGGCTGACCCCTCTTCGCAGATCTCGGCGACCGACAGGCGCAGGAGGTTCAGGATACGCGCGGACGGCCGCTTGCGCAGGTGCGGGCCCAGAACCCGGTCGGCCCGGTCCATGACGCGGAACGCGGTCAGGGTCAGCCGCTGGGCGCGGGCACGGTCTTCCGGGGCGAGCGGGGCAAGGCGCTTGGCCAGCACCTCGGACAGCAGCCGCCGATGCTCCAGCACGTCCCCCATCAGGTCGAGCGCCACCTTGCGGGGCAGGGTCGGGTCGGCGGTCATGGGCTCTCCTTTGCCAATCGCGTGGCGACGACCTATATCAACCGGGAGAGACAAGGAAGCCTGCCATGAGCGACGAAACCAAACGCGACCTGCCCCCCGAAGCCCTGCGTGCGCTGGCCGAAGCCGAGGAGCGGCGCAAAGCGGCAGCGAAGACTGAACTCCCCACCGAACTGGGCGGGCGCGACGGCCCGGAACCGGTGCGCTACGGCGACTGGGAGAAGAAGGGGCTGGCGATCGATTTCTGATCGGACGCGGCAGCCGCGGTCCTCGGGGTAACAGCACGTTTGCATTTGCGTGCGCCAGGGCAACCGCAAGCCATTGATTTCCCATAATAATCGGAAAACCGGAAAACCAGTTTTCCGGAAAAGCGGTTTTCCGGTGCACACCGTGACGGCAGGGCCCATCCCAAGGCGCGCGCCCAGTTGAACGTCGGGCGTCCACCCACGAACCAGCGATTTCGGAAGAAGTGATACGTCCGGCCTCCCGACGCACCAAGCCGTCAGGCGTCAGGAGAAGATGTCCGGCGTCACCTCGACAAGCACGTCCGACGGCGTGATGCCCGGCGTGCCGCGCAGCAGGGCCACCACGGTGCCATTGACCGAAACGACGCCATCAGCCCCGTCCGCGCTCGCACCCACCGCGACCTCGATCTCACCGTGATCCAGCACGGGGTTCAACGTGACCCGCAGGAAATCGACCCCCGGTTCGAAATCTATCACTTCCGCATGGCCCGTCCCCGTGGCGTCGTCGTGGTAGACCCAGAACGTGTCCACCCCCGCGCCACCCATGGCCCGGTCCGCGCGATCCATGATCAGCGTATCACGCCCGGCCCCGCCGTGCAGGTCGTCCGCCGCGCCGTCGATGTGCCAGTCGAACGCGTGCCGCTCCCACCCGATCTGCTGCTCGACCCGTCCGTGATGGTCGATCACGTCGTCGCCCCCACGGCCGAACAGCCGGTCCGCACCGAAGCCCCCGGCAACGAAATCGTCGCCCGGGCCACCATCGATTACGTCATCGTCGGCAATCGTGGTCCCATCCGCGGCATGCGCACCGCCGAAGAGCCGTTCACCCGCCGTCCCGCCGTGAATCCGATCATCGCCCGGCCCCCCGTCGATCACGCTTTCCGCCCCGCCGCCGATCAGCACATCTTGGCCGGTTCCCCCGAACAGCGCTGATGCGCCGCTGCCGGTCCGCATCGTATCCGCACCCGACCCGCCGAAGGCATAGGCCGCCCTTTCGCCCAGAGCGATTTCGTCGTTCCCCGCGCCACCATCGACCAGGTCGACACGGCCCGGCGCACCGATCACCGGCGTGCCGTCATGGTCGCTCACCGTCCCTGCCCCCGCGCCACCATCCGGCAGGACCAGCGTGTCGTCGCCCGCGCCAAGCACGTGGTCGGCGGTCGAGGGTGCGTGGTCGCCCAGCCAGTCCACGCCGATGTTGAAATCCGTCTGCGTCGCGAGCAGTCCCTGCAATGCCGATCCGCTGCCGGGCACATAGCCCTCGCCGGGGGTCTCGATCGGATCCAGCACCTTGGCCGGATCCACCGGGGCGCCGATCACCGGCGTTTCGTCCCCCTCGTTCGGCGCCAGGACCGTGTCGGGGTCGACCGGATCGCCGATCACGGGCGTCTCGTCCCCGTCCTCCGGACGCAGCACCGTGTCGACTGCTACGCGCCGGGGCGCATCGCCGCCCTCATCCGCCTCCCCCTCGGGATCGCTTCCGGCGCCAAGGATCATGTCGCCAAGGAAATACAGCGGCACCAGACCGAGCAAGAGCAGCGCGACACCCATCCAGTGACCCTTTCGACCCCCGCCCGGCCCAAGTGGCCGGACGGCTGAACATAGCACGAACGCCTGCCGTCGCGGCCGGAAAATACTTAAGATTCAATGTTAACAGGGTGGTTGAGACACGACCCCGGAGTGCTACGTTCAGGGATGGAGGACGACATGGCCGAAGAGACCCAGAACGATGATCTCAGTGACGAAGTGCGCGCGCTGCGTGCCGAAGTCGCGAAGCTGAACAATCATCGCTACATCGTGATGCACGACCAGCTCCTGAAACTGGGCCTGTTCCAGCTCTATCGCGGGCTCGCCTTCGGCCTGGGGTCCGTGCTCGGGGCGACCATCCTGGTCTCGGTCGCGGCCTACCTGCTTGCGCAGATCGACTTCATCCCGATCATCGGCGACTGGGCCGGCGACATCGCGCGCGAAATCGACGCGGACAATGCCGAAAGCTACGGGGTCGACGCCGAAGGCGACGGGCAGGACGGTCCCGACGCGACCATGAGCCCGGGCACACCGGAGACGGACGGGGACGATGCCCCCTGACCTGTCCCGGTGAAGAAAACCCTTTCCCCGACGGGCGATTCCCCCTATACGCCCGCATCTGCAGCACATGCTGCGCTCCACGGGCCCTGCTGGACGACATCCCGGCTTGCGCCATAACCCTCAACCGTGAAGGAGACCCCGATGTCGATCACTGCTGACGAAAAGAACGCGCTCATCAAGGAATACGCGACGAAGGAAGGCGACACCGGTTCGCCCGAAGTCCAGGTCGCCATCCTGACCAAGCGCATCGCGACGCTGACCGAGCACTTCAAGACCCACAAGAAGGACAACCACTCCCGCCGTGGTCTGCTCAAGCTCGTCGCCCAGCGCCGGAAGCTTCTGGACTACCTCAAGGGCAAGGACGAAGGCCGCTACCGCGACCTCATCAAGAGCCTGGGTATCCGCCGCTAAGGAATTCGGTTCGATCCTCGAACCCGCGAACGCCCGCTCTTTCGAGCGGGCGTTTTCATTTGCGTCAGGCCCGCCCCCGAAGCATCCGGCGCAGCGTGCCATCCCGGCGGTGGAACGCGCCCGCGACGTGGAGCAGGATGAGCGCGGCGAGAAGCTTGGTCAGCACGCCGTGCGCGGCGAAGAACGCCGTTTCCCAGCCCTCCGACACCGGTGCGATGCGGGGCAGCGTCCAGCTCTCGAACACGACCACGTCGATCCCGGTCGCCGCGCTGGCGATCCAGCCGGTGAGGGGCACGGCGAGCAGCAGCAGGTAGAGCGCGAGGTGGGTTCCCTTCGCCAGCCGGTCCTGCCACGCGGGGCCAGAGGGCATCGGCCCCGGCGGGGGTGAGAGGCGGTGCCAGAGCACCCGCAGGATCACCAGCGTCAGCGCCACGAGCCCGAAGGACTTGTGCCAGCCGAACAGGTGGAAGTTGGACATGTCCACCTCCATCCGCGCGATGTAGGTCCCGAAGCCGAGCATCCCGATGACGAGGACCGCGGAGATCCAGTGGATCGACCGCGTGACGATGCCGAACCGCGCCTCGGTGTTGCGCATCATGTCACTCGACCCTGTCCAGTCGGGCCACGACCTTGATGACCACGCGGTCGGAGACCATGTCGCTCCACCCGGTCGCGCCGAAGTCCGACCGGTTCAGAGCGCCCGTGAGATGCACGGACATCTTCGACAGGTCGCCGGCGTCGGTGCCGCGCTGACGAAAGACCTGGGCCTGAAGCCGGACGGGCCGCGTAACGCCACGGATGGTCACCTGCCCGTCCACCTCCGCGGTCGTCGTGCCGATGCGCAGGGTCGAGGAGCGGAATGTCATGGTCGGGAACTGGCCGGTGGCCAGGACCTTGGGTCCCTTGAGCGCCTGTTCGGCGAACGGAAAGCTGGAGGTCGCCCCGGCGGCGTTCAGAGTCACCGAAACGCTGCTGTTGGCATTGCTGCGAAAGTCGAGCGTGACATCGGCCGCGGCCACCGGGATCTGCCCCCTGATCAGGTCATCGCCGAAGCCGACCTCGTAACCGACGACGGATCGCGCCGCGTCGAGGCGGTAGGAAACGGGCTCGGCCAATGCCGTGGCGGACCAGATCGTGAGCGCCAGGATGGACGCCAGGAACCGAAGCATGAACACCTCCTGCATGTGGTTGCCACTCTAGCAGTCTATACCCTGCGCCGGGAGCGTTGGTTCACTCGCCTCCCCGGCTCTGCCCACCCGGGCGCGGGCGCCCGCCCCGCCCCGGCTGCGCCGTTTTCCGCCGCGCCGCGCCGGCGCCCGGAAAGGCTTTCAAATGGCGCTGTTTTCCTGTATGGGCCAGTCATCTGAGACGTGACGCTCTGACCCCGGCGCATGAAAAGGTAGAGGGGTCGGCGGCAATGGGGCCGCCATGACAACGGGAGACGCGGGGTACGCCTGCGGGAGCTCCCAGAAGGATGCTTACATGTTCAACGAAGTGAAAAAATCCATCCAGTGGGGCGAAGAGACGCTGACACTGGAAACGGGCAAGGTCGCCCGTCAGGCCGACGGCACCGTGATCGCCACCCTGGGCGAGACGTCGGTCATGGCGAACGTGACGTACGCCAAGGAACCGAAGGAAGGTCAGAGCTTCTTCCCGCTCACCGTCCACTACCAGGAGAAATACTATGCCGCGGGCAAGGTGCCCGGCGGCTTCTTCAAGCGCGAGGCGCGGCCGACCGAGAAGGAAACGCTGACCGCGCGCCTGATCGACCGCCCGATCCGTCCGCTGTTCGTCGACGGTTTCAAGAACGAAGTGCTCGTGATGTGCACGGTTCTGTCCCACGACCTCGTCAATGATCCCGACATCGTCGCGATGATCGCGGCCTCGGCGGCGCTGACGATTTCCGGCGCGCCCTTCATGGGCCCGATCGCCGGTGCTCGCGTGGGCTACGAGGACGGTGAATACGTCCTGAACCCGACCTGCGACGACATGCACGACCTGCGCAACAACCCGGACCAGCGCCTGGACCTCGTCGTCGCCGGCACGAAAGACGCCGTGATGATGGTGGAATCGGAAGCTTACGAGCTGTCCGAGGCCGAGATGCTGGGTGCCGTGAACTTCGCGCACCAGCAGATCCAGCCGGTGATCGACTGCATCATCGACCTGGCCGAAGAAAGCGCGAAAGAGCCCTTCGACTTCACGCCGCCGAACTACGACGACCTGTTCGAGGCCGTCAAAGCGGCCGGCGAGGACAAGATCCGCGCCGCCTACGCGATCACGGACAAGCAGGAGCGCACCGCCGCGGTCGCCGCTGCCAAGACCGAGATCAAGGAAGGCCTCTCCGAGGAGCAGCTCGAGGATCCGAACCTCGGCGCCGCGCTCAAGAAGCTGGAATCGGATGTCCTGCGCGGCTCGGTCGTGCGTGACAGCAAGCGGATCGACGGTCGCGCCCTGGACGAAGTGCGCCCGATCAGCTCCGAGGCCGGTTTCCTGCCCCGGACCCACGGCTCGGCGCTGTTCACCCGCGGCGAAACCCAGGCGATGGTCATCACCACGCTGGGCACCGGCGACGACGAGCAGATGATCGACGCGCTCACCGGCACCTACAAGTCGAACTTCCTGCTGCACTACAACTTCCCGCCGTACTCGGTCGGTGAAGCCGGTCGCGTGGGCCCTCCGGGCCGTCGTGAAATCGGTCACGGCAAGCTTGCCTGGCGTGCGCTTCAGGCGGTTCTGCCGGCGGCGACCGACTTCCCCTACACCATCCGCGTGGTGTCGGAGATCACCGAATCGAACGGGTCCTCCTCGATGGCTTCGGTCTGTGGCGGCTCGCTGTCCATGATGGACGCCGCCGTGCCGCTCAAGGCGCCGGTCGCCGGTGTGGCGATGGGCCTGATCCTCGAAGACGACGGCTCCTACGCCGTTCTCACCGACATCCTCGGTGACGAGGACCACCTGGGCGACATGGACTTCAAGGTCGCGGGTACGGAAAACGGCATCACCTCGCTCCAGATGGACATCAAGGTGGCCGGCATCACGCCCGAGATCATGGAGAAGGCGCTGGCCCAGGCGAAAGACGGCCGGATGCACATCCTGGGCGAAATGAACAAGGCGCTGTCGGCTGGCCGCACCGAGTTCTCCGCCCACGCCCCGCGCATCGAAACGATGACCGTTCCCACCGACAAGATCCGTGAAGTGATCGGCTCGGGCGGCAAGGTCATCCGCGAGATCGTGGAAGTCTCCGGCGCCAAGGTCGACATCAACGACGACGGCATCATCAAGATCGCCTCGCCGAACGGCGACGCCATCCAGAAGGCCTACGACATGATCCACGCGATCGTGGCCGAGCCGGAAGAAGGCGAGGTCTACAAGGGCAAGGTCGTGAAGATCGTCGATTTCGGCGCCTTCGTGAACTTCTTCGGCAAGCGCGACGGGCTGGTGCACGTCAGCCAGATCGAGAACCGCCGCCTGAACCATCCTTCTGACGTTCTGAAGGAAGGCCAGGAAGTCTACGTCAAGCTTCTGGGCTTCGATGATCGCGGCAAGGTTCGCCTCTCCATGAAGGTCGTGGACCAGGAGACCGGCGAAGAGATGCCGCAGGAAGACAAGAAGAAGAAGAAAGAAGACGCCGAATAAGGCGGGCCTCTTTCGAGGAACCGGCCCCGGTGGAAACACCGGGGTCTTTTTTTGTCCGCCGCCCTGTCAGCTCGGACGCGAGAGCTTTCGCTTGAACAGGTCCGTGGGGTTCAGCCAGTCGACATAGGTGTCGGTCCCGGCATAGCGCCCCTCGAAGAAACGCTCCGGGGCCGCCAGACGGCGCACCTCGTCGGGAATGCAGACGAAGGCTTCGACCCCGTCGAAGTTCCACGCGATCAGCATCCGGGGCGAGTCGCAGGAGATCGCCGAGACATGCGCTTCCGGCAGGCGCACCGGCGGGTTCTCGGCGGCGAAGGCCTCGGCGTGGATCGTCTCCTGCGCGTCGCGCAATTCGGACCATATCGTCACCTCTTCGGCCCCGATGGCATTGAGGTAGCGGTGGATCATCGGCTCCATCACCACCGGCATCGTGTCCTCTTCGGGCTTGTAGAGCCCGCGGGCCACCAGCCGGTCGAGCGCATCGGTGATCGGCCCGTCCTGGTCGGGCCGGTCCGCACCGATGGTCCAGAGCCAGGCGGTGCGCGCGAAAAGGTTGAAATCCGACGCGCCGACAAGGCGCTGCACCTCGTCCCAACGCACCGGTTCGCCCGATTGCTTGATCTCGTCCTCGAACCCTTCCGGCGCCTCGTTCGGGCGCGCCATCACCGCGTCGGTCAGACCCGCGTATTCGACCACTTCGCGCAGATCGGCGTGGATCGGGCCGAAGGCGGCGGTGGCGGGGCTGTAGCCCGGCACGCGGAAGAAGGGGTGGAAGGCGATGAAGACGTGGTCGTAATCGTCCGCGAACCAGTCGAGCAGCGTGCGTTCGACCGGCGGCAGCGTCAGGTGGCGGGGCGGCGTGTCATACATGGGGCAGCGTTTCCCGTCCGTCCTCGGTCAGAAGCCACGCGTCGCGCCCCTCCAGCACCACGGCGCTGATGGGCTCGCCGTACCCGGCGCGGCTGTCGATGTTGAGCCGGTTGCCGTAATGCGTGGCCGCATCGATCGCGGTGTGACCGTGGACGATGAGCTTGCCGTGATCGCGCGTGTCCGACAGGAACGGCTCGCGGATCCAGACGAGGTCGTCCTCGTCCTGCCGATCCAGCGGCACGTCCGGATGTATGCCGGCATGGGCGAAGAAACAGGCCCCGCGCTCATACTGCAACGGCAGGTCGGCGATGAACGCGCGGTGCGCCTCGGGCACCTTGGCGCGGGCGTCCCGGTGCAGCTCGACGGCCGGAAGGCTCGTGTCCACGCCGTAGGAAGCCAGCGTCTCGGACCCGCCCAGGTTGGGATGCAGCCACTCCAGCTGCGGGCGCAGACGGTGGTCGCGCGTTTCGCTTTCGCGCAGGAAGAGCTCCATCATCCGGTCGTGGTTTCCCTTGAGCACGATCCAAGGCTCGCCGGAGGACATCCCCGCCAGCAGCCGGTCGATCACGCCGCGCGTGTCCGGCCCCCGGTCGCACAGGTCGCCGATGTGAACCACGGGCGCGCCGTCGTCGCCGGCCCGCGCGCGGTCCTTGGCGATCAGGCGGTGAGCCCGGTCGAGTTCGCTGGAATAGCCGTGAATGTCACCGATGGCATAAGTACGCATGGCGCCCTGTTACCCGCTGTGCCGGCCGGCCAAAACCCCCGAAAACGAAAGGCCGGGCGATCGGCCCGGCCCTGCTCTTGATGTGTCCTGCCCTCAGACCGGCGGGGCGAGGATCTGTCGGTTGTCGTCGGGGTCGTTGTCGCGGAACACCTGCTCGGTTGCGCCCGGAAGCTTCTCGAACGCGGCCATCGCGGTGGTCGGGAACAGGGTTCGCGGAATGCTCTCGAACCCGGGCAGGTCGCGCAGGATCGACGTCACGGCCTGCGTGCACATCGCCTTGGGCACCGCCCCGTACGCCTCGGCCAGCCGGATCGCCTTCTCGGCCACGGCCGGACTGACGACGAGGTCGTGGCGATAGACGCGCCACGTCACGCGGGCGTGGTAGTCGATGTAGAAATCGACCGCATTCTCGCTCATGCCGTAATGCACGTCGTTCCGCTCGGGGATCTGGGGGTGGTACCAGGTCCCGGCCGGATCGAAGAGGATCCGTTGCGACCCGTTGATCAGAAGCCCCGCGTGCCCGCCGTTGTCCGAGCTGTTGCTCACCACGGTGAAGAGCGTGATCGTCGGCGGACCGCCGTGGACGTAACGCGCCCGCGCGACTTCCTCGGCCGGAGCCCATTTGCTTTCCGCCGCACAGGCCGTGAGCCCGAGCAGCAGGAACAGAGACAGGATGATGCGTCGCATGGCGGGGTCCGTCCTTGCCGGGAGGTGAAAGCCCCGGGCCGCCGGACGCGGCCCGACGCGGGGATCAGGCGCCGATGATGGCCAGAAGGATCAGGACCACGATGATCGCGATCACGGACCGGATGGTAATCTTGATGAACCCTTCGAAGGTCTTTTCCTGCACCGAAATGTCCATCGATCCTTGCTTGTGTTCAGCCATTTTTCATCCTCGCAAGACTGTATTTCGGCTTCGATTAGACGATTCCGCCCGTGCTGTCACGTGCCAGACGCCCCGGGGGCGTCATTTCGTCCCTGGTGTATCCTGCGCGTCGCGTTCCAGGTCGGCCACGAGCCGGAAACCGATGCGGTAGGGTTCCTTGTGCTCGGGCTTGCGCGGCATGGCCCGCAGGATGACGTTGAGTTGGCTGACGTGCTGCACAAGCTGCGTCTTCGCGCCCGAGGTGTCGGTGCCGTAGAAGGTGACGATATCCGGGTCGAAATAGCCGATCCCCTCGATCCGAAGCACCCCGGCGTCCGATCCGGTGAACCCCATCGCGACCTCGTGCTCGTTGTCGAGCTGTTCCTCGAAATTCTGGATGTAGAGGATCATGCGTTGATACGCCCACTCCGCCGGGCTCTTCGCCTCGGGCGGCGTGTCGCCCATCGCGGCCGGCAGGGGCTTCTCCTCGGCCCCGGGCGCCGCGTCGTCCGAGCAGCGCGCGACGGCGGCGCGGGGTTTGCCCGACGGCGACGCGCCCGCGCTCATGCCCGCGCACCTTTCACCTGGAAAAGCCAGGCGTCATCGTCGCGCCGCGTGCGGGTGACCTTGCCGGTCTGGTAGAGGTGGTTGAGATGGGCCAACGCTTCGACCAGGGCGAGGCCATACTCGCTTTCCCCGATCTTGCGCTTGAAGATGAAGGGAAAGCATTCGACGGCGGTGCGCGGCGCGTCGAGGTGCTGGATCAGCCGCTCGAGCGCCGAATGGTGGTTCTGGATCAGCTGCTTCATGCGCGTCGGAAGCCCGCGATAGGGCAGCTTGTGGCCGGGCAGGACCAACTGCTCGGGCCGCGCGTGGTGGATGAGCTTGCGGCAGCTTTCCAGCCATTCGCCCACCGGGTCCGCCTCCGGCTCGGTCGCGTAGACGCCCAGGTTCGGACTGATCGTGGCGAGAAGCTGGTCCCCGCCATGCACGAGGTCGTCATCGAGGGACCAGAAGGTCGCGTGCTCCGGCGCGTGGCCGTTGCCGATCCGCACGTCCCAGGTGCGGCCGCCGAAGACGATGGTGCTGCCTTCCTTGATCCGGCGGAACCCGAGCGGCAGTTCGGCCACCACGTCGGCAAAGTTGAACGGCCGCTCATGGGCGCGCTGTTCGTAGATCTCGCGATCCATCCCCGCCGAACGCCAGAAGGCCAGCGTTTCGTCGACCGGCTTTTCGTGCTCGTCGAGCCGCAGCATCCGGGACATCAGCCAGGCGGTGCGCGTCGTCACCAGTTCGGCCCCGTGGTCGCGCTGGAACCAGCCGGCCAGCCCGACGTGGTCAGGGTGGTGGTGGGTGACGATCACGCGATGCACCGGCTTGCCCGCCAAGGGGCCGGACAGGATCGTCTCCCAGATCGCGCGAGTCTTCTTCGTGTCGAAGCCGGTGTCGACGATGGTCCAGCCGTCTCCGTCATCGAAGGCGAAGACGTTGACGTGATCGAGCTTCATGGGCAGCGGCAGGCGGAACCAGAGCACGCCCTCGGCGACCTCGACCGCCTCGCCCGGTTCGGGCGCCACGTCCCAGGGAAAGCTCAGGTGCACGGTCAAACCGCCAGGTCCTCGACCGCCAGCGCATAGAGGCCGTCCGCCCCGGCGCGCGCCTGTTCGAGAAGCGCGGCGTGCTCGGGCAGAAGGCGCTCGATGTAGAAGGCGGCCAGCGCGCGACGCGGCCCGTCGCCGCCCTCGGCCACGGCCGAACGCAGGTGGTAATGCGCCCCAAGCACCCGCGCGAAGGCGGACTGGAAAGGCACGGCGCCCGCGAACCGGTCCTGCAGATCCTGCTCGACCAGCCACTCTGTCGCCTCGCGCAGCGTCTCGGCCGCGCTCCAGACCGCTTCGGCGAGCTTGCCGTAGGATTCGCGCGCGGCTTCGGCGTCGGTCTCGATCTCGTCGAGAATGCGGAACGCGGTGTCGCCACCGTCCATCATCTTGCGCGCGACGAGGTCCATCGCCTGGATGCCGTTCGTACCCTCGTAGATCGAGGTCACGCGCACGTCGCGATAATACTGCGCCGCGCCGGTTTCCTCGACATAGCCCATCCCGCCGTGCACCTGCACGCCGAGCTCGGCCACCTTGATGCCGGTATCGGTTCCATAGGATTTGGCGATCGGGGTGAGGAAGGCGGCCCGCGCCTTCCAAGCCTTGTCACCGGTGGCGCCCGCCATGTCGATCGCGGTGGAACAGGCCAGCGCGATGGCGCGCGCGGCATAGGTTTCGGCGCGCATCTGCACCAGCATCCGGCGCACGTCGGCGAAATCGATGATCGTGCCGGTGCCGTTCTCGAGCGGCGTGCGTCCCTGCTTGCGGTCGAGCGCGTAGGCCAGAGCATGCTGGTAGGCGCCTTCCGCGACGCCCACGCCCTGCACGCCCACGTTGAGACGCGCGTTGTTCATCATGGTGAACATCGCGGCCATGCCCGCGTGCTCTTCACCCACGAGCCAGCCGGTCGCGCCCTCGAAGCTCATCACGCAGGTGGGCGAGCCGTGCAGGCCCATCTTCTCTTCGAGCGACACGACGCGCAGGTCGTTGGCCTGCCCCGGCTTGCCGTCGGCATCGGGAATGAGCTTGGGCACCATGAAGAGGCTGATCCCCTTGGTCCCCGGCGCCCCGTCGGGCAGGCGCGCCAGCACGAGGTGGCAGACGTTGTCGGCCATGTCGTGATCGCCCCAGGAGATGTAGATCTTCTGGCCCGTGATCGCGTAGGTGCCGTCGCCGTTGGGCACCGCCTTGGTGGTGAGCGCGCCCACGTCCGAACCCGCCTGCGGTTCGGTCAGGTTCATCGTCCCGGTCCACTCCCCGGAGGTGAGCTTGGGAAGGTAGAGGTCCTTCATCTCGTCGGAGGCATGCGCCTCCAGCGCCTCGATCTGGCCCTGGCTCAGGATCGGGTTGAGCCCGATCGCGAGGCAGGCGCCGCCGATCATGTCGTTCAGGCTGGCCGTCAGCGTGAAAGGCAGCCCCATTCCGCCGTGCTCCGGGTCGCCGGACATGCCGATCCAACCGCCTTCGGCCATCGCCTGGTAGCCCTCCCGGAACCCCGGGCTCGCCCGTACGACGCCGTTTTCAAGCACCGCGCCGTCGGTGTCGCCGACACGCTGCAGCGGCGCGATCACTTCATCGGCCAGCTTGCCCGCTTCGGTCAGGATGGCGGAGACGGTTTCATCGGTCGCCTCGGCGAATTTCTCGGTGTCCTGGACCGCGCGGAACCCGACCACGTGATCGAGCAGGAACTGGAAATCGTTGACGGGAGAGCGGTAGGGCATGGGACACCTTTCGTTGGCTTGGCAAGGCGGGGCTGCCACGCTAGGCAGATGGTCGGAACCTAAGCCCAATCACCTGCGACACAAGGAAAACGCCGCGTCATGGAGCGCCCCATCGAGACCGAGACGCTGGCCCCCGACGAGGCCGGCATCGCACGGGCGGCCGCGCTGCTGCGCGACGGCGGGCTTGTGAGTTTTCCGACCGAGACCGTCTATGGCCTGGGCGGCGACGCCACCAACGATCGCGCGGTCGCGCGTATCTACGAAGCCAAGGGCCGGCCCCGCTTCAATCCGCTGATCGCCCACCTGCCCGACATCGACGCGGTGGACGGGATCGCCGAGCTCACCGGCAAGGCGCGCGACCTGGCGCAGGCCTTCTGGCCCGGCCCCCTGACGCTGGTCCTGCCGATCCGGCCCGACGCGGGGCTGTCGCCGCTGGTGAGCGCCGGGCTCACCACCGTCGCGATCCGCGTGCCCGACCACCCGCTTGCGCAGAAACTCCTGCGTGCGGTCGGGCGGCCGGTCGTCGCGCCCTCGGCCAACCCGTCGGGCCGCATCAGCCCGACGCGTGCCGACCACGTCCTGGCCGGCCTGTCGGGGCGGATCGACGCGGTGCTCGACGGCGGCCCGTGCAGCGTGGGCGTGGAGAGCACCATCGTCGGCTTCGACCCCACCCCGGTGCTCCTGCGCCCCGGTGGGCTGCCGGAAGAGGCGATCGCCGAGGCCCTGGGCGCGCCGCTCGCCACCCGGGCCGAGGACGCCGCGATCACCGCCCCGGGTCAGCTGTCGTCGCATTACGCGCCCGCCGCGCGCGTCCGGCTGAACGCCGCGAGCGCCCGGCCCGGCGAGCGGCTTCTCGGTTTCGCGGATGTCGACGGCGACATGAACCTGTCGCCCTCCGGCGACCTGGTGGAAGCGGCCGCAAACCTCTTCGGCATGTTCCACGCGCTCGACGCCGAAGGCGACGCCCCGATCGCGGTCGCGCCGATCCCCGAGAAAGGGCTCGGCCGCGCGATCAATGACCGGCTGCGCCGGGCGGCGGCGCCCCGAGACTAGGTGTCGAATGGCGCTGTGCGCCATCCGATCCGGGGGGCGGGGGAGGCGCTGCCTCCCCCGCACCCCCTCCGGCGTATTTGTCGAAAGATGAAAGGGATGCCGAGCAGTGCCCAAATATGAGGCAGTTCGCCCCTTGCGGTGCCCGCAAGCGTGCAAAGAGTTTGTGGTTACATCTTTGGGCGCTACAGTCGGGGCATGAGCGACGACAAGATTTTCGACGAGATGTGGGGCCGCGACGGGCTGCTTCGCGATCCATACAGCGAATTTCAATCCTGGTTCGATGCCGAAGACAACGCGCGGCTCAAGGCCAAGCAGCGCGAGGCGGACGAGCTGTTCCGCCTCTCGGGCATCACCTTCAACGTCTACGGGCGCGAAGAGGCCGAGGAGCGACTGATTCCCTTCGACATCGTGCCGCGCATCATCGCCGCGCGCGAATGGCAGAAGCTGTGCCGGGGGATCGAGCAGCGCGTGCGCGCGATCAACGCGTTCCTCAACGACATCTACGGGCGCCAGGAAATCATCAAGGCCGGGCGCCTGCCCGCCGAGATGATCGCGAAGAACGAGGCGTTCCTGCCGCAGATGATCGGGGTGCATCCGCCCGGCGGCGTCTACACCCACATCGTCGGCATCGACCTGGTGCGCACCGACGACAACCAGTTCTACGTGCTCGAGGACAATGCGCGCACGCCGTCGGGCGTGAGCTACATGCTCGAGAACCGCGAAACCATGCTGCACATGTTTCCCGAGCTCTTCGCGCGCAACCGGGTGCAGCAGGTCGCGACATACCCGGCCGACCTGCGCCGCTCGCTCGCGGCCTGTGCGCCGCCGGCCGCCGACGGCCCGCCCACCGTCGCGGTGCTCACGCCGGGGATCTACAACTCGGCCTATTTCGAACACTCGTTCCTGGCCGACCAGATGGGCGCCGAGCTTGTCGAGGGGCACGACCTGCGGGTGATCGACGGGCGCGTGGCGATGCGCACGACGCGGGGCTACCAGCCCATCGACGTGCTCTACCGCCGGATCGACGACGATTTCCTCGACCCGCTCAACTTCAACCCGGAAAGCCAGTTGGGCGTGCCCGGGATCATGGACGTCTACCGCGCGGGCGGGATCACCATCGCCAACGCGCCGGGGGCGGGTATCGCCGATGACAAGGCGATCTACAGCTACATGCCGGAGATCGTGGAGTTCTACACCGGCGAGCGGCCGCTGCTGAAGAACGTCCCCACGTGGCGCTGCTCGGAAAAGGAGAGCCTGCAATACGTGCTCGACAACCTCTCCGACCTGGTGGTCAAGGAGGTGCACGGGTCCGGCGGCTACGGGATGCTGATCGGCCCGACCGCCTCGAAGAAGGAAATCGCGGCGTTCCGCAAGAAGCTACAGGCGCGGCCGGGCAACTACATCGCCCAGCCCACGCTTTCGCTGTCCACGGTCCCGATCTTCAACCGCGCCGGGCTCACACCCCGGCACGTGGACCTGCGGCCCTTCGTCCTCGTCTCGCCCGACGGGATCAACATCACGCCCGGCGGGCTGACCCGCGTGGCGCTGAAGAAGGGGTCGCTGGTCGTGAACTCCTCGCAGGGCGGCGGGACCAAGGACACCTGGGTGCTGGAGGACTGAGATGCTGGGCAAGACGGCGAACGGCCTCTACTGGATGTACCGCTACCTGGAGCGCGCCGAGAACACCTCGCGCCTGATCGAGACCGGGCAGCGCATCGGTCTGACCCGGTCGGGCACGATGGAATGGGGCTCCGTGATGCAGACCGCGGGCGTGGCCGAGGGCTATGCCGCCTACCGCGGGGAGGTGACGCAGGACCAGGCGATCGACTGGATGCTGCGCGACACCGACAACCCTTCCTCGGTGGCCTGCGCGATTTCCGAGGCGCGCCAGAACGCGCGCATGGTGCGCACCGCGCTCACCAACGACGTGTGGGAGGCGATGAATGCCTGCTACATGCGATCCAAGGACCTCTTCGCGCGCAAGGTCAGCGAACGCGACCTGCCCAACGTTCTCAAGGCCATCCGGCAGCGCACGGCGCTGGTGCGCGGGGCGACCCACGGCACCATGCTGCGCAATGACATCTACGATTTCGCGCGCATCGGCACCTTCCTGGAGCGCGCCGACAACACCGCGCGCATCCTCGACGTGAAATACTACGTGCTCCTGCCGTCGGTCTTCGCCGTTGGTTCGACCATCGACAACGTGCAGTGGGAAACCATCCTGCGCTCGGTCTCGGCCTCGGGCGGGTATCGCATGGCCTACGGCAACCAGAACAACGCCCGCGACATCGCGAAATTCCTGATTCTCGACAAGCGGATGCCGCGCAGTCTGGGGTTCTGCGTGTCGAAGATCCGCGACAACCTGAACTACCTGGCGAGCGATTACGACACGCGGCTTCCGGCCCACGACATCGCCGATCAGCTGGCCAACCGCCTGTCGTCGCACGACATCGACGAGATCTTCGAATACGGTCTGCACGAGTACATCCAGAGCGTGCTGAACGCGATCGGGGAGCTGGGGCGCCAGATCGAACAGGATTACCGTTTCTACGTATAGGGTGACGCGCGCATGAGGCTGAAGATCAAACACACGACCCGCTACAGGTTCGGCGAGCCGGTGACCTACGGCCTGCAACAGCTGCGCAAGATCCCCAAGAGCAGCCACCAGCAGACCGTGATCGACTGGTCCACCCGCGTGGAGCACGGCAAGCGCGAAGTGGTGTTCGAGGATCATCACCACAACACGGTCGAGCTGATCTCGATCGACCGGGACGCGACCGAGGTCGCCGTGATCTCGGAAGGCGAGGTCGAGGTCGAGGATTCGGGCGGCATCGTCGGGCGCCACCCGGGCCCCTCGCCCCTTTGGCTCTACGAGCGCTCCACGCCGCTGACCAAGGCGGGCTCCGGCTGCCGGGCGCTCATCCGCCAGGTCGAGGGCGAGACGGACCTCGAG
This sequence comes from Maritimibacter harenae, assembly GCF_009882975.1. Lineage (GTDB taxonomy): Bacteria > Pseudomonadota > Alphaproteobacteria > Rhodobacterales > Rhodobacteraceae > Maritimibacter > Maritimibacter harenae. The sequence goes on from NZ_WTUX01000006.1 coordinate 64,016, forward strand.
CGCCTGCACAGCCTGATGCGGGTGATCCGGGACGCGGTCACGTACGAGAAGGGCGACCCGGACACCAGCCGCACTGCCGAGGACGCGGTGGCCGACGGGCGCGGGGTCTGCCAGGACCATGCGCATATCTTCGTCGCCTGCGCGCGCGAAATGGGCTTCGCGGCGCGCTACGTCTCGGGCTACCTGATGATGAACGACCGGATCGAGCAGGAGGCGACCCACGCCTGGGCCGAGGCATACGTGGACGCGCTGGGCTGGGTGGGGTTCGACGTTTCCAACGGACAATCGCCGGATGCACGCTACGTTCGTGTTGCCACCGGGCTCGATTACACCGAAGCTGCGCCGGTCGTCGGTTCGCGCATCGGCGGCGCGACCGAAACGCTGGACGTTCAGATCCAGGTGGCGCAGCAGTAAAGGGCCCCCATGACCTATTGCGTTGGCATGATGCTCGACCGCGGGCTTGTCATGATGTCCGACACGCGGACCAATGCCGGTGTCGACAACATCTCGACCTTCAACAAGATGCACACCTGGGAAGTGCCGGGCGAGCGCGTCTTCATCCTGATGTCCGCCGGCAACCTGGCCACGACGCAGGCGGTTATGTCCACGCTCGACGAGCGCACCAAGGCGCCGGAGCACCGCGCGCCCTCGCTGCTCGAGACGCCCTCGATGTTCCAGGCGGCGCGGCTCGTGGCCGAAACGCTGCGCGACGTGATCGCGGCGCATGAAAGCGCAGGGCCCACCGGCGACAGCCCGTTCAGCGCGACCCTGATCCTGGGTGGCCAGATCGACGGCGGGCCGCCGCGGCTTTTCATGATCTACCCCGAGGGGAACTTCATCGAGGCGGGACCGGACACGCCGTTCTTCCAGATCGGCGAAACCAAGTACGGCCGCCCGATCCTCGTGCGCGCCTACGACCCGGAGATGAGCTTCGAGCGCGCGTTGAAGCTTCTGCTGGTCAGCTTCGATTCGACCCTGAAGGCCAACCTGTCGGTGGGCCTGCCCTTCGATTTCCAGCTCTACGAAACCGACACGCTCCAGCTGGGCCACCGCTCGCGGATCAACGCGGACGATCCCTATTTCCACGAGATCTCCTCGGAATGGGGCGAAGCGCTGAAACAGGCCCTGGATTCGCTGCCGGATTTCAAGCTCGACACATGACAGCGCGGCGGGCCCGGCCTATGATGGCCGCTGCCTGAAGGACCGCCGCCCATGAAACGCCTTGCCATCTTCGTGCTCGCCGCTGCGCTGCTCGCCTCCAGTGTCGGCTGGGTGGTGTATCGCGACGCGCTCGACCGGCTCACCGAACGGGGCGAGGCGGACCTGTCGCTGGCAGCCGACCGCGTGACCGGGCAACTCCTGCGCTACCGCGAACTGGCAGTGGTGCTGTCGCGTCACCCCGATCTAGAGCGTCTGCTGATCTGGGGCGGCTCGCAGGCCGCGGCGGGCGAGGTGGTACAGGGCATGGCCGACATGACCGGGGCCTCGGACGTGGCGGTGGTCGATCGCACCGGTCGCGTGGTGGCCGGCAGCCTCGACAGCGCGGTGGCGCGCAACCCGGCCGATGCGCCGCTGGCGCGTGCCCTGAACGGGGCGCTGGGCACCACGAACGAGATCGCGCCCTCCGCGCGCGGCCAGCGCCGGTATTTCGCCTTTGCCGCCCCGGTGCGCGATGCCTCGGGCAGCGTCATGGGCGCTGTCATGACCCGCGTCTCCGTCGCCCAGATCGAGGACAACTGGCCCGGCGACGCGCCGCCCGTCTTCTTCACCGACGACGAGAACCGGGTGTTCATCACCAACCGCTCTGACCTGATCCTCGCGAACCGGGCGGACGGGCTGCCCGCCCACAGCGAAGGGATCGTGGCCGGGCGCGAGATCTGGCGCTTCGACGGGGACCGCTACCTTCCTTCGCGCGCCATCCACCTGGCCCGCGACCTGCCCGCGATCGGGCTGACCGCCGAGATCCTGATCGACAGCGCCGGCGCGCTGGCCGACGCGCTCATGTGGGGCCTGATCGCGGGCGGCGCGCTCCTGACCTTCGGGGCGATCCTGTTCTTCGTGCAGCAGAAACGGGCGGCCCTGGCCGACCGGCTCGCGGTCGAGGCGGCGGCGAACGCCCGGCTCGAAGCGCGCGTGGCCCAGCGCACCAAGGCACTGACCGCCGCAAACGCCGACCTGCGCCGCGAGGTCGGCGAACGCAAGGAAGCCGAAGCGGCGCTCAAACGGGCGCAGGACGAGCTGGTGCAGGCGGGCAAGCTGTCGGCGCTGGGACAGATGTCGGCCGGGATCAGCCACGAGCTGAACCAGCCCCTGATGGCGATCCGGTCCTTCGCCGAGAACGGCGAGCTGTTCTTCGACCGCGGCAAACCCGAGGCGGCGCGCGCGAACCTCGGCCGGATCTCGGAACTCGCGCGGCGCATGGGGCGCATCATCCAGAACCTGCGCGCCTTCGCCCGGCAGGAAAGCGGTCCTGTCACCGACGTGGACCTGGCCGCGATCGTGGATGCCGCGCTGGAGATGACCGCCGACAAGCTCGCGCGTCACGAGGTGACGCTGACTTATGACCGGCCCGAGGGCCCGGTGATGGTGCGCGGCGGCGAGGTGCGCCTGCAGCAGGTGGTGGTCAACCTTGTCTCGAACGCGGTCGACGCGATGACGGACACGGCGCCCCGCCACATCACCCTGTCGCTCGACGCCGGGCCCAAGTCGGTCCGCTTGCAGGTGCGCGACAGCGGCCCCGGCATCGCCGACCCCGACCGCGTGTTCGACCCGTTCTACACGACCAAGGAAGTCGGCCAGGCCGAGGGGATGGGGCTGGGTCTGTCGATCTCCTACGGGCTGGTGCAGAGCTTCGGCGGCGCGATCCGTGGCGCCAATCACCCCGACGGCGGCGCGGTCTTCACGGTGGAACTGGTGCCCGCCGGGCTGGAGGCCGCGGCATGACGCGGCGCGTGCTTCTCGTGGATGATGACGGTGCGGTGCGCGAGGCGCTTGGCCAGACGCTCGAGCTTGCCGACCTGGAACCGGTGCTCGCCGGCAGCTACATCGAGGCGAAGGACCACGTGACGGCCGGTTTCCCGGGCGTCGTGGTGACCGACATCCGCATGCCCGGCAAGGACGGTTTCGCGCTTCTCGACTATGCCCACGGAATCGACCCGGAGCTCCCCGTCATCCTGCTCACCGGCGAGGGCGACATCCCGACCGCCGTGCGCGGCATGTCGGAGGGGGCCTTCGATTTCCTCGAAAAACCCTGCGCCCCGGCGGACCTTCTGACGGTGGTGGAAAAGGCGCTCAAGACCCGGGCCCTCGTGCTGGAAAACCGCAACCTCAAGGCCCAGGTCGAGGCGGGCGACGCCGCCGCGCGGCTCTTGCGTGGCACCTCGGCCCTGGCCGAGAAGATGCGCAACGACGCCCGCACCGTGGCGCGCACGATGGCCGACGTGGTCATCACCGGTGAGCCGGGCGTGGGCACCGCGAAAATGGCCGAGGTCATCCACCTGCTCTCCGCCCTGTCGCGCGGGCCCTTCGTGAAGATCGCCGGTGCCGGGCTGACCCCCGACAGCCTTGCCGCGACGTTCGAGGAGGCCGAGGGCGGGTCGATCTTCATCGACGAGGTCGGCGGCATGAGCCAGAACGCGCAATTCGCGCTTCTGGAACGGCTGGAGCAACCCGCCGCGCCCAGGGTGATCGCCGGCACCTACCACGACCTGGCCGAGATGGCCGATCGCGGCGTGTTCAACCCCGACCTCTATTACCGGCTGGAGGCTGCCCGGGTACACATCCCGCCGCTGCGGGAGCGACGCGAGGATATCCCGGTGCTCTTCCGCCACTACGTCGCCATCGCCTGCGAACAGGCCGCGCTGCCGGTGCCGGAGGTCCCACCGGAGGCGATCCAGCGCCTGATGGGCCAGGACTGGCCGGGCAACGCGCGCGCGCTGATGAACGCCGCGATGCGCTACGCGATGGGGCTGGCGGAGCCGGATGCCGAGGGCGGGCTGGGTCTGGCCCAGCGGATGGCCGAGGTCGAGCGCGCCTTCCTGATCGAGGCGCTGCGCGATCACGGTGGCCAGGCGACCGGGGCGGCGCGCAGTCTGAAGCTCCCGCGAAAGACGTTCTACGACAAGCTGGCGCGCCACGGAATCCGGGCGGAGGATTATCGGGCCTAGGCGGCTGACGGACCGGTTTCCGTCAGGATTTCAGCAACAAGCTTACCCCAATCCCTGAAACCAAAGGACTCCAGTTTTCCGGTTTTCCGGAAAACTGGTTTTCAAATGGGGTGCGGACTCCAGCCCTGTGCCCGGGTCCCATACGGTCGACGCCACCGGGCGCTTGCCCGTCAAAGCACCACCTGCGCTCCGATCATCAGTGCGCCATTCGCCAGCACGTAACCCGCGTCCACCGCCGTCGCGCCGCCGGTCTTCTGGCTGAACAGGTCCATGCCCGCCACGAAAAGCGCCACCGTCACCGTGATGCCGGCAGCGAACCCAAGCGCGCCTGCCGTTTCAGCGATCCCCACCATGACCGCGAGCGCGAACGTCGCCAGCAATTGCATCACCATAGCCAGGACGGGCGGGCTCTCGGGCGGTTGAAGGCTGTGACTGCCGGTCGACCAGGCGCGACCGAACATCTTCGGACTGAACCACACCATGCCAAGCCCGAAGGCCAGAACCGTGCCCAGCGCCACGGCCCCCCAGTCCATCATCGCGATATCCATCCCGTCCCCCTCAGCGCAGCGTTTCGTCGAGCGCGGCAAGGATCGCGCCCCACCCGCTTTCGTGATTGTCGCGCGATTCCGCGTCCGGGAAGCGCACGTGGGTCAGCACGACCCGGGTCTTGTCGCCCTCCGGCTCGAACGTCAGGGTCACCGTGCTGTTCTCGGCCGAAAACGGGCTTTCCCACGTGAACACGATCCGGTCGTGGGGCGAGATTTCGCGGTACTCGCCGGAATGCGGTATCTCGTCGTCGCCCGCCTGCATCGTGATTTCGAACCGCCCGCCTTCGCGCGCCTCGGATGTGGCGTGCGGCACGCTCATCCCCGGGGCCGGCACCATGAACCGGGCAAGCAGTTTCGGGTCCAGCCACGCGTTGAACACGCGTTCACGCTCGGCGTCTATGACGCGTTCTACGGTCAGGCTCAGGTCGGTCATCTTCAGGGTCCTCCTTGGACAGGATGCCGTCGAGAGCCTCGAGGCGAAGCTCCCAGATGGATCGAAGTTCCGCGAACCATGCGTCGATCAGGGACAGGGGCCCCATGTCGACTTCGATCAGGTGTTCGCGCCACTCGGTCCGGCGTTTCACGAGCCCGGCCCGCTCCAGCGCCTTGATGTGCTTGGAGACGGAATTGAGGCTCATATCGAACCGGCTGTGAATATCCGTCACCCGCAGCGGGCCCTGCTGCGCAAGCAGCGTCAGGATCGCCCGCCGGGTCGGATCGCTGGCGGCCTTCAGGATCGTGCTCAGCGACTCGTCGTCCATTCGTTCAACCATATAGGTGAATAATATTGGGGCCGACGCTCAGTCAACCAAAAAGATGAATGAGTGGGACCGCCGAAGTGTGCGATTTTCCGCACACCGGCCAAATATTCGCGTGCGGAAAATCGCACAATGCAGCCCGGGCATTTGGCACGAAGCTCGCAGGACCACGGAAATATTCACCATTTTTCAATGCATTGCGCCTTCAATCTCTCCGGGCGCAATCAACGCTTGCCGCCCCGTCGCCCGCCCCGCCAGATACCGGCAGACCCCGATCGGGGTCGGGAGATACATGGAGGAGACCACATGAAAATCCTGACGACCGCGCTCACCGCGGCCACCTTCGCCGCCGGCACCCTTGCCGGCACCGCCGCCCTCGCCGCCTGCGACGACGGCGAAATGGTGATCAAGTTCAGCCACGTCACCAACACCGACAAGCACCCCAAGGGCATCGCCGCGAACCTGCTGATGGAACGGGTGAACGAACAGATGGACGGGACCGCCTGCATGGAGGTCTACCCGAACTCCACGCTCTACAACGATGACCAGGTGCTCGAAGCCATGCTTCAGGGCGACGTGCAGCTCGCCGCGCCGTCCCTGTCGAAGTTCGAGACGTTCACCAAGGTGTTCCGCATCTTCGACCTGCCCTTCATGTTCAAGAACATGGACGCGGTCGAGGAGTTCCAGCAATCCGACGCCGGGCAGGACATGCTCGACTCGATGACTCGCCGCGGGCTCCAGGGCCTCGCCTTCTGGCACAACGGGCTCAAGCAGTTCTCGGCCAACAAGCCGCTTCTGATGCCCGAGGACGCCGCCGGCCTGAAGTTCCGCGTGCAGCCGTCCGACGTGCTGGTCGCCCAGATGGAAGCGCTCGACGCCTCGCCGCAACCGATGGCCTTCTCCGAGGTCTACGGCGCGCTGCAGACCGGCGTCGTCGACGGGCAGGAGAACACCTGGTCCAACATCTACGGCCAGAAATTCTTCGAGGTGCAGGACGGCGTCACCGAAACCAACCACGGCCTGCTCGACTACCTCGTCGTGGCCAGCGTCGACTGGCTCGACAGCCTGGATGACGCGACGCGGGAGCAGTTCCTCACGATCCTCGACGAGGTCACGACCGAGCGCAACGCGGCGATCGCCGAAGTCGACGCCGAGAACCGGCAGGCGATCCTCGACGCCGGCGGCACGATCCGCGAACTGACGCCGGAGCAGCGCGCGGCCTGGGTCGCGGCGATGAAGCCGGTCTGGGAACAGTTCGAAGGTGACGTCGGCGCCGAAAACATCGCCGCCGCGCAGGACATCAACGAAAGCATGTAATCCATGCGCCCCGGGCGGCGCGGGTCCACCCCGCGCCGCCCCTTTCGCAGTTTCGGGCCAGGCCCGTCGGGGGGGAGAGGAACAATGACCGCACCGGGACACCGCCGGGGCTTCGAGGAAACGGCCATCGCCGTCATCCTGGGCCTCATGACCACCGTGACCTTCGTCAACGTGGTCCTTCGCTACGGCTTCAATGAATCGCTGATCTGGGGCCTCGAAGTCACCCTGATCCTGTTCGCCTGGCTCGTGCTCTTCGGCATCAGCTACGGCGTGCGCGTGACCATGCACCTGGGCGTCGACGCGATCACCGGGATGCTTCCCTCACGCCCGCGCCGCATCCTCGCGCTGGTTTCGGCCGCCATCTGCCTCGTCTACGCCGCGCTCCTCATGAAGGGCGCCTGGGACTACTGGGCCCCCTACGCCGGCCTGTGGCAGACCGAGGGGCGCTGGTTCCCGCTGGGGTTCGACGAGAACACCCGCGACCGCGCGTTCTTCGTGACCGACCAGGTCCCGATGCCGGGGTTCCTCAAGTTCCTCGAGGACTGGATCAACTTCGGCGAGGAATACGACAAGCTTCCGCGCGTCATCCCCTACGCCATGCTGCCCATCGGGATCGCGCTCCTGCTGTTCCGCTTCATCCAGGCCACGATCCGCATCATCCGCGGCCAATCCGACAGCCTCATCGTCTCCCACGAGATGGAAGACGATGTCGACTCCGCCCGCCTGGAGGACTGATCCATGGAAGTCGCACTCCTTTTCGTCCTGATCATCGGCCTGCTGCTGATCGGCGTGCCCATCGCCGTGTCGCTGGGCGTCTCGTCGATCCTGTTCCTGCTCCTGTTCTCGGACACCTCGCTCGCCTCGGTGGCGCAGAGCTTCTACCAGGCGATGGCGGGCCACTACACGCTGCTCGCGATCCCGTTCTTCATCCTGGCGTCGTCCTTCATGTCGACCGGCGGCGTGGCCCAGCGCATCATCCGCTTCGCCATCGCGGTGGTCGGCCACCTGCGCGGCGGGCTCGCCATCGCCGGCGTCTTCGCCTGCATGCTCTTCGCCGCGCTCTCGGGGTCGTCGCCGGCCACCGTGGTCGCCATCGGCTCGATCGTCATCGCGGCGATGCGGCAGGTGGGCTACACCAAGGATTTCGCGGCCGGCGTGATCGCGAACGCGGGCACGCTGGGCATCCTCATCCCGCCGTCCATCGTGATGGTGGTCTACGCCTCGTCGGTCGAAGTCTCGGTGGGCCGGATGTTCCTCGCGGGCGTCATCCCGGGCCTGCTGGCCGGTGCCATGCTGATGGTCGCGATCTACGTCATCGCGCGCATCCGCAACATGCCCAAGGGCGAATGGGCCGGCTGGGGCGAGATCTGGAATTCGTTCCGCGACGCGGTCTGGGGCCTGCTCCTGATCGTCATCATCATGGTCGGCATCTACGGCATCCCCGGCGTGACCGGCGCGATCTTCACCCCGACCGAAGCCGCGGCGGTCGCCTCCATCTACGCCTTCATCGTCGCGACCTTCGTCTACCGCGACATGGGCCCGCTGGCCGAGGCCAACAACGACGGCACGAAGAAGTCGCTCCTGTCCAAGCCGCAGGCCATCGTCACCGCGCTGTGGCACCGCGACACCCGCGACACGCTCTTCGACGCGGGCAAGCTGACGATCACGCTGATGTTCATCATCGCCAACGCGCTGATCCTGAAACACGTGCTGACCGACGAGCAGATCCCCCAGCAGATCGCCAACGCGATGCTCTCGGCGGGCTTCGGCAAGATCATGTTCCTGATCGTGGTGAACGTCATCCTGCTGATCGGCGGCCAGTTCATGGAGCCCTCGGGCCTCATCGTGATCGTCGCACCCCTGGTCTTCCCCATCGCGATCGAGCTGGGCGTCGACCCGATCCACCTCGGGATCATCATGGTCGTGAACATGGAGATCGGGATGATCACCCCACCGGTTGGCCTCAACCTCTTCGTGACCTCCGGCGTGGCCGGGATGCCGATGATGAAGGTGGTCAAGGCGGCGCTTCCGTTCCTCGCCATCCTCTTCGCCTTCCTGATCCTGGTGACCTACGTACCCTGGATCTCGACCTGGCTGCCGACAAGCCTCATGGGACCCGAGATCATCACGAACTAGGCGCACCATCCAAAATGCGAGAAGGGCCGGGTCGCTCCCGGCCCTTTTGTCGTCGCCCCGATCCCCTTCATCGTTCCCGAAATACTTCGGGGGTGCGGGGGCGGAGCTCGAAAGTCATTTACGCCCACATTCAACGGCAAACCGGTCGGCCTGAAAAAGTGGAGAGCACCAACTGAGGAACCAGGGGGTGTTCTATGTCCAAAGCGAAACGACCGACGCCGGAATTTCGGCGGAAAGCGGTGCGACTGGCGCTGACGAGTCAATCTGCTCCACACCTGCGTGTTCGACACCGATTGAGGCCTTACTCCCTTCGCTATTGGCGCTCGTTTCCTGGTCACAATTCTCAGAGATCGCTCTCCACTTTGTCTTAAAGAATTCGACAGTGTTTTATCAAGCAAGTGCCACACCGTCGCCTCATTTCGCCGCGATGGGTGCCCTTTGAAATGATTTTAATGGTGGTGTTATGAGCATTTTGTTTAGATCGAGCATTATATACTTAAGCATAATGCTTCTGATTACCGCTCTGCTGAACAACGACTTCGCGGCTGCTTTTAACGCGTTTTCTGGAACGATCATTGACGAACTTAAAAAGATGTCTGGGTTGCTGTTCAAGCTGTGGTGGGCAATACCCCTCGCAGCTCTTGCCTTGGGGCCCAAAAGGTCCATCGATCGCCTGGTTCCAACTCTTTACGTCACAGCCAGCGCAGTCGTTTTGCAGGTCGGCTTCATTTTCGCGAAATGCACCATTCCGCAGCTTGTTCCGTTCTATGCGGACGAAGCACTAATTCAGTTGGATCAGGCGATCCTATTCGGCAATCACGCATGGGAGCTGAGTCACAGGATCACTCCTGAGGCGCTCGCGGCGTGGTTTCACACGCTTTATCTGCCTGTCTGGATGTTCGCAGCCTTGGCGTTCCCGATCTTGGTTGTCGCGACTGACCCTGATATTCGCCGCGCCCGCCGCTTCACTTGGATCTTTTTCGGGTCATGGCTCGTGATTGGCAATATCCTCGCCACACTCGGCTCATCGGTCGGACCCATCTATATTGACCGGATGACCGGCGGAGATACATTTGCTGAACTTCATGCCGCTCTCATGTCGAAAGATTGGCTTACGTCACCGATAGGCCAAGTTCAGGACCGCCTGTGGAGGGTATCTTCAAGCACTGATGTCATTGAAATATCGGCCATCTCGGCTTTTCCGTCTATGCATGTCGCTGTGGCTACGGTGGTAGCTCTCTATCTTCAGGAGCGATCACGCATTCTTGCAGTGATGGGCTGGTCGTTTTTCGCAATGATTGTCTGGATTTCGATTTACTCTGGCTACCACTATATTTGGGATGCCATTGTGGCGACCGCCATAGTCTGGTGCGCCAACTGGTTTTGGAAGAAGCGCGAAGAAGCCGCAAATGTGGCGGAGCCAACCAAGACGTCGTGGTGTGAATGATCCGGAAAAGGAGGCTCACTCCCAAAGTATCAGGCTAACGCCTGACGCAGATGCACCTGACGGAATGGCTGCCGAGATCCAGATGGATCTCGGCAGTTGGCTTTCTGGGGCAGGCCATGCGACAGACATCGCCAAGCGCTTCGCGAACGATCCGCAAATGACGGTTGAGGTGGGGGCAGCGCCCCCGCGCGGATCGCCGCGGGCACCGCCCGCGGCGAAACCGCTCAGCCCGGCGACCGCTCCGCCCAGCCCGCGAAGATCTTCTCGAGCGCGACGATCACGTAGTAGAGCACGATCCCCAGCACGGCGAGCGCGATGAGCACGGCGAACATCAGGGGGTAGTCCGAGTTGGTCTTGCCGCTGTCGAACAATGCACCGAGCCCCCGTCCGTGGGGCGACACGATCTCCATCAGGTTCGTGCCGATGAAGGCCAGCGTCACCGCAACCTTCAGCGCGCCGAAGAACTCCGGCAACGTCTTGGGCAACGCGATCTTCCAGAAGATCGTCGCCTGGCTCGCGCCCAGCGCACGCAGGATGTCGCGGTATTCCGGCTCCAGCGTCGACAGGCCGATGCTCACCGACACGGCGATCGGGAAGAACGAGATCATGAAGGCGATCAGGATCGTGTTGAAGTCGTGCGCACCCACGAAGAGCAGCGCCACGATCGGCACCACGGTCGCCTTGGGGATCGCGTTGAAGCCCACCAAAAGCGGGTAGAGCGCGTCCCGCATCAGCCGCGAGAAGCCCATGATCATTCCGAGCAGAAGCCCGACGATCACGGCGAGGATCAGGCCCACGACGGTCCGCCAGAGCGTCTGCCAGCCGTACTTGATGAAAAGACCCCAGTAATCGGCATAGGCCTCGGGCAGGTCCGAGGGCGACGCCATGACGTAGTCGGGCCAGTCGTTGACCCAGACCAGGAACTCCCACAGCGCCACGAAGATCACCATCGCGATGATCGGGGCGAGGAAGGCCCGGGAGGTGAGGAATTTCGCGATCGAACCGCCGGTCGAGCGCGGCTTCATGTCCGGAACGTAAGCCATGTCCGCCTCCTCACGCCGCCGCGCGGCCCTGGGCCACTTCGATCTGGTGGCGCAGGATGTTGAGCATGTCGGCCGCCTCGGCCGTGTAGAGATGATCGAGATCGCGCGGCCCGGTGTTGGGCACGTCCAGCACGTATTGCGTGCGCGCGGGCCGCTGGCTGAGCACCACCACCTGGTCGGCGAGGAAGATCGACTCGCGCAGATCGTGGGTGATGAGCACGCCGGTGAAGGGCTCTTCCTCCTTCACCTTGTGCATCGTCTGCCAAAGGTCCTCGCGGGTGAAGGCGTCGAGCGCACCGAAGGGTTCGTCGAGGATCAGCACCTCGGGCTTGTGAACGATCGACCGGCACAGGCTGGCGCGCTGCCGCATGCCGCCCGACAGCTCGGAGGGGCGCTTGTCGCCGAAACCCTCGAGCCCCACGAGTTCCAGCAGGTAATTCGCCCGCTCGCGCTGCTCGGCCTTCGACATCTTGGTCGCGACGATCTCCAGCGGGAGCATGATGTTTTCCAGGATCGTGCGCCATTCCAGCATCACGGGGTTCTGGAACGCCATGCCGACGGTGGAGCGCGGACCCGAAACCAGCTCGCCGTGCAGCATCACCTTGCCCTCGTCGGGCTTCATCAGCCCGGCCACCAGCCGGGTCAGCGTGGACTTGCCGCAGCCCGAAGGGCCGACGACGGCGACGAAGCCCCCCTCGTCCACCGACAGCTCGAGCCCGTCGAGCACAGGAAGCGGCCCCGCCGGGGTCTTGTAGGCGTGGCGCACGCCCTCGATCTTGATCATGGGATACATCTGCCCTGCCCCTTTTTTCTTGGTGCGGACGCGGGGGACCGGCCCCCGCGCCCGATCGTGTCATTCCAGCGCGAAGCCGCCTTCGGGCAGGTAGGCCTCGGTGAAGTAGAGTGAGATGTCCGGGTCGGTCTCGAATTCGTAGGTCGTGCCGATCTGGGTCACGGCATTCTCCATCCGCGCCTCGTCGATCGCGCCGAAGCCGTTCTCGGCGACGTAGTCGGTCATCACGTTCGCATCGATGGCCAGCTGCAGACGCCGCTGCTCGAGGTCGGCATCCGCCGCCGGGTTGCGCTCGATCAGGCTCTCGATGGCACCCGCCGGATCGGCGATCGCATCCTTCCAGCCCTTCGCCACGGCCTCCAGGAACCCTTCGATGATCTCCGGGTTCTCGGCGGCGTAATCGGTGTTGACGATGATCGCGTTGCCGTAAAGGTCCACGCCGTAGTCGGCCATCAGGAGCGTCGTGATATCGTCTTCCGGCACGTCGAGGCGCACGAGGTTGAGGTAGGACGAGAAGCTGAAGCCGGTGATCGCGGCCACGTTGCCCTCGGCCAGCATCGGCTCACGGGTCGGAAAGCCCACGGGTTCGACGGTGATCTGGTCCATGTCCAGGTCGTTCTCGGCCGCGAAGATCGGGAACTGCGCCCAGGCGCCGTCCGGCGGCGGCGCGCCCAGCACCTTGCCCATCAGATCGGCGGGTTCCTCGATGCCCAGGGACTTGCGCCCGATCACCGCGAAGGGCGGCTTGTCGTAGACCATCATCGCCCCGATGACCGGCGCGCCGGGGTTCTGGTCGAGGAACTTGATGACCGAGTTGATGTCGGCGAAGCCCACCGGGAAGGCACCCGTGGCGATCTTCGGGATCGCGTCGAGCGACCCGGAGCCGGCAGAGATTTCGACCGACAGCCCGGCCTCTTCGAAATAGCCCTTGTCGATGGCGACGAAATACGGGGCCGCGGGGCCTTCGAACTTCCAGTCGAGCGCGAACGGAACCTCGGTCTGGGCCGAAGCAGCGCTGCCGAGAAGCACGGAGGCCGCGGCGGTCAGGATGGCGCGATGAAACACGATTGAGTCTCCCTTTGTTTTCAAAGCCTCGGAAGGGTTGAGTCAAACGGCGGGGGCGGTCCAGAATTACCGCCCGGAATCCCCGGCCCCGAGGTCGTTGCTGTGTGAATGATCTAATTCCATGCGACCTTGCCCAATCAATAGGCAATTCAACGTCCCCACCGGCAAATGCACCCGTGTTGCGCGTTGGGGCGGCTTGGCCCGGGGTGATTTCGGAAACAAAAAACCGCCCGGGCATCGTCGTGGGGAGGAGGTCACGACGCACGACCGGGCGGCTTTGATCGTAAGATCCCGAGGTTCGGGATTACAATTTATGCGGATAAATCCATCCGCCTGATCTACAGATAACCTGCCCTGCTGCCCGTTCAAGAGACAGCATGCCGCATCGGGGAAAATTTCTCTGCAATGCAGAATTCGCCTGCCTGTTGTGCAGGCGCCGGGGCCGGATGCCCCGGATCGGGCAGCGCGATGCAAAAGACCCCCGTCACCGGGGGCCTTCGCCTTGGCCATATTGGTCCCTGTCAGGCCGCATGCGCCGTGGCCGAGGCCGAGACCCGGCTGACGATGGCCGGGGCCTTGTGGACCAGGCTGTCGTCGGTCAGCGCGCGGACCATGAACAGCGCGAAATCCGTGCGCCGGGTCAGGTTCGAAGCAAGGCGCGGGTCCTGCACGTGTTCGGCCCAGATCGGCAGCCCCTGGCTTTCACCTTCCTCGAGATCCGATCCCCGCACGACGGTCCAGAGCCGGTTCGAGGCGAAGATCGCGTCGGTCGCCCGGTACTGGTCGTCGACGTCCAAGAGGCGGGTGAACCGGGCCAGTTTCGCGATGGCCAGCGCCGCCTTCATCCTGAACCCGTAGTGGTCCCGGCCGTCCATCGTGATGTGCCAGCCGCAGGAGAAGACAAGCCGGGCGCCCGGATCGGCGAAGGCGAGCACGGCCTTCGCGGTGCCGGAGGCGTAATCGTCGACCCCCCACGGGACCAGCACGGTGAGGACCCCGTCGCAGCCCTCGACGGCCTTGCGGATCACCTCCCGGTCGTTTGTGCGGCCCGGAAAGATCTTGATGCGGCCTTCGAAGCGGGCGAGCTTGCCGACGCTCTCCGGGCGGCAGACCCCCTGGACCTCGTAGCCCATCTTCAGGGCGTGTTCGGTCATGTACTGACCCAGCTTGCCGGAGATGCCGATGATGCAGATGCGTTTCATGGGTTCGGTTCCTTTCACGTTCGGGGATCAGGCCGCGGCCAGCGCCGGGTTCAGGGGGGCGGTGTCCTTCGGCCCGCGGAGGGCGAGCCAGAGGGCGAAGCCGACTTCGGACAGGGTGACGATGGCGAGGAAGCCGATGCGCAGGGTTCCGAACCAGTCGGCCTCGGGGAAGGCGAAGCTGTAGAGGCTGTCGAAGACGTAGCCGAAGCTGCCCACGATCAGGCCGTAGCCAAACAGCCGCGGCACCAGCCCGGACTTCAGCACGAGCGTGCCCAGCAGCATCAGGTGCATCCAGAAGAACGCCTGCCAGACCCAGACACCGGCATGGTGGATTTCGAGCATCAACCCGGCAAGCGCATTGCGGATGTCGTCCGAGGCCGCGATTTCGCCCGTGGCCAACCCGGTCAGGCCCGCTTGGAAGAGAAGCATCGCACCCATCACGGCCACCATGCCGAAGCGGGCCAGCATGGCTGCGAAAGCCAGCGTTTCGTTGGTGCGGCGGAAGATCTGGTAGAGCATGGTCATGGTCATGACCTCGATCAGCATCACCAGCACGTCCGCGCCGATACCGGCGTTGTAGAGCCCGCGCCGGGCAACGAGCGTTTCCATCGTCGTGGCCGGATCGCCGGTGACGATCTGGCTGGGCACGTATCCGATGGCGAAGGCGCCGAAGATGGCGATGGAGAAATAGAAGGCGCCTGTCAGGCGGCCGTAGGCGCGGGAGGTCGGATCGTTGAAGGCTTTCATGGCGTGGTCCTTTCGGCACAGGGGCATCGGTCCGGCGCGAAGGGGCGCGCCGGTCGAGAGGCTGTTTCGTTTGAATGTTGGTCGGCCGCGTTGGCCGGTGAGAGTTTTATAGCTCGCGGACTACATCAACAAAATTGACCAATATCGTGGAATTGATATGCATATCCGCATGGATTGGAAAAACGTCAGCTTCGACTGGAACCGCGCCCGCGCCTTCCTTGTGACGGCCGAGGAAGGCTCCCTGTCGGCTGCCGCCCGTGCCCTCGGGCTCGCGCAGCCCACCCTTGGCCGGCAGGTCGAGGCGTTGCAGGAGGAGCTAGGCGTCACGCTCTTCGAACGCGCGGGGCGGGGTATGCAACTCACCCCGGCGGGCCACGCGATGATCGAACACGCCCGCGCAATGGGCGCGGCCGCGGGGCGGCTGTCCAACGTCGCCTTCGGGCAGAACGACACGATGGAAGGGCCGGTCACGATCAGCGCGTCGGATGCCTACGCCGGGCTGCTCCTGCCCCCGATCATCGCGCGCCTGAACGCGGCCGAGCCGCGCATCGAGGTCAACGTCGTCGTGTCCAATACCGCCTCGGACCTGCTCCGGCGCGAAGCCGACATCGCCATCCGCAACTTCCGCCCCGAAGAACCCGACCTCATCGCGCGCAAGGTGCGCGACGCCACCGCCCGCATGTTCGCGACGCCGGGTTACATCGCCACGTTGGGCGACGTGCGAAGCTACGCGGACCTGGCCCACGCCCGTTTCGTCGGGCCCGAGCGCGGCGGGCTTTTCCTGTCGGTCCTGCAGCAGCGCGGCGTGCCGATCACGGAGGACAACGTCCCGATACACACCGCGAACTTCCTCGTCATGTGGGCACTGGTGAAGCAGGGGATGGGGGTCGGCATGCTCGACGACCGGATCGGCGACGCCGATCCGGCGGTGGAGCGGGTCTTCGAGGAAGAGGCGCCGCTCGCGTTCCCCATCTGGCTCGCGGCACACCGCGACATCCACCAGAACCGGCGGCTGCGTTTCGTGTGGGATTTCCTCGCCGACGCGCTGCGCTAGGCCGCGCGCCGGCTGATCGCATCACGCGTTGTCGGCACGCCGCAGGTCAGCGATGCGCATGACCTGCTGCATCGTCGCCTCGGACCGGAACTCCCCCTCGCCCGGGTTCATGAGGTCCGCGAAGGTCACCGCGTCGATCACAAGGCAGGAGACATAGCCCTGCGCGATCGCCGTTGCCGACCGCGGCTTCCCGTCCAGAAGCCCCATCTCACCCAGCAGCGCGCCGTCGCGGAGTTCCGCGACCGTCTTCTCGCCGGGACCGCCATGGTCGATCACGATGTCCACCTTGCCTTCCTTGATCAGGTAGCAATGGGTCGCCGGATCACCCTCTTTCAGCACCAGGTCGCCCTTGTGGAACACCACGTCCTGCACCTTCTGGCTCAGCCGCGTGACCTCGTCGATCGAAAGCTCCTTGAAGGTCTGCTCCAGGTAGCGCGAGCGCAGCTTGCGCAGCTCGACGAGGAACCCGATCACCGTCGGGACGGTGATGGCGAGGTTGTAGCCCATGTGAAGCGTCGCGCGCCCCGGCATCCCGTCGAAGCCGGTCAGCTGCTCGAACAGGCCGTTGTTGGCCATGAGACCGAACTTGCCGCCCGCCTGGTAGAAATTGAGCATCGTTTCGACCTGCCCCGCGGGCACCGCCATGTAGCTGTTTCCCGACACCGGCACGGTCGCCCAGAGCTGCTGGACCCCCGGCCAGAGAGGAGCCTGGTCGAAGTAGTAGAAATAGGTGATCGTGAGATGCTCGAGCGCGTGCCAGCTCAGCGCCAGGAGCGCGACGTAGAGCCAGACGTTGCGCGGGAAGAAGAGCAGGACCATGCCGGTCCCGAAATACCCCACGAGCTCCCACACCAGGTGGACGACCTCGAGGTCGAGCTGTCCGAAGACGGCGCAAGCAGCCGGACCGACGATGTAGTCACCGTTGGCATCGAGCAGCGGCATGCCGTCCGCGCCCGCCTTGGCGATGCGCTCCACCGAGTAATAGCTCGGCTCCGCCGCCAGCGTGCGCAGGCCCATCTCGATCGCCCGCCCGGCGTTCTCGATCGTGTCCACCGGCGGCGGACAGGCGACGGTGCCGTTCAGGACGTTGAGCTGGATCACCTGGATCAGGTGCTCGGCGAAATGGCCGATCTGGAGCACTGTGAACAGGCCCAGCACCGCGATCATGGAGTAATTCTTGACCTTCCAGATCCCCTCGAACATAGCGAGCGGAATCCAGGGCAGGAGCGTGTAGAACGCGATCAGGTAAAGCGGCTCTCCCCCCACGATCGCGTTGATCTGAAGGACGTACGAAATGAGGGCGGTCACGAGCACGACCTGAAGGCTCACGCCCTCGAACCGGAAAAAGCGTCGGAACTGGGTCACCAGCTGGGACATGGATCAAACCTCGCGGAGAAAAGGGACGCTCGAAGCGTCGAAAAGAACGGCGGCGCTGTGGGGGTGCCTCACCCCTCGTCCCCCATGGCGCGGGCGCGCCGGCGGATCTGGACGGTCAGGAACCCCGTCGTGCACAGGACGAGTGCCAGCACGACGGCGAGCACCGGCCACTTGGACAGCCAATCATCGGCCCCGAACCCTTCACCGACCCCGCCGGCCGCCGCGAACGCGCCGGCAGGCATGAGGCCGAATACCGGCAAAAGAAAATTCCGCACGCGCTCAATCTCCTGACAAAAAATGACTTTCTTTGCGCAGCCTAGCCGCCTCACGCGTGATCACGAAGCGAAAAGGCCGGCCCGGGCGCATTTGGCCATAGGCGGGCATTCGCATACCCGCGGCGAAGTGGTTGTGGTTCCTCACTGACTTTGCGAACAGAACGGCATGTCCATGATCCTGAATTTCATCGGCCGTTTCCTGATTGCACTCCTCTTCATCGGGGGAGCGGTGCAGAAGGTGATGGACCCGACCCAGGCGACCGAGATGGTCACGGGGCTGGGCCTGCCCGCGTGGCTCGTCTGGGCCGCGGCCGGGTTCAACGCCGTGGCGGCGGTGGCGCTGATCACCGGGCCGGGCGTGCGGTTCTGGGCGCTGGCACTGGCCGTCTACTGCCTGTGCACGAGCTACTTCCACTGGGACCTGCGCGAGGACCCGTGGCAGCTGACGATCATGGTCAAGAACTGGGCGATCGCAGGCGGGCTTCTCATCCTCGCCTCGCAGGGCCCCGGCGCGACCCTCGGGACCGGCCGACGCGCGGCCAGCAGCGGGTTCCAGCCCGACAAGAAGTAGGCGAAAGGCCGCTATTTCGGCCCGCCTGCGTTGCCTGACCCCCTGCCCGCCCCTAGATTGATGGGGTTTAAGGCATTTTCCGGTGGGGGACTCCCGTGACCAAGGACGATCAGGCACACGCGCCGGAGCGCGAAGGGGCGCGCTACGCGCGGGAGCTTCGCGGACACCTGACCTGGCTCGACAGCTTCACCGGCGTGGCGCTCGGCGTGCTCGCGGCGGCCTCGGGCATCTATACCTACCTCGGTGTGCGCTCGCTTCTGGACGAAACCGGCGCGTGGACCACCTTCGCGGCCCTGTCCTATTCGCTGGCCGTGTCGGTCGGCATCTTCGTCTTCTGGTCGTTCATGATGCGGCTCCTGCCCGCGATGCGCAGCGCCGCCTCGCGCATCGGGCTTCTCCTGTCGATGGCGCTGGGGTCCGTGGCGATCGTGGCGATGTCCTCCTGGCTCAACGCCGCGGCGCTGGCCGGGGCGGCGGCAGTTGAACAGCACCTCGCGCACACCGTGCAGGCCTACCAGACCGCGCTGGAGCGCGCCCATTCCAAGACGATCGCGGGCCAGGCGCTGGAGCGCGACGTCGCCCGCGCGCGCGAAACCTTTCAGGACCTGTCGGCGCAGGAGGATGAGGGGAACCTCTCCGGCCTTGCCGGCCGGGGCGCCGTGTTCCGCGTGCTCACCCAGAAATCCGCCGAGCTCGAAGGGCTGGAACAACAGATCGCAGAGCAGGAAGAGGCCGTCGAGGCCGCTTTCCAGCAGGGCAACGCGGTGCTCAGCCGGATGCGCGCCCTGTCGGTCGAACCGGGCGCGGTCGAGGGCCGGTCGGTCCGCTTCGCGGAAGAGGCCGTGCGCCTGTCCGGGCTGATCGCGGAGCTGCGCCAGCTCAATGTCGCGCCGCTGGTGGCCCGCGCCGCCTCGGACCTGCGCGACAGCGTGGTGCTTCCCGATCTCGACGCCGGATCGGCCGAGGGGCGCGCCAACCAGCAATCGACAATCGAAAGCGTGCTCGTGCTGCTCGCCGACCGGGCCACGACGCTCGAGGCCGCCGCGGCCGAGGTTCAGGCACTGCCGGACGCGCAGGAGATCGAATACACGCCCCTTTCGGCCGCCGACGCGGTCATCCGCTATGCCGGCAATTTCGTGCCATCCTGGGCCGGGGCGATCGCCATCGACCTGTTGCCCGCGGTGCTCGTCTTCGTGCTCATGGTGACCCATGCGGCGATCCGGCAGGGCCAGGGCGTGCGCACGATCGAGGACACGATGACCGTGGCCGAGATGCGCGCGGCCCTCGACGCCGCCCGCGCCTTCGACATGCACCCGCACACGCCCGATCCGACCCCGCCGGAGGAAGACGGCAAGACCCGCCACGTGCGTGCGGTGGACTGATGACCGATATGCCGGACAGGAGCCCGGGCGGCATCCGCAAGGCGATCACAGCGATCGTCGGCGTACAGGTGGCCATCGCCGCCGCGCTGCTCTTCACCGACCTGCGCGACACGCTGCCGCGCAGCGACCCGTTGACCCGCGAACGGCCGGCGGGCCCGTCGACGCGCCCCTATTCGCCGGATCGGTCCCCGGCCTCGATGCCCGGTGGCGGACCCGAAACGGGGCCGATGCCCGAGCGCCTGGAAATCTCCGGCGAAGGATCGACGATCACGCTTACGGGCCAGATCGCCTGGGGCGACGGCGCACGGATCGGGCAGGAACTCTCCACCCGCGCCTCGGCCGGGCAGGACGTCACGCGCATACGGCTCGACAGCACCGGCGGCTCGGTCGCGGATGCACTCGAGATCGGCGAAACGATCCGCGCGGCGGGCATCGACACCGAGGTGGGCGACAACGGCGTCTGCCTGTCCGCCTGCCCCTATGTCTTCGCGGGCGGCGTCGCGCGCGATGTGGCCGCGACCGGACAACTCGGCGTGCACCAGCATTATTTCGGGGAGAGCACGATCCTGCCCGCTTTCATGGCGGTCGAGGACGTGCAACGCGGTCAGGCCGAGGTCATGTCCTACCTCGCGCGCATGGGGATCGCGCTGGGCGTCATGGAACATGCGATGCGCACGCCGCCCGACCAGATCTACCTGTTGTCGCGCGAAGAGATGACCGACTACGCCTTCGTGACCGAGTAACCCGCGGTCAGTCGGTCTTGCGGCGCTTCACGTAGAGTTCGAGCTTGTGGCTCACGATCTCGAACCCGTGCTGGCGCGCGATCTCTTCCTGCAGCCGCTCGATCTCGTCCGACATGAACTCGATCACTTCACCGGTTTCCACGTCGATGAAATGGTCGTGGTGCTCTTCGGGCGCGGGTTCGTAGCGCAGGCGCCCGTCGTCGAACATGTGGCGTTCGATCAGGTCGTGCTCGGCCAGCTTGTTCATGGTGCGATAGACGGTCGCGATGTTCACGCCCGGTTCGATCTCGCCCACCCGGCGATGCAGCTCTTCGACGTCCGGGTGATCGCTCGCCGCGTCCAGCACCTCGAGGATCACGCGCCGCTGGCCCGTGATTCGCAGCCCGGACTCCCGGCAGCGGTCGATCAGCGTTTCGTGTTTTGCCTTGGTCATCTGGCGCCCCGCTCCAGCCGTAGTCTTGCCAACCGGAAATCGGAGCGGGCCGATCCGGCTGGGATATCGGGGTAACATGGCGGGAAAGAAAGGTCAGCCATCAATGAATGTTCACCGGTGCAGCCGTGGTGGTGGGCTTCTTCTTATTGCAAATGATTTGCACTTGCAACTGATCGCAGGGCTGTTATCCCTATCTGCAACCCGCTTGCAACTGACGATCGGAGACTGATCACGATGACCCCGACCCTGACCCGTCTCATGGCTGGCGCCCTCGCGGCCGCGCTTGTCACCGCTCCCGCCCAGGCACAGGACGACCGGATGAAGGTCGTCACCACCTTCACCGTGCTGGCCGACATGGCCGCTAACGTGGCCGGCGACGCGGCCGAGGTCGTGTCGGTGACCAAGCCGGGGGCCGAGATCCACGGCTACGAGCCCACGCCGCGCGACCTCGTCGGCGCGCAGGACGCGGACCTGATCCTGTGGAACGGCATGAACCTCGAGCTCTGGTTCGAACAGTTCATCCGCAACCTGGGCGACGTGCCATCGGTCACGCTGACCGAGGGGATCGAGCCGATCTCGATCTCGTCCGGCGCCTACGAGGGGCAGCTGAACCCGCACGCCTGGATGGGGCTCGACAACGCGCTGGTCTACATCGACAACATCGCCGAAGCCTTCTCCGAACATGACCCGGACAATGCCGAGGTCTATGGCGCGAACGCCGCCGCCTACAAGGACGCGCTGCGCGAGACGCTGGAGCCGCTGCGCGACGCGGTCGCCGAGATCCCCGAGGCGCAACGCTGGCTCGTCACCTGCGAAGGGGCGTTCAGCTATCTCGCCCGCGATTTCGGGATGAAGGAGCTCTACCTCTGGCCGATGAATGCCGACCAGAACGGCACGCCGCAGCAGGTGCGCAAGGTGATCGACGGGGTGCGCGACAACGACATTCCGGTCGTGTTCTGCGAAAGCACGGTCAACACCGCGCCAGCAGAACAGGTCGCCCGCGAAACCGGCGCGCGCTTCGGCGGCGTGCTCTACGTCGACAGCCTGTCGGAAGAGGGCGGCCCGGTGCCGACCTACCTCGACCTGCTGCGCGTCACCTCCGAGACGGTGGTCGAGGGGCTCACGGCGGGGTCCGAGTGAACCGGCGAAAGGCAGACATGACCGAACACATGACCCCCACGCAGGCCGCACCGGCCACCCCCACCGCCTCGGAGCCGGGCCTCGCGGTGCACGACGTGACCGTGACCTACCGCAACGGCCACACCGCGCTGCGCAACGCCAGCTTCGACATCCCGCGCGGCACAGTCACCGCGCTGGTGGGCGTGAACGGCGCGGGGAAATCGACCCTGTTCAAGGCCCTGATGGGTTTCGTGCCGGTCGCGGCCGGCGAGATCCGGCTCCTCGGCCTCGGGGTAAAGGAGGCGCTGAAGCGCAACCTCGTGGCCTACGTGCCGCAGTCGGAAGAGGTCGACTGGTCGTTCCCCGTCCTCGTCGAGGACGTGGTCATGATGGGCCGCTACGGCCACATGGGCTTCCTGCGCCGCCCCTCGCGCGCCGACCACGAGGCCGTCGAGGCGGCGCTCGGGCGGGTCAACATGCAGGACTTCCGCAAGCGCCAGATTGGCGAGCTCTCGGGCGGGCAGAAGAAACGCGTCTTCCTTGCCCGCGCGCTCGCGCAGGACGGGCAGGTGATCCTGCTGGACGAGCCTTTCACCGGCGTCGACGTGAAGACCGAGGCGCAGATCATCGCGCTTCTGCGCGAGCTGCGCGACGAGGGCCGGGTGATGCTGGTTTCCACCCACAACCTCGGGACCGTGCCGGAGTTCTGCGACCGCACGGTCCTGGTCAAGGGCACCGTGCTGGCCCACGGCCTGACCGAGACGACCTTCACGCGCGAGAACCTGACCACCGCTTTCGGCGGCGTGCTGCGCCACTTCACGCTGGGCGGCTCGGACCTCCACGACGACGAGGACGCGCGCAACGTCACGATCCTCACCGACGATGAGCGGCCCTTCGTGCAGTACGGCGACCAGACCCGCGTGCAGGAGCCGGACAAGTGAGCGTGCTCCTCGAACCCTTCAGCTATGGCTACATGACCAATGCCATGTGGGTGTCGGCGCTGGTCGGCGCGGTCTGCGCTTTCCTGTCGTCCTACCTGATGCTGAAGGGCTGGTCCCTGATCGGGGACGCGCTGTCGCATTCGGTGGTCCCGGGGGTGGCGGGGGCCTATATCCTCGGGCTGCCCTTCGCGCTCGGGGCGTTCCTGTCGGGCGGGCTAGCGGCGGCGGCGATGCTATTCCTGTCGGATCGCTCGGGGCTCAAGGTCGACGTGATCATCGGCATCATCTTCACCTCGTTCTTCGGGCTCGGGCTCTTCATGGCCTCGGTGAACCCGATGGCGGTGTCGATCCAGACGATCACGATGGGCAACATCCTGGCGATCACCCCGGGCGACACGCTGCAACTGGCGATCATCGGGCTGGTGTCGCTCGCCATCCTGATCATGAAATGGAAGGACCTGATGGTCGTCTTCTTCGACGAAAGCCACGCGCGCTCGATCGGGCTTCGTCCCGGGCTTCTCAAGGCGGTGTTCTTCATACTCCTGTCGGCCAGCGTGGTCGCGGCGATGCAGACCGTGGGGGCCTTCCTCGTGATCGCGATGGTGGTGACCCCGGGGGCGACCGCCTACCTGCTCTGCGACCGCTTCCCGCGCCTTATCGTGACCTCGGTCGCGATCGGGGCGGTCACGAGCTTCGTCGGAGCCTATGCGAGCTACTTTCTTGACGGGGCGACCGGCGGCATCATCGTCGTGCTGCAGACGGCCATCTTCCTAGCCACCTTCCTGCTGGCGCCGAAGCACGGGCTGCTCGCCGCCCGGCGCAAGGCCGCGGCCGCGCTGAAGGAGGGCGCCGCGTGATGGACATGCTGCTCATGCCCTTCCAGTTCCCCTTCATGCAGAACGCGTTCTGGATCGCGCTGATGGTGTCGGTGCCCACCGCGCTCCTGTCCTGCTTTCTCGTGCTCAAGGGCTGGGCGCTGATGGGCGACGCGGTGAGCCACGCGGTCCTGCCGGGGATCGTGCTGGCCTATGTCCTGGGCCTGCCCCTGATCCTCGGGGCCTTCGCTGCGGGCATGCTGACGGCGGTGGCCACCGGGTACCTGTCGGAGAACAGCCGGGTGAAACAGGACACCGTGATGGGCGTCGTCTTCTCCGGCATGTTCGGGCTGGGTATCGTGATCTACGTCTCGATCAACACGAACGTGCACCTCGACCATATCCTGTTCGGCAACATGCTGGGCGTCGGGCCGGGCGACCTCTGGACCGCCGGGCTGATCTCGGCCGCCGTCTCGGCTGCGCTCGTCCTGTTCTGGAAGGACCTGATGCTGCACGCCTTCGATCCGGCGCAGGCGCGCGCCTCGGGCCTGCGGGTGGGGCTCTTGCACTACGGCCTCCTGACCATCCTGTCGCTCACCATCGTCGCGACTCTGTCGGCCACCGGGCTGATCCTCGCCGTGGGCCTGCTGATCGCACCGGGGGCGAGCGCGTTTCTGTTCACGCGGCGGTTCGGCCGGATGCTGTGGGTGGCGGTCGTCATCTGCATGGCGGCGATGCTGGGCGGCACCTACCTGAGCTTCTTCCTCGACAGCGCCCCGGCCCCCACCATCGTGCTGATCCTCACGGCGGTCTTCATCGTCGCCTTCGTGCGGCGCCTGGTCCAGGTCAAGCGCGCCTCGGCCGCCGCCTGAACGCGCCGGGCGCGACCTCCGGTCACCCCCGCTTCACATCCCCCGACATTCCGTGGCAGGGTGCGCCGCGCCGGGCGGCGTGATGATCCCTGCACGCCCCGCCCCGTGAATTTCCCATTGATCTCCCGAGATTGTTTGATATCCATCATTCCCAGTTTTCGCAGTTGCGAACATCTTTGGGAGGACATCATGAAAAAGACCCACGTCGCCCTCGGGGCGATCCTGACCGCCATCGTGCCCGCCACCCTGACCGCACAGGACGTGACGCTGCGCCTTTCGCACTGGGTGCCGCCGACCATCTCGCCGGCCACCAAGGGCATCCAGCCCTGGGCGGAATCGGTGATGGAAGCCTCGGATGGCCGCATCGACATCCAGATCTTCCCCGCGCAGCAGCTGGGCAAGGCACCGGACCACTACGACATGGCGCGCGACGGGATCGTCGATCTCGCCTGGGTGAACCCGGGTTACACCGCCGGCCGGTTCCCGATCTACGCGCTGACCGAGGCCCCCTTCATGGTCGACGACAGCGTCGAAGGTGCCAAGGCGATCCACGAGTGGTACGCAGAATATGGCGCCGAGCAGGAAATGGGCGACGTGAAGGTGTGCTTCGTGCATCCGCACGCCCCCGGCGCGTTCCACAGCCAGAAGGACGTGACGAGCCCCGAGGACGTGCAGGGCATGAACGTGCGCCCGGCGCACGCCACGATGGCCCGCTTCGTCTCGCTTCTCGGCGGCGGCCCCGTCCAGGTGCCCGCGCCGGAAGTGCGTGAAGCGCTCTCGAAGGGCACCGCAGAAGCCGTGACCTTCCCGTGGGGGTCGATGTACGATTTCAACCTGACCGACGAAGTGCCGGTCCACCTCGACATGCCGTTCTACCTGTCCTCGCAGGTCATGGTCATGAACAAGGCCTCGTACGACTCGTTGTCGGACGAGAACAAGGCGGTCATCGACGAGCACTGCTCCCCGGAATGGTCGGGTCGCGTCGCGGCCGGTTGGGCCGAGGACGACATGGCGGCGAAAGAGAAGCTGATGGCGGACGAGGGCCAGACCTTCAACACGCCGACCGAGGAAGAGGTCCAGAGCTGGATCGACGCCGCCGCACCGCTCATCGACGAGTGGAAAGAGGCGGTCACCGACAACGGCCATGACGCCGATGCGATCCTCGCGGCGTACAAGGAAGCTCTCGAGGCTCGCGACGCCGACTACTAATCCGTAATGATAGGCGCGGGGGCGGATTCGCCCTCGCGCAATTCCTTTTGCAGGACACGTTATGGACAACACACCCGCCAAAAGACCCATCCGCCAGGCGATCCGGCTGATCGAACGGATCGCGGGGGCGATCCTCGGCCTCGTCACGATACTCATCGTGGCCTCCGCCATCGGCCGCTACGGCTTTGCCCGTCCCATCCCCGATGCCTTCGACGTTTCCCGGCTGATGCTCGGGGTGGCGATCGCATGGGGCATGGCCTCGGTCGGTTATCACGGCAGCCACATCAAGGTGGACCTGCTGGCCCAGGCCGTACGCCCGCGCACGCGCCGGTGGCTCAACCTCTTCGCCTGGGCGGTGCTCTTCGTCTTCACGGCGGTGATGACCTGGAAGATCTGGGGCCGGGTGATGTCGGCGATGAGCGGAGGTGACACGACGATGGACCTGCGCCTGCCGCATTGGCCGTTCTTCCTGGCGATCTGGGCCGGGCTGCTCGCCGGGCTCTTCGCCGTCGGCGTGCGCCTGTGGCTGATCGCGCGCGAAAACCGCGACCTCGACGAATTCGACGGGATCGACGAGCAGCTTATCGAGGATCAGAAGAAATGAGCAACGAACTCATCGCCGGTGGCGGCTTCGTAATCCTGTTCGCCCTCATGGCCCTGCGCGTGCCGATCGGCATCGCGATGGGGATCGTCGGCGTGGGCGGCTTCGCCAGCGTCGTGGGCACGCGCCCCGCGCTGAACCTGCTGTCGCAATCGCCGATCTCGGCGATCACCGACTTCAACCTCACCCTGATCCCGTTCTTCGTCCTGATGGGCGTGCTGGCCACCAACTCCGGCATGTCGTCAGAGCTCTTCCGCGCCGGGCGCGCCTGGCTCGGGGGCTTCCGGGGCGGCCTCGGTCTTGCCTCCGTCGGCGCCTGCGGCGGGTTCGCCGCGATCTGCGGCTCGTCCGTCGCCACCGCGGCGACGATGACCAAGATCGCCTACCCGGAGATGAAGAGCGCGGGCTATTCCGACAAAGCGGCCACCGGCATCGTCGCCGCGGGCGGCACGCTCGGCATCCTGATCCCGCCGTCGGTCGTGCTCGCGATCTACGGCTTCATCACCGAGACCGACATCGGCACGCTCTTCATCGCGGGCGTCGTGCCCGGCATCCTGGCGCTCCTGATGTACATGCTGACCGTGCGCATCTGGTACGGTCGCCAGCTTCCGGCCGCCGAGCCGTTCCGGCTGTCCGAGGGCCTGTCCGCGCTGCGCGGCGTCTGGGCCGTGGGCCTGCTGTTCATCGCGGTGATCCTGTCGATCTACTTCGGCATCGTGACCGCCACCGAGGCCGCGGCCGCCGGTGCGCTCCTGACCGCGCTCATCGGCCTTCTGCGCGGGCGTCTGAACATGTCCAGCCTGCTCGACAGCCTGGTCGAGGCACTGCGCACCTCGGTCGCGATCTACACGGTCCTGATCGGCGCGACGCTCTTCGGCTACTTCCTCGCGATCACGCAGGTGCCGCAGGAGTTCACCACCTTCCTGACCGAGCTCGGGGCGGGCCGCTACGGCACGCTGGCGCTGATCCTGCTGCTGTTCTTCGTGATGGGCTGCTTCCTCGACGCGATGGCGATGATCATCCTGATGGTTCCGATCGTCTTCCCGGTCGTCACGGCCCTGGGCTTCGACCCCGTGTGGTTCGGCGTGATCATCGTGATGACGGTGGAACTGGGCCTGATCACCCCGCCCGTGGGGATGAACGTCTACGTGATCAACTCGATCGCGTCGAAAGTCAGCCTCACCACGATCTTCAAGGGCGTGACGCCCTTCGTGGTGATCGACATCGCGCGCCTCATCCTGCTGATCGCGTTCCCGGCGCTCGTCCTGTTCCTGCCGGGGAGCATGAACTGATGAGCGGCGAAATCATGCGTAACGTCGCCGCGCTGGTGGAACCGCCGTTCCTGCGCCAGTCGGTGGCCTACCGCATCCGGCTGCTCCAGATCGCCGCCTACAAGCGGTTCGAGGGGCAGCTCGAGGGGTTCGGCTCGGCGCCGCGCTATTTCGGTCTTCTGAAGATCATCGAGGCGAACCCCGGCATTCCCCAGTCGCGGCTGGCCGAGGCGGTCTTCCTGGACCGCTCCAGCCTTGTCCCGCTGCTGGAGACGCTGACGCGCGAGGGGTGGGTGGAGCGCCGCGCCGCCCCGACCGACAAGCGCGTGCGCCGGGTCTTCCTGACCGAGGAGGGGACCGAGCGGCTGGCCCTCCTGGAACAGGAAGTGGTCAAGAACGAGGAGTCGCTGACCGAGGGCCTCTCCGCGCAGGAAAAATCCGAACTCCTGCGCCTGTTGGGCCGGCTCGACGACAACCTGCGCCGCCAATTCGAAGACAAAGGAGCCAAGCCGTGATCATCCGCAGCGAGGAGGACGTCCGCGCCATCGAAGCGCAGCCGTTCGCCGAGGTCTATCCCCAGCGTTCGCCCTGGGACATTCTGCGCCACCAGGCCGAAGTGCGGCCCGACGCGGTCGCGATCCGTTACCTCCACGACGCGACGGATCCGAAGCGCGACGAGCTTGTCACCTACGCCGATTTCGCGGGCCGGGTCATGGGCGCGGCCAAGGTGTTCCGCAGCCTGGGTGTCACGGCCGACAGCGCGGTCGCCATCCTCACGCAGCACACGGTCTATGGCGAGGTCGCGCTCTGGGGCGCGCAGGTGGCGGGCCGGGCCTGCACGATCAACCCGATGCTCAAACCCGAGCATATCGCCGGACTGATCGAGGCGGCCGGCTGCAAGGCGGTCGTGATCATGGGCGTGAACGACGAGCTCAACTACTGGGACAGCGTGGTCCCGGCCCTGCGCGAAGCGGGCATCACCCTGCCCATCCTCGCCTGCGATGCCGACCAGCCCTCGCCCGGCGCAGACGGTGTCTTCGAAGAGATGATCGCGGCGGCCGACGGCCCCGACATCGTGCCGGAGGGCGACGAGACGGCGCTTGCCGGTTACTACCACACCGGCGGCACCACGGGCGCGCCGAAGCTCGTGCAGCACATGCGTCTGAACGAGGCGCATGTCGCCCGCTCCTGCGCGATCATGCATGACCTCGGCCCCGACGACGTGGTGGTGAACGGCTTCCCGCTGTTCCACGTCGCGGGCGCCTTCGTCTATGGCCTGTCGACGCTGTCGGCCGGCGGCACGCTGGTCGTGCCCGGGCGGCTGGGGATGCGCAACGCGGCCTTCATGGGGTCGATCTGGAAGCAGGTGGAACGCCTCGGCATCACGGTGATCGGCGTCGTGCCCACGATCCTCGCCACGCTGAAGGCGACGCCGGTGGACGCCGACATCTCGTCGCTCAAATGGCTGCTGACCGGGGGGTCGCCGCTCCCCACGGAACTCGCGGACGCGGCCGAGAAGCAGGTGGGCGTGCCGGTGCGCAACATCCTCGGGATGACCGAATGCGCCGGCACCATCGCGGTCGAGCCGGTGCACGGCCCCCGCACGCCGATGTCCTGCGGCCTGCGCCTGCCCTTCACGGAAGTCGCGGTGTTCGGCGAAACCGACGGCGACGCGGACCCGACCAAGCGGCTCGGGGCGGGCGAGACGGGCATCGTCGCGCTGCGCGGGCCGAACGTGGCGGCGGGTTACTCCGATCCGGCGCGCAACGTGGGCACGTTCCTCGACGGCGGCTGGCTGGTGTCCGGCGACCTGGGGATGATCGACGCGGAAGGCCGGCTCTTCATCACCGGGCGCAAGAAGGACGTGATCATCCGCGGTGCCCACAACATCGATCCGCAGATGATCGAGGACGCGCTGCTGGCCCACCCCGAGGTCTCGACCGCGGCCGCGGTGGGGATGCCCGATGCCTATGCCGGCGAATTGCCCGTCGTCTTCGCCGAGCTGCGCGCCGGCAGCACGGTCAGCGAAGCGGAGCTGATCGACTTCCTGAAGGGGCGCATCGACGACCCGGTCGCCCTGCCCAAACGCATCGGGATGGTCGAGGCGATGCCGGTCACCCCGGTCGGCAAGATCTTCAAGCCCACCCTCCGGGCCGAGGCGATCCGCTGGGCGGTCGCCGCCACGGCCGACAAGCTGGGCGTCGATGCGACCGTCGAGGTGGACGACAAGCTTGCCACCCGCGTCAAGGTCCCGGGCAGTGACGTGGAGAAGATGAAGGATGCGCTCGCGGGCATGCCGATCAGCCTGACGGTCATGGCCGCATGAGCGTTCTAACCTGCGAACACCACGGCCCCGTCGCGCTGGTCACACTCAACCGCCCCGACCGCCATAACGCCCTGTCGCCGGAACTGATCTGCCGGCTGGCCGACCTTTTCGACACGCTCGCGAAGGACGATGCGGTCCGGGTGGTGGTGATGACCGGCGCGGGGGAAAAGACGTTCTGCTCCGGCGGTGACCTTGAACTGTCGCTCCCGCTTCTTTCCGGCGCCCGTGCGCCCGAGACCGAGTGGGATCGCCGTATCCTTGCCGATCGGTCGCTGGTCTTCCGCGCGGGGCTGAAGGGCGAGACGTTCCCGAAACCCGTCATCGCGGCGATCAACGGGCATTGCCTGGCGGGCGGGTTCGAGCTGATGCTCGGCACCGACATCCGCATCGCGGCCGAACACGCGATGTTCGGGCTGCCGGAGGCGAAGCACGCGCTCATCCCCTTCGCGGGGGCGCTGGCGCGTCTCACCCGGCAACTGCCTCAGCCCATCGCCATGGAAATGCTCCTGACCGGTGACACCGTCCCGGCCGCCCGCCTGGCCGAGACCGGGCTGCTGAACCGGGTCCTGCCGGCCGACGACGTTCTGCCCGCCGCGCTCGACATGGCACAGAAAATCGCGGCCAACGGTCCGGTGGCCATCGAAGCGATCAAGGCGGTGACCCAGTCGGCCATCGGCCGCCCGCTGGCGGAAGGCTTCGCGATCGAGACCGAAGCGATGGACCGCGTCATGGCGACCGAGGATGCCCGCGAAGGGCCGCGCGCCTTCATGGAGCGGCGCAAGCCGGTCTACCGCGGGCGCTGAACCGCCGTGGCGAGGAAATCGGTGATCTCTGCCGCGATCCGCCCGGCCGCCTCGGGGTCCAGGTGGAAATGGTGGTCACCGGGAATGTCCACGCGCCGGTAATCCGCGATCAGCTCGGCCCCGCGCGCCGCCGTGTCGGCCAACGCGGGGCGCCCGCGCAGAATGCCGTCCTCGGCCCATATGTTGAGCACCGGGCAGGCGATGGCGCGCATCACGGCGTCCGCGTCCGCCTGCGTCAGTTTGACCGCGGAACTGGCGAAGAGCCGCGGGTCGCCACGCAGGCGAAAGCCCCCCTCCACCTCTTCGAGCGCACGGTCGGCCAGCGCCTCGGCCGTGTGCGCGGCGTTGCCTTGGGAACTGCGCCGCGCGACGTAGTCCTCGCGGGTGGCGAAGCTGCGCGGCGCGCGGGCCTTCTGCTTGCGGGTGTCGGCGACGAAGGCGCGCAGCGTGGACACGAAATCGCCCTTCGCCGGATCCGGCACCAGCGCGTCGAGCGAGATGAGCGCACGCACCCGCGCCGGCAGCGCCGCGGCCAGGAGCGCGCCGATGTTGGCCCCGCGCGAATGGCCCAGGATCACGCAGTCGTCCCAGCCAAGCTGGTCCAGAAGCCCGTCGATCTGCGGCAGGTCATCCCAGATGTTGTAGGTCGCATGCGGCGCGCGATGCCCGCTCAGCCCCTGCCCACTCAGGTCGAGCGCGACCACGTGACACCCCACCAGGCGCGGCGCGAGTTCCCGGAAACTGTCGGCATGGTCCATCCATCCGTGCAGCGCGAGTACCGGTATGCCGTCCGCGGGGCCCCACGCCAGCCCGCGCAGCGTCAGCCCGTCCACCTCCCACGCGCATTCGCGCGGCGTGTCGTCGTTTCCCGGTGTGCCCATCCTGTCCCCCTTCGGTGTCGCCCCGGACATAGCCCAGCCCGCGGGGGAGATTGAAGCGGGGAAACGGGATTGCAGCCCCGGCGCGATGCGCGAACACGTTGAACCCGGCGCGCCGATGGGATCATCTGTGGCGACAGGGACGGAAGGCAGGACGATGGACCACGGTTACTCGGATATCGCGTTCGACTACGCGCCCATCGGGATCCTGTTCTCGGAGAACCGCGTGATCCGGGACTACAACGCCCGCTTCGCGGAAACCTTCGGCTACCCCGAGACCGACCTGCGGGGCCAGACGCTCGCCGTTCTCTACCCGTCGGTGATCGATTTCGACCGGATCGGTGAGACGCTACCGGACCGGATGAAACTGACGGGACGCCACTGGGACGAACGGCTGATGCGCCGCGCCTCGGGTGAACTCTTCTGGTGCCGGGTCCGGGGCCAGGCCCTGCGCCCGGAGGCGCCGTTCGAGAAGGCGGTCTGGACGTTCGCCGACCTGTCCGAGATCCGGCCCACGGTCGAGCTCACGGAACGCGAGCGGCAGGTGGCCGCGAAGCTGGCCGAGGGGCTCACCGCGAAGGAAATCGCCCGCGCGCTGAACCTGTCACACCGGACGGTGGAGACGCACCGGGCCAAGCTCCTGGCCAAGCTCAACGCGCGCAACAGCCTCGAACTCGTGGCGCGGCTGGCAGGGTTTCCCTTCTGAGCGGGCCCGGCCCGCGGGCGCATCAGGTCGAACACCAGCCGGCGCCTCCGGGCGACGGGCGTGTGGCGTGTCGTGCGAAAACTTCTTCTTGTGGCGCGGCAGAGAACATACGTTCAAGATGATCGTGCCCGGTGCCCCGTCCCGCGGACATGCCGGCCATCGAAATCGCCGCGCGCCGCGACAACATGACCTTCGCGGGTCCGCCACAGGAGTGAACCATGCCCGACAAACATATCGTCTACCACATCCCGGTCTGCCCCTTCTCGCAGCGGCTCGAGATCATGCTCGCGCTGCGGGGACAGGAGGACGCGGTCGAGTTCCGGGTGGTCGACATCACCAAGCCCCGCGACCCGGCCCTGCTGGAGAAGACGCGCGGGACGACCGCGCTGCCGGTGCTGGAAACGCCGGACGGGCGGATCATCAAGGAAAGCCTGGTGATCCTGCGCTTCCTTGACGAGGTGCTCGAAGGCAGCGCGCTTCGCCGGGCCGATCCCTATGAGCACGCGGTGGAATCCATGCTCATCGCGCGCGAAGGCCCCTTCACCGCGGCCGGGTATCTCTACGTTCTGAACCAGGACCCCGACCGGCGCGAAGAACACCAGGAGAAGATCCTGGGGATCTACCGCGACATCGACGGGTTCCTGCGCGAACACAACCCGGACGGGACGTTCCTGTTCGACGATTTCGGGTTGGCCGAGGCCGTCTTCACGCCGATGTTCAAGCGCTTCTGGTTCCTCGACTACTACGAGGGCTTCACCCTGCCCGATACGCCGGACTACGCCCGCGTGCGCAAGTGGCGGGAGGCCTGCATGGCCCACCCGGCCACGGGCCAGGTGAGCGAAGAGGAGATCGTGAAACTCTACTACGACTACGCCAAGGGCGCGGGGAACGGCGCGCTGGTCGAAGGGCGCCGGGTGTCGAGTTTCGCGTTCGAGCCGGACTGGCGCGACCGCCCGTGGCCGCCGCGCGACAAGTACGGGGAAAGCGCCTCGGACGAGGCGCTGGGGCTGGTCGCCTGACCGGCCCCGGTCACCCTCAGTCGGCCATCCAGCCCTGATCGTACCAGTCCGACACTTCGCCGGGCCAGGTCAGCGGCGCACCATCCGTGCCCGACAGGACACCGCTGTCGAAGAGGAACCGGGCCATGCGCGCGAAGCGTGCCGCGTCGATCGTGCCCACCGGCACGTCGCCATCGCGCAGGAAGCCCCCTTCGACGATCTTCTGCATCGAGCCCTGGACGAGCTCCTCGTTCGGGAAATCACCCGCCTCGATCAGGAGTTCGGCCGCCGCTTCGGGGTTCTCGGCCGCCCAGGCATAGCCCGCCTGCGTCGCCTCCATGAAGCGCTCGACCATTTCCGGTTTCTCGGCCAGAACCTCGGCCCGCGTCCCGATGTAGCCGTTCTGCTGGTCCGGCACGCCGTAGTCGGCATAGGCGAAGGACGACTGGTCCCGGCCCAGGATCTCGGAGTTCACGCCCTCCCACGTCGCGACCTCGAGCGTGAAGTCGACCGCGCCGGTGGCCAGCGCTTCGTAGGCGCCCGTGCCAAGGGTGACGGTATCGTAGACCGGCTCGCCCCCGTCGTGCTCGATCATGGTCGAGATCAGGGCGTCCTCCCAGTCGCTGCCGAACCCGGCATAGGTCTTGCCCGACAGGTCGGCGGGCCGCGTGATGTCCGGGTTGTCGCTGTTGTAGACCAGTCGCCCGGTCTCGTGCTGCATCGTTACCCACAAGGCGGTGATGTCGGCCCCGCCGGCACGCGCGCTCATGAACCCGAGCGAGGTCATGTAGGCGAAATCGGCCGCACCGGCCGCGAGAAGCGCGGTCGAACTCGTGTCGGAATAGGGCAGGATATCGACCTCGAGCCCGGCGTCGGCATAAAGCCCCCGGTCGCGCGCGGCGATCAGGCCGACGTGGTTGGTGTTGAGCGTCCAGTCGAGCGCGATGCTCACCTCGTCCTGGGCGAGCGCGGCGGCCGGGGCCGTCAGCGCGAGAGCGGTCAGGATATGTCTGATCATTGGGTGTCCTCCAGTAGCAGGGTCTTCAGGTGGGTGCGCAGATCGGCCAGGGCGGCTTCGCTCCGGTCCTCCCGCGCGATGGTGAGAGGGATGTCGGCGACGATCCGGCCGGGTCGGGCCGACATGACGAGGATGCGGTCCGCGATCCGGGTCGCCTCGTGCAGGTCGTGGGTGATGAGAAGCACGCCGCGCGGACGGTCGCGCAGCCGGGCGCAGAGCCAGTCCTGCATGGTGAGCCGCGTGACCGCATCGAGAGCAGAGAAGGGTTCGTCCAAGAGCACGTAACGCGTGTCCTGCACGATGGTGCGCAGGAAGGCCGCGCGCTGGCGCATGCCGCCCGACAGCTGGTCGGGGAACAGGTCCTCGCACCCCGCGAGGCCGAAGGGTGTGAACAGCGGATCGACCTTCGCACGCGCCGCCCGACGCGAAAGGCCCGCGACACCAAGCCCCAGGCAGGCGTTTTCGCGGATCGTGAGCCACGGGAAGAGCGCGTCCTGTTGCGGCTGGTAGGCGAGATCCGGGTCGGGTCGGGCAAGTCCGCGTCCGTCGCGTCGCGCCTGCCCCTCGACCGAAAGCTCCGGCGCCAGCACGCCCGCGAGCCATTTCTGGACCGAAGTCTTGCCGCAGCCCGAGGGACCGATCAGGCATGTGACCCGGTCCTCGGCCATGTCGAAGCCGATGTCCTCGACGATCACCCGGTCACGGGCGCGGATCGTGAGCCCCTCAATCCTGAGCATGGCGCCTCTCCCGGAACCGGCGCGCGGTGAGCGCGTCCACGAGCCACAGAAGACCCAGAAGCGTGAGCGTGAGCACCGCCGACACCACCACGCCCGCCAGGACGTGATCGGCGCGGAAGTTGTTCTTTGCGGTCAGGATGTAGATCCCGATCCCCTGCCGCGCGCCGGCGTATTCGGCGAAGATCGTCGCCACGATCGCGTAGGTGGCCGAAATCCGCAGCCCCGCGAAGAACGAGGCGCGCGCCGCCGGCAGGTTGACCTGCCGGAAGATCCGGCCCCGGCCCGCGCCCATCGAGGTCATCAGGTCGACAAAGGCCCGCGGCGCCGCGCGGTAGCCCGACAGAAGACTCACGAGGATCGGGAAGAAGGTGACGAGAATGACCAGGAGCACCTTGGGCAGCAGGCCGAAGCCGAACCACAGGATCATGAGGGGGGCGAGCGCGACAAGCGGGACCGTCTGGCTCGCCACGAGAAGCGGCATTGCGCCGCGTCGGAGCCAGGGCAGGAAATGCAGCGCGACCGAGGTGGCGAAAGCGAAGGTGACCGACAGCGAAAAGCCCGTGGCGGCCACGCCGACGGTGCTCACCGCGTGGCGCAGGATTTCGTCCCGTTCCCGCACAAGCGCGCCGACCACGCCGCTGGGGGCCGGCAGGACCAGCGTGGAGACGCCGCTCAGGGCGCAATAAAGCTCCCAGCCCAGGACGAGCGCCAGGGCGAAACCGAGAGCGGGCAGGATGCGGAACAGGTGGGACATGACGGCCTCCGACACGGCCCGCGCGACCGGCGCGGGCACGATCCGGGTTCGCGGATCAGCGCAGGCTGGGCGAGTTGGCCGAGGCCGTCAGGTCGATGGTCACATGCCCCTCGGCCGGGCCGAACCGCAGGAACGCCTGTCGGATCGTTTCGAACACCGCGCCCGCGTCACCGCGCAGCCGGGTGCAGAAATTCTTGGACCGGAGGAAGGTGCCGGAGGACTTCAGGAAGTCGATGCAGCCGTAGATCTCGTCCATGTGGTGGGATTGTCCCAGCACGTAGAGCGAGAACTGCACGTCGATCCCGACGCCCAGCACCGAGGCCGCTTCGACGGCGTCCCGCGCGGCGGCCTTGCGCGCGTCGAGCGGCTGGTCCTGCGACCGGATGAGCGTATCGCAGCGGCAGGTCGGATCGTCTGGCTCCCCCGGGCAGCCGCGCGAGAGGGTGACGTGCATCGTGACATGCGCGGGCCGGCGGGCGGAGGCCGCGAAGAGGTCGCGGATCGCGTCGATCAGAGCCTCGGGCGCACCGACCATGAGCGTCGACATGTCGTCGGTCTCGATCCGGAGGTGTTCGCGATAGGGGGAGAGGGCTTCGAGCCCGGTTTCGATGACCTCCACGAAGTCGGACGTCATCGGGTAGAGTGACACTTGCGCGCCTATGAACATGGTAACCTCGCTCCGCTGGCATGACCCAGATCAGCTGTGAAGGGTTCACGCGCTCCCGCGTATCTCAGCCCCGGCCGGGGCACCCCTGGTGATGTGGCGACAGTCATCGGCGAGGAGGCGGCGGGTGTCAAGGGGCCCATGTCCTGGACCAATCGCGGGGCTTGCCCCCCGGCCGCCGCAGTCCCGTTTCGGCGTCCACCACGAAAACCACTTTTCCGGAAAACCGGTTTTCCGATGCGTCCAACATATTGAAAATAAGTCATTTTCTAAGAGGAGGGGTTAACGACGCAGCAACCTTTCCGATGAAAGCGGCGCGCTCCCCGGCGCACGCATCCGGCACCAGGCGGGAGCCTTCGGCCCTCACACAGGTTGTGTTCCCAACGCCGGGGTGGTCTGATGGCGTCCGACCAATTGGATGCCAGACGGGACCACATCATGACCATCGAAACCACCCATGTCGGAAGCCTGCCGCGGGGCGACGCGCTCTCCGCGCTGCTGCTGGCCAAGGACAAAGGCGAAGCCTACGACCCGGACGCCTTCGAAGCCGCCGTGCAGGCGGCGATCAACGAGGCGGTGAAGCATCAGCGCGAAGCGGGCGTTTCGATCGTCTCCGACGGCGAACTGGGCAAGGTCGGCTACTCGACCTACATGCAGGAACGCCTGAGCGGTTTCGGCGGGCATATCGAACGCAAGCCGGCCAAGGACCTGGCGGCCCACCCCGACCTTGCCAAGAAGCTGAGCGCGATCATGGGCAGCCAGGAATTCACCCGCGCCTCCTGCATCGACGAGGTGAAGCTCGTCGACCTGCAGCCGGCGCTGGACGACATCCGCCGCTTCCGGACCGCGCTCGACGCCGAGGGCGACGGCACCCGTGCCTTCATGAACGCCGCCTCGCCGGGGCTGATCACCGCCTTCCAGGTGAACAAGTACTACCCCTCGCACGAGGCTTATCTCGAGGCGCTGGTCGCCGCCATGCGGCCCGAGTACGAGGCGATCCTCGAGGCCGGGTTCGACATCCAGTTCGACTGCCCCGACCTCGCCATGTCGGCCCATACCGGCTACCAGGACATGTCGCAGGACGAGTTCGTGAAGGTCGCCGCCGCCAACGTCGAGGCGCTGAACGCCGCGACCGAGGGCCTGCCCGCCGACCGGATGCGCATGCACCTGTGCTGGGGCAACTACGAGGGGCCGCACGACCACGACATTCCGCTCGAAAAGGTGATCGACGTGATCCTGTCGGCGCGCCCCAACACGATCCTCTTCGAAAGCGCGAACCCGTGCCACGAACACGAATGGGTGGTCTGGCGCGACGCGGCCATCCCGGAGGACAAGATCCTCGCCCCCGGCGTGATCGATACCTGCTCGAACTACGTCGAGCATCCGCAGCTCGTGGCCCAGCGCCTGCAGCGCTTTATCGACATCGTGGGCGAAGACCGCGTGGTGGCGAGCACGGACTGCGGCTTCGGCACCTTCGCGGGCTACGGCAAGATCGACCCCGACGTGACCTGGAAGAAGCTCCGCAACCTGCGCCTCGGCGCAGAGCTCGCCTCGTCCTGATCAGCAAGGGGACGCCCGGCAGCGTTGAAACGCGGGGGACAAGCGGTTAGGGCGGGGTCACATCCCGCCCGACCCGATGGAGCCCCGATGCGTCTCAAGATCGACCTGTCCATGCATTACACCTTCCCGATGGCGAACACCGTGTTCCTCGCCGTGGAAGCCGCGCACACGCATGGCCAGAGGGTCGTCTCCGAAGAACTGCACCTGGGCAACGCGACGCTGACGCGGATCGCGGGCGACGATGGCGTGGGCGAACGGATCTGGGCGCGCGTGCCGGGGACCGAAATGGTGCTGGACTACCGCGCCACGCTGGACATCACCCGGCCGCACATCCCGCTCACCACCCTCTCCGCGGCACCCTTGCACGACATCCCGGCCGAGGCCGCGCCCTACCTGCGCCCCTCGCGCTACTGCCAGTCGGACAAGTTCGTCACCTTCGTGGGCAAGCGCTTCGGCCACCTGTCGGGGGGTGACAAGGTCGCGGCGATCCGCGACTGGATCGAAGAGAACCTCACCTACGTGCCCGGCAGCTCCGACGCGGATACCAACGTGCTGGAGACCTTCGCGGGCCGCCAGGGCGTCTGCCGTGACTATGCCCACCTGATGTGCGCGATGGTGCGCGCGGCGCAGATCCCGGCGCGGATGGTGGCCAACTACGGCCCGGACGTGACGCCGCCGGATTTCCACGCGGTGGCCGAGGTCTGGCTCGACGGGGCCTGGCACCTTGTCGACCCCACCGGCATGTGCGCGCCGGAGACGATGGCGATCATCGCCGTCGGGCGCGACGCCTATGACGTGGCCTTCATGGATTCCGAAGCGCCGGCGATGCTGCAGTACCAGTCGGTGCAGGTTGAGCGGGTCTGAGCGCGGCGGACCGGCCACAGTATGCCCTTCCGTTAAGCCTGGTATGAATAAAATCTGGATTTGGGCAGTATATTCATATAACAGAATGAGCCTTGGCGACTTTCATCGCCAAGGCGGATAGTGATCGAAATACAAGGCGACGCCACCACTCACGGAAAGACGTCTTGAAGACAATACCACGGGCCGGCGGCGAGGCCAATATTATCATTATGATAATTGTGCCCGTGGACAGTCTTTTTTATGATTGTTGACGGACCGGCCTGCGTGACGGACATTATTGAACATGGATAAGCTGCGATCGATATTCGAGCTCCGCGAAATGCTTCGGCAGCTCGAGCGGGATGTTGGCCTGGATGATCTCAGCCGTACCGAACGTGATGTCTTTCTCGCGGCCCACAGCCTGAGCAAAAAGCCGGGCGACATCGTCAGCTCCGATCAGATCCGCAGCCACACGCTGCTGCAACCCGTGGCGCAGGCAACGCTCTACCGGGCGATTCGCCGGCTTCTCGGGCTCGGCCTTCTGGAGCGCGCCGCGGAGACCAAGTCGCGTTCCTACGTCGTGCGCAGTGATCTTGTCGGCGGCGACCTGCCCGAGTTGTAGGACACGCCTCCGTCTCTGCGAAGAACACGGATGGTCCATGTGACGTATCTGAAAAGTGCCCTCTTCGTCGTGATCGCCTATGTGTTGGCGCACGGCCTGACCGCCTTTCTCATCACGCCGGTACAGTCGCGCATCCTGCCCGACATCACGGCTTTCGCGAGCCTCGTCTACCTGCCCCACGGCGTGCGGGTGCTGGCGACCTGGCTGATGGGATGGTCGGCGGTGCCCGCGCTCATCGTCGGCGGCTTCCTGTCCGAGGTGCTGTTCACCCCGGAGGGCATCACCAACGTACAGTCGCCCGTGATGCTGGCCTCGATCCTTGTCGGCGCGATCTCGGCCGTGCTCGCGTTCGAGGTGATGCGCTTCCTGGGGCACAGGCTCTATGCCGGGCAAACCCTGCGCATCCATTGGAAATGGCTCCTGCTCGTCGGCGTCATTGCGTCGATCTTGAACTCGATCGGCCAGTCGATCGTGTTCTCGGCCGAGATCCTGACGGGCCACGCGCTCGCGGTACTCGCGGCCTACGCGGTGGGGGATCTCGTCGGGCTGAGCGTCACGACCCTGATCCTCATGCTGGTCTTCCGCTGGATGCGGCTAAGCGGACGCGGCTGATCCGACCGCGCCTGCGGCCCGGGTCGTGACGGGAAGCCCGCGCTTTCAGATCCAGTCCTCCACGAGCGCGAGGCTCGCGTGAAAGACCGGCTGCCTGTCCTCGTCACGCACTGTGACCGTGACCGAGCACGGCGTGTCGTCGGGCAATGCATCGCCGGCGATCGGGGCAAGGACCGACAATGCCTCATGACGGGCGGCTTCGAGATCGGCCAGGCGTGTCCCGGTGGTGTCGCGCGAGACGCTGGCGCCATCCCTGATGTCGAAATAGAAGAGTCTCATATCCGAACCTCCTCTCGGGTTGCGGTGTCGCCTGTCCTCATGTTCCGTCCTGCGTGTCGCGCAGGTGAAGGTAGTCCCCGTCGAACTCGGCAAACTCGCACAGCTTGTCGATGTCGGGCACGGCGACGCGGCTGCCCTGGACGGTCACCAGGCCCTTCTGTCGCAGTCCCGACAGCACGCGCTGCGCGTGCACCGATGATATGCCCAGGATGTCGCCCAGCTCCTCTTGCGTGAGGGGCATGAGCGCATCGTGCATCTCGTTCACCGCCGACAACCGCATGTGCACCTCGCAGAAGAGATGCGCCATCTGGTGATCGGACCGGCGGCGACCCATGTTGACCAGCCATTCGCGCAGGATCGCCTCGTCGACCAGCGTGGACCAGAACAACGCGCGCCGGATGCGCGGATGGTTGTCCAGCAGATCCTCGATCGTGCGCCGCGGGATCTTCACCAGCCGGCAATCCGTCAGCGTGCCGATGCTGTGGTCCATGCGTCCCAGGATCGCGACGTGGAGATCGCAGATGTCGCCGGGCAGCATGAGCGCCACGATCGCGCGGCCACCGTCCGGCAGCACCTTGTAGCGGCAGACCATGCCGCTCACGACAAGGTTCACGTACTCCGGGTCGTCCCCGTGCGTGATCAGGTCCTCGCGCGGACCAAGCTCGTAAGGCTCGGACACCACCTCGTCGAGGCGGGCAATATCGGCCGGATCCAGGGGCCCGGCATTCTGAAGCTTCTGCGCGAGGATGTTGGTATCAGGCATGGACCCCGTTCAAATTGGTGACAGATGACGGCAAGTTAACAGGAAACTCCACATTAAGCACGGTTCCTCCACCCTCGCGCATGTTCCACAGGGCGCGCCCACCGATTTCGGCAGCCAGCGAGCGGATGATGTCGGTCCCCTGACCACCCTCGCCATCGCCATCCATTCCGACGCCGTCATCGGAGATGCGGAGGCGGAAATGTTGATTGTCGGGGCAGCTCACGTCGATGGACAATGCCCCGCCGTAGACGTCCGGGAAGGCGTGTTCGACGCAGTTCGCCACCGCTTCGAGCAGGATGCGCGCGGCGTTTTCCGAGGTCTTTTTCGGCATCGACTCCATTTCGTCGCAATTCACCGTCACCGTGATGTTGCGCGCCGATCCCAGGTTCTTCCAATGCGATTCGATCCGGTCGAGGAAGCCGCGGAAATTCCCGGTGTCCGCTTCGGCGAGGGCCGATTGAAGGCTCGCCACCGCCCGAATCTGCTCAAGGACCTGGCTCACGCGCACCTCGGCTTCCTCGGTTTCGCAGGCCGACAGCTGACGACGGGCAAAGGACTCGAGCATTTGAAACCCGTTGGTCATGCGATGGCGAATTTCGGCGACGTGCAAATCGTCCACGTCGCTGTGATGGCCTTCCATCATCTCGGCACCTCCAATCTGGTCGAGATATTTCCTCCAGCATGCGGATTGCGGCGCCGTCCGTCGGCAACAAATGTTGCCTATCCCGATTATCAAAAGGCTACCTCGGCGGGAAAGATCCGGCGCCGCGCACCATCGGGGCCGGGCAGGAACATTCGCCCGCCTTTCTTGGTTTAACCAGTGAAGCGGATCGCATCCTGCGATTCCACCGATACGTGAGGAGGACATGATGCAAGTCAGTGAAATCATGAGCCCGCACAGCCTGACAGCCACACCCGACAGAACGATCCGCGACGCCGCCGAGATCATGCAGCGCATGGATACCGGCTTTCTGCCGATCGGCGAGAACGACCGCCTGGTCGGAACGGTCACCGACCGTGATATCGTCGTCAAAGGCATCGCCAAGGACAAGACGGCCGACAGCCCGCTCCGTGACGTGATGTCGACGGACGTGCTGTTCTGCTACGACGACCAGGAAGTCGCCGAAGTGGCGCGCAACATGGGCGAATGCCAGGTGCGCCGCATGCCGGTGGTCGACCGTGACAAGCGCCTCGTTGGCGTGATCTCGCTCGGCGACCTGTCGGCCCACGGCGACCCGTCCGCCGCCGGTGTCGCGCTCGAGGATATCTCGGCCTGACACCCGCACCGACGCACCTGCCGCGCGCCCAGCGCGGCGGGTGGTCCCGAGGACCAGCAGGGAAGGACAGATGGATTCCGATTTCGCCCGCACCAGCGGCCAGGCGGCCGCGTTCGACGACACGCCCGGTTGGGCGCGCGCCCGTGCAGACCGCATGGGCGTTATGATCGATTCGGCGGCCTATTTCCGTGCCGCGCTGGACGCGCTCGACCAGGCGAAACGCTCCGTCTGGCTCATCGGCTGGACCTTCGACCCCCGCACGAAACTGGACCCCACGGACACCGAGCGTGACACGCGGATCGGGACGGTTCTCAAGACCCTCGCCGACGAGCGGCCCGAGCTCGATATCCGGATCCTCGTGTGGAACGCGGGCGGGCTTGCCCAC
Organism: Maritimibacter harenae; assembly: GCF_009882975.1. GTDB lineage: Bacteria > Pseudomonadota > Alphaproteobacteria > Rhodobacterales > Rhodobacteraceae > Maritimibacter > Maritimibacter harenae. Next base: position 107,126 of record NZ_WTUX01000006.1, read on the forward strand.
CTCGCGCGCCGGTTCCAACCGGCGCTCGCGCGCGGTTGGTTCTCCGGCAGCAACGTGCATTTCGCCACCGACAGCACGCTTTCCTTCGGCGCCGCGATGCACCGCAAGCTGCTGGTGGTCGATGACAGTCTTGCCTTCTGTCCGAACGACGACATCGCCGTGAACCGCTGGGACGATCCGCACCACCACGACCACAACAAGTTGCGCCGCCTGCCCTCGGGACGGCCGGGACCGCCGTGGCATGCCAACCACGTGGTGCTCGACGGCGACGCCGCCGCCCGGCTGGGCGATGTCGCGCGGGCAGGCTGGTACCAAGCGACCGGCGAAGGCGTGACCGGCGAAGACGAGCGGCGCACCGACCTTTGGCCGGAGGGCCTCTCGCCCCTCCTCACCGACACCGAGGTGACGCTGACCGGCACCGACCCGTCCGGCGAGATCGGCGATCCGCAGGCCGGGTTGGAGCACGCGCTGGCCGCCATCCGGGCCGCGCGTCGCACGATCTATGCCGAAACCACCTACCTCACCGCGCCACCGCTGCGCGAGGCGCTGGCCGAACGGTTGCAGGAGCCCGACGGGCCCGAGGTCGTGCTGATCACCGGCCGTCACGCGCCGTCCTTTTTCGACCGCGCCATGATGGACCCGCCACGCAACCTCTTTCTCCATCGACTGACGGAGGCCGACGTGCACGATCGCCTGTCGCTCCTGTCGCCGCGCACGGAGAAGGGCAGGATGATCCGGGTGCATGCGAAGCTCCTGATCGTCGACGACCGGCTGATCCGCGTCGGCTCGTTCAACTTCGCCAACCGCTCCAGCGGCTACGACGCGGAAAGCGACGTGGTCGCCGAGGCGGAGGACGAAGCCCCCTTGCGCGGTCTGCGCCACCGCCTGATCGCACATTTCCTCGGGCTGGAAGCGGAACAGGTCGCCCGGGCCGAACGGGCCACGGGCAGCATCGGCACCGCGATCCGCCAACTCGACGCGAACGAACACCGCCTGCCGCCCATCGTGCCCCATCCGCCCCTCTGGCGCGGCTGGCTTGCCCGGATGCACCTGGGCGACCCGGAAGGCGAACGCGATGCCTGGCGCCCGTGGAAGCGCGCCGGATAGTCAAACCCAAGGGAAAGGAGACGCCCGATGCCCGCCAAGTCCAAAGCACAGCAGAAGGCCGCCGGAGCCGCGCTCGCCGCCAAGCGGGGCGAGACCGACAAGGACGACCTGCAAGGCGCCGCGCGCGACATGTACGAGTCCATGACTGAAAAACAGCTCGAGGATTTCGCCGACAGCGACCGCAAGGGCAAGCCCGAGCACAAGGACTGATCCTCAGTCCTTCGACCACGCCTCGAGCGCCTCGACCACGCTCTTGCCGATCCCGTGCGGCTCGATCCGGCTCAGCGGGCAGGCTTGCGAGAGCCGGTCGCGGGCGTCGTCCACGTGGAAGCCGTCTGGTCGCTTCAGATCCTCGAGTTCCGACCAGCTCACCGGCATCGCAACCGCCGCACCGGGCCGCGCGCGCAGCGAATAAGGCGCGATCGCGGTCGCGCCGCGTTCGTTGCGCAGCCAGTCGATGAACACGCGCCCCTTGCGCTTCTTCTTCGACATCGTCGCGGTGTAGCGGTCGGGGTCACGCTCGGCCATGACATGGGCGAAGGTCTTGGCGAAGTACTTGACCGTGTCCCATTCCGCGATCCGGCGCAGGGGCACCACCACGTGCACGCCCTTGCCGCCGGTGACCATCACCCCGCTCGAAAGCCCGACGGCGTCCAGCCCCTCGCGCACATCACGCGCGGCGGCCTTCACGTCCGCGAAATCGAGCCCCTCGTCGGGGTCGAGGTCGAAGAACATCCGGTCCGGCCGCTCGATCCGGTCACGATGGGCCCCCCAGATGTGGAACTCCAGCGTCCCCATCTGGGCCGCGCCGACGAGGCCATCGGGCGTGGAGACGTACATGTAATCCTCGGTCCCGCCGTCCTTTTCTTCGATCGGCATGGCCCTGACACCGTCGGGGAAGCCCTTCCCGGCGTGTTTCTGGAAGAAGCAGTCCTCGGAGATTCCGTCGGGACACCGCAGAAGCGACAAGGGCCGGTCGGCGGCATGGTCTAGCATGCGTTCGGCCACGTCGGCGTAGTATTGCGCCACCTCACCCTTTGTCAGGCCCGCGTCCGGGTAGACGACGCGCCCGGTGCTCGACACCCTCACGCCGCAGATCGCGGCGGTATCGCCGCTGTCGGTCTCGGCTTCAGCCTTCGCGCTCACGTCCTCGGCCTCCTTGTCTTCGCGCAGGCCCTGGTAGACCCCGTGGCGGATCCGGCCTTCGCTGGTGAATTCGGTGTATTCGGCTTCGACCACGATCTTCGGCGTGACCCAGTGCGCGCCCTTCGCCTCGGACGGCAGGTCGCCGTCGAAGGGCGACGTCTTGCGCGCGAGTGGTTTCAGTTCAGACATCAACGTGTCGAAATCCGCCTCGTCGAAGCCGGTGCCGATCCGGCCGCGATAGACCAGGTCGCCGTCCTCGTAACTGCCCAGGATGAGCGACGAGAACGGGCGCCCTTTCTTGTCCGAAGGGGACCACCCCGCGACCACGAACTCGGCGCGGCGCACGCACTTCGACTTGATCCACCGCTTGCTGCGCCCGCCGCGATAGGGTGCATCGGTCCGCTTGGATATGATCCCTTCACCGCCCGCGCGGCACATGGCGTCGAGCGCGGCATGCCCGTCGCCCTCCAGCACGGGGCTGAGGCGCAGGGGGCCGCGCGGCGGCTGATCCTCGAACAGCTTTTCCAGCGCCGCGCGCCGGTCCTTGAGCGGTTCACCGGTCAGGTCATCGCCATCGAGCGCGAGGCAGTCGAACGCGTAATAAGTCAGCGGATCCCCCCGTTTCAGCGCCTTCTGGAGCGTCGAGAAATCGCCGCCACCGCCGCCCGCGGTCACCTCGCCGTCGAGCAGCACGGAGTCACAGTCGAGCGTCGCGGCAGGGGCGCAGAGCGCTTCGAAACGGTCGGACCAGTCCTTGCCGCCGCGCGTATAGAGCCGCACGCCGCCCTTCCCGACCGCCATCAGGCAGCGATAGCCATCGAACTTCGCCTCGTGCTGCCAGCCGTCGCCCTCGGGCGGGGCATCCTTCAGGGTGGCGAGCTCCACCTCGCGAAAGCGCGGCAGGGGCTTGGCATGGTCGACAGGGTCCTGGGCGTCGTGGTCGTGGGTGATCGCGCGCATGCTACGGCCGGTCGTGACGCTTGTGCGATACTTGTTCGTCAGCGCGTTGGGCGTGCGCCCGGCCTGATCGTCGCGCTCCTTGATGAGAAGCCAGTTGTCGCGCTTCTCGCCTGACTTGCCCTTCATCTTCACGAGCGCCCAGCCACCCGACATGCGCGCGCCGTGCAGGCGGAAATGGAGCTTGCCCTTCTTCAGGCCCTCCGAGACGTCGTGAAGCGGCTCCCACCACCCGGTGTCCCACAGCATGACGGTGCCGCCGCCGTATTCGTCTTCGGGGATGGTGCCTTCGAAATCGCCGTAGGACACGGGGTGATCCTCGGTGCGCACCGCCAGACGTTTCTCCGACGGGTCCGCGGAGGGACCCTTGGTCACCGCCCAGGACAGCAGCACGCCGTCCCATTCCAGCCTGAAATCATAGTGCAGGCGGCTCGCGTCATGTTTCTGGACGACGAAGGACAGGTGATCGCCTCCCGCCTCGACCAGCGCCGCGCGGGGTTCCGGCGTGACGTCGAAATCACGCTTCTTCTCGTAGTCCTTCAGCGACCTCATGAGGCCTTCTTGCGGGACTTGCTACCCCCGCCCTTGGTTTCCTTGAGGCTCTTCTTGAGCGCATCCATCAGGTCCACCACGTTTTCGCCGCCCTCCTTGCCGCCATCGTCGGAGCGCGCCGCGCGGGGCGTCTTCTTCGACTTGAGCTTGCGGTCGATCAGGTCGCGCAGCGCCGTGGCATAGTGATCCTCGAATGCCGAGGCGTCAAAGGGCGCGGTCTTCTTGTCGATGAGCTCGGTCGCAACCTCGAGAAGTTCCTTGTCGGCCGGGTCGTCCGCGATCCCCGAGAACAGCGGATCGGCGTCCCGGATGTCCTCTTCGTAATGCAGGGTCTCCATCAACAGACCGTCGCCGCAGGGGCGGATCGCGCAGAGGTATTCCTTGCCGCGCATGGTAAGCTGGCCCAGGCCGGCTTTCTTGGTCTGACGCAGCGCATCGCGCACCACCCGGTAGGCGTCCTCGGACAGATCGTCCGAGGGTACGACGTAGTAGGGCCGGTCGAACCAGATCGGCGCGATCTCGGTCGTGTCGACGAATTGCACGAGTTCCAGCGTCTTCTTCGTCTCCGGCTTGATCGCGTCGATCTCGTCGGGGTCGAGAAGAAGGTAGTCGCCGTCCTTCGTCTCGAACCCCTTCATGATCTCTTCGCTGTCCACCGGGCCGACACCCTGCACCACCTTCTGGTAATGCACGGGCTTGCCCGAGGGCTCATGGATCTGCCGAAACGACACCCGTCCGCCCGATGACCGGGCCGAGTAGACCTCGACCGGGATCGAGACGAGCGACAGCCTCAGCTGTCCTTTCCAGATCGCACGCGCAGCCATGCGCCCTCCTTCCGGCCCAGGGGCCTCAATCGCTCACGTCGGTGTCCGGATCGCCGGGCTCGACGGTTTCGGTCGGCGCGCTCTCGGGCACCTCGACGTCGCCTTCGCGGAATTGCTCCGAACTGGTTTCGTCCTGCTGCGCGCTTTCCGGATCGTCCGGACCCGGCGCCGTTTCGAAGACGCCACCCATCCAGACCACGAAGCCCAGCAGGACCACCGCGATGAGCAGGATGACGCCGACAAGGGGGCCGCGGTGGCGGCGCTTGTCTTTCTGCATGTCGGTATCGGGGGGTGTCATGTGGTCTCCTTTCTCCGGCGTCAGGCGGGCGTGCCGCCGCGCCGCGGGGTTCTAGATCGTATCGTCCGAAATCGGCGACTGTCCCGACTTGCCCTGCTCCCTGGCAAGGATCCGGCGCACTTCGGCCAGAAGTTCCTGGCCGCGTTCCGTGCGGTGCGCGCCGCCGGTCGCCCGGGTCAGCTCGGTCAGAAGCGCCTTGAGATACATTTCCCGGTTGCCGGCGGAGTAGCCCTCGGCGGCCAGGATCTCCTGAAGCTCCTCCGCCCCGATCCAGTCGCCATCGGGCGCGCGAAGTTTCGATATGTCGGGGTCGCGTTCCAATTTCTGTCTCTTGAGTATCTGGTCATCAACGTGTCGCCCGCAGGCCATGTTCCGGGCCGGCCGATCACATCGGCCAGAGCCCCAGCGTGCCGTAGGCACCGAGCGGGTCGTCGTCGTGGCTGCGGCGTAGGTCCTCGATCTTGGTGAGTTCCGGGGACTCCTCGATCGCGTTCTGGTTCACGTCGACGTGGATGCGCCCGGCGGTCCAGTCGACCTCGGTCACCCAGTCGCTGATGATCACCACGCGCTTGCCGGGCAGCCAGCTTCCGGTGTCGATCACCAGGTGCTTGACCGCCCAATCCTCGGGGTCGACCAGGAAATCACTGACCGAGCCGATCTCGCCATCGGTCGCGGACACCTTGTAACCGGTCACCTCGTGCATCGAGCGCAGGTTGGGATCGCCCGGCCGCGGCTCGGGCGTCTTGGGTTCGTTGTCGCCCGCCGCCCACACGTCGGCCAGCTGCTCCTGTGCAAGCACGGGCGTGAAGGCCACACCGGGCCCCACGATGAACTGCGGCCAGATGCCCGTCTCGATGGCGCGCTGCTTCTCCTGCTCGCTCACCGGCGCGGCGGTCTCGGGCGTTTCGGCGGACTTGAGTTCTTCGGCGGTCAGGTCCACCGGAAGCTCGGCGCGCTCGGTGTCCGGTTTGCCCAGCTTCTCCGCCCCGACAAGGCTTTCGCGGCCGACGAGCAGGAAGCCGGTATGCGCCACGAGATAGCGCACCTTCCACGCATGATCGTCGAAATAGATGTCCTGCACACGCCCCGTACGCTCGTCGGCGGCGCGGATCGCGTAATGTCTCAGGTCGTCGTATGAAATGAGCATGATGAACCTCCTGACGTGTTGGTTCTGACCTCTCAACGCAGACGGGGCCGGTTTGGCTCCATGTTCTCTTGCGCTCACCAACCCGTGTTCCGGTCGGAACACGGGTAACCGCGCCCGCGTTGAGGGGACCAAGGAGCCAACAGTCATGAACGACATCAGAAAACGGCTGCTGACGCGGCCGATTCACCGCTGGGCCGGCAAGGCGCTGCCCGGCCTGTCCGAAACCGAGGCCGCGGCCATCGAATCCGGCGAGGTCTGGTGGGAATCCGAGTTGTTCACCGGCAGCCCGGACTGGGACACGCTGGCGAACGTCGCCAAACCCGAGCTCAGCGAAGAAGAGCACGCCTTCATCGAGGGCCCCTGCCGCGAACTCTGCGAAATGCTGGACGACTGGGAGATCAACCAGACCCGTGCGGGCCTGCCGCCCGAGGTCTGGGCCTTTCTGCGCAACCATCGCTTCTTCGGGATGATCATCCCCAAGGAATACGGGGGCCTGGGCTTTTCCGCCTACGCCCATTCCGAGGTGGTCCGCCTGATCTCGACCCGCTCCGTCGTCGCCGCGGTGACCGTGATGGTCCCCAACTCGCTCGGCCCGGGCGAGCTCCTGATGCAGTTCGGCACGAAGGAGCAACGGGACGAATGGCTGCCCCGGCTGGCCGACGGGCGTGAACTTCCCGCTTTCGGCCTGACCAGCGAGGATGCCGGGTCCGACGCGGCCGCGATGACCGACGAAGGCATCGTGTGCACCGGCACGTGGAACGGCGAAGAGGTGACCGGCATCCGGCTCACCTTCTCGAAACGCTACATCAGCATGGCCCCGATCTGCACCGTGATGGGGCTGGCCTTCCGCCTGCGTGACCCGGACGGCTTGCTGGCCGGCGACGAGGACCGGGGCATCACCTGCGCCCTCGTGCCCGCCGACCTGGAGGGCATTACACGCGGGCGCCGGCACATCCCTTCGGACACCATGTTCCAGAACGGACCCATCTCCGGCGAGGACGTGTTCATCCCGCTCGACAACATCATCGGGGGCCGGGACAACGCCGGGCGCGGCTGGGAGATGCTGATGTCGGCGCTGGCCGCCGGGCGGGGCATTTCGCTGCCCTCGCTCGCCGCCGCCGCCACCGCGCTTTCGGCCCACACCACCGGGGCCTATGCCCGGATGCGCAAACAGTTCGGCCTGCCCATCGGCAAGTTCGGCGGTGTGCAGGAACCGATGGCCCGGATCGCCGCGGCCGCCTACCGGCTCGATGCCGCGCGCAACCTCACCTGCGCGGGACTGGACGAGGGCCGCAAGCTCGCCGTGATCTCGGCGATTATGAAGGCCAACGCCACCTATGCGATGCGCGACGCGGTCAACGACGCGATGGACGTGCATTCCGGCAAGGCTGTGATCGACGGGCCGCTCAACTACCTCGCCCCCCTCTACAAGGCGCTGCCCATCGGCATCACCGTGGAGGGCGCGAACATCGTGACGCGCTCGCTGATCATCTTCGGTCAGGGGGCGATCCGCGCCCACCCACACCTGCTGGACGAGATCGAGGCGCTTCAGAACGAGGACGAGGAGGCCTCGCTCGATGCGTTCGACACCCATTTCTGGGCCCACGCCGGGCACCTTCTGCGCAACGCCGGCCGCGCCACGCTGCGCGCCTGGACCGGCGGGCGGACCGGCCCGGCGCCGGAGGCGGGCAAGGCCACGCCGCTCTACCGCGAAACCGCGCGCTGGTCCTCGGCCTTCGCGCTGACCGTCGAGGCCGCGTTCCTGTCGCTGGGCGGCGACCTGAAGCGGCGCGAGATGGTATCGGCCCGGTTGGGCGACGCGCTCTCGGAGCTCTACTTCCTGACGGCCGTGCTCAAACGCTGGCAGGACGACGGGCGGCCGGCGGCGGATTTCCCGCTGGTCGAATACAACGCGCGCCGTGCCTTCGCCCGGATCGGGCAGAGCCTCGACGAAACGCTGGGCAACCTGCCGGGGCACCTGATCCCCGGCGCCGTGCGGGCGCTCACCCGTCCGCGCGCCCACGGACGCGGGCCGGACGACGACCTCACGGCGGCCTGCGCCGACCTGATCTACGACCCGTCCGAGACGCGCGACCGGCTCACCGGCCGCATGTTCACCGGCTGTGCCCGTGACGGTATCCGGCTCCTGAACGACGCCTACGCTCTGGTCACCGAGGTCGAGCCGATCGCCAAGAAACTGCGCGAAGCGGACAAGACCCCGGACGAGGGCGTGCGCGCGGGCCTGATCACTGCGGCCGAACGCGACCGGCTGGCCGAGGCCGACGCGGCCGTCGAAGAGGTGGTCCGGGTCGACGACTTCTCGCCCGAGGAACTCACCGCCTATTACCGCGACGCCAACACGCGTCCCGATGCTGCGAAAGAGGCTGCCGAATGACACGACCCGTCTATCTCGTCGACGGCGCACGTACGCCGTTCCTCAAGGCCCGCGGCAAGCCAGGGCCCTTCACGCCCGTGGACCTCGCCGTGCAGGCAGGTCGGCCGCTCCTGGCGCGCCAACCCTTCGGCCCCGAGGACATCGACCTCGTGATCCTGGGCTGCGTCAACGTGATCGCGGATGAAATGAACCCGGCCCGGGTCGCCGCGCTGCGCCTTGGCATGGGTGACGACCAGGTCGCCTTCACGGTTCAGATCAACTGCGGCTCGGGGATGCAATCCATCGACACCGCGTTCCGCTACATCCAGGACGGGCACCAGGACATGGTGCTCGCCGGCGGCGCCGAGGCGCTGAGCCACGCGCCCCTCGTCCTGCGCGAAGAGGCCGCCGCCTGGATGGGCGAGATGGCCCAGGCCGACGGGATGACGGAACGCGCGAAGATGCTGGCGAAGATCAAGCCGGAGTATCTCAAGCCGGTCATCGGGCTGGAACGCGGCCTCACCGATCCGGTCAGCACGCTCAACATGGGCCAGACAGCCGAAGTGCTGGCCTACCGCTTCGGAATCACCCGCGAAGAGGCCGACGCGTACGCCGTCGAAAGCCACCACCGCATCGACCGCGCCCGGCAGGAGGGCTGGCTCGACGGCGAGGTGGAACCGGCCTTCTCCCGCGACGGCGAGGCATTCGACCGGGACACCGGCGTGCGCCCCGACACGGACACCGATGCGCTTGCGGGCATCAAGCCCGCCTTCGAACGCCCGCACGGCAAGGTCACGCCCGGCAACGCGTCACAGATCACCGACGGCGCGTCCTGGACGCTGCTCGCCTCGGAAGAGGCGGTGGAGAAGCACGGGCTCACCCCGATCGCGAAGATCGTCGACAGCGAATGGTCCGCGCTCGACCCGTCCGTCATGGGCCTGGGCCCCGTCCTGTGCTCCACAGCGATGATGCAGCGCCACGGCATGAGCCGCGAGGATATCGGGCTGTGGGAAATCAACGAAGCCTTCGCGGCCCAGGTGCTCGCCTGCCTCGAAGCCTGGCGGGACGCGGACTTCTGCCGCGCGGTCCTTGGAATGGATGGCGCGTTCGGTGACATTCCCCACGACCGGCTGAACGTGGATGGCGGCGCCATCGCCGTGGGCCACCCGGTGGGCACCAGCGGCAACCGTATCGTTCTGCACCTCGCCAACGCCATGCGACGGCGTGAAACGACCCGCGGCATCGCCACCGAATGCATCGGCGGCGGCCAGGGCGGCGCCATGCTGTTGGAGGCCGCGTGATGGGTATCGTGCTCGACTTTCTCGGCGAAACCCGCCTCGAACTTGGCCCGGCCCGCGATGCGACCCGTGACGGCACCTGGCGCATGGCGCGTGGCGACGACGGCATCGTTTGGCTTGTGCTTGATGTGCCCGACAGCGACACCAACACCGTGTCCGAGGCGGTTCTGACCGACCTCGACGCCCAGCTCGACGCTCTGGAGGACGACCCGCCCAAGGCGGTCGTGATCCGCTCGGCCAAGCCCGGCGGGTTCGCGGCCGGCGCTGACATCGGCGCGCTCGCCGACATGGCCGGCTCCGACGCGGAGGATCTCCTGCGCCGGGGTCACGCCGTACTGGACCGTCTGGAGGCGCTCGACGTTCCCACCATCGCGGTGGTCCACGGCGCCGCGCTTGGCGCCGGGTTCGAACTTGTGCTCACCTGCGACCGGCGCCTCGCGCTCGACGGCGCGTCCTTCGGCTTCCCCGAGGTGCAGCTTGGCCTGCATCCGGGCCTTGGCGGCACCTTCCGGCTGACGGAGCTCATCGCCCCGGACGAGGCTATGACCCTCATGCTCACCGGCAAGACCGCGCATACGAAGAAGGCGCGCAAGCTGGGCATCGTGGACGAAGTGACCCAGGAGCGTCACGTCCACAACGCGGTGCGCGCCATGGCGGACGACACCGACGACGCGCGCAGCCGCAGCGTGCGCGCCCGCGCCTTCGATCTCTCCGCCGCCCGCAGTCTTGCCGGCCGCAAGATGCGCGCGGAGACCGAGAAGAAAGCGCCGAAGGACCACTACCCCGCGCCCCACGCGCTCATCGATCTGTGGGAAGACGCGGGCGGCGACCGCGCGCGGATGCAGGCGGGCGAGATCACGTCCTTCGCCCGGCTCCTGGAGACCGACACCGCGCGCAACCTGGCGCGCGCGTTCTTCCTGCGCCAGACGCTGAAGAAATCGGGCTCGGGCGCGAGCGACATCACCCGCGTCCACGTCGTGGGCGCCGGTGAAATGGGTGCCGAGATCGCCGCCTGGGCGGCCGTGAAGGGCAAGCGCGTGACGCTTTCCGACATCTCGCACGACGCGCTCGGCAAGGCCGTGAAAGCGGCGACCAAGGTTTGCGAGGGCGCGCACCTGACGTCGGCCGAGACGCGTGACGCGCTCGACCGGCTGATGCCGGACCCGCACGGCTACGGCGCCGCGCGCGCCGACCTGGTGATCGAGGCGCTGCCGGAGGACCCGGATCTCAAGCGCAAGGTCTACGCCGATCTCTCGGACACGATCCGCCGCGACGCGATCCTCGCCACCAACACGTCGTCGCTCTCGCTCTCCGACCTTGCCGACGGCGTGAAGGACCCGCGCCGCTTCGCGGGCCTGCACTTCTTCAACCCCGTTTCGAAGATGCAGCTGGTTGAGGTGGTCGGCCACGGCACCCCCCGCAAGGGCGTGCGCGACCGGCTGGCCGCCTTCTGCACCGAGATCGACCGCCTCCCCGCCCGCGTCGCGGACGCTCCGGGGTTCCTCGTGAACCGGGCGCTGGTCCCCTACCTGATGGAGGCGCTGGTCCTCATGGAAGAGGGTGTGCCGAAAGAGGTCATCGACCGCGCAGCCATGGATTTCGGCATGCCGATGGGTCCGGTGACGCTGGCCGACCAGGTCGGCCTCGACATCTGCCTCGACGTGGCTCAAAGCCTCGAGGGCCGCCTCGACACCCCGCTACCGGATATCCCCGCACGCCTGCGCGCGTTGGTCGAGGACGGCCACACCGGCAAGAAAGCGGGCCGAGGTTTCTACGACTGGTCCGAGGGCGCCCCCGATCCGGGCGACGCGGACACCGGCAATGCGCCGGAAGATCTTGTCGACCGGCTGATCCTGCCGCTCTGCAATGCCTGCGTCACCTGCCTGCGCGCCGAGGTTGCGCGCAACGCGGACGAGGTAGACGGGGCGATGATCTTCGCCACCGGCTTCGCCCCGTTCCGTGGCGGCCCGCTGCGTTACGCGCAAGACAGGGGCGTGGACGCGGTGCGCGACCGGCTCGCGGACCTTGCCGAGCGCCACGGCCCCCGCTTCCGCCCCGACGAGGGGTGGGATCGGCTGAGCTGACATGGCCCCGCTGCGCCGCACGGATGCCGACGAACTGGCCCACGAGATCGCGGAACGCGTCGGCCCCGACATGAGGCTCGCCCTGCCTTTGGGGCTGGGCAAGCCGGTGACCCTGGTCAACGCGCTCACGCGGCTGGTGGCGGATCATTCCGATCTGCACCTCACCATCTTCACCGCCCTCACGCTCGAGGTGCCCGATCCGTCCGACGACCTCGCCCACCGGCTCATGGCCCCGGCCCGCGACCGGCTGTTCGGGGCCTATCCGCAGATCGACTACGCGCGATGGCTGCACGACGGCACGTTGCCGGACAACATCGAGGTGCACGAGTTCTTCCTGATGGCCGGCAACTGGCTCGGCAACGACACGATGCAGCGGACCTATGTTTCGGCCAACTACACCCACGCGCTCGACGTGCTGGCCGCGCGCCGCCCGAACGTGCTGGCCCAGCTGGTGGCGCCGATGGAGGACGACGGCCTCAGCCTGTCGTGCAACACCGACATCACCGCCGATCTCCTCGAGATGCGCCGCGCGGGCGAACAGGACTTCATCGTGGCAGGCGAGCTCAACCCGGCGCTTCCCCCGATGGGCGGCACCGCCCGGATCGAGGCGGAAGAGGCCGACCTCCTGCTCGACCCGCCGAAGCCGTTCGAGCTCTTCTCCTCTCCGCGCCAGCCGGTGAGCGACGCGGAATACGCGATCGGGCTGCACGTGTCGCGGCTGGTGCCCGACGGCGGTACGCTCCAGATCGGGATCGGCGCGTTGGGCGACGCCGTGGCGCGCGCCCTGCTCCTGCGCGCACGCGGCGAGATCGCGGACATCCACGATGCCTGTCCCTTCCCCATCGGTGCCCGGTTCACCGAAGGCCGGCCATTCGAAACCGGCCTCTATGCCGTGACCGAAATGCTGGTCGAGGGCATCCTGCAACTCTTCGAGGCCGGCGTGATCCGGCGCGAGGTGGCGGGCAAGGCAATCCACGCCGGCTTCTTCGTTGAGACCCGCGACTTCTATCGCCGCCTGCGCGAGATGCCGCCCGACCGGCGTGACCGGATCGGCATGGAGCCGGTGTCCTTCACCAATTCGCTCTACGGCGACGAAGAGGCCAAGCGCGAGGCCCGCCGCGACGCCCGCTTCGTCAACACCGCGATGAAGGCCACGCTGATGGGCGCGGCGGTCTCGGACGGAACCGAGGACGGCCAAGTGGTCAGCGGCGTCGGCGGGCAGTTCAACTTCGTCGAGCAGGCCTTCGCGCTGAAAGATGCCCGCTCGATCCTCGCCCTGCCCGCGACCCGCACCCGGCGGGGCAAGACCGAGAGTAACATCGTCTGGTCCTACGGGCACGTCACGGTGCCGCGCCACATGCGCGATATCGTGGTGACGGAATACGGTATCGCCGACCTGCGCGGGCGCTGCGATGAAGACGTGATCGCGGCCATGCTGAGCATCACCGACGCGCGCTTCCAGGACGAGCTTCTGAAACAGGCGAAGAAAGCGGGCAAGATCGCGCGGGACTACACGCTCCCACCAGAGGCGCGCGACAACACGCCTGACAACCTGGGCCGCTGGATCGGGGCGTTCCGCGCGGACCGCCTGCCCGACTTCCCCTTCGACACGGATTTCACCCGGACCGAGGCGCGGCTTCTGCGCGCCCTGTCCAGGCTGAAGAAGGTCTCGGGGTCGCGCCGCGCCCTGGCCCCCTTCGTGCTCGAAGGGTTGCGCGGCATCACGGAGGACGAGGAACAGGCGCTCGCGCGGCTCGACCTCGATGCGCCGGGGACGTGGAAGGATCGCCTCACCGCGCGCGCGGTGCGCGGGGCGCTGCGCCGCACGCGGCGCTGATCACCGGATGAACCGGTCCCAGTCGCCGTAGCTTTCATGCACCACGCCACGCGGCACGCTCAGGCCGATCAGGACGAGCCCGGCCACGATCGACATTCCCAGCACGGCCCAACCCGAGCCCACCATCAGCGGCGCGAAGATCAGCACGACACCCAACAGGATGTTGAGCACCCGCGCGAGCCGGGCAACCGGCGCCATCGCCGTCACCGCAGCGGTGATCGCAAGCGCCCCCACGAGGTGGAAGGTCGCGGCCATCGGGTCGGTCCACCCAACGACGAGCGGCGCCAGCATGAGAAGCACGCCGACCCCGGCGCTGGCCACGAGGGTCCAGGGCATCGACATGCCGCCGCCCAACATGTCGGCGATGATCGGGCGCGGCCCGCGCTCGAAATCCTCGTCGGCAAAGCGCGTCGCCCCCTCGTCCGTGTCGCCGGTGAAGAACACCTTGAGCCAGGGTTGGCCCGCGGCATGGCGGCGGCGCAGAAACTGGTAGGTCGCGACCATCTCGTCGACCGAGAAGGGGATCTGCAACAGCATAGCCGCCGCCGCGACAAGGCACAGCGTGCAATAGGTGCCGATCACGATCGGCTGGATGACGATGAAGAAGATCGACACCGCGCCCAACGGCACGATCATGATGCCGAAGGCGACGGTGAGCCACGGCATGGTGCGCCAACGCGCGGCGGACCCGATGACACCGACCAGGATTTCGAGCGCATAGGTCATCGCGCCCAGCCCCGCGTCCGGCACCGGCCAGGATTCCGACACCTGCGAGGTGATGATCTGCTCGGTCCCGTTCTTGCCCGGCACGGTGCCGGCGAAGAAGGGATCCCAAACCCCGGAAATGGTTTCAAGCTGGTAGCCCGCCAGGTATCGCGAGATGAGAAGCCCCACCACGGCGAGGATGATCACCGGTAGGCGCTGGAACCAGTCCGACGGGGAATAGCTCCACCCCTTCGGCACCACCGGGCCGGATTGCGCCGCGGCAGGCGACACGCCGGGCGGGGGCCGCACGCCCACGGCAAGGCCCGCGACCAGCATACCGACCAGCGTGCCGTTGAGATAGGCGGCGGAGCTGTCCGTCCAGAACAGCAGCGGCGCCGCCATCAGCCAGACCCCCAGCCCCGCGGTCGCCCAGCGCGCCGCGGGCAGGCGCCAGGACATCGACAGGAAGGCGAAGATCATCACCGCCACGCCTGTCACCACGTCGCTCGCGATCAGCCACGGATCCTGGTGGCCCAGAAGCGGCGGCGCGGTGATCAGCCAGGCCCCGAGCCCGGCATTGACCCAATGCGCCCACAGGCTGTCGCGATGCGCCGCGCGGTAGCGCCGTTCGTGGCGCGCGCGCAGGGCTTCGGCATCTTCCGGCCGGTCCTCGGCCGCGCGCAGCCACGCGGGCGGCGTGATGCCGTTGGCGCGGAACCATGCCGCGGGATCGTCCTTCAAGCTGTCGACCAGGTTCGCCAGCCCGTCCTCGATCCGGTGCGCGGGCGCCCAGCCCAACAGGTCGCGTGCCCGGGAAATGTCGAGCGCGTAATGGTCCTCGGCCATGTCGATCATGAACGGCTTGATGAACGGCGCCTCGCCTTCGTCGAAGGCATCCGGCACCACCGGTTCGGACTTCACCTGCATCCGCGCGCCGGTCTTGGCCAGCGGCGCGGGCAGCGACAGGGTCTGCCACTCCGCCTCGCCGTGGATGAGCTCACCGATCCGGGACTGTAGTGCGGCGTAGTTCATCACCTCCGGCTCACCGGCCAGGATCGCGATCCCGGGGTCGAGCCGGTCGCGCCGGTCGATCGCGCGCTCGAACAGGTCGAGCATGTCCTCCTGGTGGATCATCGCCTGCCCGGCCGAGGTGTCGCCCGCATAGACATGCGACTGGAAATCGCGTGCGTAGATGCGCGCGATCTGGTGCGACAGGGTCGGCACCGCCGTCTTGTCGTCATAGAGCCCCGCGAGCCGCAGGAAGAGCGCGGGAATGTCGCCTGCCTCTTCGCGTATCACCTCTTCGGTCCTGGCCTTCGATTTCGGATAGGCCCAGGCGGGCTCGATCGGCGTATCCTCGTCCACCAGCTGCCCGGGACGCACGGGCGCATGCACGAGCATCGTGCTGGAATAGACGAATTGCTCGACCTCGAAATCCTGCAGCGCCCGCAGCAGGTTGCGCGTGCCCTCCACGTTGACCTTGTCGTAAAGCGGGCTCTCGCGCCCGGAGAAATCGAAATAGGCCGCCAGGTGGATGACCGAAGCGATGCGCCGCCCATGCTCCTGGGCCAACGTCTCGAAGGCCCGCGCGACCGAGTCGGGGTCGGTCACGTCGCAGCCGATGACCCCGTTCCCCGCCGCGTCGGGCAGGTCGAAGCCCACGACCCGGTACCGGGATCCGAGCCGCCGGGTCAGCTCTTGACCGATGCGCCCCTTGGCGCCGGTGATCAGGACGATGTCGTTTCGCGTCTCTCCCATGCAACCTTCCCTGGCGATACGTGTCACGGGTCAACGTGGCCGGGCGCCGAACGTTCCGGCCGTTTCACCCCCGGGGCTTGCCGCCGTGGGAGCCGGGGAGCGGGTCGTCGTCGCGCTGCCAGGGTTTTTCCAGCCCCGCCTGCTTGCAGATTTCGCGCAGCGCCGGTTGCAGACCCTCGGCCAGCGTCGGGTGATAGAACGGCAGGTCGAGCACGTCGGACGCGGTCAGCCCGCTCTGGATCGCCCAGGCGAGGAGATGCGCCAGGTGCTCGCCCTGCGGCGCGCAGATCGCGGCACCCGTGAGACACCCGTCGCTGGTGCGCGCGTGGATCGTGACCATGCCAACGGCCTGCCCCATGACCTTGGCCCGCCCCTGGTCGGAATAATCCGCCCGCCCGGTCACATGCGTGTCGTCATCCGCATCGGGCAGCGTGCCGACCACGGCCACCTCGGGCCGGGTGAAGGCGATGCGCAACGGCACCTTGCGCGCAGTGGCGCCGACGTTCGGGTAATCGCAGGCATTGCGCCCAGCCACCGCCCCTTCGTCCGAGGCTTCGTGCAACAGCGGGCGGTCATGGTTGGCGTCCCCTGCGATGAAGACCGGCGCGTCGCCGCATTGCATGGTCTGGGGATCGAAGACCGGCGTGCCGTGATCGTCGAGCGTCAGCCCCGCGTTCTCGAGCGCGAGCGCTTCCAGCGCCGGGGGCCGGCCAGCGGCGATCAGAACGCGTTCGAACCGGGCCGATCCACCGTCCCAGGACAGCGCGACTCCATCCGTATCCGGCGACGGCTCCGGCGTGCAGCCGAGGTGGATGGGGAAGTGCGGCGACAGCGCCGCCTTCAACGCGTCGCTCGTCTCTTGCGGCAAGGCGGCCAGACGGTCGCCCGCGTCGAACACCTCGACCCGCACGCCAAGCCCGTGCATCGCCTGCGCCATCTCGAGTCCGAGCGGCCCCGCCCCGATCACGGCGAGCGTTCCGGGCAGGTCGTCGATGTCGAAGAGCGTCGCGTTGGTCAGCACGCGGTCCGAAACCGCCTCGTAGGGCTTCGGAATGGCCGAGGTCGCGCCGGTCGCGATCACGATGGCCCGCGCCTCGACCCGGTCGCCGGTGTCGAGCGAGAGAACGCCGGGCGCCTCGAAAGCCGCCTTCGCTTGGAGGCAAGTGCCGTCGGGCAAGTCGTCGATAGACTGGCGGACGCCACGGGCGAAGTCGTCACGCATGCGGCGCACGCGGTGCATCACGGCGGGACCGTCGACATCCACGCTCGTGCGCACGCCGAATTCGCCGGCGTCGCGCGCGCCGTGCGCCGCGTCGGCGGCCGCGATCAGGAGCTTGGAGGGCATGCACCCGGCCATCGCGCAGGTGGTGCCCGCGAACTCCGGGTCGATCAGCAACGTGCGCGCGCCGTGGCGTCGTGCATGGCGTTCGGCGGACAGCCCGGCGGTGCCCGCCCCGATGACGGCCACGTCGGCCCGATGCGTGGTCATGGATGTCTCCCTGCAATCTCCCGAAAGCCCAACGCACCCCGGGCCGCGCAGGTTCCTCAGCCCTCGCCACTGATCCGGCGCCGCATGGCACGCTGGTAGAGACCCGGCGAGGCGCGCATCAGCCACCATGACAGCCGCGCCACCCGGCCAACCGGGATCATCTCCCGCCCCTTGTCGACGCCGCGCAGGATCACGTTCGCGGCATCGTCTGGCGTCATGTAGTCCACGCCGTCCGCCGCTGCGCCGGGGCGCAGGATGCCGTCCGCCCCGCGCTCGGGATTACCGATGTTGGTCGCCACGAAGCTAGGCGCGGCAATGAGGGTGCGTACCCCGTACGCCGCTTCCTCGGACCGGAGGGAGGCGAAGAACCCCTCCAGCGCGTGTTTCGACGCGGCATAGGCCGTGCGGTTGTGCAGCGGCGCGAAACCCGCGACCGACGAGATGGCAAGATGCGTCCCCCGCGCGTCGCGCAATGGCCCGAGAAACGCCCGCGCCATCGCGACGGCGGCGAAGTAGTTGATCTCGAACACCCGCCGGTGGCTGTCCTCGCTCGCGCTCTCGAACGGGCCGATCTGGCTCACCCCGGCGTTGTAGATCACCATGTCGATGCTCGGCCGATCCGCGATCACGCGCGCCGCCGCCTCCGCCAGCGCGGCCCCGTCGGTCAGGTCCACCGCGACCGGTGTGCGCGTCTCGCTCGGCTCCAGCCCGGCGACGTTCACATCCATCAGCACGCAATGCCATCCCCGCGCTTCGAGCGCGTCGGCCAGCGCCCGGCCCAGCCCGCCGTTCCCGCCGGAGATCACCGCCGTCTTCACAGCCCCGCCTCCTTGCGCCACAGCGCGAACACCTCGGCCGAGCTCAACTCGGGCCCGTAGCCGAACACCGATTTCAGCCGCTCGTTGGCCAGTACCGGGCGGTATTGCAGGAAGCGCACCTGTTCGGGGCCATACTGGATGAGCCCCAGTGGATGCGCCACCGCCAGCACGGCCTTGAGCAGCCAGGCGGGCAGGCGCAGCAGCGGCTTGCCCAACTGCCGTGCCAGGTCGTCGACCGTCAGCCACCCGTCGCCCGCGACGTTGTAGATCCCCGCCGGCCCGTCGGTCGCCGCCCGCTCCACGATCCGGGCGAGGTCGCGGGTCCAGATGAAGACGAAGGGACTGTCGGCCCCCCGGATCGCAAGCAGCCGGGGCCGGTGAAAGAGCGCCGTGATCTGGTTCTCGACCCCCGCCCCCAGCACGGTGCCCACGCGCAGCACGACCTGCTCCAGCGCGGGATGGTCGGTGCGCGCTCGGGCCAGCATCTCCTCGACCTGCCGCTTGTGATCGGCATAGGCGAATTCCGGGTTGCCCCGGACGGGCGCGTCCTCGGTCAGCGGCACGGGGTTGTCGGGGTGATAGCCATAGGCGGCCCCCGAGCTCGTCACCACGATCCGCCGCACGCCGTGGCGGATGCAGGCGTCCAGCACGTTGCGCGTGCCGGTCACGTCCACCGCGAACGCCTGCTCCCGCGTCATTCCGGGCGGCGGGGTGACGATGGAGGCAAGGTGAACCACCACGTCCGGGCGCACCTCGCCGATCACCCCGTCGGGATCGTCGCCGGTCACGTCCATCCGCCGGAACGCCACCCCCTCGGGCAGCACCCCGCGATCGAGGTCCGTGGCGACCAGGTTCTCCATCGGCAGGGCCCCGATCAGTGCCCGGCCGACCATGCCGGCCGCGCCCGTGACGAGGATGCGGGTCATCGCGCCGCCTCGGTCCGGCCCATGATCGCCGCCAGCGCGATGCCGGAAATCGCGTGCCAGATCCCCCAGAACGCCGCGACCACGGCCATGCCGCCCAGCCCCCCGAAGAAGCCGAAGATCAGGACCAGCCCGAGGCCGGAGTTCTGGATGCCCGTCTCGATCGTGACCGAGCGGCGATCGAAGGCCGACAGGCCCGCAAGGGTCGCCGTGGTGAAGCCGCCCGCCAGCGCGATGGCATTGTGCAGCACCACCAGCCCGATGATCGCGCCGGCATAGGTCAGGAACTGCGTCCAGTTGGCGGCGAGCGCCACCGCGACGAAGGCGACGAAGATCGCCATCGACAGCCACTGGAGCGGCTTGCGCAACCGCGCCGTGATGTCGGGCCGCCGGGTGTTCAGCGTCACGCCCAGCACGAGCGGCAGGATCAGCATCAGCCCCACCGTGATCGCGATGCGCACCGGGTCGATCGACGTGGCGCGCAGGATTTCCGCGGACGGCCCATAGAGCCGCCCCCAGAAGGCGATATTGAAGGGCGTGGCGACGATGGCCCCCACCGTCGCGAAGGCGGTCATCGACACCGAAAGCGCCGCGTTGCCCCCGGCCCGGTGGGTGATGAAGTTCGAGATGTTGCCGCCCGGACAGGCGGCCACCAGCATCAGCCCCAGCGCGACCGAGGCCTGCGGCTGCACCGCGAGCACCAGCAGGAAGGTCAGCGCGGGCAGCACGACGAATTGCGAAAACAGCCCGACAACCAGCGGCTTCGGCGCCTTCGCCAGAAGCCGGAAGTCGCGCGGGGTCAGGTCGATCGCGATCGAGAACATGACCACCGCGAGAATCGCGTTGAGCAGGGTCAGCGACCCCGCGGAGAAATCCAGGACCGCCTCGTCGATCATGCCGCCCGCCCCCCGAGCTTGCCGATCCAGCGGGTGACCGCCTTCCGGTAGGTCGCCTTGTCCACGTAATAGGCCATGCGCGGCAGGTCGATGTAGTTCATGCCCCCGGTCTCCCGACTGAAGCCCTCGGCCTTGGTCTTCTGCAAGGCGCGTGCCTCGGGGGTGCCGGCCCTCAACCCTTCGATGTAGCGCACCACCATCTCGGCCTGTTCGTGCCGGCCCTGCCAGCCCAGCCCGGACGCCTCGACCATTCCGAGAACGAACAGGTCATCGCGCTCGGGGTGCATGCAGTTGAGGTAGAGATGCGGCGCGTCGCCCCGCCAGTTCAGGTGCGTATCGTCGATGAACGGGTAGTCGAGCTTGTAGCCCGTGGCGACGAGAACCATGTCGTACTCGGCGTGCGTCCCGTCCTTGAAATGCACCGTCTTGCCCTCGAACCTGTCGATGTCGGGGCGGATCGTGATGTCGCCGTGGCCGGCGTGGTAGAGCACCAGAGAATTCACCACCGGATGGCTTTCGTAGAGCTTGTAGTCGGGCTTGGGGAACCCGTATTTCTGCGGGTCTCCCACGAACCACTTCAGGATCGTCCCGTCCACGATGCGCTTCAGCGCCATCGGCAACCGGATCGCGCCGCCCAGCGTGTCGGCGGGTTTGCCGAAGACGTATTTCGGCACGAAGTAGTAACCCCGCCGCATCGACAGGTCGCAGGAGACGCCGTGATGGATCACGTCCACCGCGATGTCGCAGCCGGAATTGCCCGCGCCGATCACCAGCACGCGCTTGCCGTCGAACTGGCCGGGATAACGATACGCCGACGAATGGATCATCTCGCCGGTGAACTCGCCCTCGAACATGGGCATGTTCGGCGTCGACAGCGTGCCGTTGGCGATCAGGAGGCCCGCGAATTCTTCGACGTGCTCGCCCCCGTTATCGCGCCACGTGATCCGCCAGCCGTCGTTCGGCCCGCCGATCGGCTCGCAAGACAGCACCTCGGCGCCGAAGCGGTAATGCCTGTAGAGGTCGAAGTGCCTGGCGAAGTCCCGGAAATAGCGCTTCATTTCGCGGTGCGAGGGGTATTCGGCCACGTCGTCGTCCATCGGGAAATCGGTGAACTCGGTCATCCGCTTGGACGAGATCAGGTGCGCGGTCTCGTACATGGTCGAGCGGGGACCATCGATGTCCCAAAGCCCGCCCACGTCGTCGTTCAGCTCGAAGCCCTGGAACCCGATCCCGTGCTCGGCCAGAAGCTTTGCCGCGGCCAGTCCCATCGGTCCCGCCCCGATCAGGGCAAGCCGGTCGCGCGCCTCGCTCATGATGTCCTCCCTTGTGCCTGTTAACTTGAACATCTGTTCGAAATAAGGCAAGATATTTTCATGGCGGCGCCCCAACCCACTGACACGGAAAGAAAAAGAGCGCCCTCCAAACGGGCGCTCGCCACCCGAAAGCGGGTGTTCGATGCGGCGGAGAAGGTCTTCGCGGCGCGCGGATTCGACGGCGCCACGATCCGCGACATCGCCGCCGAGGCGGGCGAACCGGTTGGTACGATCCACCACCACGGGGGCGGCAAGGAGGCGCTGTTTCACCGCACCGTCGCCCGGCGCGCGACCCCGCTGTCCGAGGCCCGGCTGAAAGCGCTCGGGGTGCTGAAACGGGAGAACCAGGTCACGCTAGAGACCCTGCTCGACGCCTTCATGCGCCCGATCTTCGAGCTGTCGGACACGGACCCGGGCTGGCGCGCCTACGCGCGGCTCGTGGCGTTCGTGTCGGCCGACGACAGGTGGCGGGAGATTTCCGCGGAATGCTTCGACCCGACCGCCGAGCTTTTCCTGGCGGAACTGGGCGCGCTCCTGCCGGAGACGCCCCGCCCGGCGCTGGCGGAAGGCTTCGTGTTCTCGGTATCGGCGATGCTGGCCCTGCTCACCTCGCAGGGCCGGATCGCGGCGCTGGGGGGCGGCGCGGCCCCCGACAAGGAGCAGCTCGACCACCTCCTGCGCTTCAGCGCCGCGGGCCTGAAAGCCCGCGGCTGAGGCGACGCCGGATCAGGCGGCCGCCGCGCTCGATTCACGCGGGACGAGCGCCCGCATCAGGTCGACCATCGTGAGCGTCCCGACCGGTTTGTCACCGTCCAGCACGCGGAACTGCCGGTCGACCGCCCCCTCGGCGCGGGCGATCACGCTTTCCAGCGTATCGTTGACGTCGACATCCCCGAAACAATCGCCCTCCGGCGGGGTGCTCTCCATCACCGAGCGCACCCGGAGCACCCGGGCGCGGTTGATGTCGGCAACGAAGTCCTCAATGTAGGGGTCGGACGGGTTCATCAGGATCTTCTGCGGCTCACCCTGCTGGACCACCGCGCCATCCTTCAGGATGACCAGGTGATCGGCCAGCTTCAGGGCCTCGTCGAGGTCGTGGGTGATGAAGACGATGGTCTTCTTGAGCTCCGCCTGGAGCTCCAGCAGCAGGTCCTGCATGTCTGTGCGGATCAGCGGGTCCAATGCCGAGAACGCCTCGTCCATCAGCATGATGTCGGAGTTGGACGCCAGCGCCCGGGCGATGCCCACGCGCTGCTGCATCCCGCCCGAAAGCTGGTGCGGATACTGGTCGTCCTGGCCCTGGAGCCCCACGCGGTCGAGCCACTTTCGCGCCTCGGCCTCGTAGTCGTCCCGCTTGTAGCCCTCGGTCGCCAGAGCCATCCCCGCGTTCTCCAGCACCGTGCGGTGCGGCAGAAGCGCGAACTTCTGGAACACCATCGACATCGCCTCGCGCCGCAGACGACGCAGTCGGCTTTCGCTCCAGGACAGGATGTCTTCGCCGTCCACCAGCACCTCGCCCGCCGTCGGTTCGATCAGGCGGTTGAGGTGGCGGATCAGCGTGGACTTGCCCGACCCGGACAGACCCATGATGACCGTGATCTCGCCCTCGCGCATGTCGACGTTGATGTCGTTCAGCCCGAGCACGTGATTGGTCTCGGCCATCAGCTCGTCCTTGGTCATGCCGTCCTTCACACGGTCCAGCACGCCCTCCGGGTCTTCGCCGAAGATCTTGTAGAGATGGCGGATGGATACCTTGATGTTGTCGTCGCTCATGGTGACCTCCTATCGGCTGGACTGGCTTGCATCGATCCGCGCGAGCGACGCCTTGGTCACCCGGTCGAGGATGATCGCCAGGATCACGATGCCAAGGCCCGCGATCAGGCCGACACCGAGCTCCAGGTTGCGGATGCCGCGCAGGACGAGGATGCCCAGCCCCGGCGCCGACACCATCGACGCGATGACGACCATCGCGAGGCTCATCATGATGGTCTGGTTCACACCGGCCATGATGTTGGGCAGAGCGAGCGGGATCTGCACCCCGAAGAGCTTCTGCCGGCGGGTCATCCCGAAGGCGTCCGCGGCCTCGATCACGTCTTTGTCCACCAGCCGGATGCCAAGGTCGGTGAGACGCACGACCGGCACGATGGCGTAAAGGATAACCGCGATGCCGTAGAGTTTCGGCTCGGTCACGGAGAACAGGAAGATCAGCGGGATGAGATAGACGAAGGGCGGCAGCGTCTGGAGCATGTCGAGCACCGGGATCGCCACCCTCTGAAGCTTGTCGGACCGCGACATCGCGATGCCTATGGGCACCCCGAACAAGACGCATATGAAGGCACAGACGAAGATGATCGCCAGCGTCTGCATCGCGTAGTCGTAGTAATCGACGAAGGCCAGAAGCCCGATGCCGAGCGCGACGAAGCCGATGATCTTCCACGACCGTGTCACGAACCATGTGATGAGAAGCAGGATCGGGATCATGACGTACCACGGGGTAGAGGTCATGACGTCGAGCGTGCCGCGCAGCATCCAGCTGAGCGGCTGGGTGACCGGGTCCACCACCACGGTCAGCGCGTCGCGGATGTCGAGGAACCCCTGTTCGAGCCCCACGGTCAGGTCGCGCGATTGCGGCCAGGCCGGGCAGGCCTCGTTCAGCGCGTCGAGCGAGGGGAACGGCACCGGGCCGTTCGCCGCTTCTTCCGATCCCTTGGTCTGGGCCATGAGGTCTTCCATCGACATCGGTCCGGCCTCGCCGCCGCTGTCGCACCAGTCACGCAAACCCAGCGTGTCGAATAGTCCGTCGTAAGTCGCCATATGCGGTCGTCAGGCTGTCGCCCCTCCTGTTGTGAAACGCAGAAGCGGGGCCGGCATCCCGGCCCCGCCTGATCTTCGCCTCGCGGCGTCGTCTTACTGGATCAGCGAAGAGAGGTTCTCTTCGGCGCTGTCGTTGACCCAATCCGTCCAGGTGTTCTGGGCGGTGGTCAGGAAGTGCACCGCGACCTCTTCGTTCGACGCGTTGTTCTCATCCTTCCAGGCCAGCAGGCTGGACATCTGCTCGGTCGAGAACGTCATGTTCGAGAAGAACTCGGTGACTTCCGGGTTTTCCTCGGTGAACTCGGAGGTGACCGAGGTCAGGATCGGCGCGGCCGGGAAGTCCGAGACCTGCGGATCCGGGGTGTCGGGGTTCTGAAGTTCGCTGAACGCGGCTTCGTCGTACTCGCCCAGCTTCACGCGGGTCATGTCGTACTTGCCGAGCGGAACGGTCGGGCCCCAGTAGTAGCCGAACCAGGGATCGTCGTTGGTGACGGCGGCGCCCATCGAGGAAGCCAGCGTTTCACCGGAACCGTGGTTGAACACCTCGATGCCCGAGCTTTCCAGGTCGAGCGCTTCGACGAGGTTGTCGGACACGACGCGGCAGCCCCAGCCGTCCGGGCAGTTGTTGAAGCGGCCGCCGACGAGGTCGGGGTTCTCCATGATGCCTTCGATGGTGGTCAGCTCCGGGTGCTCTTCTGCAAGAGCCGTCGGAATCCACCAGCCTTCGACGCCGCCCGGTTCGAGCACCGAGGTCAGGCGTTCGATCTTGCCGCCGTCCTCCAGCTTCTTGTAGGCGTCGCCGGCGGAGTTGAGCCACAGGTTCGTCACCACGTCCGGCTCACCGTTTTCGGCAACCGAGGTGATCGCCGGGATGGTGTCCGATTGCACCAGCGTGACGTCGCAGTCGTAGCCCTGCTCGAGCAGGAATTTCGCGATGTTCGTCGTGACCTCGGCCGCGGCCCAGCCCATCTGGGCGATCGAGACTTCACCGCACTCCGAGTCCTGCGCGCTCGCAGTGGCGGGGATGAGGGTCATGGCGGCTAGCGCCGTCGAAGCAAGTGTCAGCTTGCGCATGGTGTTACTCCTGTACCAATTTACATTCACCAGCCCGCAAGAGCGCCCAAAAAGCCCGCCGCATGTGTGGAAAAGGCATGTCGATGGGCAAGGGGTCACTCGCAACTCGACTGGATTCGGGCGCTTCGATAATCGAAACGCTTTCGTACCTCAAACGTAAATTTGGTGAGGGTCTCAGCGGGGTTATAATCCACTTTGCCGCACATTATTTATCTATAATCATACACTTAACCCTTTGTATTGACGTAAGGTAAATGCGCTAGAGTCGTCAATATTTGCTGAATTTTTATTCAGTAAGTAAAGTATTTCGGACCCAACCGGCTCCGAATCAACGGTTCGAGTGCGCCAAGAAACGATGCACGCCGGGTCGAAGAACCCGGCGTGTCGCGGCGTCGTCCGTTTAGGCCAGCGCCTCAGAAGTCGAGGTTTTCCACCGACAGCGCGTTCTGCTGGATGAATTCCCGGCGCGGCTCGACCACGTCGCCCATCAGCTTGGTGAACAGGTCGTCCGCCTCGGCCAGGTCCTCGACCTTGACCTGCAGGAGCGTGCGCGCCTCGGGGTCGAGCGTGGTTTCCCACAGCTGGTCCGGGTTCATCTCGCCCAGCCCCTTGTAACGCTGCAGGGTCAGCCCCTTCTCGCCCTCTGCCAGGATCGCCTCGAGCAGGTCGGTCGGCCCGTAGATGATCTGTTCGCGCTCCTTGCGCACCAGCTTGGCGGGATCCTGGTAATAGGCCCGGCTGTCCTCGCTCACCTGGCTCAGGCGCCGCGCCTCGCCGGAGCGCAGGATGGCGCCGTCGAGCGTGCGGATCTCTTCCACCCCGCGCAGGATGCGCGACAGGCGGATGCCGTGGTCCTGGGTGATCCGGCCGGTCCAGCCGCGTTCGTATTCGACCGCCACCTGGTCAAGCTGCTGGGCCACCCGGTCCGCGACCGCCTGAAGGTCCGAATCCGCCGCCCCGGGGTCGAAGGCCCCGGCAAGTGCGGCCTGTTCCAGGATGTTGCGCGGGTAATGCGTCGGGAATGCGTCGAGCACGCGCTTGAACGACCGGGCGCCCTCGATGATGCGGGCGAGGTCCTGCCCCACGATCTCTTCCCCGGAAGCCAGGCGCAGGATCGCGCCCTCGATCCCCTGCTGGATCAGGTAATCCTCGAGCGCCGGAACGTCCTTGATGTAGACCTCCGACCGCCCGCGCGACACCTTGTAGAGCGGCGGCTGCGCAATGTAGAGGTACCCGCCCTCGATGATCTCGGGCATCTGGCGGTAGAAGAACGTGAGCAGCAGCGTACGGATGTGCGCGCCGTCCACGTCGGCGTCCGTCATGATGATGATCTTGTGGTAGCGCAGCTTCTCGATGTCGAACTCGTCACGCCCGATGCCGGTGCCCAGAGCGGTGATGAGCGTGCCCACCGTCTCCGACGACAGCATCCGGTCGAAGCGCGCGCGCTCGACGTTCAGGATCTTGCCGCGCAGGGGCAGCACCGCCTGGTTCTGGCGCGACCGGCCCTGCTTGGCCGACCCGCCGGCCGAGTCACCCTCGACGATGAAGAGCTCGCGCTTGCCCGGGTCCTTTTCCTGGCAATCCGCCAGCTTGCCCGGAAGGCTCGCCACGTCATGCGTCGCCTTCTTGCGCGTAAGCTCCCGCGCCTTGCGCGCGGCCTCGCGTGCCAGCGCCGCCTCGATGATCTTGCCGACGATCTGGCGCGCTTCGTTCGGGTGTTCCTCGAACCAGTCCGACAGGCGCTCGTTCATCAGGCCCTCGACCGCCGGGCGCACCTCGGAGGACACGAGCTTGTCCTTGGTCTGCGAGCTGAACTTGGGATCGGGCACCTTCACCGACAGCACGCAGGTCAGCCCCTCGCGCGCGTCGTCGCCGGTGAAGCTGACCTTCTCCTTCTTCGCCAGGCCCGATGAATTGGCGTAGAGGTTCATGGTCCGCGTCAGCGCGCCCCGGAACCCCGCGATGTGCGTGCCGCCGTCGCGCTGCGGAATGTTGTTGGTGAAGGGCAGAACCATTTCGTTGTAGCTGTCGTTCCACCACATCGCGACCTCGACGGTGATGCCGTCGCGCTCGCCCTCGATGAAGATCGGCTCCTCGATCATCGGCGTCTTGTGCCGGTCGAGGTACTTGACGAATTCCTTGACCCCGCCCTCGTAGTGAAGGTCGGCCTCCAGCGGCTCTGCCGGCCGTTCGTCGCGCAGGATGATGCGGACGCCGGAATTGAGAAAGGCAAGCTCGCGCAGCCGGTTCTCGAGCGTCTTGAAGTTGTAGTCGAGGTTCGAGAACGTGTCGGTCGAGGCGAGGAACCGCACCTCGGTCCCCGTTTCCCCCTCGGCATCCCCGATCACCTCGAGGTGTTTCGACGTCTCGCCGCGTTCGAACCGGGCCGAGTGCTTCTTGCCCTGCCGCCAGATCGTCAGCTCGAGCCAGTCGGAGAGAGCGTTCACCACCGAGACGCCCACGCCGTGCAGACCGCCCGACACCTTGTAGGAGTTCGAGTCGAACTTACCGCCCGCGTGCAGCTGGGTCATAATGACCTCCGCCGCCGAGACGCCCTCTTCGGTGTGCATGTCGACCGGGATGCCGCGTCCGTTGTCGCGCACCGAGACCGAATTGTCGCGGTGCAGCGTGACGCTCACGAAGTCCGCGTGACCCGCCAGCGCCTCGTCGATCCCGTTGTCCACGACCTCGTAGACCATGTGGTGCAGGCCGCTGCCGTCGTCGGTGTCCCCGATGTACATGCCGGGGCGTTTGCGGACCGCCTCCAACCCCTTGAGAACCTTGATGGAATCTGCGCCGTATTCAGCGTCTTTCTGCACGTCTTCGGCCATGAGAGCCTTCCTGTTTTTCTGTTGCCCGTTTGTAGCTTTTCCGGGGGGGAATGTCACGCGGATGACCCCATATTTGGTGGCCGCGGCACAGGGGCGCCCAAGGGCTCCGGACGGGTCAGGTGAACGGGATGATCGCGGCCACGACGATCAGCAGAAGCCCCGCCGCGATGTTGAGGCGCCGCAGCGCAGCAGGCGAGCTCAGGAGCGCGCGCAGCCGGTGGATGAAGGCCGCCATCACGATGTTGCCGAAGAGCGGCACGACCATCGACAACGCCACGATCACCGCGATGTCCGGCCACGTCAGCCCGCCCAGGTCGAAGAAGCCCGGCAGCATGCCCATGTAGAACAGGATCGCCTTGGGATTGGCGAGGATCACCGCGACCCCGGCCATGAACCCCGCCCACATGCCCGGCCGGGTCAGCCGGCTGTCCGCCGCGATCTGCTGGTCGGCATGGCGGATGATGGTCCACCCCAGCCAGAGGAAGAACCCGCTGGCCACGAACTTGAGGACCACCGTGACGCCCTCGAACTCGGTCGCGACCCAGCTCATGCCCAGGATCGCCAGGAGCGGCCAGAGCGCGTCCCCGATCGTCACGCCCAGCGCCAGCGGCCAGGCGGCATGAAAGCCCCCCGACATGGCCCGCGCGAGCAGCGCCATCCACACCGGGCCGGGCGTCAGGAACAGGACGAGAAGGGCGAAGGCATAGAGCCCCGCATCCGCAAGGGTCAGCGTCACGCCGCGACCTCCCGGATGACCGACTGCCCCGCCTCGTCGCGCACCTCGACATGCATGGCCCGCGCGCCGAGCTCTGTGAAAAGCTCGGGCCCCGTGCCCGTGAGGAACGCCTGCGCGCCCAGCGCGACGATCTCGTCGTAGAGCGCGGCGCGCCGGTCCGCGTCGAGATGGGCCGAGACCTCGTCGAGCAGCAGCATGGGCGGCGCCCCGAAGTCCTGCGCCAGCGCGCGGCCGTGGGCGAGGATCAGCGAGACGAGCAGCGCCTTCTGCTCCCCGGTCGAACACTCGCGCGCGGGCATCCCCTTGTCGGCATAGGTCGCGGCAAGGTCGGCCCGGTGCGGGCCCACCAGCGTGCGCCCGGCCATCAGGTCGCGCGGCCGGCTCTCGGCGAAGGCCGTGGCGAGTTCCGCCTCGCCCTCGGGCCCGATCTCCGCCCCCTCGGCATGCAGAAGCTGAAGCTCGGCGGCGGGAAAGGCGGTCTCGGCCGCCATCTGTGCCCCCACGATCAGCGCCACGGTGCGCGCCCGGTTTTCCTGGATCGCCGCCCCGGCGCGCGCCATCTGCGCCTCGAGCGCCCCGTACCAGTGCGCGTCCCTGTGCCCGTCCTTCAACAGCCGGTTGCGGTCGCGCATCGCCTTTTCATAGTTCAGCACGGCCTCGCCGTGCCCCGGCTCGAAGCTCATCGCCATCCGGTCGAGGAACTTGCGCCGTCCCTCGGCCCCCTCGACCCAGAGCCGGTCCATCACCGGGACGAGCCACGTCACCCGCGCGATCCGGCCCAAGGCCACCTGCGCGGCGGCCTTGCCGTCGATGGTCACCTGGCGTGACTGGCCCGGCTCGGCCCAGGTCTCGATCTCGTGGAGCTGGTCGCGCGATTGCAGAAGCCCGGTGATCTTCCAGCCCACTGACTCGGGTTTGCGCGCCATCTCGTCGGCGGACGCGCCACGCAAGCCCCGGCCGGGCGACACCAGGCTCACCGCCTCGAGGATGTTGGTCTTGCCCGCCCCGTTCGGCCCGAAGATCGCCACGGGCCGCCCGTCGAGCGCCAGTTCCGCGCGCCGGTGCGAGCGGAAATG
Source organism: Maritimibacter harenae (assembly GCF_009882975.1). Lineage (GTDB taxonomy): Bacteria > Pseudomonadota > Alphaproteobacteria > Rhodobacterales > Rhodobacteraceae > Maritimibacter > Maritimibacter harenae. The sequence continues at coordinate 137,183 of NZ_WTUX01000006.1, forward strand.
CGACAGGGTGAGTTCACGCAGGAAAAGGCCCGTCATCCGCGCCCTTTCATCTTTCCGAAAATACGCTCGCCGAAGGCAAGCCGGTCACGGGGTGCGGGGGCCGTCACACGCGCATCGGCATCACGACGTAGACCGCGCTGGTGTCGTTGCCTTCGCGCATCAGGGTCGGGTCGCCGGAGGAGTTGAACAGGAACACCGCGTTCTCGCGGTCCACCTGGCTCGCGATCTCGAGCAGGTACTTCGCGTTGAACCCGATTTCCATCGGGTCCGCGCCATAGGCGACGATCAGTTCTTCCTCTGCCGCGCCCGCGTCCGGCGCGTTGACGGACAGGGTGAGCTTGTCCTCGCCCAGCGACAGCTTCACGGCGCGCGAACGCTCCGAGGACACCGTTGCCACGCGATCGACCGCCTTGGCGAACTCGCTCGCGTCCACTTCCATCTTCTTGGAATTGCCCTGCGGGATGACGCGCGTGTAGTCCGGGAAGGTCCCGTCGATCACCTTGGAGGTGAGCGTGATGTCGGGCGTCGCGAAGCGCACCTTGGTTTCGCCGACCGACACCGCGATCTGCATGTCGTCGTCTTCCAGGAGCTTGCGAAGTTCGCCCACGGTCTTGCGCGGCACGATCACGCCCGGCATGTCCTCGGCCCCGGCCGGAAGGTCGGCGTCGATCCGGGCCAGACGGTGCCCGTCCGTCGCCACGCAGCGCAGCACCTTGCCGTCCTCGCCGTCGGCCACATGCATGTAGACGCCGTTGAGGTAATACCGCGTCTCTTCCGTGGAAATCGCGAATTTCGACTTGTCGAACAGGCGGCGCAGGACCGGCGCGGGCGCCGAGAAATTCGCGGCGTATTCCGACGTGGTCATCACCGGGAAGTCTTCTTTCGGCAGCGTCGCCAGCGAGAAGTTCGAGCGCCCGGCCTCGACCGTCAGCCGGCCCGAGGTGCCGTCGTCGGCAAGGCTCACCATTGCCCCGTCCGGCAGCTTGCGCACGATCTCGTGCAGCGTCACGGCGCTGACCGTGGTCGCCCCGGCGCGTTCCACCATCGCCGGCGCCTTGTCCACGACCTCGATATCGAGGTCGGTGGCCCGGAAGCTGACCGTATCCCCTTCGGCCTCGATCAGGACGTTGGCCAGGATCGGAATGGTGTTGCGGCGTTCGACGACCGATTGCGCCTGTCCGACTGCCTTGAGCAGCACGGCGCGTTCGACGGAAATCTTCATGTCCCACTCCCGGATTTACGTGGGCCGATGAGGCCCCGGGACGGCGACATTACCCGGTTCCCCGCCCGTCTCAAGTTTTTTTGCACTGTCTGTGGGAATACGGGGGGCGTCAAGTGCCCCCTAGTGCTCCAGAGCCTTGCGCAGAAGGTCCACATCCTCGGCCATCTGCGTGTCGGCATTCACCAGTTCCTCGACCCGCTTCACGGCGTGCATGACGGTCGAGTGATCGCGCCCGCCGAAGCGACGCCCGATATCGGGGTAGGAGCGCGTCGTGAGGTCCTTGGAGAGCTTCATCGCCACCTGGCGCGGCCGCGCGATCGAGCGCAGGCGCTTCGGACCGATCAGGTCGGACAGGCGGATGCCGTAGTGCTCGGCCACCTTGCGCTGGATCTCTTCCACCGTGACCTTGCGGTCCGACGCGCGCAGCACGTCCGTCAGGCATTCCTGCGCGCGCTCCAGCGTGATCTCTCCGCCGACGAGCGACGCGAAGGCGAAGAGCCGCATCAACGCCCCTTCCAGCACGCGGACGTTGGTCGAAATACGGTGCGCGAGGAATTCGAGCACGCCATCGGCGATCGTCAGGTCCGGGTACTGCGTGCGGTAGGCCGAGACCTTGGACTGGAGCACGCCCAGGCGCAGCTCGTAATCGGTCGGGTGCAGGTCCACCACCAGCCCGCATTGCAGGCGGCTCTTGATCCGCTCCTCGAGATCCTTGATCTCACCCGGCGCGCGGTCGGCGGAGATGATGATCTGCTTGTTCTGGTCCACGAGCGCGTTGAACGTGTGGAAGAACTCTTCCTGCGTGCTGTCCTTGCCCGCGATGAACTGAACGTCATCGACCATCAGCACGTCGACCGAGCGGAAGAGGTGCTTGAAATCCATCATCGCCTTGTCGCGCAGCGCCTGGACGAAGCGGTACATGAACTGTTCGGCCGACAGGTAGACGACGCGCAGCTCCGGGTTCCGCTCCTGCATCTCGTGCGCAATGGCGTGCATCAGGTGCGTCTTGCCCAGCCCCACGCCGCCGTAGAGGAACAGCGGGTTGAACGTGACCGGCCCGCCCTCGGCCACGCGGCGCGCGGCGGCATGGGCCAGTTCGTTGGGCTTGCCGACAACGAAGCTGTCGAAGGTGAAGCGCGGGTCGAGCGGCGCGCCCGGCAGATCGTCCCCGCCGGTGCGGGCCGGGCGGGCGTTGCCGTTGGCCGAGACCGCGGGCGTGGCATCCGTGGCCGCCGCACGCGGCTGGCCCGAGGAACGGGGCACGACGAACTCGAGGCGGGACACGCTCGCCCCGACCGTCTTCATGTGCTGGAGGATCTGCTCGCCGAAGTTGCGCTGCACCCAGTTGCCCATGAAGTTCGTGGGCACGAGGAAGGTGGCGACACCGCCATCGAGGTCAGCGAATTCGAGCGGCTCGATCCAGTTCCGGTAGTTGTTCTGTCCCACCGATTGTTCAAGCCGTTCACGAACCTGTCCCCACATGCTGTCTGCCATCTCTTCTCTGCCTGCTTCATGTCATTTCCCGCGGAACCGCGGCCCGGGCACTGATGTGCCCGACAAGTTTGCAACCAGGTGCTGACACGACTGCAGCGCGGGCCATGATGGTCCGACGCGAAATACCAACGCATAGAGAACCTGTTCGGTGTGTACCGCAGGCCCCGGATACGTCCGGCATAAACCGAAGGCTTCCCCTTAGATCTTCTAAGATCCCCTCGGTGCGAAATCCGGGGATCCCCACCCCCTTCTTCCGCTCTGTCCCAAGTCAGCGACGCGAGTCGCAAGACAGAAGATAGGAGGGGCGACGTGAGAGTCGCAACTGTTCTTAGAGCTTGACTCTAACAACGGGTAAAAGAATCCAGCGCCGCTTTCACTAATGCAATGAAGCAAGGGAAATCCGGACCCCGGGCGAATCGTCGGACCGGGTCGGGGCACGGTCCCGGGCGCCCTGTCGTGACCGAAACAACACGAACAAACCGGAACGAAAAAACGCGGCCCCGAGGGACCGCGTTTCGTCATTCATGACCTTGCGTGAGGTCGGGCTCAGCCCAGCGCCTTCACGCGCGAGGACAGGCGCGACATCTTGCGCGCCGCGGTGTTCTTGTGGAACACGCCCTTCGACACGCCGCGCATCAGCTCCGGCTGGCATTCCTTGAGCGCAGCCTGGGCGGCGTCCTTGTCGCCGGAAGCGATGGCTTCCTCGACCTTGCGCAGGTAGGTGCGGATGCGCGAACGGCGGGCTTTGTTGACGGCAAAGCGGCGCTCGTTCTGACGGGCGCGTTTCTTGGACTGGGGCGAATTCGCCATGGTGATCTTCCCTTCGTCGGGTGCGTTTCAATGTCTGTAGCGTGATCAAAACGACCCGACCGGGTTCTCTACCGGCTGATTCCGACCTTGGCGGGTCTCACACGCATGTAGCGGCGGCGTATATGGGGTTTTTCGGGACTTGTGAACCCCTTTAATGCAGGGCCGCGCCTACCCGTCGATCTGGTCGCGCCAGCCATGCTTGGGCGCGAACCCGACGAGCCGCCGGGCCTTCGCGTTGGAATAGAAGCTCTCGTATTCCCCCATCTCCCGCGTGACCGGTACGCCGTCGTAGAACCGTGCTGCCACCTCGGCCGACGGCATGCCGACCGAGCTGTCGTCGTTGGCCACGTTGAACACCTCGTAGCCCAGCCCGTCGGTCTTCAGGCAGCAGTCGACCATGTGGCCCAGGTCGCGCGCATCGATGTAGGCGAAGATGTTGCGCCGGCGCAGGGCCGGGTCCTTCACGAACGCCGGGAAGTCGCGGGCGTATTCGTGCGGCTCGATCACGTTGTTGATGCGCAGCCCGTAGATGTCGACGCCCGAGCGCGCCTGGAAACTGCGCGCGGTCGCTTCGTTCACGACCTTGGACATGGCGTAGCTGTCCTCGGGCACCGTCGGGTGGTCTTCGTCCACGGGGATGTAGTCCGGCTTGCGCTCGCCCTGCGCGAAACAGATGCCGTAGGTGGTTTCGGACGAAGCGAAGACGATCTTGCGGATGCCCAGGCGGACCGCAGCGTCGATGATGTTGTAGGTGCCCAGAGTGTTGACCCGGAAACATTCGTTGTCCGAGGTCATGAGGATGCGCGGGATCGCCGCGAAATGCACCACGGCGTCGAAGGACGGCGGGCGCGGCGCGTCGAGCTCGTCGAAACCCGCGAGGCTGGTCATCGTGTCGTGAACCTGCCCGGCGTCGGTGATGTCCACGATCCGGTTCTCGACCCCCGGCAGATCGAGCGGCACCTTGTCCACGTTCAGGACGCGGTGCCCCTGCGCCAGCAGGTGCTCGATCGCGTGACGCCCGGCCTTGCCGGAGCCCCCGGTGAACAGAACGCGCATGACTTGCCCTCCTCCTGGCGGACCGGCCGCAGGTGGTCCGGCCCTACTTGTCGCGGAACTGCGGCTCGCGCTTCTCGATGAAGGCCGCCATGCCTTCCTTCTGGTCGGCGGTGGCGAACATCGAGTGGAACACGCGACGCTCGAACAGGATCGCCTCGGTCAGCGGCATCTGGTCGGCGCGGTGCACCGCTTCCTTGATCGCCATGACGCTGATCATGCTCTTCTCCGCGATCTTCTTCGCGGCCGAGGTCGCCTCGTCGATGAGCTTCTTGCAGGGCACCACGCGGCTGACCAGCCCGGCGCGCTCCGCCTCTTCGGCCTCCATGAAGCGGCCCGTCAGGTTCATGTCCATCGACTTCGCCCGGCCCACGAGCCGCGTGAGCCGCTGGGTGCCGCCCATGCCGGCCATCACGCCGAGGTTCACCTCCGGCTGGCCGAACTTCGCGGTGTCCGAGGCGATGATGAAATCGCACATCATGGCCAGCTCGCAGCCCCCGCCCAGCGCATAACCGGACACGGCCGCGATGATCGGCTTGCGGATGCGCATGATCGCATCCTCTTCGGGGGTGAACAGGTCGCCGGCGAAGACATCGGCGAAGCTCTTGTCCGACATCATCTTGATGTCGGCCCCGGCGGCGAACGCCTTTTCCGACCCGGTGATGACGAAGCAGCGCACCTTGTCGTTCTTCTGGCCCTCGGCCAGCGCCTCACCCAGCTCCTTGAGCAGTTCGAGGTTGAGCGCGTTGAGCGCGTCAGGACGGTTCAGGCGGATCGTGCAGACATGGTCGTCCACGTCCACGATGATGTTGTCATAAGCCATGTCTGCGGGAACCCCTTCCAGTGCTTCCGCTCATGCCTATGCGAGTCTCGCTTCGGGCTTCAAGTCATCTTTGACAGCGCGGGCAATAGAACGACGAGCGGCCCGATTGCACGATCCGCGCGATTTTGCCCTGACATTCCGGTGTTTTGCACGGATGTCCCTCGCGGTCGTAGACCCGGAAGGTGTGTTGAAAATACCCCAGCTCGCCATCCGCCTGCCGGTAGTCGCGCAGGGACGATCCCCCGGCCGCGATCGCCTCGTTCAGCACGTCGCGGATGATCGGGACCAGCGACGCGATCCGCGCGGACGAGATGCGGCCGGCCTTGCGTGCCGGGTGGATGCGGGCGCGGTAGAGCGCTTCGCAGACATAGATGTTGCCCAGCCCCGCCACGACCCTCTGGTCGAGAAGCGCCGACTTGATCGGCGTGTTGCGGCCCTTGAGACGCGCGACGAGGTATTCCTCGTTGAACGCATTGCCCAAAGGCTCGGGCCCCAGCGCGGCGATCAGGGGGTGAAGCTCTCCGGTGCCGGTGGTGAACAGGTCCATCGCCCCGAAGCGGCGCGGGTCGTTCAGCGTCACGCGCGCCCCGCCCTCGAAATCGAGCACCACGTGGTCGTGCTTCTCCGGCGCCGGGTGCGCGTGGTGGAATTCGCCGATCTGCGCGCCGGAAATCAGGACGCGGCCCGACATCCCCAGGTGCAGAAGCACCGTTTCGCCGGTGTCGAGATCCCCCAGGATGTATTTCGAGCGCCGCCGCAGCCCCAGCACCCGAGCGCCGGTCAGCCGCTCGGCCATGCGCTCGGGGAAAGGCCAGCGCAGCCCCTCGCGACGCACGTCGGCGTTGAGGATCCGTTTGCCTGTCATCACGGGCTCGAGCCCGCGCCGCACCGTTTCGACTTCGGGAAGTTCGGGCATCTGTCGCCTGCACCTGCTTCAAGAGATCGGCCCCGGGGCCGCCCCGGCTATATAGGCCCGGTCGCGGTGGGACGCCATCCTCGGGTGCCCCGCCTGCCGTTGACCCGCCCTTCCCCCTGCGACGTATAGGTGTTTGTTTCTCGCCCTAGGTGCGTATATCTGCAAGCTGACGAAAAGAGGCGATCCGCATGACCGACGCGAAGAAGACCACCCATTTCGGCTACCGGACGGTGGACGAAGACCAGAAGGCGGGCATGGTCCACGGCGTGTTCACCAATGTCGCGTCGAAATACGACGTCATGAACGACGTCATGTCGATGGGCATCCACCGCGTCTGGAAGGACGCGATGATGGACTGGCTCGCCCCCCGCCCCGGTCAGAAGCTTCTCGACGTGGCCGGCGGCACCGGCGACGTGGCCTTCCGCTTCCTCGGCCGCGCGCCCGGCGCCCATGCGACGGTCTGCGACATGACCGAATCCATGCTGGTCGAGGGCCGCAAGCGCGCCGAGGCGGCCCAGATGGCCGGCAGCCTCGAATGGGTCGTGGGCGACGCGATGGCGCTGCCGTTCGACGACAACAGCTTCGACGTCTACACGATCAGCTTCGGCATCCGGAACGTCACCCGCATCGCGGACGCGCTGGCTGAAGCCTACCGCGTGCTGAAACCCGGCGGGCGGCTCATGGTGCTGGAGTTCAGCCAGATCCCGAACGACATGATGCAGAAGGTCTATGACCTCTATTCCTTCAACATCATTCCCCGCATGGGGCAGGTGATCGCAAACGACCGCGACAGTTACCAGTACCTCGTCGAATCGATCCGCCGGTTCCCCGACCAGGAGACCTTCGCCGCGATGATCCGCGACGCGGGGTTCGAACAGGTGAAATACCGCAACCTGACGATGGGCATCGCGGCGCTGCACTCCGGCTGGAAGATCTGATGCGCGGACCGATCAACATCTGGCGCCTGATCCGCACCGGCGCGACCTTCGCACGCACGGGCGCTCTGGGTGAAATCCTGCACGCCATGAACGCCCCGCCGCTGGTCAAGGTGACGACGCGCACGGTCAGCTGGACCTTCGCCTGGCTGGGCAAGCGGGGCGACCCGAACATGCCACCGGTCACCCGCGCGATCACCGCGCTGGGACCGGCCTACGTGAAGTTCGGCCAGATCCTGTCGACGCGCCCCGACGTGGTCGGCACCGAGATGGCCGAGCAGCTGCGCTACCTGCAGGACAAGCTCGACCCGTTCCCCACCGCCGTGGCGCGCCGCACGGTCGCCGCCGAGCTGGGGATCGACGTGGACGCGGTGTTCTCGGAATTCTCCGATTCGGTCGCCGCCGCCTCGATCGCGCAGGTCCACAAGGCGCGGCTGCGCGACACGGGCGAGCTCGTGGCGGTCAAGGTCCTGCGCCCGCGGATCGAACGCGCCTTCCGCACGGACCTCGACGCGTTCCACTTCGCCGCGAAGTTCATCGAGCTGCTCCTGCCCTCGACACGCCGCCTGCGCCCGCAGGACGTGGTCGGGCATTTCGAACACACGGTTCTGGGCGAGCTCGACCTGCGGCAGGAGGCCGCCTCGGCCTCGGAGTTCGCGGAAAACACGCAGAACGACCCGCAATTCGTCGTCCCCACGATCCATTGGAGCCTTAGCTCCCGCCGGGTCATGACGATGGACTGGGCCGACGGCACGCCGGCCAACGAGCTGGAGAAACTCAAGTCGTCGAACCTCGACCTCGAGAACCTGGGCAACCGGGTGCTCCAGCTCTTCCTCAGCCACGCCCTGCGCGACGGGCTGTTTCACGGCGACATGCACCAGGGGAACCTCAAGTTCACCGACAGCGGCGAAATCGTCGCGCTCGACTTCGGCATCATGGGCCGGATCGACGAATACACCCGCCGCGTCTATGCCGAGATCCTCTATGGCTTCATCCAGCGCGACTACAAGCGCGTGGCCGAGGTCCACTTCGAGGCGGGATACGTCCCCGCCGACAAGGATGTCGAGGAATTCGCCACCGCCCTGCGCGCGGTCGGCGAGCCGATCTTCGGAATGGACGCGAGCCGCATCTCGATGGGCCGGCTTCTGGCCTACCTTTTCGAGGTGACCGAGCGTTTCGGGATGCAGACGCGCACCGAGCTGATCCTGCTGCAACGCACGATGGTCATCGTCGAAGGGGTCGCGCGGTCGCTGAACCCGCACATGAACATCTGGGAAATCGGGCGGCCGGTCGTCGAGGATTACATCAAGAACGCCATCGGCCCGAAGGCGGTGATGAACGACCTGCTCACGACCGCGCGCGTGTTGTCGCGCTTCGGCCCGCGCCTGCCCGGCCTGGCCGAGGCCGCGCTCATCAACCAGTCGCGCGAACCGCGCGAAAGCGACCGGGCCCGCCCGCTGCGCGCGATGGGTTACGTCGCGCTGGGCGGCGCGCTCACGCTGGCCGCGGTGATGATCGAAGCGCTGCTCTGAGGCGATCAGGTTTCGAGCCGGGCGGCCCGCGCGTAACCGTCATCCCCGCGCGCCGCGCGCCAGCGGCAGTAACCGCGCATCCGGGCGGCATAGAGCGGGCGCAGCGCCCGGTAGCGCTCCGCGACCTCCGTGTCACCATAGGCCGCGAGGAAGTCGTCCACCTCCGCCTCGCGCAGGGGCCGGTTGCCCGAGATCACCTGCATCGCGGGCGACAGGAACACCGCGATGTCATCGCAGGCATCCCCCACCGCCGGGCATTGCCAATCGATGAACGTCACGCCGTCATCGGAGACCAGCGCATTGGCCGCCGTCGCATCCCCGTGGATGAAGACAGGCCGCGCGCGCGGCATGTCGGCGGGCACGTCCGGCACCTCTTCGCCAAGCGCGCGGGTCTGGCGCGCCAGCGCGTCCTTGCCCATCGTATTCTCCGGCAGGCCCTCGGGCGGCTCCATCGCGTGCAGGCGGACGAGCGTTTCGGCGACGCGGGCCACACCGTCCTCGGGAACCCAGCCGCGCCCGTCGGCCAGCCGGTAGACCAGGCTTTCGGACCCGGCCGCCACGAAGGCAGGGGCGAGCCCGGTGCCCTCCAGTGCACGCAGCGCAATGCGCTCGGCCGCGGGATCGTTGCGAAAGAGCGGCGTGTCGCCCCCGGGGCGATAGAGCTTCACCACGCGCTCGCCCACCTGCCACAACAGGTTCGTGTTGCCCCCGGTGAGCGGCACCCACCGGACGAGCGGATCGACCGCCCCGCGCTTTTCCCAGAATCGGATCAGCTCAGCGTCCGGGGATGACACGGCGCTTCTGGCCCTTCTCTTCCCAGTTCTCCATCGCCTCGATCGCCTCGGCGGCGGTGTCGACATAGCGAAACAGCTTCAGGTCGTCGGGCGAGATCGTCCCGGCATCCTCGAGCGCGGCCCAATTGATGATCCGGTCCCAGAATTCGCGCCCGAACAGCAGGATCGGGATCTGCTTCATCCGGCCCGTCTGGATCAGCGTCAGGCTCTCGAACAGCTCGTCGAGCGTGCCGAACCCGCCGGGGAACACGGCGATCGCCTCGGCCCGCATCAGGAAGTGCATCTTGCGGATCGCGAAGTAGTGGAAGTTGAAGCACAGCTCGGGCGTCACGAATTCGTTCGGTGCCTGCTCGTGCGGGAGCACGATGTTGAGCCCGATGCACTTGCCCCCGGCATCCGCGGCCCCGCGGCTGCCCGCCTCCATCACGCCGGGACCACCGCCGGTGACCACGACCTTTTCGAGCTCGGGCGTCTTCAGGCCCTCGACCGTCAGGAGCCGCGCGAATTCCCGCGCCTCGTCGTAGTAGCGCGACAGGTCGCGCAGCGTTTCGGTCCGCGCGCTGTTCTTTTCGTAGGGCGCGGGAATGCGCGCGCCTCCGAACATGACGACCGTCGATTTGATGCCCGCCTCGTTCATCGCCATCTCGGGCTTCAGCAGTTCAAGCTGAAGACGCACCGGTCGAAGCTCTTCGCGTTGCAGGAAGTCCGGGTCGTCGAAGGCCAGCGCGTAGGTCGGGCTGCGCGTCTGCGGCGTGTCCGGGATGTGATGGCTCGCCTGCCGGTCCTCGGAACTGTCCCGGAACGGATGGGCGCGGCTCTGTTCTGTCATGCTCGTCCTCTCTGCCACGTTGCGCGGGGCGCGTTGCGCCTTTATAGCCGTCGCGATCGAAGACGTAACACGGGATTTCTGGGAGACACCATGTCGAACGCCGCATTGGAAACCGCCATCGAAGCCGCCTGGGAGGCGCGCGACACGATCAACCCGTCCACCGGGGGGGAAACCCGCGAAGCGATCGAGGACACGCTGAACGCGCTCGACAGCGGCCAGCTCCGCGTGGCCGAACGCGGCGAGGACGGCAACTGGACCGTCAACCAGTGGGCCAAGAAGGCGGTACTGCTGGGCTTCCGCATCAAGGACATGGAAATCCATCCGGGCGGCCCGCAGGGCGGCGGCTGGTGGGACAAGGTGGACAGCAAGTTCGCCGGCTGGGGTGAGAACGCCTGGCGCGAGGCCGGCTTCCGCGCCGTGCCCAACTGCGTCGTGCGCAAGTCCGCCTACATCGCCCCCGGCGTCGTGCTCATGCCGTCCTTCGTGAACCTTGGTGCATACGTCGACGAGGGCACGATGGTCGACACCTGGGCCACCGTCGGCTCCTGCGCCCAGATCGGCAAGGGCGTGCACCTGTCGGGCGGCGTCGGGATCGGCGGCGTGCTGGAACCGATGCAGGCCGGCCCCACGATCATCGAGGACAACTGCTTCATCGGCGCACGCTCGGAAGTGGTAGAGGGCGTCATCGTGCGCGAGGGCTCGGTGCTTGGCATGGGCGTCTATATCGGCCAGTCCACCAAGATCGTCGACCGCGAAACCGGCGAGGTCTTCATGGGCGAAGTGCCGCCCTACTCGGTCGTCGTCTCGGGCTCCATGCCGTCGAGTGGCGGGGTGAACCTCTACTGCGCCGTGATCGTGAAGCGCGTGGACGCGAAGACCCGTTCCAAGACCGGGATCAACGAGCTCCTGCGCGACTGATCCGGCGCGAAATCCCCGGCAACGGGGCTTGAATCGGCCAATGTCATGGCCATCTCCCACCAGCACGAGACCCGTGTTGGTGGGATTTTTTCATGACGGACATCCTTTTCGTGATCCTCGGCCTTGGGGGCCTGATCCTTGGCGGCGAAATGCTCGTGCGTGGCGCGGTTTCGGTCGCCGAACGCGCGGGGCTGTCGCCGATGGTGATCGGCCTCACGCTCGTGGGCTTCGGCACATCCGCCCCCGAACTCGTCACCTCGCTCCAGGCCGCGCTCGCCGGGTCGCCCGGCATCGCCGTGGGCAACGTGGTCGGCTCGAACATCGGCAACATCCTGTTGATCCTTGGCCTCGCCGCGATCCTGAAGCCGGTCCTGATCGACGCCAAAGCGCTGCGCCGTGACGGCACGGTGCTGGTCGTTGCAAGCCTCGTCATGCTGGCCGCCGTGCTCACCGGCGCGATCGGGCGGCTCGCGGGTCTGGGTCTCTTCGCGCTGCTCGTCGCCTACCTCGTCGGCACGCTGCTGGTCGAACGCCGGCGCAAGACGGCCGCCGGCGCCGTCTACGAAGCCGAAGCGGAGGCGGTGCCGCCCGTGTCCCTGAGCCTGCCCGTCGCGCTCGGCACCACCCTGGCCGGGCTCGTCATCACGATCCTCGCCGCCCGCGCGCTGGTCTTCGGCGCTGTCGGGATCGCGCAGGCGGCCGGGCTGTCGGAGACCCTCATCGGCCTCACCATCGTCGCCATCGGCACCTCGATGCCCGAACTCGTCACCGCCGTGATCGCCGTGCGAAAGGGCCAGGGCGACGTGGCCTTCGGCAACGTGGTCGGCTCCAACATCTTCAACATCCTGGGCATCCTCGGCGTCACCGCGATGGTGCATCCGCTCGCCATCCCGCCCGAGATCATCCAGCTCGACATCTGGGTCATGCTCGCCGCCACCGCCGCGATGCTGATTTTCGCGGTGACCGGCTGGCGCGTGTCGCGGCGCGAAGGCGGGCTCTTCCTGCTCGCTTACGCCGCCTACCTCGGCGTTCTGATCGCCGGGATCTAGTCGTCGAGCCAGGCGAAGGCGCGCCGGAGAAGCGCGTTGCCGTCGGTCGTGACCGGCGCCCCATGCGCCACGACCACCGCCCGGGCGCGCCAGGCGAGAATGCGGCGCACCGCGGTGCGCGCGGCCTCCTTGTCCTGGAACGCCACGCGGAACTTGCGCGGCACGGCGGGCTCCAGCCCGACCATGCCATCCATCCGCGCGACCAGCGCCCGCCAGCCGCGAAACCACCCGACGGGCAGTTGTTGCAACAGGTCGGCGACCAGCACCGTGCGCGACGGTTGGTGGAAGAACACCACCTCGGTGGTGATGCGATTGCCGTCCACCCGCACCTGCTGAATCACGTCGGCCCAGGCCGGGTCCGGCGTCCGGCCCAGCGTGATGTCGACGCTCAGGTCGTCCCGCTTCTCTGCCAACCCCGGCGCGGCGGCGACCTGCGCCTCGGGATAGGCCTCGACCCAGTCGGACAGGAAGACGTGATGCAGGTGGTTGGGCGCAACGAGAAAACGCACCGGGCCGAGGTTGTCGATCTTCCACTTGAGCTGATGGTCGAGCGCAACGGGCGACCAGATCCACAGCCCGCCATCAGGCAGCCGGATCACCGCCATGCGGGTCGGGTAGCGAAAGCCCATCGCGGCGACCACGGCCGGCCCGTTGGCCAGCCAGATCCCCTCGGCGAATTCCTCGAGCATGGCGTCCCCGCGCTGCCGCATCGCAGAAAGCCTAGGCCCGCGCGGAGTCCTTCGCAAGGGATGGCGCGGCGGTCCACCCGGGGAACAGAAGCCTCCCCGCGGGGTTGACCCCGAGATGTTCGAGTCTCTCGCCACCATCCCGCTTTTCGCGGTCTTCGCCGTCGCCGGTCTTGTCGTGATCGCGGCCTCGATACGCGCGACCAAGCTGGCCGATACCATCGCCGACCGCACCCACATGGGCGAGGCGATGGCCGGCGGCGTCGTCCTTGGCGGGGCCACCTCGCTGTCGGGCGTGGTGGTGTCCGTGACGGGCGCGTGGTCGGGTGACGCGAGCTTCGCCTTCTCGAACGCGGTCGGAGGGATCGCCGCCCAGACCCTGTTCCTGGCCCTGGCCGACCTGATCTACCGAAAGGCGAACCTCGAACACGCGGCGGCGGAGCCCGCGAACATGTTCCAGGCGGTGATGCTCCTGATCCTGCTCAGCATGCCCATCGCGGCCATGGCGGGGCCGGATGTCGCCTATTTCGGCATCCACCCGGCGTCGGTCGTGCTGTTCCTTGCCTATCTCTGGGGCGTGCGCCTCTCGACCAGCGTGCGCGAGCGGCCGATGTGGGAGCCCGTCGAGACCAACGAAACCCGGCATGACGAGCCCGAGGACGCGGACGAATCCGATCGTTCCCCGCGCGGGCCGATCCTTGTCTTCGCGGGCCTCGTGGCGCTGATGGGTGCGGCCGGTTGGGTCATCTCGAACGTCGGGTCGCAATTCATCGACCGTTACGGTCTGACCTCGTCACTGGTCGGTTCGCTCATCACCGCCGTCGTCACCTCCCTGCCCGAGCTCGTGACCACGCTCGTCGCCGTGCGCCGGGGTGCCCTGCAACTTGCCGTGGGCGGCATCATCGGCGGCAACACCTTCGACACGCTGTTCCTCGTCTTTTCCGACGTGGCCTACCGCGACGGGTCGCTGTTCCACGCGGTCGGGATGCAGGACCTCTACTGGCTCGCCACCGGCATGCTGATGACCGCCATCCTGCTGGGCGGGCTCATCCTGCGCCAGAAACAGGGGCCCGCGCGGATCGGCATCGAAAGCGCCCTGATGATCACGTTCTACGGCCTCGCCGTGGCCGTCGAGGTCTTTGCCCGCGCTTGACTTTGCCGCGCCCGCGCCGCACCCCTTTGCGGCAAACAGGAGCGCATGTCATGGCCGAGAAGAAACCCAAGCGGCAACAGGTCTTCACCCTGCTGGTGGAAGTCGGCCGCAAGGACGGCGACGGGCTGCCGGAGACGGCCACCGGCGCCGCGCTGGTCTGCTACGCCTCGGGCGTGGACGAGGCCGAGGCGGTGCGCGAAACCGTCGCGATCCTGAAACAGGCCGAATTGGCGCCGCTGGACGTGTCGGGCTACGGCACGCTGGACGAGCGGCTGGACGAGGGCCACGACATCCCGGACGAGGAACGCGCGCTCATGGAGCGCGCCCTGGCAGAGAACGCGGTGATCGTCGCCCAGATGACCCCCTTCTACGAAGACGCCGAATGAGCGACCGGCTGATCCAGATCGTGGCGCGCAAGGAAGACGTGCCCACGATCACGGACTGCCTCGAGGATCTCAAGGACGAGAACTGGTACTGCTTCCCCGCCGGCGAAGGCGACCGGCAGGTCATCATCGCCGCCCTCGACCACGTCGACATGCAGGAGGTGCTCGACCGCATCGCCGAGGCGATGGACGGGCGCGAAGGGTGGACCCTGCACGCGCTGCCGACCGAGGCGAGCCTGCCGGAAGTCACCGACGAGGAAGAGAAGGAACGCATCGCGCAGGCCGAGAACGCCAATTCGCGCGAAGAGATCTATGCCGACATCCGGCGCGGAACGGCGCTGACCGTCGATTACCTGATCAAGATCGGACTCGCGACCGTGGTGGCGGCCATCGGGCTGTTGCAGGACGAGATCGCGGTGGTGATCGGCGCGATGGTGATCGCGCCCCTCCTGGGCCCGATCCTCGCCTTTTCCTTCGCCACCACGCTGGGCACCGTGCCCCTGATGCTGGTCGCCCTGCGCGCGTTGGGGGCCGGGCTGGGCGTCGGCGTTCTGGCGGCGGTGGCGCTCGGGTTCGTCGTGCCGTTCAACGGTGAAAGCTCGATCATGGCCTACGACGGGTCGCTGTCGCTGATGACCGTGGCGCTGCCACTGGCCTCGGGGGCCGCCGCTGCGCTGATGGTGGCGGGTGGCCAGACCTCGGCGCTCGTCGGGGTGATGGTGGCGGCCGCGCTCCTGCCCCCGCTGGCGGCGATGGGTCTTCTGATCGGGGACGGATCCTACGTCGAGGCGACCCGCGCCTTCGCGACCGTGGTCATCAACGTCGCCGCGATCAACCTGGCCGCGCTCGTGGTGTTCCGCCTCAAGGGCATCCGCCCGCGCAATTGGGACACGGAAGATCGCAGGACCTCCATCCTCGGATCCTACGCCGCCTCGGTCATCGTGCTTCTGGCTCTGGGGCTGGCGGTCTACATCGCCGAGACGGGCTGGCTCTTCTTCGACTAAGGCCCTCAGCCTCCCGGAACGAGTTCCGTGTCGAAGCTCTGCGGAAGCTCGGCGGCGAGCACCGGGTCGAACATCACGGTGAGCGGTATGACAAGCCGCGCGGCGGTGCCGTCCCCGAGAATCTCGCCATTGGTCGACACGATCTCGTCCCCAATCACGGTCAGCGTCATCGCGTGCCCCGCCAGCGCCTCGCCGAACATGGCGGCGACCTGTTGGCGCTCTTCCTCGGGCGGCAGGTCCTCGGTCATTTCGGAGAGGTCGAAGGACACGGAGATGTTGCCGTTGTCCAGCTCGCGGATCTCCACGCCTTCCCCGATGCCGAGATCGTTCTCCGGATCATCCATCGCGGCCAGAAGGTCGTCGAGCGTGCGCGTGTCACCCATCGTGCAGGTGAAGCTGCCGTCGGAGTTCACGCTTCCCTCGCCGTCCTCGCAGGGATCCTCGCCCATGCCCTGGGTCAGGTCGTAGACCTCGGGATCCATCGTCATGACCGCGTCCAACCGCACGGCGGACGTGTCCGTGAAATCCGCCGTCACGTCGGCGTCGAAGCAGCCCGCGAGCGGCAGGACAGCGGCGAGGGCGAGGCCCATTGACGTGCGGCGCATGGCAAGTCTCCCGTCAACCAGTGGGGTTTACCCTGTCACCGGCCCCGGGGACTGTCCACAAGGCCGCACCGCACCGGCAGGTCTTCGCGCGCCCGGCCGCGTTGCGGGCCGTCCGGCGCGCGTGTATCTCTGCCGAAACGGCAAAGAAGGCATCCCATGGCACATACGGACCCGGTCGAGATCACGCGGCGGCTGATCGAATGCCCCTCGGTGACACCAGAGGAAGGCGGCGCGCTCGTCTACCTCGCGGACCTGCTGGAACAGGCGGGCTTCACCTGCACGCGCGTGGACCGGGGCGAGGTGGCCAACCTCTTCGCCCGGATCGGGCCGAAGGGCGCGGCGCGCACGCTGGGCTTCAACGGGCACACCGACGTGGTGCCGGTGGGCGACACCGGCGCCTGGACCGTGCAGCCCTTCGGGGCCGAGGAGAAGGACGGGTTCCTGTGGGGCCGGGGCGCGACCGACATGAAATCCGGCGTCGCCGCCTGGGTCGCCGCCGCGATCGACGCGGCCGCCGACCTGCCCCCCGACACCGCGCTGATCCTCGCCATCACCGGGGACGAGGAAGGGCCGGCCGAGGACGGCACGCGCGCGCTTCTCGACTGGATGGCCCAGAACGGGGAGGCGATGGATGCCTGCATCGTGGGCGAACCCACCTGCCCCAACCATCCCGGCGAGATGATGAAGATTGGCCGGCGCGGGTCGCTCAACGCGTTCTTCACCGCGCGCGGTGTGCAGGGGCACGCCGCCTATCCCCACCGGGCGCGCAACCCGGTCCCGGCGCTGGCCCGCCTGATGGCGCGGCTGAACGATCACGTGCTGGACGAGGGCACGGCCCATTTCGACCCCTCCACGCTCGCCGTGACGACGATCGACGTGGGCAACCCGGCGACCAACGTGATCCCGGCCGAGGCGCGCGCGACGGTCAACATCCGTTTCAACGACGCCCACAGCCCGGACGGGCTGATCGCCTGGCTCGAGGAAGAGGCAGCGCGCGTGGGCGGCGAGACGGGGATCGAGATCGACCTGTCGGTGAAGGTCTCAGGCGACAGCTTCGTGACCCCGCCGGGCGATCTGTCCGCGCTGGTGGCCGAGGCCGTGGAGGCCGAGACGGGCATCCGGCCGGAAATGTCGACCTCGGGCGGCACGTCGGATGCGCGGTTCGTCAAGGACCACTGCCCGGTCGTGGAATACGGGCTGGTCGGCAAGACGATGCACCAGGTGGACGAACGGGTCGAGACCGCCCAGATCGGGCAACTCAAGGCCGTCTACCGGCGGATCATCGACGGCTACCTGGGCGCCTATCGTGGTTAAGGAAGGGTAAGCGGCCGCGTGTCGCGCTTTCGATAATCTCCTGAATCCAAGGAATCTTCCCCGCGATGCCGCTTTCCCGTGAAAACCAGTTTTCCGGAAAACCGGTTTTCCGGAAAAGTGAAAATCGCGACCGGCGCAGACCCGCGGCGACCCTCGTCATAATGGTGAAGGAGCCGCGCCCGGGCCGGGTCAAGACACGCCTCGCCGCCGACATCGGCCCCCTGCCCGCCGCGCTCTGGATGCGGCGCCGGCTGGCCCGACTCGTGCAAGACCTCAGCGCCCCGCACTGGACCACGTGCCTCGCCGTCGCGCCGGACCGGGCGCTGCACTCCGGCCTTCTGCCCGCTGCACCGCGCATGCCCCAGGGCACCGGCGACCTGGGCCACCGCATGGCGCGCGCCCTCAAGGCCGCACCGCGCGGACCGGTGCTCGTGATCGGGGCCGACATCCCCGGCATCACCCGCGCCCATGTCCGCGACGCTTTCCGGCAGATTGCCCGCCATGGGGCCGTCATCGGTCCCGCACGCGACGGCGGTTACTGGGCCGTGGGGCTCGACACCCGCCGACCGGTGCCCCGTGACCTGTTCCACGGCACCCGCTGGTCCACGGAACACGCGCTGGCCGATACGCTCGCCACGCTCCCCGCCCCGGTCCTCCTCCCCGTGCTCGATGACGTCGACACCGCCGCCGACCTCGCACGACTTTCCGACTGACGCGCCCGGTGCCGCGTGATACGCGGGTCACATGGCACGTATTCCCTCCAAGGACGAAATCCTCGACTGGATTTCCGAGAACCCGACCCAGACCTCGAAACGCGACATCGCCCGCGCCTTCGGGATCAAGGGGGCCGACCGGATCGATCTCAAGCGCGTGCTCAAGGAGCTGGAAGAGGACGGGCACCTCGAGAAGCGCAAGAAGACCTACCGGGACCCGGACAAGCTCCCGCCCGTGTCGGTGCTCGAAGTGTCCGAGATCACGGTCGACGGCGACATCTTCCTCAACCCGCTGGAGTGGCAGGGCACCGGCCCCGCCCCCGGCGTGCTCTTCGTCGCCAAGCAGGGCGACCCGGCGCTCAAGGCGGGCGATCGCCTGCTGTGCCGGATGACCGAGGTCGAGGCGGACGATCACGCCTACGAAGCGCGGCTGATCCGGCGCATCGGGCAGAACGCGCGGCGCATCCTCGGTATCTTCCGCAAGGGCCACGAGGGCGGGCGCATCGTGCCGATCGACAAGGGCGCCGACAAGGAATGGGAGGTGCCGGCGGGCGCCACCGACGGCGCGCAGGACGGCGAACTGGTCGAGGCGAGCCAATCGGGGCCCAAGGGCCGCATGGGCCTGCCCAAGGCCAAGATCGTCGCGCGGCTTGGCGACCCGACCGCGCCGCGCGCCGTCTCCCTGATCGCGATCCACCAGCACGGCATCCCGGACGAATTCCCGGACGAGGTCATCGCGGAAGCCGACCGGATGAAGCCCGCCGGGCTCAAGGGGCGCGAAGACCTGCGCCACCTGCCGATGATCACCATCGACCCGTCGGACGCGCGCGACCATGACGACGCGGTCTATGCCCACCCGGACGAGAACCCGGCCAACCCCGACGGGCACGTCATCTGGGTCGCCATCGCGGACGTCGCCCACTACGTCACCCCGGGCTCCGCGCTCGACCGCGAAGCGCGCAAGCGGGGCAATTCAAGCTATTTCCCGGACCGCGTCGTGCCGATGCTGCCCGACCGCCTGTCTGGCGATCTCTGCTCTCTCCACGAAGGCGTGCCGCGCGCGGTGATCGCTGCACGCATGGTGATCGGTGCGGACGGTGAGAAACGCAGCCATTCCTTCATCCGCGGCATGATCAAGTCGCGCGCCTCGCTGAGCTACGGCGAGGTGCAGGCGGCCCAGGACGGCAATCCGAACGACCGTGTCGCGCCCTGGATGGACGAGGTGATCACCCCGCTCTACGACGCCTACTACGCCCTGCGCCGCGCGCGGGAGGCGCGCCAGCCGCTCGACCTCGACCTGCCGGAACGCAAGATCGTGCTGTCGGACGCGGGCGAAGTGGAAAGCGTGCGCATCGCGGAGCGCTTCGACGCCCACCGCCTGATCGAAGAAATGATGGTGTTGGCCAACGTGGCCGCCGCCGAAGAGCTCGACCGGCTGGGCCGCCCGCTGCTCTACCGCGTGCACGAGGAACCTTCGCCGGAGAAACTCGAGGCGCTGCGCGAGGTGGCGCAGGCGTCCGGCTTCACGCTCGCCAAGGGCCAGGTGCTCAAGACCCGCCACCTCAACCAGCTTCTGAGCCAGGCGGAGGGGAGCGAGTTCGACGAGCTCATCAACATGTCCACCCTGCGCTCGATGACCCAGGCCTATTACTTCCCGCAGAATTTTGGGCACTTCGGGCTCGCGCTGAAGCACTACGCGCATTTCACGTCGCCGATCCGGCGCTACTCGGACCTGATCGTGCACCGCGCCCTGATCTCGGGCCACCAATGGGGCGACGACGGACTGAGCCGGGAGGACATCGACCAGCTCGAGGCGACGGCGACCCACATCTCGCAGACCGAACGCCGCTCGATGGAAGCCGAGCGCGACACGACCGACCGCTACCTCGCCGCGTTCCTGTCGGACCGGGTGGGCAGCGAGCTGACCGGGCGCATCGCCGGGGTGCAGCGCTTCGGCATCTTCGTGCGACTGGACGAGACGGGCGCCGACGGGCTGGTCCCGGTCGCCAGCATCGGGGCGGAATATTTCCGTTACGACGAGCGGGAACAGACGCTACGCGGGGAACGCTCCGGCACGACGCTGTCGGTGGGGCAGAACGTGCTCGTTCGTCTGGCCGAGGCCGTACCGGTCACCGGGGGCCTGATGTTCGACCTGCTGGAAGTGGAGGGGGAGCCCATCAAGAGCTCCCCGCGCGGCCGTTCCGGCAAGCCCGGGCGTCGCAAACCCGGACAGGCCGCGCGCAAGAACGCCAAGACCCGGAAAAAGGTCCGCCGGACCCGGAAATAACGGCTCAGGCCGCCTGGCCGACCGCGACCTGCGCCGCGGTGCGGATCGTCGAGATGTTCTTGCCGTAGACGTCCGGCGCGCTGACCGAACCGCCCTTGAACACCGCCGACCCGGCCACCAGAACGTCGGCCCCGGCCGCGGCGACCTTGGGCGCGGTGGTCGCGTCGACGCCGCCGTCGATCTCGATATGCACCGGGCGGTCCCCGATCATCGCACGCAGGCGGCGCACCTTGTCGGTCAGGTCGATGAACTTCTGGCCGCCGAAGCCCGGGTTCACGGTCATGACGCAGACGAGGTCCGCGAGGTCCAGCAGGTGCTCGACCGCCTCGGCCGGTGTGCCCGGGTTCAGCGCCACACCCGCCTTCATCCCGGCGGCCCGGATCGCCTGAAGCGTGCGGTGCGTGTGCGGGCCCGCCTCGACATGCGCGGTCAGGATGTCCGCCCCGGCCTCGGCATAGGCGTCGATGTAGGGGTCGACCGGCGTGATCATGAGGTGCACGTCCATCACCGTCTTCACGTGGGGGCGGAACGCCTTCACCGCCGGCGGGCCGAACGTGAGGTTCGGCACGAAATGACCGTCCATCACGTCCACGTGGACCCAGTCGGCGCCCTGCGCCTCGATGGCCTGGATCTCCTGCCCGAAGTTGGCGAAATCGGCGGAGAGGATCGACGGGGCGATCTTGATGGTGCGGTCAAAGCTCATGGTGGCCTCCTGGGGTGTCTGCGCCTGCACATAACCTCAGCCGGGGCCGGGGTCCAGTCAGCCCAGCGGCGGGCTCATCCGGTCGGCGATCCGATGCGCCTGGAACCCGTCGGCCAGGCGGATGAGCCGCAGGTCGGCGACCACGCCCTCGGTGTAGAATGGGTCGCCCTCGGCGAAGGCGCGGGCCTTCTCCTCGTTCTCGGCTTCCAGCACGCCCCAATGGCCGACGGCGTTGCCCTCCATGTCCCAGGTGGCCGAACCGATCAGGACCGAACACAGGCCCTCGCCCCCGGAGGTGACCCAGTCGCGGTGCGTCGGGCGCAGCCGGTCACGGGCGTCGTCCTGGTCGGCGTGGTGGATGTTTTCCATAAGAAAGAACATGGGATCACTCCTCGAGGAACGGCACCAGGATATCGGCGACCGCGTCGGGTTGTTCGACCGGGGCGAAATGGCCGGCGTTCTCGATGACCTCCAGCCGCGCATTGGGCAGGAGTTCCATCATCTCTTCGTGCTGCGACACCGGGCTCCACCGGTCCTGGCGCCCGACCATCACCAGCGTCGGACAGGCGATCCGGTCGAGATAGCTCGCCGCATCCGGCCGGTTCACCAGCGCGTGGATCTGGCGCGCGTGCCGGTCCTCGTTGCTGCGCAGGACCATCGCGTTGAGCTTCTCCATCAGCTCGGGCGTCTGGTTCGGCTCGTGGACCATCGGGGGCAGCCACCGGTCGGCCAGCGCCTGCATCCCGTGCTCGTAGGCATATTGCACGATCTCGGCGCGCTTCTCGGTCTCGCCGGGCTTGAGGGGGTGGAACCCCGTGTCGAGCAGGGCGAGCCGACGGACGCGTCCGGGCGCGATCCGCGCCATCTCCATCGCCACGCGCGCGCCCATCGAATGACCGGCGACCTCGAGCGGCCCCTCGGCGATGGCCAGGCAATCGGCTGCCATGTCCTCGATCGTGTCCTGCGACGACAGGTCGGCGACGGACGCGTTCATCCGCTCCAGGACCGGTTCCCAGCAGAACCGGTCGCAGAGCAGGCCGGGAATCAGGATGGCCGTCATCAGTTGATCATCGTATCCGGCAGGATGAGCGCGATCTGCGGGAACGCGACAAGCAGGGCCAGCGTCGCCAGCATCGCGAACCAGAACGGCGCGACACCGCGGAACATCTTGCCCAGCGACACGTCGGGTGCCACCGATTTCACGATGAAGACGTTGAGCCCCACCGGCGGCGAAATCAGGCCCATCTCGAGCGTCAGCACGACGAGCACGCCGAACCAGATCGGGTCGATGCCCAGCTGCTGCACCACCGGGAAGAAGATCGGCATGGACAGCACCATCATCGCGAACCCTTCCAGGAAGCAGCCCAGGATCAGGTAGATCGCCAGCATGATCGCCAGGACGCCCAGGACCGGGATCGCCAGCGATTCCAGGTAGGTGCCCAGCCAGGCCGGGATGTGGCTCAGCGCCAGGAACGTCTTGATCATGTAGGCCGAGATCAGGATCAGCATGACGGTCGCGGTGGTCACGACGCTGTCCTGCGCGGCCTTCCAGAATTTCTTGAAGTTCAGCTTGCCCATGAGGATACCGAACAGGATCACCAGCCCGGCGCCCACGGCCGATGCCTCGACCGGAGAGAAGATGCCGGTGTAGATGCCGCCGATGGTCAGCACGATCACGAGCAGGATCGGCGCGGCCCCGGTGGTGGAGCGCATCTTCTCGGAGAAGGTGGTCTGCGGACCCTTGGGGCCCATGCTCGGCTTGATCCAGGTGATGACCATGATCGTCAGGATGAACATGGACAGCAGCAGCAGGCCCGGCAGGACGCCGGCCAGGAACAGGCGGCCGATGCTTTCCTGCGTGAGCAGCGCGTAGATCACGAAGCCCGTGGAGGGCGGAATGAGGATGCCCAGCGTGCCGCCGGCCGCGACGACGCCGGTGGACAGGCGATCGTCGTAGTCGAAGCGCTTCATCTCCGACAGCGACACCCGGCCGATGGTCAGCGCGGACGCGACGGAAGAGCCCGACAGCGCCGCGAAACCGCCACAGGCGACGACGGTGGCCGAGGCGAGCCCGCCCCGGATCGACCCGATCCAGGCATAGGCCGCGTCATAGAGTTTCCGGCTCATGCCGGTTTCGGTCGCCACGTTGCCCATCAGGATGAACAGCGGCACGACGACCAGTTCGATCTTCGCGGCGAGCGAGAAGCTGTCCGAGGCCAACTGGCTCAGCGCCGCCTGCGGCGAGTTCAGGATCGAAACCCCGGTGAACCCCACGGCGAACATGGCGAACGCCACCGGAATGCGCAGTCCGAGAAGAATGAACAGCGCGATGAGGCCCAGAAGGCCGATCAGTTCAACGCTCATGCGTGGCCCCTGCTTTCTTGCCCGTTGTCGCCGGTCAGGATCAGCCCGATCGCGCGCAGGATCATTGCGAACGCGGTGATGGCCGACATGACCACGATGGCCGCTTTGAACCAGTCGAATTGAAGATCGATGATGTTGGTGGTCTGGACGATGCCCATCTGGAACCGCATCAGGTAGATGGATTGCCACGTCGTCCAGGCGATCCCGATGAAGATCGCGGCGCCGATCAGCGCGGACACGAAGTCACCCGCCCAGATCATCCAGCGCGGCATGGTGCCTTCGAACAGGTCGACGTTCACGTGCCCGCCGATCTTGTCGCACAGGGCCATGCCGCCGAACACGATCAGGACCATGCCCATCTGCGCCAGGTCCTGCGCCCCGCTCAGGGGGCTGCCGAAGAACCGCCCGATCACGTCGATCAGGATCACGGCAACCTCGGCCACGAGGCCGATGGTGCCGATGAGGGCAGACAGGCTGATAAGCCAGTCTGCCCAGTTTTTTATGCGTGCGAACACGTCTTACTCGCCCCGCATCGTGGCGAGCACTTCCTCGCCGCCCACTTCGGCCACGACGTTGTCGCGGATCGGGTAGGTCAGTTCCTCGAACGCGGCGCGCTCTTCGTCGGTGAGGGTGTAGACGGTGTTGTCGTCCATTGCGCTGATTTCCTCGATCACCGAGTTGGCGCGGGCATACCAGCCCTCTTCGGCCGACTTGGACAGCTCGCGACCGGCGATCGAGTCGATCGCGGCTTTCTGGTCGTCCGGCAGGCTGTCGTACTTGGCCTGGTTCATCACGACGTAGAACGAGATGTGGCCCAGCGGCGCGTTCAGCGTGTAGGAGTTCGCGACTTCGTCGAGCTTGAAGTCACCGATGGCCGAGGCGCCGGTGATGACGCCGTCGATCAGGCCGGTCTGAAGCGAGTTGTAGATCTCGCCGGCCGGCATCTGCACCGGCGTCGCGCCCAGCGATTCCACGGCGGATGCAGCGGCGGAGCCCGACACGCGGATCTTCAGACCCTCGAGATCGGCGGGCGTGCGCACGTCCACGTCCTTCATGATGAACACGTTCGGCTCGGACAGCCACAGGGCGAGCGGCTTGGTGCCCGGGAATTCACCGTCGAGCAGGCCCTCGTCGTAGGCGCTCCAGATCATGTCGTAGCCGGTCATGTCGTCGGGCTTGGCGCCCGGCAGTTCCGAGACCATGGTCAGCGGGAACTGCGACGATGTGTAGCCCTGGAGGCCCCACACGATGTCGGCCACGCCCTGAACGACGCGCACGTACTGCTCGAGCGGGCCGGCGCCCAGCTCACCACCGGGGTAGACCTCGATCTCGAGACCCGAACCCTCGACGGCGGCCTGCAGCGGCTCGATGGTCGATTTCGTCAGCGTGTGCGCGGGCGGAACCCAGTGCGCGAACTTGACGGTTTCGGACATACCCGGCGCAGCGGCGGCGACGGTGACCGCGGCCGCAGCGGCGGCGTTGCGAAGAAGATTGGTGATCATTTCTCGGTTTCCTCCCGTTGAGTCTGATCTTTGGCCACCTTAGGGGCACATGGCTGTGCAACCTAGGAATAACTACGGTCCGGACAAATCACATTCACGATTGGAGCCATAAGCTGTGGCTATTGGCATGCCAATCGGATTGTCCGCACAACCGGTCTTCCGATGGCGGGAATGCGGCGCCCGGAAATCGGGCGCCGCATCCGTTCTCTGGGCGATTATCAGTTGCCCTTGGTGCGCCAGCTGTCGGCGTAGCTGGTGCGCGCTTCCGTCGAGTAGGGGGTCGGCGACACGCGGACGCGGATCGTCGTCTGCTCGTGCGGCTCGGTCGAGGTCTTGCCCGAACCACCGTTCGGCTCACCCCAGACCAGCTCGAGCACGTCGCCCACTTCGACCGACGAGTCGACCACGCCGAGCGACAGCATGCAGCGTTCGTTGAACGAGTAGCCGTTGAACATCGACATGCCGACCATCTTGTCGCCGTGCATGACCATGTCGGCCGACGACGAGGCGTAGTTCGGCTGCGGGAAGTCGATCCACTTGTAGTTCTTCTCGCCCGGCTTGAACGAGGACGAGATGACCTTCATCACGTCGTCAGCGTTCCACTCGAAGGTGACCTTCTTGCGGTTCGACGGCGCGTCCTTGAGCTTGGCCAGGGCGTCCTTGCCGATGAAGTCGTCTTTCTTCCAGCCGATGTAGAAGCCGTAGCCCAGTTCGAACGGGTTCACGTAGTAGTCTTCGATGTTCTCGGAGACGTACGACCCGCCGATGGAACCGGCCGCTTCGTAGGAGTTCTCCGTCAGGAACTCGCGGTATTCCTTCATCATGCCACCGCCGGTGTAGATGCCGGGCAGCGGGGACGGGATCCAGCCGGATTCGAGCGTGTTGGTCGAATAGGCGCGCGAGCCCACGAAGTGCATCTCGACGCCCACGTCACGGGCGGCCTGCTGGATCGTGGTCTGGATGTAGTGCTTGTCGGCGTAGGGGCCCCAGATCTCGAGACCGGGCGCACCGGCCATGCCGTGACGCAGCGCCTTCACCTTGCGGGTGCCGATGTTGATGTCGGCCACGCGGAAGAACTTCACCTCGGGAACCGGACCGCCGTTGATCTTTTCGAAGATCTTGTCGGCGTCGGGGCCCTGGATCTGGAAGCGGTAGTGGGTGCGGTAGATCGCCTTGCCGTCCGGACGCGAGTCCGAGCGCGGGTCGTGGCTGACCTTGACGTTCCACTTGCCGATGGCAGCCTGGAACATGATCCAGTTCGAGGTCGGGGCGCGGCCCACGGTGACGAACTTGTTCTCTTCCAGGCGGAAGATGATGTGGTCGCCGATCACGTGGCCTTCCGGGGTCACGGGCACGAAGTGCTTGGCGACGTCGGTGCCGAAGTTGGCGAAGGAGTTGATGCCGACGTAGGACAGGAACGCCTCGGCGTCCGGGCCTTCGACCGTCACTTCGTCCATGTGGTGCGACTGGTCGTAAACGACGACCGAGTTGCGCCAGGCGTTCTGCTCCGAACGCCAGTTGGTGAATTCCGGCGCAACGACCGGGTACACGTACATACCGATTTTGGAATTGCGCAGAACGTCGACGATGTTCGACTCCTGCATGATATCTTCAAGCGTCTTGACCATGGGGTCCTCCCGAATCCAAAGATGTATACATCTGCATCTGATCAATCCGGTTTTGCAAGGGAAAATTCTCGATTTCGTCCATCTGCGCCGGAAAATGTATGCGAGGCGCGGAGTTATTCCACGATCAGCGCCATCGCGGGGAGTGTGTCGATCTCGGATTTCGCCTTGGCTTCAAGGTTCAGCCGGGCGATCCCGGCGTGTTCGCGCGCCAGCGCCTCGACCCGCGACCCCTGCCGCGCGGCCAGCGCATCGACAATCGCACGATGCTGTTCCTGCGCGGTGACGAGCGACCGTGCCACCGCGTCCGGATCGCGCTTGCGGAACACGAAGGCGGAGGGGGACGCGAACGGCAGGGACTTCACCCGCTCAAGCTCCCGCCGGATGATTTCGGAGGGGCACAATTCCGACAAAGCGTCATGAAAAATTGCGTTTAGCTCGCTGTAGCGCTCCAGGTCCGGGTCGTTTCCGAACACCATGATCTGGTCGAGCCGATCCACCAGCGCGGACAGCTCCGCCAGTGCCTCGGGGCTCACGCCCGCCTCGGCCGACAGCCGCAGCGCGGTGCCCTCGAGCACGCCGCGCAGCTCGATCGCGTCGACCATGTCGGCATAGGTGAACGACCGCACCACGAAGCCGCCGCCGCGCGCGCGCTCGAGCAGGCCCTCTTCGGCCAGGCGGCTCATCGCCTCGCGCACCGGGGTGCGCGAGATCGCCATTTCATCGGCCAGCGCGACCTCGTAAAGCCGCGTACCGCCAGGCAGTTCGCCCTTCACGATGCGCTGTCGCAGCTCGTATGCGGCCCGTTTCGCGTGGGTGCTGCCCCGTTCTTCGGTCATGTGGCCCTCCGGTGTATACACGCCTATGTATACAATCCGTGGCCCACAATGGAAGCCCTGCGTGTCAGGCGCGGATCACGTCCCCGCCTTCCTCGTAGAGATGGTCGACCAGCCCGGCCCGTTCACGCAGCACCGCGCGCTGGTTCACCGACCCCTTGTCCGTGACCTCGCCCTTGTCGAGATCGAGCGGTTCGATCAGCACCATCGCGATCGGCACGCGCATCGACGACCCCGTCGCCTTGGCATTGTAGGCGGCAAGCCGTTCGGCAATCGCCTCGCGCAGCGTCGGGTGGGTGAACAGCGTGGCTTCGTCCATTTCCTTGCCGCCGGGGACGATTTCCTCGATGGCCGGCCGGAACGGCACCAGCAGCGCGCCCAGTTTTTCCTGCCCGTCGCCGGTCAGCACCACGTCGCGCGCCAGCCCGCCCAGCGCATCGGTGAGCTTGGCCCGCACGGCCCCGACGGAGACCCAGGTCCCGGTCTGGAGCTTGAAGTTCTCGGCCACGCGCCCGTCGAAGAAGAAGCCCTTGGCCGGATCGTCCGGGTCCGCGAAGCGCAATGCGTCGCCCAGCTTGTAGAAGCCTTCCTCGTCGAAGGCCTCGGCCGACAGCTTCTCGTTGCGCCAGTAGCCCGGGGTGACGTTCGGCCCCTTCACGCGGGCCTCCATCTTGCCCTCGTTCGGCACCAGCTTCAGCACCAGGTCCTTGGCCGGGATACCGATGTTGCCGGGGCTGTCCTGCGGCTCGGTCTGGTAGAGCGCGAACGGCGCCGTCTCGGTCGCGCCAAGCCCGGTGCCCAGCAGGATTTCCTCGCCGGTCGCCTTGATGGCGGCAGCCTTGAGATCGTCCCAGGTGTGCTGGGCCATCGCCGCGCCCGCGTAATACATCAGCTTCATCTCGGAGAAGAACGTGCGGGCGAAGTCGGGATCCTTCGCGATTTCGTGCAGGATCATCTCGAAGCCCGCCGGCACGTTCCAGTACCAGTTGGTCCGCACGTCGCGCAGGTTACGGATCGTCTCGTGAATCATGTCCTTGGTCGGACGACCCGCGTCGATGTGGAACGTCCCGCCGTTGGACAGCACCACGTTGAAGATCAGGTTGCCGGCGGCGACATGGTTCCACGGCGCCCAGTCCAGCACCATCGGCGGCTCGTCCCGGAGATAGGCATAGCAATCCGTCACCTGTTCGATGTTCACGCAGAGCATCCGCTGCGTCTGGATCACCGCCTTGGGGCTGCCGGTCGTGCCGGAGGTGAACAGGAACTTGGCCACCGTGTCCGGCGTGATCGCGTCGTTCGCCTTGTCGACTGCGTCGGTCACCGGCGTGGCCTTCAGGTCGTCCCAAGCGATCGCCAGGTCATCCCCATTCACACCAAGACGCGGCAGGTCGGGGAAAACGGTGTCGATGGCTTTCTTGAACGGTCCGGTGTCCTCGCAGAAGACGGCGCCGGGCGTGATCTGGTCGCGCACGCCCTTGAGCTTCTCGAACCCTTCCGACACCAGCGCATAGGCCGGCGCGATCGCGGCGGAGGGGATGCCCACGTAATGCGCGGCCACGACCATCAGCGCATGCGCGACCGAGTTGCCCGACAGGATGACAAGCGGCCGTTCCTCGGACAGGTCGAGGTCGAGCAGCCCCTGCCCGATCGACCGCACGATCTCGCGCGCCTCGCCATAGGTCACGCCGCGCCATTCGTCCTCGCCGACGCCGCGTTCCGTGATCCAGGTGCGGTCCGGTGATTCGCGCGCCCAGCGCTCGAGCCACTCCGAGGTCTTTTCGGAATGGGGCCCCAGCGGCTCCTTCTGCCAGACGTACATCGTGCCGTCGGGCTTTTTCTCATGGGCGACCTCGGCGTGCCAAAGCTTCACCGGGCGCAATTTCGCGTCTGACATGATGTCCTCCCTCGGCGCGCTCCTCGACGCCGCTCAGAAATTAGTTTACGCGGAAACTAAATGAGTGGATAGTGAAATCAAGGCGACTCATGAAGTCGCGTGGGAGGATATCGTTGGACCTGAAGTATCTCACCTATGAGTTGAGGGGGGATGTCGCCCTTCTCGGACTGAATCGTCCGGAGAAGCGCAACGCGATCTCCGACGCATTCGTGGAAGAACTGGCCATGCTCGTGCGCAAGGCCGAGGACGAGGCGAAAGCCGCCGTCATCCACGGGCACGGATCGCATTTCTGCGCCGGGCTGGACCTTGCCGAACACGTGAAGAAGACCCCCTTCGAGGGTGTGCACGGCTCGCGCCGCTGGCACGAAGTGTTCGGCTGGATCCAGAAGGGCAAGCTGCCATGGTTCGCGGCCCTGCATGGCGCCGTGGTCGGCGGGGGGCTCGAACTCGCCTCGGCGGTCCATGTGCGCGTTGCCGATCAATCCGCCTTCTTCGCCCTGCCCGAAGGGCAGCGCGGCATCTTCGTGGGCGGCGGCGCCTCGGTGCGCTCGGCCCGGCTGATGGGGCTGGCCCGCATGACCGACATGATGCTCACAGGCCGCTCCGTCGACGCGGACACCGCCGAGCGCTGGAACATCGTGCAATACGTGGTCGACGAAGGTGCGGCGCTGGACAAGGCGGTCGAGCTGGCCGGCCGCGCCGCCACCAACGCCGAGATCTCGAACTACGCCGTGATCAACGCCCTGCCGCGCATCCAGGACATGTCGTCCGACGACGGCCTCTTCGTGGAAAGCTTCATCGCCTCCTTCACGGCGACCAGCCCCGAAGCCGAGGAACGGCTCAACGCCTTCCTCAACAAGAAGGCGGGCAAGGTCGCCCGGCCGACGGAGGGATGATGCCCGACGACGCGCTGCAGACGACGGAAGACGCCCCCATCAAGCTGGGCGAGCTCACCAACGGGCTCGGCTTCCTGATCCGCATCGCGCAGGTGAAACTGTTCGAGAATTTCTTCGAACATCTCGGCGAATACGGGCTCAAGCCCGGCGAATTCACCGTGCTCTGGGTCATCGGCCTGAACCCAGGCCTGCGCCAGGGCACGGTCGCGAACACGCTTCACATCAAGCCCGCCCACATGACCAAGCTCACGGGGCGGTTGGTGGAGCGGGGGCTCGTCTCGCGCGCCACGCCGGCCGACGACCGGCGCGCGGTGCGCCTGAGCCTCACACCCGAAGGTCAGAAATTCGTGGACTCCAAGAAGGACGCATTTCTGAACCACAACTTCGACGAAAAAGAAGCCCTGAGCCCCGAGGAAGCGGAACAGCTCATCTCCCTGCTCAGGAAATTCACAGGACTGAACGCATGCCCATGAACATCGACGATCTCATCGCGATCGACATCCACACCCACGCCGAAGAGCCCTGCTCCCACGGCGAGCGGGACGACGGCTACTACGAATTCCAGCAGGGTATGGCCAAGTACTTCGGCAACCCCGCCGGCGCCGAGGGCATGCTGCCCTCGCCCCGCCAGACCGCCCAGTACTTCCGCGAGCGCAAGATCGGCGCGGTGATCTTCCCGGTGGACAGCGAATCCAACACCGGCTTCTACCGTTACTCGAACGAAGAAGTTGCCGAGATCTGCGCCGAGAACGATGACATCCTGATCCCCTTCGCCTCGATCGACCCGTGGAAGGGCAAGATGGCCGCCCGCGAGGCGCGCCGCCTGATCCGCGATTTCGGCGTGCGGGGCTTCAAGTTCCACCCGACGATCCAGGCCTTCTGGCCGAACGACCGCATGGCCTACCCGTTCTACGAGGTGCTCGAGGAAGAAGGCGCGATCACGCTGTTCCACACCGGCCAGACCGGCGTCGGTTCCGGCATGCACGGCGGCATGGGGATGCGCCTGAAGTATTCGCACCCGATGTGCATCGACGATGTCGCGGTCGACTTCCCCGACCTCAGGATCATCATGGCCCACCCGTCCTTCCCCTGGCAGGAAGAGGCGCTCGCGGTGGCCCAGCACAAGCCCAACGTCTACATCGACCTCTCCGGATGGTCGCCGAAATACTTTCCCGAGATCCTCGTCAAATACGCCAACTCGCTCCTGAAGAAGAAGATGCTCTTCGGGTCGGACTGGCCGGCGATCACGCCGGACCGGTGGCTCGCGGATTTCGAGAAAGCCCCGTTCAAGGATGAGGTGCGTCCTCTCATCCTCAAGGAAAACGCCAAGCGGCTCTTGAACCTTTAGGACGCTTCATAGGGAGGAAACTCAATGAAACTCTGGAACCTCACCGGCGCTGCCCTCGCGGCCGCGCTCACCATGACCGGCGCCGCGCAGGCCCAGTCGTTCGTCGCTGCACCGGCGGCCCCGCCGGCGCACCCGGCGGCCTACATGTACGGCAAGTTCGCCGAGTTCCTCGACGAGGAATCGAACGGCAACATGTCCGCCAACATCGTCGGGCCCGAGGTCGTCTCGCTGCCCCAGATGAAGGACGCCCTTCAGACCGGGCTGGCCGCCGTCGGCAACTCGCTGCCGCTCTACTTCGCGGCCGACTTCCCGCAGACCGGTGTGGCCGGTGACCTCGCGCTCGCCGGCCGCAGCCCGCACGCGATGGGCTGGGCCATGACCGAGTGGGTCGTGAACTGCGAACCCTGCCAGCAGGAGTACAAGGACTTCGGCGGCGTCTTCCTGGGCTCCGGCTCCTCGGACGTCTACGTCCTGATCACCACCGAACCGGTGGAAACCATCGACGACCTGCAGGGCCTGCGCCTGCGTTCGGGCGGCGCGCCGTATTCGCGTTGGGCCGAGAACTTCGGCGCCACCCCGGTGAACCTGCCGGTGGGCCAGACCTTCGAAGCGATGAGCCAGGGCACGATCGATGGCACGATGGCCTCGATCGCGGACATGCTGTCCTATCGCCTGGTCGACGTGGCCACCAACGTGCTGCGCGTGCCGCTGGGCACCTACCACGTGACCTCGAACTTCACCGTCGCCGCCGACACCTGGGCGGACATGTCGGTCGAGGAGCGTGAGCAGTTCGCGAAGGCCGCCAACCGCGCCGACCCGCAGCTGACCGACCGCTGGGCCTACCAGATGCCGTCGGAAGCGGACGCCGCCGTGGCCGAAGCCGGCATCGCCGACAACCAGCCCAGCGACGACTTCCTGGCCGCGTCGAACGCCTTCGCCGAGCAGGACGTCCAGTCGCGCGTCGAGGCCAACCCGCTGGCCGCCGACTTCGCCGCCCTGATCGAGAAGTGGGACGGCATCGTGGCCGAGGTCGGCACCGATCCCGAAGCCCTGGCCGCCCGCGCCTGGGACGAGATCTGGGCCGACGTCGATTTCGCCTCCTACGGCATGTAATCGACCCTTCAAACCGAACGCCCCGGCCTGCGGCACGCGGGCCGGGGCGCCTCGATTTTCCGGGATGGGACAATGGGAAAGCTGATCGTACTCGCACGGCGCATCGCCCGCATCATGGCGTATATCGGTGCCATCGCCGTCGTCGCGATGATGTTGCACATCACGCTCGACGTGGCCTTGCGCAACTTATTTCGCATCTCGATGAACACGGTCCCCGAGATCGTGGCCCGCTACTACATGACCGCGCTCGCCTTCCTGCCGCTGGGCTGGCTCGAGCTGCGGCGCCAGATGATTTCCGTCGAACTGATCGACTTCGCGCTCTCCGACCGGATGCGCCGGTTCTCGGACGCCGCCGTGATGGTGGTGGCCGCCGCGGTCTACAGCTTCCTGGCCTGGACGAACTGGGACAAGGCGCTGTCGGAAACGCGCGTCGGCACCCTGGTCGAGATCGCGACCTACAAGATGCCCGTGTGGCATTCCTTCTACTTCGCGCCGGTGGGCTTCACGCTCGCAGCACTGATCACCGCCCTGCTCGCGATCGGGTACATGAGCCCCAAAATCGCCGCTGAACTGGACGAGGCCGAACAATGAGCGTCGAAATCGGTATCTGGGGCGTCGTCGCGCTCGGCATCCTGCTCGTCCTGCGCCTGCCGGTGGCGCTCGCCCTGATACTCGTGTCCTTCTCGGGCATCTGGGCGATGATCGGGCTCAAGCCCGCGCTCGGTATCCTCGAGAACACGCCCTACAGCTTCGTCGCCAGCTGGACGATGAGCGCGGTGCCCATGTTCCTGCTCATGGGCTTCGTGGCCTTCCACACCGGGCTGACGGCCGGGCTCTTCGACGCCGCGAAAGTCTTCCTCGCCCGATTGCCGGGCGGTCTCGCGATCTCGTCGATCTTCGCCTGCTCGGGTTTCGCGGCCCTGTCCGGGTCGTCCATCGCCACCGCGGCGGCAATGGGCCGTATCGCGATCCCGGAGATGGTGAAAGCGGGCTACCGCCCCTCGATCGCCTCGGGCTCGATCGCGGCGGGCGGCACCATCGGTGCGCTGATTCCACCATCGATCCTGATGATCATCTACGGGATCATCGCGGAAACCTCGGTCACGCAGGTCTTCCTGGGCGGCATCAGCATCGGCATCGCGACGGCGATCGCCTATACCTTCGTCGTCCTGCTGATCAGCTTCCTGCGCCCCGACATCATCCCGCGCAGCGCGGAGGTGGATAAAGGCGAAGGCATGCGGGTCTTCCTGTCGCTCATCCCGGTGCTCGTCCTGATCCTGATCGTCTTCGGCGGTCTCTTCAGCGGCCTCTTCACCGCGACCGAAGCCGGGGCCATCGGTGCCTTCGGCACCTTCGTCGTGGCCGGTGCGATGGGCAAACTGACCAAGGCGGCGATCTCCCGCTCGCTGATGGAGACGGTGACCACCACCGGCTCGCTCCTCATCATCGGCTTCGCGGCCACCATGTTCACCCGTTTCCTCGGCCTGTCCGGCCTGCAGAGCTTCATCGCGCAAGCCGTCGCGGGGGCCGATATCGGCTATGTCGGCCTGATGTTCATCATCGTGCTGATCTACCTGGCGCTCGGCACGTTCATGGAGCCCTTCGGCGCGATGCTGGTCACGCTGCCGGTGTTCCTGCCGGTGCTCGAGGCGCAGCACATCGACCTGGTCTGGTTCGGCGTGCTGGTGGTGAAACTGCTCGAGATCGGGATGATCACGCCGCCCGTCGGCTTGAACGTGTTCGTGATCAAGAACGTGGCGAGTAAATACGTGTCCGTCGTCCAGGTGTTCAAAGGGGTCATCCCCTTCCTGCTGTCGGACATCCTCGTGGTCGCCATCGTGATCGCCTTCCCGGCGCTGGTCCTGTTCCTGCCCGGGCTGCTCTGACCGCACACGCATTGATCTCCATCCGAAGGGCGGTCCCACGGGCCGCCCTTTTTCGTTCGGAAAGCCCTGTTTTCTGGAACGATTCCAATTCCCGATCAAATTTGTCAACCTTTATTGACATACCCGATCATTTCAGTCAGCTATCCCACATAAGTTCGGAAACGTGCATAACCGAAGGGACGGATTTTCAATGAAACGCACCATGCTGACCGCGACCGCGCTGATCCTCGGCGCTGTCCCGGCCTTCGCGGCGACGAAGGCCGACGTGCTCGAAACCTATGCCGACATCGCGCATGCGGGTTACGAGGACAGCCTGATCACCGCGCTGACACTCGAGGACGCCATCGAAGCGCTCATCGCCACGCCGTCGGAAGAGACGCTCGCCGCCGCCCGCGCCGCCTGGATCGCCGCGCGCGAGCCCTACCAGCAGACCGAGGTCTTCCGCTTCGGCAACCCGATCGTCGATGACTGGGAAGGCAAGGTGAACGCCTGGCCGCTGGACGAGGGTCTGATCGACTACGTCGACGCCTCCTACGGCGGGGCGACGGACGAGAACCCCTTCGCCGCCCTCAACGTGATCGCCAACCCCGCGCCCACCATCGCCGGGGAGGAAGTCGACGCCACGACCATCGACGCCACCTTCATCGCGGACCGGCTGAACGAGGCCGACGGGATCGAGACCAACGTCGCGCGTGGCTACCACGCGATCGAGTTCCTGCTGTGGGGCCAGGACCTGAACGACACCGGGCCGGGCGCGGGCGAGCGCCCCTATACCGATTTCGTCCAGGGCGCGGACTGCTCCCACGGCAATTGCGACCGCCGCGTCGACTACCTCCGCGCGGTCACCGACCTCCTGATTTCAGACCTCGAAGAGATGGTCGCGGCCTGGGAAGACGGCGGCGCGGCACGCGAAGACGTGATGGACGACGCGGACGAAGGCATTGTCGCGATGCTGACCGGCATGGGATCGCTGTCCTACGGTGAACAAGCGGGCGAACGCATGCGTTTGGGTCTTATGCTGAACGATCCGGAAGAAGAGCACGACTGCTTCTCCGACAACACCCACCGTTCGCACTACAACGACGGGCTGGGCGTGCAGAACGTCTATCTCGGTCGCTACACCCGCGTGGACGGCACGGTGATCGAAGGCCCCGCGCTCGAGGACCTCGTGGCAGAATCGAACCCGGCGCTGGACGAAGAGATGAAAACCAGGCTCGACACCACGATGGCCGCGATGACCGACCTTTCGGACGCGGCCGAGGGCGGCTTTTCCTACGACCAGATGCTCGCCACCGGCAACGAGCGGGGCGAGACGTTGATCATGGCGGCCGTGGACGGGCTGATCGACCAGACCGCCACCATCGAGCGCATCGTCGCCGACCTGGGGCTCGACGCGATCTCCTTCGAGGGGTCCGACAGCCTCGACAACCCCAACGCGGTTTTCCAGTAAGAGGACCTGAAAAGATGATCGTCTGCCACTGCCAGAACATCACCGATCGCGACATTCACGCCGCCATCGACTGGATGCGCGCCGCGGATTCCGAGACGATCATCACACCCGGGCGCATCTACCATGCGCTCGGGAAGGCCCCCGACTGCGGCGGCTGCATGTCTCACTTCGTTGCGACAATGCGGCAGAGTGATAACCTCCACGTACCGAACGAGCTGCGCAACCTGCGGCACAACCAGGCAAAGGAGACACACCATGAAGGGCAACGAGAAGGTCATTGAGTATCTGAACAAGGCACTTCGCAGCGAACTGACCGCGGTCAGCCAGTACTGGCTGCACTATCGTCTCCAAGACGACTGGGGCCTTGCGGCGATGGCGGCCAAGAGCCGCGAGGAAAGCATCGAGGAGATGCACCACGCCGACCGGCTGATCGAACGCATCATCTTCCTCGAAGGGCACCCGAACCTTCAGAAGCTCGATGCGCTTCGCATCGGCGAAACCCCGCGCGAAACGCTCGAGGCCGATCTCGCGGCCGAGCAGGAAGCGGCGGCCCTGTACCGCGAAGCGCGCGACGTCTGTAACCAGGTGAACGACTACGTGAGCCAGAAACTGTTTGAGGATCTCCTCGCCGATGAAGAAGGTCACATCGACTTCCTGGAAACCCAGCTCGACCTCTATGACCGGGTCGGCGAACAGAACTACGCGCAACTCAACGCGGCCAAGATGGACGACGCCGAGTAAGCTTGCGCTCGCCCTTGTCGTCGCCGGACCCGCTGCGGGGATGGACCTGCGCAGCTTCGGCGACGACCACCTGAACGTCGTTCCCCGCACCCCGGACGAATCGGCCCGGATCGCGGACGTAACCGCCCCGACCACCGATTTCACCAAGCCGGAGCCGTTCGAGGAACGTCCCGCGGGCGCGGCCACGGTGCGCGCCCGCGACAACGCCGACGCCTTCAGCCAGCCCTCGGCCAATATCGGCTTCGAAGGCGAGCTGAAATTCAAGGTCGGCAACGGCCTCTTTCGCAAGATCTGGGTCACCGCCCCCGCCTCGACCGAGGCATCGGACGGCCTGGGGCCGCTCTACAACGCGCGCGGCTGCCAGAACTGCCACATCAAGGACGGGCGTGGCCACGTGCCCGAGGGGCCGGACGACAACGCCGTGTCCCTGTTCCTGCGTGCCTCGATCCCGGCCGAGGTCGCGCTCGACCTGCAAGAGGTCGAGGACTACATCGGCGCGGCCGAGGAACCGACCTACGGCGGCCAGATCCAGGACTTCGGCACCTTCGGCCAACCGGCCGAGGCGAAGCTCGACATCAGCTACGAGGAAATCCCCGTCGAACTCGCCGGGGGAGAGGTCGTGATGCTGCGCGACCCGACGTACACGCTCACCGACCTCGCCTATGGCGCGCTGCACCCCGACACCATGCTCTCGCCCCGCCTGACGCCGCAGATGATCGGTCTCGGCCTGCTCGAGGCGATCTCGGCGCAGGACATCCTCGCGCGGGCGGACGAGGAAGACGCGGACGGTGACGGGATCTCGGGCCGCCCGAACCTCGTCTGGTCCGTGGAATACGACAAGGTCATGCTCGGCCGCTTCGGGCTCAAGGCCGGCACGCCCACGATCCGGCATCAGAGCGCGGCGGCCTTCTCCGGCGACATCGGCATTTCGACCCCGCTGTTTCCCGACGCCTGGGGCGAATGCACCGACGCGCAGACCGCCTGTATCGAGGCGCGCCACGGCGACAGCGACATGCACGACGGGTTCGAAGTCGACCAGACCGGGCTCGACCTCGTCACCTTCTACGCCCGCAACCTCGCCGTGCCCGCCCGTCGCGGCGCGGACGACCCGCAGGTATTGCACGGCAAAAGGGTCTTCTACGAGACTGGCTGCGCCGCCTGCCACACGCCGAAATTCGTCACGAACAGGCTCGAAGACCGCCCGGAACAGAGTTTCCAGCTGATCTGGCCCTACTCCGACATGCTGCTCCACGACATGGGCGAGGGGCTGGCCGACAACCGGCCCGAAGGCCGCGCGACGGGGCGCGAATGGCGCACCGCGCCGCTCTGGGGCATCGGCTTGACGGAGGTCGTGTCAGGTCACGCCAACTACCTGCACGACGGGCGCGCGCGCAGCCTCATGGAAGCGATCCTCTGGCACGGGGGCGAGGCGCAGGCCGCCCGCGATACCGTCGCCGCCCTCCCGAAACCCGACCGCGATGCGCTCGTGGCCTTCCTGGAGTCCCTCTGATGCGCCTTGCCCTGGCCTTTTCGCTCATCGCTCTGCCCGCCGTCGCGGGCGTCGACGAAGCGGTGAACGACGTGATCCTCCCCGATCTCGCGACCTTCACGACCACCGCCGAACAGCTCGACGTCGCCGCGCAGGCGAATTGCAGCCCCGATGCGCTGAAGGGCCCCTACAACGCGGCCTTCGACGCATGGGTCGCGGTATCCGACGTGCGCCTCGGCCCACTCGAACAGGGCGCGCTGTCGATCGCCTTCTGGCCCGACAAGCGCGGATTCACGGAAAAGACCCTAACCCGGCTCATTTCGGACCAAGATGACATAATCGACACGCCCGAGGGTTTCGCCGAAGTCTCCATCGCCGCGCGGGGCATGTTCGCGCTGGAACGCATGCTCTACGATCCCGATTTCAACGCCTACGCCACGGGCAGCTATGCCTGCGACCTCGTGCGCGCCCTGACCCGCGACCTGCGGCGGCAGGCCATCGCGATCGAGGCGGGCTGGCGCGACACCTTCGCCGACCTTCTCCTGTCCCCCGGAGCCCCGGGCAACGCCACTTACCTCGACCGATCCGAGGCGCAGCGCGCGATCTACACCCAGATCCTCAACGCGCTTGAATTCACCGCCGACTCGCGGCTCGGCCGGCCGCTGGGCGAGGTCACGCGTCCCCGCCCGACCCGGGCCGAGGCGTGGCGGGCCGGTCGCAGCCTCGACAACGTGCTGATCGCCACGGAACAGGCCGTCACGCTCGCAAGAGCGCTCGCGGACTGGGAGATCCCGGAAACCGAGGCCGCGCTGGCGCGCGTTCAGGAGGCGGCACGCGACATCGAGGACCCGTCGTTCCAATCCATCGGCGACGACCTGACGAAGCGGCTGAAGCTCGAGATCCTCCAGCAGGAGATCGACGGCGTCTCCAACGCCATCGAGGCAGAAGTCGGCACCCGCTACGGCATCACGCCGGGCTTCAACGCGTCGGACGGAGACTGACATGACCACGCGCCGCAGCTTCCTGGGCGGCCTCATCGCCGCGACCGCCGCTCCCCGCATCGGCTGGTCGGCCGTGGGCGCCCCCGCCTTCATCGCGGCGGCGAAGGAACCGGACGGCTCCTACGCGCTGATGGGGCTGGATTCGGCAGGAATAGAGACATTTTCTGTTCCGCTCCCCGCCCGTGGCCACGCCGCCTGCGGCCACCCGACGCGGGCCGAAGCGATCGGTTTCGCCCGCCGGCCCGGCCGCTTCGCACTGGTCATCGACTGCGCCACCGGTGGTGTCGTGCGCTGCCTGGAGCCCGAGACCGACCGCCATTTCAACGGCCACGGCGCCTTCTCGGCCGACGGCACGCGCCTTTTCACCTCGGAGCAGGAGATCGAAGGCAGCCGTGGCCATGTCGGCATCTGGGAGACGGAGGGCTACACCCGCATCGGCAGTTTCCCCACCCACGGCATCGGTCCGCACGAACTGCGCCTGATGCCGGACGGCGAAACGCTCGTCATCGCGAACGGCGGGATCGAGACGGTGGACCGGGAAAAGGTGAACCTCGACCGGATGGTGCCGTCGCTTGTCTACACCGACCTGTCGGGACAGCTGCTGGAACGGGTCACGCTCCCCGGCGATCTGCACCAGAACTCGATTCGCCACCTCGCCGTGCGCCCCGACGGGCTCGTCGCCTTCGCGATGCAGTGGCAGGGCGCGCCGGGACTGGCCAACCCGTTGGTGGGCCTCCACCGGCCGGGAACGACCCCGATCCTCGCCACAGCGCCGCTCGGCGAACAGATGCTGATGCAGGATTATGCCGGCAGCATCGCGTTTTCCGGGGCGGGCACGGAGGTCGCCATCACGTCACCGCGCGGGGGGCGCCTGCACCGATTCGCACCGGACGGCACGTTCCTGGGCGCCATGAAACGCGACGATGTCTGCGGTCTGGCGCCGCTGGCCGATGGTTACATTGCCTCCGACGGCATGGGCGGGCTGATCGCGCTGGACGCGGCCGGGCCCCGGGCGCTCGGCCGGCTCGACCACGCCTGGGACAACCACCTGGTCGCGCTCTGACGACTCACCCCCGGAACATGCGCCAGAGGTTCACGGCCATGTCCGACAAGTCGCCCAGCCGCGCGACCACGTGCTCCTTCTCCAGCCCGCCGGTCTCCGCATTGCGGTCGAGCTGATCGAGAAGCCGCTCGAGCCTGCGCCGGTGCACGCCCAGCAATCGCTGGACCGGATCGGTCACGACGCCCGCGAAGGTCGTCGCGATCGCGGTGAGCGCGGCCAGCGCGATGCCGGTGATCACAACCTGCCCGACCCCCGCGGAAACCGGAAAAAGGCCGTAATAGAGACGCCCTAAAGGCCGCCCCAGCGGGAAATCCGCCACCGCCTCGGCCGCCGCGCGCAAGTCGGCCACCGGCCCGGCCAGCGAGATGACGCCGGGCGTGGCCATGTGGAACAGGAGCGCACCGGTCGCCAGCAGCGTGAGCATCACGGCGATTTCGGCCACCGCGTTGCGCAACTGAACATGGGCCATCACGGCGCGCTCGACCTGCGCCGCCGGAAGCTCCGGCGACAGCCCCCGCGCCCTGAGATCGGCAAGGAAGGCATGCAACCGTCCGGCCACCGCCTGCGACACGTCCGTTTCCAGGAGAATCCGCCGCCCCATGAGCCAGCCCGACACCCTCCGCCAGCCCAGCTTCCCGGCGAGGAGCGCGAAGAGCCGCACGAGCATGAAGACCGGGGCCAGAACCACGTTCAGCGGCGCGCGCACCAGGTCCCAGCCCAGCGCATGACGATGCAGGGCCAGCGTGCCGCGCAGACCATAGGTCCGCCGCACGAAGCCGCGCACAAGCCTGTCTCTCTCGTCGATCGCCGTCACGTGAGCCGGTCCCCCTCGCCCACATAGATGGGGTCACCGCGCGACCCCGCAACGGGGTCGGCCGCGACGGCGCCCTGAAGATGACGCATCGGTTCGGCTTGTGAGGAGACCCGAAGTGGTGCCGCTGAAGGGACTCGAACCCCCGACCCCATCATTACGAATGACGTGCTCTACCAGCTGAGCTACAGCGGCACACCGCTTCGGTGGGCGGTGATTAGCACCACCGATCCGCGGTGTGTAGCCCTAATTTTTGGTCTCGGTTTCCGTCGTGTCCTCGGGTGTCACGTCGACCACATCAGCGGGCGTGTCGGTCGGGGTTTCCGCGTCCTCCGGCTCCATGTGCTCGGCCTCCACGACCATTTCCGCGTCAGGGGCGATGTCCGGCGCGCCGATCAGGAGCGCGTCCATCTTTTCCCCGCCGGGCATGCGCATGTCGCCTTCCTTGGGCTCCGTCCAGCTCAGCGTGTCGAACGCGCCGCAATTGTCGCAGATCGGCGTCCAGTCGGAATGGATGTGCCGGCACTTGTCGCAGACCCACTGCGGCCCGCGCGGCGCCTTCACGGCCTTGGCGAGCCAGGCGCGCACCTCGCTGTCCGGCGCCTCCAGCCCCCGCTCGATCGCCGCCATCAGGGTCAGCACGCGCTGGGTCGGCTTCTCGTAAGGCAGGTCGCCCAGCGCATCGCGCGCCTTCTCGTAATTCTCGGCGGCGACATGAAGCTCGGCCAGCAGCATCTTGGTTTCGGGGCTGTCGGGATGCTCCTTGGTCAGCGTCTTGAACCGCTTCAGCCGCTCGTCGGCGCTTTCGTCCGGGGCGATTTCGGCGAAGGCTGCGGCCAGGTCGGGGTGCGGCGTGACCTTGTAGGCCTTGGTCAGCACCCGGGCCGCGTAGCGCGGGTTGTCCTGTTCCATGTAGGAACGTGCGGCCATCACGGCGGCGGGGACCAGGTCGGGCGAGAGCTTGTTCGCCTCGATCGCCGCCTCACGGGCGCGGATCGAGTTGCCCTCGTCGAAGATCTCCCGCGCTTCCTCGAGGGCGAGCACGGCGTCGCGGCGTTTGCCCACGTCCTTGGGCAGCGCGCCGTATTTCACCTTCTTGCCCAGCGTCTCGCGCGCGCCGTGCCAATCGTTGTGCGTGGCCTGGAGTGCCAGCAGGACGTCACCGGTCTCCGCGTGCTGCGGTTTCAGCGCGAACGCCTTCTGGGCCAGCTTCAACGCGGTGTCCGTGTCGCCCTCTTCGAGCTTCTGTTTCATCAGCCCGCGCACGCCGACGAACCGCGTCCGTTCATCGGCGAGCAGCCGCTTGTAGACCTCCGAGGCCTTCTTGCGGTCCCCCGACATCTCGGCCGCCTGCGCGGTGATGAGATTGGTGAGTTCGGGGCGGCGCAGGTAACGCTCCGCACGCGCGGCCTTGGTGATCGCCGTGCGTTCCTCGCCGCTGGCCAGTGCCATCATGCCCTCGGCCAGCGCCTGGTAGCCCTTGCGTTCACGGTTGCGGTCGAAATGGCGCGAAATCGCGGTCTCGTCGCCGTTGAGGAAGCGGAACACCGCAACGACCAGGCCGGCGAGCTTCAGGAGCAGCCACAGGCCGATCACCAGCACGATGAGGGCGATCACCGCCTGGAGCGCGCCCAGGTTGAATTCCTGCGCGCCGATGTCGATCCGGATCCCGCCGTCGGTCTCCAGCAGATAGGTCGCGCCCATCGTGGCCGCGCCGATCAGGACGACAAAGAGAATGATCTTGAAAAGGGACCAGAGCATTACGTCATCCTTATGGGTTCAGGGTGTCGCCCAGGGCCGCACCGGCCTCGAGCGCGGCAAGCCGCGACTCGGCCCGCGCGATCCAATCCTGCATCACGGGCTGGGCGG
Source organism: Maritimibacter harenae (assembly GCF_009882975.1). Lineage (GTDB taxonomy): Bacteria > Pseudomonadota > Alphaproteobacteria > Rhodobacterales > Rhodobacteraceae > Maritimibacter > Maritimibacter harenae. Next base: position 180,294 of record NZ_WTUX01000006.1, read on the forward strand.
CCTCGGGCATCGCCGACAATTCTTCGAGCGCTTCGGCGATCCGGCCGTTGGTCAGCGCGAATTCCGCGCGCGACAGGATCGCGTCCGGGTCGTCGCCCTCCTGCGGTTCGAGCGACCGTGTGCCAAGCTGCGTGCGCAGGAACGCCTCGCCCCGCCCGATCTCGCCGGCGTCCACCATCGCGCGCAGGGCCGCGTCCAGCGCCTCCCGCGCCATCGGTGGGAAACTGTCGCGCAGGCTGGCGAGCGTGGGCACGCCGTCTTCTGCCTGCAAGGCCAGCGCCTCGGGCACGTCGGCATCCATCGCCGACGTGAGGTCGGACAGCGCGTCGGCGAAGGGCTGGCCGGAATCCAGCGCCGCCATGATCCGCGACAGCGCCGCGCGGGCGGTCGCCTCGCGCGCAGATTCGGCCGCGTTCTCCTGCAGCGACTGCGCTTCTTCCTGTTCGGCGCGCAGCGTTTCCAGCTCGCTCTCCAGCATCGCGCGCATGTCCGCGAGTTCGCGTTCATAGGCCGCCGCGGCGGTTTCCGCCGCCTCGGCGCTGTCGCCCTGGGGCATCTTTTCGAGCGCCGTGATCCGCTGATCGAAAGAGGCGAGCCGGTCGGAAAGCTCCGTCATCCGGGTGTCGAGCCGGTCCACATCCGCACGCAGCGCGTCACCGATCTCCTGGGCGCTCGTGTCGCCTTCCAGCTGCGAAATGGCCTGCGCCTGCGCTTCCGTCTGCGCCTGGAGCTCCGCGAGGTCCTGCGAATTGGCAAGCACGTCGGCGGCGAGCGGGTCTTCTTTCTCCTGCCCGAAGGGCCAGCTGCCGGGAACGAAGTACTGCGCGACCCCGAAGCCGATCACGCCGGCCACGATCCCGCCCAGGACCATGCCGCCGAAGGCGCCGCCGCCGCGCGACCGGCCCGTGGTGGTGCTGGCGGCCGCCACGGCAGGAACCGGCTTGGTTTCCTCTGCCGGCTCATCGTGGGTGGTGTCCGCGGTCGGTGTTTCGTCCGAAACGTCGTCGCCGGCGGTCTCTTCCCCGGCGTCCTCGTCCTTCGACGGTTCCGCCGCGGCCCAAGGCGTTGCCGCCTCCGGGTCGACCCGCTCGTCCTCGCCTTCGGCCTCTTCGCCGGAGGTTTCGGCCTCCGTCTCGGACCCGGCCTCGCTTTCGGAGAAGCCTTCCCCGGCCTCGTCCTTTTCGGGACCGGTTTCCTCGATCACCTTCGCGTCTTCGATATCGTCCGACTCGGATGGCGCGTCCGGTTGCGCGTCGGCGTCCTCGCGGGGCGCCTCATCGTCGGATTTCGGGGGTTTCGCCACGCGTCCACCTTTCGAATCTCAACAAGTTACCCGTCACTCGCGGGATCGGCCCGACCTTAGCCGTGGGGCCGGACAGCCTCAAGCCAGCTCACCCGGCGGCGGCCGCGACAATCCGCGCGATCATCTCGTCTCCCGTCGGCGCGTCGCAGACCTCGGGCATCCGGCCCGTCGCGGCCTCCCAGGCGCGCGCCACCTGGTCGCTCAACGCAATGACATGCAAGTTTGATCCCGGCGAACCGATCTGCGTCACCAGCCGCGCGGCGGACCGGGCCGACCAGAGCGGCAGGATCGCCGGGGCGTCGCCCCGCAACGCCGCCTTGGCCGCGTCGCTCAGCGGCACCGGAACCTGGTCGTAGATCACCACGTCATGTGTCTCTATTCCTGCCGAATTCAGCCGCTTGGCCACCTGCCCGCGCACTTCGCGCCCGTGCGGATGAACCAAGGGCCCGGTCGCATCCAACCGCGCGACGAGGTCGTCGGCATTGCGCGCGGTCAACCGCACGTCGCCGCCCGACAGCTCCGCCGTGCGCGGCCCGACGCAATAGACCGGGACGCCCGCCAGGTCCGGCAGGAACCCGATTGCGTTCGACGATGTGAGGATGACGCCGCGATAGCGCGACAGGTCGACGCTTTCGCCCGTGGCGACGATATCCGTGACCGGCGACACGATGACCTCGGTCCCGGGCGCGAGCGCTTCGGCGACGCGCCGCGAATCCGCTTCCGGACGGGTCAGGATCACCGGGGGTCGGGGCATCTGGACGTCTCGCGGGATGGACGGGGACCGAGGGCCTTGGTATCCCGGCAGAACCGTTTGAGCAACCGGCGCGCCATGTCACGCAACATCACGATCCTCGGGCTTGAAAGCAGCTGCGACGACACCGCCGCCGCGATCGTGCGCACGCGCGACGACGCGGCGCCCGAGATCCTGTCATCGGTCGTCGCCGGCCAGACCGCGCTTCACGCCGATTACGGCGGCGTCGTCCCCGAAATCGCGGCCCGCGCGCATACCGAGAAGCTCGATCTCTGCGTCGAAGAGGCGCTGGAGGACGCGGGCCTGTCCCTGCGCGATCTCGATGCGATCGCCGTGACCGCCGGACCCGGGCTGATCGGCGGCGTGCTCGCGGGCGTGATGACCGCTAAGGGGCTGTCAGCCGCGACCGGCCTGCCGCTCATCGGTGTCAATCACCTGGCGGGCCACGCGCTCACCCCGCGCCTCACAGGCGATGCGGATTATCCCTATCTCATGCTGCTCGTCTCCGGCGGGCACTGCCAGTTCCTTGTCGCCGAAGGGCCCGAAACCTTTCGGCGGCTGGGCGGCACCATCGACGACGCCCCCGGCGAAGCCTTCGACAAGGCCGCGCGCCTGTTGGGTCTGCCGCAGCCCGGCGGCCCTTCGGTCGAACGCGAAGCGGCTAAGGGCGACGCCGGGCGCTTCCGCCTGCCTCGCCCGCTGCTCGACCGCCCCGGCGCGGACCTGAGCTTTTCCGGCCTCAAGACCGCGCTTCTGCGCGAACGGGACAAGCTCGTGGCGGCACAGGGCGGGATCACGAAACAGGATCGCGCCGACCTCTGCGCCGCATTCCAGGCGGCGGTGGTCGACGTGCTGGCGGAGAAATCGCGCCGCGCGCTGGTCGACTACCTTGCGCTGAACCCGCCCGCGCCGCTCTTCGCCGTGGCGGGCGGCGTCGCCGCGAACACGGCCATTCGCGCCGCGTTAGAGACTGTTTCCGCCAATCTCGGCACCGCCTTCATCGCCCCGCCGCTGGCGCTGTGCACCGACAACGCGGCGATGATCGCCTGGGCCGGGATCGAACGCTTCCGCGCGGGCCACCGCGACGACATGACCCTCGCCGCGCGCCCGCGCTGGCCGCTCGACGCGGGCGCCGCGCCGATGCTGGGGTCAGGCAAGAAGGGGGCCAAGGCATGAGCGTCGCCGTCCTTGGGGCCGGGGCCTTCGGCACCTCGCTCGCCATCGCCCTGTCACGCGCCGGTGTGCCGGTGACCCTCTGGGCACGCGACACGCGCGACATGGCCCGCACCCGCGAGAATACCCTGCGTCTGCCCGGCTACGGCTTCCCCGACGATCTCACCCTCACCGACGACCTCTCCGACGTGACCGCGAAAATCGTCCTGCTCGCCGTTCCGATGCAGAAGCTGCGCGCGTTCCTGACCGACAATGCGGCACAGTTTACCGGGCGCACGCTGGTCGCGACCTGCAAGGGGATCGACCTCGAGACCGGCGAAAGCCCCGCGGACCTGATCGCCCGCCTGTGCCCGGAGGCAACCCCCGCGCTCCTGTCGGGCCCCAGCTTCGCCGTTGACGTGGCCGCCGGGCTGCCCACCGCGCTGACGCTGGCCGCGCGCGATCCCGAGCCGCTCCAGCACGCGCTCACGGCGGGCAACCTGCGGCTCTACCGCGCCACCGACATGGTCGGCGTGGGCGTGGGCGGTGCGATGAAGAATGTGATCGCCATCGCCTGCGGGCTGGCGATCGGCGCCGGGCTGGGCGAAAGCGCGCGCGCCGCGCTGATGACCCGCGGCTTCGCCGAGATGAACCGCTTCGCCATCGCCCGCGGGGCCGAACCCGACACGCTCCAGGGCCTGTCCGGTTTCGGCGACCTCACCCTGACCTGCACCTCGGAGAAGTCGCGCAATTTCGCCTTCGGCCTGTCGCTGGGGCGTGGCGAAGCCCAGCCCGAAGGCGTCACGATCGAAGGCCAGGCCACCGCGAAAGCCGTCTCTATTGCAGCCGAAAAGGCCGGAATCGACATGCCGATCACCAACATGGTGGTCGCCGTCATGTCCGGCCGCATCACCATCCACGAGGCGCGCGAGCTCTTGCTGGCCCGCCCCCTGAAGGAGGAATGAATGTTCGCCATCATCTGCACCGACAAGCCGGGCCACCTGGAAACCCGCAAGGCCAACCGCGACGCGCACCTGGCCTATATCGAGGAGACCGGCGTCGTCCTGTCCGCCGGTCCCTTCCTCGATGACAACGGCGACATGTGCGGCTCGCTCGTCCTCCTGTCCGTCACCACGCGCGAGGCGGCGCAGGACTGGGCCAAGGGCGATCCCTACGCCAAGGCCGATCTCTTCTCGGACGTGCGCGTCGAGGAATGGAAGAAGGTGATCGGCTGATGGCGTATTGGCTGTTCAAGACCGAACCCGGCACCTGGGGCTGGGACGACCAGGTCGCCAAGGGCGACGCCGGCGAGGAATGGGACGGCGTGCGCAACTACCAGGCGCGCAACAATATGCGCGAGATGAAGCTGGGCGACCTGGGCTTCTTCTACCATTCGGTGAACGAGAAGCGCATCGTCGGCATCGTCGAGGTCTGCGCCGAAATCCACCCGGACAGCACCACGGACGACGAGCGCTGGGAATGTGTGGACATCAAGGCCGTGCGCGCGCTGAAGAACCCCGTGTCGCTGGACATGATCAAGGACGAGCCCCGGCTTTCCGACATGGTGCTGGTCAACAACTCCCGCCTCTCGGTGCAGCCCGTATCCGAGGACGAGTGGAAGATCGTTCTCGAACTCGCCGGCGAATAAGCTTGGGGAAATGACCGCCGCTGCGGCATGATTTCCCCACTGGAGCTTCAGCGAGGGACGAAAATGGAAATCATCAACGTGCTCGTGGCGGCCGCCGCGGCGTGGGTGTTCGGGGCGGTCTGGTACATGGCCCTGTCGAAACCGTGGTTGCGGGTCTCCGGCGTCGCGGTGGATGAAACCGGCCGGCCCAAGGGCGGCGCGACGCCACTCCTGCTGTCTGCCGTGGCGATGATCGTCGTGGCGGGGTTCATGCGGCACATCTTCGCCACGTCCGGCATCACCACCGTGGGCCCGGGCGCGGTGTCCGGGCTGGGCATCGGGCTTTTCTTCATCGTCCCGTGGACCATGATCAACAACGCCTACCCGGGGCGCCCCTTCCTGCTGACCGTCATCGACGGGGGCTACGCGGTGTTCGGCTGTGCCATCATCGGCGCGGTGCTGACGCTGTTCTGACGAACCCTGGACAGGAGGGCCCGACGCCGCGGCCGGACCCTCCCGACACCCCACGCGCTCCCCAGCACGTCCCTGTTCGTGAAACCGGATCCGACCGTCCTGGTCGTCGCGGCACGCCTAGACCAATCGCGTGCGCCGCTCAACGTCCAAGTAATTGGAAATTAATTCAAATTTTCAGACGGTTCAGGCGTAAATCGCCTCTTTGCCGAAATGCCTGACCAGCATGTAATAGATCACGGCCCGGTACTTGTTGCGCTCGGCATGACCGTAGGTCTCGATCACCGCGTTGATCGCGTCCATCAGCTGCGGTCCATCCGTCAGGCCGAGCTTCTTGACCAGGAAATTGTTCTTCACGGTCTCGAGCTCGTGGTCCTGCGACACCGCCACGGTTTCGGCATCGGCATCGTAGATCGCCGGGCCGCACCCGATCGTGACCTTCGTCAGCAGGTCCATGTCCGGGGTGATGCCGCACTTGGTGCGCAGATCCTCGGCATACTTGGCGATCTTCTCGTCACGTTTTCCCATTTCAGACTCCCAATATACGCGCCGGACGTCGCCCCCGGCGGGGTCAAGCCTATGACCGGCATCGCGAAATCCAAAGAAAATTATCGGTGACTCATCGGCGCGGGTCTCAGGCCTCCTGCGCCGAAATCCCCGCCTCCATCTCTTCGACCGGGACCGTACCCGCCGCGAGCCCCTCGCGCGCCATGCGGGCACCCAGCCCGGTGAGATAGGCGTTGACCGGCACCGGCACGCCGTGGAGGCGGCCGAGATATGCGATCTCGCCGTTCAGCCAGTCGGTTTCGACGCTGCCGGTGCCCCGCTCGAGGCTTTGCATCGTGGAGGTGCCGTAATTGTCGATCCCCGGCACGCGGGTGAAGTTCATGTTGGCCTTCCGGTCGGGGTGATCCATCCCGACATCCTCCCACGCGATCCCGGCGGCGGCGAGCACCGCCTTGGCCTCGGCCTGCACCCGGTCGCGGATCTCCTGCGGCCCGGCGCCCTGGCCCAGCGCGGCGCCGATGATGTTGGACAGGTTCATGATCAGTTTGCCGTATTTGGCCGCCATAGGCTCTTCTTTCACCCGCACGGCGATGTTCGCGGCCTCCAGCAGCTCGGCGACCGCCCGGTCCGCCTCGTCCGACCCGGAGGGGTAACGGCCGAGGTAGAACAGGCCGTGTTTCGGCAGGGAATGGACCGCCACCTCTCCCGGCGTGAGGTAGAGCGCGGGCATCATCACGGTCACGGCGTGAACGTTGGGAAACAGGCGCAGCGCCTTGGCTTCGTTCGCGACGCCATTCTGCAGGCAGAAGATCGGCTGGTCCGTCACGCCCGCATCGCGCAGGTCGTGCAGAACGCCCTCGGTGTCCTGGCCCTTGGTGGTCAGAAGGATGGCGTCGTCGGGGCGAAAGTCGATCTCGCCGGGGTGGCCCACGACGGGCACGTCGACGGTGAAGGTCTCTTCGGGGGTGCGCAGCGTCAGGCCCCGCGCGCGCATCGCCTCGAGCTGCCGGCCCCGGGCCACGGCGACCACGTCGGCCCCGGACCGCGTGAGCGCGCCGGCCACAGTGCCGCCGATCGCGCCGATCCCAACGATGATGATACGCATCCTCACCTCCAAAATACTGCCCGGCGATCCTGCCGGTATTGGCGCGGGATGCAAGGGCGCGCCCGCAAGGTGCGGGCGCGCCCGGCAGACGCGTTACTGCGTCGTCTCTTCTTCGGTTTCGGTCGTTGCGTCGGTGTCGGTTTCGACCTCGGCACCGGCCTCGGCATCCGCCTCGGCGTCCATCTCGGTGTCGCCGGTCTCACCGGAGCTGTCCATCGAGGTGTCCGCCTCGGCCCCGGCATCGGCGCCATCATCCGACGCGCCGGCATCGGCGCCGCCCTCGGTGTCTTCCTCGGACTCTTCATCCGGCAGAAGATCGGCGATTCGCGTCTCGGGAGGCAGCCCTTCGACACCAGTTTCGTCGAACTCCGGTTCCTGTTTCAAGGTTTCCTTGTCGGTGTCCAAGACAAGCGAATTGCCCTCCGGCCCGAGTTCGAAATCCTCCAGTGGCAGCGCCACGGTATATTCGCCCAAGCCAAGGAAGCCGCCGATGCCGAGCACGGCGCTCGCGCCCCCGGCGCCGTCGACGACATAGTCGATCTCGGCGATACGGTTGCCTTCGGGGTCATAGGCGGACATGCCGACCATGTCGCCGACCGTCATCTCTTCGAGCGACGAGAAACTGGGCGCAACGGCCATGTCGCCGTTTTCGCCGGTGTCCCCGGTGGCCATGCCTTCGGTTTCGGTGGTGGCGGTACCCTCCGTCGTCGCGGTGGTATCCTCGTTGGTATCCTGGGCGACGGCGCCGCCAGCAATCAATGCGGCGAGGCCGGCCCCCATCATCAGGGTCTTCCAGATCATAGCGAGCCTCCTTTTTCAGTCTCGAATGAACCGGAAACAGGCGGCTTAAGGGTCCGGTTCCCGCCGCGGCGCGGCGCCCGCGCGCCGGTGGCGGGGAATGGCCCATGCGGGCACAGGTGATCGGCCAAAAACCGCCCTGGGGGCCGCCCATGTCGGAACTGAACGGCCGTGCGCGCAAGTCCCTGTCGTCAAAAGAAAAAGCCGGGCGAAAACATCCGCCCGGCCTGTCATACGATCCTGTATGAGCGGATCAGTACCGATAATGGTCCGGCTTGTAGGGGCCTTCGACCGTGACACCGATGTAGCTGGCCTGTTCCGGCTTCAGCTCGGTCAGTTTCACGCCGATGCGCTCCAGGTGCAGGCGTGCGACTTTCTCGTCGAGGTGCTTGGGCAGGATGTAGACCTCGTTCTTGTACGCGTCGCCCTTCGTCCAGAGCTCGATCTGGGCGAGCACCTGGTTGGTGAACGACGCGGACATCACGAAGGACGGGTGCCCGGTGGCGTTGCCGAGGTTCAGAAGGCGACCTTCGGAGAGAAGGATGATGCGGTTGCCCGAGGGCATCTCGATCATGTCCACCTGGTCCTTGATGTTGGTCCACTTGTGGTTCTTGAGGTTCGCCACCTGGATCTCGTTGTCGAAGTGGCCGATGTTGCCGACGATGGCCATGTCCTTCATCGCGCGCATGTGCTCGATGCGGATGATGTCCTTGTTGCCGGTCGTGGTGATGAAGATGTCCGCGGAATCGACCACGTCCTCGAGCGTCACGACCTCGAACCCGTCCATCGCGGCCTGGAGCGCGCAGATCGGGT
>NZ_WTUX01000006.1:188894-313005 GCF_009882975.1 Maritimibacter harenae
TTCCTGCAGACGCTTCTTGATCTGCTTGAAGAGGTATTCCTCTTCCTCCGAGGTCGGCGTCTCGATCAGGTCGGTCTCGCCGGCCTCCACGCGTGCGCCCATGAGGATGTACATGGTCGCGTCCCCGCCGTCGTCGAGGATCATGTTGCAGCCGCCTTCCTCGAACTGGANCTCGGCGATGGCCGCCGCGGCGTGGTCCTGGGTCGAGAAGATGTTGCACGACGCCCAGCGCACGTCGGCACCCAGCGCGACGAGCGTTTCGATCAGTACGGCGGTCTGGATCGTCATGTGAAGCGACCCCGCGATCCGCGCGCCCTTGAGCGGCTTGCTGTCACCGTATTCCTCCCGCAGGGCCATCAGGCCCGGCATCTCGGTCTCGGCGATATCCAGCTCCTTGCGCCCGAATGCGGCGAGCGAAATGTCTTTGACGATATAATCCTGGGTCACGGCACGGCCTCTGTCTGGTCAGCGTTCGCGGGTTGCTAGCACCCCCCATGCGCAAGCGCAACGCTGCGCAGATTGACGGGGGTGCAGGGATGCGCACGGACCGGTCCGGGGGGCGCGCGACATCTGGCCCTTGGCGGCGCGCGGACGAGCTTGCATAAGGGCAGCGACGCGAACGAACGGCAGAGCGATGGCTGAGAAGAAACCCCGTGCATGGCAGCGGATGCTGTCGGGCCGCCGGCTCGACCTCCTGGACCCGACCCCCGTTGATATCGAGATCGAGGACATCGCCCACGGGCTCGCCTTCGTGGCGCGCTGGAACGGGCAGACCTGGGGGGATTTCCCTTATTCCGTGGCCGAACATTCGCTGCTGGTGGAGGAACTCTACCACCGCACCACCCCCGGGGCACCGCCGAAGTGGCAGCTCGCCGCGCTCCTGCACGATGCCCCGGAATACGTGATCGGCGACATGATCTCGCCGGTGAAGGCGGCCGTCGGCCCGGGCTACGGCGATCTCGACGACCGGCTCATGGCCGCGATCCACATCCGCTTCGGCCTGCCGTCGAAGGTGCCCGCGACGGTCAAGAAGGCGATCAAGCGCGCCGACCGGATTTCGGCCTGGCTGGAGGCGACGCAGATCGCGGGCTTCACGCTGGCCGAAGCGGACCGGTTCTTCGGCCATCCGGACGAGGGGCTGATTTCGGATTTGGTCATCCGCCCGCGGCCCCCGGTCGAGGTGCGGCGCGATTTCGTCGCACGTCACGAGGCGCTTCTGGCCCAGCTCTGACGAAAAAGGGCCGCCGGACGCAGGGAACGATCCGACGGCCCGAGGGTTCGAGTGGACGAACCCGTTCTTACAGGAAGATCCGGCGCGCGAACTCGTTGCGCATCGCCCGCTCCGCTTCGCTGCGGGCGGCCGTGTAGGCGCGGCGGTCCGGGTGCATGCGGGCCAGTTCGGCCTCTGCGCGGGCGTTCTCTTCCGTTGTGTCGCGGAAAACCTCGTTCAATGCGGTCTTCATGGCGTCTCTCCTGGTGTGCGTGTCGATGCCCTCAACATGGCCCCCGGCGCGCGGATTTTCGACTCGCGATGGTTTTCAGGCTGTAAGGCGTGCTAACATCCGCTCATGGACTGGTCCCGCATCCCCTCGCTGTCGGCGCTGCGCGCCTTCGACGCGCTGGCCCGGCACGGCTCGCTGTCGGCCGCCGCACGCGACCTCAACGTCACCCACGCGGCCATCGCCCAGCACCTGCGCGCGCTCGAGGCGCATTTCGCCGAGACGCTCGCCACCCGCGACGGGCAGGCGATGCGGTTGACCGAAACCGGCTACGAGCTGGCCGAAGCGCTGGGGGAGGGGTTCGACCGGATCGCGGAAGGCGTGGCCTCGATCCTCGACCGCAACGCCCTGCGTCCCATCACCGTGTCGCTCACGCCCACTTTCGCCGAAGTTTGGCTCATGCCCCGGATGCGTCAGTTCTGGGACCGGCACCCGGACGTGGAAATCCGGCTTCTGCCCTCGATCCTCCTGTCCGACCTGCGCCGCGACGGCATCGACCTCGCCATTCGCTTCGGCACCGGCGAATGGCCCGGCTACGAGGTGGAACCGCTGTCGGTGAGCCGCTTCGTGGTCGTGGCCGCGCCCGGCTACACCAAGGTGAAGTCGCTGGACGATTTGGGCAGTCTCGGTGCCTATGACTGGTATTTCTCCTCTGCCGCGAACGAACAGCGGGTCTGGGGGCGGGCCATCGGCGTGGACTTCGACAAGGTCGGGGCGATGGACATGGCGAACAACGGCATGGTGCTCTCCGCCGTCCGATCGGGCCTCGGCCTGTCGATCCAGTCGCGCACGTTGGTCGAACCGGACTTGGCCTCAGGCCAGCTGGTGACTCTCCACGAAGGCGATCCGGAAGGGCTGGGCTATTACATCGTCACGCGCCCCGGCGTGCTGACACCCGGCGCCCGGGCGTTCCGCGCCTGGTTGCGCAGCATGGCTCAGACGCAGACCTGACCGGCGGCCGCGTCACCCCGCCGCCAGCCGACGAAGCGCTCTTCGGTGAACGTGAGGACAAGGTCGTCCCAGGCGACCTGGCGCTGCACACCCGCAGGACAGCCCGATGCCGCCAGCACCCGGCCCGCGCCGCGTTCGCGGTCGAGGGCGGCGATCACGCCCTCAGGGCTGCGCCCGAAGTCGATCCGCTGGCTGTGCCCGGCCACGCCAAGCCCCCGCGCGTCCGGCACGAAGGTCACGCCCTGGCGCACCGCCTCCGGCGCGCCGGCCGCGCAGGCGGAGAGGAACAGGGCCGCGACGGCCGCCCTCATTTCGGGGAGCGTTTGGCCAGGATGCGCTGCAACGTCCGGCGATGCATGTTCAGCCGTCGCGCCGTCTCTGAGACGTTGCGGTCGCAGAGTTCGTAGACCCGCTGGATATGCTCCCACCGCACGCGGTCCGCGCTCATCGGGTTGTCCGGCGGGGAGGGGAGGTCGTCACCCTTCGCCAGGAGCGCCTTGACCACGTCGTCCGCGTCTGCGGGCTTCGACAGGTAATCGGTCGCCCCGATCTTCACCGCCGCCACCGCCGTGGCGATCGCGCCATAGCCGGTCAGCACCACGATCCGTGCATCCGGGCGCCGTTCACGCAGGACTTCGACCACGTCGAGCCCGTTGCCGTCACCAAGCCGCAGGTCGACCACCGCGTAGGCGGGCGGACGCCCGGTCGCGATCGCCTTGCCCCCGGCCACGCTGTCGGCGGTTTCCACGTCGAACCCACGCTTTTCCATCGCCCGCGCGAGGCGCTTCAGGAACGGTTCGTCATCGTCCACCAGAAGGATCGACCGGTCTTCACCCAGGTCCAGAGCCGCATTTTCGGACATCACGTGTCCTCCGCCTTGTCACATTCCAAAAGCTTTATGCATCATGCACCGCTCGGCGCAAATGATACATGTCAAACACGTCTTACGATACGGCTCAGGACGCCGCGTCGATGAAACAAGCCATCGCGTCGGCGATCTTTTCCGGGCTGTCGTCGCGCTTGAAGAAGTCCACGAAGCCGGTTTCGGGCAGCACCAGGTAGGTGAATGTGGAGTGATCGACGAGGTAATATTCGTCGTCGCCACTGTCCTGTTTGCGGTAGAACGTCTTGTAGGCCTGGCTTGCCACCTTGATCTGCTCCGGCGTGCCGGTGAGCCCGATCATGTCCTCGTGCATGTAATCCGCGAAATCCGCCATCACCTCGGGCGTGTCGCGCTCGGGGTCGATCGAGACCATTGCCATCTGCGCGTCGTAGCCGCGCTCCTGCACGAGATCGAGCGCCTCGGCGTTTCGTGCGTTGTCCATCGGACAGATGTCCGGGCAGAAGGTATAGCCGAAGTAAAGCAGCGTCGGCTTGGTGAAGACCTCTTCCTCCGTCACCGTCACGCCGTCATCGCGCACCAGCGTGAAGGGCCCGCCGATCGAGGCCGTGCCGGTGCCCACCGTGCTGCTGCGGCAATCCGCGAAAACGTCCTCCTCGGGACGTGTCACCCACCAAGTCGCACCGATCAGGGCGACGATGGCAACAAGCGAAATGCCTGCGATGATGCGTGTCATGGCGGTCTCCTCGGCGATTCGGCCGCATTGATCGGCCATGCGGCCAGCACTAACAAGGGGAGACTTTGACGCATTACCTCACAAACGCGGGACGACATGCCAGACACCAGCGCCGATCTGTTCGAGGCCAATCCGGGGCGCAGCTGGATCCGGCTGCGCACCCTCAACATCCTGCGCTGGATCGCCGTGGCCGGACAGATCGGCGCCATCGGCGTGGCCGACCGGGTCTTCGGCATCCAGATCGAACTGGGCTACGCAGCCGCCGTGATCGGGCTGTCGATCATCGCCAACATCGTGTTCCACTTCGTCTACCCCGAAACCAAGCGGCTCAATGAACGCGAAGCGGTGGCGATGCTGCTCTTCGACACGGTGCAGCTCGGGGTGCTGATCCTCATCACCGGCGGGCTCAACAACCCCTTCGCCGTGCTCATCGCCGCGCCGGTGACGGTGGCCGCCACCGCGCTCTCGCTCCGGGCCACGCTTCTGGTCGGGGCCGCCGCGCTGGCGCTCACGAGCTTCGCCGCCGACCTGCACGTGCCGCTTACGCTGTCTTCGGGCGAGGTGCTGCGCCTCCCGGAGGTGTTCGTCTTCGGCTCCTGGGTGGCGATCGTGATCGCCATCGCATTCATCGCCGGCTACACGCGCCAGGTCTCGACTGAAACGCAGTCGATGAGCCAGGCGCTGCTCGCCACGCAGATGGCGCTCGCCCGTGAGCAGAAGCTCACCGACCTCGGTGGCGTGGTGGCCGCCGCCGCGCACGAGCTCGGCACGCCGCTCGCCACGATCAAGCTGGTCTCCTCCGAGATGGTCTCGGACCTGCCCGCCGGGTCCGAACTGCGCGACGATGCCGAGTTGATCCGCGACCAGGCGGACCGCTGCCGCGACATCCTGCAATCCATGGGGCGCTCGGGCAAAGACGACCTGCACCTGCGACAGGCACCCCTTGTCGCCGTGCTCGAGGAAGCCGCCGAACCCCACCAGGACCGGGGCAAGACCATCGTCATCGAACCGGACGACGCCGACCAACCGATGATCCTGCGCCAGCCCGAGATCGTCCACGGCATCCGCAACCTCGTGCAGAACGCGGTGGATTTCGCGGCGACCACGGTCTGGGTCGAGCCGACCTGGGACGACCAGACCCTGTCGGTGCGCATCATCGACGACGGGGCGGGGTATCCGCCGCACCTTCTGGGGCGCATCGGCGATCCCTTCATCCGCCGGCGGCGGACCAACCCGGACCGGCGCCGCCCGGAATACGAAGGTATGGGGCTGGGCCTGTTCATCGCGAAGACACTGCTGGAGCGCACGGGGGCCGAGCTCACCTTCGCCAACGGGCAGGACCCCTACACGGGCGTCGCGCATCCGGGCGAGCAATCCGGTGCGATCGTCGAGGTGACATGGCCACGCGGCAACAACGGGATCGAGGCAAGCGACCGGCTGCCGACACTGGGCGAGAACGTGAATTTCGGAAGCTGACGCGGGCCGCCCGCCGGCATTAAGCCTTCATTAACCAGCTCAACCCTAGGCTGTGAAAAACACCGGGGGTTCGCATGATGCCCACGCTTCTCACGTTCGCGCCGTTGGCCGCGGCCGTCCTGATCGCGGTCGTGGTGCTGCTGGCGCTCGCGCTGCTCCAATCGCGCGACCGGCCCCGCCTGCGCGACGCGGCGCAGGCCGAAGAAGGGGCCGTCACGTTCCTGTTCGACGACCGCAAGCTGGTCGACGCCACCGGCGCGGCACGCGAATTGTTCGCCGCCGCCCCGCCGGACGGTGACGATTGGTCCCGCCTCTCCACGCTCCTGGACCCGCGCTTTCCCGGGATCGACGGCTGGGTCGCCGACCTCGCGCAGCTGGGGAAGATGGAGCGGCGCTCCCACGACGGCGCCAGCACCCTGTCGGCTCGCTGGCAGGACGGGCTTGCGCGGTTCACCCTGTCGGCGGCCGGGTCGGACGCCGGCCCGCAGGACCATTTCGCCCACGCGGCCCTGACGCAGGAGCTCGAAATTCTGCGCTCCGCCACCGACGACACCCCGTTCCCGATGTGGCAGGAAACCGGCGATGGCTCAATTTCGTGGTGCAATAGAGCCTATCTGGACCTCGTGAGCACCGCCGGCGACCCCGAGATGGCCGATGGCTGGCCCCCGGTCCGGCTGTTCGACATCGCCCCCGGCGCGGACAGCCCGAGCCTGCGCATGGCGGTGACCCCGGCGGGGGATGCCACGCGCCGCTGGTTCGACATCGAAACGCGGCCCTGCGGGGACGGGCGGCTCTGCGTCGCGCAACCCGCCGACGCGCTCGTCGCGGCCGAGGCGACGCTCGAGGAGTTCGTGAACACGCTGACCAAGACTTTCGCCTCGCTCCCCATCGGGCTTGCCGTGTTCAACCGCGCGCGCGAGCTGACCACGTTCAACCCGGCGCTGATGGAATTGACCACGCTCCCGGCCGAGGTGCTGGTCGCCCGGCCGACCCTGTCCAGCTTCCTCGACCACCTGCGCGAACGGCGGATGATGCCGGAGCCCAAGGATTACAAATCCTGGCGCCAGCAGGTCTCCGACCTCGTGACCGCCGCCCGCAACGGCACCTACGCCGAGCACTGGACGCTCGAGGGCGGGCAGACCTACCGCGTCACCGGCCAGCCGCATCCCGATGGGGCGGTGGCCTTCCTGTTCGAGGATATCTCGGACGAAATCGGGCTCGCCCGCCGCCACCGGGCCGAGATCGAGACGGCACAGGCCACGCTGGATACGCTCCCGGGCGCGATGGCGGTGTTCTCGGCGGCCGGGGTGCTGACCCTGTCGAACCGGCCTTACGACGACCTCTGGCGCGGCGATGCCGGGGCGAGCGTGCGCGACGCGCTCGACACCTGGCGCGCGGCGACCCAGCCCAGCGCCGCCTGGGATGACATCCGCGCCGCGCTGGACCACGCCACCCCGCGCGAGCCGCAGAGCACACGGGTCACGCTGATGGATGGCCGCGCGCTCACCTGCCGCACCGTTCCGCTGCCGCAGGGCGCGACACTGGTCGAGTTTCGGCCGACCCCCGGCGAGGCGGCTGAAGACCCGCCCGTGCTGACCCTGGCCGACCCTGCGCGACTCGTGGCCGATGCGCAGGGCTGAAACCCCTTGCCGGTCGCGCCTTGGCCGATACAACGGGGACCATGAGCGACGCGCATCCCCTCCGGCTCCGGCTGACATCCCCCGAAGACACCGCCCGCCGCGCGGCCGCCGTGGCCCGCAGCGCCCGGCCGGGTGACGTGTTCCTGCTGTCCGGGCCCATTGGCGCGGGCAAGACCGCCTTCGCGCGCGCCTTCATCCAGGCGCGGCTTGCAGAAGCGGGCGCTCCCGTCGAAGACGTGCCTTCGCCGACCTTCACGCTGGTGCAGACCTACGACGCGGGCGGGTGCGAGATCTGGCACGCCGACCTCTACCGCCTCACGCATCCAGACGAGGTGGAAGAACTCGGGCTCATCGACGCCTTCGACACCGCGATCTGCCTTGTCGAGTGGCCCGACCGGCTGGGCGAACTCACCCCCGGGCGCGCGATCCGCATGACCTTCCGCGCCGATGACGACGACCCGGACCTGCGCCACCTGGCGATCGACGCGCTGCCCGATCACCTGTCCGGCGCGTTGTCGGAGGCTGCCGATGGCTGAACGCGAGGACAAGATCCGGGCCTTCCTGGCGGACGCCGGCTGGGCCGACGCCCGGCGCGGTCTGCTGGCCGGCGACGCCTCGAACCGTCGGTATGAAAGGTTGGAGAACAACGGCGACCGCGCGGTGCTGATGGACGCGCCCCCGGAGCGGGGCGAGGACGTGCGCCCCTTCCTGCGCATCGCGGCACATCTGCGCGACGCGGGCCTGTCCGCCCCGATGATCTTCGCGCAGGACGCCGAGAACGGCTTCCTCCTGCTCGAGGACTTGGGCGATACCCTGTTTTCCCGTGTGTTAGAGACACATCCGACCGATGAGCGCGCCCTATACCTCGCGGCCACGGACGTGCTCCTGGCCCTTCACCAAGCCCCCGCGATCGACGCGCCGGATTACGGGGCCGACACCATGTCCGACATCGCGGGGCTCGCGGTGGATTGGTACGCATTCGGCGCCACCGGCATCCGGTCGGACGCCGCGCGCGCCGACCTGACCGGCACGCTTCGCAACGCCTTCTCCGCCCTCGACCAATGGTCCCCGGTCCTCGTGCTGCGGGACTATCACGCGGAGAACCTGCTCTGGCTTCCGGACCGGACCGCGCCGGCCAATGTCGGGCTGCTCGACTTCCAGGATGCGGGGCTTGGTCATCCCGCCTACGACCTCATGTCGCTCGCCCGCGACGCGCGGCGCGACGTGGACCCGGCGACGCGCGAGGCGATGATCGCGCATTACCGGGCGCGGGCCGGGCTGCCGGCCGACGAATTCTCGCACGCCTGCGCCACCGTCTCCGCCCAGCGCAACCTGCGCATCCTCGGCGTCTTCGCCCGCCTGTCGCTTCACTACGGCAAGCCGGGCTATATCGACCTGATCCCCCGGGTCTGGGGCAACCTGGCCGCGGATCTGTCCCACCCGGACCTCGGTGCCCTGATGGATACCGTTCAGGCCGTGCTGCCGCCACCGACCCCCGACCTCCTGGCCCTGTTGAAAGCGAAATGCGCGACGATCCCGACGCCCTGATGATTTTCGCCGCCGGATTCGGCACCCGCATGGGGGCGCTGACCGCGACGCGGCCCAAGCCGATGGTGGAGGTCGCCGGCCGGCCGCTCATCGACCATGCGCTCGACGTGGCGAACGCGGCCCAGGTGTCGCGCATCGTGGTGAACCTGCACTACAAGCCCGCGCCGCTGATCCGCCACCTCGAGCCGCGGGGTGTCGCGCTGTCACATGAAACCGACCGCATCCTCGACACCGGCGGTGGCCTGCGCCACGCGCTGCCGCTTCTGGGGGAGGGGCCGGTCTTCACGCTGAACTCCGACGCGGTCTGGACCGGGGCCAACCCCCTGGACCAGCTGCGCGCCGCCTGGGCGCCCGACCGGATGGACGCGCTGCTTCTGCTCCTCGATCCCGCACGCGCCACGGGACACACCGGATCGGGCGATTTTCGGCTGGAACAGGGTCTTGTTTCGCGGGGTCCTGGCTTCGTCTACTCCGGCGCGCAGATCATTCGCGGCGACGTGGTCGACGCGGTGGAGGAGGACGCCTTTTCGCTCAACGTCGTGTGGGACCGGCTGATCGCGAAGGGGCGTGTCGCCGGGATCGTCCACACCGGCGGGTGGTGCGACGTGGGCCACCCGGGAGGGATTGCAGAGGCCGAAGCCCTGCTGAATGATGCCGGCGATGTTTGATCCCGCCACGACCCCCCGCGTCTTCGCCCAGGCCCCCGGCGTCGACTTCCCCCGCGCCGTGGTCGAGGGGCTGCGCGCCCGCCTGGCGGACCAACCGCCCGAGGCGATGGCCCGCGTCACGCTCTTCGTGAACACCATGCGCATGAAGCGCCGCCTGTCGCAGCTTTTCGACGAAGGCCCCGCCGCGCTGTTGCCGCGCATCCGGCTGGTCACGGACCTGGGCCATGACGCGGCGATGGCGGACCTGCCCCCGGCGGTTTCGCCCCTGCGCCGGCGGCTGGAGCTGGCCGCGCTGGTCGCCCAACTGCTCGACAGCCAGCCCGACCTTGCCCCGCGCCACGCGATCTACCCGCTGGCCGACAGCCTGGCCGACCTCATGGATGAAATGCAGGGGGAGGGCGTCGCGCCGGAAGCGCTGCGCAATATCGACGTTTCGCATCACTCGGCCTACTGGGCGCGCAGCATGGCCTTCGTGACGCTCGTGGAACGCTTTTTCGGCCGAAACAGTGACGAACCGCCAGATCTGGAGGCCCGCCAGCGCCGGGTGATCGAAAGGATATCCGACCTCTGGACCAAGGCCCCGCCGAAAGACCCCGTGATCATCGCGGGGTCCACCGGGTCGCGCGGCGCCACCGCAATGCTGATGGAGACGATCGCGCGTCTGCCGCAGGGCGCGGTGATCCTGCCGGGCTATGACGAACACATGCGCCCCGAGACCTGGGACAGGCTCGACGACGCGCTCACGGCCGAGGATCACCCGCAATTCCGGTTCCACCGCCTGCTCACGCGGCTGGGCTGCGCGCCGGGCGAGGTGGCCCGCTGGCACGACGTGGAGACACCCGCGCCCCGGCGCAACGCGCTCCTCTCGCTCGCGCTGCGGCCCGCGCCGGTCACCGACCAGTGGCAGGAGGAGGGGCCGGCCTTCGCCGACGTGGCTGGCGCGACCCGCGATCTCACCCTGATCGAAGCGCGGTCCCCGCGCGAGGAAGCCGCCTCGATCGCCATGATCCTGCGCGATGCCGCCGAACGGGGGCGTGACGCGGCGCTGATCACGCCGGACCGGACGCTCACCCGGCAGGTGACAGCGGCGCTCGACCGCTGGGGGATCATTCCCGACGACAGTGCGGGGCGGCCCCTGCCGCTGACCGCACCCGGGCGGCTCCTGCGCCACGTGGCCGAGATGAGCGGCAAGGCCCTGACCGGCGTGGACCTGCTCACCCTGCTCAAGCACCCGCTGACCCACAGCGGAGCGGGGCGCAACGACCACCTGCGCATGGCGCGCGACCTGGAACTGACGGCCCTGCGCGGCGGGATGCCGTTCCCCAATGGCGCCGATCTGGTCGCCTGGGCCAAGGACGACACGCAGAAACAGGACTGGGCCCGCTGGATCGGGGAACTCATCACCGACCTCGCCGCCAGCGACACCCGGCCCTTGGCCGATCATGTCGCATCGCTGATCGCGATCACGGAACGCATTGCCGCCGGGGCGCTGGCTGACGGGTCCGGCGGACTCTGGGACCGGGAAGCGGGGCGCGAAGCGCGGCGCATCCTGTCCGAGCTGGAACGCGAGGCCGAGCACGGCGGTGACATGAACGCATCCGAGTTCCGCGACCTCTTCTCGGCGGTCCTGAACACCGGCACCGTGCGCAACCCGGACGCGCCGTATCCGGGCATCCGGATCTGGGGCACGCTCGAGGCGCGGGTGGGCGGCGCCGACCTTGTCATCCTCGCGGGGTTGAACGAGGGCACCTGGCCGGAACGCCCGAAGCCGGACCCCTGGATGAACCGCGAGATGCGCCTGAAAGCGGGTCTATTGCTGCCCGAACGCCGCATCGGGCTCTCCGCGCACGACTTTCAGCAGGGGATCGGCGCGACCGAGGTGGTGCTGACCCGTGCCACCCGGGATGACGAGGCCGAGACGGTGCCCTCGCGCTGGATCAACCGGCTTACCAACCTGCTCGCGGGCATGTCCGAGGAAGGGGCGGACGCGCTGGAAGCCATGCGCACCCGCGGCGCGCGCTGGATCGACCATGCGCGCGACATGGATCGGCCGCAGCCCGACCACCTGGCCGACCCGGCGCCACGCCCGGCACCGAAACCGCCGCTGGCCGCCCGCCCGCAAGAGCTGTCCTTCACCCAGATCCGCACGCTGATCCGCGATCCCTTCGCGATCTACGCGGGCAAGATCCTGGGCCTGCGCCCGCTCGACCCGCTGCACCAGTCCCCCGACGCGCCGCTGCGGGGCACGGCGATCCACAAGGTGCTCGACAGATTCGTGCGCGAGCGCCCCGGGCACGAACCCCGCGACGACGCACGCCAACGGCTTCTTTCCATCGCGGCCGAGGTGTTCGAGGACTACGCACCTTGGCCCGCGACCCGCGTGCTCTGGCTGGAAAAGCTCGCGCGCGTGGCCGACTGGTTCCTCGACGGGGAAGAGCGGCGGCAGGCGGACGTGATCGGCACACGGACGGAAATTCGCGGCAAGGCGCATTTCGGCACGCCCGCCTTCGCGCTGAAGGGGACGGCCGACCGCATCGACATCCTGTCGAACGGCTACGTCGCGATCTACGACTACAAGACCGGCAAACCGCCGACCGACAAGCAGCAGCTTGCCTATGACAAGCAGCTCCTGCTCGAAGCGCTCGTCGCGCGGGCCGGGGGGTTCGAGGATCTTGGTCGGTTGGAGGTCGACCGCGTGTCCTACATCGGTCTCGGCGCCAGCCCGGAGGAAAGCGTCGTCCACGTCGACCCCGAGCTGCTGGCCCGTATTCGGGCCGAGTTAGAGACGATTATCTCCGATTTCGCCGACCGCGATCGGGGCTACCCGTCACGCCGTGTGGTCTTCCGGTCCGACGCCAAGTTCGACGGCGATTTCGACCATCTCGCGCGGTATGGCGAATGGGACCAGAGCGACCCGGCAAGCCCGGAAGAGGTGGGCGAATGAGCATGGATGACGCCACCCGCGCACAGGTCGCCGCCGCCGATCCTGCCGGCAACACCTGGCTGTCGGCCAATGCCGGATCGGGCAAGACCAAGGTGCTGACCGACCGCGTCGCGCGGCTTTTGCTGAACGGCGCCCCGCCGCAGAACATTCTCTGTCTCACCTACACCAAGGCGGCGGCGAGCGAGATGCAGAACCGGCTGTTCAAGCGGCTGGGCGAATGGGCCATGCTGGGCGATGCCGCGCTGCGCGAGCAACTTGTCGCACTGGGGGCGGGGGCCGATGCGGACCTGCGGCAGGCCCGGAGGCTCTTCGCACGCGCGATCGAAACCCCCGGTGGGCTCAAGATCCAGACGATCCACGCCTTCTGCGCCACGATCCTGCGCCGGTTCCCGATGGAGGCCGGGGTATCGCCCGATTTCCAGGAAATGGACGACCGGACCACCGAGCTGCTTCAAGCCGAGATCGTGGAAGACATGGCCTCCGGCGCGCACCGGCCGTTGGTGGAAGGGCTGGCGCATCATTACACCGGGACCGAGCTGGGCGACCTGACGCAGGAGATCGCGCGCAACCGGGCGCATTTCGAAACGGCGGTGAGCCGCGACGACGTCTGGGGCTGGCTCGACCTTGCCCCCGAAATCGACCGCGCCCGCTGCGTGGCCGACACCCTCGCGCCCTGCGACGGCGCGCTGCTCGCTGACCTGCACCCGATCCTCGCCGCTGGCGGCGCCACCGAGGCGAAGGCGGCAAAGAAGCTGGGGGAACTGGACACTGACCGGATCGGCTTCGACGACCTGCAGGTCCTGGAGTCCATCTTCCTCACCGGGCCCAGCGCGAAACAGCCGTTTTCGGCCAAGATAGGGTCTTTTCCGAACAAGGGGACCCGTGAAGGCGCGGCGCGTCACCTGATGAATGCGCTCGACGGTCTGATGGCGCGGATCGAGGGCGGACGCGAACAGCGGGTGTCCCTTCTGACTGCCGAACGCACGCTCGCCCTTCATGCCTTCGCGCATCCTTTCGTGCGCATCTACACCGCGCGCAAGGCGGAACGCGGCTGGCTCGACTTCGACGACCTGATCCTGCTCACCGCGCGGCTCCTGGAAAGCTCGGAGGTCGCGCAATGGGTACTCTTCCGTCTCGACGGCGGGATCGACCACATCCTCGTGGACGAGGCGCAGGATACCAGCCCCGGCCAGTGGCGCGTGATCGACAGCCTCGCACGCGAATTCATGTCGGGCGAGGGGGCGCATGCGGGCAAGGATTGGTCGATCTTCGTGGTCGGCGACCCGAAGCAGTCGATCTATTCCTTCCAGGGCGCCGATCCCGTCGCCTTCACCGACATGCGGGAAGCGTTCAGCGACCGGCTCGGACAGGTCCAGCGCCCGTTGCAACGCCTGCCGCTGCTCTACTCGTTCCGGTCCTCCCCGGCGGTGCTCGACGCGGTCGACGCGACGCTCGCGCAGGCCGACGGGCTGGGCGACGAACCGCTCGATCACCACGCGTTCCACGGTGGACGCCCGGGGCGCGTGGACCTCTGGCCCGTGGTCGAAAAGGTGGACGAGGAAGACCCGCGGCCCTGGCACGACCCGGTCGACATGCGCACGCCCACCGACCATGTCGTGATCCTGGCCGACGCGGTCGCGGGCGAAATCGCCCGGATGGTCGAGCAGGAGCAGATCCCGGACCCGAAGAACGGCGGTTTCCGGCCCGTGACGCCAGGCGACATCCTGGTGCTCGTGCAGCGGCGTTCGGACCTGTTCCACCACATCATCCGGGCCTGCAAGACGCGCGGCCTGCCGATCGCGGGGGCGGACCGGCTGAGGATCGGGGGGGAGATGGCGGTGAAGGACATCACCGCGCTCCTGTCGTTCCTCGCCACGCCCGAAGACGACCTGTCGCTCGCCGCCGTCCTGCGCTCGCCCCTGTTCGGGTTGAGCGAGGACGCGCTCTTCCGGCTGGCCCACGGGCGCGACGGGTTCCTCTGGCACGCGCTCCGGGCGAGCGGGCACCACCGCGCGCTCGCGGTGCTCGAAGACCTGCGCGCCCAGGCAGATTTCCTGCGCCCCTACGACCTGATCGACCGCGTGCTCGCCCGCCATGACGGCCGGCGCCTGTTGATCGGGCGTCTCGGGTCCGAAGCCGAAGACGGGATCGACGCGATGCTGGCGCAGGCGTTGGCGTATGAGCGGGTCGAGGTGCCCAGCCTGACGGGCTTCCTGACCTGGCTCGACACCGAGGATGTCGAGATCAAGCGACAGATGGATTCGGACACGCAGGAAATCCGCGTGATGACCGTGCACGGGGCCAAGGGGCTCGAGGCGCCGGTGGTCTTCATGCCCGACACCGCCAAGCGCGACCTGCGCGGGCGCGGATCGCTGGTGTCGACCGACGCGCGCCTGTTCTGGAAGCCCCGGTCCGAGGACACGCCCAGCCAGCTTGCCGCCCTCAACGAGGCCGCGAAGGAACGTGAGCGCGAAGAGCGGATGCGGCTGCTCTACGTCGCGATGACACGGGCGGAGAGCTGGCTGGTGGTCGCGGCGGCCGGCGACGTGGGCAAGACGGCTGACGCATCGTGGCACGGGCTGGTGCGCGCGGGGCTGTCCAGCCTGGGCGCAGTTCCGCGCGGTTTCCCGGCGGGGCCGGGCGGGCTGCGCTACCAGGTGGGCGACTGGCCCGACGCCGCGCCCCACGCGGTCGAGGGCCGGTCCGAGACGCCGCCGGAGCTGCCGGACTGGGCCGTGTTGCCCGCCCCGGAACGCATCGCGCCCGAGGGGCCGCTTTCGCCCTCCGACCTGGGCGGGGCCAAGGTGGTCGCGGGCGGCGAGGAGCCGGTCGATGGCGAGGCCGCGAAACGGCGGGGCCGGCAGATCCACCGGCTTCTGGAGTTCCTGCCGGACTACCCGCAGCACGAATGGCCCCACCACGCCGCCGCGCTCCTGGCTTTCGGGGAAGACGCGGCGGGGGCGGGGGAGATCCCCGATCTGCTGGCCGAGGCCGCGGGCGTGCTGACCGCCCCGGATCTCGCCCATCTCTTCACCCCCGACGCGCTGGCCGAGGTCGAGATCTCGGCCCCGTCCGGGCGTCCCGACGGGCGGCGCATTCATGGGATCATCGACCGGCTGATCGTCACGCCCGAACGTGTGCTGGCCGTGGATTTCAAATCGAACCAGGTCGTGCCGGACAGCGCAGAGGCGATTCCCGAGGGGATTCTGCTGCAATTGGGGGCCTATGAAGCCGCGCTCGCGCCGCTCTATCCGGGCCGCTCCATCCTCTCCGCGGTCCTGTGGACAAGGACCGCAAGCCTCATGGAACTGCCGCCCGATGTGGCCCTGCGCACATTTCGTCGCCTTGACGCCATCGGGACCGATACCTAGTTTCGCTCCAACGCATTCATGCAAGGAGCAACCCCATGACCACCGTCGCTGTCACCGACGCCACCTTCGAAGACGAAGTCCTGAAATCCGATGTCCCGGTCGTCGTGGACTTCTGGGCCGAGTGGTGCGGTCCGTGCAAGATGATCGGTCCGGCTCTTGAAGAGCTCGCCACCGAGTACGGCGAAAAGATCAAGATCGCCAAGGTGAACGTGGACGAGAACCCGAATTCGCCGGCCCAGTTGGGCGTGCGCGGCATTCCGGCGCTGTTCATGTTCAAGGACGGTCAGCCGATCTCCAACAAGGTGGGTGCCGCCCCGAAAGCGGCGCTGCAAAGCTGGATCGACGAATCGATCTGAGCCGACCTTCGTACCTCGAAAGAAAGCCCGGTCCCTTGCGGCCGGGCTTTTCTTTTTGCGCTTGTTTCAACGCTGGCCCCTGAAAGCAGAAAACCCCGCCACGGGGACGGGGTTTTCCAAATTCCTGTCCGGGCGGTGTGCCCGGGCCATCCGCAATTAGCAGACGGTGGTGGTCGTCGCGCAGAAGATGCCGATGCCGACGAGGGCCAGGAAGATCAGCGGCACGATGATGCCGGCAGCCGAAGAGGACGACGACTGCTCAACGATGATTTCCGGCTCGACGACCGGCTCGACGATGGTGCCGGCCTGGGCGGCGGTGGCGGCGAGAGCGGCGACGGCCGCAACAAGCATGACTTTTTTCATTTCAATCTCCAATTGTCCTCCCGACACTCGAGCGCCGGGACAAGGGTAGTTCTGTACCTCGTAGTTTGCAGAAAACAGTATCCCCCAAAAAATGCAACATCTTTCAGGCGAAACCGCCCCTTGGTGTCAGATAAGCAACACCTGGGTACCCAGTTTTGTAAGGGCAAAAAGCTCAGCGATATTCTCGTTGTAGAGGCCGATGCAGCCGTTCGAGCTGCGGCGTCCGATCTTGCGCGTGTCGTGCGTGCCGTGGATTCGGTAGTATTGCCAGCTCAAATACAGCGCGTGGGTGCCAAGCGGATTGTCCGGACCCGGCGGGATGTGTCTGGGCCACTCCGGATTGCGCTCCAGCATGCTCGGGGTGGGGCGCCAGTCCGGTCCTTCCACTTTTCGAACAATTTCGGTCCGGCCGCGGCGCGTCAGATCCTCGGTCATCGGCACCGACGTGGGGTAGAGCTTGTAGGCCCCGTTTTCGTCCCAGAAATGCAGCGCACGCGACGTGATGTCGACGAGGATCGCGCCGTTGTCGAGGGTGTCGAAGTAGGGGCGCCAGTCCAGTGCACGGAAGCTCGAGATGTTGCGGCGCACCACCTGCGACAGGTCCTGCTCGATCTCCGTGGAATTGCCGGTCTGGGCCAGGACGGGGGCGGTCGCCAGCGCGCCCACGGCCGAGGCCGCGGTCGACAGAAAGCGGCGGCGCCCGATCCATGTCTCGCGTGACCGTGTCATCGCAGGTCCGTTCCCCGGTTCTCGAAGCCTTGGCCCTTCTATACGGCGGCTTCCCGCCGCTCGCAATTCCCGGCCCCCCGTTCACGCCGAATTTTGGCGCGGCCAAATTGATTGTCACCGCGATTGCCGCTAAGCGTTCCACGCCCCGACACCGACCCCGGACCGAACCTGACATGACCCGCGTCGCGCTTCTTTTCACCGTCCTCCTGGCCACCCTCACGGCCTGCACGCAACCCGCTCCGATGCGCCTTGGCCCGGACGGCAAGCCGATGCCGGCCGTCTACTCGATCGGTGAACGCCAGGCCGACCAGATCCAGTACCGCATGCTGGACTCCGTCAACGAACTGCGCCGTGCGGCGGGCGCTTCGCCCGTCCGGCTGAACGCGCAGCTCAACGCCGCTGCGGCGACCCACGCGCGCGACATGTCGGTGCAGAACCGCCCGTGGCACTTCGGTTCCGACGGCTCGTCGCCCATCGACCGGGTCCGCCGCACCGGCTACCCGGGCCAGATGCTGGGCGAGACGATTTCGGAGACCTTCGAGACCGAGCTCGAAACCCTCGCGGCCTGGATGCAGCAGGAGGACACGCGAAACGTGATCCTCGACAGCCGTGCGCGCAACATGGGCTTCGCCTTCCACCAGGAAGCCAACGGCAAGATCTGGTGGACGCTGGTAATGGGCAGCTGACGCGCAAGACATGAAAAAGGGCGCCACGCGGCGCCCTTCGTCATCTAAAGCCTTCGATCAGATGTCGCGGTTCGACGTGACCATGACCTCGTCCGCTCCCGGCACCACGAGCCGCGGGTCGACCGGCAGAACCGGCTCGCGCCCATGCGCGATAAGCACTTCGGGCGCGATTTCGTCCAGCGGCGGCGGCGTGCCGGGGCGCGGGTTCGCGATCGGCGGCGTGCTGGCCGGGATGATGTGCACCGGCGTGCCGTCGCGCACCATCGCGTAGACATCCTCGACCTCGCGGTTCGTGATCGCCACGCACCCGGCGGTCCAGTCCGGCTTGTCGCGGTCCGCGCGCTCGGTCGGCCCGCCGTGGATGAAGATGTCCCCGCCCGGATCGACGCCGCATTCCTTGGCGATCTTTCGATCCGTCTCGTTCGGGTAATCGATCCCCACCGACAGGTGATAGGCGCTGTCGGGATTGCGCCGGTTCACCCGGTAGGTGCCCTCGGGCGTGCGCCCGTCGCCCTGCTGCTGCTTGTGGCCATAGGGGGAAAAGCCCAGGTCGATGTCGTACTCGGCCAGCGCCTGCGCATGATGCATCAGGTACATCTTGCGGTTTTCCTTGAAGATGAACACCTCGGTCACTTCCGGACCGGTATAGGTGCGAAACTTCGAACAGGCGGCCAGGCCTGCGAAGGCCGCCATCGAAGCCAGCATCGTGCGTCTTTGCATCATTGTGCGTGTCCCAAAAAACTGCCCGGTCGCCAATCTACCCGATTTCTCCGAACCGGGGAAGAAAATCAGCGGGTGAAACACGCTGCCAGTTCGACATGCGGGGACCAGCGGAACTGGTCCACGACGACAAGCCAGTCAAGCGTGAATCCCACCTCCGTCAATACCTTGGCATCGCGGGCGAATGAGACCGGATTGCACGACACGGCCGCGATGCGCGGAACGTCGCTTGCGGCGATCTCGGCCACCTGCGCCTCGGCGCCCGCGCGCGGGGGGTCGATGACCACGGCATCCGCCTTGAGTTCGTCGGGCAGAAGCGGCCGGCGAAACAGGTCACGCGTCTCGGTCGTCACGGCATGAAGCCCGTGACCGTGCCGCCAGCCCGCGTCCAACGCGTCCATGAGCGCCGCATCGCCCTCGACCGCGTGGACGGCGGCGTGTTCGGCCAATGGCAGTGAAAACGTGCCACAGCCGGCGAACAGGTCGATGACCCGGCCGGCCTCCCCCACGGCTTCGCGCACGGCGGCGGTCAGGGCCTGCTCGCCTTCCTTCGTGGCCTGCAGGAACCCGCCCGGCGGCGGGCAGACGTCGATCGTGCCGAAACGCTGCACCGGCGGCTGGGCCAACGCGACCACTTCGCCGTTCCACGCGAGCCGCGCCACCGGGTGTTCACCCACGATCTGCGCCAGCGCGGTCTCGAGCGCGAGGTCGAGCTTGTGGCCCCCCTGCACGGACACGTCGAGCCCGGCGGCGGAGTCCGTCAGCGTCACCTTGAGCTCCGCCTTGCGCGATGCGCCGACCCGCGCCAGCGCCTCGCACAGGGGCAGCCCCGCCATGAGCGCGGGCGTGAGAAGCAGGCAGCCGGGGATCGGCGTGATGACATCCGATTTCGGGGCGTGGAACCCGGTCAGAACGCCCTTCTTCGTGCGCCGGACCGCGATGGTCGCGCGCCGCCGCGCGCCCGGGGGCGAAGTTGCGATGCCCCGGATGTCGGTCGTCAGACCCTGTGCGGTGAGCGCCTGTTCGACCACGGACGTCTTCCACCCGGCCACGAACGTATCGCTTGCATGCTGCAGGGAGCAGCCGCCGCAGGCGCGGTAATGCGCGCAAGGGGCCTTCACCCGGTCCGGCGACGGCGTGACGATGCGCGGCGCCTCGATCCGGTCGCCCGTGACCTCGCCCTCGACCTCTTCGCCCGGCAGCGTGCGCGGCACGAAAAGCGGACCGGGGGCGATCCCGTCGCCCTGGTGGCCAAGCCGTTCGATCGTGACCCTGGTCATGCCATCCCCAACAATGTTTCACGCGACGCCGCGAAGTCCGACGCGATCCACGCCGCCTCCAGCGTCTTCAATTTATCGCCCAGCGCAGGGCCCTCGTAGTCCGGCATCAGGTCGCCGGGTTTCACGGGAAACGTGGCGCAGGCCCCCCGTTCGATGTCGGCGCGGTACCCGTCGCGCGGCGGCATCTCGGTCAATGCCGCGCGCAGGAGCACGATATCCTCGGCCACCTCCGGCCCGTGGCGGTAGCCCAGCGCGGCCGGTGCATCGAGCGACCCGATCCCCGCGCGCAGGGCGGCCAGCCGTTTCGCATCGGCCTTGGACAGGCGCAACGCATCCTTGTGATCGTCCCCGCCCAGCACGGCGAGGCGGCGCAGCGCGTCGGGCGCGACGCCGTGCTCTTCCTCGAGATGCACGAGACGCGGCAGCGCCGCGGGCGACAGGCCGGGGATGACGTGGTGCAGAACGCCGGTGTGCTCCATCGTGGCGACGGCGGGGGCCGGGTCGGGCGCGGACAGGAGCTTGATCATCTCCGCCCCGATCCGTTCGCGCGAAAGCGTCTCCAATCCGGCCGAAAGCGCGGCAATCGCCGCCAGGGCCTCCTGGTCGAGCCCGCCTTCGGGATCGCCGTACCAGGCGTGGAACCGGAAGAAACGCAGGATGCGCAGGTAATCTTCGCGGATGCGGTCTTCCGCGTCGTCGATGAAGCGCACGCAGCGCGCCCGCAGGTCCTCCATGCCGCCCAGCGGGTCGACGATCTCGCCGTCCGGGGCGGCGTAGAGCGCGTTCATGGTGAAGTCGCGCCGCCGCGCGTCCTCTTCCATCGTATCGGCATAGACGACCGTGGCCCGGCGCCCGTCGGTCTCGACATCCCGGCGCCAGGTCGTGACCTCGAACGGCGCGCCATCGACGACGACCGTCACCGTGCCGTGTTCGATCCCGGTCGGCACCGCGTGGAATCCGGCGTTTTGGGCAAGATCAGTGACTGTTTCGGGCCGTGCGTTGGTCGAGATGTCGAGATCGCTGATCGGCGCACCGATGAGCGCGTTGCGCACGCAGCCGCCCACGAAATGCGCGTCGTACCCCGCGTCGGTCAGCATGGAACAGACCGCCTGCGCCGCCGGATCGCGGATCCAGTCGCCGGTGATCCGATCCGTCATCGCGACACCCGGTCGGCCAGCACCCGAAGCATCCGCGCGGTGGCGCCCCAGATGTAGTACGGCCCCCAGGGCACGGTGTAGAATTCCCGGTACTGCCCGCGGAAATGCCGCCCCTCGGTGACGAAGCGTGCGGGATCGGTGACGTGAGCGTAGGGCACGGTGAACACCTCGGCCACCTCGCCGGGCTCCGGGCGGAACGCGAACGGTTCGCGCACGCGGGCCAGCACGGGCTGAACCCGGAAGGCGGTGATGGTCTCATGGGTCGGCAGGGTGCCGATCACCTCGACGTTGCCCGGGGCCAGTCCGATCTCTTCATGCGCCTCGCGCAGCGCCGCGTCGACCTCGTCCACGTCGCCCGGATCGACCTTGCCGCCCGGAAAGGCGACCTGGCCCGGGTGATGCTTCAGCGCCGAGGAGCGTTGCGTCAGGATCAGCTCGACCCCCCGGTCGGTCTCCATGAACGGCACCAGCACCCCGGCCGGGCGCAGGGTCCGGCCGGTCGGGCGCACCTTGGGGTTCAGGTCGAAATCCGACGATCCGTCCCCCGCCACCTCGCAGGCGCGCGCGAGCGCCGCGAAGATGTCAGCCGTTCCCGTCGGCATCCTTGCCAAGCGTCTTGGGGTCGAACTCGTAATGCGCGCCGCAGAACTGGCAATCGGCGGTGACGATGCCTTCCTCGGTGGTCATGTGGGCGATGTCCTTGGCCGAGTAGATCGACAGGCTTTCGACCACCCGTTCCGCCGAACAGGTGCAGCCGAATTCCACCGGCTGCGGATCGAAGACCCGCGGGCCTTCCTCGTGGAACAGCCGTGCGAGCATCTCGGTCGGCTGTACCTCGGGCCCGATCATCTCGTCCGGCTGCACCGTGTCGAGCAGGATGTTGGCGCGGCTCCAGTTCTCGCGGTCGTCGTCGCTGTTGAGCATGTCCTCGGCGGCCAGCAGCCCGTCTTCGCCCGAGCCGCCCTCGCCTTGCGCGAAGGGCGAGGCTTTCGGCATGTGCTGTAGCATCACGCCGCCCGCGCGCCACATGTCGGTGGCCTTCTGGAAGCTCAGGATGAAGCGCGTCGGCAGCTGCTCGGACTGCGCGAAGTAGGTCTGCGCGCAATCGGACAGCGACGCGCCGGCGATCGGGGTCATGCCGGAATAGGGCTTCATGCCCTGACCCTGGTCGATCAGGATCGCGAAATAGCCGCGGCCGATCTGCGGAAACGCTTCGCCGTTCGGGTCCAGCCGTTCCTCGTCGTAGCTCGCGTAAGCGCGGATGCGGCCCGGTTCGCCTTCCTTCGCGGGGGCGTAGTAATCGGTCGCGATGAGTCGCGCCGGACCGTCACCGCGCACCTGGACCGACAGCTTCCAGCGCAGCTTGATCGTCTGGCCGATCAGCGCGGTCAGCAGCGTCGCCTCGGCCACGAGCGTTTCGATCGCGTCCGGGTAATTGTGTTGTTCCAGCACGTTGTCGAGAACGCCGTCCAGGCGGACGACGCGTCCGCGGACATCGGCCTGGTCAAGCTGGAAGGGCAGGATCGTATCGTCCCAGGCGATTTGAGACCCGAGGCTCATGTGAGGTTTTCCTTGTTCCTTTGGCGTGGCATACCGCGAAGACATATGGGGAGCAACCGAGGCGGGAGCCAGTGATGCGGCGCTATGGTGAAACCATCGTGAAAGGTCAACGCTATCGTCCGCGCCCCGGGGCCTACGCGATCCTGCCGCGCGGCGGCCACGTGTTGTTGACCCACCAGGAGGCGCCGACGCCGGAGTTCCAGCTGCCCGGCGGGGGGATCGACCCGGGTGAATCCACGCTCACCGCGCTGCACCGCGAGGTGATCGAGGAAACCGGCTGGAAGATCGCCGCGCCCCGCCGCGTGGGGGCCTTCCGCCGCTTCGCCTACATGCCGGAATACGACCTCTGGGCAGAGAAGATCTGCCACATTTATGTCGCCCAGCCGGTGCGCCCGCTGCACGACCCGACCGAGCCGGGCCATGAAGCGGTGTGGATGGAAGCGGAGGCCGCTCTCTCGAGCCTCGCCAACCATGGCGACCGCGCATTTCTGGAGCGTTACCTGGCGTTCGGGCCCCGGTAATCCAGGATCACGCAGGAAATATCGTTGTGCGGCGCCTGCCCGCCGGCATGCCGGTCGAGGTCCCAGGCGATCGCCTCCGCCAGCGTTTCGACCCCAAGCCCCGCGTTCCGTGACAGAAGCCGGGCAAACCCCGCCTCTTCCAGCTCGCGCCCGGCCGCATCCCGGCACTCCGTCACCCCGTCGGAATAGAGCAACAGCCGGTCGCCTGGCGACAGCGTGAATACGACCGTTTCATACACCGCGTCCGAGATCAGCCCGATGGGCAGCCCGCCCTTGCCGTGAAACGTCACGGCACCCGAGGGGGACAGAACCGCCGGGTTGGGATGCCCGCATTGCGCCATTTCCACCCGCCCCGTCGCCTGGTCGACGTAAGCGAGGGTCATGGTGAAGTAGAGGTCCGATTTCAGGTCCGACACCATCAGCCGGTTCAGCGCCCCGGCCACCGCGTGCGGCGGCTTCACCCGGTAACGGTCGGGCCCCACCGCCTCCAGCGCGATATTCTGCGCGGGCGCACCGTCCGAGAGGTAGCCCGCCAGCCGCGCGGTCAGCAGCGCCGAGGCGACACCGTGCCCCGACACGTCGATGGCATAGATCGCGATGCGTCCGTCGCCCGTGGCGAAGCTGCCGGCAAGGTCGCCGCCCACGTGCCCGCTGGGCTTCAGCACCAGCGCCACGCAGGCGGTGCCGTAATCGCGGAACCTTTCGCGCACCAGCGCCTGTTGCATCCGCCGCGCCTCGATCAGGTCCCGGTCCAATGCATCGTAGAGCGCCGACATTTCGTCCAGCGTGGCGACGACCAGCCGGTTCTTCTCCGTCAATTCCCGCTCCATCCGCAGGATGCGGTCGCCCGCCGCGATGCGCGCGCGCAGTTCGTCCGGGTTCACCGGCTTGGTCAGGAAATCGTCTGCCCCGATGTCCAGCCCTTCCGCCACCGCACCCTTTTCGTTCTTCGACGTGAGAAGGATGAAATAGCCGTAATGATCGCGCGGGAGCGCGCGGAACCGGCGGCACAGGTCCAGCCCGGTCATCCCCGGCATCATCCAGTCCGACAGGACCAGGTCGATGTCGTGGGCGGACAGGACGCCAAGCGCGTCTTCGCCCGTCGCGGCCTCGATCACGTCGAAACCAAGCCGCGTCAGGGTCCCCACGAGCATGCGGCGCTGGGCGCGGCTGTCGTCGACGACAAGCACCCGGCGGATCACGCCGTCCGCCACGGGGGGCCGCGGCGCGGGTCGGTTCAGCACGGTCGCCGGCAAGGCAGGCCCTCGATCTGGTCACGCAAGACATCGGGCGAATACATAGAGCGCTGGTCTTAACGCACGGTGAATGATCGAATTTTTCCTTTTCCCCGGCCCGCCGAAACCCCGCGTTAACCTCTCGCCGCCATGTTGCACGAAACGGAGGGCGCCATGATCGACTGGAACCGGGTCCGGGACCTCAAGGAGGAAATCGGGGACGACGACTTTGACGAGGTCGTCGCGATGTTCCTGGAGGAGGTCGACACGTTGATCGCCGCGCTCGACCCCGCGGCGCCGGGCGCGGAGGGGGATCTGCATTCGTTGAAGTCCGCGGCGCTCAACCTGGGCTTCGCCCGGTTCGCCACGCTCTGCGGTGACGGCGAACGGATCGCGGCGCAGGGCGGCACCCCCGATCTGGCCCCGATCCGGGCCGCCTATACCGCGTCGCGCACCGAATTTGCCGCCCAACCGCCCTGACCGCGCCGCCGATCACCCTTGCCCGCATGGCGCCTTGCCGATAAACCCCGCCGGACAGTGAAAAAACGGAGCCCTCCATGTCCGCGCCGAAGAAAGTCGTGCTCGCCTATTCCGGCGGCCTCGATACCTCGATCATCCTGAAATGGCTTCAAACCGAATACGGGTGCGAGGTCGTGACCTTCACCGCCGACCTGGGCCAGGGGGAAGAGCTTGAGCCGGCGCGCGAAAAGGCGCTGATGCTGGGCATCAAGCCCGAGAACATCTTCATCGAGGACCTGCGCGAGGAATTCGTGCGCGACTACGTGAACCCGATGTTCCGCGCCAACACGGTCTACGAGGGGCAGTACCTCCTGGGCACCTCGATCGCCCGGCCGCTGATCTCCAAGCGGCTCGTGGAAATCGCCGAGGCCACCGGGGCCGACGCCGTCGCCCACGGCGCGACCGGCAAGGGCAACGACCAGGTGCGGTTCGAACTGGCCTGCTACGCGCTCAACCCCGACATCAAGGTGGTCGCGCCCTGGCGTGAATGGGACCTGACCTCGCGCACGAAGCTCATCGACTTCGCCGAGAAGAACCAGATCCCGATCGCCAAGGACAAGCGCGGCGAAGCGCCGTTCTCGGTCGACGCGAACCTTCTGCACACCTCGTCCGAGGGCAAGGTGCTGGAAGACCCCGCGGAAATGGCGCCCGATTACGTGTTCCAGCGCACCGACGACCCGGTGAAAGCGCCCGACGCCCCGGAATACGTGGAAATCACTTTCGAAAAGGGTGACGCGGTCGCGATCAACGGCAAAGCCGTCTCGCCCGCCGAAATGCTGACCGAGCTCAACGCGCTGGGCAAGAAACACGGGATCGGCCGCCTCGACTTCGTCGAGAACCGCTTTGTGGGCATGAAATCGCGCGGGATCTACGAAACCCCGGGCGGCACCATCCTTCTGGAAGCGCATCGCGGGATCGAACAGATCACGCTGGATCCCGGCGCCGGGCACCTGAAGGACAGCCTGATGCCGCGCTATGCCGAGATCATCTACAACGGCTTCTGGTTCTCGCCGGAGCGCGAAATGCTCCAGGCGTTGATCGACAAGAGCCAGGAGAACGTGACCGGCACCGTGCGCCTGCAACTCTTCAAGGGCTCGGCCTTCTGCGTCGGCCGCTGGTCGGACCACTCGCTCTACTCCGAGGCCCACGTGACCTTCGAGGATGACGCGGGCGCGTACGACCAGAAGGACGCGGCCGGCTTCATCCAGCTCAACGCCCTGCGGCTCAAGCTGCTCGCGGCGCGCAACCGGCGGCTCAAGGGCTAGGGGCGGCCACGTCAGGCTTGCGCCCGACCCCCGAAACGGTCCAATGGCGGCGACCCGAACCGGAGCGCCGCCATGACCCTTTCCGACATCGTCGACAGGATGAACAAATCCCTGCCCGACAATCCCCTGTCCGACACCATCAAGTTCGATTGCGGCGATGACGGCGCGATCACGGTGTCCGGGACCGAAGCGCGGCTCGCCGACGAGCCCGCCGATTGCACCATCCGCATGACCGAGGCGAACCTCGTGAAGCTGTTGTCGGGCAAGCTGAACCCGATGACCGCGTTCGCGATGGGCAAGATCAAGGTTTCCGGCGACATGTCCGTCGCCATGAAGCTCAGCCAACTGATGAAATAGAGCCTATCGACCGTCCAGGAACGCCGCGACTTCGTCCGCCGTCGGCATCGCGTCGGCCGTACCGGGCCGCGTGACCTGAAGCGCGGCGGCCCCGGCCCCCCGGCGCAACGCCTCGGCACGCCCCGCCCCCTGGTCGAGCGCTGCGATGACGGTACCGATGAAGCAATCGCCCGCCCCGGTCGTATCGACCGCCTCGACCGCGAAGGCCGGCTGATCGATCACCTCGTCCCCGCGCCAGCGCGCGCCTTTGGCCCCGTCGGTGATCAACAGGTTCGCAATCGGCAGCGCATCCACCGTGACGCCCATATGCGCGGCCATCTGCTGCGCCTCGACCGAATTGACGGCGACGAGGTCGCAGAGCGGCAGCATCTCGGCCACCCTCGCGGGTTTGAACGGGGCGGCGGAGTAGGTGACGAAACACCCGGCCTCGCGCGCCAGCGCGGCGGCCTCGGCGCCCAGGTTCGCCTCGCCCTGAAGCATGAAGTGATCGCCCGGCCGCGCTTCGGCCAGGGCGGATTTGAGCAGCGTCAGAGACTGTTCATGGTTCGCACCGGGCAGCACGACGATCATGTTCTCGCCCGCCGCATCGACATGCACGTTGGCGTGGCCCGTGACGCGCCCCTCGGTGCCGACGAAGCGCACGTCGACCCCGAAGCCGTTCAGCTCTCGCCGACCCGACCCGTCCGGGCCGACCATGCCGATGTGGACGACGTCGGCCCCGGCCCGGTGCGCCGCGACCGACTGGTTCGCGCCCTTGCCGCCCAGCCCGCGGTCGTACCCGGTGGCGGCCAGCGTTTCGCCCGGCCCCGGCAGATGCGGGAGGCGGTAGAAATGGTCGATGTTGATCGAGCCGAAGTTGAAGACCGTCATCAGCCCGCCTTGCAGGCCGCCAACACCGCCATGTTGAGGATGTCGTTGGCCGTCGACGTTGTGGAACAGATCTGGATCGGCTTCGCGACGCCGGTGAGGATCGGGCCGATCACCGTGGCCCCCGCCAGCTCCTGCATCATCTTGACCGAGATCGAGGCGGAGTGCCGCGCCGGCACGACGAGGATGTTGGCCGGGCCCGACAGCTTGCAGAACGGGTAATGCGCCAGGACGTCGGCGTTCAGCGCCACGTCCGCGGTCATTTCGCCGTCGAACTCAAAATCGACACCCCGGGCTTCGAGGATCGCGGGGGCTTCGTGCATCTTCTCGGCGCGTTCCGATACGGGGTAGCCGAAGGTCGAGAAGCTGACGAAGGCCACGCGTGGCTCGAGCCCCAGGTCGCGCGCCACGTTGGCTGCGCCTTCCGCGATGTTGGCAAGGTCCTCGGTGTCCGGCCATTCGTGCACCAGCGTGTCGGCCACCAGGACGATCCGCCCCTTGTGCAGCAGCGCCGTGACCCCGACCGCCCCGTCGCGGGGACCCACGTCGAAGACATGGCTGATCAGGTCGAGCACGTGGGCCGATTTCCGCGTCGCGCCGGTCACCAGCGCATCGCCATGCCCATGCGCCAGCATCAGCGAGGCGAAGACGTGCCGGTCGCGCGCGGCCAGCCGGTGAATGTCGCGGCGGTCGAAGCCGTTGCGTTGCAGGCGTTCGTAGAGAAACGCGGTGTAGGCCGGCAGATGCTGCGTGTTCGCGGCGTTCACGACCTCGAGCTCGGCCACCGCATCGGCCAGCCCCACCCCTTCGAGCTTCTCTTTCACGTCATCCTCGCGCCCGACGACGATCGCCTTGCCGAACCCGTTACGCTGGTAGGCGACGGCGGCGCGCAGCACGTGCGGGTCGTCGCCTTCCGCGAAGATCATTGTCGCCTGTGCGGCCCGCGCGCGGGTGGTGAGCGAGCGCAGGATGGTCGCCGTCGGGTCCATCCGGGCCTTCAGCGTCGCCTCGTAGCCGTGCATGTCGATGATCGGGCGCCGCGCCACGCCGCTGTCGGCCCCCGCCTTCGCGACCGCGGGGGGGATCGTGTAGATCAGGCGCGGGTCGAACGGCGTCGGGATGATGTAGTCGCGCCCGAAGGTCAGCTTCTTGCCATAGGCCATCGCGACCTCGTCCGGCACGTCCTCGCGGGCGAGCTTGGCCAGCGCCTCGGCACAGGCGATCTTCATCTCGTCGTTGATCGCGCGCGCATGGATGTCGAGCGCGCCGCGGAAGAGGTAGGGAAAGCCCAGGACGTTGTTGACCTGGTTGGGGTAATCCGACCGGCCGGTGGCGACGATCACGTCCTCGCGCACGTCGTGGACCTCTTCCGGCGTGATCTCGGGATCCGGGTTCGCCATGGCGAAGATGACCGCGTCCTTGGCCATGCTCTTGACCATCTCCTGCGTCACCGCGCCCTTCACGGACACGCCCAGGAAAACGTCGGCCCCGTCCATCGCCTCTTCGAGCGTGCGCAGGTCCGTGGCGGCGGCATGGGCCGATTTCCACTGGTTCATGCCCTCGGTGCGGCCCTGGTAGATGACCCCCTTCGTGTCGCAGACGATGCAGTTGTCGTGCTTCGCACCCATCGCCTTGAGCAGTTCAATGCAGGCGATGCCCGCGGCCCCCGCCCCGTTCAGCACGATCCGGCACTCCGCGATCTTCTTGCCCGACAAGTGCAGCGCGTTGATCAGGCCCGCGGCACAGATCACCGCCGTGCCGTGCTGGTCGTC
The DNA here is from genome assembly GCF_009882975.1 of Maritimibacter harenae. Classification (GTDB taxonomy): domain Bacteria; phylum Pseudomonadota; class Alphaproteobacteria; order Rhodobacterales; family Rhodobacteraceae; genus Maritimibacter; species Maritimibacter harenae. The sequence goes on from NZ_WTUX01000006.1 coordinate 217,956, forward strand.
GTGGAAGACCGGGATGTCCATCTCTTCCTTGAGCTTCTGCTCGATGATGAAACACTCCGGCGCCTTGATGTCCTCGAGGTTGATGCCCCCGAAAGTCGGCCCCATCAGCCGCACGGCCTGGATGATCTCGTCCGGGTCCTCGGTGTCGAGCTCGATGTCGATCGAGTTCACGTCGGCGAACCGCTTGAAGAGCACCGACTTGCCTTCCATCACCGGCTTGGACGCGAGCGCGCCGAGGTTCCCCAGCCCGAGCACCGCCGACCCGTTGGAGATCACGGCCACCAGGTTGCCCTTGTTGGTGTAATCATAAGCGGTTTCGGGGTTCTCGTGGATCGCCTCACAGGGCACGGCGACCCCGGGGGAATAGGCCAGCGACAGGTCGCGCTGCGTCGTCATCGGCACCGACGGCGTGATATCGAACTTCCCGGGACGCGGTTCGATGTGGAACGATAGCGCCTCCTCGCGCGTGATCGTCGGTCTGCCGGCCATGTCGCTCTCCTCCTGTGGACAAAATCGTCTGTATCCGTCCGCGTGCCCGCGCTCAACCGTGTTGACCCGGCCCCGCAGGGCGGCCCCCGGCCGGGCGCCCCGTTTTCGGGTGAATTCCGGGGGCAACCCCACTAGGTTCGGATCGAATCACCACGGACCGAGAGGCGCTGATGGGCCAGATCCTTTTGACGGGCGGCGCGGGGTATATCGGGTCGCATACCTATGTCGAACTCGTCGCCGCCGGCCACGAGGTGGTCATCGTCGACAACTTCTCGAACGCGCGGCGCGACGTGATCGACCGGCTGGAAACCATCACCGATGCTCCGGTGACGTTCCACGTGGGCGACGTGCTGGACAAGGCGTTCCTCGCCGATGTCTTCGCCCGCCACGACTTCGACGCGGTCATCCACTTCGCGGCGAAGAAGGCGGTGGGCGAGAGCGTGGAAAAGCCGCTCGCCTATTTCGAAACTAACTGCACCGGGTTCTCCAACTTGCTGATGGCGATGCAGGACGCCGGCGTGTTCCGCGTCGTCTTCTCCTCCACCGCGACCGTCTATGGCGAACCCGTCGCCCTGCCCTATACCGAGGATCACCGCATCGCGCCGGTGTCGCCCTATGCCCAGTCCAAGGTGATCTGCGAAACGCTGCTCGAGCAATTGAAGGCATCGGACGATCGGTGGAGCTATGGCGTGCTGCGGTATTTCAACCCGGCGGGCGCCCACGACTCCGCCCTGATCGGGGAAGATCCGAACGACATCCCCAACAACCTCATGCCCTACATCGCCAAGGTCGCCACGGGCGAACTGCCGCACCTGAACGTCTTCGGGGACGATTACGACACGCCGGACGGCACGGGGGTGCGCGATTACATCCACGTCGTCGACCTGGCCCAGGGGCACGTGCAATCCGTGGGCAAGCTGCTCGACCACGACGACACCCACGTGCTGAACCTGGGCACCGGGACCGGGTATTCCGTGTTCGACATGCTGCGCAGCTACGAACGCGCCTGCGGCAAGCCCTTGCCCTACGAAATCGCGCCGCGCCGCGCGGGCGACATCGACTGCTTCTTCGCCGATCCGGCCACGGCGCGCGACTACCTCGGGTTCGAGGCGACGCGCAGCTTGGACGACATGTGCCAGAGCTCGTGGAACTGGGTCTCGCGCCTGCGCAACAGCTAGGGGTTTCACCCGGCGAACCGCGCCGGTAGATTCCGCGAAAACCGACCCGCCGGGGGGCCTTCGTGAACAAACCCAATGCCGCCGTGACGCCGATGATGGCGCAGTACCTGGAGATCAAATCCGGTTATCCGGAGGCGCTCCTGTTCTATCGCATGGGCGATTTCTACGAGCTGTTCTTCGACGATGCGGTCGCGGCCGCCCAGGCGCTCGACATCGCGCTCACCAAGCGGGGCAAGCACCTGGGCGAAGACATCCCGATGTGCGGCGTGCCGGTCCATTCCGCCGAGGGCTACCTGCTGACGCTCATCCGCAAGGGGTTCCGTGTCGCGGTCTGCGAACAGATGGAGGACCCGTCGGAGGCCAAGAAGCGCGGTTCCAAGTCGGTCGTGAAACGCGACGTCGTGCGGCTCGTCACCCCCGGCACGCTGACCGAGGATTCTCTGCTGGACGCGCGCCGCCACAACTTCCTCGCCGCCTTCGCCGAGGTCCGCGACGCCGGTGCGCTCGCCTGGGTCGACATCTCCACCGGCGCGTTCCGCGTGATGCCCTGCCCGCGTCACCGGCTGGGCCCGGAACTGGCCCGGATCGCCCCGCGCGAGGTGGTGCTGGCCGACAGCGAAGAGACCACGCTTCTCGACATCGTCACCGACCTGGGCGCCGCGCCCACGCCGCTCGGCCGCGCCGCCTTCGACAGCACCGGGGCCGACAAGCGGCTCTGCGACCTGTTTTCCGTTTCCACCCTGGACGCCTTCGGCAGCTTCGACCGCGCGCAACTGGGCGCGATGGGCGCGATCGTGGAGTACCTTGAGATCACGCAGAAGGGGAACCTCCCCCTCCTGCGCCCACCGGTGACCGAGAACGCCGCCGGGTCGATGCAGATCGACGCGGCCACCCGGCGCAACCTGGAACTCACGCACGCGCTCGCCGGCGGGCGCGAGGGCTCGCTTCTCTCCACCATCGACCGCACCGTCACCGCCGGCGGTGCGCGGCTTCTGGAGCGTCGGATTTCAAGCCCCTCGCGCGACCTCTCCACGATCGAGGCACGGCTCGAAACCGTTGGTTTCCTGCTGGACGAGAGCCTGTTTCGCGCCGATCTGCGTGACGCGCTGCGCAAGGTGCCCGACATCGACCGCGCCCTGTCGCGCCTTGCTTTGGACCGGGGCGGACCGCGTGACCTGGCCGCGATCCGCGACGGGCTGGGCGCCGCGCTCGAAATCGCTCAGGCCCTCACCGACCGCGACGTGCCCGCCACGCTGCGCGACGGCGCCCGCGCACTCACCGGACACGACACGCTGCTCGACCTGCTCGACCGCGCGCTGGTCGCCGACCCCCCGCTTCTCGCCCGCGACGGCGGCTTCATCGCCGAAGGCCACGACGAGGACCTGGACGAAGCCCGCACCCTGCGCGACGAGGGGCGCGGCGTGATCGCCGGGATGCAGGCGAAATACGCGGAGATGGCGGGGGTCAATTCGCTTAAGATCAAGCACAACAACGTGCTGGGCTACTTCATCGAAACCACCGCCACGCACGCGGAAAAGATGCTTTCGGCGCCCCTGTCGGAAACCTTCATCCACCGCCAGACCACCGCCAACGCGGTGCGCTTCACGACGGTGGACCTCTCCGACCTTGAGACCCGCATCCTGAACGCCGGCAACCGGGCGCTGGAGATCGAAAAAAGGCTCTATGACAGCCTGAAACAGGCCATCATGGCCGAGGCCGGCCCCTTGGGCGACGCGGCTCGCGCGTTGGCGGAGATCGACGTCTCCGCCGCGCTGGCGGAACTTGCGGCGGTCGAGGACTGGTGCCGCCCGAAGGTCGAGGACTCCCGCGCCTTCGAGATCACCGGCGGGCGTCACCCGGTCGTGGAACGCGCGTTGCGCGCCCAGGGCGGCGATCCCTTCGTGGCGAACGACTGCTCGCTCGCGGACGGCTCGGACGGGGCCGACATCTGGCTCCTCACCGGCCCCAACATGGCCGGTAAGTCCACCTTCCTGCGCCAGAACGCGCTGATCGCCCTACTCGCCCAGGCCGGCAGCTTCGTTCCGGCCACCGAGGCGCGGATCGGCATCGTGAGCCAGCTCTTCTCGCGCGTCGGCGCCGCTGACGACCTCGCGCGTGGCCGCTCCACCTTCATGGTCGAAATGGTCGAAACCGCCGCGATCCTGAACCAGGCCGACGACCGCGCGCTGGTGATCTTGGACGAAATCGGGCGCGGCACCGCCACCTACGACGGCCTCTCCATCGCCTGGGCCACGCTGGAGCACCTGCACGAAAGCAACCTCTGCCGCGCGCTCTTCGCGACGCATTACCACGAACTCACCCAGCTCGCCGGGCAGTTGGCGGGGGTCGAGAACGCGACCATCGCGGTGAAGGAATGGGAGGGCGAGGTGATCTTCCTGCACGAGGTCATCCGCGGCGCGGCCGACCGCTCCTACGGCGTGCAGGTGGCCAAGCTCGCGGGCCTGCCGGCCTCGGTCGTGGAACGCGCGCGGATCGTGCTGGAAGCTTTGGAAAAGGGCGAACGCGAAGGCGGCGGCGCGCAGAAGGCGCTGATCGACGACTTGCCGCTCTTCTCGGCCGTCGCCCCGGAGCCTGCGCCTGCCGCCGCGACCGGCCCCTCACCCCTCGATGAAAAACTCGCCCAGGTCCACCCGGACGAACTCACGCCGCGCGAAGCGCTCGACCTGGTCTACCAGCTCAAGGCGCTCTCCACGTCCTGATTTCATCTTTCCGGAAATACGCCGGGGAGGTCTGGAGGGGCAGCGCCCCTCCAGCGGGTCGGAGCGCCGCATGGCGCTCCGAATGCCTCAGTCCGGGTTGGACGACACGCCGACCTGCGCCGGGCGCAGCAGCCGGTCGTGCAGCATGAAGCCCTCGGCCATCACCTGGATGATCGCGCCCTTCTTGGTGTTGGGCACCGGGGCTTCGAACATCGCCTCGTGATGGTCCGGATCGAATTCCTCGCCCACTTCCGGGGTGATCAACCGGATGCCGTGCTTCTGGAAGATGTCCAGCAGCGCGCGCATGGTCAGTTCGATCCCCTCGGTCAGGCCCGAGGCCTGGTCGCGCAGGTCGTCGTCGATCGCGTCGAGCGCGCGCTTCATGTTGTCGTAGACCGGCAGCATGTCACGGGCGAGCTTCGAACCGCCGTAATTCTCCGCCTCCCGGCGGTCGCGCTCGGAGCGCTTGCGCGAATTCTCGGCATCCGCCAGCGCGCGCATGAACTTGTCCTTGAGCTGGTCGCGCTCGATGCGCAGCGCCTCGAGCTCGTCCACGTCGGCCTCGGCCTCCATGTCTGCCGGGCTCGTGCGCGGCGCGTCCCCTTCCGGGGTGGCAGCGTCTTCGTCCGGCAGGTCGGACTTGCCTTGCTCCGTCATGATTTCCTCGATCGCAGCCTCGATATCCTCGATCGGCTCTTTCTTCTTCGGGTCGGCCATCTTGTCCTCTTTACCCCCGGTCGGAGATCAGTTTCCCGACCAGTTGCGCAGTGTAATCCACGATCGGCACGATCCGCCCATAGTTGAGCCGGGTGGGTCCGATGACCCCGACCGCGCCGACGATCTTTCGGTCAGCGTTCATATATGGAGAAACCACCAGAGAGGAACCGGAAAGTGAGAAAAGTTTGTTCTCCGAGCCAATAAAGATGCGCACACCCTCCCCGTCCTCGGCCAGTTCGAGGAATTCGGCAATGTCCCGCTTACGCTCAAGGTCGTCGAACAGGCTCTTGATGCGCACCAGCTCGCCCTCGTCATGGGCTTCGGTGATGAGATTCGCCCGTCCCTGCACGATCAGCCGCTCGGTTCCGGCCCCGTCGGTGTTCCAGACGGCAAGCCCGCTTTCGACCAGGTCGCGGGCCAGCGTGTCGATCTCCTGCCGGCGCGTCTCGATCTCGCGCAGCATCACCTCGCGCAGTTCGGTGAGCGTGCGCCCCTCGGCCAGCGCGTTGAGGAAATTCGCGGCCTCCCGCATCGAGCTGGGCGTGTGACCCGGCGGCGGGGTGAAAAGCCGGTTCTCGACCTGCCCGTCGGCGAACACCAGCACGGTGAGCGCCCGGTCGGGGCCCAGGTTCACGAACTCGATATGCTTGATCGGCGCCTCGGTCTTGGGCGTGAGCACCAGACTCGCCCCCGAGGTGATGCCCGACAGCGCCTTGCCCACGGAATTGAGCAGTTGCGGCACGTCCGCGGCGTTCGAGCCCAGCGTATCCTCGATCTTGCCGCGGTCGTCCTCGGTCAGGTCGCTGACCTGCAGGAAGCCGTCCACGAACATGCGAAGCCCCAGCTCGGTCGGGATCCGGCCCGCCGAGACGTGCGGCGAGTTCAGAAGCCCCATGTACTCGAGATCCTGCATCACGTTGCGGATCGTCGCCGCCGATACCTTCTCGGACAGGCTCCGCGTGAGCGTGCGGGACCCGACCGGGTCGCCGGTTTCCAGGTAGGCCTCGACCAGCCGCCGGAACACTTCGCGTGACCGGTCGTTCAGCTCGTCCAGACGTGGTGACTCGTCGCTCATCAGCAGTCCTCTCGGGCCGCGCTCCCCTTGCTTTTTCGATGGAGCCGTGACACCCACGCCGCAGCGAAAAAGAGAAGGACACGCGATGCGCCCGTCAGGCAGGAATGTAGATGAACTTCGCCCGATTTCAATCGAGACCGACGTGACAAAGCATGCCGAGGGCTCCTGCCTGATCAAGGTCGGGGACACGCACGTCCTGTGCACCGCGTCGCTCGAAGAGCGGGTTCCCCCCTTCCTGCGCAACTCCGGCATGGGCTGGGTCACGGCCGAGTACGGGATGCTGCCCCGCTCCACCTCGTCGCGCATGCGGCGCGAGGCCAGCGCCGGCAAGCAGGGCGGAAGAACCGTTGAAATTCAACGGCTTATCGGTCGCTCCCTGCGTGCCGGCGTGGACCGTCAAGCGATGGGTGAGCGCCAGATCACCGTCGACTGCGACGTGCTTCAGGCCGACGGCGGCACCCGCTGCGCGTCGATCACCGGCGGCTGGGTCGCGCTGCGGCTTGCCGTGAACAAGCTGATGAAAGCCGGCGACATCACCACCGATCCGCTGATGGACCCGGTGGTTGCCGTCTCCTGCGGCGTCTATGCCGGGCAGCCCGTGCTCGACCTGGACTACCCGGAAGACAGCGAAGCCGGGGTCGATGGCAATTTCGTGATGACCGGCACCGGCCGTCTGATCGAGGTCCAGATGTCGGCCGAGGGCGCCACGTTCTCGCGCGGGCAGATGGACGAGCTCATGGGCCTGGCCGAAAAAGGCTGCGCCGAGCTGGTCGCCGCACAGAAGGCCGCGACCGCATGACCCGCCGCCTGACCGGGGATCGGCTCGTCATCGCGTCACACAACGCGGGCAAGCTGCGCGAAATCGCGGCGCTCGTGGCGCCGTTCGGCGTGACCTGCCGCTCGGTGGGCGACTTCGGGCTGGACGAACCGGCCGAAACAGAGACCACTTTTGCCGGAAACGCCCGGATCAAGGCCCATTTCGCGGCGCGCGAGACCGGCCTGCCCGCGCTGTCCGACGACAGCGGCATCTGTGTCGAGGCACTCGACGGCGCGCCCGGTGTCTACACTGCCGATTGGGCCGAAACGCCCGAGGGGCGCGATTTCGAGATGGCGATGAAGAAAACCTGGGACCTGCTCGAGGAAAAGCAGGCCCCGGAGCCGCGCCGTGCCTGGTTCAACTGCACGCTTTGCCTTGCCTGGCCCGACGGGCATGACGAGGTGTTCGAGGGACAGGTTCAGGGCCGCCTCACCTGGCCGATGCGCGGTGATCGCGGCTTCGGATACGATCCGATCTTCATCCCCGACGGTCACGAGCTGACCTTCGGCGAAATGGAGCCGACGAAGAAGCACCAGATCAGCCACCGCGCCATCGCGTTCCGCAAACTGGTCGAGACTTGCCTTGCCTGACGATTGGCAACAGGGCGGGTTCGGGCTGTATGTCCACTGGCCCTTCTGCGCTGCCAAGTGCCCCTATTGCGACTTCAACAGCCATGTCGTCACCCAGGTGGACACGGACGCCTGGCGCGCCGCCTTCGTCTCGGAAATCGAGCGTGCGGCGGCCGAAACCCCGGATCGCCTGCTGAGATCCATCTATTTCGGCGGCGGAACGCCCTCTCTCATGCCGCCGGACGTGGTCGGCGCGGTGATCGACACCGCAACAGCGCTCTGGACCCCCGCGAACGACATCGAGATCACGCTGGAGGCCAACCCGTCTTCGGTGGAGGCCGGCCGGTTCCGCGGATACCGCGAAGCGGGCGTGAACAGGGTCTCTTTGGGCGTGCAGGCGCTCAACGACACCGATCTGCGCCGTCTGGGCCGCCTGCATGACGTGGCCGCGGCGCGAAAAGCGCTCGAGGTCGCGCGGGACACGTTCGAACGCACAAGTTTCGACCTGATCTACGCCCGGCAGGACCAGAGCCTGGCCGAATGGGAGGCGGAACTGGGCGAGGCGCTGTCCTGGTCCCCCGATCACCTGTCACTCTACCAACTGACGATCGAGCCCGGCACGGCCTTCGGCGACCGCTTCGCACGCGGCGGTCTGCGCGGGCTTCCGGACGAGGATCTTGCTGCCGACATGTACTTCGCGACGCAGGATCTGTGCGAGGCGCACGGTCTGCCCGCCTACGAAGTCTCGAACCATGCCCGTCCCGGGGCGGAATCCCGTCACAACCTGATCTACTGGAACGGTGGCGATTACGTCGGGATCGGCCCCGGCGCGCATGGACGGGTCACGCTGGACGGTGTGCGCCACGCGACCTGGACCGTGGACGCCCCCTCGACTTGGCTCAAGGGGGCGCAGTCGGGCGCCGGCGAAGCCGGGCGTACACCGTTGTCCGCCGCCGAACAGGCCGGCGAATACCTCATGATGGGATTGCGCACGTCAGGTGGGCTAGATCTTGATCGACTGACACGGATCGCGGGCACACCCCTGCCCGTAGAAAAGATCGTCTATCTCGCCGACCTGGGGCTCATCCATGTCGATGACGGCATGCTCAAGGCGACGCGGGAGGGCCGCGCCGTCCTGAATGCCGTGATTTCAGAGCTCTTGCCGGATTAAACGTCACCGCCGAGGATCCGGCACAGGTCGTCGAACTGGTCCAGCGTCTTGTACTGGATCGTCACGCTCCCCCGATCTTCGCCATCCTTGTGGTCGATCGACACTTTCATGCCCGAAGCCGCCGAAAGCGATTGCTCCAGGGCGACGGTATCGGCGTCTTTCTGGGTTTTCGGCGCGGATTTCGGCGCCGGACGACTGATATCTCCGGATTTCGCCAGCCGCTCGATCTCCCGAACCGAGAGATTCTGGGCCACCGCCCGCTTCGCGAGCGCGACCGGGTCATCCGCGGTGATGATCGCACGGGCCGCGCCGGCGGACAGCTTGCCCGCCCGCACGAAATCGAGCACTTCCGGCGGCAGATTCAGAAGCCGCATCATGTTCGCGATATGAGAGCGTGATTTGCCCAGGGCCTCGGCCAACTTGTCCTGCGTATGGCCGAATTTCTCCATCAACTCGCGATATCCGGCCGCCTCTTCGATGGCGTTCAGGTCCGCGCGCTGAATGTTCTCGATGATCGCAACCTCGAGCGCCTCGGTATCGTCGAATTCCCGCACCAGCGCGGGCACCTTGTGCAGCTGCGCCATTTGGGCGGCGCGCCACCGCCGTTCGCCGGCAACGATCTGGAACACGCCGTCTTTCGACGGATGCGGACGCACGATGAGCGGTTGGATGATGCCCTTTTCGCGGATCGAATTGGCGAGATCGTCCAGGCTGTCGGGCGCAAAGTCGCGGCGTGGCTGTTCCGGGTTCGCCTCGATCTTCTCGATCGGGATCACGACATCCGGCTTGCGCGGCCCCGAGGTTTCCCTGCCCTGCGCTTCTTCCTCGGTCTGCACGTCCGCCATCAACGCCGACAGGCCGCGCCCCAGCCCACGGTTCGGTTTCTTCGTCGCCATGTTATCTTCCTTTCGCCGCGAGTTCATGGGCCAGCCGAACGTAGGCCTCGCTGCCTTTCGAGCCGGGATCGTAGGTGATGACCGGCATCGCGTAGGACGGCGCCTCGCTCACCCGGACGTTGCGGGGCACGACGGTCTTGAACACCAGCTCCCCCAGCGTCTCGCGCGCATCGGCCTCGACCTGCTGGGCCAGGTTGTTCCGGCTGTCGTGCATGGTCAACACGACCCCCTCGATCCGCAGGCTGGGATTCGCCGCCTCCCGGACTTCGCGGATGGTGAGCATCAGCTGGCTGAGCCCCTCGAGCGCGAAGAATTCCGATTGCAGAGGGATCAGCACGGAATGGGCCGCGACAAGGGCGTTCACCGTCAACAAGTTGAGCGACGGCGGGCAATCGATCAAGATGTAGTCGTAAATGCCGCTTGTCTGGGGTGCGCGGAGCGCATCGTGCAGGAGGTGGGAGCGCTTTTCGTTCGCCACCAGCTCCACGTCCGCGGAGGACAGGTCCGTCGTGGCCGGGGCGATCTTGAGGTTGTCGATGTCGGTCGGCATCACGACCTCGTCCAGCGGCGCCTCTTCGATCAGCAGATCGTAGGTGGTCATCGCCCGCGCGTGGGGTTCGATGCCCAGGCCGGTGGAGGCGTTCCCCTGCGGATCGAGGTCCACAATGAGCACCTGGTTGCCGTCCATCGCCAGCGCAGCCGCGAGGTTGATTGCGGTCGTCGTCTTGCCAACGCCGCCCTTCTGGTTGGTGACGGCAATGATTTTCGCGTCAAGCACGACGGATATCTCCTACCTTGAGGATGACGGCGTTGGGATTGGTCTGGCTTTGATATGTATCGGCTGCGAACCGCCAGGATTCAAGCGCTTGCTGCACTTCCGAGCGATACGAATCGCCTTTCGGGAACAGCGCGATGCCACCGGGCTTCAAGTGGCGCTGAACCATTGGCAAAAGCCTGTCCAGGGCGGCGAGCGCACGCGCGGATACGACGTCGGCGTTCATGGCCGGCGCCGCCTCGATCCGCTCCGCGCGCACCTCGGCCTTGATGCCGGTTTCGCGCAGGACGGTGCGAAGGAAGGTCGCCTTCCGCTGGTCGCTTTCGATGCAGGTCACGGCGAGGTCCGGCGCCAATTCTGCCGCGAGGACGGCGACGACGAGGCCGGGAAAGCCGCCGCCGGTGCCAAGATCCACCCAGCTTCGGGCCTCCGGTGGTGCCAGCTCGAAAACCTGTGCGGAATCCGCGATGTGGCGGGTCCAGAGGTCGGGAAGCGTGGACGGCGCGACGAGGTTGATGCGCGGGTTCCAGCGCTTCAGAAGGTCGGCATAGATTTCCAGGCGGCCCAATGTTTCACGTGAAACATCCTGGCCCCCTACCCTCAGCGAACGCGTCATGCGGTTTTCGCGCGCTCCATCTGCCGCAACTTGGCGAGCAGCAATGTGAGCGCCGCCGGCGTCATCCCCTCGATCCGCCCGGCCTGGGCCAGCGTTTCCGGGCGCGCGGCGGAAAGTTTCGCCTTCAGTTCGCTCGTCAGCCCGTCGAGGATCGCGTAATCGAAGGATGGCGGGATCGCGTGCCCCTCGTCCCGCTTCAACGCCTCCACTTCCCGTTTCTGGCGCTCGATATACTTGGCATAAAGCGCGTCCTTCGCGACCTGCGTGCGCGTATCCGGATCGATGCCGTCGAATTCCGGATCGAGGGCGACGATGTTGTCGAATGTGATTCCCGGGATCGACAGCAGATCATACGCCGTCCGCCGCGTCCCGTCCTCGCGCACCGAACCGCCGGCCGCATTGACTTCCTGCGGGGTGAAATGCCGCGCCGTCAGGGACCTGGTCGCCTGGGCGAGCCGGACCATCTTTTCTTCGAACGCCTCCGCGCGTCGATCCGACACGATACCGTGCGTGATGCCCACCGGCGTCAGCCGCTGATCCGCGTTGTCGGCACGCAGCGAAAGGCGATATTCGGCCCGCGAGGTGAACATGCGGTACGGCTCCGTCACGCCGCGAGTCACCAGGTCGTCGATCATGACGCCGATGTAGGAGCTCGTCCGGCTGAATTGCACCGTCTCACGCCCCAACGATTGCAGGCCCGCGTTGAGTCCCGCAACCAGGCCCTGCGCGGCCGCCTCTTCATATCCCGTCGTGCCGTTGATCTGGCCGGCGAGGAACAGCCCGCAAACATCGCGCAGCTCGAGATGCGAGGTCAGCGCCCGGGGATCGACGTAATCGTATTCGATGGCATAACCGGGCTGGAGGATCTTCACCTCTTCGAGCCCCGCGATGGTACGCACGTACGCTTCCTGGACCTCCATCGGCAGCGAGGTGGAGATGCCGTTGGGATAAACGGTGTGATCGTCCAAACCTTCCGGCTCAAGGAACACCTGGTGTGAGTCCTTGTCCGAGAAACGCACCACCTTGTCTTCGATCGACGGACAGTACCGGGGGCCGACGCCGTCGATATGCCCGCCGTACATCGCCGATTTGTCCAGGTTTTGCTGGATGATCTCGTGCGTCCCCGCATTGGTATGCGTGATGCCGCAGGCGACCTGCCGCGCCTGGGGGCGTCGGTTGAGAAACGAGAACATGTCGGGCGTGGCGTCGCCATCCTGGCGGTCCAGCCGGTCCCAGTCGATCGTGCGCCCGTCGAGCCGCGGTGGCGTCCCCGTCTTGAGTCGGCCGAGCGGCAGGCCGAAGGAATCGATCTGCTCGGCCAGGGGCACGGTCGCGTTCTGACCCATGCGCCCGCCGTGCCTGCGTTCGTTCCCGATGTGGATGACGCCCCGCAGAAAAGTGCCGGTGGTCAGCACCACCCGGGAGGCCGTGATTTCCGAGCCATCGCCCAAGGCCAGGCCTGTGACACGCGGCCCGTCCATGAGAAACGCGCGGGCCTCCCCTTCCACAAGCGTCAGGTTTGCCTGCCCGTCGACGATCTTTGCGATGGCGTGGCGGTAGAGCTTCCGATCCGTCTGCGCGCGCGGGCCCTGAACAGCCGGTCCTTTCGACCGGTTCAACAGGCGGAACTGAATCCCCGCGGCGTCCGCAGCGAGGCCCATCGCGCCGTCCAGCGCATCCACTTCGCGCACGAGGTGTCCTTTGCCAAGGCCACCGATCGCCGGATTGCAGGACATGACACCCAGGTCGTCCCGGCGCAGCGTCACCAGGGCAGTTCGCGCACCGACCCGGGCCGCAGCCAACGCTGCTTCCACGCCGGCATGCCCGCCGCCGATCACAACCACATCGAAGTCAGGATGTTTCACGTGAAACACTCCCCTTGCCATCATTTCCCGAGACAGAAACTCGCGAAGATTTCGTCCAGCACGTTCTCCACATCGACCCGCCCGACCAGCGAATCAAGGGCCCGCACGGCAGACCACAATTCCTCGGCTATCAGCTCGGAGTGCGAAGACCCGCCTTCTAGCGCGATTCGAGCGTTTTCCAAACTGTCCAACGCATGATTCATCGCGGCCCGGTGCCGCGCCCGGATCGCCGTCCCGGCCCCGGCAGCGCGATCCTGCAGAACGGCACCGATCTGCGCGACGAGATCATCGATCCCCGCACCCGTCTTGCCGGACACCCCGCGCCCGGTAATGTCGGACTTGCCCTCCACCACGATGTCTCCTTCGACTGGTTCGAAGGTGAGCGGCGCGTCGGACAGCAGGAACACGCGCAGGTCGGCCGCGTCCGCCCGCGCCATCGCGCGTTCGATGCCAAGCCGCTCCACCACGTCCTCGGAGTCCCGCAACCCGGCCGTATCCAGAACCGTCACCGGCAGGCCATCCAGGTCCATCCGTACCTCGATCACGTCGCGCGTCGTGCCGGCCACGTCCGATGTAATCGCGGCCTCGCGCCCGGCCAAAGCATTGAGAAGCGTGGATTTTCCGGCATTCGGCGCCCCGACGATGGCCACTTCGAAGCCTTCGCGGATGCGCTCCGAAATCCGCGCGCCCTCGGCCTCCTTGCGCAGGCTGTCCTGCGTCGCGGCGATCAATGCGCCCACTTCGGGGGTCACATCGACCGGCACGTCCTCGTCCACGAAATCGATCGTCGCTTCCAGCAGGGCCACCGCCCGGATCAGGTCGCGACGCCAGCTGTCCGCCTTCTCCCCCAGCGCACCGGAAAGCACGCGCAGGGCCTGGCGACGCTGCGCTTCGGTTTCGCTGTCTATGAGATCGGCGAGCCCTTCGACCTGGGCCAGATCGAGACGTTCGTTTTCCAATGCCCGGCGCGTGAATTCACCGGGCTCGGCAAGCCGGAGGCCCTCGATCCGTTCAAGCGCGGCAAGTACGGCGTTCACGACGGCGGTCGACCCGTGAAGCTGCAGTTCGACGACCTCTTCGCCGGTGAAACTGTGCCCCGCCTCGAATACGAGGACCAACGCCTCGTCGATCGGGCCGTCAGAATCCCGGAGAACCCGAAGCCCCGTCCTGCGCGGCGGCGGCAGGGATCCGGCCAGCACACGGCCGGCCGACTGCGCGTCGGGCCCGGAAATCCGGACCACGGCGACGCCGGCCTTCCCCCGGGCCGAGGCAAGTGCGTAGATCGTGTCCATGCCTCACGCGCCGGGTGTCTAGGCGTTCATCGAGTCGAAGAACTCCGAGTTGTTCTTCGTCTGCTTGAGCTTGGAAATCAGGAACTCGATCGCATCCGTGGTGCCCATCGGGTTCAGGATCCGGCGCAGAACATAGGTCTTCTGCAGGTCCTTCTGGTCGACCAGGAGCTCTTCTTTCCGCGTGCCGGACTTGAGAATGTCGATCGCCGGGAAGATCCGTTTGTCGGAAACCTTGCGGTCCAGCACCAGCTCCGAGTTGCCGGTGCCCTTGAATTCCTCGAAGATGACCTCGTCCATCCGGCTGCCGGTGTCGATCAGCGCGGTCGCGATGATGGTCAGCGATCCACCCTCTTCGATATTCCGCGCGGCGCCGAAGAACCGTTTCGGACGTTGCAGCGCATTGGCGTCCACACCACCGGTCAGCACCTTGCCCGACGACGGCACCGTCGTGTTGAAGGCGCGGCCCAGGCGGGTGATGGAGTCGAGCAGGATCACCACGTCGCGCTTGTGTTCGACCAGCCGCTTGGCCTTCTCGATCACCATCTCCGACACGGCGACGTGGCGCGAGGCCGGCTCGTCGAAGGTCGAAGCGACGACCTCGCCGTTCACCGAACGCTTCATGTCCGTCACCTCTTCCGGGCGCTCGTCGATGAGCAGCACGATCAGGTAGACCTCCGGATGGTTGACCGAGATCGAATGCGCGATGTTCTGCATCAGCACGGTCTTACCGGTCCGCGGCGGCGCCACGATCAGCGAGCGCTGGCCCTTCCCGATCGGGGCGACCAGGTCGATGATACGCGCCGAGCGGTCCTTGATCGTCGGATCGTCGATTTCCATCTTCAGCCGCTCGTCCGGGTGCAGCGGCGTCAGGTTGTCGAAAGCCACCTTGTGGCGCGCGGTTTCCGGGTCGGTGAAGTTGATCTTCTCGACCTGGGTGATCGCGAAGTAGTTCTCGTTCTCCCCCGGCGCGGCGATGACCCCCTCGACGGTGTCGCCGGTGCGCAGGCTGTGTTTCCGGATCATCTCGGGCGACATGTAGATGTCGTCGGGGCCCGGCAGGTAGTTGGCTTCCGGCGAGCGCAGGAACCCGAACCCGTCCTGGAGCACTTCCAGCACGCCATCGCCCGCGATTTCCCAGCCATCCTCGGCCCGGGCCTGGAGGATCTGGAACATCATCTCGCCCTTGCGCATGGTCGAGGCGTTCTCGATCTCGAGCTGCTCGGCCATCGCAAGAAGATCCTTCGGGCTCTGGGCCTTCAGATCGGACAGGTTCAAACGTTCAGTCATGGGGAGTCACCAACGGGACGGCGCAGGCGGCGCAGTCGTTCTAATGGAATGGAAAGCGTCGGACCGGACGGCCCTTTGATCACGGGCATATAGGCGAGCCCGGGTTTCAAGTCAATCTCACGCTCTTTGCCCGGCGGCGGGCCCACCGGGCGCCCACTCCTTATTAAAAGAAAATATTTAGAAAGGATGGTGAAGTTAGTAGGTCCTGTGGACATTGTGGATTACCGGCTTGTCCGCATGACGGCGCACATATCCCGGGATCTAGGGACAAGATGGTGAAAGGCCGTTCCACTCCCAGATAAGTCATTTAATATCAAGTATTTATCCGAAATCCGCCCTGTGGATAGTTCCGGGGAGGATTCTGCGCACCGACGATTTCATCCCCAGCCCGGCCGTTTTCGTTCTCCCGTGTGTAGGATCGGCTCGGCGGAATCCGCATAACCCGCGGATCGTCGGGGACGCAGGAATTGCACACATCCACGCACAGCCGCATAAGGAGGAACACACAGAGAATATCCACAGGGTTTCCAACATGCCGACACCGCTGATCCTCGCCTCGGGGTCCGAGATCCGGGCCACCCTGCTCGCCAATGCGGGCCTGGAATTCGAGGTGATGCCGGCCCGGGTCGACGAATCGGCGATCCGCGCGGGGCTGGAGGCGGAAAACGCGGCACCGCGCGACGTGGCCGACACCCTGGCGGAATACAAAGCGCGCAAGGTGGGCGGCAAACGTCCCGACGCGCTGGTGCTGGGCTGTGACCAGGTCGCGGCCTTGAAAGGCGAGATCCTGACGAAGCCCGGCTCACCGGATGAAGCGCGCGCGCAGCTCGCCCGGCTGTCCGGCCAGACCCACCAGCTTCTCTCGGCCGCGGTGATCTATCATGACGGGGAGCCGATCTGGCGGCACGTGGGCGTCGTGCGGCTCACCATGCACGGCCTGTCGGAGCGGTTCATCGACGACTATGTCTCCCGCAACTGGGACAGCATCCGCGACGCGGTCGGGGCCTACAAGCTCGAGGAAGAAGGCGTGCGCCTGTTCTCGCGCATCGACGGGGCCTATTTCAACGTGCTCGGCTTGCCGTTGACCGAACTCCTGTCCTATCTCGTTCTCAGAGGAGAGCTTGAGATATGAGCGACGGGACACCCCCGGTCGCGGCGGTTCTGCTGGCGCCGGGTGAAACTTCGAGACTGCCCAACCTCTTCGACCACTGGCTCGCGGCCACGGGGTTGCCGGGACGTTATCTGCCGCTCACCGTGCAGGCCGACGACCTGCGCGAGGTGATCACCGCGCTGCCCAAGGCCGGGTTCGCGGGGGTGCACATCTCGGCCCCCTACCAGAAGATGGTGCTGGATCATGCCGACATCATCACCGACCGCGCCGCGCTTATGTCCGGGGCGAACACGCTGATCTTCCGGCGCGACGGCAAGATCCACGCGGACAACACCGATGGCTACGGTTTCGTCGAGAACATCCGCCAGAACGTGCCCGGCTGGAACCCCAAGGCGGGGCCGGTGGTGCTGTTCGGCGCCGGGCGCGCGGCGCGGGTCGTTCTGTCGGCGTTGATCGAGGTCGGGGTCGAAAGCATCCGCCTGACCGCGCGCACCCGGCCCAAGGCCGAGCAGTTGCGCAGCGAATTCGGCCGCCGGATCGAGGTGTTCGACTGGCTCAAGGCCGGCAACCTGGCCGAAGGTGCCGCGATGGTGGTGAACGCCACGCCGCTGGGCAGCCGCGGATACACGGAATTCCGGGTGCCGATCGACGGGCTGGTCTCCGGCGGCGTGGCCTGCGACCTCACCATCGACCCGCCCGCCACACGGTTCCTGCGACAGGCGGCCTCTTACGGCTGTTACACGGTCGACGGCGTGGGCATGATGATCTACCAATCGGCGCCGAGCTTCGAACGCTGGTTCGGCGAGCGCCCTCCCAACGACGACGCAACACGGTACGCAGCGGCTTCATGACATTCATCATCGGACTGACCGGCTCCATCGGCATGGGCAAGAGCACCACCGCGCAGATGTTCGCGGACGAAGGCGTGCCCGTCTGGGACGCGGACGCTGCCGTGCATCGGCTTTATGCGAAGGACGGCCCCGCGGTGGATCCGATCCGCGCGCTGAGGCCCGAGGCGGTGAACCGGGAGGGTGTCGACCGCACCGCGCTCAAGGCGTGGATCGGCGAAGACCCCGAGGCGCTGGGGCAGATCGAGGCGATCGTGCACCCGCTGGTGGCCAGGGACCGCCAGGATTTCCTTGCGAACACCACCTCCGACATCGTCGTTCTGGATATCCCGCTTCTCTTCGAGACCGGGGGAAACGCCGCGATGGACGCCGTCGTCGTGGTGTCGGCCCCCGAGGAGGTGCAGCGCGAACGCGTGCTGGCACGCGGGACCATGGACGAGGCGACTTTCGAGGGCATCAAGGCCAAGCAGACGCCGGATGAAGAGAAGCGTCGCCGCGCCGATTACGTGATCGAGACGACCACGCTTGATCAGGCCCGCGCGCAGGTTCAGTCTGTGCTCAAGACGATCCGGGAGTCCCTCGCCAATGCGTGAAATCGTGCTCGATACCGAAACCACGGGCTTCGACCCGAAGACCGGCGACCGGATGGTCGAGATCGGGGCGGTGGAGCTTTACAACCACATGCCCACGGGGCGCACCTACCACCAGTACATCAACCCCGAACGCGACATGCCGGAGGGGGCGTTCCAGGTGCACGGGCTGTCCGAGGAATTCCTGCGCGACTTCCCGGTGTTCCACGATATCGCGGACGCGTTCCTGGAGTTCATCGGGGACGCGAAGCTCGTCATCCACAACGCGGCCTTCGACGTGCCGTTTCTCAACGCCGAGCTGGGCTGGTGCAAACGGCGGCAGATCCCGATGGACCAGGCGGTCGATACGCTGTTGATCGCGCGCAAGAAATTCCCCGGCGCCGGCAATTCGCTCGACGCGCTGTGCCGGCGCTTCGGGATCGACAACTCGCACCGCGAACTGCACGGCGCGCTTCTCGACTCCGAGATCCTGGCGGAGGTCTACCTCGAGCTCATCGGGGGCCGGCAGCCCGACCTGGTGCTCGCCGGGGCGAGCCGGGACCGCGGCTCGGACATGTCGCAGGACGGCTGGCGGCCGCATGCGCGCCCCGACCCTCTCCCCTCCCGCGTGACGGAAGAGGAAGCCGCGGCGCACGCGGCCTTCGTGGAGAAACTGGGCGACGGCGCCCTGTGGCGCAAGTTCGGTTAACGCGCCCGGCGCAGGTAGACGTAATAGGCGCCGAGCCCGCCGTGTTTCACGTGGGCCTCGGAAATCTGCAGTACGTGCGCCTTCAAAGGCGGTGTATGCAGCCAATGCGGCACCTGGTGACGCAACACGCCGTGACGTTCCGGGATCGGGCCGTCGTTTTGCCGCGTCCGGCCCTTCCCGGTGATGACGAGCACGAGCCGTCGGCCCTCGGCCACGGACTCAAGGATGAAACGCATCAGCACCGGGTGGGCATGGGCCAGGGTGAGGCCATGCAGGTCGATCCGCGCCTCGGGCCGCATCTTGCCGCGTTTCATCTGCATGAACCGTTTGCGGTCCATCGACACCGGGGCGCGGGCGATTTCCTCTTCGATCTTCGGGGCGATACTGTGATCGGGCAGCCGTGTCTGCGCCCGTTCGCCCAGGTCGAACCGGTCGATCTTCGCGCGGTCGGGTGCGGGTTTCGGCGCGATCGCCTCCTGCGCGGTCTGCGGACGCTCCGGGCGCATCGGGCGGGCCGATTTCGCCACTTCGTCCCAAAGCGCGCGCTCTTCGGGGCTCAGATGCCTGGGCTTCTTGCGGGCCACGCTCAGTCCTCCGGCACCAGCGCATAGGCGCGCTGGATCGGAAGCAGCACGACCATGCGGCCCGGGTCCTTGATCCGCCCGGCTTCGCGCCCGGCGTCGTCCCCCGTGCCCCAGAAGATGTCCGCGCGTTGCGCGCCCTTGATCCGCGACCCCGTGTCCTGCGCGACCATCAGGCGGGAAAACGGCTCCGCGCCCGCCTTCTCCAGCCAGACCGGCGCGCCCAGCGGGGTATAGGCGGGATCGACGGCCAGCGTGCGCCCGGCAGAGATCGTGCGGCTCATCGCGCCCACCGGGCCGGAGGCCGGCGGCAGGTGTTCGAGTTCGGTGAAGAAGACATATGAGCGGTTGTGGTTCAGAAGCTCGCGCCCGGCAACCGGATTGCGCCGCACCCAGTTCTTGATGACCGACGCGGAAACCTGGTGGATCGTGTAGATTCCGCGCCGCACGAGTTCGTCGCCCAGCGAGCTGTAACGGTGCCCGTTCGACCCGCCGAAGCCCAGCCGGATCGACGAGCCGTCCGGCAGGATGATGCGGCCCGATCCCTGGATCTGGAGGAATTGCAGCTCCACCGGGTCCTCGACCCAGGCGATCTCGAGCCCCCGGCCCTCAAGCACCCCATCCTGTTCGATCTGCTTGCGGGTATAGCTCACGGGCGTGTCGGGACGGCGGTAGACGGGCACGTCGTAGCGGCTCGTGCGCCGTTCGGAGCCGTTGATTTCCGGTTCGTAATAGGCGGTGAAGAGGCCGTCCTGCCCGTCCTCGATCAGGACAGGGCGAAAGAACAGCTCGAAGAACGATCGCGGCGTGCCGGTGAAGTCGAACCCGATCGCGCAGACCGGGTCCCATTGCGGATCGTTCAGGAGTTCGCAGGTGTGCAGGAAGGTATCGAAGGCGGCGGCATGATCGTCGTCCTGCCACCCCTCCAGGTCCTCGAAGGACAGAAGCGTGATCTCGGCCTCGTCGAGCGCCGCGCTGGCGGGCGAGGCCAGACCGATCAGCCCGGCAAGCGCAAGGCCGATCAGCTTGCCCATCTTAGCCGTCCGTGGCCACGAGCAGCCAGTTCGGGTTGTCCGATCCCATCACGCGGGCGAAGGTCCAGACGTCCTTCTGGCGCTTCACCTCGTTGGGATTGCCCTCGACGATCTCGCCCGACTTGTCGCGCACGACCGAGGTGATCTCGCCGATGAAGCGCATGGTGATCTCGCCTTCGCCGGTGTCGTCGTCGAAAACGGCCTCGACCAGCTTGAGTTCGCGCAGGCCGACGAAGTTGGCGTCGATCTTGTAGCCTTCCTTTTCGCGCTGTTCGACGACGGTGGCGAAGCTTTCATACACCTCGTCGGACAGGAACGGCTTGATCTTGGCCAGGTCGCCCGCCTCGAATGCCATGAGGATCATCTCGTAGGCGCCGCGCGCGCCGGACATGAAATCGCTGACCGAGAATCCGGGCTCCGCGCCCTTCATCTTCGAGAGCGCTTCGACGCTGTCGGGGTCTTCGATGTGGTCGGTGATGTCCGTGTCGGGCCCGCCCTCGATCACCTCGAAATTGCCGCGATGACCGGCCTTGTCGTTCTCCGATCGGGTGACGGCGGGCTTCTCGTACCCCTCCCGCGTTCCCAGGACGTCGCGCAGACGCAGGATCAGGAAAATCGCGATGGCCGCAAGGACGATCAGCTGGATGATCGGTGAAGACATTCGAACCTCATTTCAGGGCGCGGTTTGATTTCCCGCGTACCGCACATATGTAGGCGCTGGGCCGGGGCAAGTCTACCGGCCCCCAATCAACTGATGAGGAAGCCATGTGGCTCTTGCTTGCATTCATCGTCGTCCCGCTGGTCGAGATCGGACTTTTCATTCAGGTCGGCGGCTGGATCGGGCTCTGGCCCACGCTTCTGATCGTGCTGATCACGGCGATCCTCGGGTCGTACATGGTGCGCACGCAGGGCATGATGGCGATGAACCAGGTGCGCGACAGCTTCAACAGGCTGTCCGACCCGTCCGAGCCATTGGCGCATGGCGCGATGATCCTGTTTTCGGGCGCGCTCCTGCTCACCCCCGGCTTCTTCACCGACACGATCGGCTTCCTTCTCCTGATCCCCGGCGTGCGCCGCTGGGCGTTCCGCGAGATCGGCAAGCGCGTGAAGGTGGAGCGACATTTTACCGCGCGCGGCACCGAGAGCCGTATGTACACGCGCGATGACGTGATCGACGGAGAGTTCGAAGAGGTCTCGAACAACAAGGCCCCGACGCACCGGCCGGACCAGGGTCCGTCAGGTTGGACCAAACACTGACAGCTTGTGATCGGACAGGTAGATCCTGAGCCAGGGCGTGAACCGCTCCGGGTGGCGTGACACCTCGTCCTCCAGGTCCGCGAGCGACACCCAGCGCACCCCGTCGACCTCTTCGGGGTTGAGGTGGAGCACCGGGCGGTCCTTCGTCGTGACGAGGTAGAGATCGACCACCTCGTGTTCGATCAGCCCGTTTCCGACATCTGCGCGATACTCGATCTGATCCTTCCACACCGGCGCGACGCCGGTGATCCCCAGTTCTTCCTCGAGCCGTCGGATCGCGCAGGTTTCGGGATCCTCTTCCCAGTGCGGATGCGTGCAGCAGGTGTTCGCCCAGAGCCCGGGCGTGTGATACTTGCCCGGCGCGCGCTGCTGGATCAGGATCTCGTCGTCGTGGATCAGGAAGACCGACACGGCGCGGTGGCGCAGCCCTTCGACGTGGGCCGCGAGTTTCTCGACAGGTTGCAGGGTGCCGTCCACCCAGGCCGGGATCATGTCCTTCATCCCCTTTCGATAGCGCGCTTCGCGCCGTCGCGAAAGTCTCGCCGTTGAGGCCCCCGTCGCTTCTTGATAGAAAGCTTCGAATTCAGATTTCTGGGAGAGATACCATGGCGGACGAAGGCTCCACCGGCGCACCGCAACAACCGCAACAACCGCAGGGCCAGGCGCAGCAGCCGACCATGCGCATCCTTGGCCAGTTCATCCGCGACATGTCGTTCGAGAACATTCTCGTTCAGAAGGGCATCACCGGCGACGTGCAGCCCGAGATCAAGGTCGAAGTCGCGCTCGACGCCAAGAAGCGCCAGACCGAGAACCAGTACGAGGTGCTCACCAAGTACAAGGTCACGTCGACCAACAAGGAGTCGGGCGCGGAATTGTTCATCCTCGAGCTCGAGTATTCCGGCCTGTTCCACGTGGAAAACGTGCCGGAGGACCAGCTCCACCCGTTCCTGATGATCGAGTGCCCGCGTCAGCTGTTCCCCTTCGTGCGCCGGATCGTGTCCGACGTGACCCGCGACGGGGGCTTTCCGCCGGTCAACCTCGACACCGTCGACTTCGTCGCGCTCTACCGCCAGGAACTGGCACGCCGCCAGCAGGCGCAGGCCGCCAAGGCGAACTGATCGTATCGGATCGGAAGATCGTGGAAGCCGCCCTTCGGGGCGGCTTTTTCGTGTGCGTCAGCCCTGTTCGTCGAACTTCGCGCGCATCTCGCGCAGGACCGGCAGGACCGAGCGGACCTTGTCGTGGCCGATCGATGTGACGACATCCGCGATGATCGGCGTGATTGCCGCCAGCGCCGCGTCGCGCGCCTTGCGCCCGGCCGGGGAAATCGTCACCTGCTTGCGCCGCGCGTCGTCCCAGTCCGGGTGGATGTGGATATGCCCGGCCCATTCCAGCTTGCGCAGCGTGTTGGTCATCGCCCCGCGCGTGACGTGAAACGACTTGGCCAGCTTCGCGGGGCTCTTCGCCTCCCCGGCCCGGGCCAAGTGGTTGAGCACCGAAAAATGACTCAGCTCCATGCCCTTGGGCAGGGCATTGGACAACGCGTTGCGCGCCAGCTGGTCGGCCATGAACATTTCGCTGAACAGCGCGACCGATAGGCTGTCCGTCTGTGAGTCATTCATCGGGGATATCGAATGCCCGGTCATTATGAAGGGATGGAATACGTGAGCGCGATGTTTCCACGTCTTGCAGGTCGAGATCAACCATGCAGACGCCCGGTTCCGTCCCCCCGTCGCACAGAACCCGGCCCCAGGGCGACACGGCGAGCGTGTGGCCGTAGGTCGCCCGCTTCTCCGTGTTCTGCCCGGTCTGCGCCGGGGCGAGGATGAAACATCCCGTCTCGATCGCGCGGGCCCGCAGGAGCGGCTCCCAATGGTCCGGCCCGGTGCCGGTGGAAAACGCGGACGGCACGGTGATGATCTGCGCGCCCTTCTGCGCGAGTGTGCGGAAGAGATGCGGAAACCGCAGGTCGTAACAGATCGTGAGCCCCAGCGTCGCCATATCCGTGTTGGCCAGGACGGCGCGCGTACCGGGGCGATAGCCCTTGCTTTCGCGGTAGGATTCCGTCTCGGACACGTCCACGTCGAACATGTGGATCTTGTCGTAGCGCGCGGTCACGTCACCGGAGGGCGCGATCAGGAAGGACCGGTTCGCGAAGCGCCCGTCCGGGTCGTCGGTCTTCACCGCGAGCGACCCGGCGACGATCCAGATCCCGTGCGCCCGCGCGGCATCGCGCAGCGCGGCGAGCGTAATGTCGTCGTCTTCACGTTGCAGCACCGCTTCCTGCTGCCGGCGCGAGGTCGAGACGCAGTTCGTCACCTCGGGGGTGAGGACCAGCGTCGCCCCGTCCCGCGCCGCCTCGTCGATGCGCGCGAGCGTGTGGGGCAGGTTCGCGGCCGGGTCGTCGCCCGAGGACAGCTGAAGCAGGCCGACCCGCATCAGGCGGCGAGCAGCGGGTCGAGTTTGCCGGAGCGTTCGAGCGCGGCAAGGTCGTCATACCCGCCCACGTGCATGTCGCCGATCCAGATCTGCGGCACCGTGTGGCGGCCCGCCTTGTGCGTCATTTCCTGGCGCTTCTCGGGATCGCCGCCCACGTCGATCTCGTCGAAATCGGCGCCCTTGGTGGTCAAGAGCCGCTTGGCGGCGTGGCAGAAGCCACAGGTTCGGGTGGTGTAGATGGTCACCGGTTGCATGGCATGTATCCTTTGCGTGGGTTTCCCCGTTTGCACGATACTTAGGCATCTCGGGCCACGCGTGCCAGTGTTGCGATCCGCACGTCGCGCGCGCCGGCGGCGAAGGCGGCCTCGGTCGCGGCGGCCAGCGTGGCGCCCGAGGTCATCACGTCGTCCACGATGAGGATGTCACGGTCGGCCATCGCCGGGCCGCGCCGCGGATGCGGCCGGATCGCGTCCTGCAGGTTGGCGAAGCGATCGTCGAAGGTCCGCCCGCCCTGCGTCCGGCCGCCCCGCAC
Source organism: Maritimibacter harenae (assembly GCF_009882975.1). Classification (GTDB taxonomy): domain Bacteria; phylum Pseudomonadota; class Alphaproteobacteria; order Rhodobacterales; family Rhodobacteraceae; genus Maritimibacter; species Maritimibacter harenae. The sequence continues at coordinate 242,503 of NZ_WTUX01000006.1, forward strand.
CCGCACCAGCGCCGCGGGCAGAAGTCCCAGACCGGTGGTGCGGGCGAGCGCGCGGGCAAGCTCGGCCGCCTGGTTGTAGCGCCGGCGGTAGACGCGCGTCCAATGCGATGGCACCGGCACGATCGTCAGCCCCGGCGTGACCAGCGGCCCGAGCGTCCCGGCGATCCACCGGGCGGCCGGCGTTGCGATGTCCGGCCGGTCCGCGTGTTTCAGGGCAAGCACCATGCGCCGCCCGTTCCCCGAGTAATGCAACGCCGTGCGCCCGCGCGACCACGGCCGCGCGATGGTCATGCAATCGTCGCAGAGGTCGCGGTTTCCGTCGCCGTCGCCGGTCAGCCCCAGGCCGCAGGCGTCGCAGACATGCCCGGTCATGAACCGCGTGTCGGCCCAGCACGGACCGCACAACCCGCCGTCGTCCTCCACCATCGCCCCGCAGGAGGCGCATTGCGCCGGGTAGACCGCGCGGAGCAGTGATTGCATTTCGGAGCCCTCCATCTATGGTCCGCGCCATGTCGAAGCTGACCGATCCCCGCCGCCTGTCCCAGACCCGCGCCCGCGCGCGCCCCGATGGCATGTTCCTGCAGGAAGAAGCCGCCTTCGAGGTGCAGGATCGGCTGGTCGAGGTTAACAGGACGTTTACGTCGCCGGCCGTCGTGACCGGCTTCCCCGATGTCTGGGCCCGCGCTTTCCCCGATGCCGTGATCGTCGAGGATACCGAGACGCTCGACCTCACCCCCGGGGCGCATGACCTGGTGATCCACGGCCTGTCGCTCCACTGGTCGAACGACCCGGTCGGCCAGCTGATCCAGTGCCACCGCGCGCTGAAGCCGGACGGGTTCTTCATGGGGGTGATGTTCGGGGGCGAAACGCTGACCGAGCTGCGGGCCGCGCTCACCGCCGCCGAGGTGGCTCAGACGGGCGGGCTGTCCCCCCGGCTCCTGCCGATGGGCGAGCTGCGCGACCTGGGTGCGCTTCTGCAACGGGCCGGATTCGCCCTGCCGGTGGCCGACAGTTCCCAGCGCGACGTGTCCTACCCGGATGCGCTGGCGCTGATGCGCGACCTGCGCGCGATGGGAGAAGGCAATGCGCTGGCCACCCGGGCCGGGTTCACGCCGCGCGGGGTCTTCGCCGAAACCGCCGCGCGCTATGCCGCCGAGCACGAAAAGGACGGGCGCATCCACGCGACCTTCGAATTCGTTTTCCTCGTCGGCTGGGCCCCGCATGAAAGCCAGCAGAAGCCGCTGCGGCCCGGCAGCGCGCAGGCCCGTCTGGCCGATGCGCTCAACACGGATGAAACCAAGCTCAAGCGCGATACGTAACAGGCAGGTTTGAACGGGACAGGATGATGAACGAACACATGCCCTCGGACCACCCGCGGATTCCGACCCCCAGGGTCGGAGTCCTCTTCGCCAATCTCGGCACGCCGGACAATTACGACTACTGGTCGATGCGCCGGTACCTGAACGAGTTCCTGTCGGACAAGCGGGTGATCGATTACCCGAACTGGAAATGGCAGCCGATCCTTCAGGGGCCGATCCTGACGATCCGGCCGTTCAAGTCGGGCGCCAACTACAAGATGATCTGGAACCACGAGAAGGGCGAAAGCCCCCTCATGACGATCACGAAGGACCAGGTCGCCAAGCTGGACGCGGCGCTGACTGACCGGTTCGGCGACCGGGTGATGGTCGATTTCTGCATGCGTTACGGCAACCCGTCGACCAGGTCGAAGGTACGCGCGATGGTCGAGGCGGGGTGCACCAAGATCCTGTTCTTCCCCCTCTACCCGCAATATTCCGCGACGACCTCGGGCACCGCGAACGACCAGTTCTTCCGCGCGCTGATGGACGAGAACCGGATGCCGTCCGTGCGCACGGCGCCGGAGTATTTCGATCGCGACGACTACATCGAGGCGCTTGCGGCGTCGGTCCTGCGCCACTACCCGACGGAGGCGGACGCGCCGGAGCGGATCATCTGTTCCTACCACGGCATGCCGCAGCGTTATCTCATGGAGGGCGATCCGTATCATTGCCAGTGCCAGAAGACGACGCGGCTTCTGACCGAGCGGCTGGGATGGTCGAAGGACCGGATCGTGACGACCTTCCAGTCGGTCTTCGGCCCGGAGGAATGGCTCAAACCCTACACGGTGGACGAGGTGGCGCGGCTGGTCGAGGAAGACGGCGTGAAATCCATCGCCGTGCTCGCCCCCGCCTTCGCGTCCGATTGCATCGAGACGCTGGAAGAGATCAACGGCGAGATCCGCGAGAGCTTCGAAGAGGCGGGCGGGGACAGCTTCACCTATATCCCCTGCCTCAACGATGACGACGAACACATCGCCGCGCTGACGAACGTGGCCGTCGAAAACCTGCGCGGTTGGCTGGATTAAAGCCTAGATTTCCCATCCGTGGCGGCGGCAGGTCGCCCGGATGCGCTCTTCCGCGATCCCGTCTTCGTCGGCCTTGATCGCGTTGAGCTGGATGAACCAGAAAAGGTACTGGTCGAAGGCGGGCGGCGGCCCCTCGAGGCGCCGCCATGCCTCGTCCACCCCCAGCGCGCCGACGCGCGGCATCTGGTGGTGGAAATCGCAGTCCCCGAACAGGATCGCCGGCTTGCCGAAGAAGAACCCCGACAGCGCGGCGGCGGAGTTCTGCGTCACCACCTCGTCGCAGACCCTGAGCGCCTCTTCCATCCCGCCGGTCCGGATCGTGACGCGGGAATCCTCCGCCGCGATCCGGTCGAGCGCGGCGCGGTCGCGGTCCGGGTAATCCTCGCCGGGATGCAGGCCCAGGAGGATGCGCCGGTCGCCCGCGCGGTCGCGCACCGCCGCGATCATCTCCATCGGTGACATCGACTGGAACGAGCGGTGCTCGGCGAGCTTTCCCTGCAGCGCGACGTAGATCAGCCCGGTCTTCTCCGCCGCCTCGGGGCCGCGCTTGAAGATCCACCGGCGCCAGTTGTGAACCCAGTTTTCGGCTGTAACAGGGTCTATTTCGGCCGGGTCGAACGACTTCCGGGCGACCTCGAACTCCCAGCGCTTCGCGGTCGCCTCGATCCGCCAGAACGGGAAGTAGTAGGCCTTGCGCATGGTCAGGGATTTCGGATGGAACGGGTCGTCCATGAGGAAGAGCGAATAGCCGCGCCGCGCCCCGGACTTCAGCCGTTCCTCGAACCCGTTGCGCCGCAGCTCCACCCGGAAGCCCGCCTCTTCGAACGCCTTGGTCACGCGGGCCACGAAGCCGAAGACGCCCCGGAGCGCCATGTCGAGCATGACGTCGTCCAGGTAGATCCGCAGAATTTTCGCCTCGGCCATCCCGGCACGCTAGCCGACCGCTGCCGGCGGTCAAGCCGGGTGGTTGTCGCCGCGTGGCAGGGGGTCCATATAGCGACGGAACGACAGGAGGCGAGACGACATGAGCGAGTTTCCCGGCTGGCACGGCACGACGATCTGCGGCGTGCGCAAGGGCGGCGAAGTGGTGATCGCGGGCGACGGACAGGTCAGCCTGGGCGAAACGGTGATAAAGGGGACCGCGCGCAAGGTGCGCCGGCTGTCCCCGGGCGGCGAGGACATCATCGCCGGGTTCGCCGGATCGACGGCGGATGCCTTCACCCTTCTCGAACGGCTTGAAACCAAGCTGGAATCCACGCCCGGCCACCTGGCGCGGGCCTGTGTCGAGCTTGCCAAGGACTGGCGCACCGACAAGTACCTGCAGAAGCTCGAGGCGATGCTGATCGTGTCGGACGGCAAGGATCTCTACATCGTCACCGGCGCCGGCGACGTGCTCGAGCCCGAGCATGACGTGGCCGCGATCGGGTCGGGCGGGAACTATGCCCTGGCTGCCGCGCGCGCCATGATGGACACCGACAAGTCCGCCGAAGAGGTCGCCCGCGCCGCGATGGCGATCGCATCCGACATCTGCGTCTACACGAACGGCAACCTGACCGTCGAAAAACTGGCTGGCTGAGGCATACATGACAGACCTGACACCCCGCGAAATCGTGTCCGAGCTGGACCGCTTCATCATCGGCCAGAAGGACGCCAAGCGCGCCACGGCCGTGGCCCTGCGCAACCGCTGGCGGCGTAAACAGCTGTCCGATGACCTGCGCGACGAGGTTTATCCCAAGAACATCCTGATGATCGGCCCCACGGGGGTCGGCAAGACCGAGATCTCGCGGCGGCTGGCCAAGCTTGCCCGCGCGCCGTTCATCAAGGTCGAGGCGACGAAATTCACCGAGGTCGGCTATGTCGGCCGCGACGTGGAGCAGATCGTGCGCGATCTCGTCGACACCGCGATCGTGCAGACGCGCGAACAGATGCGCGAGGACGTGAAGAGCGCGGCCGAGCACAACGCCGAGGAACGCGTGATCGAGGCGGTCGCGGGCGAAGGTGCGCGCGAACAGACGCGCGAGATGTTCCGCAAGAAGCTGCGCTCCGGCGAACTCGACGACACGGTGATCGAGCTCGACGTGCAGGACACCGGCGGCGGCGCGCCCATGTTCGACGTGCCCGGCCAGCCCGGCATGAACATGGGGATGATCAACCTGTCGGACATGTTCGGAAAAGCCTTCGGCGGGCGCACGGTGCGCAAGAAGCTGACGGTGGCCGAAAGCTATGACGTGCTGATGAGCGAAGAGGCCGACAAGCTCCTGGACGACGAAGCCGTCACCAAGCAGGCGCTGGAATCGGTCGAGCAGAACGGGATCGTCTTCATCGACGAGATCGACAAGGTCTGCGCCCGTGCCGACGCGCGCGGCGGCGACGTGTCGCGCGAAGGCGTTCAGCGCGATCTTCTGCCGCTGATCGAGGGCACGACGGTGTCCACCAAGCATGGTCCGGTGAAGACCGATCACATGTTGTTCATTGCCTCGGGGGCGTTCCACATCGCCAAACCCTCGGATTTGTTGCCGGAATTGCAGGGCCGCCTGCCGATCCGCGTCGAACTGCGCGCGTTGACCGAAGAGGATTTCGTGCGCATCCTGACGGAAACCGACAATGCGCTGACCCGCCAATACACCGCCCTGATGGGGACCGAGGATGTCACCGTCACCTTTACCGAGGACGGGATCGCCGAACTGGCCCGCATCGCGGCCGAGGTGAACACCACGGTCGAGAACATCGGGGCGCGGCGGCTCTATACCGTCATGGAGCGCGTGTTCGAGGAACTGAGCTACACGGCGCCGGACAAGGCGGGCGAGGAGATCGTCGTGGACAAGAGCTTCGTCGAGGCCAACCTGGGCGAGCTGATGCAAAGCGCCGACGTGGGGCGTTACATGCTCTGATGCCCCGCGGGGCGTGAGCGGAGCACCCCCGTCGGTTCGAAAGGACCTGCGGTGATCGTGCGACTGCGCCTTTTCGTGTGCCTGACCCTGCTCGCGCTCGCCGCCTGCACGGCCCCGACCTATACGCCGCTGTTGCAGGGGTCGTCCGCCGGGCCGGCGGAGACGGTCTTCGTGGCCACGACCCGGGCCGAGGACGACACCGGCCGGTTCACCGGCGAACGGGGCCGGGGGACGACCTATCTCAGCGTCCCGGTCAACTTCCCGCGCGACTACGCCCCCGGTCAGCCCGCCCGGATCGTCGAGGTGCCCGATCCCGAAACCGATTTCTCGGTCGGCTCCGCCCGGCGCTTCGATGGCCCCGGCTTCCGCGCGGCGGTGAACCGGGCCCTGGCGGACGAACCCCGGGGCAAGCGCGAGGTCACGGTCTACGTCCACGGGTATTTCAACGCCTTCTACACCGGCGTCTTCCGCGCGGCCCAGCTCAAGCGGGATTTCGGGCTCGACGGGGCGATGGTCCATTTCGCCTGGCCCAGCCGCGGATCGACCGCCGGGTATGCCTATGACCGCGAAAGCCTGCTTTATTCGCGCGACGCGATGGAACGGTTCCTGCGCGAGATCGCCACGCTCAATGCGGATCGGGTCAACGTGGTCGCCCATTCCCTGGGCGCGATGCTGGTGATGGAGACCCTGCGCCAGATCGAGATCGACAACCCCGGCTGGGTGCGTGCCAACATCGACGGGATCGCGTTCGTGTCCCCGGACATCGACATCGAGGTGTTCAAGTCGCAGGCCGCCCGGTTCCGCGCCCTGCCCGAGGATTTCGTGATCTTCGTGTCGGACCGCGACCGGGTGCTGCTTCTGTCGTCACGCTATTCCGGCGTGCGCGAGCGGCTGGGCAACACCCGCGACGTGGAGGTGTCGACGGAAGGCGAGCTGACGATCGTCGATCTCACCGCGCTCGCCGACACGGCGGAGTCGCGTCACTTCATTCCGGCCACGTCACCCACCGCGATCCGCATCCTGCAGAACAGCGGCGCCTTCGCCGACTTCTTCCCCCGCGACGGGATCGGCCTGCCGATCGGCAGGGGCGTGCGGCTGCTTCAGTTGCCCGCCGAGTAGGTCAGGCCGGCTTCACGCTGGCGGTGACGTAGTTGACCGACAGGTCACGGGCCGAGATCGACCAGCTCCACAGCACCGGATTGAACACGAAACCCTGCCTGTCGACCATCCGCAGCCCCGCGTCACCCACCAGACCCTCGAGTTCGTCGGGCGTGATGAACTTGGACCATTCGTGCGTGCCCTTCGGCAGCCAGCGCATCACGTGTTCGGCCCCCACGATGGCGACCATGAAGCTCTTCGCGTTCCGGTTGATCGTGGAGGCGACCATCAGACCGCCGGGCTTGAGCAACTGCTGGCAGGCGGTGAGGTAGGAAAGCGGGTCGGCCACGTGCTCGACCACTTCCATGTTCAGCACCACGTCGAATTGTTCGCCCGCCGCCGCCATCGCCTCGGCCGTGGTGTGGCGGTAGTCGATGTCGAGCCCGGATTGCTCCGCGTGGACCTGGGCCACCGGAATGTTGCGCTCCGCGGCGTCGGCCCCCACGACCTCGGCCCCGAGCCTGGCCATCGGTTCGGACAGAAGCCCGCCGCCGCAGCCGATATCGAGGATGCACAGGCCGGCGAACGGGGCGGATTCCGTAAGGTCACGCCCGAACTCCGCCGCGATTTGTGATGTGATGTAATCCAGCCTGACCGGGTTCATCATGTGCAACGGCTTGAACTTGCCGTTCGGATCCCACCATTCTGCGGCCATCGCCTCGAACTTGGCGACTTCGCCGGGATCGACTGTCGTTTGACCGGTGCTCATGTTAGCCTCGTATGTCATGGCGTCGTGATTTCCGTTTGTATATAGGTTCCCCATGGAGCAGGCCGCAGGAAAAACCACCGCAGGGGGAAAATTGTATCCCCCCATCGAGCCGTTCGATCGGCGCATGCTCGAGGTCGGTGATGGCCACACGATCTATGTCGAGCAATGCGGAGCCCGTGAGGGCATTCCGATCGTCGTGCTGCACGGCGGTCCGGGCGGGGGCTGCTCCCCCGCGATGCGCCGGTTCTTCGATCCGAAAAAATATCGCATCATCCTTTTCGATCAGCGTGGCTGCGGCCGCTCGCGCCCTCATGCCAGCGTGGAGGCGAACACCACCTGGCACCTCGTGCGCGATATCGAACTCATCCGGGATACGTTCGGGATCGACCGGTGGATCGTCTTCGGCGGCAGCTGGGGCGCGACGCTGGCCCTTATCTATGCCCAGGCGCATCCTGACAAGGTGGCGTGGCTCGTGCTGCGGGGCGTCTTCCTGGCGACCGAGCGGGAATTCGACTGGTTCTACGGCGGTGGCGCCGGGCAGTTCTGGCCGGATCTCTGGGCCCGCTTCTGCGAACTGATCCCCGAGGACGAGCACGACGACCTGATCGCCGCCTATCACAAGCGGCTGTTTTCCGGCGACCGGGGCGAAGAACTGCGCCATGCCCGCGTCTGGGCGTCGTGGGAGAACGCGCTGGCCAGCATCGAGAACGACGGGGCGATGATCGACAGCCCCGCGGACTACGCGCTCGCCTTCGCGCGGCTTGAGAACCATTACTTCCACAACCGCGCGTTCCTGTCGCCCGAACAGCAGATCCTGGCGAACATGAACCGCATCGCGCACGTCCCCGCCACCATCGTGCAGGGGCGCCACGACATGATCTGCCCGCCCGCCGCGGCCTGGGGTCTGCACAAGGCCTGGCCGGCAAGCGAATTCCGCATGATCCCGCGCGCGGGCCACGCTGTCAGCGAACCGGGGATCGCCGCCGAGCTGGTGCGCACCACCGACAAGCTGTCGCGCCAACGCGAGACCCTGGGGCTGTGAAGAACCAGGCGCGGATCTGGGACCGGCTGGCCAAGCGCTACATCGCCTCGCCGATCGCGGATCCGGAGAGCTACGAACACAAGCTGGCGCTGACGCGCAAATACATGCGCCCCGACATGGACGTGCTGGAAATCGGCTGCGGGTCCGGCAACACCGGGCGTCGCCACGCGCCGGAGGTGGCCAGCTATACCGCGATGGACATCTCGGCCGAGATGCTGCGCCACGCCGAGGCGCAGGGGCCCGTGCCCGACAACATGCAGTTCGTCGCGGCCGATTTCGACCGCGTCGACGTGGCCCCGGAAAGCTACGACATGGTGCTGGCGCTGTCGGTCCTGCACCTGCTGCCGGACCCGGCCGCCACGGTGCGCAAGATCGCCGCGGGCCTGAAGCCCGGCGGGGTCTTCGTGTCCTCGACCGTGCGCACCGCCGGCATCGGCATGCTGCGGGTGATCGCGCCGGTGGGCCAGCTCATCGGCATCATTCCCCACCTCTCCTTCATCGGGGAGGACGACATCCGCGGCTTCATGAGCGATGCCGGGCTCGAGATCGTCGAGGATTGGGCCCCGGACGCCAAGTCGGCGCTGTTCCTGGTGGCGCGCAAACCGGGCTGAGAACATTATCCTTGCAGACTCGGGCCGCCTCCCCTATATCCGCCTCAACAGCGGTGCGTTGGGGTCCAAACCCGACGCTCCACCGGAAACGTGAACGGGCCGCTGGCCCGTTTTTTTGTGTCTGAAGGAATCCCATGACAGACCTCGTCGCCAAGACCGCCATCGACCGCCGGCTCGCCGATATCGTGCGCCCGGTGATCGAGGACATGGGCTATGAGCTGGTCCGTCTGCGGCTCCAGGGGGGCAACACGCAGACGTTGCAGATCATGGCCGACAAGGCCGACGGCGGGATCGAGGTCGAGGACCTGGCCGCGATCAACACCGCGCTGGGCGCGACGCTGGACGTCGAGGATCCGATCGACGGCGAATACACGCTGGAGGTTTCCAGTCCCGGGATCGACCGGCCGCTCACCCGGCTGAAGGATTTCGACACCTGGAACGGCTGGATCGCCAAGGTCGAGACCAGCGAACTGATCGACGGCCGCAAGCGGTTCAAGGGCACGCTCGCCGGGACCGAGGGCGACGAGATCCTGATCGAGATCGAGGACCACGGCGAACCGGTCACCATCGGGCTGACCTTCGATCTCCTGGCCGAAGCCAAACTCGTCCTCACGGACGACCTGATTGCCGAGATGCTGAAACAGCGCAAGGACGCCGGCGTCATCGACGAAACCCAATACGATGAAGTGATCACGGACGAAGAAGGGTCCGAGGAGGACTGAACATGGCTATTACCTCTGCTAACCAGCTCGAGCTTCTGCAAACCGCCGAGGCGGTCGCGCGCGAGAAGATGATCGACCCCGGTCTCGTGATCGAGGCGATGGAAGAAAGCCTCGCCCGGGCCGCGAAGAGCCGCTACGGCGCCGAGATGGACATCCGCGTGTCGATCGACCGCAAGACCGGCCGCGCGACCTTCACCCGCGTGCGCACCGTGGTCGAGGACGAGGAGCTGGAGAACTACCAGGCCGAGATGACCGTCGCCCAGGCCAAGCAGTACTTCGAGCCGGCCAAGTCCGGGCGCGAGGAATTCTGGTATCGCGACGGCCAGCTTCTGGACCTGAACGAGGTCAAGACGCCGGAGATCGGCGACGAGTTCCGCGAAATCGTGCCGCCGGTCGACATGGGCCGGATCGCCGCGCAGTCGGCCAAGCAGGTCATCCTGCAGAAGGTCCGCGAAGCCGAGCGTGACCGCCAGTACGAGGAATTCAAGGACCGCGCCGGCACCATCATCAACGGTGTCGTCAAGCGCGAGGAATACGGCAACGTCATCGTCGACGTGGGCGCCGGCGAAGCCATCCTGCGCCGCAACGAGAAGATCGGGCGCGAAAGCTACCGTCCCAACGACCGCATCCGCTGCTACGTCAAGGACGTGCGCCGCGAGACCCGCGGTCCGCAGATCTTCCTCAGCCGCACCGCGCCGGAATTCATGGCCGAGCTGTTCAAGATGGAAGTGCCGGAGATCTACGACGGCATCATCGAGATCAAGGCCGTGGCCCGCGACCCGGGTTCGCGCGCCAAGATCGCCGTCATCTCCTACGACGGGTCGATCGACCCGGTGGGCGCCTGTGTCGGTATGCGCGGCAGCCGCGTGCAGGCCGTGGTGAACGAGCTCCAGGGCGAGAAGATCGACATCATTCCGTGGAACGAGGACGTTCCGACCTTCCTCGTGAACGCGCTTCAGCCGGCCGAGGTCTCCAAGGTCGTACTCGACGAGGACGCCGAGCGGATCGAGGTCGTGGTGCCGGACGACCAGCTGTCGCTGGCCATCGGCCGCCGCGGTCAGAACGTGCGCCTCGCGTCGCAGCTGACCGGCCTCGACATCGACATCCTGACCGAGGAAGAGGAAAGCGCGCGTCGCCAGGCCGAGTTCGCCGAGCGCACGAAGCTGTTCATGGACACGCTGGACCTGGACGAATTCTTCGCCCAGCTGCTGGTCTCGGAAGGGTTCACCAACCTGGAAGAGGTCGCCTATGTCGAGCTCGACGAGCTGCTCGTCATCGACGGCGTGGACGAGGATACCGCGAACGAACTGCAGGCCCGCGCCCGCGACTTCCTGGACGAACAGAACCGCAAGGCGCTGGAACATGCCCGCGAGCTGGGCGTGCAGGACAGCCTGGTCAGCTTCGAGGGCCTGACCCCGCAGATGATCGAGGCGCTGGCGAAGGACGGCGTGCTGACGCTGGAAGATTTCGCGACCTGTGCCGATTGGGAACTGGCCGGCGGCTGGACCACGGTGGATGGCGAGCGCACCAAGGATGACGGTCTGCTCGAGCCCTTCGACGTGGGCCTCGAAGAGGCGCAGAACATGGTCATGACCGCCCGCATCCAGCTGGGCTGGGTCGATCCCGCCGAACTCGAGGCCGAGGAAGCGGCCGAGGACGGCGAAGAAGACGAAGCCACCGAGGAGGCCGGGGCCTGATCCCAGGCTCCGGGGAACGGCGCGTGACGCGCGGGGGTCGTAACAAGGACCGGACGGGCGAGCCCGAACGGCGGTGCATTGCAACGGGCGAGGTCAAGCCGACCTCGTCCATGCTCCGCTTCGTCGTCGGCCCCGATGGCACGGTCGTGCCGGATCTGCTGGGCAAGCTGCCCGGACGGGGGATCTGGATCACGCCCACGCGCAAGGCGTTCGCGGTGGCCGCCAAGAAGGGCGCGTTCGCCCGCGCGGCCAAATCCTCGGTGCATGTGCCCGAGGATCTGGCCAAAACGGTGGAGGCGGGTCTTGCAGAACGCGTGATCCACCTTATCTCTTTAGCTCGCAAAGCGAGCGTGGCCGTGGCCGGCTTCGAAAAGGTCAAGGATTGGCTCGCCAAGGATCAGGCAGAGGTGCTGATACAAGCCTCGGACGGGTCCGAACGCGGGAAATCGAAACTCCGCCCTCCCCGTGGCAAGAAGAGCCTGATCACGTGTCTGACCCAAGATGAATTGGGTTTGGCATTCGGCAGGGAACATGTGATACATGCCGCACTCGCGGGTGGCGGACTCACGAAACGTGTTGTAGACGAGGCCGCGAAGCTTTCGAGCATGCGCGACGTTGATGACGGTGGGACCGCCCGCCGGAAAGGTACGAAGACCAGATGAGCGATACGGACGGCAAAAAGCCCCTTGGCATTAAAGGACCCCGCTCGGGGTCCGTGAAGCAGAGCTTCAGCCACGGGCGCACGAAGAATGTAGTGGTTGAGACGAAGCGTAAACGCGTCGTCGTGCCCAAGCCCGGCGCGGGCGGGGGTGCGAAGGATGGCGGCAATTCGCCCGCCACCGACCCGTCCAAGCGTCCCGCAGGTATTTCCGATGCGGAACTCGAGCGCCGGATGAAAGCGCTTGCCGCGGCCCGTGCGAACGAGGCCGAGGAAGCGAAGAAGCGCGCCGAGGAAGAAAAGGCCCGCGAGGAAGAGCGCGAGCGCCGCCGCCGCGAGGCGGAGGAAAAGGAGCGCGAGGAAAAAGAGCGCGCCGAAGCCGCCAAGCGCAAGGCCGAAGAGGACGAGCGTCGCCAGCGCGAGAAGGCCGAGGCGAAAGCCAAGCCCGCCGCCGCCGCGCCTGCCGCCGATCCGGCCGCGGCCCAGGCCGCCGAGGCGCGCAGCGCCAAGCCGCAGGCCCGCAAGCCGGAGCGCGACAAGCCGCAGGACGACCGCAGCAAGGGCAAAGGCAAGGGCGGCGGTGGCCGTCGCTCGGGCAAGCTCACCGTGAACCAGGCGCTCTCGGGCGGCGAAGGCGGGCGTCAGCGCTCGGTCGCGGCCATGAAGCGCAAGCAGGAGCGCATGCGCCAGAAGGCGATGGGCAATGCCGAGCCGCGCGAAAAGGTCGTGCGCGACGTGCAGGTCCCGGATTCCATCGTGGTGCAGGAACTGGCCAACCGGATGGCGGAACGCTCTGCCGACGTGGTCAAGGCGCTCATGCAGATGGGCATGATGGTCACGCAGAACCAGTCGATCGACCAGGACACTGCAGAGGTCATCGTCGAAGAATTCGGCCACAACATGATCCGCGTGTCGGATGCCGACGTCGAGGACGTGATCAAGGAAGTCGAGGACAAGGCGGACGACCTCCAGCCGCGTCCCCCGGTCATCACGATCATGGGCCACGTCGACCACGGCAAGACCTCGCTGCTCGACGCGATCCGCAACGCCAAGGTGACCGCGGGCGAAGCCGGCGGGATCACCCAGCACATCGGCGCCTACCAGGTGACCACCGACAGCGGCGCTGTCCTCAGCTTCCTCGACACTCCGGGCCACGCGGCCTTCACGTCGATGCGGGCCCGCGGCGCGCAGGTGACGGATATCGTGGTGCTGGTGGTGGCCGCGGACGACGCGGTGATGCCGCAGACCGTCGAAGCCATCAACCACGCGAAAGCGGCCGGCGTGCCGATGATCGTCGCGATCAACAAGTGCGACAAGCCGGAAGCCAACCCGGACAAGGTGCGCACCGACCTGCTCCAGCACGAGGTGATCGTCGAAGGGCTGTCGGGCGAAGTGCAAGATGTCGAGGTGTCGGCCCAGACCGGCCAGGGCCTCGATGAACTGCTCGAAGCCATCGCGCTCCAGGCCGAGATCCTCGAACTCAAGGCGAACCCGGACCGGGCCGCCCAGGGCGCCGTGATCGAAGCGCAGCTCGACGTGGGCCGTGGCCCCGTCGCGACCGTGCTGGTCCAGAACGGCACGCTGCACCAGGGCGACATCTTCGTCGTCGGCGAGCAGTGGGGCAAGGTCCGCGCGATGGAGAACGACCGCGGCGAACGCGTCAAGGACGCCGGGCCGTCTGTGCCGGTCGAGGTGCTGGGTCTGAACGGGACGCCGGAGGCCGGCGACGTGCTCAACGTCGTCGACACCGAGGCGCAGGCGCGTGAAATCGCCGAGTACCGCCAGCAGGCCGCCAAGGACAAGCGCGCCGCCGCCGGTGCCGCCACGACGCTCGAGCAGATGATGCAGAAGGCGAAGGAAGACAAGGACGTCGCCGAGCTGCCCATCGTGGTCAAGGCGGACGTGCAGGGCTCGGCCGAAGCCATCGTCCAGGCGATGGAGAAGATCGGCAACGACGAGGTCCGCGTGCGCGTGCTGCACTACGGTGTCGGCGCCATCACCGAGACCGACATCGGCCTGGCCGAAGCCTCGGGCGCGCCGGTCATCGGCTTCAACGTCCGTGCCAACGCCCCGGCGCGCAACAGCGCGAACCAGAAAGGTGTCGAGATCCGCTACTACAGCGTGATCTACGACCTCGTGGACGACGTGAAAGCGGCGGCCTCGGGTCTCCTGTCCAACGAGGTGCGCGAGCGCTTCATCGGCTACGCCGAGATCAGGGAGGTCTTCAAGGTGTCGGGTGTCGGCAAGGTTGCCGGCTGTCTCGTGACCGAGGGGATCGCCCGCCGTTCGGCGGGTGTGCGCCTGCTGCGCGACGACGTGGTGATCCACGAAGGCACGCTGAAGACGCTCAAGCGCTTCAAGGACGAGGTCGCGGAGGTCCTGTCGGGCCAGGAATGCGGCATGGCCTTCGAGAACTACGAGGACATCCGCGAAGGCGACGTCATCGAGATCTTCGAGCGCGAGGAAGTCGAGCGCACGCTGGACTGATCCCGAGGATCACGGAAATCGAAGAGGGCGGCCCGGGAGGCCGCCCTTTTTCTGTGCCGGGACGGTGTTGCGCGGGCTGGCGCCCTCGCCGCGTGTGTTGGGGGGACCGGTCCCCCCAATCCCCCCGGCCGGATGGAGTCCTCGGACCCCCTCCGGACCACCCCCGAAGGTATTTTCGAAACGAAGAAGGGGGGCGGTCAGAGCATGTCGCGCATCATCGCGATGAGGGGAATGTCGGCCGGCGGCATGGGGTAGTCGCGCAGCTGGTTCACGCGGGCCCACTTCAGCGTCTGGCCTTCCTTCGGGGCGGGCGTGCCCTCCCATTTCCGGCAGACGAAGACCGGCATGAGCAGGTGGAAGTCCGCATAGGAATGCGAGGCGAAGGTGAGCGGCGCGAGGCAGCTTTGCCAGGTGTCGATGCCCAGCTCTTCGTGCAGCTCGCGGATCAGCGCGGCCTCGGGCGTTTCGCCCGGCTCGACCTTGCCGCCGGGAAACTCCCACAGCCCCGCCATCGATTTCCCCTCCGGGCGCTGGGCCAGCAGGATGCGTCCGTCGCGGTCCACGAGCGCGACGGCGGAGACGAGTACGGTCTTCACGACCGGTAGTCCGCGTTGATCTGGATGTAGCCGTGGGTCAGGTCGCAGGTCCACACGACCGCCTCCCCGTCCCCGAGCCCCAGGTCGACCGAGATCACGAGCTCTTCGTTCTTCATGTAGGCCGCGCCTTGCTCTTCCCGGTAATCGGGCGAGACCCAGCCCTTCTCGGCCACCAGGATGTCGCCGAAGCGGATGGTGATGAGGTCGCGGTCTGCCGCGGCGCCGGATTTGCCGATGGCCATGACGACGCGGCCCCAGTTCGGGTCCTCGCCGGCCACCGCCGTCTTGATCAGCGGCGAATTGGCGATGGCGAGCGCGTGGGTACGGGCGTCGGCGTCGGACGCGGCGCCGGTGACGCGCACTTCCACGAACTTGGTCGCCCCTTCCCCGTCGCGCACCACCTGGTGGGCGAGGTTCAGCATCACGTCGTGAAGCGCCGTGCGGAAAGCGTCCGTCTTCGCCGTGACCTCGACCCCCGAGGCGCCGGTGGCGGCAAGCAGCAGGGTGTCGGAGGTGGACGTGTCGCTGTCCACGGTGATGTTGTTGAACGTGACGTTCGTGAGTTCGCCCAGCATGGATTGCAGGTCCGGCTGCGCGATCTTCGCATCGGTGAAGATGTAGACGAGCATGGTCGCCATGTCCGGCGCAATCATGCCGGAGCCCTTGGCGATACCGGCGATCTTCACGGTCTTGCCGCCGATTTCGACCTCCGCCACCGCGCCCTTGGGGAACGTGTCCGTGGTCATGATCGCGCGCGCGGCAAGATCGAGCGCGCCCGGGTCGAGCGCGTCCTTGAGCGCGTCGAGCTTGGCGGTGATCCGGTCGTGCGGCAGGCGTTCGCCGATCACGCCGGTGGAGCTCGTGAAGACGCGGTTCTCCGGCACGCCGGTGATCTTGGCCACCGCTTCGCAGATCGCTTTCACCGAGCCTTCGCCGTGGCGCCCGGTGAAGGCGTTGGAATTTCCGGAATTCACGATGATCGCGGCCCCGCCCGAGGGGTCGGAGCCGAGTTTCTCCTGGCAGTCCAGCACGTTGGCCGACCGCGTGGCGGAGCGTGTGAAGACCCCGGCAATGGATGTGCCGGGGTCGCACAGGGCGAGCATGACGTCATACCGCCCCTTGTACCGGACCCCCGCCTGGACGGCGGCGAACCGGACGCCCTCGATCACGGGCATGTCGGGAAACCCGCCCTTGGGGGCGAGCGGTGCCACATCGTGGGTGTGGGTGGTCGCCGAGGCGAGTTCCGCCTCGAGCGCCTTCACCTGTTCCCTGAGCTTCTTGATCTTCTTCTTTTTGCCCATGATCGCGGTCCGGTGGTCTCGTTACTCGAAGATCGACATGTCGGAGAGGACCTCGGGGTCGAGCCCCTCGACATCGGTCCGCTCGATCGTCGCGTCTTCCATCAGCTCGGCAACCGCGGCCTCCACGGCCGTGGATTGCAGCTGCGACACGATGTCGCCGCGCACCTCTTCCAGGGCCGGCGGGCCGGCTTCGCGGGTGTCGTTGAGCTTGACCACGTGCCAGCCGAACTGGGTCTGGATCGGACCTTCGATGTCGCCCGGTTCCATGTCCTGCACGGCCATCTCGAAGGGTTCGACCATCATGCCGGCGGAGAACCAGCCCAGCTCGCCCCCGTTCGGGCCGGAGGGGCCGGTGGAGTATTCCTTGGCCAGCGCCGCGAAATCGGCGTCTTCGGCGCGGGCTTCCTCGACCAGCTCGGCCGCCTGTTCCTCGGTCTCGACGAGGATGTGGGAGGCGTTCCATTCGGTTTTCGGCTCTGCATCCGCGTATTGCTCTTCATACGCCGCCTGGATGGCCGCATCGTCGATCTCGGCCGAGATCACGTCGTCGATCTTTTCAGCGGCGACAAGCTGCCGGCGCTGGTTGTCGAGCTGCACCTGCACGCTTTCGCTGACCTCGTCGACCGCCTGGCTCAGCACGGTCTGCTGGATCAGCTGGTCGATCAGGCCGGGGAGCAGCACGTTGTTGGGGAGCTGCTGGTATTGCTGGGGCAGGAGCGACTTGGCCGCCACCACGTGACCGAGCGTGATATCCTCGCCATTGACGGTGGCGATCACGGTCTCTGCCGTCGCCTCCATCGCCGGAGCGGTGTCCGTCTCGGCCTCGGGCGCGTCGTCCTGTGCCCAGCCGGGCAGGGCCAGCGACACGGAGAGCACGGTCGCCGCAAAGAGCGACGCGCGGGTTGGCGTATGGGTCATGAAACCTCCTCATGGTCTGCCGGGTCCCCCGGCATCGTTGACTATCCCGGCCCCCACCCTTACATCGCAAGGGTCCTCGGGGGGCCGAATGCATGCCCTTGATATGGGGCCGCGCGGAGACGGGCAAGCACCCCGCGCAATCACGACAATGTCAGAGCTCATCGAGCGGAGAGCACATGCTGGGTTTCGGAACCATCGCCAAAAAGGTTTTTGGCACCCCCAACGACCGCAAGATCAAGGCCACCCGACCGATCATCGAGAAAATCAACGCGCTGGAGCCGGAGTTCGAAGCACTCTCGGACCAGGGCCTGATCGACAAGACGGCCGAGTTCAAGGCGCGGCTGGAAAAGGGCGAAACCCTTGACGACCTGCTGCCGGAAGCCTTTGCCAACTGCCGCGAAGGGGCGCGGCGCGCGCTGGGCCTTCGGGCCTTCGACGTGCAGCTGATCGGCGGCATCTTCCTGCATCGCGGCAACATCGCCGAGATGAAGACCGGCGAAGGCAAGACGCTCGTCGCCACCTTCCCCGCCTATCTCAACGCGCTGACCGGCAAGGGCGTGCACATCGTCACCGTGAACGACTACCTCGCCAAGCGGGACGCGGACTGGATGGGCAAGGTCTATGGCGCGCTGGGCATGACGACCGGCGTCGTCTACCCGCAGCAGCCGGAGGCCGAGAAGCAGGGCGCCTATGCCGCCGACATCACCTATGCCACGAACAACGAGCTGGGCTTCGATTACCTGCGCGACAACATGAAGTCGAAGATCGAGGACATGAACCAGCGTCCGCACCACTTCGCGATCGTGGACGAGGTCGACTCGATCCTGATCGACGAGGCGCGCACGCCGCTCATCATCTCGGGCCCGTCGAACGACAAGTCGGACCTCTACATCGCCATCGACCAGCTCATCCCCGAACTGACGGACGAACATTTCACGCTGGATGAAAAGGCGCGCTCGGTCACGTTCACCGACGAGGGCAACGATTTCCTCGAGAAGCGGCTGCACGAGATGGGCGTCCTGCCCGAAGAGCAGACGCTGTATGATCCGGAGTCCACCACCGTCGTCCACCACGTGAACCAGGGCCTGCGCGCCCACAAGATGTTCACGAAGGACAAGGACTACATCGTGCGCGACGGCGAGGTCGTGCTGATCGACGAGTTCACCGGCCGAATGATGGCCGGCCGCCGCCTGTCCGAGGGCCTGCACCAGGCCATCGAGGCCAAGGAGGGCGTGAACATCCAGCCCGAGAACGTGACGATGGCCTCGGTCACCTTCCAGAACTACTTCCGCCTCTACGAGAAGCTGGCCGGCATGACCGGCACCGCGCTCACCGAGGAAGAGGAATTCATGGAGATCTACGGCCTTGGCGTCGTGGCGATCCCGACCAACAAGCCGATCGCGCGCGTGGACGAGCATGACGCGGTCTACCGCACGACCGCCGAGAAATACGCGGCCATCGTCGAAGAGATCAAGAAGGCGCACGAGAAGGGCCAGCCGGTCCTGGTCGGCACCACGTCGATCGAGAAGTCCGAGGTCCTGAGCCAGCTTCTGACCAAGGAGGGCATCAAGCACAACGTGCTGAACGCCCGCCAGCACGAACAGGAAGCCCAGATCATTGCCGATGCCGGCCGCCTGGGCGCGGTCACGATCGCAACGAACATGGCCGGGCGCGGCACCGACATCCAGCTTGGCGGCAACGTCGAAATGAAGGTGCTCCAGGCGCTGGACGAAACGCCGGACGCCGACCCGGAAGCGCTGCGCGAGCAGATGGAGGCCGAGGTCGCCGACGAGAAGGCCAAGGTGCTGGAGGCCGGGGGTCTCTTCGTGCTCGCCACCGAACGCCACGAAAGCCGCCGGATCGACAACCAGCTGCGCGGTCGTTCGGGCCGTCAGGGCGACCCGGGCCGCTCCGCCTTCTTCCTCAGCCTCGAGGACGACCTGATGCGCATCTTCGGGTCCGAGCGGCTCGACAAGGTGCTGTCGGGTCTCGGCATGAAAGAGGGCGAGGCGATCGTCCACCCCTGGGTGAACAAGTCGCTGGAGCGCGCGCAGGCGAAGGTCGAGGGCCGCAACTTCGACATCCGCAAGCAGCTGCTCAAGTTCGACGACGTGATGAACGACCAACGGAAGGTGATCTTCGCCCAGCGGCGCGAGATCATGGAATCCGAGGATTTGTCGGATGTCGTGCAGGACATGCGCCACCAGGTGATCGACGACCTCGTTACCGAGCACATGCCGCCCAAGTCCTATGCCGAACAATGGGACACCGAGGGGCTCTACAATTCGGTGCGCGAGACGCTGAACCTCGATGTGCCCGTCAAGGACTGGGCCGGCGAAGAGGGCGCGGACGACGATACCGTGCGCGAAAAGCTCTATGCCGCGTCCGATGCGCAGATGTCGGAGAAGTCCGAGGCCTTCGGCACCGAAACCATGCGCAACATCGAGAAGCAGATCCTTCTGCAGACCATCGACACCAAGTGGCGCGAACACCTTCTGACGCTGGAACACCTGCGGTCCGTCGTGGGCTTCCGGGGCTACGCGCAGCGTGATCCGCTGAACGAGTACAAGACGGAAAGCTTCCAGCTTTTCGAGAGCATGCTCGAAAGCCTGCGCGCCGAGGTCAGCCAGAAGATCGGCCAGGTCCGCCCGATGACCGAGGACGAGCAGAAGGCGATGATGGAGCAGCTGCAACAGCAGCAGGCCGCCCTTTCCGCCCAGGCGGACGCCGCCGAGGAGTCGGGTCCCGCCGAGCCGGGCGAACCGCGCGAGGGGTTCGACGAGAACGATCCCTCCACCTGGGGCAACCCGGGGCGCAACCAGCCCTGCCCCTGTGGATCGGGCAAGAAATTCAAGCATTGCCACGGCCGGCTGTGAGCCGGAATCTGGCAAAGTTTCGACAAAGGGGCCTTCGGGCCCCTTTTTCTTTTTGATTTTCAGGGTATTCCCGAAACCGAAACGATCAGTTTCAGGACACCTTTTGTTCATTCTCTTGGCCTATTGATACGCCAAGGTTCCCATGAATTTGGGAAAGGACATCGTGCCATGCTGGAAAAAATCCAGACGATCTCGACCAACCTCGACAAGAAACGCGTCTACACCGCGCTGGCGGCGCTTATCGTGGCGCTGGCGACCGGGCACGTGATGCAGCGCACCGTGTCGCGCGTCGATCTGTCCGCCGATGCCCCCGCCCCGCAGGAGATGCCGCAACCGGCCGCCGCCAACCTTTCGCAGATCGCCCCCGCTTCCGCCGCGCCGCAGGACGTGGCCGAGTTCGCGCCCCAACAGCCCGCCGCGGTCACGGAAGATGCCCCGATCGAGGTGACGCGCGCCGACACGCAGCCCTCCACCGAACCGCTTGCCGGCCTTCAGTCGCCGGCGGAGCCGGAGGACGCCGCGCCCAAGACCGAAAAGATCGCCGCGGCCCCGGTCGTCGAACCGCAGGTCGGCGAAGAGGACGGGACCGCGATCGACATCGCGGCCATGCGCGACAACGCGCCCGTCGATGCGGACGTGACCCCGGAGCCGGCCCCGCAGGTGGCCGAGGTGACGCGCGCCGCGTTGGAGGAAGATCTGCCGATGCCCGCACTCGACGGGCCGGAGTTCGACATCGACCCGCCGGCCGGCACTCTCACCGCCCGCACCCCGGTGACCGATGACTGCGCCATGACGCTGGACACCACGGCCGCACCCGGTGCGCTGATCGACGTGAGCTTCTCCGCGCCTTGCGCGGCGGGCGCAGAGGTGCAGTTCGACCACGTCGGCCTGCGCTTCACCGAAACCCTCAACGATGCCGGCACGCTGGACATCACCGTCCCGGCGATGGCCGGCGCGGCCGAAATCACCGCGACCATCGCGGGTCAGACGCTGTCCGACACCCTCACCGTACCGGATATCGCCCAGTTCGACCGCGTCGCGCTCATGTGGCAGGGCGGCACGGGGCTTCAACTCCACGCGCTCGAAGACGGCGCCTATTACGGCGATCCGGGCCATATCTGGGCCGAAACGCCGGGCATGCCGACGCGCGCGACCTCCGGCGAAGGCGGGTTCCTGACGGTGCTCGGCTCGACCTCGGGCGGGTATGCGGCCGATGTCTACACCTACCCTGTCGCGCTCGAAACCGCGCCGCAGATCTCGATCGAGGCGCAGGTGCTGGACTCCACCTGCTCCAAGCCGATCCTGGGCGAATACATGCGCGCCGTCACCGACGGGGTGCCGAGTGTCACCCAGGTGGGGATGATCGTGCCGGATTGCGACGCGGTCGGGGAATATCTGGTGTTGAAAAACCTGCCCGCCGACCTGACAATCGCACGAAACTGACGCCGGGCGCCGTCTGCCCGGGCGCGAGACGTGCAGGGCAGATGCGATGAAAACCTTCCGTGCGGCAATCTGCGCCGCACTCCTCCTGATCGGGATGGTGCCCGGGGCCCGGGCCAACGACGTGACGCTGACCTCGCGCGATGGCGCGATGGAGATGGCGGGCGACCTCATCGGCTACGATGGGCGCTACTACCGGATCGACACGGAATACGGCGTCCTCACCATCGACGGCACCGGCGTGACCTGCGAGGGGCCGGGGTGCCCGAACCTGATCGCCTACACCGCCGAAATGACCATCTCGGGCGCGGCCGGCGTGACCGAGGCGCTCCTTCCTGCCCTGATCGAGGCGTTCGCGCTGTCGGAAGGCTACAGCGTCACGCGCGAAGAACAGGCGGGACGCGGGCCGGTGTTCGCGCTTTTCCGTGACGACGACCCGGTCCCGGTCGCGCGCTTCTTCCTGCGCCTCACCACCTCGGCTGAAGCCTTCGCGGATCTCGTCGCCGAACAGGCCGACATCGTCGTCACCCTGCGCGAGCCGACCCGGTCGGAACGTCTCATGGCCCGCGACGCGGGGCTTGGGGACCTTGACGCCGTGCGCCAGTCGCGGGTGCTTGCCCTCGACGCGCTGGTGCCGGTGGTGAACCCCGACAACCCGGTGCGCCGCCTGGGCATCGACACGCTGGCCTCGGTCTACGCGGGCGATGTGGCGGAATGGACCGCGCTGGGCGGAGAGGCCGCGCCGATCACGCTCTACCTCCAGGACCCCGGCCAGGGCTTCGGCATGGTGTTCCAGCGTGACGTGATGGCACCCGCCGACCGCGATTTCGCATCCTCCGTGCTCACCAAGCCCTCGGGCGAGAGTGTCACCCGCGCGGTGGAGGCCGATCCTTTCGGCCTTGGCATCACCAATTTCTCGCGCCCCGGGCTGACCGAGATGCTGACGCTCACCGGTGAGTGCCGGTTCGAGATCGCGCCGGACCAGCTGGCGATCAAGGCGGGGGATTACCCGCTCGCCGCGCCGATCTACCTGTTCCGCCCGGCGGTGCGCCTGCCGCAGACCGGGCGCGATTTCATGCGATTCCTGCGCACCGGCGCGGCCGAGCGGGTGATCCAGCGGCTTGGGCTGGTCGACCAGGGCATCGACGAGATCCCGTTCGACCGGCAGGGCACGCGGCTGGCCAACGCCATCGCGCAGGCGGGCAGCGAGATCGGGCTGGAGGAATTGCAGCGCATGGTCGCGCGCATGGACGGGATGCGGCGGCTCACGCTGACCTACCGCTTCAAGGGCGGCTCGACCGCGCTCGACGCGCCGTCGCGTTCGAACGTGGGGCTTTTGGCCGAGGCGCTCGAGGCCGGGCTGCTCGACGGGCGGCGGCTGGTCTTCGTCGGCTTCTCGGACGGGCAGGGTGCCGCGCCGCTCAACCGCCGCCTGTCGCAACGCCGCGCCGATACCGTGCGCCGTGCCGTGCTGGAGGCCGCCGAGACCTTCGACCCGGCGCGCGTGACCTTCGAGACCGACGCCTTCGGCGAGGCGCTTCCGATGGCCTGCGACGACACGGACTGGGGCCGCCGGATCAACCGGCGCGTGGAAGTCTGGGTGGAATAGAGCCTGTTTCAGCCCAGAAGGCCGTCCGCGCGGAAGCTGACCTCGCGCGATTTTCCGATGACGATGTGATCGTGGAGCGTGATCTCGAGCGCGGCGGCCGCGTCCCGCACCCGGCGCGTCATCTCGATATCGTCGTGCGACGGGGTCGGGTCGCCGGAGGGGTGGTTGTGGACAAGGATCAGCGCCGAGGCCCCGAGTTCGAGCGCCCGCTTCACCACCTCGCGCGGATAGACCGGGACATGGCCCACGGTGCCCTCCGCCTGCGCCTCGTCCGCGATCAGCGTGTTCTTGCGGTCGAGGTAGAGCACGCGGAACACCTCGGTCTCCCGGTGGCTCATGGTGGTGTGGCAGTAATCCAGCAGCGCGTCCCATGACGACACCACGCGCCGCCCGATCACCCGTGCGCGCGACAGGCGGTGGGCCGCGGCCTCGACGATCTTGAGCTCCTGCACGACCGCCGCCCCGACGCCGTGCATCTCGGTCAACCGTTCCGGGCTGGCCGAGACGACCCCGTTGAAATCCCCGAACCGGTCGAGCAGCCGGCGGGCGAGCGGTTTGACATCCTGGCGCGGGATGGCGCGGAACAGCACCAGTTCGAGCATCTCGTAGTCGGGCAGCGCCGCCGCGCCGCCGGACATGAACCGCTCACGCAGCCGCGCGCGGTGGTCCTTGATGTAGGACGGCAGCCGCGCCTTGGTTCCGGCGACGGGCGCGGGCTGTGCCTCGTCGGGTTCGAACAGCGGCAGGGCGGCTTCGCCCAAATGAGAAACAGGCCGGGACATGGTCCCAGCCTGCTTCGAGTCGGTGAATCATTGGTTAACGGGGGTCACCCGCGGGGCTCAGCCCTTCATCCCGTCCCAGAAGCTCTTCACCTTGTTGAAGAAGCTGTGGCTTTCCGGGTTGTTCTCTTCCGACAGTTTCTCGAACTCCTTGAGCAGCTCTTTCTGCTTGCCCGTCAGGTTCACCGGCGTCTCCACCGCGAGCTCGATGTACATGTCGCCATGCCCGTGGCCGCGCAGCGCCGGCATCCCCTTGCCACGCAGGCGCATCTGGCGCCCGGACTGGGACCCGGCCGGGATCTTCACCCGCGACCGGCCGCCGTCGATCGTCGGCACCTCGATATCGCCGCCCAGGGCGGCCGAGGTCATCGAGACGGGCACCCGGCAGTGCAGGTTCACGCCTTCGCGCTCGAACAGCGCATGTTCGGCGACCTGGATGAAGATGTAGAGATCGCCCGACGGTCCGCCGCGCATCCCCGCCTCGCCTTCGCCGGCCAGCCGGATGCGGGTGCCGGTTTCGACCCCCGCCGGGATGTTGACGGACAGCGCCCGGTCCTTCTCGACCCGGCCCTGGCCGTGGCAGACCTTGCACGGGTTCTTGATCATCTGGCCCATGCCTTGGCAGGTCGGGCAGGTGCGTTCTACGGTGAAGAAGCCCTGCTGCGCGCGCACCTTGCCCATGCCCGAACAGGTCGGACAGGTGGTGGGTTCGGCGCCGCTTTCGGCCCCCGAGCCGTCACAGGTTTCGCACATCACCGAGGTGGGCACGGTGATGGTCTTCTGCAGACCTTCGTAGGCCTCTTCCAACGTCACGCGCAGGTTGTAGCGCAGGTCGGAGCCACGGGTCGCGCGAGAGCGTCCGCCGCCGCGCTGGCCCATGAAGTCGCCGAACAGGTCGTCGAACACGTCCGAGAAGGCACTGGCGAAGTCGCCCTGCTGGCCGTAGCCGCCACCGGGGCGCGCACCGGCACCCATGCCGCCTTCGAAGGCCGCGTGGCCGAAGCGGTCGTAGGCTGCTTTCTTCTCGGGATCTTTCAGAACGTCATAGGCTTCGTTCGCTTCCTTGAACTGGGCCTCCGCATCCGGGTTGTCCGCGTTGCGGTCCGGGTGCAATTCCTTGGCCTTCTTGCGATAGGCCTTCTTGATCTCGTCCGCCGACGCGCCCTTGGAAATTCCGAGAACTTCGTAATAGTCACGTTTCGACATCGATCGTCTTCCCCTTTTTGAAAACGCGAAGGCCGGCCCGCCGGTAGGTGACGGACCGGCCGCATCGCGTCATGGGTCGTTACGACCGCTTGTCGTCGTCGAGATCCTCGAAGTCCGCGTCGACGATGTCGTCATCCACGCTCGACGGACCTTCGTCGGCCTCGGAGGCTTCGCTGTCGCCGCCTTCGGCCTGCTGAGACTTGTAGATCGCCTCACCCAGTTTCATGGACGCTTCGGTCACGTTTTGGATGCCGGACTTGATCTTCTCGGCGTTGTCGCCTTCGAGTTCGTCCTTGAGCGCGGCGATGGCCAGCTCGATCGCCTCGACCGTGGTCGGGTCCACCTTGTCCGAGTGCTCTTCGAGCGCCTTCTCGGTCGAGTGGATGAGGCTCTCGGCCTGGTTCTTCGCCTCGATGAGCTCGCGGCGGCCCTTGTCGGCCTCGGCGTTCTCCTCGGCGTCCTTGACCATTTGATCGATCTCGTCCTCGGACAGACCGCCCGACGCCTGGATCGTGATCTTCTGCTCCTTGTTGGTGCCCTTGTCCTTGGCGCCGACCGACACGATGCCGTTGGCGTCGATGTCGAAGGTCACCTCGATCTGGGGCATGCCACGCGGTGCGGGCGGGATGTCCTCGAGATTGAACTGGCCGAGCATCTTGTTGTCGGCCGCCATCTCGCGTTCACCCTGGAAGACCCGGATGGTCACGGCGTTCTGGTTGTCCTCGGCGGTCGAGAAGACCTGGGACTTCTTGGTCGGGATCGTCGTGTTGCGGTCGATCAGGCGGGTGAACACGCCACCCAGCGTCTCGATACCCAGCGACAGCGGCGTCACGTCGAGCAGGACCACGTCCTTGACGTCACCCTGCAGCACGCCGGCCTGAATGGCGGCGCCCATCGCGACCACTTCGTCCGGGTTCACGCCCTTGTGCGGCTCTTTCCCGAAGAACTTGGTGACCTCTTCCATCACCTTCGGCATCCGGGTCTGACCGCCGACAAGGATGACCTCGTCGATCTCGTCCTTCGACACGCCGGCGTCCTTGAGAGCGGCCTGGCACGGCTTGAGCGAGTTCTTGATGAGATCGCCGACAAGGCTTTCCAGCTTCGCACGGGTGAGCTTCATCACCATGTGCAGCGGCTGGCCGTCGGACCCCATCGAGATGAACGGCTGGTTGATCTCGGTCTGGCTGGCCGAGGACAGCTCGATCTTGGCCTTTTCAGCGGCTTCCTTCAGACGCTGCAGGGCCATCTTGTCCTTGGTCAGGTCGACGTTGTTCTCTTTCTTGAACTCGTCGGCCAGGTAGTTGACGATCCGCATGTCGAAGTCTTCACCACCCAGGAACGTGTCGCCGTTGGTGGATTTCACTTCGAACAGGCCGTCGTCGATCTCGAGGATCGTGACGTCGAACGTACCGCCGCCAAGGTCGTAGACCGCGATCGTCTTGGAGTCTTTCTTGTCCAGGCCATAGGCCAGTGCGGCCGCGGTCGGTTCGTTGATGATCCGCAGCACTTCGAGACCGGCGATCTTGCCGGCGTCCTTGGTGGCCTGACGCTGGGCGTCGTTGAAGTAGGCCGGGACGGTGATGACCGCCTGGTCGACTTCCTCGCCGAGGTAGCTCTCGGCGGTTTCCTTCATTTTCTGCAGGATGAAGGCGGAGATCTGCGACGGCGAGTATTTCTCGCCCGCGGCTTCCACCCACGCGTCCCCGTTGCCGCCATCGACGATGGCGTAGGGCACGAGTTTCTTGTCCTTTTCAACGGCGGCGTCGCCCACGCGACGGCCGATCAGACGCTTGACTGCGAAAATGGTGTTGTCCGGGTTCGTGACAGCCTGCCGTTTCGCCGACTGGCCCACGAGGCGCTCGTCGTCCTTGAAGGCGACGATGGAAGGCGTCGTGCGCGTGCCTTCCGAGTTCTCGATGACCCGCGCTTGCGAGCCGTCCATGATGGCGACGCAGGAGTTCGTGGTCCCCAGGTCGATACCGATGACTTTACCCATGCTCTTTTTCCTCTCTTTGGCGATGATGTGGGCCGCGGCCCCGAAGGCACCGTCGCCCGATCCCAATGGATAACCGGAAGAGGTGAACCCCAACCGGCGTCTGGGCGTATATAAGGAGGGGAAATCGGGCCTGCAAGGCGGCGAAAACCGCGTTACGGGTGAAAAAAGCGAGTCGTTTTCAGGGTTTTGACAATGGATGCGCAGGGAAGCGGAAAGACCCCGGATCTGGACGTGGGCGGCGCCGGCGTGTTTCGGGGCTACCTCGACCGTGCCGCGCAGGAGCGCCTGGTCGAGGACCTGCGCGATGTCGTGGCCGCCGCGCCGCTGTTCTCGCCGGTGACCGGGCGCGGCAAGCCGATGTCGGTGCGCATGACCTCGGCGGGCAAGTACGGCTGGTATTCCGATCGGCGCGGCTACCGCTACGAGCCGCGCCATCCCGACGGCATGGACTGGCCACCGATCCCGGAGGCCGTGCTCGCGCTCTGGCATGACGTGACCGGGGTCGACCGTGCGCCCGATTGCTGTCTCGTCAATTTCTACGGCGAAGGCGCGCGGATGGGGTTGCACCAGGACCGGGACGAGGCGGATTTCTCATGGCCCGTCGTGTCGGTGTCGCTGGGCGACGAGGGCCTGTTCCGCGTCGGCGGCACGACGCGCGGCGGCAAGACGCAGTCGGTCTGGCTGACCTCCGGCGACGTGGTCGTGCTCGGCGGTGACGCCCGGCTGGCCTATCACGGGGTGGACCGGATCAAGTTCGGATCGTCCACGCTCCTCAAGGATGGCGGGCGGATCAACCTGACGCTCCGGGTGGTCGATTAACGCTCCAGCGAGCAGCAGCCCGAGAAGCTGAAATGCCCGCCGTTGCCGGACAGCAGGAAGTCGATGCGCCAGCCGAAGTTCTGGTCGGACATGCCATCGGTGCACATCTCACGCGACAGGAAACCGGTGATCCCCTGGGCCGCCAGTGCGCCGCGCGGGCTCCAGGACGCCTGGGCGACCCGCTGCCGCTGCATGGTCATCGGCGCCGCGTCCATGCCCTGGTCGGTGAAGGTCACGGTCTGCTCGGTGATGTCGAGCGACCAGAAGGGTTCGGTGCCGTAGCAGGTGATCGGCGTGGGCAGCTTCTCGCCCTCCGGCTGTCCCGGTTGGCGCGCCATGTAGGCCATCGAGACCCAGCCCGCCTGCCCGTTCACGTTCACCTGCCCCCAGCTTTCCGCGGTGTTGAACTGCACGACCTCGACCCCGCGCGCGTTCGGCCCCAGCTCGCCCAGGATGCGCCCTTCCACCGTCGGGCGCGATCGCACGTTGAGCGTGTCGTTCTGGGCCACGCCGCGCACGTCGTAGAGCGCGGGCAACTCCTGCGCGGCGGCGGGGCCTGCAAGCAGGCAGAGGATTAGAACGAGCGCTCTCATCGCCGCGCCCCCCAGGAGGCCGAGGCGTGCCGGCGGGTGTAGCTTTCGCCCATGAAGCCGACCACCAGCAGGACCGTCGCCACGATCAGCGGGTAGAGCCAATTCGAGTAATGCGGGTTGTAATTGATGAACATGAATCCACGAGCCTGGTCGATGATGTGAAAGAGCGGGTTCCAGGTGAACATGATGAGGATGTTGAAGGGCAGGGTGTTGGCCACGAACATCTTGCCCGACGCGATCATGTTGGCGCGCGCGTAGACGGTCGAGCCGACGGTCGCGAACTGCGGGAACCAGGGCTTGAGCGCGTAGAACACCATGCCGATCCCGATGCCGGAGAACCACGCGAGAAGCAGCATCATGAAGACGCCGCTCATGTCGTGGATCGTCACGGGGTTGAAGGCGATGTGGTAGATGTAGACCACCACGACCACCGACAGGATCTGGATGTAGAGCGCCGCAAACGCGTTCGACAGGATCGCCACGAAGGTCGACATCGGCGCGTGCTGCATCATCGGCGAGGCGGGGCCATCCGCGCCCACCACCGCGCCCATCGTCTTGATCTGGGTCATGTAGAGGAAGATCCCCGACATGATGTAGAGCAGGAAATCGCCGCGCAGCATCGACCCGCGCAGGCCCAGAACGGCGTACATGACGTAGAACACGCCGACGAGCATCATGGTCTGCAGCATATTGATGAACAGGCCCATCAACGCGTTGCTGTGGGTCTTGCGCAGGTTGTGCACCGTCGCGTGATAGATGAGCTCGAGCAGCCCGACGATCACGGACAGACGGCTGGGCTGTTTTTCGACCTCGAACATCCGCGTTCCTTGCCTGCCCTTTTTCAAAGGGAAATCTTGCCGTTCCCTTGCTGCGCGATCATAAGGGGAGCGGTGTTTTTTTTCAACGATCCCGGGCCCGGCCCGGTGAGAGGAGCGAAGTTGAATTACGAGGATCTTCTCGGCGCGATGCGGCGCCTGGCCATCGAGGCCGGCGAAAAGATCATGGAAATCTATGACGCCGACGACTTCGAAGTGCGGGCTAAATCGGACGAAAGCCCGGTGACCGAGGCCGACGAGGCCGCCGATGCGCTGATCTCCGCCGGTCTGCGGGAAGCGTTTCCGGACGTGCTCGTCGTGACCGAGGAACAGGCGGAGAGCCACACGCACAACGCGTCGGAATTCCTGATCGTGGACCCGCTCGACGGGACCAAGGAATTCATCAAGCGGCGCGGCGATTTCACGGTGAACATTGCCTATGTCGTGGACGGCGAACCGGTGCGCGGCGTGGTCTATGCCCCGGCGCGCGGGCGCATGTTCTACACGGACGAAGAGGGCGCTTCGGTCGAGGAGGACGGGGAACTGCATCCCGACACCCCCGGCCACTGCCGCCCGATCCGGGTCTCGGACCCCGACAACGACGCGCTGATGGTGGTGGCCTCCAAGTCGCATCGCGACGAAGCGACCGATGCCTACATCTCCAAGTACGCGACCAAGGACATGAAAAGCGCGGGCTCGAGCCTGAAGTTCTGCCTTGTCGCCACCGGCGAGGCGGATCTCTACCCGCGGCTCGGGCGCACGATGGAGTGGGACACGGCCGCGGGGCACGCGGTGCTCAAGGGCGCGGGCGGCAAGGTGGTGCGGTTCGACGACCACACGCCGCTCACCTACGGCAAGCCGGGCTACGAGAACCCGTTCTTCATCGCCTATGCCCCCGGCGTCGACCTGAAGCCGGCCTGACGCGATGGGCGGGGCCGGCACCGCGCCACCGGTTTCGGTGATCGTGGTCAGCCGGGACCGCCCGGCGCTTCTGCACCGCTGTCTCACCGGGATCGGCCAGCTCTGGTATCCGGCCTTCGAGGTGGTCGTCGTCGCCGACACGGCCGGGTGCGACACCGTCGCCAAGATGGGTTGGGCCGACCGGGTGCTCTGCCTGCCCTTCGACACGCCCAACATCTCGGCCGCCCGCAACATCGGGATAGCCGAATCCGGGGGGGAGATCGTCGCCTTCATCGACGACGACGCGGTGCCCGAGCCCACCTGGCTCGATCATCTCTGTGCGCCCTTCGCGGACCCTGAAGTGGCGCAGACCGGCGGATACGTGCGCGCCCGCAACGGGATCAGCCTGCAATGGGGGGCGCGTGCGGTGGACCGGCAGGGCCGGGCGCGGCGGCTGGAGGTCGCGGACGAGGCGCCCTTCACGCCCCGGCTGGGCGACGACGAGGCGGCCAAGACCGAGGGCACCAACATGGCGTTCCGGCGCGCGGTGATCGCGGCCACCGGCGGGTTCGACCCGGCGTTCGCCTTCTACCTCGACGAAACCGACGTGAACCTGCGCCTGCGCGCCCGCAAGACCGTCATCGTGCCGCGCGCGCAGGTGCATCACGGCTTCGCCCCCTCCCGGTTGCGCAAGGCAAATCGCGGGGTCACGGACCTGTCCGAGGTCGGGGCCTCCGCGGCGGTGTTCCTGCGCAAGCATGGCAGCGCGGAAAGCCTCGAGTTGGGCCGGAACAGGCTCTTTTCGAACCAGCACAGGCGGCTGATCGAGCAGATGGTGCAGGGGGTGATCGAACCTGGCGACGTGGCCCCCCTGATGGCCGGTCTCTCCCGCGGGTTCGAGGACGGGCTGACGCGCACGCTCACCCCGTTGTCGCCGATCCCGGACGGCCCGGCGTTCCGGCCGTTCCCGTCCCGCATGAGCGGCCAGTCGCGGGTGATCGCCGGTCGGCCGTGGCGCCGTCGGCGGTTGGCGGCCGATGCGCGGGCCTCGGTCGCGGCGGGGGACGTGACCACCTTGCTGACGCTGTCGCCCACGACGCTCGCGCACCGCGCGACCTTTTCCCCGGATGGCTACTGGAGGCAGTGGGGCGGCGTCTTAGGCCGGACCGACCGGGCGGGCCCGCGGTTTCGGTGGACCTCCTTCGCCGAAAGAGTGCGGAAAGAAGAGGCGCGCATCTCGGATTTGCGCGGGAAATAGGCAAATCCGCCAATATCCGGGTGACCTTTGGGCCCCCCAGACATAACATCGCCATATCGCGGGGCTATTGTTCACCCCGGTGCGTTGCGTTGTTACCCCGGTCGGGGACGGAAGTTTTGAAAAGGTGAAATCAAGATGAAAACCAAGGTGACCAAGGCCATTTTTCCCGTTGCCGGGCTGGGCACGCGGTTCCTGCCGGCGACCAAGTCGATCCCGAAGGAGATCATGACGCTGGTCGACCGCCCGCTCATCCAGTACGCGATCGACGAGGCGCGCGCGGCCGGCATCAAGGAGTTCATCTTCGTCACCTCTCGCGGCAAGGGCGCGCTCGAGGATTACTTCGACTCCGCCCCGGTGCTGGAGGCCGACCTCGTGGCCAAGGGCAAGGACGACCTTCTGGACGTGCTGCGCTCGACCAACATGGAATCCGGCGCCATCGCCTATATCCGCCAGCACAAGGCGCTGGGCCTGGGTCATGCGATCTACTGCGCGCACCGCCTGATCGGCGACGAGCCGTTCGCGGTGATCCTGCCCGACGACGTGATCGCGGCGGAGAAGCCCTGCCTGAAACAGATGGTGGACGCCTACCAGGAGACCGGCGGCTGCATGGTCGCCGCGATGGAGGTGCCGCCGGAGAAGGCCTATGCCTATGGCGTGCTCGACGTGGAGAGCGAGGACGGGCGGCTGAACAAGGTGAAGGGCATGGTCGAGAAGCCGCGCCCGGGCACCCAGCCCTCGAACCTCGCGGTGATCGGCCGCTACATCATCACGCCCGACGTGCTCCAGAACCTGGGCAATTTCCGCAAGGGTGCGGGCGGTGAGATCCAGCTGACCGACGCGATCGCCGACGAGATCGTCAAGGGGCGCCCCGTGCATGGCTACCGGTTCGAGGGCACGCGGTTCGATTGCGGGTCCAAGGCGGGCTACCTCGCCGCGACCGTGTCTTTCGGGCTGGAGCGCAAGGAGCTTCGCAAGGAGCTGATGGCCCATCTCGAGGACATCGTCGCCAGCAACCGGGCGGCGGAATAGCGCGCCGCCTTGGCCGTGGAGGGACAGGCCCACACGAGGCTTCTGGACCTGTCGCGGCTCGTTTCGCGCGTCGGGCGGGCGGCCTGGACCGGCGTGGACCGGGTGGAGGCCGCCTATCTCGACCGGCTTCTTGCAGAGCCGGGGGACCTTTTCGCGCTGGTGCGCTCGTCCTTCGGGTTCACCCTGTTCGACCGTGATGGCACCCGCGCGCTGGCCGACCGGCTGCATGGCCGCGTGCCGTGGGGCGCGACCGACCTGCGCACGCGGCTTTTTCTGAAAGCACATCCCGACCGGCGGCGGGCGGAGTCGGACCTGCATCGCCTGTGCGTTGCACGATCCGGACGCCGGGGCCTTGCCTGGATGCTCAAGACCCACCTGCCCGGCCCGCCGGTCTGGATCAACACGGGCCATTCGAACCTGCGCGCCAGCGTCTTCGACGCGGTGCACGCGGCCGGGGGGCGGGCCGTGGTGCTGGTGCATGACACGATCCCGCTGGATCACCCTGAGTGGCAGCGCCCCGGCACGGTCGAAAGCTTCGAGACACGGATGCGGCAGGTGGCGATGAAGGCGGATCTCGTCATCCACACCGCCGAAGCGACGCGGCGCACCACAGAGGCGCAGTTCGCCCGCCTGGGCCGGGTGCCCGATGCCGTCGTCGCCCACCTTGGCGTGACGCCGCCCGCCGCAGGCGCGCTTCCCCCCGGCCTGTCGCCGCACAAGCCCTATTTCGTGTCGCTGGGCACCATCGAGCCGCGCAAGAACCACGCGCTGCTGCTGGACGTCTGGCGCGAACTGTCGGCCGAGTTGCCCTCGGACGAGGTTCCGTTGCTTTTCATCGTCGGCGCGCGGGGGTGGAACAACGAGGCCGTCTTCGCCCGGCTCGACGCCCACCCGGCCCATGTGCGCGAGCTCGGCCCCCTGCCCGACGCGCAACTCGCCGCCTTGATCCAGGGTGCCTGCGCGCTTGTCATGCCCAGCCGGGTCGAAGGCTTCGGGCTTCCGCCCGGCGAGGCACTGGGGCTGGGCTGTCCGGTGATCGCCACGGACCTGCCAGTCTACCGCGAAGTGTTTGGAAACAACATCGTTTACCTGGACCCGGACGCTATGTATCTTTGGACCAATTCGATCAAAAGCTTTGCGGCAGGCGAAAAAACGGCACAGGCAGGCAGGATCGAGCTTCCGTCATGGGAAGCTCACTTCAACCGCGTGTTAGCGTGCCTTTGATACGGGCAATTGGGCCCGCGCGGGCGGAGAAGGGGCAACATTGGGCATCGTTCGGACATACCGGCTGCGTCTTCTGCGCAAGCGTTGGTTGATCCGGGCGTTTCGCAAACGGCGTGAGCTCAGGCGCGTGTCGGACCGCACGAAATCCATCCGGCCGCGCGATATCCTGGTATTCTGCACCGCCCGCAACGAACGCATCCGCCTGCCCTATTTCCTGGATTATTACCGCGACATGGGCGTGAACCACTTCGTCTTCGTGGACAACGCGAGCACGGACGGCACGCGCGAATACCTGGCCGAACAGCCTGACGTTTCGCTCTGGTCCGCGCGCGCCAGCTACAAGCGCGCCCGGTTCGGGATCGACTGGCTCAACTGGCTGATGCGCCGGCACGGGCACGGGCATTGGTGCCTGACCGTCGATCCGGATGAATTCCTGGTCTACCCGTTCTGCGACACGCGCGGGCTGCGCGCGCTGACCGACTGGCTCGACGCCTCGTCGATCAAGAGCTTCGGGGCGATGCTGCTCGACATGTATCCCAAGGGGCCGGTCGGCGGCCGGTCCTACGAAGAAGGGCAGGACCCGTTCGAGATCGCGAACTGGTTCGACGCCGGCAATTACATGATCGAGAAGAACAAGAAGTTCGGGAACCTCTGGATCCAGGGCGGCCCGCGGGCGCGCATGTTCTTCCCGGAAAATCCCGCCCGCGCCCCCGCGCTGAACAAGATCCCGCTGGTGAAGTGGCACCGCAATTATGCCTACGTGTCCTCGACCCACACCCTGCTGCCGCGGGGCCTGAACCTCGTCTACGACGAATGGGGTGGAGAGAAGGCGTCGGGCTGCCTGCTGCACGCCAAGTTCCTCCACACCTTCCCGGAGAAGGCGGCCGAGGAGCTTGAGCGCAAGCAGCATTACGCGGCCAGCCACGAATACCGGGCCTACCACGAGAAGCTCGATGAAGACCCGGACCTGTGGTGCAAGTGGTCCGAAAAATACATCAACTGGCGCCAGCTCGAGATTCTGGGCGTGATGTCGAAGGGGAACTGGGCGTGAGTGTCGGCTTCGCCATGCTCGTTCACACCGCGCTGGGCCGCGCCGGACAGGTCGCGCGCCACTGGGCCGGCCACGGCTGCCCCGTGGTGATCCACGTCGACCGCAAGGTGAAAGCGCGCAAGTACCAGGCTTTCGTCGACAGCCTCTCGGACCTCGAAAACGTGCGCTTCTGCCAGCGTTACAGCTGCGAATGGGGGACCTGGAGCCTCGTACAGGCCAGCCAGGCGGCATCGGAGCTTCTGCTGGCCGAGTTCCCGCTGGTGCGCCACGTCTACCTCGCCTCCGGGTCGTGCCTACCGCTCCGGCCGGTGGAGGAATTGCAGGCGTACCTCGCCGCGCGGCCCAAGACGGATTTCATCGAAAGCGTCACGACCGAGGACGTGCCGTGGACCGTCGGCGGACTCGACATCGAACGCTTCACGCTGCGTTTCCCGTTCTCATGGAAACGCCACCGCCGGACCTTCGACGCCTACGTGAACCTGCAACGCCGGGTGCGGTTCCAGCGGCGCATCCCGCTCGAGCTGAACCCGCATCTTGGCAGCCAGTGGTGGTGCCTGACGCGCCAGACTCTGACCGCGATCCTGAAGGATCCCAGCCGGGTGCGTTACGACCGCTATTTCTCGCGGGTGTGGATTCCGGACGAGAGCTATTTCCAGACCCTCGCAAGGCTCTATTCCACCAATATCGAGAGCCGGTCGCTCACCCTGTCCAAGTTCGATTTCCAGGGCAAACCGCACATCTTCTACGACGATCACATGCAGCTTCTGCGCCGCTCCGACTGCTTCGTCGCGCGCAAGATCTGGCCGCACGCCGACAAGCTCTACGAGGGGTTCCTGTCCGAGGACGGCGCCATCGCCACCGGGGCCGAGCCGAACCCGGCCAAGATCGACCGCATCTTTTCCAAGGCGGTCGAACGGCGCACCAAGGGGCGCGCCGGGCTCTACATGCAGAGCCGGTTTCCAAACGAGGATTGGGAGAACGGACTGACCTCGGCGCAGTATTCTGTCTTCGAGGGGTTCACCGAGCTCTTCGAGGATTTCGAGGACTGGCTCGCGCGGGTCACCGGAACGCGGGTGCACGGCCACTTGTTCGGCCCGGATAGGGTCGAATTCGCCGGTGGGGAGCGTGTCTTCGCGGGTGCGCTGACCGACAGCGCGGCGCTGCGCGACTACAACCCGCGCGCCTTCCTCACGAACCTGGTCTGGAACACGCGCGGCGAGCGGCAGTGCTTCATGTTCGGCCCGGCCGACACGCAGGACATCTCCTGGGATCTCGCGAAGGATCCAAACGCGCAGGTCAGCGTGATCTCAGGCGCCTGGGCGGTGCCGCTGTTCCACGCCAACCGCGACTTCCCCGACATCCGGCGCGAGGCCGCGCGGCTGCAACGGATCGAGGCGGAGCACCTCGAGGTGCTGCGCTCGATCTGGGTGAAGGCACGGGTGCGGATCTGGACGCTCGCCGATTTCATCGACAACCCGATGGAGCCGCTCCAGACCATCATCGACGAGATCGGCGCGCGCCATGCCAGCCGCCTGACCGAAGCGCCGCGTCTGAAATCGCTCGACGGGTTCGGCCAGTTCCTTCAGAATCTCAAGAACCAGGGGATGCAGCCCCACCTGATGGGTGATTTCCCGACCGGCCCCGTGGGCGGCCACGCCCGCCAGCGCCCGCGCAAGCCCTACCTGGTGAAATAGGACGCTCATGGACCGCCCCTTCGACTACTTCGTCATCCTCGCCGAAATGCGCACGGGGTCCAATTTCCTGGAATCGACGCTGGACGAGTTCCCGGGCCTCACCTGCTACGGCGAGGCGTTCAACCCGTGGTTCATGGTGACACCTGAGACCGAAGACCTGTTCGGCGTCACGATGGAAAGCCGCGACGCGGACCCGATGCACCTGATCGAGGTGTTGAAGGCAAACACCGACGGCATCCCCGGGTTCCGGCTGTTTCACAACCACGACCGCCGGGTCTTCGACCACGTGATGCAGGATGCGCGCTGCGCCAAGGTCATTCTCAACCGCAACCAGGTCGAAGCCTACGTGTCGAAGCAGATCGCGTGGAACACCGACCAGTGGAAGCTCTCGGACCACGCCGACAAGGTGCGCGGGAAGATGAAGTTCCACCCCAAGGACTTCAAGCACCGCTACCACCTGCTCAAGGATCACCAGCGCGACATCCTGCGCCGGCTGCAGGAAAGCGGACAGGCCGCGTTCTACATCGACTACGACGACCTGCGCGACGTGAAGATCATCAACGGGCTGGCGCGGTTTCTGGGTGAAACAGAGACGATCAAGCGGCCCTCGGGCCGGTTCAAGAAGCAGAACCCCGAGCCGCTGGCCGACAAGGTCGAGAACTTCGCGGACCTCGAGCGCACGATCGCCGAGATCGACCGTTACGACCTCGACGCATTGCCGAATTTCGAGCCGGCCCGCGGCCCGTCGGTGCCTACCTTCGTGACCGCCCACGTGGCGCCGATCTGCTTCATGCCGATCCCCGGCGCGCTGGACCAGGAGATCCGCGACTGGCTGGGCGCCGTGGACGACGTGCATCGCGACGTGCTGGACACCGGGTTCACGCAGAAGGAATTCCGGCAATGGAAGAGCGCCCACAAGGGGCATCGGACCTTCACCGTGTTGCGTCACCCGGTCGCGCGGGCGCACGCGGTGTTCTGCCGCTACGTGCTGAACCACACGCCTTGGACGAAATGGGACCTGCGCCACGGGTTGATCGACAAATACGGTCTCGACATCCCTTGGGACACGCCGGTGGGCGACGGATACGACCGTGACCGGCACCGGGGGGCGTTCCTGCAGTTCCTGGATTTCGTGGCCGGATCGCTGGGCGGGTCGAGCGTGCACGGGGTCGAGCCGATCTGGGCGACCCAGGACAACCTGCTTCGCGGGTTCGCGGCCTTCGTGGCTCCCGATCACGTGCTGCGCGAGGACCTCGTCGCCCATGGGCTGGCGATGGTCGCGCTGGAAACCGGGGTGGAGCCGCCGGCGCTGGGCCCGGCGATCGCGGACGAACCCTTCGCGCTGGCGGAGATCTACGACGACACCGTCGAACAGGCCACGCGCGCGGCCTATGCCCGCGACTACATGGCGTTCGGGTTCGACCGCTGGGACGCCGCCTGATCAGGCGGCGTGGCTGGCCTGCGCCTCGGTCAGGATGGTGTGAAGCGTATCCGGGCTGGAATTGGCACGCAGCTTGGCCGTGACCGAGGAATCGCGCATCGTGCGCGACACCAGCGCCAGGGCCTTCAGGTGGTCCACGCCGCCCCCGTCCGGCGCGAAGAGCGCGAACACCAGGTCCACGGGCTGCTTGTCCACCGAATCGAAGTCGACGGGCTTTTCCAGCCGGAAGAAGGCCCCGACCACCCGGTCGAGGCCCGCGATACGCGCGTGCGGCAGGGCGATGCCGTGGCCGACGCCGGTCGGGCCCAGGCTTTCGCGTTCCTGGAGCGCCGCGAAGGCGCCCGCGGAATCGATACCATAGGCCGCGGCGACAACGTCACCAAGGTCCTGAAACAGCCGCTTCTTCGAGGAAGCATTGGCGACCACCTTCACGGCGGCAGGCCGAAGGATTTCGGAAAGTTCCATGAGTCCTACTTGCTTTCCCGCTCTCGCCCGCCCGGGTCAGGAGAGGTTGCCGGGGTCGATCCAACCGATGTTTCCATCATCACGACGATACACAACGTTCACGCCGTTCGACTTTTCGTTCCGGAAGACCAGCACCGGCGCATGGGCCAGTTCCATCTGCATCACCGCTTCGCCGACCGAAAGCGCTGGAATGCGCGTTTCCATTTCGGCGATGATCATGGGTTCCATGCTTTCCGGTTCCGACTCGTCGGGCCCGTCTTCCGCGGCGAGGATATAAGAGGCTCCCTGCAAAACATCAACAGGGTTGGCACGCACCTTGTGATGGTCCTTCAGGCGACGCTTGTAACGGCGCAACTGTTTTTCCATCTTCTCGGCACACTGGTCGAAAGAGGCGTGGATATCGTGCGCGCGGGCCGAGGCCTGGGCGGTGAGGCCGGTGGACAGGTGCACGATCGCCTCGCAGACGAATTCGCTGCCGGCTTTCGAGAAGATCACATGCGCATCGGTCGGGCGTTCGGCGTATTTCTCGACCACGGTGCCGAGGCCGTCCTTGACGTAGACCTGGAGCGCTTCACCGATGTCGATCTGCTTGCCACTGATTTGATACTGCATGGTTCCTCCTCTTGGATGGAAAGCCCCCGTGCCTCAGCGCGAACTGCGCAGGGTCACGAAAAAGGGACGGATTTCAGGGAGTTGTGCGAAGCGCGCCGCCCGGTTGCCCTGGGCGTGGGACGTGCTGTGACACCTTGCGTCACGGCACGAAACAAAGTGCGCGGCCTCATGCATCATGATTATTGAGCGCCCGTTTCCCGGTCTTGTCAATGGCGTTCGGATACTACCTTGGGTTGTATCAGTGCGCGAATATGTCGATCTCCGGCCAGCCCGCGAGGTCAAGCTGCGCGCGCGTCGGGAGGAAATCGAAACAGGCCTGGGCCAGCTCGGTGCGCCCCTCGCGCGCCAGCCGACCGTCGAGCTTTTCACGCAGCCGGTGCAGGTAGAGCACGTCGGAGGCGGCGTAATCGAGCTGGGCTTCGGTCAGTTCGGAGGCGCCCCAGTCGGTCTGCTGCTGCTGCTTGGAGATGTCGACGCGCAACAGTTCCTCGAGCAGGTTCTTGAGCCCGTGGCGATCGGTGTAGGTGCGCACCAGTTTCGATGCGATTTTCGTGCAATAGACGGGCGCCGTGACCACGCCGAACGCGTTCAGCAGCGCCGCGATGTCGAATCGCCCGAAATGGAACAGCTTGAGCACGTCCGGATTCGTGAGCATCGCGGCGAGGTTCGGCGCCTCGGTCTGCCCCTTCTCGACCTGCACGAGGTGGGCGTTGCCGTCGCCGCCGGACATCTGCACGACGCACAGCCGGTCGCGATGCGGGTTCAGCCCCATCGTTTCGCAGTCGATCGCGACGACCGGGCCCAGGTCGAGCCCGTCCGGCAGGTCGCGCTTGTAGAGATGGTTCGCCATGTGCGCCTCCGTTTGCGCCGGTGATAGAGCGCGGGTGACCGGGGATCAACCGCCGCGTCGCCAGTGAGAGGTTCCGCGCTTGGCCCAAGGCGGGCCCGGGGTCCGTCGCGGCTCCAGAATTCTAGAATCCCAGAAAAGTAGAGTTGTGGCAGAACATTGAAAACATGAAAGAAAAAGGGGCGGGGACCGAGATCCCCGCCCGCGTTCCGGATCCTCTCGGGATCACAGCGTGATGCGGAACCGCGCGAACCCGTCCGGGCCTTCGCCGGCCGGGGCGATGTCGACCCCCTGGACGCTCTCCGCGTAGGCGGCCGCCTTGGGGCCGGTGTCGAACAGCACCGTGGTCCCGTCCATCGGCGCGAAGGTCCAGTTGGCATCCGCGCGCGGGTTGATGGTGCCCTGTTCGACGATGTAGCGCACGATCACGTCGCGGTTGGTGTCCGGTCCCTCGAAGATGATCGTGTCGCCCTTGGCGCCCGGGAAGCTGCCGCCCCCTCCTGCGCGATAATTGTTGGTCGCGACGACGAATTCCATGTCGTCCGTCACCGGCGCGCCATCGTGCATCAGGTTCACGATCCGGCTGGCACCCGGGTTCACCTCGGCCCCGTCGGTGTCGAAGCGTGACGGCTGGCTCAGGTCGATCTGGTAGGTCACGCCGTCGATCACGTCGAAATTGTAGGACGGGAAATCCGGGTTCAGGAGCACCTGGTCTGCCGCGCCCGGCGTGACCTGGTTGAACATACCCGCCGAACGTTCCAGCCACCCCTTGAGCTGTGCGCCGGTGATCTTCACCGCCCGCACCGTGTTCGGGTAGAGATAGAGATCGGCCACGTTCTTGATCGCCACCGGCCCCGCGGGCACGTCGGTGTAGTATTCCGGCCCGCCCCGGCCCC
The DNA here is from genome assembly GCF_009882975.1 of Maritimibacter harenae. Taxonomy (GTDB): domain Bacteria; phylum Pseudomonadota; class Alphaproteobacteria; order Rhodobacterales; family Rhodobacteraceae; genus Maritimibacter; species Maritimibacter harenae. Next base: position 283,226 of record NZ_WTUX01000006.1, read on the forward strand.
CGGCCTTGAAGGGCGCGGCAGCGGACAGGATCGGCAGGCCTTCGTGCTCCGTTCCGGCCATCATCTGCTCGATGTACCAGAGCTGGGCGTTCGACACGATCTGCACGCTGGGGTCGTCTGCCACCAGCGCGAAGTAGCTGTGCAGCGGCGCCGCGGTTTCACCCACCGCGCGGCGCACGTAGGCCAGCGTTTCCTCGTGCTCCTGCTCGACGCTGGCGAGCACCGCGGGCACGTCCTCGACCAACGCGGTCACGCTGCGGTCCTCGTTGCGCTTCGAGATCGGCCGGGCCTCGGTCTCGGCCATCACGACGCGCCATTCGTTGCCGTCCCGCTCCAGCAGCAGGTCGATGACACCCAGGTGCGAGCCCCAGAAGCCGCCCATGACGGCGGGCTTGCCGTGGATCGTGCCGCTCTCGGAATCGACCGCGGCGTAGTCCGCATAGGTCGGTGACGGGAAGACGAGGTGGCTGTGCCCGGTCATCAGGGCGTCGATCCCCTCGACCTCGGCCAACGGGACGCTCGCGTTTTCCATGCCCTCGGCATGATCGGCGGACCCGATGCCCGAGTGGCTGAGCGCGATGACGATGTCGGCGCCCTCCTCGCGGATCTGCGGCACCCAGGCGCGCGCGGTTTCCACGATGTCGCGGGCGGTCACGTTGCCTTCCAGGTGCCGGCGGTCCCAGGTCATGATCTGCGGCGGCACGAAGCCGATGAGCCCGACCTTGATGGGTGCCGTGGTCCCGTCGCCCAGCGTCACCTCGCGCTCGAGGATCACGTAGGGCGGGACGAGGGTCTTGTCGTCGCGCGGGTTGGCGCCCGTTTCTGTCGCCACGTTGGCGGAAACGACCGGGAAGTCGGCGCCGGCCAGTGATTTCATCAGGAAGTCGAGCCCGTAATTGAACTCGTGGTTGCCCAGCGTCGAGGCATCGAAGCCGACGGCGTTCATCGCGGTGATGACCGGGTGCATGTCGCCCTCCTTCATGCCCCGTTCGTAGGCGATGTAGTCGCCCATCGGGTTGCCCTGGAGGAAGTCGCCGTTGTCCACCAGCATGGAATTCACCGCCTCGGCGCGGATGTCCTCGATGATCGCGGCGGTGCGGCTGAGACCCACCGTGTCGACCGGGCGGTCGGAGTAGTAATCATAGGGATAGACATGCACGTGCAGGTCGGTCGTCTCCATGATCCGCAGATGCGCCTGCGCGTTCTGCGCGCGGGCCGAGAACGGGTGCAGCGCGACCAGCGCGGCGCCCGCGGTGCCGGTCATGAAACTGCGCCGGGAAAGGGTGAAGTCCTGAGACATGCTGTCCTCCTGTCAAATTTTCGCGCAAGCGTAGGCGCGAAAGATGACAGCCCGAAGACAGGAAAACCCGCCTTGGCGGATACCGGCCCGATGCCGACGCGTCACTCCGGGGCGAAACGTGAGCGGTCCCGGCCCTCCCAAATGTCGCGGGCCTGCGACCGGGCGTCCCCGGCGCTCGTGGCCCGCCCCATCGTCTTGAGCGTGACCGCCAGCGTCGACAGGATCGCGGCCTCGGCATAGGGATCCGTGTCCCGGCCTTCCCAGACATCGACAAGCCAATCCACCCGCATGTCCTCGTCCGCGGGGGCGTGACCGTCCTCCAGCGTCGCGGGCCAGGTTTCGACCACCGGGTCGGCGGTGCCGTGGGTGGTCCAGACCGGGCACGGCTTGTTCGGCCGCACCTCGATCTCGCCCCCGTCGCCGCGGAACACCGCCATGTTCGGAATGTCGAGGATCTGCGCCGCGCCGGAATGGATGTCGAGGAACCCGCGGTGGAAGATTCCCTGCATGACGGTCGGCGCGTCGAAGGGATTGAGCAGCCGGGTGAAGCTGTTCACCGGCGAGCGCAGGCCCAGCACCGGCTTCAGTTCGATCAGGTCGCGCAGCACCGGCGACAGGGTTTCGAGCGGCATGTAGCTCAGCCCGTGTTGCTCGATCTGGCGGGCCGCGCTGTCGAACCCGTCCGCGACCGGAAGCCCGAACCGGGAGAACACGTCGCGGGTATACACCCGGCCCGGCGTGTGCCCCTCGGCCCCGTGCATCGCCACGCGCACGCCCGATTGCACCAGTGCGAGCAGCGACAGGATGAACCACGGAAGCTGCACGCGCTTGCCCGCGTAGCACGACCAGTCGAGGTCCACCTGCGGCAGGCTTTCGGGTCGCTGGAACGTCGCCCGCGTGCCTTCGACGAAGCCGGCGATCTCTTCCGGCGTCTCTTCCTTCAGCCTGAGCAGCATGAGATAGGCGCCCACCTGCTCGGGCAGCGCCTCGCCCCGCAGGATCATCGCCATCGAATCGCGCGCTTCCTCGAAGGTGAAGGGGCGCTGCTTGGTCTTGCCGCGTGCGAGGATCGCCACGTAGGGCGCGAAGGGGTGCGGGTTGTCCGCGGTGTAAGGGTGGCGGATCGTCATAATCTGCAACCTACGCCGAGCCGCGCGGCGGGTGTAGGGGGCGGCGCAGATAAGAACCGGCGTTTCGCCGCGCCCTGCACGACCGGCCAGTTTTGCGGGCAGAGCGCCCAAGCCAAGACCATCGTCCATGCAGGGCGCCCCCGCGCCGATATTCGTCTTCGCGCCGGGTTTGACTTGTCCCCCGGTTCACGCGACACGGACGATCAGGCAATGAAAGGCAGGTCGATGGACTACCTCCCCATCTTTCTCGAGGTCGCCGGAAAGCGCGTGATCGTGGACGGCGGCACCACCGTCGCGGCCCGCCGGGTCGAGCGGGCGCTGAACGCGGGTGCGCTGGTCGAGGTGTTCGACCCCGACCCGGGCGAGGAAGTGCGCCGGTTCCTGGGCCACGAACGCCTGACGCACCACGCCCGTGTGCCGGTCGAAGCCGATTTCGACGGCTGCCTCGTGGCTTATGGCGCGTCGGAAGAGGCGGAGCGCGACACGCTGCTCCATCGTGCGGCGAAGGCCGCCGGGGCACTGGTCAACGTCGCGGACGAGAAATCCTACTGCGATTTCATCACCCCCTCGGTGGTCGAGCGCGAGCCGATCACGATCGCCATCTCGACCGGCGGCGCGGCCCCCGTGATCGCCCGTATCCTGCGCGCGCGGATGGAAGCGATGCTGCCCGCCGCCTATGGCCGGCTGGCGCTGTTCCTCGCGAAGTTCCGGGGCCGGATCTACGAAGCCGTGCCGAACGGGCGCAACCGCCGAAGGTTCTGGGAGAACCTGATCGAGGGACCCGTGGGCGACGCCTTCCTCGCGGGCGAGGAGGGACTGGCCGAGGAGCGCCTGCACGAGGACCTCGCGCGCGGGTCGGCCGATCTCAGGCATGGCGAGGTCTGGCTCGTGGGCGCGGGGCCGGGCGATCCCGACCTTCTGACCTTCAAGGCGCTGCGCATGATGCAGCACGCCGACGTGGTGCTTTATGACCGGCTGGTGGGCGACGGGATCATCGACCTCGTGCGCCGCGACGCCGAGCGGATCTTCGTCGGCAAGAAGCCCAACGCGCACACGATGACTCAACGCGAGATCACCGACCTGATGATCGAACGCGCGCAGCGGGGGGAACGCGTTCTGCGCCTGAAGGGCGGCGATCCGTTCATCTTCGGGCGCGGCGGCGAAGAACTCGAGGACGTCGCGGCCCACGGCATCCCGGTCGAGGTCGTGCCGGGCATCACCGCCGCGGCGGGCTGCGGGGCGGCGGCCGGTATCCCGCTTACCCACCGCGATCATGCCCAAAGCTGCGTCTTCATCACCGCGCACGGGGCCGGGGGCGTGCTCGATCACGACTGGACCCGGTACGCGCGCAAGGGGCAGACGGTCGTCGTCTACATGGGCCTGAATGCGCTGGGCGAGGTGACGAAGCGTGCGCTCACGCAGGGGGTGGAGCCCGACATGCCGGTCGCCGTGATCGACAACGGCACGCGGCTGGATCAACGGGTCATCCTCGGGCGGCTCGACGATATCGAGGCGAAGGTGGCCGAGGCCGAGCTGCCCGGCCCCGCGCTGATCGTGATCGGCCACGTGGTCACGCTCTATGGCGCGCTCGGGGTCAAGGGCAGCCGCCCGGAGCACCAGATGGAATTGAAGGCCGGGCACGCGCTGTGATCGCCGGGCCTGTCATGGTCCTGTTACGTTGAGCGTCTAACCCGCCACCAGTTCTGCCGGAGGACCACATGACACGCATCGCCATCAACGGCCTTGGCCGGATCGGGAAACTCGTTTTGCGCAGGTTGATCGACGACGGCCTCGACGGCGAGATCGCGCTCCTGAACGACCCCGTCGGCACGCCGGAGATCCACGCGCACCTGCTGGAGTTCGACACGGTGCACGGCCGCTGGGACGCCGGGATCGGGCATGGCGACGACCATCTCACGATCGACGGCCGGACGATCCCGCTCACCGCCTTCCCGACGCTCGAGGATCTGCCGCTCGACGGGATCGACCTGGTCATCGACTGCACGGGCGTCTTCAAGACGCGCGAGAAGCTGGCGCCCTATCATGCAGCCGGTGTGAAGAAGCTGGTGATCTCCGCCCCGGTGAAGGACCCGGACGCGCTGAACGTCGTCTACGGGGTGAACCATCACCTCTACGCGGACCAGGACATCGTCACCGCGGCCTCCTGCACGACGAATTGCCTCGCCCCGGTGGTGAAGGTGATCCACGAGGCGCTGGGCATCCGGCACGGGTCGATCACGACGATCCACGACGTGACCAACACCCAGACCATCGTCGACCGGCCGGCGAAGGACCTGCGTCGCGCACGCTCGGCGCTCAACAGCCTGATCCCGACGACCACCGGGTCGGCGAAGGCGATCACGCAGATCTTTCCCGACCTCGAGGGGCGGCTGAACGGTCACGCGGTGCGGGTGCCGCTGCTGAACGCCTCGCTCACCGACTGCGTGTTCGAGGTGGAGCGCGCGACCAGCGCGGACGAGGTGAACCGCCTGTTCGAGGACGCGGCCCACGGTCCGCTCGAAGGTATCCTGGGTTTCGAGCCCCGGCCGCTCGTCTCGACCGACTACACGAACGACCCGCGCTCTTCGATCGTGGACGGGCCGTCGACGATGGTGGTGAACGGCACTCAGGTGAAAATCTACGCCTGGTATGATAACGAATGGGGCTATGCCTGCCGCCTCGCCGACGTGGCCCGGATGGTTCTGGCATCCATTTGATCCAAAACCATTCCGGGGCCCGCCATGCGTTTCATCCACCTGCTTCTCCCGCTCACCCTGACTCCTGCCGCCGCATTGACAGAGCTCAGCTTCTGCAACGATACCGGCGTCGGCGTGTCCGTCGCGGTGGGATACAGCGGGCCCGGCGACTGGACCTCGGAAGGCTGGTGGAACGTGGAACCGGGGGCCTGCGCGGTGGCGATCCCGGGCGACCTGGACAAGAGCCACTATTACTACCGCGTTGAGTCGCTCGACGTGAATTTCGACCACGACAGTTACATGTTCTGCGCCGCCGACAGGGCGTTCACCATCGTGGGAGACACCGGGTGCGAGGCGCGCGGTCACCGGCGTGAGGGGTTCAACGAAATCCGGACCGGCGGACAGGCGTCCTATACCGTGAGCATCGGGCCCGGGCGCGACCCGGAAGAGGACATCATCTACCCCGACGAAGAGGTCGGCCATGACAGCGCGGCCTCCGACGTGGTGATGGACCCGCCCGGCACCCACGGCGAGCCCTACTCGATCACCGGCATCCTGTCGCATTGCGACGTGTTCGATGCCGGGATGCAGTGCACCGTGCTGTCGGATGGCTGGCTCTACACCACCGACAGTTACGGGCCGACGCCGCTGCCGCTTCTGGAAGAGATCATGGAAACCGGGCGGAACGTACCGATCACCATCCGGGGCGACCTGATGGATTACGCGGGCGCGCAGGCCAACGTGACGATCCGTGATTATACCTTGGGATATCCCGACGCCTACACGGTCGAGCGCGACATGATGGAGGGGTTCTGGACCTCGGCGGACGACCCGACCTACCAGGTGCTCATCCACGGTTCGATGTTCGAGGAATATTACGACGGCCGGCCCGACATGGCGGCCTTCATGTTCTACCAATGGGGCTGCGACAGCGCCTTCGACGGACAGATCGCGTTCCAGCTCGTCTCCTGGGACGGCAACGAACAGCGCTGCGCGGCCATCGAGTACGTGGAGCCGGGGCGGATGAGCATCTGGGTCGCGGGTACGATGCGGCCCCTCAGCTTCTTCAGGACGCAGTGACACGATGAGCGACACCACCGGACGCCCGGAAAACCCCCTTGCCGCCTACGTCGCGGTGACCGCGGCCTACTGGGCGTTCATGCTGACCGACGGCGCGCTCCGGATGCTGGTGCTCCTGCATTTCCATGAGCTGGGCTTCTCTCCGATCACGCTGGCCTGGCTCTTCCTGCTCTACGAGATCGCGGGGATGGTCACGAACCTGTCGGCGGGCTGGATCGCGGCGCGGTTCGGGCTGACCACGACGCTCTACGTCGGGCTGGGCATCCAGGTGGTCGCGCTCGTCGCGCTGTCGCGGCTCGACCCCGGTTGGACGGTCGCGCTGTCGGTGCCCTTCGTGATGGTGGTGCAGGGGATGTCGGGCGTGGCCAAGGACCTGGCCAAGATGTCGTCGAAATCCGCCGTGAAGATCCTGGCCCCCGCGGCCGATGGCGGTCTCTTCCGCTGGGTCGCGGTGCTCACCGGGTCGAAGAACGCGGTGAAGGGCGTGGGCTTCTTCCTGGGCGCGGGGCTGCTGGCCGTGATCGGGTTCGAGGCGGCGGTCCTGGCGATGGCCGCGGTGCTCGCGGTGATCCTGGTCGCGGTGGTTCTGTTCATGCCTTCCGGGCTGCCCAAAGGCTCTAAATCGGCCAAATTCGCCCAGGTTTTCTCCAAGGACCCCAAGATCAACCGGCTGTCCCTGGCCCGCATGTTCCTGTTCGGCGCGCGGGACACGTGGTTCGTGGTGGGCATCCCGATCTATTTCCACGCGCTGCTCGACGACGGAACGCCCGAAGGCGCGCGAAACGCGTTCTTCCTTGTCGGCGGTTTCATGGCGCTGTGGATCATCGCCTATGGCGCGGTGCAGGCGGGGGCGCCGCGGATACTGGGCCGCGCGGCGCACGAGGGGCCGGTTGCCACCCGGCTCGCCATCCGGTGGGTGTCGGTGCTGACCGCGATCATCGCCGGGCTGGCCGTGATCGCGCTCGTCCCGGGCGACTGGGTGGCGCCGGTGATCGTCGCGGGGCTTCTGGCCTTCGGTTTCGTCTTCGCGATCAACTCGTCGCTGCACTCCTACCTGATCCTCGCGTTTTCGCAGGCGGAGCGGGTGACGATGGACGTGGGGTTCTACTACATGTCGAACGCCGCCGGGCGGTTGGTGGGAACGCTCCTGTCCGGGGTCAGCTACCAGTTGGGCGGCCTGCCCCTGTGCCTCGCCACGGCGGCGGTGATGGCGGGGGCGAGCTTCCTGTCGGCGCGGCGGCTCACGGCCTGACGACGCGCCCCAGGTCTCAGATCCAGCCCGCGATGCTCGGGACGAGAAGAACCAGCACCATCAGGTTGCCCAGCCCGTGGATGCCGATTCCGATCCACGTGTTGCGGTACCGCTGGACGAGGAACGGGATCGTCAGGCTGATCGGCATCAGGGTGACGAAGTTCCAGCGCATGAAGGCGTGAATGAGCAGGTTCCAGCACAGCCCGTTGACCAGCCACGCGTACTTCCCGAACACGCGCTCCTGCAACGGCAGGGCATAGCCGCGCCAAAGCAGTTCTTCCCCGCCGATGTTGACCACGAGCCATCCAAGCCAGAACAGGATGAGCCACCAGTTGCCCTCGACGGGTGCACCGAAGAACGTGGTCAGCCCCGCCTCGAGGCTCAGCGTGGGGTCGAACAGCTCCGGTATGATCACGGGCGGGGCAAAGAAGGCGAATTGCGCGAAGAATGCGCCGGTTCCGGACAGGAGAACTTCGAAGACCTGCAGGACGACGAGGGCGGCAAGAATGATGCCCCAGTCCTTCCCGCGCAGTTTTCCAAGACGAAACCGGCTTCGAAACGACTCGTCCGGATGTGTCCTGCGCCACCGCGCCACGGCCCAGCCGAGCAACAACACGATTGGCAGCCACAGGGCGGCGGTCCAGCTGACGATGAGCGGGAGGCCCAGGTCGTTCGCGATTGGCACGCCGACATAGAGGCCGACGAAAATGATGAAGCCGGGGATGCCGAAAAAGGCCAGGGTGCGCAGGAGAGTCATCCGCGCAACAAACAGCGTAATCCCGGGACCGTCAACGCGCGTTCAACGGTCTGATCGGTCTCGAAAAAATCCGGTCATGCGCGGTTTCCGCATGATGCAGAGGTCAGGTCGTGGCGATCCAGTCGGCGATGGTTTCGGCGCATTCCTCGGCGGTGAGCTCGGTCGTGTCGAGCTCGAGCACGTGGTCCGCGTCGCCTCCGATCAGGATCTGCCCTTCTTCGTGGTACTGGAGCGCCAGCGCCCGTTTGCGCGACTTGCGCATCGCCTCGCGCCCGGCCGAGCCGATGCGGCGGGCATTCTCGTCCGGGTCGCAGTGGACGTGGACCACGTAGAGCGGCCCGCGCGCCTCGGCGAGATTGCGAATCCGGGTCCAGGCCTCGGCCGACCAGTCGGAGCCTTCGCGCAGGGCGTCGGTCATGATCAGCGGAACCTCCGGATCGAGCTCGGCGATGCGGGCATCCGCGATGTCCCAGACCGCGCGCACGGTGTCGTAGAAAGCGGGGCTTTTGAAATCGGTGAGCGCGTAGGCGAGGTTCATCTGGGTGTGAACGTCGAGGAGCCGGCCCCCGAGCCGGTCCTGAAGCGCCTGTCCGATGGTGAGTTTCCCGGTGCCGGGGAAGCCGTTGAGAAAGATAAGCATGGGCGGATCATGGCCCGAATCGTGGCCGGTGCCAAAAGGAAAACCGGCGCGGAGCGGGTCCGCGCCGGTTTCTTTCGTTTGCCCGATCCGTTGCGGATCAGAAGTTGAGCGACACGTCGCGGTGGCGCGCCGTGCAGGCGGCCAGTGCCAGGGCCTGTTCCCGGGTGAATCGCTCCTGCGACCGGATCCCGAGCGTGCCCTCGATGCCCTCGACGTAGGCGCGGATGCCCGGAAGCAGCGATGCGGCATCCGTGCGCCACTGCTGCTGGGCCGCGTATTCCGCCAGCGCCTCTTCGTAGTCGGCGAGGGCCGCGTCACGGTCGACCTCGTCCTCGTCGATTTCGCGACGGGCACTGGCCAGCGCCGACTCGACGTCGCCCGCGCCCGGCACCGCGTCGATCAGGTCCTCGATCTCCTCGATGCGCTCGGCGTCCGCTTCGCCCTGGCCGGTCTCGATCAGGTCGCGCACGTCGTTGAGCGGGCCTTCGAGCGCCGCGTAGGCCTCGTTCGCCTCGAGGATCGCCAGGATCTCGGCGGCATCTTCGTAGGCGTTGTCGGCCGCGCGCCGGTAGAGGTTGCGCGCCCGGTCCTCGGCCGCCGTGAGTTCGGCGAAGGAATCGTGAACCTCTTCCCAGTCCTCGGGAATCCGGGCCTCGACCTCGGCGAGCTCCTCGTCGATTTCCGCGATGCGCGCTTCGAGCGTGGCGCGGTCCGGATGGTCCTGAGCCATGCGGCTGATGCGCGTCGCGTCTTCCTCCCGCTCCTCCTCGAGGCTGCGGATCTGCTTTTGCAGGTTGCGCACGAGGGTGAGCTGCGGGCGATAGTCGACCGCGGCCTCCATGACGGCGTCGTCGGCCTCGGCGATGGCGTCCATCTGGGCCAGCGCTTCCCCGGCGGCGGCGATGCCGTCGGCGAAGTCGTCACGCAGGTCCTCGGGCAGCGCTTTCAGGTCGAGCTGGCGCGCGGCCTCGATCGCCTCGGAGGTCGACGGGTCGCTGGAGAGTTCCTTGGCGACGTATTCCTCGAGGCAGAGCTGGAGCTGCGGGTTGCGCGGCGGCGGGGCCGTTTCGCTGAGCAGGCTCACGCGGCTGGGCAGGTAGTTCACCAGCGGCGGGTAGGCACCGACGATGGCCAGCGCGATGAGCTGCAACAGGATGAACGGGATCACGCCGCGATAGATCTGGAGCGTCTTGACCACCGCCGGGGCGACGCCGCGCAGGTAGAACAACGCGAAGCCGAAGGGTGGTGTCAGGAACGAGGTCTGGATGTTCAGACCGATCATAACGCCCAGCCACACCGCGGTGACGTTTGCGCCCGGGTCCGACAGCAGGATCGGCGCCACGATGGGCACCACGACCACGGCGATCTCGATGAAGTCGAGGAAGAAGCCGAGGACGAAGATCACGAGCATGACGATGATGAACTGGGTCCAGAACCCGCCCGGCATGCCGTTCAGGAACTCGCGCACCAGCTCTTCGCCGCCGAAGCCGCGGAAAGCGGCGGTCAGCATCGCCGCGCCCAGCAGGATGATGAAGACGAGCGAGGTTGTCTTCGCCGTCTCGAGCATCACCGCCTGAAGCGTGTTGTCGATGCGGAAGGACCGGATCGCCGACCAGATCAGCGCGATGATCAGCAGCACCGTCGCGACCGCGCCGATGCCGATGCCGATGGAATCCTGCTGTGAATCCACCGCCTTCACGTTCATCTCGAAATTCGACAGCGCAACGATCAGCAGGCCGATGGACACAATCGCCAGGAGCGCCGGTCCATACATGAACTTGGTGTCTTTGCCGGGCAGGCGGTAGGAGGCCATGATCAGCGCGCCCGCCGCCCCGATGGCGCCGGCCTGGTTCACCGTGGCGATGCCGCCGATGATGGAGCCGAGCACGAGGAAGATCAGCGCGAGCGGCGGCACGAGGATGAGCAGCACCTGGCCCCAGAAGGCGGCGTTGTACTTGGTGCTCTTGTCGTGCACGGCCGGCGCGGCCTTGGGCCGGATCAGCGCGTAGATCAGGATGTAGGTCATGTAGATGCCGACGAGGACGAGCCCGGGGATGAGCGCGCCCAGGAACATCTCGCCCGCCGAGGTGCCGGAGACGTCGAAGATCGACGGCATCTGGAGTTCCCCGGTGGCTTCCTTGTGCAGCGACTTGCGCAGGGTCGAGGCCTGGTCGGCCGCGCTCGCAAGCTGGTCGGCGAGGATGATGAGCACGATCGACGGCGGGATGATCTGTCCCAGCGTGCCCGAAGCGGCGATGGTGCCGGTGGCCAGCGGCGTCGAGTAGTTCGAGCGCAGCATCGCCGGGAGAGAGATCATGCCCATCGCGACCACGGTCGCACCGACGATGCCGGTGGTGGCGGCAAGCAGCGCGCCCACGAAGACGACCGAGATGCCCAGGCCGCCCGGGACCGGGCCGAAGAGCTGCGCCATCGTGACCAGCAGGTCCTCGGCGATCTTCGAGCGCTGGAGCATGATGCCCATGAAGATGAAGAGCGGGATGGCGATGAGCGTATCCCTCTCGACCTCCCAGTAGACCCCTCGGAGGTTTGTCACCCCGGCCGTGAGCCATTCCTGCGGCCCGCCTGAGTGGAAGAAGGCGTCCGTGTTGTCTGCGAATATCCAGCCGGTCAGCGCGGCGAGCCCGATCGTGATGATCGCGGCGCCGGGCAGCGCGAAGGCCACCGGGTAGCCCGAGCCCAGCGCGCCGGCCATGATGACGACGAGAAGAATGAGGAAGAAGATTTCCATGGTCGCGGCGCCCCCTTAGTGTCCGCCGGCCGGGGCCGGTTCCCGGTGCCCCGGTTCGTCGCGTGCGTCCGCGACGGCATCGAAGAAGTAGCTGACGAACTGGATCAGCATGGTCACGCCGAAGAGCCCGATGAAGGCCGCCATCTGGTATTTCACGAACATCCCGTAGGGCCCGGCCTGGCTGACCTCGTAGTTGGCCAGCGGCGCGTTCACGATGGATTGCGGTCCGTTCAGCCCGATGGCGAGGATCACCCAGACGGTGCTCATGCCGAGCAGGATCGTCCCGAACGCGTTGAAGAAGCCCTTCCGCGTGCGCCCGAAGCCGGCATAGAGGATGTCGACGCGCACGTGGCCTTCGTCGAACAGCGTATAGGCCGACGCGAACAGGAAGAGCGCGGCGTACCAGTAGCGCACCAGGTCGCCCATCAGCGCCTGTTCATAGGAAAAGACGAAGCGCGACACCACGATCAGAAGCTCGGCGGCCACGATCAGCAGCGCGAGCCAGACGAAGCCCAGCGTGCGGGTGAACAGCGCGAAGATGAAGGCGAAGACGATCAGCGGTGCGTGGACCCAGGGCCCGACCCAGTTCGAGCGCGCCAGGTTGCGCGACGCGGTTTCGCCCAGGAGCGGCGCGATCAGGTCTTCCGTGCGCAGGAAGGCGATCGTGGCGTCGAAAACGCCGACCAGGAAGACCGACCAGAACAGCGCCCTGATCAGGTAGACGTTGAACGTGTGCACCCGGTGCGCGTCCCAGCGGATCGCGCGGTCCTGTGTCGTCAGCACGAAGCCCGCCGTGATCACCACCGCGACGACGTAGAGCGCCACGTGGACCCAGGCGAGCCCGGCCCCCTCGGCGCCCCAGTTGCGCAGGCCCGGAAAGTCGAAATAGACGACAAGCACGTTGTTGATCAGCATCGCGGCCAGGACACCGAGCGAGATCCACCCGAACAGACGTTGGGGGATCGCCGGTCGCCCGTGGCGCGGAATTTCTGTGTGATCGAAGACCTCGGTCAATGGTCCCTCCCTGGACGCATATCCTGCCTGATTGCGCGCTGCTTTAGCAGAAAAAAAGCGGGACCAAAGCCCCGCTTTCGCTTTTTTCAAGTCGTTTCGCGCATCGCGATCAACCGATACCCATGATCCGGTTGCGGTTGTCCACGAACTGACCTTCGAACAGTGCGATACCGCGGCCGTAGTTGCGCATGGTTTCCTGCGCGCTTTCGTTCACGCGCGCGGCGAGATCCGAGTGCGCGGCGGTCTCTTCGAAGACTTCCATCGCGGCTTCGCCCATCGCGTCCCACACGTCCTCGTTGAACGAGCGGACCTCGACGCCCTGCTCGTCCTGGAGACGCTGCAGGTATTCGCCGTTGAGTGCCGTGGCTTCGTAGTAGCTGTTGGCGTTCTCTTCGAGCGCAGCGGCGGTGATGATCGCACGCTGGGTGTCGGACAGGCCCGACCACCACGACTTGTTCGAGGTGAGCGAGAGCTGCGCGCCCGGCTCGTGCATGCCGCCGGTGTAGTAGTACTGGGCGGCCTCGTAGAACTTCATGAAGTAGTCGTTGTACGGACCGACCCATTCGGTCGCTTCGATCGAGCCGGACACGAGGTTCTCGTAGATCTGGCCGCCCGGCAGCGACACGGTCGAGGCGCCGAGCTTCGAGAGCACCTGGCCACCAAGGCCCGGGATACGCATCTTCAGACCCTTGAGGTCATCCGGATCCTCGATTTCCTTGTTGAACCAGCCGCCGGCCTGGGTGCCGGTGTTGCCGGCCGGAAGACCGTAGAGGCCGAACTGGTCCTGCACTTCGTCCCACAGGGCGCGGCCTTCGCCGTAGATGCACCAGGCGTTGATTTCGGCAAAGGTCATGCCGAACGGCACGGCGGTGAAATAGGCGAGCGCCGGGTGCTTGCCGGTCCAGTAGTAGTCGGCGCCGATGTAGGCCTGCGAGTTGCCGCTGGCCACTTCGTCGAACACGTCCAGCGCGCCGACACGTTCGCCGGCGGCGAAGTATTCGGTCTGGATCGCGCCGTCGGACAGTTCGGTGATCCGGGATGCGAGACGCTGCGCCGACACACCGAGGCCCGGGAAGTCACGGGGCCAGGTCGACACGATGGTCATCGTTGTGGCGTTCGACTGCGCAACCGCCGGCGCGGCCAGAGCGGTGCCGGCGGCGCCGAGTGCGGCGCCCTTCAGAAACTTACGACGTTCCATGGTTCCTCCTCCAAGTAAGACGTCTAGTCTTTTTCTTTTTTACGGTACGGGCTCCCGACCCGCGACCTGCCTCACCCTACCCGGAACTATCGGTATTTCAAACGAAAAGACCTGCGGCAATTGGTCAAAATGCCCGCAGGTCGCAACGGAAACCCCCCGCATACGGGAAACTACGTATGCGGGGGGCGGAATTTTACGAATTCGTTCAGATCGCGAAGAGCGGTTGCAGGATTCTGGGCACGAGACCCGAGAACCGCAGCGGCGCGTCGGTGGCCGCAAGGCAGATGCAATCGTCGCCCGGGTCCGCCGTGGGGATGTGTTCGAGCTCGTCGTTCGCGATCTCGACGTCGCCCACGTCGAAGTGGCCGGTGGTGTCCGAGAACCCGCCCTGCAGGACGAGCGTCAGCTCGAGCCCGCCGTGGCTGTGTTCCGGCACCGGGCGCCCGGCGGGGATGTGAAGCAGGCGGGCCGACCCTTCGCGCCCCATGTCGACGATGCACTGGCGCACGCCGCCGCCGATGCTTTTCCAGCGCGGGGCCTTGCCCTTGAGGGCGGCCATCACAGGGCCGGGGTAGATGCCGTCGCGCGGGGTTTCGTCCGTCTCGGGGTCGTCGAGGTCGATCGCGTCGTCGAGCGCGCCGAGCACGCGGTCGCGCAGGTCGCCCGAGAGCGGTTCCTCGGCGATGTTCTCCAGCACCGCGCCCCCGGCCGCCTGGTGGGCGAGGTAGTTCGCACGGCAGGAATCGCACATCGACACGTGTGTCGCCACCACGAGCGCGAACGGCTTCGGCAGCGTGCCCGCCACGTAGGATGCCATCAGTGCATCCGGAATGTGATGAGAGATCCTTTCGGTCATTCCTGTCTCAAGTCCTTCAATTCATGTCTCAGGCGTTCCAAGCCCAAACGGATGCGCGACTTGATCGTTCCCAGCGGGAGGCCCGTCGTCTCGGCGATGTCGCTGTGCGACAACTCACCGAGATACGCCTTCTCGATCATCTCGCGCTGATCCGGGTTCAGCCGGTTCAGCGCTTCGCGCAGGACATCCGTTTCCTGTTCCAGTGCGAGGACCTGGCCCGCGTCGGGCTCGGTCTCGGTTTCTTCGGCCTTGAGCGCCTCCGGCAGGGGACGCCCGTTCTTGCGCGCGATGTCGATCTGCCGGTTCCGGGCGATCTGGTAGATCCAGCTCGACACCTGGGCCCGTTCCGGATCGAAAAGGTGCGCCTTGCGCCAGACCGACAACATCACGTCCTGCACGATGTCCTCGGCCTGGCCAGGGGCGGCCCCCGACCGGATCACGAAGCCCTTCAGCCGCGGCGCGAAATGATCGAACAGCTGGGCGAAGGCCCGTTTGTCGCGCTGGTCCCGGATCGCGAGCATCCAGAGCGTCTGCTCCGAAAACGGCTTTCCGTTCGATGTTTTCGTCGGCACGCGGCGCGTCTTCCCTTCGCCAGAATCCGACAAGGAAAGCCCCACGGGCGGGGCGACCTCATCGGCATGAATGGTTTCGTCAACACGCAGCATACCCGAGTTACGCCGTGCTGAGAAACATGGATCAGTTTTGATCCGTATCTTTTTTGGCGGCGTAAATCAGCCCGTAACAACGAGGAATTGGAATGTCGCTCGACGTACCCCCCACCCGGCCCCAACGCATTGCCGTCATCGGCGGCGGGGTCTCCGGTCTTGCCGCCGCATGGCTTCTGGCGCCGCAGAACAACGTGACGCTCTACGAGGCGGAGCCGCGCCTTGGCGGGCACGCGCGGACCGTCATGGCCGGGCGCAACGGCAATCAGCCGGTCGACACCGGGTTCATCGTGTTCAACCACGTGAACTACCCGCATTTCACCCGGATGCTGGATGCGCTCGACGTGCCGGTGGCGAAGTCGGACATGAGCTTCGGCGCCACCATCGACGGCGGCGCGATCGAGTATTCGCTGCAATCGGTGAACGCGGTGTTCGGCCAGCGCCGCAATCTTGCGCGCCCTGCGTTCCTGGGCATGATTCGCGACCTCGTGCGCTTCAATGCCGAGGCCGAGGCGGCCGCGACCTCGGACGACGTGACCATCGCCGACCTGGTGGGCGAGCTGGGGCTGGGGGACTGGTTCTCGCGCTATTACCTGATGCCGATGTGCGGGGCGATCTGGTCCACCCCAACGATGGACGTGGGGGCGTTTCCGGCGCGAACGCTGGTCAACTTCTTCAAGAACCATTCGCTTCTCAGCCGTGAGCAGCACCAGTGGATGACCATCGACGGCGGATCGGTGGAATACGTGCGCCGCCTGACCGCCGACCTGCGGGTGCGCGGCGTGGACCTGCGCCCCGGCACGCCGGTGAAGACGGTCGAGCGCGCGCCGGGCCGGGTCACGGTGCGGGCCCACGGCGCGCTGCCCGAGACCTTCGACCAGGTGATCTTCGCCACCCATTCCGACGATGCGCTGCGCCTGCTCGACACGCCGACCGAGGCCGAGCGCGCCGCGCTGGGCAACCTGACCTACCAGGACAACCGTGCTATTCTGCACGACGACGTGCGCCAGATGCCGCGCCGCCGCCGCTGCTGGTCGTCCTGGACGTACAAGGCCGACACGGCGGGCGACCACACACGCATCGGGGTGAGCTACTGGATGAACCGGCTTCAGAACATTCCCCATGACGACCCGCTCTTCGTAACGCTGAACCCGTCGGACGACATCCCGGACTCGGCGATCTACGACGAGAACACCTTCCGCCACCCGGTCTTCGACCGCGCCGCCCTGCGCGCCCAGAACGCGCTGCGCGAGATCCAGGGCGAGAACGGGACGTGGTTCGCGGGTGCCTATACCCGCCACGGTTTCCACGAGGACGGCTTCGCCTCGGCCGTGTCCATCGCCGAGCAGCTCCAGCCGTTCGAGGACGTGGTGGCCGCATGACCTTCGCCCCCCGCCATATGCGCGGTGAGACGATGCACGCGCGCAAGGACGGGATCCGCAACCGGTTCCGCTACGGGGTGGACTACGTCCTGATCGACCCCGAGGACGACCGGGGCGTGCCGCCGCTCTTTTCCCGCAACGCGCCGGGGCTTTTCTCGCTCCATGACCGTGACCACGGCGGCGCGCGGGGCAACGGGACCGGCGCGGCCTGGGCGCGGCAGGTGCTGGAGAATGCCGGGCTCGACACGGAGGGCGTGACGCTGCGGCTGCTCGCCCAGCCGCGCTTCTTGGGCTTCTGGTTCAACCCGGTCGCCTTCTGGCTGGCCTTGCGTGGCAACGACCTCGTCGCGGTGATCGCCGAGGTGAACAACACGATGGGCGATCGCCATTCCTACCTCTGCGCGCATGACGATTTCGCCCCCATCGGGCCGAAGGACGTTCTGACCTCGCAGAAGGTGTTCCACGTCTCGCCGTTCCAGGAGATCGCGGGGCATTACCGCTTCCGCTTCGCCGTGGACGACGACGGCATCGACATCGTCATCGACCTGGTGGACGGCAACAAGGGCCTGATCGCCACGCTCAAGGGCCCGCTCGTGCCGCTCACGGGGGGGTCGGTCCTGACGATGGCCGTGCGCCGCCCCGCCGGTGCGCTTCGGGTCATGGCGCTGATCCTGTGGCAGGCGGCCAAGCTGAAGGCGAAGGGTGCCACCTTCCGCCGCCGTCCCGCACCGCCCGTCGAAGACGTCACCTGACCGGGAACGCGCCGGTTTTGCGCAGCGTTAGGGTCGAAAGGAGACTTCCATGACCAAATCGCTTCCTGCCAAACGATACTGGATCATCGGCGCCAGCGAGGGGCTGGGCCGCGCGCTTGCCGAAGCGCTGGATGCGCGCGGGGCGGCGCTGGTCCTGTCGGCGCGCAGCGGGGACAAGCTCGAGGCGTTGGCCGGGCAATTGCGCGATGCGAAAGCGGTGACCGTGGACGTGACCGATCCCGCCTCGGTCGCGCGCGCGGCCGAGGAGGCCGGGGATTTCGACGGCTTCATCTACTGCGCCGGGGCGTATGATCCGATGAAGGCGACCGCGTGGGACGGGGACGCCGCGCGGCTCATGGTGAACACCAACATCACCGGCGGGCTCAACGCATTGGGCGAGGTCGTGCCGCGTTTCGTCGAGAAGAACACCGGGCACATCATGCTGATCGGGTCGCTGTCCGGCTTCCGGGGCCTGCCCGGCGCGGTGGGATATGGCCTGTCGAAGGCCGCGCTCATGCACACGGCGGAGAACCTGCGCATCGACCTGTCGAAGACCGACATCCTCGTGCAGCGCGCCAACCCCGGTTTCATCAAGACCCGGCTGACGGAGAAGAACGACTTCAAGATGCCGCAACTGATGGAGCCCGAGACGGCCGCGGAACACGTTCTCTACGCCATCGACAAGCGGCGCTTTTCGTATTCCTTCCCCAAGCCCTTTTCACTGATCTTCACGGTCGGGCAGCACCTGCCGCTCTCGTGGTTCCAGGGCTTCTTCAAGGGGCTGGTTTAGGCTCTAATCCAGCGGAATCGTCATCGCGTCGATCACCGGCCGCGTGTCGGGGCGCTTGCCGCGCCACCAGACGAACGCCTCCGCCGCCTGCTCCACCAGCATCCCGACGCCGTCCGCCACCTGCGCGCCGCGCGCCTGGGCGGTGGCGAGGAAAGGGGTCAGCCCCTTGCCGTAGACCAGGTCATAGGCGAGCCGCGCGCCCTCGAACACGGTGTCGGGCAGCGGTGGTTTTTCGCCGGTGAGGCTGAGGGTCGTGGAGTTCAGGACGATGTCGTAGAAGCCCGAGATATCCTCGTAGCGCGACGTGATGATGTGCCCCCGGTCCGACAACAGGTCCCGGATCGCCTGGGCTTTGGCAGTGGTGCGGTTGGCGATGGTCACTTCGGCGGCCCCGGCCGCGAGAAACGGGGCGACCGCGCCCCGCGTGGCCCCGCCGGCCCCGGCGAAGAGCACCCGCGCGCCCGAAATCGGAACGCCGAGGTTTTCGGTGATGTCGCGCACCAGCCCGACGCCGTCGAAGTTCTCCGCGATGATCCGCTCGCCGTCGAAGGCAAGGCAGTTGGATGCACCGCAGATCTTCGCGGCATCGCGCGCGATGTCGGCCAGCTCGAACGCCTCGACCTTGAAGGGCACCGTGACGTTGACGCCGAGGCCGCCAGAATCGCGGAAGGCGCGCACGGCGTCGGCGAACCCGTCAAGCGGGGCCTCGATCGCCTCGTAGGTCAGGTCCTCGCCGAACTGCCGGGCGAATTCGGTGTGGATGAACGGGGACTTGGTGTGGCCCAGCGGGTTGCCGAGCACCGCGTAGCGCGCCGTCATGTGAGCAGCGACGCCATGCGGCGCAGCGCGAGCGTGTAGCCCTCGACGCCGAACCCGGCAATCACACCGTCGGCGCGCAGCGAGACATAGGAATGGTGCCGGAAGCTTTCGCGCTTGTGGACGTTCGAGATATGCACCTCGATCACCGGCCCCTCGTAGGCGTTGAGCGCGTCGAGGATCGCGACGGAGGTGTGGGTGTAGGCGGCCGGGTTGATGATGATCCCGTCGGCCGCGGCGCGGGCGCGGTGGATCATCTCGACGATCTCGCCCTCGTGGTTCGATTGGAACAGCGCGGTCTCGAGTCCAAGTTCGCCGCCCAAGGTGGCGCAGGTGGCCTCGACATCGGCCAGCGTGTCCGCGCCGTAGATCTCCGGCTGCCGCTTGCCCAGCAGGTTGAGGTTGGGACCGTTCAGGATGTGGATCGTCTTTGCCATGTGCTTCGCCCTCGTTTCCCGGGCGCATAGCATGACCGGACGCAAACGCCGAGACTGGATCGCGCGAATCCGCGCGACCCGTGGCGGATCGGTCAGGTCCAGCGGCCGACCGCGACCAGGTTCACGTCCGGTGTCACGGTGTCCGCGCCGGTCAGGTTGAAGCTCTCCACGTCGACGCTCGCCGCCGTCTGGCCCGACACCGTGACGACGCATGGCGTGCCGCCGAGGACAGTCGCGGTGACGGTGAAACCTGCATCCGCGAAGGCCGCGGGCAGGGTCCAGGTGGCGGGCGCGCCGGAGGCGGTGGCGAAGGCGGCCACGTCGCAGATCAGCGTGCCGTCGGCGAGCTTGGTGTAGCGCCCGGTCGCCCCGGTCCCGTTTTCGATCACGGCCGAACCGGGGCCGGGCGTGGCGGTTACGGTGCCGACCATGCTGGCCGTGGTCACGACCGCGTCGCCCGGCCCGACGTTCATCACCTCGTCCCAGCTCGACCCGTCCGCGCTGACCTTGATCGAAAAGGCGTCGTTGCCCGCAAGCCCCATCTCGGCGCGCCCGGACCAGTCGGTCTGGAACAGGAGCGACGCGGTGTCTGCCACCCCTGCCTTGTTGATCTTGAGCTGATGCCCCGCGCCGTCGTGGGTGAGCAGCGTGGCCGGCGCCGCGCTGGTCAGCCGGTTGGTGGCGTTGGCCACCGCGTTGACGCCGACGCCGGCTAGGTTGTCGAACTCGACCGTCGCGGTGGCCCGCACCCACCCGGTGCCGTCGTGGACGAAGACATCGGTGTCGCCCGTGCGGGTGGCGAGCCAGCCCGCCTGTGGCGTCACGAAGTCCCACGCCGCGTCGAGCCAGGTCGCCACCTCGCCGTCATGCCCGGCCCAGTCGCCGGTCGCCCCGGCTCCGATCGCGTGACTCTCGCCGTCGGCGGGCGTGCCCGGTGGCGTGGTGGTGCCCATCGTGTCGAGGCCAAGCTGCACGATGGTGTCGAGCCGGCGCAGCGCCTCGTTGTGGGTGACGTGTTTCTGGGCCTGGGCGGGTTGGAGAAAGGGCAGCGCGAGGCGCGGCGAAGCCTGGGTCATGGGGCCTCCGTCTGGTGGGAATGGTCGTGTCCTCATAGCGCGCGATCCCGGTTCTGACGGTGAACCACCGGGTCCGTTCGTTAACCCATTGGAAAGATTCAAATCCCCTGCATTTTCACGCTTCGTGAATGGACCCAAACTAACCTATTGATCATGATAGATAAATTGGCCGGGGTGGGGGTTTCCTACCTTGTGTTGACAAGACATCGTGTTAACACTCCGCGCAGGAGGGCAGTCTCAACATCTAAAATCGGGCACAATAAAATGAAAGACGAGAGACTACGCAAATCCTGGAAACAGGACTCGGAAGGCGTCAAGCACGACATCCTTTCCGTCGCAATGGACGCCTTTGCCGACTACGGATTGGCAGGTGCCCGGATCGACGTGATCGCCGAGCGGACGAAGACGTCCAAGCGGATGATCTACTATTATTTCGGGGACAAGGACGGGCTCTATGTCGCCGCGCTCGAAGCCGCCTACGCGCGCGTTCGGGCCGGGGAGCAGGACATCGACATCGAGGGCCTTGGCCCGCGTGACGCGATGGCCGAGCTCATCACATTCCTTTTCGACTACTACCGCGCCAACCCCAAGCTGGTGCGCATGGTCATGTGCGAGAACGTGAACCAGGCGCGGTACCTGGAGCAGTCCGAATTCATCCGCGATCTCAACCTCACCAGCATGCGCCGCATCTCCCGCGTCGTGGCGCGGGGTCAGGAAGAGGGTCTGTTCCGCGACGATGTCGACGTGACCGCGCTCTACTGGCAGATCCAGGCGCAGTGTTTCTACAACGTGGCGAACCGGCCGAGCTTCTCGGTCAAGTTCGGCGACTCGGTGTTCAGCGAAGAGGGCCAGGACGCGCTGCGCGCGCAGATCGTGGAATCGGTCCTGCGCTACCTCGCCCGCTGAGGCCAACAGGAAGAGAGGCGCCCGCGGGGCGCCTTTTCGCTGTCTTCGCCATCACGGCCACGCCCGGTGGAACTTCGGGCGGACGTGATCGTTTTCCGGTTTACGCAACGCAAAAACGCCTTTAGGGGCGCGCCCGACACGCCGGAAATCCGCGAGGCTCGACATGCTGACAGTTCTCTTGCGCGTCTGGGCCCTGCTGTTCGGCGTTCTCCTGATCATGATCGGCAACGGCATGCAGTCCACCCTGATGGGTGTGCGCGGGGGCCAGGAAGGGTTCTCGACCTTCGAACTGTCGGTCGTGACCTCGGCCTATTTCGCCGGCTTCCTGATCGGGTCGCGCACCGCGTCGAGCTTCATCCGCTCCGTGGGTCACGTGCGTGTCTTCGCCGCGCTGGGGTCGTTCATGTCGGCGGGACTCATCGCGTTCCCGATCATTGTGGAGCCCTGGGCCTGGGTCGCGATTCGCCTGCTGTTGGGTTTCTGCCTGTCGGGCGTCTACGTGTCGGCGGAAAGCTGGCTCAACAACAACGCGACGAACACGACGCGGGGCACGATCCTGTCGGCCTACATGCTGGCGCAGACCTTCGGCATGGTCGGGGCGCAGGCGCTTGTGGGCGTCACGCCGGTCGACGGGTTCGCGGCCTTCGCCATCGCCTCGATCCTCGTGTCGCTGTCCTTCGCCCCGATCCTCCTGTCGGCAAGCCCGGTGCCGGTGGTGGAGAACATCAAGCCGATGACCTTGAAACGGCTCTACCAGGCTTCGCCGCTGGCCACCGTCGGCACGCTTCTCCTGGGCGGCGTCTTCGCCGCGCAGCTGGGCATGGCCGCGGTCTATGGCAGTTCCATCGGGCTCAGCACGGGGCAGACCACCACCTTCGTCGCCGCGATCTTCCTGGGCTCCATCGTGTTCCAGGTGCCGATCGGCTGGGTGTCGGACCTCGTGGACCGGCGGCTGCTGATCCTGGGCGTGGCATCCGTGGGCGGTGCGGGCAGCATCGTGCCGTGGATCGTCGGGCCGAGCTTTCCGGTGCTGCTCGGCGCGGGCTTCCTGATGGGGGGCATGGCATCGCCGCTCTATTCACTGCTTGTCGCCTATTGCAACGACTACCTCGAGCTCGAGGACATGCCGGCCGCGTCGGGCGGTATCCTCTTCATCTACGGGGTCGGGGCCATCGTCGGCCCGCTGGTCACCGGCCAGATGATGGACCTGATCGGCAACAACGGCTTCTGGCTGTTCATCGCGGGAACCTTCGTGGCGATCGCCGCCTGGTGCGGGTACCGCATGACGATCCGGCCCGGCCTGCCCGCCGACGAGACGGGCGACTACATCTCGCTGTCGCCCAACGCTTCGCAGGTGGCCGTGACGGCGGTGACCGAGTGGACCGCCGAGCAGGATGCCGAGGACGAAGATCAGAACTGAGGGTCCGGAAACAACAAAGGCGCCCCGAGGGGCGCCTTGTTATTTGGTCGGAGTGGCGAGATTCGAACTCACGACCCCTGACTCCCGAAAAGAGTGGTCGACAATTGCGAGGTCGTCTCCAAACCAGTCCGCCCGGCGCTTGGCACGGTCGACCTGTTCCGTGGTCAGGCCGGCCTTCCAGTAGCCCGAGGTGACCACGCGCGATCGTGGCAAGCCGAGGTCGTCGAGCAGCAGGCGGCGGAAGCGGCGCATCTGCGATGCTTCGCAGGCGGCGAACACGAGGGCGTTCGAGCCGGGCGCGCGACGGCGCAGGTGCGCCTCGATGGCCTCCGCCGATGGCTGGTGATGCACCGCAACGGAACATCCCGCTCGCTGCGCGATGTCAGGGCGTGTCTCCGGCGGCGCCAGAAGAACGAGCTCGACCTGCCGCGCGGGGTGGGCACGCTCGGCCAACGCCGCCATCAGGGGCAGACCGGAGGGGTCCGAGACGAGGATCGTCGGGCCGTCGCCGGGCCGGTCGAGGCAGATCTTGGGCGCCCCGCCGTGACGCCACCCGATCTCGTCGCCGGGACGGGCCTGCCGGAGCCAGCGCGCGGCCGGGCCCTCGCCTGCATGGACCACGAAATCCACGTCGAAGCTGCCGTCCTCATGCCAGCGCCGGTAGGTGAAGGCACGCGGCCGGGAAGGCGCGGTGCCGTGCCCGGGAAACCGCAGGCGGCAGTGCCCGCCGTGCGGGCGCTCGTGCGGCAAAGCACCATCGTTCAGCGGCGCGAATGTCACGCGCCGCATCGTGGGGTCGAGCGGGCGCACCTGCTCGACCCGGACCGTATGAAAGCCGTCACTCGACGTCATAGATGCGCGCGATGTCTTCGAGCATCAGCTTCGCGGCAAGAATGCCGCCGGCGGTGTTCCAGATCGCGTCGCTGACCTCGTGGACGCGGCCGGCCTGCACCGCCGAGAGCGATTGCCAGAGCGGGTCGTTCAGCACCTCGTCGGCCAAGGCGTCGCCCTCACCGTCGCCGGTGTCGTAGGTGAAGTGGAAGATCCGGTCGCCGTCCATGTCCGGAATGCTCTCCTTGCCCGTGCGGATCGCGAAGGCATCGACCTTCTGGTTCTCGGGACGGTCAAAACCGATGTCCTCAAGCAGAACGCCCGAGAAGCTGTCGAGCTGGTAGATGCGGATCTGGCCCGGGAGAAACCGGATCACCGAGACCTTCTCATTCAGCGCATCGCCCAGCGACTCGCTCAGGGCGTCCACGCGGGTTTCGTAGTCCGCGATGGCGGCCTCGCCCGCTTCGGTGAGACCGAGCGCTTCGGCATAGAGCCGAAAATTGATCTGCCAGTCGCCGCGCAGTTCGGCCGACATGACCGTCGGCGCGATGGCCGAAAGCTGGGGATAGATCTCTTCGTGGCGCTGCGCGTTGCCGATGATCAGATCGGGCTGCAAGGCCGCGACCAGTTCGAGATTGACCGCGTTCTCGGTGCCGACCGGGACGGCATCGCCCATCTGCTCGGTGATGTGGTCCCACCACGGGTCGCCGTTCCAGGAGTTCGCAGCCCCCACCGGCACCACGCCGAGCGCCAGCAGCGCCTCGGTGCCCTCGTTCGTCAGGACGACCACGCGTTCCGGCTCATCCGGCACCTCGGTGGTTCCGAGCGCATGGTCGACCTCGCGGGCTTGAAGCGGCGCGGCGGCCAGCAGCGCTACGACCGGCAGCGCGGCGAGAAGGTGTCTGAGCAGTCTCATCGGGTGGGAGTCCTTTTTGTTGAGTGATTCAGTCGGATTTTCCGCAAATTGATTGACTAAATTGCTCGGGAATGTCAATCGACCGCCGAAGAAGGCGCGTCCAACATGAAGAAATCCGTCACAATCCTGGTGCTGGTCCTCGGCCTCGCCATCATCGCGAGCCTGCATTTGGGGCTGAATGTCTATGCGCCCGCGGCGGTGCTGTCCGCGCTCGGCGGTGCGGACGGGACCGATGCGATCATCATCACGAGCTTGCGCATTCCGCGCACGCTGGTGGCGATCTGCGCGGGTGCGGCGCTCGGCCTGTCGGGCTTTCTCGTTCAGGCCTCGACGCGCAACCCGCTTGCGGAACCGGGGCTCCTGGGGATCAACGCGGGCGCGGCGTTCAGCGTGGTCCTGGGGATCACCCTGTCCGGCTCCCTCGGTCTTGCCGCGATCGGCGGGCTGGCGCTGGCCGGGGGGCTGGTGACCACCGCGCTCGTGTTCGGCATCGTCACGGCGGCCGGTCGGACCGCGGGTCCGGGCACGACGCTGCTGGCCGGGGTGACTCTGGCCGCGATGCTGGCGTCCCTGACACAGGTGCTCCTGCTGGTAGACGAAACCGCGTTGGAAACCATGCTGTTCTGGCTCTCAGGCGGGTTCGCGGACCGTAGTTTCGAGGTTCTCGCGCTCGGCCTGCCGTCTCTCGTCATCGGATTGGTCGGGGCGCTCGCCATCGCTGGGTCGCTGGATGTGCTCCGGCTCGACGACGACAGCGCCGGGGCGCTCGGGGTGCGCGTAACGGGCATCAGAATGGGCGCCCTCGCGCTTGGTGCCTTGCTGGCCGCGGGCGCGGTCGCGATGGCGGGTCCGGTCGTGTTTCTGGGCCTCGTCGCCCCACACCTGGCCCGTCGCCTGGCGCCGCGCGCCACGAGCGCGGGCCAGATCGTCGTCACGGTGCTGACCGGCGCGAGCATCGCCGTCTTGGCAGACATCGTGGCCCGGCTCATCGTGCTGCCCGGCGAGGCGCCCATCGGTGCCGTGCTGGCTCTGGTCGGCGTGCCGATCCTTGTCAGCCTTCTGCGGCGCAAGGCGGAGGCCGTGCTATGAACCGGATCGCCGTCCCCACGCGCCTCGCGGCGATGGCCGCGTGCCTCGTCGCCGTCACCGTCGTCGCCACCGGCGTCGGGTCGAGCGCCCTGCCGCTCGACCGGGTGGTCGCCGCGCTGATCGGGCGCGGGGAGACCATGGACGAGGTGATCGTGTGGACCCTCCGCCTGCCGCGGGTGGCGCTCGCGATCCTTGCAGGCATGGCGCTCGCCCTTGCCGGCGCCCTTCTCCAACGGGTCACACGCAACCCGGTCGCCGCGCCCTCGATCCTCGGGATCACCGACGGGGCCGCGGTGGGCGTCGTGGCCTTCCTCTGGATCTTCTCGGACGATGCCAACGCCTTGACGGTTTCGATCCACTGGCAGCCGCTGGCCGCCGCGCTCGGCGCACTCGTCTTCTCCGCGCTCGTGGCGGTTCTCGCCCTGCTCGATCCCCAGGGCCGCAGCCCGCTGCGCATCATCCTCTACGGCATCTCGCTCGCCGCGCTGGCCAAGGCAGCCGTCACGCTGATGATGATCCTGGGGCCCGTCTATCGCGCGGGCCAGGCACTGACCTGGCTGACCGGGTCGATCGGCGCGGCACATTGGAGCGACGTGGCCACGGTCGCGGCCGGCCTGGTTCTCGCCACGGTGGTTCTGGCACTCCTTGGCCGGCTGGTCAGGCAGCTTGTGCTCGACCCTGACACCGCGGCGTCGACAGGGGTTGCGGTCGGGCGCACGCAGCTCGTGTTCCTCGCCCTCGCCGTGGCGCTGACCGCGCTCGCGGTGTCGCAGGTGGGCGCGGTGGGGTTCGTCGGACTGATCGCGCCGCATATCGCGCGCTTCCTCCACGGGCAGTTCACCGAGGGCTTCCTCGCGGCCACGGCGATGATCGGCGGCGCGCTTGTCCTCGGCGCCGACACGCTGGCGCGCACGATGGCCGCGCCCGTCGAACTGCCGGCCGGTGCGCTCACCGCGCTGGTCGGCGCGCCCCTCTTTCTCTGGCTTCTTCTGAAGGAAAGGCGAACGCATGGCTGAAGCCCTTGCCCGCTTGCGCGGAGTCACCGCCCGCTACGACGGGGTCACCGCCCTCGACCTGGTCGACCTGGATCTTCCCGACGGCCGGATCACGGCCTTCTGCGGCCCCAACGGGAGCGGCAAGTCCACCGCCCTGCGTGTCATGCGCCGCCTGCACGCTCCCTCGAACGGGACCGTCGAAATCGCCGGGCGCCCGCTGCACGACTGGTCGCCGAAGGAGCTGGCCAAGTCCGTCGCGATGCTGAGTCAGTCGCCGGACGCGCCGCCGGAACTGACCGTGCAGGACCTCGTGCGGCTGGGCCGTTTCGCCCACAAGCGCGGGTTCCGCGGACAGCAGTCCGAGGACCGCGCCGCCTGCGACCGGGCGCTGGAGGTCACGGAGATGGCCCACCTTGCCGAACGTCCGATCGGACGGCTGTCCGGGGGGCAGCTGCAAAGGGCGTGGATCGCCATGACCATCGCGCAGGAAACGCCCCACATCCTTCTCGATGAACCGACCAACCACCTCGACGTGTCGCACGCCTTCGAGGTGCTCGAGCTGGTGAAACGTCTCAACCGGACCGAGGGTCGCAGCATCGTTCTGGTGCTGCATGACCTCAACATGGCGATGCGCTATGCCGATCACGTGGTGCTGTTCGACCAGGGGCGCGTGGCGGTCGCCGGGCCGACCCGAAGTGTCTTGACGGAGGATCACATCACGGAGGTATTCGGTATTGAGTGCCGGCTGATCGAGATCGAAGGGCAGGACGTGCCGGCGGTCGTGCCGCTTCCGAGCGAGCAAGCCATTTTAGCGCGCTAATCGCCCACCGTTGAAATGTATCTCGGCTTTCTGTGGACAAGCGGGTTCGACGGTGACGGGCGATCTGGTCCGGCCGCTGATTACAAGAGAGCGGCAGCATGGAATCGCGCAGTTATGTCGAGGGCCTTGCCGTCTCGACGCTCCCACTAATATTAAACGGCATGATCCTGCGCGTCCTTCTTTCCGCCGTTGCCATGTCGGCAACCTTCGCCGGTGGCGCCTAGGCCCATCCGCATGTCTTCATCGACGCCGCCTTCGAGCTGATTTTCGACGAAAAGGGCGCGATCGAGGCCGTCCGTATCGACTGGGCCTATGACGAGTTCTATTCTCTGATGCTGATCGAAGAGAACGGTCTCGACGCCGATGGCGACGGCACGCCCGAGCAGGCCGCGCTCGACACCTTTGCCGGTCACGACGTCGACTGGGCCGCGGGCTTTCCCGGCGATTTCACCGTCGAGTTGGACGGCGTCGCCGTCGATCTCGAAAGGCCAGTTAGGCATCGCGCCCGCTTCGAGGACGGGCGGCTGGTAACCTCGCATGTCCGCCCTCTTGCCGAATCGCTCGACGTATCGACGGGCACGGTGACTGCGCGGGCCTACGACCCGACTTACTTCGTGGCCTACGATGTGCCGGAGACGCCCGGCATTTCGGGGCGCGGCGATTGCAGCCTCGTGCGCGAGGAAGCAGATCGCGAGGCCGCCGAAGAGGAATACGGGGAGCAACTCGCCGAGGTCGATGCCTCCTCCGACCCCTTCGAGGTGGTCGAGCTTCCAGATATCGGCGTGTTGTTCGCCGACAGCTTCGTGCTGACATGCACCGCCTCGTCCTGATTGTCCCGCTGTTGCTCGCCGGTGCCGGGATTTGGGCGCTGGCGACCGGCCTCGATGCGGAGGTGGCCCGCTGGGCGGCGGGCTGGCAGCGCGAGTTCCAGAACGCACTGGCCGGAGGGCTGCGCGCGCTGCGGGCGGGCGAGCCCAGCGCCGTCGCCGCGCTGGCGGGACTATGCTTCGCCTACGGCTTTTTCCACGCGGTGGGGCCGGGGCATGGCAAGTTCCTGATCGGCGGCTACGGGGTCAGCCACGAGGTGCCGCTGCTGCGGCTCTCCGTTATCTCGCTGCTCGCATCGCTCGGACAAGCAGTGACCGCGATCGCGCTGGTGCTGACCGGGCTGCTTGTGATGGGCTGGACGCGCGCCCAGATGACCGGCGCGGCCGAGACCATCATGCTGCCGCTGAGCGCGCTGGCCATTGGACTGATCGGACTTTGGCTTACCTTTCGCGGCGCGCGCAAGCTGTGGAGCCTGCGGGCCGAAGCCACTGCGGCGCGGCAGCGCGGCCATCAGCATGAGCATGACCACGTGCACGGCCATGACGGCAGTTCAGGCTGCGGCCATCGCCACGGGCCGAGCGTGGACGAGGTCCGCCGTGCCGGCGGGTTGAGCGACGCGGTGGCGCTGATCGGTGGCATTGCCATTCGGCCCTGCTCAGGTGCGATCCTACTCCTGGTGCTGACCTGGCACATGAACATCCTTGGGGCCGGTATCCTCGGCGCGCTGGCGATGTCCACAGGCACCGCGGCGCTCACTATCCTCGTCGCCGCGAGCAGCATCTTCGTCCGGGAGAGCACGTTGTTCTCCTTGTCGGGGTCGGCCCGTGCCGCTCATGTGCTGCCGGCGATCGAAATTGCTGCCGGCGCCGCCATCTTGCTGGTGTCGATCCAGATGGAGGGTATGGCGGCCTTACGCAGTGTGAACGGAGTCCTACCTTGGTAAGGAGCCTATGAAGGACGTCGACTTACCGAGCGGAAGCCAGCAGCCGATTGCGAAACTCAACGGGGCCAAGGAGATCCTCGGCCTCTGATTTCTTTCGGCGGAGGGTGGGTCAAGTTCTGCCCAGAACCGGTCGAACGAAAAGGGGCCGCCCGATGGGAGGCCCCTTCCGATTTCAGATCGCGCCGCGCGAAGGGCGCGACAGAATGGACGTCAACCGCCGGGCGTCAGCTTGTGGATGGTGCCCGCGCCGTCCATTGCCGTGTAGAGGCTGCCGTCGGGGCCTTGAACAAGCGCCCGGAACCGGCCCGACTGCATCGGCAGGGTCATCTCGGTCACGTCGACCACCGACAAGTCATCGTCCAGCTCGATCACGTCGATGCGCTGACCCAACGGTGTCCCGCCGAAGCCGATGCCCATCAGCCCGACGACCATGTTGCCGTTC
>NZ_WTUX01000006.1:313132-315724 GCF_009882975.1 Maritimibacter harenae
ACCGTTGTGCGTGCCCGTCGTGCCGAACGGGTGATCCGTCGGCGCGGTCTTGTAGGGGATGTCGTCCACGATATCCGTGCGGTCGGACAGTTGCGTGTGGTCATCGTTGATGGTGAAACGCATGACACGGTTGGTTTGTGGGTCGGATTTCTCCGAGGCCGAGTAGACGTAGATCCGGCTGTTCNAACGGCGACCCCGTTCATGCCTGCCTGCCCGTCACAGAACAGGTCGTCGGCCACGGTGGCATAGTCCGACACATCTGTATCGTTGGCCCCCATGCCCAGAAGCGCGTTGACGTCACCCGACGGGGTGCGCACGGAAAGCCCGGTGCATTTCTCGGTGAAGAACATCGNCTTGATATATTTCATCTATACCTCTCCTCTCCTGATTTTTCGGTTTGCCGATTGGCCGGACCCGGGGCCCGGCCGGCTCCTCGTCCGGCGAAGATCGATTTCGTATGAAAAACCTCCCGCACGACGAAGAGCCCGGTTCGCGGCGGTGTCTCAAGGTTTCTCGGAATGAGTGGACCCTGAGACGCCATTCTCCGCCGAGCTGTCTTCGTTCTCGCTGTCCGGCGCGGTGTCCTCGGACGCGAAGCGGGCGAGATAAGCCTGGATATCCCGGGCGTCCTGCTCGTCGCGCAGCTTGTAGGACATCTTGCTGCGGGCGCCGGAATCGTCCAGCGCCTCTCGAAGGTGGCCACTGGGATCCTGCACGAACGAAACCAGGTTGGTCTCGTCCCAGGTTACCCCGGTCTCGCCATAGGCGGCGAGGTCATCGCNCGTGAACCGGGCGCCGATCCGACCACGCCGAAAAGGTTCGGCCCGGATCCTCCATCGCGTCCCGCGATCACCTGGTCATCTTCATCCTGAATGACATGGCAGAAGGCACACTGGCGATTGAATANCTTCCTGTGCGACCACGGGTGTCGCCAGCAACATCGTCATGGCAGTTATCGCTGCACGCTTCATGAAATCTCCCTTTGAACCTGCCGCGCCAACGCGAGCGAATTGCGGGGAGTTCCAAATGAAGCGGGCGCGTTCACGGAGCGGTGATCCTCACCATTCTGGTCGTCTGTGTGTACAGGGCCAGATCGCTCCTATAGCCCCGACGCGCTCAAGAACGCGGCCGGCATCAGGAACTGGAAGCTATAAGGGGTGACCATCGTGCCCACCCGCGAACGGATCGAGGACAGATCCAGTCTGAAACGTTGCGGGTATCGTTGCGGCCAGAATCCATAAAACAACAAAGGCGCCCCTAGGGGCGCCTTGTTATTTGGTCGGAGTGGCGAGATTCGAACTCACGACCCCTGCCTCCCGAAAACAGGGGCCTTATTTAGATTCAAGTAGTTACAGGAAAAAGCTGCACGTATGTATCAAACGAATCACGCTGTATGAGCCAAAGCGCGTGCAAGTCTGTGCAAGTCTGCTTCGGCTCTAACGCGTACTGCTCTTACGTGCGGGTCTTGTCTATTCTCCCAATTTAGGAAGCGGGTTGAGAGGTTCAGACGGAGGCACATCAGCCGTGTCTTCCTTGTCATATCCTTCCGGTGTGTCGTCGCCTGCAGAGCCGCGTCCGATCTCCGCTGCAAGGTGTTCAGCAATCTTTGAGCGATGCGCTTGGTAGCTGGGTGGGCTGTCAGGACAAGGGCCATCCGCGTTATCCGGAAGCATGATTTCGTCGGTACCCACGACTTCGCAATAGGAAACAAGGTACTCGGCGAGTTGCGTCCGATCTGGCGGGCCCTTGGGGCTGAGGAGGTTTCGTTCGAGCTTACGGGTCTTCTCAGTAGGAAGGTGTTTGAGGGTATCAATGAATAGGCTTGGATACGCTTCGCCCTTGTTCACGCCTTTCATAGGCATTGGCTGTTCAAGGTGGATATCAAAATCGAAGCCGAATCCTGGTTCAGCTTCCGCAAGAAGTCTTGCCAGTTGAACGCTGAGAGCAAAGCGTTCGGGCTTTGCGGAATGCGCTACCCGGAAGCCCGTATCGATCGCTTTTCCAAGAAAGTCATAGTCGAACGGTTTGGCGTCTGCAGCGGCTTCCAGCGCTTCAGAGGCTGAGAGCATGTCTGGTTCTTCAGCGGCGCCCTCTCGTCTAAGTTTCACCGCGCGATTGGGCTCCGGAAAAGCTGCCAAGAACCCGGCTCCTTTCAGGTTCAGATCGTGTTTGCCGTCAGCGAGAACCTTTCTGTATTCATGCAGCGTATGAATGAATGCTTTGAGCGCAGTGGCTACAGCAAGTTTAGTTGTAACTCGTCCGCAGAAGACCAGTTCATCTCCAACCGCCTTCCAAAGCTTTGGGCAGTGGTCAGAACCCATGTTTTCTGTTCGCTGCTTGTCGAAAGTTGCCGCATATCGATCCGGGAAATTCGTGTAGAACTGCTCAAAAAGCGTGACCCATCGTGGTGTTGCACCGGAGTCGCGTTGTTCGCCGCTTGCTGAGTTCTTGAACGCTGTAGAGCCGCTCAGGTCTACTGAGAGAAACAAGCGTACACGATATGACCTGCCACGGGATTTTTCCTCCACCGTCGATTAGAGTCCGGCCCAACCTGAGGACGGACAATGAAGCGAACGAGATTCACGGACGAAC
>NZ_WTUX01000007.1:0-228 GCF_009882975.1 Maritimibacter harenae
ATCGACGCCACCTACCTGAAGGCTCACCGCACGGCGTCCAGTCTGGGCGTCAAAAAGGGGGGCGCGGTCGCCTGATCGGACGGACGAAGGGTGGCATGAACACGAAATTGCACGCCATCTGCGACAGCCAGGGACGTCCACTCAGCCTGTTCGTCACTGCCGGGCAGGTGAGCGACTACATCGGTGCGCGGGCTCTTTGCGACAGTCTGCCGAATGTCGATTGGCTGC
>NZ_WTUX01000007.1:292-17899 GCF_009882975.1 Maritimibacter harenae
GGCAGGTTCGCTGTCCCTTATTCCGCGCAGAGACCACGCCACTCGGTCAGAGCGGCGGCGCGGTTGGCCTTGAAAACGGATCGGCTCGAGAGGCTGCGTTCCTGGTTGAAGTGGTTTGAGACTGAGGCGTGGACTGAGGCGAATTTCTGGAGACTTCGCATGCGCCGGAACCGAAGCATGGCCCTTTCGCGTCGTCGGAATGGTAGATGCGAGTTCTCGGCTCGGTTGTTCACCCACCGCCCCGTTTCCTGTCGTGCGTCAGCTCCGAGCTCTTTCAAGGCGGCACCATAAGACCGGAGCCTATCGGTCACGATCGTCGCCGGTCCACCATGCTTGCGCATTGCTTTCTTTAGAAACTTCAAGGCCGCCTGCCGGTCCCGGGTCTTGGTAACAAAGCTCTCCAGGACCTCTCCTTCGTGATCCACAGCGCGCCAGAGGTAGTGCCGTTCCCCGTTGATCTTCACGAACATTTCGTCGAGGTGCCACCGCCAGCGACTGGACCGCATCCCGTCAATCCGGCGCTTCCGGATCTCGGCAGCAAACATCGGCCCGAACCGATGCCACCAGTACCGGACGGTCTCATGGCTCACGTCGATCCCGCGTTCATGGAGCAGGTCCTCTACATTTCGCAGCGAGAGCGGAAATCGAACGTACAGCATCACCGCCAAACGGATGATCTCGGGCGACGTTTTGAAATACCGGAAGGGACTTGGCTTGGACATGCCAGAACGCTAGCCAGCGCCCTGCCCCGCCTCAAGCCAAGTTCCTCTGACAGCGCCCTCCTCCTGCTTCAAGCTACTTCAAAGAGCCCTGCAGCCCCCATGCCGCCGCCAACGCACATCGCAACCACGACATATTTCGCGCCGCGACGCTTGCCCTCGATCAGCGCGTGTCCGACAAGGCGGGCACCGGTCATGCCGTACGGATGACCCACCGAGATGCTGCCGCCGTTGACGTTGTAAATGTCCGGATCGATGCCCAACTTGTCGCGGCAATAGAGCGCCTGGCAGGCGAAGGCTTCGTTAAGCTCCCAGAGGCCGATGTCGTCGACATCCAGCCCGTGCTGTCTTAGAAGCTTCGGAACTGCATAGACCGGGCCGATCCCCATTTCCTCTGGTGCACAGCCCGCCACGGCCATGCCGCGGTAGAAACCCAGTGGTGCAAGCCCCCGACGCTCTGCTTCCTTACCTTCCATAAGGACGAGCGCGCTAGCGCCATCAGAAAGTTGGCTCGCGTTACCCGCTGTTACGAGACCGCCCTCAAGGACAGGGTTCAGGCCAGCCAAGGACTCGGCCGTGGTGGAGGGCCGGTTGCCCTCGTCCTTGGTCAGCGTAACCGGTGTTTCGCTCACCGCGCCTGTCTCGCGGTCCTTGATCAGCATCGTTGTCTCGAACGGCACGATTTCGTCGTCGAACCGCCCAGCCTCCTGCGCCGCCGCGGTGCGCTGCTGAGACTGAAGGGCGTAAGCGTCCTGTGCGTCGCGGCTAATGCCGTATTTCTTCGCGACCACCTCGGCGGTCTGGAGCATGGGCATGTAGGCATGCTCGACTTTTCCCGTGACATTGGGATCCTTCGCGGCCATCGCAGCCTCGAAATACGGACCTTGGACGGCCGAGATATTTTCCTGTCCACCTGCCATGGTGACCTGCATTCCGTCGACCATGATCTGCTTGGCAGCCGTGGCCACAGCCATAAGGCCCGACGCGCATTGGCGGTCCATGGTCTGGGCGGCGACCGACACAGGGAGGCCGGCTGCAAAGACCCCGTTGCGAGCGATGTTCATGCCCGCCGTGCCGGACGCTAGCACCGTGCCGATGACAGCATCCTCCACCTCTGCACCCTCGATGCCCGCGCGGTTCAGAGCGTGCCGCATCGCATGGCCCATGAGAGTGGGGGATTTGGTATTGTTGAGCGCCCCCTTGAAAGCGCGGCCGATGCCCGTGCGGGCGGTGGAAACGATTGCGGCGTCTCTCATTCGAGTCTCCTTTGATGTCGGCCCGGCATGGGCCGGTTTGTTTTTAGAAAAGCGATGGGATTCCGAGGATAATCCCCGGAAAAGCGATCAACAGGCCAAGCAACGCCACATCCATGACAAAGAACCAGAGCACGCCACGGAAAACCACCGACGTTGGCGCGGCCTTGCCGACCGTGGAACTGAGCACGAACACGTTCATCCCAATGGGTGGTGTGATCATCCCGATCTCGAGCAGCTTGGCCACGAAAACGCCGAACCAGATCAGGTCCACGCCGGCTGTATGTACCAACGGCAGGAAGATCGGCAGAGTGATAAGCATCGCCCCGATCGGCTCCAGGAACATGCCCAAGGCCATGTAGATCAATGCGATACCCATTAGGAGCAGCACAGGTTGCTCGTTCAGGAAAGCGACTCCGTCCGAGATCATGAAGCCGACGCCCGACATGGTCAGGAACCGGGTCAGCATGCTGGCGCCGATGGTGATGATGAAGAGGCTGCCGCAAGTGACGAGAGTTTCGGTGATGGACGCGCGCAGTACTCGGAAGGACATCTCGCCTTGGAAAAGCGCGACTACCAGGGCCAGCATTGCACCGACGGCGCCCGCCTGCGTTGCGGTAAAAAGACCTGCGAAGAGACCGCCAAGCACGCCCACGATCAGGAGCAGGATGGGACCCGCGCCCAGCAGAGCGCGGAGCTTCTCGGCCCATGTCACTTCTTCCTCGACGGACGGCGCCAAAGATGGACGTATTCTCACCCGCAGCAGGATCACCAGAACATAAGCAATGGCAGTGGCAATGCCGGCCCCCACACCGCCCAAAAACAAATCGGTGATTGATACTTGGGCAACGACACCGAAAACGATGAGCAGGATGCTGGGTGGAATGAGCGCACCCACAGTGCCGGCGGCCGCGACAGTGCCGCCTGCAAGGCTGCTGTCATATCCATTTCGAAGCATCTCCGGCACGGCGACTTTACCCATGGCCGCTGCACACGCGACCGAGGAGCCTGTAACGGCAGCGAACCCTGAACAGCCGAAGACCGAGGCGATTGCGAGACCGCCGGGAAGGCGCGACAGCCAGAGCCGCGCAGCATCGAAGAGGCCCCGCGTCAAATTCGCGTGAAAGCAGACATATCCCATAAAAACGAACATCGGCACGGAGCTTAGCGTCCAGTTCGAGATGAAACTGAACGGCACGACCTCCATCATGCCCCAGGCGGCGGCCGGGCCGATCAGGGCGACAAGGCCTAGGTAGGATACGAGGATCAACGCGATAGCGATCGGCATGTTTGCCGCGATCAGGACGATCAACCCCACGATACCTGCGGCTCCAATCATTGCGTCAGACATCGTCGCGCTCCTTTCCGGCTTCCACCGGTTCCCGCAGCACGGGTCCACCGGCGATGCGCGATAGCACCTTGACGACAAGCAGAAGCGCTACAGCGGCGAAAGCGGCAGGAAGCATGAAGTAGCTCGGCCAAATGAAAATTTTGCTGGTCTGTTCAACCACATATGCGGTCGTCTCCAGCTTCTGCGTGGCCTGTTCCCAAGACTGCGCGGCCAACAGCACGTAGACGCCCGCAGTCGCGATCATGATCAGTACCTCCAACCAACGTTGCACCGCATTCGGCAGGCGCGCTGTCAGAAGGTTCACGCCGATATGGGCGTCGCGGAACTCAGCCGCATAGATCGGCAGGAACGCCACGGCAATCATGTAGTAATTCGTGACGATCGCGCTCGTGGTGGCGATTGGCGCGTTGAATAGAAGGCTCGCGATGATGTCGCCGCTAATATGCAGCATCATCGCCACCAGCCCCAGAGAGGCGATGGCGATGAGCGCATTGTCCGCGCCCCACGCGATGCGGTCGATCCAGCTCGTTTTCATGGACGCGGACATTTCGTTAAAGGCCGTAGCTGGATTCGTCTATCTTCGAGAAGATCTCGGAGCGGTAGACATCGGCGATTTCTTCGGCCGTCCAATCACGGTCCATCGGCAGCAGGCCTTCCCACTTGGCGACCAGTTCCTTGAAGCGCTGGATCTTCTCACCGGCATTCTCGATGCCATGGGTCTCGGTCGCGATCTTGGCGATGTTCTCCAGATCCGCCTCGATCACGGCGTTCGACTTCTCCAGGGCTTCCGGAGATGCCTCATGCACATTTATGCCCTGCTCGCGGGCAAGCTCTATGTTCTCAGCCACGTCGTTGGCAAATTTCCAGGTGGTGGCCGCGTTTCCAAGCGCCGCGGCGTCCAAGTAATCGCGCCGCTGCTCGTCGCTGAGCGATTTCCAGAAGTCGCGGTTCACGCTCATCACATCGAGCCCGTGGACTGTGCCTCCCGGCATGTTCGTGGTGACGTCGGTGGCCACGTCGATCAGGCGGATTGAGCTCAGCTCCGACGGCGCGTTCATCGCCCCGTCGATCGTGCCCTGCGAAACAGCCTCGAAGATCTCATTGCCCGAGAGGCTCACGCCAACGGCACCCATGGCGGCCGCCCAGCGCGACCAGGCGCCACCCGCCGCACGCAGTTTCTTGCCTTCGAGTTCGGCGACAGTGGTCATCGGCGAGGTGCCTAGAATGCCGTATGCGCCAGTCGACGCGTTGCCGAGGGGCACTTGGTTGTTGCGCAGGCGCTCTTCGACACAGGGCTCACAAGTAACGATATACTCGCTCATGGCGCCCGCCATCGCGAACGGGTTCTTGCCAAGCATGGCAAGCTCGATCGGTAGCATCGCCTCGGGCAGGTCCGAGGGGAAGTAATTCAGGACGAGGTAGCCCCCATCCACGACACCGTCTCGCATGCCGCCGAATGTCTGCTTCAGATCAAGAAGTGAGGGCGGAAAGATGCGCACGTTGAGATCTCCGTCCGTGCGTTCGGCGAGGTCCTCGGCGAAAGCTTTCACGCCATATTCCGCACCGCTTCCGGGCGGCACGCCGACCACGATCTTGACGTCGCGGGCCTGTGCCCCACCAACCGCTGCGAGTGTGAACGCGACAGCAGCTCCGCAGCCCAACAGTTTTGCCTTGAAGTCCATTTTAAGCTCCTCCCTTGAGTGACCCGATCCCCTAGGGGTGTCGGGGTCCGGCCAAACCCTTGGCCGAATTCGATGTGCCCCTCAGCGTCCGCGCCAGCATGGCGCGCGCTTCTCGGCGAATGCAGCCGCCCCCTCCCGGGCGTCCTGCGAATTGATGATCTTTTCGAGTCGTTCGTTCATGCGAGGCCATACCTCGCCCGCGGGCCAGCGCCCGCTCTTGGCGACTATCTCCTTGCTTGCCGCCAACGCCATCGGAGCATTCACCGCGATCTCCCGGGCGAGGTCGCGCGCCTCGTCAAGCGCGCCGCTTGCGGAGCATAACCGGTTCACTAAGCCCCAGCGCGCTGCTTCCTCCGCCGGGATCATCCGTCCCGTCAGCGCGCATTCCATCGCGATCTGGCGCGGTATCCGCTCCGGGAGGCGCAAAAGCCCCCCCGATCCCGCGATCAGGCCACGACGGACCTCTGGCAACCCGAACCGCGCTTCCTCCGACGCGACGATCAGATCGCAGGCCAGCGCGATTTCGAAGCCGCCTGCGAGTGCATAACCTTCCACGGCCGCGATCACCGGCTTGCGCGGCGGCGTCTGGATGATACCCGCAAGACCGCGTCCCTCTAGCTCGACCCGTTCGCCGTCGAGAAACGCTTTCAGGTCCATCCCGGCACAGAAATGATTGCCCACGCCGGTTAGAATGGCGCAAGACAGGGTCTCGTCGGCGTCGAACTCGTCCATGACATGCGCGACCGCCTCAGACGTCGCACGGTCTATCGCGTTGCGCCGCTCCGGTCGGTTGAGCTTGACGACGAGGACCGCGCCGTCGCGTTCTGTGAGGACGGTGTTGCCGACGCTCATGCCGCCTCCCTCCTGCGCACCCAGAGGCCCATGCGGTCCCGGATGACACGCCCAGAGACAACCTTGCCGTCCTCGACGCGCACGATCCCGTTGCAATCGAGCGTTTCCTCCGCCGGACTGCTGGCCGGGTCAGGGAGGCCGCCCCGGTAGGTGCCCGTCTGGCGCACGTTGAAAGCCACGTGATTGCCCGCGGAATGGAGCGCGCCCACTTCGGTCTGCATCACGTCGAATTCCAACGGGGTGCCGGTTATGTGCTCGTCGTCGCAGATGACGGCGGGGGTATCCTTCGGCCAGCGCCCCTGCAGCCAGCGCCGTACTGCGCCTTCCGCGTTATTGTTCGAAGACGCGGGCTCGACATCCCACGGAGCGACGGCAGGCGGATCGACCTCGTCGGCCTCGCCTGTCTTCAGCTGCCGGCGGCGAGTCATGTAATCTTCCTGCGCGACGCATCCAATAAGCACGTCGCCCTCGGAGCGGTAGATGCCGACCCCGGACCAGACCGCGGACTTCCCTTTGCTCATGCCATGCTCGCTGAACCAGATGGCCGCCCACCCGTCACCGGCAAGCGTCTGATGCACGGTCATGGCCATCCCGGGGAAGTTCTGCATCTGCACATCGACCGCCGGCAGCCATTCGGCATCACGCCCGGCCAGGACAACGTCACCGATGCTAAGCGCGTAGTCAGGCGCGCAGAACTCGCGTGCTGCGGCAGCGTCATGGCGATTGAAGTAATCGACCACCCACCGGCGTAGAAGGGCCAGGGTCGTCGTCATGACGTCGCTCCGTACGTGTCACGCATCACGTGCTTGAGCAACTTTCCTGACGCATTTCGCGGCAGGCTTTCGACGAAAACGATGCGGCTGGGACATTTGTAGGTCGCCAGGTTCTTGCGCGTGTAGGCGATCAGTGCACCTGCATCAGCCGCTTGTCCCGCCTTGCGTACGACCACTGCAAGCGGCGTCTCACCCCACTTCTCGTGCGCCACTCCAATGACGCCGACTTCGGCCACGGCCGGGTGACCGTTGAGGACGTTCTCGATTTCAGCCGGGTAGATGTTCTCGCCGCCCGAAATGATCATGTCTTTAAACCGGTCGAAGAGAAACACGTGCCCCTCTTCGTCGAGGTAGGCAGCGTCACCGGTGCGAAACCAGCCTTCGGCAGTAATTGCTTCGCGCGTCGCGGTGGCGTTCTGCCAGTACCCTTTCATCACCATGGGTGTGCGCAGCCAGATTTCCCCAACGTCGCCTGTCATGGCGTCCTTGCCTGTGGCGGGATCGACCACGCGTAGCTCCACCCAAGGCAGCGCACGGCCACAGGACTTCAGCAGCCCGCTGCGTGGCCCGTCGGGGTCATGGCTCTCGGGCTCCAGGATAACAACGGTGCCCGAGGTTTCTGTCATCCCGTAGGCATGCATGAACTTGCAGCCGAAGGCATCCATCGCTCTCCTGAGAAGCACGTCGCCCATCGGCGCGGCTCCATACATGAGAAGCTGGAGGCTTTGCAGGTCCGCATCGGCAACCTCTGGCGCATTCAACATGGACTGGACCACGGCGGGAACAAGGAACGTATGCGTCACGCGATGGCGTGGGATCAGGGCGAGGATCTCGAGCACGTCCACCTCGGCCATGAGGACCGTGTGTCCGCCCGCCAACATGGTGCTGCTGCCATAGCCGCAACCGCCAATATGGAACAGCGGCATGGCCACCAAATTCACACTCTCGCTGTCCATACCCCAAGCCTTAGCGAGTTCGCGGGTGTAGGACATGCCACGGTTGGTCAGCATGACACCCTTGGGCAAGCCGGTGGTGCCGGACGTATAGAGGATCAAGGCCGTTTCGTCGGGCCCGCCGGAGTGGCCGGGATCATCGCCCGATGCTGCCGCGCGCGCTTCATCAAAGTCGGGGCCGAACCGGAGCACGGGCACCTCGCTACTTTCGTCGGGTAGCAGGCCCTCACCGATTTCGTCGACGATGACCACGGAGGCCATACAATCGGACAAGATCTGCGCAATTTCGCGTTGAGAGAGGCGCCAGTTCAACGGGGCTAGTACCGCGCCGAGCTTGTTGCAAGCATAGATCAGCTCGAACATCTCGGGGCGGTTGCGGCTGATCAGCGCCACCCGGTCGCCAGGACCCACCCCCCGCGATGCCAGCATGTTGGCGGTGCGCGAGGTGGCGTCATGGAGTTGTGCAAAGCTATGGGTATCGCCCTTGAACGTCAGTGCCGGCGCGTCCGGACGTTCTTGGGCGTGACGCCGAATGACATCCGCAAAAGTATTGTATTCCCGAATGACGCCAGACATGTCCACCCTCCTAGATCCTCAGTAGCTTTTGGGCAGGCCCAGGGAATGTTGGGCGAAGAAGTTGAGAACCATCTCGCGGCTCACCGGCGCGGTTTTGTGCAGGCGCGCGATGAACCAAAGGTCGGCGAGCCCGTATTCGATGGCCAGCCCGTTACCGCCGTGAACCTGGATCGCCTGGTCGAGCGCCACGAGAGAGGAGTCGGCGGCCGCGAATTTGGCCATGTTGCTAACCTCGCCCGCCTCGGACGAGCCCGCATCGTAGAGTTCCGCGGCCCGCGCTGTCATCAGGCGTGCCTGCTGGACCGAGACGTAGGCTTGTGCAAGCGGGTGCGACACGCCCTGGTGTGCCCCGATCGGCACACCCCACACAGAACGTTCACCCGCGTACTGTGTCCCCTTCTCGATCGCGTAACGCGCTATGCCGTTGTTGATCGCGGCCGCGCATATACGTTCCGGGTTGAGCC
The DNA here is from genome assembly GCF_009882975.1 of Maritimibacter harenae. Taxonomy (GTDB): domain Bacteria; phylum Pseudomonadota; class Alphaproteobacteria; order Rhodobacterales; family Rhodobacteraceae; genus Maritimibacter; species Maritimibacter harenae. Next base: position 8,916 of record NZ_WTUX01000007.1, read on the forward strand.
CGGCGAACAGATGTTTAAGCCCCTGCCCCTCGGTACCGACCAGCGCATGTTTCGGGACCTGCACGTCGTCGAAGTGGAGAATGAACTGCGTTTCGGGCACGTGAAGAGCCGTTTCGATAGGCGTCTTGGTGATACCCGGCGCGTCGACGGGCACGAGGAACAGCGACAGCGCCCCGCGTCCGCGTTCGTCGAGCGTTTCGTCGCGTGCGACCACCATGATCGCATCGACCTCGTCCACAGCCGAGGTCCAGTACTTGTTCCCGCGAATGGACCAACCATCGCCGTTGCGCCGGCAGATCGTCGACACCTTGTGGGTATTGGACCCGGCATCAGGTTCCGTGATCGCGAAGGCCAAACGTTTCTTGCCTGAGGCGAGGCCCGGCAGCCATTCTAGCTTCATCTCATCTGTGGCATGCTTCTGGATGATCGGCGCGCAAATGGAGCCGATGACGAGCGAGAGGATCGGACAGCCCTGGGCTGCCGTCTCTTCCACAATGACGTTGTAGTCGGCCATGCCGCCTCCGCCGCCCCCGTATTCCTCGGCAACATGAACGCCAAGGAAGCCGGCGTCACCGAGCGCGTCCCAGAGCTCCACAGGCTTGGCGTCACGCTTGTAGACATCCTGAAAGTACTTGCGCCCGAACCCTCCGACCAGCTTGCCAACGCTGTCGCGCAGCATCGCGTGATGTTCGGCAGTATCGACGAGTGACGAGTTGAAGAGATTTCCCATGCGCGATGCGTTCCCTCTTATTGCGTTTGTGCCGTCTCGGGCCATTCGTAAAATCCCTTTCCCGATTTGCGTCCTAGTTCGCCCCGGGCCACCATGTCCTGAAGAAGCTTCGGCGGCGCGAAATGGGGGCCCAGCACGTCTTCGAGGTGACGAGCGATGTCTAGCCGCACGTCGAGACCTACGACGTCGCTTAGGCGAAGCGGCCCCATCGGGTGCCGGTAGGCCGTTTCGATCGCGCGGTCGATGTCTTCAGGACTGGCCACGCCGTTTTCGACCATCCGGATCGCTTCGAGCGCTTGCACAAGGTCCAAGCGGCTCGTCGCGAAACCTGGGACGTCTGAAACCACGGCGGACTTCTTTCCAATACCCTCGGCAAAGCCTTGCGCCTTGGCGATGCTGGCATCGCTCGTGAGCGAACCGCGCACGATCTCCACCAGCATCAAGGACCACACGGGATTGAAAAAATGCATGCCAAGGAACGTCGAAGGGGTCTCAACCGCTCCGCTGAGGTCGTCAATGGACAAGGCGCTTGTATTCGACGCGATCAGGGCCGGGGCGCGTTCCGAGATCTGCGAGAGCACCTTTTCCTTCAAGACCCGCTGTTCCGGTACGGTTTCGATGGCCAGATCGACCCCCTCGGGCAACTCTTCAACGGCCGCCTTGACCGACACGGCGGAGACCCGGTCCCGGGCAAGGTCGGCTGCGATCTTTCCGCGCTCCACGGCGGTACGCGCGGCGCTGCCCATGGTGACGAAGGCGGCTTGGCGGCGGTCGGCGTCCGGTTCCACCAGATGCACGTCATAGCCACTCATGGTGAATACGTAGGCGATGCCCACGCCCATGGTGCCGCCGCCCACAACGGCAACGCTTTCGCGGGGGTTCCAGGACGCGTCAGTCGGCATCCTGCGTCTCCGGTTGGGTGGCAAGGGGAGTGCTTCGCAGTGCAAAGCCCACGTAATCGTCCGCGGCGCATTGCTCGAGCAGCCGGCGGTAATGACGCACGCCGCCAGAGTAGGGCATGAAAACCTTGGGTTTTCCTTCGACTTCACCGCCGTTGTAGAAACTCTGCGCGGTCATGTAGAGTGTTTCATTCACCCGCTCGGCGACATGCCGGTTCCACGCGGCTTCCGCCTCACGCGTCACCTCGATCTCGCGCACACCGGCATCGCGAAGGTGCGACAGCAGTTCGGTCATCCAGTCGACCTGAAGTTCGGTCGAAACCATGACATTCGACAGGACCGTCGGGCTGCCGGGTCCCCCGACGATCAGGAGATTGGGGAAGCCCGCGGTGCCCAAACCCATGTTCGTAATCGGACCCGCCGCCCATTTCTCCTTGAGCGTCACGCCACCACGCCCCGCGATGCGCGGCTTGAGCAGAGCCCCGGTCAGCGCATCGAACCCAGTCGCGAATATTACGAAGTCGAGCGGGTAATGCTTTTGGGACGTGCGGATTCCGGTTTCGGTGAAGGCCTCAATCGGGTGCTCCCGGATGTCGGCAAGGTCGACATTGTCGCGGTTGAAGGCCTCGAAATACCCACTATCCACAGTGGGGCGGCGCGTGCCGAAGCCATGCGTGACCGGCATCAGCTTTTCGCGGACCTCGGGGTCCTCGACCCGTTCGCCCATTTTGCGGCGCAGGAAGTCGGACGCGACGCGATTGGCATCCTTGTCGAGAAGGATGTCCGGGTAGGTCAGCGCGAAGCCGAATCCGAGCCGGTGGTAGGCTTTCTCGAACGCTTCCTCGCGCTCTTCATCGCTCACTTCGAGGGTCTTCTTCTTGCCAGGCTGGAAGCCGAGCCCGGTGGGCGAGTTGCGGGTCATCTCGCGGCGTGCTTCGTAATCCGCCTTTACAGCGCGGTCTTCTTCTTCCGTGAGTGGTGCATTTGCGGCCGGTACGCTGAAATTGGCGGTCCGCTGGAAAACCGTGACGCGCTCGGCGATCTGCGCGATGACCGGGGTCATCTGCATGCCGGATGACCCGGTGCCAATGATACCGACGCGCTTGCCCGTGAAGTCGATCTCGCGGCGCGGCCACATGGCGCTCACAATCGTCTCGCCCTTGAAGCGGTCCTGCCCCGGATAATTCGGCATCTTCGGCGCGGAAAGCTGCCCGAGACACAGCACGAGGTAGCGGCTGCTGGCCTTGCGACCGTCATGCAGCGTCAGTGTCCAGGTCGCACTTTCTTCGTTGTAGTCGGCCGCTTCGACACGGGCGTTGATCGTGATGTCACGGCGCAGGTCAAAGCGGTCCGCTACGTGATTCAGGTAGCGCAGGATTTCGGGCTGGGTCGGGTAACGCTCGCTCCAAACCCATTCCTGCTCCAGCTCCTTGGAGAAGCTGTAGGAATAATCGAAACTTTCGACATCGCACCGTGCGCCTGGATACCGGTTGTGGTTCCAGACACCGCCGATTTCATCGGAAGCCTCCAAGACCTGCGCGTCGAAGCCGGCCTTGCGCAAGGAATAGAGGGTGCGAAGCCCCGCGATTCCAGCGCCCACGATCAGGACGTCACGATATTCCAATACTGGTCCTCCCTTACGCCAGCCCTGTCACCCCGAGTCAGGATAACGACGCCGAACTCTAGGCAGCGTAAGGTTACTCATCAGTATCTTTCAAGTACTAATTGGTTTTCCGGTCGCGAAATCTGCCTTGAGCTTCAGCGAAACGCAGAGAAGCCCGCCGCGCACAACTGGCGTTGCGTCGGGACAAGTCTTTGATTTGTTTTTGAACTTTACCTCAAGCCGTAAGGCGCACGCCGCCCGAGCGAAGCAGGTTTAAAATCACGGCCGTCATCCGCTCCGTAAGCTCCTCCGGGGACAGTGGGCCTTCAGGGTGAAACCAGAAAGTCAGCCAGCTGACCGCACCGACGATCGCGAAAGCGGAGATTCGGGGGTCAGGTACGTCAACTTCGCCCGCTTTCTTGCCGGCTTCGAGGACGCCCTGCACTTGCCCCATGAACTTCTGGCGAAGGGCCGCCAAGCGGTTTGCGTCTTCCGGCAGCAGGTTCTTTTCTTCGCGGATGTGGATCGCGATGCTTTTCTGGGCTGCGATGATCGCTTCGACATAGCGCGGCACGAAGATGCGCAGTGTCTCGGCAGGTCCGGCGTTCTGTGCCAGCGCCGCCTCCATTTCGCCCAACGCTCCTTGGATCCCTTGCGCGCAGATCGTCGCCAGGAGCATATGTTTGTTGCCGAAATTCTTGTAGATGAAGGGCTTCGTCACCCCAAGTCGCTCCGCAACGTCGTCGAGTGTGCTGTTGTTGTAGCCCTTCTCGTAAAACAGGTCCGTGGCTGCCTCCAATGTCCGCGCCCGTTTGAAAGCGGCGACTTCGTCGTTGATGGTCGGACGTGCCGTTTTCATCTTTGGAACCCCTGTAGTTGGATTGAGTCCTGGGTGGCAGCTCGGATCGTGGACCAGCTTGTTCCAGGCACGCCTCACTGTTACTAAATAGTACGAAACTCTACTCTTCTACAAGGCAGTCGTCATGGCAATCGACCCGATATACGAGCACTTCGTTGCAGATCCACGCAACACCGTGCGGCCCCCGCCCCCCGAAGTCCCAATGGAAAAGGTGCGGCGCGCGGCGAATGCGGCCATGGATCAAGGCGACACACCGGAAATGGCCGTGCTGGCAGACGAGATCATCGAGAGCGGCGGGTATCCCGTCGCGATCCGCCATTACCGCCCCACCGACGCGCCGGAATTGCCGGTGATCTTCTTCTGCCATGGCGGAGGCTTCGTTTGGGGCAACATCGACACGCACGACGGCATTTGCCGAAGACTTGCCGCTGCGACAGGCGCGGCCGTCATAAGCATCGACTATCGACTTGCACCGGAGTACCCCTACCCTACCCCCGTCCAAGACACCCTTGCAGTTGTGAACGCGGTCCTCGACGACGCGGACGCCTACCGAGTGATGGCGGAGAATTTCGCGCTCTGCGGGGACAGCGCGGGCGGCAACGTCATGCTGTATGCGTGCCTGCAACTGGTGGCTCAGGGTCGCGCGCCCAGCCAACTTGCCTTGCTCTATCCGGCGCTTGACCCGGCCTGCGACAGCGCGAGCCAGGCAGAATTCGCTGACGGTCCTCTCTTGACCCGGGACGCGATGAAATGGTTCTGGGACTGCTATCTGGGAGCGGATCAAAATGGCAATTACCGGATGCCAACACAGACAGAAATTCAAGGCCTGCCGCCAACGACGATCTTGACCGCCGAGATTGATCCGCTCCGCGACGAGGCAGAGAAATTTGCCACCCAGCTGGCCGAGGCCGGTACCACGGTGCGCACTACCCGATGCGAAGGCCTGCTCCACGGCTTCCTATCGCTTCCGGTCCAACCTCCAACGGTCGCGCGACATTTGCAGTATGAGGTCTACGCACCGCTTCAAGAGGCACTATCGACTCGCCCTGGAAAAGTGGAGAGCACCAACTGAGGTACTGCCAGAACAAAACTTAGTGCCTATCCTAAGCCGCCCCCGAGAAGCGGCGCTTAATCAATAATCAGTTGTTTGCTTGACTATTGCCAAGCATGTGAAGGCGACCGGCACTGGAATTCCCGCTTCCAACCCTACTCGATCAATTTCCTCTGACAAGACCGTCCAGCCAGTCCTTGCCTGCAAACCACTCGTGGCGCCAAGTCGTTACTCGCTTATGCACTTGACTAGGGCCAAGCGTGTGTAGGCGACACGTTTTGTCCTAACAGTACCCTAATGACCGCGCGACCACGGCCACGTGCAACCCACAGCCCGCCATAAGGCGTCTGCTCCCTATCGACGCGGGCGCCGCTCGCGCCGCGCCATGACCTTCTCACGTCGCCCGACATTGATCGGATGATCACGGCCAAGGGCAGAAAAGAACCTGTGAGATTGCAACCAGTTGATGAACTGGCTGAAACTGTCCACCTGGTCCTTGAGGTTGCCCCGAGGGAAAGCCTGCAGTTCACGTTTGAACGCGGGTAGCCAATGGGCTTCGCGCGGCAAGTAGATCTTTCCCGCCTCCACGGCAGCCAAGGAGCGGTTGAACCGGATTTCCTTGTCCTCATAGGGGGTCTCGGCCAAGAACCGTGCCCGATCCTCGCGACGGCAATCCTGCAGAAGGGGAATGCCCGTCGCGGCCTTCTCGATGATGACCTCGTCGGCCCGCCACTCGTCGGCGCTGCGGCGCACCTTCTTCAAAAGATCCGGATAGTCCAGCCGATCGCGGAAGACGTCCAGCAGGTGCCACACGTTGTCGGTGAAGCCCCAGGTCGTGCACACCGAGCATGCTGCGTTCGGGTTGGCCGACATCCCCGTGTCCCAGCTCTGGACAACCAACTGGTAACGGTCACGCTGCAAGCGCTCCTCGTAGGTCTTGAACCACTCCCACTTCAGCGGCGAGCCATCGGGGGCAATCGGGTTCTGCTGGTACTGGCAGTTGAACACCACCGAGCCCATTTCCTTGCGGCTTTGTTCCAGCCACTCGAGGTCCGCGCGCTCCGGAAAGAGCGCCTCGCCCCTCGCACGCGTGTGCACCAAGCCGCCGCCGATCGGGATCTCTTCGTCTTCCTCAGCAATCGCGCGCAGGTTCAGTTGGCGATAGGTCCCCTTTTCAAGCAGAACAGTAGTTGCTGCCAGACGGGGCCGACCGCTGGGAGTCTGTGGAGAGCTTCAACACCTAGTTTATGGTGCCGTGTCCACTCACCCCACCTCAGCTAGCCACCCGACGCTCAACCAGTGCGACGAGGCCCTGGTACAAGTGCGCATCGCCTTCAGTTTCGGCATAGGTGAGTGCTCGTTCCCACCAAACGCATTCGTCATCGGGACAAATCCTGTTCAGCCTCCTCAGAAGGCTTCCGTCAATTCCATCCACAGGCTTATCAACAGGGCCCTGCCCAGTGGGAGAAGCCTTGTGAAGCTCGTCCAATGCCTCACTAAGCTTGGGATCGCGTCGGCGTACCGCAAAGAGCATCAAGGCCAGAAGGTTTCTGCTTCGTTGATCAAGCTCTTTGATGACACCGAGAAAGGCGTCGATGTCGGCCTCCGAAACACGATCCTTGGTCCACTTCATCAATTCCTCCGCAGGCGCTCTAGCGGGACGCTCTAGGAACAGTAAGCCTGGAACGTGGGCACGACACAACCTAGCAGCCTATCCGACGCCGGCGTTCAGCCAAGCAAGCGCTTCTGTCTCAGTGTCAAAGACCTTTACTTCGTCAACCTTCGAGCGCTCGCCTGGCATTTCGACATGCTCTTTGCCTTTGTACTGAACAGTCTTTGCGCCATCCGAAGTTTGGCCTACCTTTGCCCAGACCTCACGAGCGCCTTGACGTTCGAGTAGTTCCCAATCGGTATCGGTCAAACATCCCCCCAATTTGCATCGTCATGGCCCTCAACGTCGACAGGTCGCCCAATGTTCCAAATCGGTCAGCTACCGGGGCAATCGAACGGCTAAAGAAATTGACCGTGCGATGTTGCCGGTGTTGCCTTTGCCGCATCGGCTGAGATCACGGACCCGGCGGCCCACTTGACTTAGAGCCTCAAAAAAGAACAAACAACAACAAGAATAAAGCCCCCAACTTTTTGAACTTGCGTCCGCAGACCCCACCCCCTTCTGAATAGCGGCGAAACGCTAGCTCCCGCTTTGGCGCTGGGAAAGGCGGAACAGTTCGGCCTTCGACACCCAACCTAGGATGACGCCTCTCGGTCGAGGGCACGGTCAGAAGAAAGTTTGGTGCCTGTCCTTACCCGGCAAAAACTGGTGGCGACAAGTCAACACTCACTTTTTTGCTTGACCGAGGCCAAACGCGTGAAGGCAACGTGACCTGCCACGAGCTACAAAACTTCCGCCTCAAGCTCTAATGGATCGAATTCCTCTGACAAGACCGAACTGGTGCGCCAGACACCACACGGTTCTCGTACGGATCGATCTTCTAGCCTTCCACACGCGCGAGGCCCTGCAGCAACGTGTCAGCAAGGCCGCCGATGTAGAGAGCCTCTATTTCGTTCGCCTACCGTTCCGGTACGCCGTGTCCTCCCCAATTTTCGCCCGGAGTCGGTCGCCACGCGCGCCGCGCGGCGTCCCGGATCAATCGTGCGATCGCGCTGCACGGGGGTAAACGCGCAGCCGACCGCTTACGCCGAGGCTTCGGGCACCAAGGTGAACTGACCTCTCTCTGATAGTGGTCTATGACCATTGCAGGAGCGGGTGACAGCGATAGCCTTCAAACAACTGGTTTCAGTCGCAACTTGCCCAATGTCTACCTCGTGGCTCAAATCGGGCTGCCACAGTGTCTTGCATTCCATCGTCCTGCAATCGAAATATTCTTGCAACAACTCAGATGCCTGACGCATATTTGTATCCGTCGGCATGGCAATTTCAGGAGTTTTTTTGATGGCTGGGAAATTCGAGCTCTACACTGATAAAGCCGGTGAATACCGGTTCCGCCTCAAGGCTGGGAACGGCGAAATCATCCTTGCAAGCGAGGGCTACAAGCAGAAATCCAGCGCAGAGAACGGAATTGACTCCGTGCGCAAGAACGCTCCAAACGACGCGCGGTATGAGCGCAAGGATACCGCGTCCGGCAAACCGATGTTCAATCTAAAGGCAACCAATGGCCAAGTCATTGGCACAAGCGAAACCTACAGCAGCGCCTCGGCGCGCGATGCGGGGATTGAATCTGTGAAGAAGAACGCGCCCGACGCCACAGTCGAGAATCTGTCGGCTTAGGCTCAGGCTCCGTTGTTTCCAGCAGAACTGCATGATTCACTGCGGAAAAATAGAGCGGTGATATGTCTAATCTCTTCTGGATGGGCAACACGCAGGTGGCGCGTCTGGAGCCCTACCTTCCGAAGTCTCATGGCAAACCGCGCGTCGATGGTCGGTGCGGCCTGAGCGGGAATATCTTCATTTATCGCAATGGACTGCACCGGCGAGATGCGCAAAAAAACAAGGCATCAAACGCTCTGCGTCCGCTCGTCAGTGCTCGTCGCATCGCTTCCCGCCGACATTCCGGCTTCGGTCGTTGCCCTTCGGATATAGATCCCCCCGGTTCCTCAGTTGGTGCTCTCCACTTCTTAAGGGCAAGTTCATTGGGTTCCTGCTCTGCGGCTGGGCATTCTTACCAGGTTGGCGGCGGCATCAAGTTGGCACGCGTTGCGGGTCCATCACTCGAACTGAGGCCACACAGCACGTATCCCTCCGGCGGAGGCCGTCTGACGGGATTTCGGCGTCGGTGCTAAGTCCGACCTTATGGCCGACTATAAGTTCAGACCCGAGATCG
>NZ_WTUX01000008.1:0-228 GCF_009882975.1 Maritimibacter harenae
ATCGACGCCACCTACCTGAAGGCTCACCGCACGGCGTCCAGTCTGGGCGTCAAAAAGGGGGGCGCGGTCGCCTGATCGGACGGACGAAGGGCGGCATGAACACGAAATTGCACGCCATCTGCGACAGCCAGGGACGCCCACTCAGCCTGTTCGTCACTGCCGGGCAGGTGAGCGACTACATCGGTGCGCGGGCTCTTTGCGACAGTCTGCCGAATGTCGATTGGCTGC
>NZ_WTUX01000008.1:295-3768 GCF_009882975.1 Maritimibacter harenae
AAGCGAAGCCATAATTGTTCAGACCTCTGTAGTTACGGACGGACGCGAATATGACTTCTTTGGGCGTCAGGCAGCGCGGTTTGAAACGACGAAATGGAAACAAGGGCCGGAAACGGACCAAGAAGCGTTCATGACGCAACGCTAGTGGGCCGCAAACCTCAAGGCGCATAATCAATGTTATGTAATAAACTGGAGCGTATCCACTCAGTATAAGCTCCAGTTTTTTCCCACAATATCCCTCAACTTGCAGATATATTGCCTACCTCGGACTTAGGACATCTTCGCGACTTCACCAGCTCTCCCGTCGCGCGCGCTTGGCGCGAATCGATCGAGTGCGACAGTCGTTGTGTGCGGAAAGTCACTGGCGCGCGGTCTCGTCCGGCAGTGGTCGGGAACCTCGAATGCTTGCATAGGCCTGCTCTACCGCGCGGACCGCGACCAGTTCACGTCCTTTGCCTGGACGGATCGGCTGCGCCGGTCCGGCATGCGGTTCTCGATGGACGGGAAAGGTCGGTTACTCCCCTCTTATCGCATTGCTTCACAATACGACTGGCGGGCAACGGACAACATCTTCATCGAACGGCTGTGGCGAACCCTGAAATACGAATACGTCAACCTGCATGCCGCGGAGATCGGATCAGAGAGGAAAGCGGCCATCCAGCGATGGATGACCTTCTCCAACCACAAGCATCCTCACTCAACCCTCGGCGGCAAGCCTCCGGCGCTGGTCTATTGGCAGAGAAAAGATATCAACCAACCCGATCAGCAGGTGCGACGAGTAGCTTAAATTGCGCCAGATCCCGTCCAAATGATGGGGAGTAGCTCACTTCATACTCGGAACGGACTCTCTCTTTGAATTAGGAATTTCGAGGAGCATGTCAGCGGTCCTAAATCAAAAATAGGCCCGGATTCCTCTATCCACGCCTACCTCATCTGAGGCAGCCAAAGCGCGATTTCCGGGAAGAGCATCAGCAAGGCGATGCCTATCAGCATCGGGATGACAAAGGTGATCGCCCCTTTGGCGGTATCCGACATTGAAAGATCGGGCACCACGGTGCGCAGCACGAAGAGGTTTAGACCGACAGGCGGAGTGATCGCAGCAATCTCGATCTGGATGGTGACGATGATACCGAACCAAATCGGGTCGAAGCCAAGGGAAACGACCGTCTCAAGAAAGATCGGCACGACGATTACCAGGATGCTCAGCGGATCAAGGAACATGCCCATGATAAGTAGCAGCAGGTTGATCAGCAGGATGATGACCCACGGTGACACGTCCAGTCCAGTGAGGAAATTGGAGATATCCTGCGGAACGCCTAGCCGGGTCAAGATAAAGGAGCTGAAGAGCCCCCCGACCAGCAGCAGCATAAACATACCCGTTGTGCGGACCGTCTTCTCCAGTGCCTGCTTGAGGACACCAACTGAGAGCTTGCCCAACAAGAGTGCTACTATGATGGCCGCCGCGGCCCCTAAAGCGCCTGTTTCAGAGGGTGATGCGATGCCAGCGTAAAGCGCAATGATAATGAGCAGGGCGATGAGCACAACGGGAAGCGCCTCCACGCTACTTGCCATACGCTCGGCAAAACTGACGCGCCGGGTGATCGGCGGGGCAAGAGACTTATCGAACGTCACGCGCAAAATCACGGTGGTCGACAGTAACGCAGCCATCATGAGGCCCGGTAGAATACCGGCAAGGAACAGACCGCCGATCGATGTTTCTGTGATCACGCCATATAAAATCATCGGGACCGAAGGTGGGATAAGAATTCCCAATGTGCCACCAGCGGCTGTTGCGCCCGCCGCAAGACTCCGAGCATAGCCGTTTTTCGCCATTTCCGGTACGGCCATCGACCCGATGGTCGCTGCCGTGATCGGGCTAGACCCGCAGACCGATGCGAAGCCGGCGCTTGCCGCGATTGTGCCAATGGCCAAACCACCTGGCAATCGGCGGAGCCAGATAGAGGCAGCTTTGAACAAGGTCGCCCCAAGCCCGGAGAGGGCGATGACCTCGCCCATTAGCACAAAGAGTGGCACAATAACGAGCACAAAGCTCCACGTTTGGGAGTAAGCGATATTTGCAATTTGAACGACAGCACGCGGCGAGACAAAAGCGGCTGTACCGGCGATACCAATTATTCCCATGCTCACGGCAACCGGTATCCGAAGGGCGAGCAGGAAAACGAGGGCGCCGACGAAGGCGCTGAACCATAGCAAAGCTTCCATGATGTCCTCAGGTATGTTGCTGTGCTTGGGGATCGTCTTCGAAGAACCGAAGGATCGCGGTTAGCAGGAACTGCATGGCACCGACGGGTCCGGCGACAAGAATCCATTTGAGCGGTATGGCCACGGCGGCGTTGGCCAAGCGATTGTCTTGAAACGCACGCTCGGTCAATTGCCACAAATACCACAAGAAGATGGCGCCGAAGATGATGCATGCTATGGCGGCCACGCGGTTCAGATACGGTCTGATGGCCTTAGGAACGAGGCCTTCAAACAGCTCAACCGTTACATGTTGACCGGCTTGGAGCGCAGGCGCAAGTGACAGAAAAACAGCATAGGTGAAGGCAATCTGAGCGTAATCATGCGCCCAGATCACCGGGGACCCGAAATACCGCGCAAGGGTCGCGCCGACCACGATGACCCCTATCAAGGCCACGCATAAACAGGCGACGGCTGTGAAGGCCCTATTAAGGCCTTCTACGACCCGCTTGTACATCAAAAATGCGGGGTTGTTTGCCTGCAGCATTGCAATCTGCCGTCTTTACTGGGTAAAGGAATACAGGGTTTCGACGAAGTGGGTTCCGACCTCGTCCTTAACTTCGCCCATGGCCTCTTGATACACTGGATCCCAGATTTCCAAGAGCTTAGCCATCTCGTCATCAGACACTTTGATATATTCAGACAGCGTCTTGACCTGTTCAATCTCGGAGGCGCTCATTTCACGCAGGGTACGCGTGCCTTCTATTGTCGTCTGGTCAGAAACATCTTGAACGGCCGTGCGTTCTTCGTCGCTCAGATCCTCCCATACGTCGATCCCTACCATGGTGATGAGCGCATTGCCGGCGAAGCTGTAATCTGAGAAGTAGGGCGCCACTTCGTAGAGCGAGTTGCCAAGATAGATCGATGCCGAAATCAGTGTGCAGTCAATCGTGCCATTTTGCAGGGCAGTGTAGATATCAGCTGCCGGCAGGGCGACGGGGCTGGCGCCAGTCGCGCCGACTTGTTTGGATTGCCAGCGCCCGGCAGCCCGGATTTTTTTCCCTTCCCAATCCTCGATGGTCTCAAGATGCTCGTCGCGACATGCGAGCCCACCACCGAAAGCGGGCATGGCCCACAGGGCTTTGACGCCATAAGGCCTCAGTAGAGTGTCAATATCGGGAAACACTGTCAATCGGCATTGAAGTTTGACCCCCTATCGGCATCCAATATTGACCCCCTTGGTGGTGAGCAGGCCCGGCGCTGCGTAGCCCTCA
>NZ_WTUX01000009.1 GCF_009882975.1 Maritimibacter harenae
CGTAGTAATAGGACGAGCGCGCGATCGACAGCAGCTTGCACTGCTGACCGATGGACAGCCGGGGATGGTGAGGCTCGATCATGCCGCGCCTTACTTCCCGCCCCAGGGCTTCAGCTTTCGTTCCAAAAAAGAGTTGGCCACCGCCAGCTCCCCGATCTTGGCGTGGAGCTCCTTCACCTGCTCTTCGTCGATCTCGGGTCTCTTGCGGCCGCCGCGCTCGAACACGCCGGACGCGCCTTCGAGCAGGGCTCGCTTCCATTGATGGATCATCGTCGGATGCACTCCGAACCGGCTCGCCAGCTCGGCCGCCGTTTCTTCACCCTTCAGGGCTTCCAGCGCGANAGTCAGTGTCCGAATTTCGGGGGGTAGCTCGCACGACGTCTCCCGGTTCATCCAGCCCGGCGAGACTGCAAACGGTCTTTCCGAAATCAATGCCCGAGACCATGGTGTCCGTCAGATGCTTCCCTCTCTCCACCTATGCCCGCGATAATAGCAGCGGGTTGGTGGGAAGGCAGTTCATCCCATTAGCTCATATTCCAGAAATCAAAGTATACGTCCCGATCGCAATTGCCGATCCTAGGACAACAACGGATAAAATAACGAACACCAATCCCACCAAAGCTCCAAGTAACCTTCGGCCTTCTTGCGAGAATAGGGTTGCAGCTAGAAAGCTCGCAACAAGGACTGCCAAGCCAAACTCCATCATTTTTATACGATAGCACTATTTATCGCCCCAAGGAACAAAGGTTTCTCTGGCTCTTACCTAGTGCGATTGAATGCCTTCCCACCAAACTGGGACTGCCGTGTTTGTCAATCGGCGTTGAAGTTTGACCCCCTATTGGAGTGCGCCCCTGGGTGTGGACATGATCACGCGGCAGTTTTGACAGGGGAGCGGGCGTTGTGTTCCTCAAACGTGGCGGGGCTGAGATAGCCCAAGGCTGAATGCAGTCTGCGGGTGTTGTAGGCGTCGATGAAGCGTGGCACGCCCTCGGCGACGTCGTCAAATGTCTCGTATTCCATCAGGTAGACATCTTCCACCTTGAGCGTCTTCATGAAGCTCTCGGCCTTGGCGTTATCGTATGGATTGCCGCGCCGGCTCATCGAGCCGACGAGGCCGTGTTGCGCCAGAAGGGCGCGGTGCATTTCCGAGGCGTATTGCGAACCGCGGTCGGTATGTAACACGCAACCCGGCAAAGGCTGGCGCAGCGCAATCGCGTGGTGGAGGGCCTGCACGGCGAGTCGGGCGTCGATCCTGCGGCCAATCGCATAGCCGACAACACGTCTGGACCAGGCGTCCAAGATCAGCGCCACGTAGGCGAAGCCGGCCGAGATCGTGACATAGGTCAGGTCGGCCACCCACATCTGGTCCCGGCCGTGGGCCTCGAAGTTCCTGGCGACGAACGGAAAGATCGGCCCGTCGTGATCGCTGTCGGTGGTTCTGACAAAGCGACGCCTTCGTCGCGGATTAAGGTCGTTTTCGTTCATCAGGCGCCTTACCTTCTTGGCATTGACGAGGAACCCGCGGTGACGGAGTTCGGCGTCGACCCGACGATAGCCGTAGCCCTCGAACTCGTCGGTGATGGCTCGGATCTCCGCGATGATCGTCGCGTCGTCGGGTCTGGCCGCCGGTTGGGCATAGAAGCTGGATCGTGCAATACCCATCAGCTCGCATCCCCGCCGGATCGAGAGGCCGCGGGGCCGGTGGTCACGGATGTAGTCGCGTTTTTCTGCGCAGGTCTCGAGCGCGCAGCCCCCTTTAGAAAGTCGATCTCGAGCGCCTGGCGCCCGACCAGCCGTTCAAGAGCCGCGATCCGGGCCTCATAGTTGGCGAGCAGCTCGGCCGCCGCCTCGTCCTCGTCCAAGGCTCCGGCTTCCGCCTTCTCGACCCAGATTCGGATGAGATTCCTCGACAGGTCATGGCGGCGACCCAGAGCATGCAGGGTCTCGCCGGCGTGGTATTCAGCGACAACCTGTCGCTTGAACTCGGTGCTGTGGCTTCTGTGGCGTTTCGACATGGGCTTCCTTCCTATGAAAGCCCGCATCCGGTCAATTCAGTTCAGCCAATCTGTCCACCCCCAGGGGCGCACTCCAGTGAGGAGAGCGACGACCCGTATGGGCAAATGATCGAACAGATCCGGGTTGGGAAAACCAGTGGCGTGCAACGAGCCGCGAGCTCGCAATTTTGATCTGGTCCCCAATCCGCGCATCACCATACCGGCCCGCGGCATGTCTTGGCCGCACCTGAGAGGCCTGAAACATGACCGCACTCGATCACGCGCTCAAAAAGTCAGAGAAAATCCTTGCATCGAAGGGGGCATCCAAACATGCATGCCGGTTCACATGAAAGATCGGCAGCACCCT
This sequence comes from Maritimibacter harenae, assembly GCF_009882975.1. Lineage (GTDB taxonomy): Bacteria > Pseudomonadota > Alphaproteobacteria > Rhodobacterales > Rhodobacteraceae > Maritimibacter > Maritimibacter harenae. The sequence continues at coordinate 2,362 of NZ_WTUX01000009.1, forward strand.
CTGCGGCCGATCTGGTCAGTTCCTTTGGGAAGACGTGGCGCCCCGTGCCAACCCGGATGCCGCGTTCCATCAAGAAGCCTCGGCCCTGGTTGATCAGTCGCGTCCTGTCCGACACGAGACGCTCACGCGCACGGTGCAAAGCCTGAAGGTCGAGCTGTTCTTCCGATTTGATCGCAATGAATGACATCGTCGGGCGCGTCGCGGCTTCGGCAATCGCCTCCGCATCACGGTCATCGTTCTTGTGAACCTTCACATAGGGCCGGACATAGAGCGGCGACATCAACCGAGGCTCATGTCCCTGCTCAAGACAAAAGCGCCCGATGTGATGCGCCCCGCCGCAGGCTTCCATCGCAACCACGCAGGGCGGAAGCGCATCAAGAAAGCCCAGCAGCCGATGTGGCTGACGTCGTTTGCGAAACACGACCTCTCCGGGTTCATCCAGCCCGGCAAGACCGCAAACGGTCTTGCCGAAATCAACGCCCAAGACCATGGTGTCCGTCAGATGCTTCCCACTCTCCACCTATGCCCGCCATGGTAACAGCGGGTTGGTAGGAAGGCAGTTCATCCCATTAGCCCTGCTTGCGGGTGCGGCTGAAAAGTTGGAGACTTGGCGTAGATACTACAACGGGGAACGGCCACACAGCGCGATCGGCCACAAGGTCCCGATCACGCTCACGAAATCGGGGCACACAACCAGCCTGTCACCTTGATCGTAGTCCGAGAAGCCTCGCCAAGAACGGTAGAAGGTTCGGGGTCGGACCATCACCAACCGGGCTCCGGTCGCCGCTGGATGAAAGTTCAGTGGCAGGTCAAGCCGACTACAACGAAACCAGACCCCATTCCTCGCTCAGAAACTTGACGCCGAGCGGATTTGCGGCCGAATTGAATAAAACCCGAGATTTCGCATGAAGCCAAGACCTAAAACGGGTGAACTCCAACCGCCGGTTTCCTAAACATTGCGGCAGACTACTTCAGCGGGGAGGGGGCAGTAGTGCCGCACTTATGGCTAGCTTGTGGCACTCGCAATGGTTCGAACGGTCACCGCCATGGCAACGTCACACGGAAAGGTGCGCGTCGAAGCCTCCTTTTCCGATATGTTTGACTACCACGATTTATTCCGCCCGCAATTCCGGCTAGGGTTGAGACAACCGGCTGAAGTGGTGCGCATGGCGGCTCAACGGCTTTAACTATTTCGGGGCAATGAACACGATTCCAAAACTGAGGCGGAAAATGCATAAGTCGAACCGCACCCTGCTCGAGGAATTTCCCTGGCACATTACCTGCCTGGGGCGCATGGGCGACTGGCCTGTCGAGATGCGGGCTGTGATCGACGCGATCATGGCTACGGATTACCCCATCTGCACCGGATGGGGTGAAGAGACGATCCAGATCTACAACGATGCCTACAATGACATCTTCGGTGCAAAACACCCGGATTCATTCGGCGCACCATTGAGAGAATCCTGGCCCGAGATCTGGCCCTTCGTGAGTGAGAGCCTCAGCCAGGTCCGGGAAACCGGCGAACCGTTCAGCTTGACCGATGCGATGCTTCCTCTCATCAAGACGGATGCGCCGGAAGAATGTTATTTCCATTTCTCATATAGCGCGATCAAGGACCTAACAGGCGATACCCTCGGGGTCATGGCGGTCGCACACGAGACCACGCGTGAAGTCGTGGCCCGCCGGCGCAACAAGATACTTGAACTGACACCCCGCTCACCGAACTTAGGGGGAATGGCGTCCTTTTCTGACGGTCTGCGCGATATCCTGGCTGCGAACGAAAAGGATTGCCACCAAGGCGCACTGTTCTGGCTCTCGTCCGACAACGGCTTTCCGTTGGAGACTGAATGGACGATCCGCTGCGAAAACGATTTCGTCGACGCGGTGCGACCGGCTGTGGCCGCCTGTCTCTCCCGCGGAGGTCAAGGCACGTTCGATCTTCCGGCAAAGGCCAGGCGCGATGGCGCGGCTCGCCAAGGATGTCTAATACCCATTGCCGACAAGAACGCTCGGCTCGTTGGCGCTCTTCTCATGGTCCCCAATTCGTTGGTGAAGATTGACGCCGACTTTTTCGGCTTCGCTGAACTCATTTCCCAGAAGGTCCATACCCTGCTGCACGCCGCCGAGGTCCTGGAATCAGATATCCAGGCGGCGCGGGACAAGATGACCGAACAGTCCGCCATGTATCGCTTTCTCTTCGAGAACATTCGGGACGGCGCAATCTACACGGCCACAGACGGTGACCCGCACGACAGCGAGATCATTCTTGCGGTGAACCGGCGCGCGAGCGAGATGTTGGGCTACGATCCTGAGGAAGTCGTCGGCATGCAGCGGGAGGCATTCTTCTTTCCCGACGATGCGAGCGTGGAGGCCGCATTGGCAGAACGCGGCAAGGAAGGCTTTGTGACCGGAGAACTGACCTTCAAGGCACAGGACGGCCAGCCGATGCCGATGGGCATCACATCCAACCTCTTCAATCTTCCGGGGGGCGAGGCCCGGTCTATAACGATCATACGGGATCTTACGGCCCAAAAAAAGCAAGAACGTGAACGCGAAGACCGCGTGAGGATGGAAGCGTTGGCCAATCTCACCCGTGCCATCGCGCACGACTTCAACAACCTGCTGACGGTTGTCCTGGGCGGTCTCGACATGCTCGAAGAGCGCCTTTCAGAGGACGACCCGAACCTCGCCCTGATCCACAACGTCACGCGCGCGGCCGAGGAAGCCGGAAACCTGACCAACCAGATCATAACCTATTCGCGTCCGTCACGCCGAAAGGTGAAAACGATTGAAGTCGAAGGGTTCCTCCAGGAAATCAGGCCGCTGTTGGAGTCGGCCCTTGGCGCCGGCAACACGTTGGCCATTCGCGCGGCCGGGGCGAGTGTTTATTGCAGAACCGATCCATCCATTCTCACCTCCGGCCTTTTGAACCTCGCGACCAATGCCCGCCAAGCAATGCCAAAAGGAGGCACGCTGTTCATTGGTCTAAGCGAGCTCGACGTCGACGGGGTCTATCCCTCGCATGACGGATATGAGCTCCCTGCATCCGACTACCTTGCCATCAGCGTGTCGGACACCGGCATGGGCATATCGGAGAACGTACGGGGGAAGATCTTCGAACCCTTCGTCACGACCAAGGCCGTCGGAGAAGGAACCGGGCTTGGCCTGCCAATCTTCCTCGACGGGATTCGGGAAGCCGGAGGAGATTTGCGGCTTTCCGCGGAGACCGGCGATGGTGCCGCCTTTCAGGTCCTTTTGCCGCGGGTCAGCAGCGCCGAAGCCACATCCAACGGCGATCAAATCTCCATAGCTGGAAATGGGGAGGTCATTCTCTACGTCGAAGACAACGCCCATGTGCGCGCGCAGACCGAGGTGATGCTCAAAGAACTGAATTTTGTTGCGATCGTCGCCCGGCACGCAAGAGACGCACTGGCGATCGCCCGCAGTGACGTCCAGATTGACATGGTTTTGACCGACGTTGTCATGCCGGGCGGCATGTCGGGGCACGCCCTCGCGCGTGAACTTGCGGATATCAGGCCCGACCTGCCTGTCGTGATGACCTCGGGTTACGACCCCGAAGTCGACACCAAGCCGGCCAACACACACGCCTTCCTCCCGAAACCTTACTCCCGGGATGAATTGGGGGATGTTATGGTCAGGAACCTCGGTCGCGAACGCGAAGAATGACCCTGGGTAGATGATTTTTGGGATTTCAGGGTTATACTTTTGGCCATGCTGATTGTATGGCATTGGCGGGCCAAGTTTGGGTCGGTCCGCCGGATATCTGTGCGCTAACGCGCTTCAGAGATCACAAGCACACCTCTTTCGCCCACATTCTTCCACAATTTGGAAGCTATCAAAAAATTCACCAACAAGATTCAGAGATTCATCACTTATTAAACCACAATTCCTGCGTAACGATTGGGACATATTCTCGAGCACTGTCTACGGTATCGCAGGAAGGCAACAATGAGTATCCAGTTCTTTGTTCCGAGCGGAGTCCAAGGGTCTCCCATGAGAATTCCGCAAAGTTTTCGACGCAGGGTGAAGTGGCTGCCACAGATCGGCGACGTCTTTCCTGAGTTCCACGTCAATTCAACTGTCGGGCACCTGAAATTCCACGATTGGGCCGAGGGAAGTTGGGTCCTCCTCTTAAGTCATCCCGCTGCCCACACCGCCGTGTGCACCACGGAGCTCGGATCGATCGCCGTGAATTGGCCCGAGTTCCAAGCTCTTGGCGTGAAGGTGCTTGGGCTCTTGACCTGCTGGTCCGACCCCGAACCTTCTACCGCTCTTGGCGAGAGTCTTCGGACTACGATCAGGGTGACAGGCTGGTTGTGTCCCCCGTTTTCGTCAGCGTGATCGGGACCTTGTTGCCGATCGCGCTGTGTGGCCGTTCCTCGTTGTAGTATCTACGCCAAGTCTCCAACTTTTCAGCCNGAGGAACCAGTGGGCATTCAGACATTCTGCCCGGAATTTGCCATTGAACGCTTTGATGTAGGCATTGTCGGTCGGCTTCCCCGGCCTGGAAAAGTCGAGAGTGACCCCGCGCTGGTAAGCCCAGAGGTCCATGTCGCGGGAGACANAGGTCGACCCGGATCGTCTTGGGATAACCCGTGACGCGGCAGGTCCGATCCAGCGTGGCAACCACGTCTTCGCCGCGGTAACTGAACCGAGCGTCGAGCAGCGGCACGTAGCGCGAGAAGGTGTCTACCACGGTCAAGACCCGCAGCTTCTTACCGGTCGCCAACTGGTCATGCACGAAGTCCATCGCCCAGACGTCATTCGGGCCAACAGCCTCTGCGCGATCATCACGCAGCTTCGCCTTCACCCGTCGCTTGGGCGTCTTGTTCCTGAGCTGCATCCCCAACTCCGCCGTAGCGCACAGGCGTCTCGCAGATCCCCTTGATCCGCTTCTCGACGGCAGCCTGATCAGCCCGGCGGGATTTGTAGTGAAACGTCGAGCGATCAAATCCAATGGCCCCACAGGCCTTCCGGATCGAGACCGCCCAATCGCCGCACATCCCACGAACAAGTTCGCGCAGCCGATCAGGCTTCAAATTTTTCGCCGGATGACGTCCTGCAACATCTCGCGGTCCAGCGTCAGGTCGGCCACGATCTTCTTCAACGGGCTGTTCTCATCCTCGAGCTGCNGTCGATGCCTTCATGTGATTCCGATCCTCTCCCAGCCGGGAAATCGTAGCGGAAAACTCTACCTTGAAACGGTCCAGTTTGCGGGGATCAGATCAGAGTTTCAGGGGGCAAGGCCAAAACTCCTCGTACGGGTCGAGAACTCGATCGTTCCCGATACATTAGTGTCTCGGCTCGTCCAGCAAGAGCTCCATAAACTGGGCCATGAGCTGCGATCTGTTGTTGACGCCGGCCTTGCGAAAGACGGCGTTCATCTGCGTCTTCACCGTCGCCTCCGACTTGCCCCTCAGTTCCGCGATCTCTTGGTTGGAGAAGCCCTTGAGCGCGAACAACGCGACCTCTTCTTCGGCCGGACTGAGGCCCCACTGACCGAATTGCGTTCGCATTGCGGCTTGAAACGCGCCAGAAGCGGCCTGGAGCTGCGTTTCGACAGAGGCCGCGCGCTTCACGGTCTCAAGAAGGAACGCGATGCCAGCAATGGCGCCGAGCACCAGGCTCAGCACCGCGCCGAGCTGCACGGCCTCACGCGCTTGCCAGTCGAGTGCCCAGTGGCGCAGGCCGAGGACGTCCGAGAACAGTTCGAGGATGAACACCGAGGCACCAACGACCTGAACGACCAGGATTCCGCCAGCAAGAGCGGCGTATCGTCGATAGGGCCCCATGAGCTGAAGGCTCCGGGACTTGTTACGAAGTGCGGGGAGCGCAGAGCGCGCTCCCCGGAATTTTTTCGCCAGCGGTCTCAGTTGCCCACTCCGAAGCTCACGCCAACACTGCCACCGGCCGAAATACCGGCACCCCCGGTTCCGGCGCTGGCATCTGCATCCGAAGAGACATCGGCTCCCACGCTGAAGCTGCCACCGCCATTCGATGTGGAGCGTTCCGCGTCACCCTCTGCGTTCGCGGAGCCCGCGACGACCGTCTCGATGATCTGATCTGACAGGATCTCACCGGTCGCGCGGCTCATGACCACCTCGCGCACGTGGGCGGCACTACGTGCTGTGATGATGACGCGTCCGAGAAGACTGCGACGAACCTGTTCGACGCGGTAGCCCTGGTCTTCCAAAGCGGCCGTCACCTGCGCTTGGGTCCTGGCCTGCGCCAGCAGCATGGCGCTGATTTCGGATTCCTGGGTGGCAGCCGTGTCGTTCTGCGCGGCGGTGCCTGCGTCCTGAGCGTTCGCGGCAAGGCTGGACATCAACACGAACGTAGTGGCCAGAAGGGGCGTCTTCATCTGTTTCTCCTCTTTGCTTCGACTTCGTAGTCATTTGGTGAGCCGAAACAGGCATGTCGCCCGTTCATATTCCATCGTCGCGAAGGTGCAAAGCGGCGCAATGGACCCTGAGGTGGAGGCGGCTCAACCTTGGGTATGAAAGCGGTCATGGGGAGGCGGCTAGATGACATTCTACCACCAGGCGCAAAGCGCTGCCGCGCCAAGGACCCGGTATGGGTCGGCAGCAGGCATTCGGAATATCCCTTCTGGATGCTTGTTGGTCCTCCCGCACGGGCACAGCCGTTGGCTCAGTCTGCACTGTCGCCATGTGTCTCTCGGTTGTCAGAGTGCACCAAGAGAAAGCGTTCGATTCCGGCCATGAGCAATGCTGAGACAACGAATGTGATGTGTATGATTACGAGCCATAGGAGCTTTTCATTGGGGATCTCTTGCACACTCATGAACGCCTTTAGCAGGTGAATCGAAGAAATCGCGACGATAGATGATGCGATCTTCAGCTTGAGGGTGCCGGAATCAAGCTTTCCCAGCCATGAAAGTCTTTCCTCGCCGGCGCCGACCTCAATCTTGGAGATGAAATTTTCATATCCACTGATAATCACCATGATCACCAGACTGGCGACCAGAGCAAGATCGACGAGCGTCAGCGTCGCCAGGATGGCCTCCTTCTCTGACCACACCAACACTTGAGGCACCAGCGCGACGAGATCGACGACGAAATTCAAGGTCAACATGACGAGCAGGATGACTAGGCCGAAGTAGATCGGCACCAGCAGCCAGCGACTATTGTAGAGGATCCTCTCTATGGTGCGTTCCATGATTGTCTCGCGCCGCTATATTGGGGGGCTATTCTGATGTGCCCCGAATCCCGCCCGCGCATTCGGGCAGGTGCCAGTATAGAAGTTTGGTTCCTTACTAAGGCGATCGATCGAATCTAGTTAAGTCTGGCGCAAAAGCTCAGTTGTCTCAAGTAAATGAGATTCAATGGCGAAGCAGCTGGACCCCATAGTGGTTACGGTCGGCCGTGTGCTAAGACGCGCGCAACGGGCCGGAAGTTGACTTCAAATAATAGATGTTAGGTCCCGCCGCAGGGAATAGCAGACGTTCGGGGAACCGCATGCGGACGGATAACGATGGCTCTCCGCTGAAACCTGGCCTTCAGCGCATCCACTGTCCATTCGGATGAAAGGCATGAAATGCGAATGCGAAGGGGATGTCGTGTGCGACGTTGTGGCCCTCGGCATCCTGAACGCGGACATTGCCGACCTCTCGACCCTCGCCGATGGCATCCGTATCCAGCGCCGAAGCCTGTCCTTCGGTCCAGGTTAGCGTCAGCCCTGCCTCCTCGATCCGTCTTTCCTCCCTCAGGCGCGTCAGCGGCCAGGCCTTGTTGCCGACGCGCACCACCCGTTCGAGCGGCGGGATGCCGTGCGGCGGGTTCTCTCCAGAATAAAGGAACGGCCGCGTCGTGTCGTAGCGGCGATACGGGTTGGCGCCGTAGTTGCGTGGCCAGTTCGGTTCGTCAAGGACGAGGCCGTTTGGGTTTGCCTCACGGAAAGAAGCCCAACTCTCCATCCATGCTGGAAGCTGTGTCAAAGCTTGCCCGGTCATCTCTCCGGCGATGCCAACTCCCAACGCCTGTTGCCACCAGCTTTCCGTCTGGTGATCATACATGATCATGTCGGAATGGCGCAGCAGGCCGGAGACGCCGAAGGTCAGGGTCTGCCCGTTCAAAGTTCCATCAAAAACCATGCCGGTGTTGCACAGAGGGCAAAACGTGACCGTGATCGGTCGAGTGCCGACGACATCGTTCACGATCTCATGCCACATGAGGTAGCGGATCGGGTAGGCGCGCGCCGCGCTGCCCTCCGGCGCGTATGTCATGACCGGCTCGCGGTCCGCGAGCCGGGATTCTTCTCTGGCGGGAATGAATTTCGGATCCATGATGGCCGGGATGCCGTCTCGCGGCGGGCCGCCCGAAATGACTTCGTCAAGATCTACGGAAAGGCGTGAGAAATCCGTGTTGGGCCAAGCGTGCTCGAAGCGGTCGGACTGCGCCGAAGCCGCACCGATCGACGAAAGGAGAAAGGCTATGAAAAGGACAAGGCCATGCACGTTGCGCCATGAGCGTGGCAGAGGCCGGAAGCCGAATATCAAGGTATCAGTCATCGGTTTCCTTCGTGATATGACCGGACGCCCCTCGTCACGCTCATGTTTCCTCGCTCGTGTCGGCAGATTATTGCTGCGCCGCGATGTGGTCCGTCGTGAAGATCATGTCGTCGCCCGGAGCGCCGCTGTGGCAAGCGATGCAGCCCGCATCCATGCCTTTGGCGACCCGGCCTGCAAGGGGCATCCCCTCGGGGTTCTTGTCCAGAGAACCATCCGGCAGGTATTTGACCCAGAACCAATCCTGGTTGTCGGAGTCGAACCCAGTCTCGCGTCGAAACATCACCGTGACTGCGCTCAGATGTGTGCCCGGATCGTTCAATACGGCATCGATGCTGACGCCCTCGGGTCCATAGTTGCGTTTTATGACCAGGTCGCCGGTATGCCCATCGACCGTTCCGGTCGTGTAGAGCGTTTCCAGCATCATTCCATGCGGTGCGACGCCTTCGTAGGGGAAGCTGCGCAACATCCCATCACCAGCCAAGCCCGCATCTTCCATGGCCGACCAGAGCTCGTCGGCGAAGTTGATGTCTTCCTCCGTTCCGAAAACGGGCTTTTGGGCCCAAGCCCCGGTCACACCCAGTGTGAGCGCCGTCACGCCCGCTATACAAAAAGCTTTTACCATCATCTTGGCCTCCCTCTCGTCGAACAAGAGAAGCGTAACCGAAACGTGCAGACTCAATTTTCACGATGAAATGACGCGTCGTGTGATGACAGGGCATAGGCGGTATTTGACGCGAATGCCGGCCGGGCGCACACTCGGTGCATGAGATTGAGGCTCAGAAGTTTGGCGGCCCTGCTTTTGATGAAAGTGCCTGTGGCTGCGCACGGAGGCGTGGCAGAAGATGCCGTGTGCGTCCGGAATTCAAGCGCGCAGCCCTACGTGTTTGCGGCCGAAGTGCCAGGCGTTGATCGCAAAGTCGCGAGGCTCGCTCCAGGTGAACGACTCTGCGCGTCTGGCGGCCGACCTGCGGCGATGGGCACCGTGTCCGTGTTCGAAGGACTGGATGCGTTGGAAGGGTGTTCCCGGCTCGTGCCGTTCGGCACCACGGAAGAAATGAAGAAATACGTCGACTTCGACCGATGTTTCTGGAGTTCCAACAGTTAGGAACTGTGCACGTCGGGAAATCGAAATGCGCGTCCCCAGCGCTCCGTGCTGACATGTGGTCCGAATGCATCTGGACCACCCGATTAGGCGCGCCGGCATGACCCGGCGCACCTTTGTTTTCCATCCGTCACTTGCTTGCCTTGGACCTATCAGGCGCACCAAGGTCGCTTCACCTGAGGCTAAGATCTTCACGAGGTCGTCACAGCGCACCTGCCCGAAAAGGATGGCACGAAGAGAAGAATCTAGATGAGAAATTGCTTTTTGGCGCTGGAAAAATACGCCTTTAGCGACCGCAGAAAGGTGTTTCAGAAGTGCCAATTCCGCATATTGAATAATCCTATTTGCCGGCAGCCCGGAGCACATCTAACCTCCCGTGAAAAGGGAGGTTTATGATGAAGAGACTTGTGTGCGGCACGGCGTTGGCCATCGCTGTTACGATGNGGGCAACCTGGCCTCCGACGCCACCCGGCTCGAGGACATGGTCATCGACAGCGCGGCACTCACGCTTTCGGTGAACGAATTCGAGCTCGAGACCGGCCAGTATTACCGCTGGCGCATCGTGCATGACGGGGGCGAGGAGTTCCAGTTCATGGCGCCCGACCTGTTCCGCAATTCCTGGGTCAACCAGGTCGTCATCAACGATCTCGAGGTGAAGCCGATGGGCCTTCACTCGGTGGAGTTTGACGACGAGGGCACGATCGACATCTGGTTCGTCCCGATCCGCCCGGGCAACTACGACTTCTACGCCCCCGGCTACGAGGAACGCGGCATCGCCGGCACGTTCGTGGTGCGCTGATGAAGAACGGCATCTTCGCTTTCTGCCTGGCCGCCGGGCTCGCGCTCGGCCCGGCACAGGCCAAGGACACCGGGCTCGTGTTCGTCTCCAACGAGAAAAGCCACGAGGTCTGGGTGCTCGACGCCGAGTTCAACGNGTTTGCCTTCTCGCCCGACGAGAAATACATGTACGTCTCGAACGAAGAGGACTCGATGCTCGAGGTGATCGAGCTTGAAAGCGGGATCGTCGTGCACGACATCCCCACCGGCGCCGAACCAGAGGGCGTGGTGCAGACCGAGGACGGCTCGACCGTCTACGTGACCTCGGAAGTGGCCGACATGGTCCACGTCGTCGATCCCGAGGCGGGCGTCGTCACCGACAACATCATCGTCGGCACCCGGCCCCGCCGCTTCGTGCTCACCCCGGACACGAACGAGCTCTGGGTTTCGGCCGAACTGTCGAGCGAGATCTACGTGATCGACCGCGAAACGAACGAGATCAAGGACATTCTGGAATTCCAGCCGCCGGGCTTTCGCCCCGTGGACGTGACGCCCGTGGGCATGGCGCTGACCGAAGACGGGGAGACCGGGATCATCAGCCTGGGGCGCGCCAACCACATCGCGATCATCGACGCGCATACCAAAGAGCTCGAGGATTACGTGCTGGTGGGCGAACGCGCGTGGTCGGTCGCGCTGAACCGCGACGAAACGGTTGCCGTGGTGGCCAACGGGCTCTCCGACGACATCACGCTCGTGGACATGGAAAGCCGGCGCCCGATCCGGTCCATCCCGGTCGGACGCGNCTTCGGCCGGGGCACAGGACGCGCGCGGGGTTCGGCTGGGCTACCTCAGCATCGAGGACGACCCGCGCTTCGACGAAGACTTCGCACAAGCCGGCATTACCCTGCGTCCTCAGGGCATCACCCGTATTCGGATTGCTCGGCATTTCGATGGTCAGTGAAGACGAGGGGGCCATATTCTTGCCGATTTCACCAATTAGTTAAGCATCATTGGCGCCCAATCGCTTTTCAGGCGGGGCGCGACATCACGACGTCTGTCGCGCCCCGAATTTGTCCTGTCTGGATTGAGAGAATTAGCTGAGCGAAAGATCGCTTTCCACTATCTCTTACAATATCATTCGTGGGCGCGACGTGACCTTGGTGTGTGAGGCAAACGCCGGTATTGTCCTCCATGCGGCTTCCTCCGTCGCGCTTTGCTACCTATCGTAGACAGTCGGAATCCTTTTCAAGGACAGACCATCGCCGGTGCCTCCCAGTCAACGTTGCCAGGGGCTTGTCAGCCCGCTCCCAGCAACTTGGGCTCCGCGAAACGAGCAGCCGAACACTGCGCACAGAACTCTGGCCTCGAAAATTCAGGCCCTTCCGGTGGGCGTGGGCAGCCCCCCATCGTCAAGGGCGAAGGATTTTGCGTTCCCGTTGTTCCAGCGTCCACGCGCCGCGACTGAAAAGGATCCCGAGGCACCCGGGCTACTTCGCATGCTGCTGGGGATCGGCGATCGCACACCTTTCGCGATCATGCGCAATCTTTCTCGCTGCTGGACAACCACAAGATCCGGGGTCGGCATCCAGATCGCCTCCATATCCATGATCGTGTGAAGAGCCCGGCATAGCGTTTCGGGCGACATATCGAGCAGCGACGCGATATCGCGCCGAGACAGAGACAAAGGCAGAGCAGTCTCGGTCATGCCCGAGTCCTGCGGCGATTGAGTGAAGAGCCAGGCCGCGACGCGCTGAAGCGTTCCCTTTCCGCGCATCGATGACGCCCAGAGGCGCTCCTTCTCCAGCTGATGGATGGTCGCAGCCAGGTAGCCCTTCTGCAATGTTGGATGCTGCGACAGCAATTCTTCGAAGGTGATGCGCTTTAGCACGCACACGATGACATCCGTCGCGGCCTCCCAAGAGAGCCGGCTCTGGGGCGCTCCGATATCGCCGACGATGTCCCCCGGTGCGAGCAGGCTCATGATGTGCGACACGCCATCTTCGGTCAGATCAACGACCTTCACTGTTCCGCAGAGCAACAGCGCGATATTTTCGGCCGGCTCCCCTTGGGCAAAGATCGTCGCGCCGCTCTTGAACCGGGCAACATACGCTCTCTCCGCCAGCGCCCGGACGGCGCGCGGATCGGCCTCCCGAAAGAGCTCTACACCGCGTTCCGCCAGTATGAGGACGTGCGGTGACGCCTCGGAGGTGATTTCGCTGTCTATCAGCATGAAGGTCTCGCCCGAAATCCGAGAATGTCCAGCGCGTCGATTACGATGACGCTTGCTCAAATACCGGGAACCGATCTTGGCGTGGTCTCGTCAAATGTCATTGATCAAAATCAATACGCAGGACCCTGGGCGCGATTCTCGCTCGCCGTTCGGCGCTCTGCACCGACGTCACGTAGAGCGGTCCAAGGCCTGCCGGAACTGCCTGTGAAGAAGAGCCTGCTGGCATTGATCATGGAGTCCGCCACGCTTCGCGCGAAGCGCACGACTGTTGCTCTGAGCACCGTGCCGCCAAGCATTGATGCGCGACAATGCGATGCAGCGTCAGGTGATTCAGTTTCCAAGGGCATTCCGCCTTTTGAGCGCATCTGCCCCACTTGAACCGCCGGAGCGAACAGCCATGACATCGAAATCTCTCACGACCCGTCGCGAATTCCTGTCCACCGTCGCCGTCAGCGGCACGGCGGCTGCCGCCACGGGGTTTGCCGCCAGTCCGCCCGCAGCCCAAACCCGAGACTGGGACGAAGAGACGGATGTCCTGGTCCTCGGATACGGCGCTGCCGGCGCGGCTGCCGCCGTCACGGCACACGATGCCGGAGCCGCTGTGATGGTCCTCGAGAAACAGGCCGAAGACGCGCATACCTGCAACAGCAAGATGTGCTTCGGGGTCTGGCTGACTCCCGACAACGTCGAGGACGCGGTGGCCTACATGAAGGTGGCTTCCCGGGTGAACGTCGAGATGCCCGAGAGCCAGGACGTGAGCGACGAGATGATCCACGTCTGGGCCAAGGAAATGGTCAGCAACAACAAATGGATGTCTTCGCTCGGCGCCAAGGGCTTCACTCTTTTCGCCGCACAGGGCCGCGACCCGGACTGGCCCGGGAATTCCGCGATCAAGGCATATCAGCTGGCCACCCCCGGCGGCGGCGGTGAAGTCGGCACCGGGTTTTTCGCGTTCCTGCACGACAAGGTATCGTCTCGCGGGATTGACCTTCGTTGGGGCATGCCTGCCATCTCGCTCGTCGAAGAAGACGGGGCTGTCTTGGGTGCGATCGCCCGGGGCCCCGACGGGGCGGAAAAGGCAATCCTTGCGCGTGGCGGTGTCATCCTCTCGACCGGCGGGTTCAATGCCGACGAGGCTGCAAAGCGGACGTATCTTCCGGCCTACCCGATGGCGTTCTACGGCAATCCTGACAACACCGGTGACGGGCTTCGCATGGCGCAGGCCGTAGGCGCGGATCTTTGGCACATGACCGTGCTTGGCGGCGGGTTGAAAGCTCAGTTCGACGACTTTCCCACGGCCTTCACGATCGGGTTCGGCCCCCAACCCCACATCGTGGTCGACAAATCCGGGCGTCGCTTCAAAGCAGAAAACCACCTGGCAGGTTACTCCGCCTACTGGAACCTCCTTGCTTTTGACAGCGTCGCCAACAGCTGGTCGCGCATTCCATCCTGGCTGATCTTCGATGAGCGGCGCCGACCGGCGGGCCCCATGACCTCGACGCTCTTCGGGGCCGCAGGTCCCATCGGGATGTATGAATGGAGTGCGGACAACAGCGCCGAGATCGAGCGAGGCTGGATCCAGAAAGGTGAAACCCTGGAGGATCTGGCGCAGCAGATCGGTGTCGTCCCCGAAACGCTGAGCGAGGAAGTGACACGCTATAACCGCTTCGCCAGAGGGGGGCGCGACGAGGATCATGGTCGCATGCCCCAACAGTTGGTCGCGCTGGATGAACCTCCCTACTACGCCTTGAAACTTCTTCCCGGTCTGAACAACACCTGCGGCGGCCCCCGGCGCAATGAGCGGGCCGAGGTGGTGAACGCCTTCGGCTCGGCCATACCCGGCCTCTACAGCGCAGGAGAGCTCGGATCGATCTACGTGCAGTATCCGCAAGGTGGGGCGAACGTGGGAGAATGCCTGGCATTCGGACGAATCGCCGGCCGCACCGCGGCGGAGCGGGCCGGGTGACGGGAACCCCGCGACGCACGGGCGAAAACCTCGCAAAGGGGGCGAGCGGAATGAACTGGCTCAAATTCACTGCGGCAGCGCGAATCGCAACGATCCTCGGCCTGGTCGCGGGAGCAACCTGGGCGGACGACACTGCGGACGACGCCAACGCCGGGATACCAGATGCGGTGGTCGAGGAATGCCTCGCCTGTCATGGCCCTTTGGATAGCCTGATCGAGAAAACGGAGGGATGGATGACCTCGTCAGGTATCCTGGTGAACCCGCACATCACGTTCGACCGAAGCAATCAGGCGAGCCCGCATAGGTCAGGAAACGGCATCATCCCTTGCACGCAGTGTCACGAGCCGCACCCGTTGCCGTTGACCGATCCAGTGCCGGAGGCGGGAATTCAGACTTGCATGAGCTGTCATCATACCGGGACGTTCCGCTCCTGCACCGACTGTCACTGATTTCGCGCATGCGGAGTCGCGGCCAACCGTCGGGTTCAAGTGCAAGGTTGCGGCCCCCAATCCCAGGTTGATGGGCGGACATGCATTGGCATTAACACAGGCCCTTGCAGCGCCCAAAGTAGGAGACTCGCCAGATCATCTACTGAGCGACGTAGCCGCCATCGATCGGAACGTTGGCCCCGGTGATGAAAGACGCGCGCGGTGAGCAGAGCCAGACGATCAACTCGGCGACCTCTTCGGGGCGACCGATACGCCCGATCGGGTGCAGCGGGTCCATCATTTCCGCCGTGGACTGGGCGCCGCCACTGGCCTGTTCGGCGAGGGAGTCGAGCATGCGCGTGTCGATGCCGCCGGGGCAAATGGAGTTCACGCGAATGCCCTCCTTCCCGTATTCGAGCGCCGCGTTCTTCGTCATGCCGTTGACGGCGTGTTTCGACGCCACGTAGGGCGACAACCCGGGAAACCCGATCAATCCCGCCACGGACGCGAGGTTCACGATGGCGCCGCCGCCGTTCTTCTGCATCTGTTTGATTTCCGTCTGCAAGCACAGGAACGTGCCTTTCGCGTTCACGCCCATCACGGCATCGTAATTGGCCTCCGGCTGGTCGGCCATCGGGATCACCTTGCCTTCGATCCCGGCATTGTTGCAGGCGCAGTCCAGTCGGCCGAAGGTCTGGACCACTTTGTCGACCAGGGCCGCGACCTCGCCCGCCGATGAAACATCGGCCGTCATGAAGGCTGCCTCGCCCCCATCCTTCCGGATCATTTCGACGGTTTCCTCGCCGCCCTTGGTGTCGACATCGGACACCATGACCTTCGCGCCCTCCTGCGCGAACTTGAGCGCAGTCGCGCGGCCGATCCCGGCTCCGGCGCCGGTGACGAGCGCGATTTTCCCTTCAACCATTCCCATCTCGGACCTTCTACCGAATGATGACACCCTAGCGTGGCCAGGAGCCCGCGATATTGATGACGGTCAATTCGGTGGATTCAGCGAAGCAGTGGTCCGCTGCGAAAGATTGCGTGCTGGGTCGCTACTTCAAAGAGCTCCCCTGCGCATGCCGCAGGCGAATTCCAAACATCCTACGTCATCTTTTTTTTATGGATAATGGGATAGGATCCCGAGCGATCTCAGAAACGCAGTCTCGGTCTGAATTCTAAAGCGCCATTGCATTTTGGTGTGGTTTGAATTGGAAAGCCATGACCCGGGCGGCAACATGTCCTTATCCACCGTTGATGAGCTTGTCGGCGTCAGTAATGACGTGGTTTTTTTGTCACCTTGTTCTGAATGCTCTCACCGAACGAGTAGGATCGGCACCTTGCAGGCGCGGATCATTTCGAGACTGGTCGAACCCACGAAGAGCGATCGCAACCGGGAGTGGCCGGACGCGCCCATGACCAGGTGATCGAACCTCGCCTCCTCGATGAGTTTGCCGAGAGCCTCCTCTGGCTGGCCCGGCAGGATGCCGGTCTCCGCTTGTAGCCCGGCGGCGGACAGCATCGCTTTCGCATCTTCGAGCCCTTTCTGCATAGCGTCCGTGGCGGTCCCGACCGTGACGATCTTGATGTCGAGTTTCACGTAGAGCGGCGAGCGCGCCACGTAATCCACGGCGCGCATGGCGCTGGCGCTTCCATCATAGGCAATGAGCAGCTTCTCTATGGGGCGAAAGGCCCGGGACGCGATGAAAAGAGGCTTTGATGCGGTGCGCATGACGCGCTCGAGGTTCGAGCCCAGGTGGCCTTTGGCAAAGTTGGCGGCCTCGCCGCGCTTGCCGACCAGGACCATTTCGGCATCCCCTTCCGTCTCGGAGATTGCCTCAACCAGATCCCCGTGGCGCAGGTGCTCAGTCGCCCGGATGCCAGTATCTTCGAGGAGCGCCCTGGCGTCTTCGAGGATAGCGCGGCCGCGCGTGAGCGATAGTTTCGCGCGCTGCTCGTCGAGATTGGATAGCTCTTCCAGCAGGGCACTCCGAGCGCCCAGAGAAATCGCTCCGGACAGGTCGGACCCTGCGCCACCCTCGCGTCGGCCGAGGACATGCATCAGCTCGACGGTGTAAGCGCCGCGCCCTGCGATCCAGGCCGCGTGATCGCAGACGCTCTTGGAATAGGCGGAGCCGTCCACCAGGGCGATGATCTTCTTGGTCATGACGTGTCCTCCCTCAATGCGCCATCAGCTTGTCCATAGCGCCAGGCTCGTCGTGGACGGCCAGCCTGTCGACGATCGTCTTCGACGCCTCGTTCATGCCGACGATCTCGACCTCGGACCCGTCCCTGCGGAACTTGAGCACGGCCATGTCGAGCGCGGCAATCGAGGAGATGTCCCAGATATGCGCATGGCCCACGTCGATCACGACCCGTTCGGTAGCCTCCTTGAAATCGAAGGCGTCCATGAAATCCTCGGCCGAGGCAAAGAAGAGCTGCCCTTCGATGTGATAGGTGCGCACGCGCCCATCGTCTGACAGGGATGACGTGACCCGAAAGAGTTGCGCGATCTTGCCGGCAAAGAACAGGCCGGACAGCAGCACACCAACGAGCACGCCAATGGCGAGGTTGTGTGTGTAGACCACAACGGCGACCGTCGCGAGCATTACGATGGACGAGGATCGCGGGTGCGTCTTGAGCTGTTTGATCGAGGACCACGAGAAGGTGCCGATCGAGACCATGATCATGATCGCCACGAGCGCCGCCATCGGGATCTGCGCAACGACGTCCCCGAGGACGACCACCATGAAGAGGAGGAAAACCCCGGCGGAAAAACACGACAACCGCCCGCGGCCACCGGATTTGATGTTGATGATGGACTGACCGATCATCGCGCACCCGGCCATGCCGCCCATGAACCCTGTTGCTGTGTTAGCGAGACCCTGGCCGATGCATTCCTGATTGCGATCTGACTTGGTGTCGGTCAGGTCGTCGACGATGTTCTCGGTCATTAGGCTTTCCAGCAGGCCGACAACCGCAACGGCCATTGCGTAGGGCAGAATGATCGTCAGTGCCTCGAGGTTAAGCGGGATATCGGGGATGAGAAACACCGGCAATGTGTCGGGCAAAGCGCCCATGTCGCCGACCGTCCGCACCTCCCAGCCCATGACCAAAACCACCGCTGTCAGGACGACGATTGTCACCAGCGGCGATGGCACGGCACGTGTCAAAAATGGGAAAAGGTAGATGATCGCGAGCCCGGCAGCGACGAGCGGATAGGTCAGCCAAGGCACACCGGTCAGCTCGGGGATCTGCGCCATGAAGATCAGGATCGCGAGTGCATTCACGAACCCCGTCATCACCGAGCGCGAAACGAAGCGCATGAGGTGTCCAAGTCGCGCAAAGCCGGCCGCGACCTGGATGAGCCCGGCGAGCACTGTGGTTGCCAGCAGGTATTCGAGACCATGATCGGCAACCAGCGTCACCATCAGCACGGCGGTTGCCGCCGTCGCGGCCGAGATCATACCGGGTCGACCACCGGCGATTGCGGTGACGACGGCGATCGAGAACGAGGCATAGAGGCCCACCTTGGGATCCACGCCGGCAATGATGGAGAAGGCAATCGCTTCAGGGATAAGAGCGAGTGCGACGACGATGCCTGACAGCAGATCGCCGCGCACGTTACCGAGCCATTGGCGTCGGTAGGCGTCAAGGTTCATGTTCAAGATGTCCCGTTCCTGTCCGGTCCGGCGGCGACGCCGCACCGGTCATCTTTATAGATAGTCTTGGTTGGCCCGGCGGATCGGCGGCCGGGAGAGCCACCCAGGGAATTCCACCCCAGGTCCAGATGATCAGGATGCCGTATAGCGGCAGGCGAGGCGACGAACAAGCTCCTGTGCCGGAGATGAGAAGGTCCGCCGGCTCGCCACGCCACCCCAGTTCATCCACCGTGGCAACTGCGCCCTGATCGCCACCCTGTTCCGCGACGGAGTAGTTCATATCTGCCACACCACGCGGGGATTGTCCCGCTCGCGACGAATTATCGTTTGCCGCCCCACATTTGCCTGAATCCCAAGCAATAGGGGTGGTTAACTACCTGTTACATTGAGCAGCCGTCATGAACCGCACCCAGTCCTCGCAACCGCGCATCTTCAATGCCCTTCTGGGCAGCGCTGCGATCGCCTTTGTCCTGATCGCTATCGTTCTTGCGGTTCCGACCAAGAGCAAGCTGGAGAACCTGGAGTTCCAGGCCCAGTCGAGAGCTGCGCAACATGCGGCGAATTCGATGAAGGTCTCGGTGTCTGCGCTTCTTGCGCGTGAGTGGCAAAGCCTCGGCAGCTTCAGCGAGCTGGTGGACGTCAAAGACCATGATTCCGCACGACGGGTCACCAACGCTGCCCAAAGGGCATCACCAGGCATCCTCTGGGCGGGTGTGGCCGGTCTTGATGGCGTCGTAATTGCCGGGACCGACGGCGTTCGCGAAGGTGAAGATGTCATTGAGCGAAAGTGGTTCCAAGTCGGCCTGCATGGACGCCGCATCGGGAACGTTTACGCGCCACACGACTCTCGCAGATCGGACGGAGAAGATCGTCGCTTCAACATGTCGCGGCCAATTCTTGACGCAGCAGGCAGGACCGTTGGTGTTGCGGTCTATACCATTCGGTTCGATTGGATCGCGACGCACCTTGCAGAAAGTGCCCGGGCTCTGGACGTGGAACTGGCCGTGCTCGACCAAAAGGGCAACCCCTTGCTCGCGTTTGAAGGATTTGAAGACGACCCGGTTGCGACCGAGCTCGCGGGCTTTTCCTACTTGGGGGCGGAACGCGCGGCGCGGAGCACGTCCCGGAAATCGAACCACGTGGGTGCCTATGTTCCCGCTCTTGTCGAAGGGGATGTCCCTGAGTTTGGCTGGAGCATGATCGTGAGGCTCCCCGCCATCCCACCGGACAGTATCCTCGGCGTCGCGTGGAACTCGCTCTTGGTGATCGGGCTGGGCGCTTTCCTAATCATTGGCGTCGTCGCCTATCTCTTTGCCGCTCACTTCCTGAGACCGCTCATCGCGCTCATAGACACGGCCGACGACATCGCGAGCGGTCGGGAAGCCTACCCGGAGGAATCTGACAGTTCACATGAGGCGATGGTGCTGTCCCGCGCCCTTGCAAGGGTGCAAACCACCATTCAGGGACTGAGGTTCAACGCAACAGAAATGTGAGCGCGGGGGTATCGAGACAACCAGCAAGTGCGTGTATTGCACCGCTCGCTCGCCCTCGGCCAAAAAAATTGCCCCGGCGCGCCGTAGGGGAACGCACCGGGGCGGGAGGACTTGGGTCAGCCCAACCTTTCTTCAGGGACTCAAGTTAGCCATTAATTGCGAATGTTGGCAATACCTTTGGTCGCACGCCTAGCTTGCTCTATAATGGGTAGCGTCGCGACCTGACACTGACCCGCCACTGGTCTTTCATCCAACTGCGACCTGAGCCCTTGTTGGTCCTGTCCGACCCCGAACCCGAACCTTCTGCCGCTCTTGGCGAGAGTTTTCGGACTACGATCAGGGTGACAGGCTGGTTGTGTCCCCGATTTCGTCAGCGTGATCGGGACCTTGTTGCCGATCGCGCTGTGTGTGGCCGCAATGTTTTTCAATTTGGCGCGACGCTCGACTGACCTCACTCCGCTGTCTATTCTTCCGCCGCGGGCGACGCTGCATTGCCCTCTAAGAGGGCTTCAGCCTCTATGCCGCGCATCTTAGCGCTCGTGCGCACCGCGTGCTGAAGAGCTCTGCTGCGGCCCAACAAGCGTCGAAAGCGCACCTCATCCAATTCAAGCAACGTAGAGGGGGCGATGGCACGAACCTCGGCACGGCGCGCTTTCGTCAACAGGATCGCCAGCTGCCCAAACATCTCGCCGCGGCCCAGACGCCAAGTCTGCCCCCCTGCCTCGAGTTCAACCGCACCGGACGCAATGAAGAAGACACTCTTCGCGGCAACATCCTTGCGAACTATGACATCACCTGCATTGGCATAGCGCGTCTTCAGAACACGAGCCAGCCGCCTCAGAGACCTGTCATCGACGTCCGCAAAAAGCGGAAACTGCCGGACCAGCTCACTTCGGCGGAGATTGATGTCGAGGCGCGGCCTCTCCGCTGCGGCCGCACGTCGGGCATTCAGGTCTTGGATCAGCGAAGTGTAGACTTCGGCGCCAATCAGACCGTCATCACGCATTGCGGTGTATTCTCGTTCCTCCAGTCGGAGGCCGGTGCGGCGGATGAAACGCCGCTCCAATTCCTCAGCATAACCGGGGTATTGGAGCCGAAGCCCCTCCAAAGCCGTTTCCACAGCTTCGATCCGTCGCGCAAGCAAGTCGTGCAGAAGGTTCGCGACACGACGTCCATGGATCCGCCGAATCCGGCTGTCGATGAAGGTGCCAAGATCACGCAGGATTAGGCGGTGCGATAGTAGGAGTTCAAATCTATCCGCAGTAATGCGCGCGAGTGGCGCAGACAGTTGAAAGCGCCGATGCAACGTCGCAGCAATTCGAAAGGGCCGCCCATAGGCGACGCTGCGCCGTGCCGCACTCTGGTAACCACTGCGACCCTGGCTGCGTGCACCTTCGATCATTCGATCGGCATCTGACAAGATCTGCTCGGCCATTCTGGCTGAGATCGTCCTTTCCCGCATCCTTGAGAGGATGGTGTCGCGTTCGTGGCCGGCCAAAGCGATCAACCCAAGCGTCACGCGGTCGCGGTCGAGGATATTGGCGCTGTCTTCTGCCGACTTCACCGCCAACTCGAGCCGCTCACCGAAGCGCTTGGCCTCCGAACGAACGGTTTCGTGATTCAGCTCGTAGTTCTCGGTCGTGCGCGCCACATCCTCACGCACCGTCTGTAAAGCTACGGCGACTACCTGCCGTGACAACGCTTCGTCGATGGGCGAGAGCCGGTCCAGCCCGAGCCGCCCTATGAGCCATCGAAGGGTCGTGCCTTGACCGATCAATGTAAAGAGCGTGAAGCCAGTGGCGAGAATGCCCACGACGCGTTGGATTCCATCCGGCACGCGGAAGCTTTCGGTGACGGCAAGAGCCAGCGCCAAGGTTACCGCACCTCTGAGGCCACCCCACAAAATAGCGATCCGATAGGGCCGCTCCACGGCCGGCGAAAGCTTCAATGTGGTGAGCAGCGGCATCAAGCCGAACAATATCACTGCACGGGCCGCAATGGCGGCTACGATCACGACTCCGACCAGGACAAAGTCCTCGCCGCGGACCTCTTCGAGAAGCCGAGGAATGAGTAGGGCTGCCAAGATGAAAATGAGCGCCCCGGCCCAGTGCGCCAAGACACCCCAGAGCTCTCGTAGATTTGCCCAGGTCTGGGGCGGAAGGCGCCCCGGCGCGGTCAGGTTGAGCGTCAATCCCGCGATAACGACCGCGATGACCCCCGAAGCGCCGATGCTCTGCTCCGCAACTATATAGGCCAAGTAAGGCAGTGCGACGGAGATCGAGGTTTGCGCAAGCTCGTGCCGGTTGAAGCGTGCCATCATCCAGATGGCGCCTCGCGCAGCCAGCCAACCCGAGATGGCCCCACCTGCGATCAAGATTGGGAAGCGGGCCAAAGCACCTTCAAGGCTCGGATCGGGCACGCCAAGCATCACGAAACCCATGAACAGGCCGAAGAGGGCAATCGCCGCCGCGTCGTTCAGTAGACTTTCACCCTCAATGATCCGCGCAAGCCTACGTGGTGCTGAAATAGAGCGGAAGATGGAGACCACTGCGGATGGATCTGTCGTGGACACGATCGCACCGATCAGCAGGCAGGCCGCCAGGGGAAGCGCACTGGCCCATGACAGAGCATAACCAACGCTGAGCGTCGCAACGACGACGGCCACGACCGCAAGCACAAGGATCGGGACCCAGTCATCCAGCATACGGCGCAAGTTCATCCCCAAGGTCGCTTGGAAGAGCAAGGTCGGAAGGAATACGTATAGGAACACATTGGAACGAATTGGCAGCCCCAGAATCGCCTCTGACACGGGGTTCAGCGCATCCGTCAGCTCTGTTCTAAGGAAGAACAATGCTCCGGCACCAATCAGCACACCGAGCGCAGCCAGGATCACGCTGTATGGCAGGCGCAGTTTCGCAGCGAGCGGTTCAGCCGCGGCTATCACGACGAACAAGCAAGCAATGACAGTGGTCAGAAGAACGATGTCCATGCACAGGAAGTATACGGAATTGCGAGTCGCTGGAATTGGAAATTCCCTAGGAAATGCTCGCCAGTTGCCGCTGTTGCGAGCATCCACTGTTTGTTTTCATCGAAATAGCCTTGACCAATTTTCTGCCTGATGCATGAATATGTCAATGGTGCATCCCATCGATCAACACGTTGGCCGTCGGATACGGGAGGAGCGACTGCGGGCCGGAATGACGCAGAGTAAGCTTGCGGAATTCATCGGTGTGCGTTTTCAACAAGTGCAAAAGTATGAAAGCGCAGCTAGCCGGATTTCTGCATCCCGTTTGTGTTTGATCGCCGACGCACTGGACCGTCCCGTTTCCGCGTTTTTCCCTGGACACCATTCCGCCCCGGTTGCATCGCACGAACAACATAAACCGACAAGTGACCCTCAATTCATCGAACGGATCGAGCGCTTAAGTGAATCCGAAAAGGATATTGTGGTCCGTCTGATCGATAATATGTCACATTGGTGATATTCTGGGTCGGACTGGCAGTTGTATGGCCACAGCCCGCCTAGAAACTGTATCTGTCCGGTGGCCTGGTCGGCCCATTTCTGACGGTTTTTGCAGAGCGCGTTCGCAATCGTGACGAGCTTGCGTGCGACGGCTGTGATGACAACTTCGTGTGGCTTTCCCGCGGCTCGCAGGCGGTCAGCGAAGGTTTTCAGGATCGGGTTATGGTGGCTGGCGACGAGGGTCGCCTGGAACATTACGTGTCGCAGCTGGCGCCGTCTTCCTCCAATGGCGCGCTTGCCGCTCATGGAGCCGCTGTCTTGTGCGTTTGGGGCCAGACCCGCGAGCACGGCGGCCTGCTCACCGGAGAGCTGGCCGAGTTCGGGCATCTCGGCGATCAGCATAGTGCTGTCGACGGGGCCGATCCCGGGAACGGAACGCAGGACACCGGCAATCGCAGCCAGGTCATCATCCGAGGCCATTGTCTGCTCGATCCGAACGTTCAGCTCTGCAATCTGGCGATCGAGAAGGTCTTTCAACTCGGCGTCCATGACATCGAACATATCCGGCGATTCCAGCTTCCCGTGCGCTTTGATCTGCGCCAGAAGCCGTTTACGTGTTTCGACGAGCTGTTTGCGCTTTGATGTCAACGCCCTGAGATGGCGAATCTTTTCATGTGGCAGCACACGTCCCGCAACCGGCCGGAAGGCCATGAAGCGCGCAATGAGTTCCGCGTCGATCCGGTCGGTCTTGGCGCGTGTGCCCCGGCTCGCGGCGAAGGCCTTGATCTGGGTGGGCGGCAATTGCCGGGTCGCAATCCCAGCAGCGTCAAGGGCGGACCACAGACGCCATTCCTGTCCACCAGTGGCCTCGAAGCAAGCCAGCGCGCCCGGTTCACAAGCGAGTTGAGCGACTTGTTTGTGCCCTTCAACCTTGTTCGGCAGCCGCGCACGCTTGCCTTCTGGCTGACAGTAAATATCCAACCAATCGCGGCTGACGTCTATGCAAATGTGAGCTACTCCTCATCTCTTGGGCAGGATCTGGCGTAAATTAAGCTACTCTTTGCACCTGCTGATCGGGTTGGTTGATATCATTTCTCTGCCAATAGACCAGCGCCAGTGGTTTGCCGCCCAATGCTGAATGTGGGCGCTGGTGGTTGTAGAAGGTCATCCATTTCCGGATGGCCGCCTTTGTCTCTAATCCTGTCTCCCAGGCATGCAGGTAGACGCATTCGTATTTCAGGGTGCGCCACAGCCGCTCGATGAAGATGTTGTCGAGGAATCGGCCTTTCCCATCCANCAGGACAGAACCTTGCGGGTGTGCCAGTCCATGATCGCCACGAGGTAGAGGAACCCACGCCGCATGGGCAGGTAGGTGATGTCCGAGCACCAGACCTGGTTCGGACAATCCACGCGCAGCCCTTTCATAAGGTAAGGATAGGTCTTGTGTCTGAACCGCCCCGGATTTGCCGGAGGCCGTTTGGTTTAAGCTACGCGGCCATGGATTCAGTTTCCAGAGCTGCGTAGAAGTTGGCTTCGGCC